>CAWHIT010000001.1:0-221123 GCA_963829495.1 uncultured Alphaproteobacteria bacterium
CCCAGTAAATGGAAAAATTCCGGCATTAGATTCTATTTAATGGGTAACTTTGTTAACAATAAAAAATATAGCAGATTTCAGTGGCTTATGGTAGCCGCCCTTTGTCCGGTCGTAGGCGCGGCATTCCACCGTTTCGCGCCGCATAAAGAAGTTTCTTTACCAACACACGGTGGGAAATAATTCCGGCGCGCTTCTGTTAACCACATAAGTATGAAGGCTCGCCGCCGTGAACGAAATGTTTACGAAAGCGGGCGTGGCGAGCGTCGTCCACGATGGCGACGGCCGATTTGCTGAAGGCTTCCTAGCGCATCCCGACTCGCGGTCGTCGCCATGATTGCCGCCCCGTAGTTCCAGCCGATAAGAAAAATTGCGTCGCAACCGGTTCCGATTTTGCGCACGCTGCGCTAAGGGCGACAAAGTCACCACACCGTTCTATCGTCGATTTTCTCGAACCGGATGTGATGCAGCCGCGCCTGCCGCTTCAGCTCGGCTTCGGTCCAGCGGCCGGTTGCGACCCGCTCATGCATCGCGAAGTCGTCCCAAGCAAACGGCTTCCCAGCCCAATAACAAACCAGCATCACAGAGCAGGAGACACTGCCTTGGATTTTCCTCAAGCGTTTGGTTTCGGCTCCGACCGCTTCGACATTCTCTGCAACGTCCCGCCGAAAGTCATGGCTGAGTGCGAATTTGTAAGGTTCGGTTTGAGAGGAGAAGGCGAGCGCAGCCAGAAGGAGCGCCGTAAAGGCTAGCCTGATGCGGGCCGTTCCCCACGCGCTGGCAGGCCAGCCCCGGAGTTTGTCGAACGCCATCCCCACGCCGATTGCGAGCGCAAAGAGAAATTCGAAATAGGCATTGACATCGAGCCCGTCACCCAAAGACTGCACAAAGCCGCTGATGAAGGTGATGAGAAGCAAGACTGCCATTTTCTGCGCAAGCCGGCTCCGACGTTCATAGACAATCCAGACGATGCAGATCGCCGCCGCCCCAAGAAGCGGTGTCGCGAAACTCAGCGCGAAATACAAATTTTTCCATCCCACCGCTCTCGGCATCATGAGCTGTTCAAAGAACTCGGCGCCATAGGATACACGGCAAATAAGTAATCCGGCGGCGCAGGCCGCCACCCCGAAAGCTGCGGCTCGGGCGGCCTGACGCGGCCTGTCGAATGCCAGCCACAGCAAGGCCGATGCCGGTATGGCAATGAGGCTGTGCTTGATGAAGCCCGCCAGGACCATCACCAGGACGGCTGGTTCTGCCGGCCGCCCGTTTTTCGCTCTGGCTATGAACCACGTAAAGCCGGTGCACATCACCGCGAGGCCGAGAAGATGCGGATCGTTCATGCCGAAATAGCCGGTGTAGGCTCCGGCTAGAGTGGCAAGGAACCAGAGTGCCCCGATGCCCGCTGCCAGGCGGGCGGCTCCCAGGATGACGATTGTGCGGTACACAAGAAACGACAAGGCCAGCGACGCAAGGATAGATATGACGCGGCCAGTGTAAATCTCTTCTTTGCCGAGTAACGAAGCGCCATGCAGCAGATAAAAATAGAGTGGGGGATAATTATTGATCGTGAGCGCGTCTGCTTTTGGATAAAGATGTCCGATAGACTTGCTCTGCCACGCATTCCAGGCCTCGTTCGGATCGATCTCGAGCGGCAGGGATGCGCGATAGCAGCAGAAGAGGATCGCTATTGAGGCAGACGCGAGCAAGGCAGCGATGAGCGCCCCTGCGACGAGTTTGCCAGGCTTCACCCGCTCCAGCATGTGGGTGAAAGACCGTTCCTCGGCTATCGACAAGCATATCCTCTCTGAAAAGCAAGTGGGGTCGGGTAAGGACGCGGGACCATACCCCCATACGCGTCTGCTTTCCAGAAGCTTAAGCAAACTTCGCTCATCTGGCCAACGGATGCGGCTCGCTTCGCACTTCGTCATCCCGGCCAAGCGGAGCGCGAGCCGGGATCGCAAAAGGACCGGCAATTCAATTTGTTACGATCCCGGATAAGGCTTCGCCTTTCCGGGACTTGATTACCCGGATGTTTCCGCCAATTCCGTCGTCATGGCCGCCCTTCGAGGCGGCCATCCAGAAAAACGCAAGGCTTTTCAAGTTATGCTGGATTGCCGGGTCAAGCCCGGCCATGACAGTGGAGCGAAAATTCGCCAATGTTTTCATGGCTTCTTCTGCTAGCGGACACATCCGGGTAATCAAGTTCCGGGATGACGGCGGCGGCGATCCGTTGGAGCGTCCGGCAAGCTCTGCTTAACTTCACCTTTGGAGTTCTGCCCACCGTCGCCGTCATAGGGCGATGCCGGCTGCCGTTCTTCACTCCTCCGGAAAGCCAACAACGCTCGGGGGACCCCATCGCGAGCCGGCGTTCGACATGACCCGCCGGTCTCGTGAAGTGGCGACGGCGTTCTGCCCCAAATCCTGGCGAAGTTGCTCGTTCTCCGAATTCAACGCCAGATGCTGGCGGTCGAAGCTCCAAAAGGCCGCAAAGGGAATTACAAACCCGGCAATTGCGACGACGTTCATCGTCGCTTCGAACTTCTCAATAGAAGGATTTTCGAGCAATCCAAACGTCAAAACCACGATGTAGGCGGCGAGCAATCCGAAAGCCCCATATATGCCGGGCCCGATCCTCGGACTCGAAGCACACTCAGATACCCGCCTTCGCGCCTCGCGAGAGGCTATCGCACCCATCGCACGGTGTCCTAAAACGTCTCATCTCAACGCTGAGTTGAACCCAGCACGGTTATTAACAATTGGCTATCTGCCTGGTTCCCGCAAAGTGGAAAAACCAAGGCATGTAATGGCGGACCAGGCGACGCTGGGGGTGATTACCTGGTCCACCAGACAACACCCAATACCGGCGGATACGGGGGAAGTCGGAACGCAAGTTAGAGCTTGACTATGAAGGCTCAATGAAAGCAGCTTTTATCCACTTTCCGCAATTTCGGAGACTAGAGCTATTCAATTAGAAGTTGTGTTGCCTCATTCCCGATCCGCAGAATGCTGTCCGGCCCGTGCTTGATTTATGCCTTCACGCCGCTCGCTATAACAATCGTGACAGCGGCAAACACCGGCAATTGCGCATCCCGTAACATCAACTTCTGGTACCAGTTGCGAAAATCTTCGCTTTGAGTTTTTTCAGAAAGGATCTCGGATGTTTTTCTCAGGTCGAAGACCATATCGACTTCGTGCAGCCCGTAAGTTGTCAGCAAGTATCCACTTGTCTTGATGTCTATCAATCCGGCGGATTTCATCAGACGCGGGAGTTCACGGCCAATATATGGGTTTTTGATGCTCTTCGTCCACTGATGGTACACCTCTTCGAAACAGTCAGCGTCATCGTCATCGATGAAAAAACTTCCCCAATCAGGCTCGGCGCAAACAACTCTTCCCCCCTTGCCAACAATCCTCGCCATCTCCCTTATCACCAGCTCGGGATGCTCCAGATGCTGCAAGGCGCGATCCACGCGGGCTCCATCAAGCTGCCCATCCGCGAAGCAGGTCTGAAGGGCATCGCCGACGATATAATCCGCATTTTTGATGCCGAGTTTTTGCGCTCTATTCCGAGCTTCTTTTAGAAACTCATAGCTTGCATCCAGTCCAATGATCTTCGCGAACGTTTTCTTTGCGAGCCTTTCAACGTCGAAGCCGAGACCGCAGCCGACATCGACGAAGGCCCGCCCTTCGCCAGGTCTCAGAAGATGCCCGGTTTCTTCCTTGTATTTCCTGAAGCTTGGAAGGGAGTCGATGAAGGCTAAACAGCCTTTGAACTTCTGGATATCGGTCTGGCCATCGACGTTCCGAAAGCCCTCCGCCAGGTAATTGTGCCGCTGACTCATCCTTCTTCCTGACTTCGAGTGTACGTCCGCACCTTCGGCGCAGCCACTCAGTATATCGCCGTTGTCGCGGAAGAGGAATGGGAAGATGTAACGCGTGCATCAGCCCATCCGGGCGCGATAGTCCTGGTAGGTGAATTCGCGGATCGCTTTCAGCTCGCCGTTCGTCCAGAGCAAAATCCCCGGATGCTGGACACCGTTAAACATCGTGCACTGCACGAGGTTGTATTGGATGGCGTCTTCCATGACGACCTTGTCGCCCGGCTTTAAGGGCTGCTTAAACGCATGCCACTGCGCGAGTTGGTCGCCTGAAACGCACGTGCCGCCCGCAAGGCGATAGACGTGCTGATGCTTTTTAAGCTCCGCCGCGTCGCGAACAATTTCCGCGCCCGTCACCGGCATGTCGAGGTCCGGGCTTAACAGGAAATCCGGCATGTGCGCATTGAACGACATGTCCAGGATCGCGATCTTGAAGTCCACGTCGTCGCGCTCGACGATGTCCAGCACGTTCGCCACCAGCACGCCCGCATTTTTTACAATGGCTGCGCCCGGCTCCATGTGAACGGTGACGCCGTGCTTTTTCTGGAAGCTGTTGACGAGTCCGATCAGGCCCTCAACATCGTAATCGTCATCGGTGATCTTTTGTCCGCCGCCGAAGTTGATCCACTTCATCAGCGAAAAATATTCGCCGAAGTTTGCCTCGACGAACTCGATCGCCTCTTTCAAGTCCTCGAAGACTTTGTCGAAAAAGATGTGGAAGTGGAGCCCGCTGATGCCATCGAGCGCATGTGGGTTTTCGGCTAGCGCCTTCTTGAACTCGCTGATCCTGATGCCAAGCCGCGATCCGGGAGCGCACGGCGACCATAATCCGCCGTGCTCATCTTTTCCGATAAATTCCGGATTGATGCGCAGGCCGCACTCGATTGTCTTGCCGGTTTTCTTGGCGTAGGCGTCTACCTGCGGCTTGAACTTCTCCCACTGCGCGAAAGTATTGAAGATGATCGTGCTGCAGTACTTGAGGATCTCGGGGAATTCGCTCTCGCTATATGCTGGCGCAAACATATGCACGTCATGATTGAACGCGTCATAGCCGAGGCGGGCCTCGTTCAATGAGCTCACCTCCGTGCCGTCCAAGTATTCCTTCGTGATAGGGAACAGCGGCCAGGTGGACCAGGTCTTAAGCGCCTGGAACATCTTGCAGCCCGTCCTATCTTTGACGTGCTTCAGGACGCCAAGATTATGGCGAAGAATGTCTTCCTCGATCACGAACGAGGCGGCATTCACCTTTTTGGGGTCAAGGGAAGACTTGGGCCGCTTTTCCATGCGCTAAGTAAAATTCCGCTTATTTGGCCAACGGATTGTTTTCCCGGAAAGGCGAAGCCGGGGATCGGTAACGAGTTGAAGCGCCTTATTTTTTGCGATCCCGGCTTGCGCTTCGCTTGGCCGGGACGACAGCGCCGATACGTTGGCGCAGCCTTTAAAACCCGCTTAGATCGTCGTCGGCAAGGGCTTGTAGTCGATCACTTGGAACGGCAAGCCGTTCGCCGAGACCCCAGCGAGGAAGGGTTCAGGATCGAGCTGTTCGACATTGTAAACGCCTTTGCCCTTCCATTTCCCCTGCATCACCATCATCGCCGCAACCATGGGCGGCACGCCCGCAGTATAGGAAATCGCCTGCGAGCCGACTTCCTTAAACGTCTCCGCATGGTCGCAAACATTGAAGATGAACTTCGTGCTTTCCTTGCCGTCTTTCACGCCGGTGACGATGCAGCCGATGACGGTCTTGCCGCTGTAGTTGGTCGCGAGAGATGACGGGTCGGGCAGAAGCGCCTTCAGGAACTCCATCGGGATGATCTTCTGGCCCTTGAAGTCGATCGGCTCGATGTTATCGAGGCCGATATTGCGAATGACGCGCAGGTGCGTCAGGTAATTCTCCGAGAACGTCATCCAGAAGCGCATGCGCTCCAGCCCTGGGAGGTTCTTCGCCAGCGACTCCATCTCCTCATGGTAGAGCAGGTAACTCTCGCGAGGCCCGGCGACCGGGTAATCGAAGGTGAAATGCACGGCGTCCTTGTCGAGAATAGCCGGAGTTTCCACCCACTTTCCGTGCTCGAAATGACGCACGACCTGCGTGACTTCGCGGATATTGATTTCGGGATTGAAGTTGGTCGCAAAGGCTTTTTCATGCGAGCCGGCGTTCGCGTCCACAATGTCGACGAAGCGGATTTTGTCGAAGTATTTCTTCAGCGCATAGGCGCAATAGGCATTGGTCACGCCAGGGTCGAAGCCCGCGCCGAGGACAGCCATGATGCCGGCCTTCTCGTACCTGTCCTGGAACGCCCACTGCTGCTTGTACTCGAAGTGCGCCTTGTCCCTGGGCTCATAATTAGCCGTATCGATGTAGGGCACCTTCGCCGCAAGGCACGCCTCCATGATGGTGAGGTCCTGGTAGGGAAGGGCAAGGTTAACGACGACCTCCGGTTCGATTTTCTCGATGAGACTGATGACCTGTCCCGTCTCATCGGCATCCACGACGTGCGTGGCGACATCGACGCCGGTGCGCTCCTTGACCGATTTCTTGATAGCGTCCGGCTTTCCGATGGAGCGGCTCGCCAAATGGATTTTCTTGAAAACGTCCGGGTTCATCGCGCATTTATGCGCCGTCACGCTCCCGACGCCGCCCGCGCCGATAATAAGCACCGTTCCTTCGGTCATGAGATTTTTTATCCCTCAGCTTCGCTTTGACGAGCAAGAGCAGTCGGGAAACCTCATAACAAAAAATGGCGGGCGCGTCACATTGATAGGTACTCACGATTTAGTTTTTCTCGTGCTCAATGAACGCTCACCGGTAAGCCTCGTATTGGCTTTGCCTCTGACTGAACCCGGATTTTGCGGTCGCGCCCGAGCACTGGCTGGGGGCGGCAGGCGCCTTCTGTGTGTCGCCAATCCTGAAGACCGCTCTCAACGGCGGAAGACGAAGGAAGCCGGGTCGGCCCGTTTTTCCCAGTTCGCCCGCTCCAACTCTGGAGTATCTGCCGCCGCGTCCATCGGAAAGCCGATGCAGAAATAACCGATGAATTGCCAATGCAACGGCACATCCAGATCACGCGCGATCGTCGCCGAATCGAGAATGGAGACCCACCCCACGCCAATTCCTTCCGCCCGGGCCGCCAGCCACAGCGTGTGAATGGCCGTCACGACGGAATAAGCCACCGTCTCCGGCATCGTGCGCCGCCCAACCTTCGCGCCTTGGTCAGGATCGGGCTCGGCGAACGCCGCAAGATGAACGGGCGCTTCGCTCAGCCCTTCCAGCTTCAGGGCTGCGTAGCGTCCAGCCCGATCGCCACTATAGGAGGCGAGGGCCTCCGCGTTCGCGGCTTGGAAATTCTCGCGAATAAGCTGGCGTCTCACAGGATCGGCGACGAGCACGAACCGCCAGGGCTCGCTCAAGCCGACGGAGGGCGCCAGGCAGGCGAGGCGCAGAAGACGGTCGATACTTCCCGTCGGTAGCGGATCGGTACGAAACTTCCGTATATCCCGCCGCCAGAGAATGAGGTCAGCCAGCTTCGCGCGAAACCCCCCATCGAAATCCGGAGCGCCGCTCCCTTCCCTATCCACGCTCATCGCCCGGTTACCGCTCAAGCCGCGGCAAGAAAGGTCTGATGTCGTAGCCAGCCTTGGCCGCGGCCGTTACGATGTCCTCGACAGGCTGCTGCCCAGCTTGGCTCAACGCCCAAAGCGCCGTCGAGCGCATACCACTGCGGCAATAAACGAGCACGGGTTTGGGAAGCTCGTCGAGCAGCTTACCAAAAGTTGCTGCATCATTATCGCTGATGGAAGTCGCCACCACTGGTTGATAGGCGATTTTGATCCCGTTCGCCGTCGCGGCTTTCTCCATCTCCGCAAATGTGGGTTGCCCCGGCCCTTCGCCATCCGGCCGATTGCAGATGATGGCGCGAACGCCCTCGGCAGCCAGCGCCGGCATGTCGGCCGGGCCGATTTGCCCTGCCACGGCCAACTCGTTGGTTAGTCTGCGCAGCTCCATTATACTGATCCTTGTCCTTTCGCGTTCGCGAGACCCTAAGCAAAAATAGGGATATTTGATAGCGGGCTTAAAGTCGGCACGGCGATGAATTTTCTTAACGAAAGTTTCCTAAAATTCGGCAGATTCCCGAAAGCATCATCGGCCCGAATAAATGCAGGAAATTGAATGTCAAATTTGCGGCAAGAGATTATTGAATCGTTCAAGCTGAGAGCCGATTTCATAAAGTGGAAGTTATTGATTGTCTCGATTTTGGCAGCGACCGGTTTGGGGCTGACAGGGAACTCCGATTCCGACATTCAAAATGCCTATCTAATTCTCGTCTTGATCCCCTTGGTCTGCCTGTTTGTGGACCTTTTGTGCAAACACAACAGCCTGCGCATTCTTGTGATCGGAGCTTTCAAAAGAACCATCGCTGATGGCGAGGAATACAAATACGAACAATTCGCAGAGGCTTGCGGAAGAAGGAATGTCTTTTCTCTAGAAGAGTATGCCATATCCGGCTTCACGTATGCAGCATCCGTCATAACCATTCTAATCGGCTTCTGTTTCTTCGATAGCGCGCACGATATATGGTTAAATTTGTTAAAGGATACAGCATTTCCAGAAATATTCAAGCATCACTCGTCAGGGATACTGTTCATCGCATCGGGACTTGCTGCTATTATCTTAACACGGATATTTAATGGACATTTCGAAGAATATCGCAAATCAATCCTTGAAGAGGAGAATAAATTTAAGCGACTGCAGCGTTAGGAAATGGTGCTACCGGGCAGACCCTGGAGCTAGGGCAATAGGAGTTCGAACTCATTGAACGGCGACACGCTCATCGTCCACCATCAGGAAATACGCAGGCGGCTCAAGGCCAGGTACAGCCCTGAAGATGTGCGCGATATCCTGGCCTTTCTCCACGCCCACGGGACGCTTCACTTCGCGCCATTGCCTACCGGGCTTTTTCCTGCCGCGGAACTCGATCCCGCCGCCGCGGCCCAAAGTGGATATGGCAATGTTTGGGTTCGCGACAATGTCTACATCGCTCTAGCTCATGAGAAAGCAGGCAGGCTCGATAGTGCCGTAGCCGTTGTCACGGCGCTTTCCAAGTTCTTTGGCAAATACCGCCAGCGGTTCAAAGACATAGTCAGTGGGGTTACTGATCCAAACATCGTTATGAACCGTCCGCATGTGCGCTTCGACGGTCTCAACCTGGCCGAAAACAGCGAACCGTGGGCTCATGCTCAGAATGACGCCCTTGGCTATTTTTTGTGGATTTACTGCCGCTTCGCGCGCCTCGGCCTGCTGGAGCCGGACGGCGAGTTACTGGCGCTTTTTGCCTTGTATTTCGAACGCATTCGCTATTGGCAGGATGAAGACAGCGGGCACTGGGAGGAAGAGCGCAAGGTTGAAGCCTCCAGCATCGGCGCCGTGGTCGCGGGATTGCGGCAGTTGCGTGAGCTTTTCACCGCGAAACCGGATATGGGGCGCCGGTCGGGCAGCCGTATTATCGGCGCTAGCTTCATTGGCGAATTGATGACCGCGGGCGAGGTCGCCCTGGCAGCAATCCTGCCTTCAGAGTTTGCCGGACCGAAAGCTCGCCGCTACGATGCCGCCCTCCTGTTCTTGCTCTATCCTCTCGCGGTGGTAGACGACGCGATGGCCGCGCAGATCGTCCATGACGTGACTGCGCATTTGCAAGGCGAGTATGGAATCCGCCGCTATTTGGGTGATTCCTATTGGACAGCGGACTATAAGGACAAGCTTCCGCCTCAAGAAAGAACGGCTGATGTGAGCAAGGATCAGAGCCAGCGGGATGCGCTTGCCCGGGAGGGCGAGGAGGCCCAGTGGTGCATCTTCGATCCTATCGTTTCCATCATCGCCGGCCGCCGCTATTTTCAAACCAGAGAACCGGCCGATCTCGAGCAGCAGGTCTACCACCTGAACAGGTCGCTGGGCCAGATAACCGGCCCCGATTGCCCGCAAGGCGAGCTTCGTTGCCCGGAAGCCTATACCATGGAGCACGGCCGTTATGTGCCCAATGACCATGTGCCGCTTCTTTGGACTGAGGCCAATCTCTGGATGGCGCTTTTGGCAATGGGTGAAAGCGCAAAGCTGATAGAATGAGCGCCGAACGGTAGTGTAAGCGCTGCGTTCTAGAACCGCGCGCTTTACGTGGCCGTGACTGGACAGAGCGATTCGTCACCCACATTTTACAGATCGACACGAGGGTGTTAAACCCCAGCAAGAATTCCAGACAGATTGACGCCGCCGAACGCGCAAAGGGTATGAGATGGCCATTATCCGGCAGAAGACGGGGCTTACCTTCGACGATGTGTTGTTGCAGCCAGCCCTGTCCGACGTGTTGCCGTCTGAAGTCGACGTGACGACCAACCTCACAAGAAGCATCAAGCTCTACATTCCGATCATCTCGGCGGCGATGGATACGGTTACGGAAGGGTCGCTCGCGATCGCCATGGCTCAGGCAGGCGGCATCGGCGTCATTCATCGCAATCTGAAACCCGAGGAACAGGCCCAGCACATCCGGCAGGTCAAGAAGTTCGAGTCCGGCATGGTGGTGAACCCCGTCACCATCTCGCCCCACGCGACCTTGAAAGACGCGCTGAACCTGATGAAAAGTTTTCGGATCTCAGGCATCCCGGTTGTCGAGGGGGCCAACGGCAATGGCCAGGGGAAGCTCGTCGGCATTCTCACAAACCGCGACGTGCGCTTCGCCACGAACCCCGCGCAGCCGGTTCATGAGCTGATGACCAAGAGCAATCTCATCACGGTGAAGGACAATATCGGGCGGGATGACGCCAAGCGGCTGCTCCACTCGCATCGCATCGAGAAGCTGGTGGTCGTGGATGACGATTATCAATGTATCGGCCTGATAACCGTGAAGGATATCGAGAAGGCTGAGCAGCATCCCTTCGCCTGCAAGGATGAGCAGGGGCGGCTTCGCGTCGCGGCGGCAACCTCGGTGGGCGAAGATGGCTACCTGCGCAGCGAGTGTATCATGGACGCGGGCGCGGACCTGATCGTGGTCGATACCGCGCACGGCCACTCGCAGCGCGTTCTCGACGCCGTGCGGCGCATCAAGCGCGCGTCCAATGTGGTCCAGGTCATCGCCGGCAACGTCGCAACGGCAGAGGGCACGTTGGCCCTCATCGATGCGGGGGCCGATGCCGTTAAAATCGGGATTGGCCCAGGATCCATCTGCACGACACGTGTCGTCGCGGGCGTTGGCGTTCCTCAACTCACCGCCGTGATGGAGGCTGCGGAAGCCGCCGCCCGGCATGGCGTGCCGGTCATTGCCGATGGCGGTATCAAATATTCGGGCGACATTGCCAAGGCGCTGGCGAGCGGCGCGGGTTGTGTGATGGTCGGCTCGCTCCTCGCGGGCACGGACGAAAGCCCCGGTGAGGTTTATCTTTATCAAGGGCGCTCCTACAAATCCTATCGCGGCATGGGCTCGCTCGCCGCGATGGCGCGTGGATCGGCCGACCGTTACTTCCAGAGCGAAGTTGCCGACGCGCTTAAGCTCGTTCCCGAGGGCATCGAAGGCCAGGTTCCCTACAAGGGGCCGGTGTCAGCCGTGCTGCACCAGCTTGTGGGCGGCTTGCGCGCTGCCATGGGCTATACAGGCTCGCGATCAATTCCCGAATTGCATGAGAAAGCGGAGTTTGTAAAAATTACGGTTGCGGGCCTGCGCGAAAGCCACACGCATGATGTTACGGTCACACGCGAGGCGCCGAACTATCCTATCGGCAACGCGTAAAGCATGCAGCCCGGCGGAAGGTTACAGGCAGCAATCGAGGTCCTGACCGAGATCGTGGAGCGCGGACGCGCTGCTTCGGTCGCTCTCGCCGATTGGGGCAGGGCGCACCGCTTCGCGGGCTCGGGAGACCGCGGCTGGATCGGTAATCTCGTCTTCGATAGCCTGCGGCGCAAGCAATCGCTGTCTTATTTGATGCGCTCGGATGCGCCAAGAGCCGTTGCGCTTGCCGCGCTACGCAGCGATTGGGACGTTTCCGTTCAGGACATCGCCGGCTTTTGCAGCGGCGAGGGATTTTGTCCCGCTCCGCTCACGCCCGAAGAGGAGAGCGGCCTCGCGAACAGCGATTTGTCGGATGCTCCGCCTTGGGTGCAAGGCGATTACCCCGAATGGCTGCATCCATCCTTCTCGGAGGTTTTCGGAGATAGCGCGATTGCCGAAGGGCAGGCTTTAGCCACGCGCGCGCCCGTGGACTTGCGCATCAACACTCTGAAGGCGACGCGGGACAAGGTTCTCAAGGCTTTCGACCGCCATGACGCCGCCCCGACGCCGTACTCGCCGGTCGGCGTGCGCTTGCCGCCGCGCGAAGGCGGGGCGCGCAGCCCAAATGTGGAGGCGGACCCGGCTCATGGCCGCGGCTGGTTTGAGGTTCAGGACGAAGGAAGCCAGATAGCAGCGCTTCTGGCGGGCGCCGGCCCGCGCATGCAAATCGCTGATATCTGTGCAGGCGCCGGCGGAAAGACGCTCGCGATGGCTGCCCAGATGCAAAACACGGGGCAGATTTACGCCTACGACTCCGATGCGGTAAGGTTTCGCCCAATCTTCGAGCGGTTGAAGCGCGCCGGTGCGCGAAACGTGCAGACCCTGCAGCCCGGCGAGGAGAACGCGCTCGCCGCGCTGGAAGATCGCATGGACCTCGTGCTTATCGACGCGCCTTGCAGCGGAACGGGGGTCTGGCGGCGGCGGCCCGATGCCAAGTGGCGGCTGACGAGCGCTCAACTCGCGGAGCGCACGGCAACCCAAGGCGAGCTTTTGATGCGGGCGGCGCCGCTTCTGAAGCCGAACGGGACGCTCGCTTACGTCACCTGCTCGCTGTTGCCCGACGAAAACGACAAGCAAATCAAAGCCTTTTTGGACCGCAATCCCAGTTTTTCCGTAATTGATGCGGCGCAACGGGCTACAACAAACCTCTCCCGTCCCTTAATTAGCGGCTCAAATCACAATAAGCTGGGGCTTCTTTTGACGCCCGCTCGTCATGGTACGGACGGCTTTTACATTGCACTCCTAATGAAAAATGGCGCATAACGCTCTGAGGAGCATTGCCGAACCCTGTTTTGCCCCAAAATAAACAAACTTTCTGCTTTGCTGCATCTAAGATCCGGTTAAGAAGCTGTTACAGCCTGGATCTAAAGGTGCCTGGGGATGCTCATCCGGCAACCCACCCGTTCAAAGACCAACCATCAAGAAAAGCGAGTTCCGCTATGGGTTTCATCAAGGCAATCTTCTATCTGATCATCCTCGCCTGCCTGGCCGTAACCGGCTACTGGTTCTACGGCGCTTTCAGCGCGGCTGGCGACGCTCCGTACTGGACTGAAATCAACAAGAGGCTGCCGGAGCAGGCCAGGAATTTCGCTTGCGAACAGATCAAAAAGCACGCGGCCGGCCACGTCGAAAGCTGCGACTAAGAGTTGAGCGCGGAAGAGGGTCCCGCGCTGGACGCACCGAAAAATCAGTCTATCTTAGGCAATGGGTTCGCTATCGGCGGACCCATTCTTTTATGGCCAGCGAGAGAGGAGTGCCCCTTGCACGGTCTCCCCATAACTGATGTCGTTCTCATTGTTGATTTTGGCGGGCAGTTCACGCAACTCATCGCAAGGCGCGTGCGCGAGGCCAACGTTTACTCCGAGATCGTGCCCTTCAGCGCCGCGGAGAAAGCCATCGCTGAGCTGAAGCCGAAGGCGATCATCCTTTCCGGCGGTCCGGCAAGCGTTTTCGATCCGGGCGCTCCGCAGGTGCCGGATGCGATTTTCGAGGCGAGCGTGCCCGTTCTCGGCATCTGCTACGGGCAGCAGGGCATGGTCGCGCGCCTTGGCGGCAAGGTCGAGCCGTCGAGCGAGCGCGAATACGGGTCCGCGCTGATCGACATCAAAGCTGCGTCGCCGCTCTTCGAGGGCGTGGCCGGGGTCGGGGAAAAGGCCCCTGTCTGGATGAGCCACGGCGACCGGGTTGCCGCGCTACCCGAAGGCTTTGCCTCGATCGCGACAACGCGAAATGCACCCTATGCCGCCATCGCGGACGAGCGGCGCCGGCTCTATGGCGTGCAATTTCATCCTGAAGTCGTCCACACACCAAGCGGCGCGCTCATGCTGCGAAACTTCGTGCATAAGATCGCGGGCTGCGACAACTCCTGGACGATGGCGGCCTTTCGCGATGCCGAAATCGCCCGCGTCCGCGAACAGGTGGGCCGTGCGAAAGTGATTTGCGGTCTTTCAGGGGGAGTGGATTCTGCTGTCACCGCCGTCCTGCTGCACGAAGCCATCGGCGACGCGCTCACCTGCATCTTCGTCGATCACGGCCTGTTGCGCGAAGCCGAAGCTGAGGAAGTCGAAAGCCTGTTTCGCGGCGCGTACAATATCCCGCTCGTCCATGTGAAGGCCGCGCCGCGCTTCCTTTCCGCGCTGGCCGGCGTTTCGGACCCGGAGCAGAAGCGCAAGACGATCGGCCGCTTATTCATCGAGATCTTCGACGAAGCAGCGCATCAAGTCGGAGGCGCCGAATTCCTTGCGCAAGGCACGCTTTATCCGGACGTTATCGAAAGCGTAGCGCCGCACGGCGGCCCGTCCGTTACGATCAAGTCGCATCACAATGTCGGCGGCCTGCCGGAGCGGATGAAGCTGAAGCTTGTCGAGCCCCTGCGCGAACTGTTCAAGGACGAGGTTCGCGCGCTTGGCCGCGAGCTCGGGCTGCCGGATGCGTTCCTGAAGCGGCACCCGTTCCCGGGGCCGGGGCTCGCCATCCGCATCCCCGGCGCGATCACTGACGAGAAGCTGCGGGTGCTCCGCAAGGCCGACGCGATTTATCTGGAAGAGCTGAGAACTGCCGGAATCTACGACGAAATCTGGCAGGCCTTCGCGGTGCTGCTTCCCGTGCAGACGGTGGGCGTGATGGGCGACGCGCGCACCTACGATCATGTGCTCGCGCTGCGCGCCGTCACCTCGGTCGATGGCATGACGGCGGATTTCTACCGCTTTCCCCTGGATCTCCTCGGCCACATCGCGACGCGCATCGTGAACGAGGTCAAGGGCGTCAACCGCGTCGTCTACGACGTGACCTCGAAACCGCCCGGAACGATCGAGTGGGAGTGACGCTTGGCAGAAGGCGGATTGATCCGCCGCGTTGATGGTTATCGCGAAAACTTGGTCGTGCCCGAGCTTCCGCTGTTGAAAAGCTTCCGCTGAGCTTAACAGCACGCCGTTGTCCGCAAGTTTGGCTGAAAGCCATGAATGTAACGCTCCAAGACGATGACTGCAGCATCTCATAGCGGAACTGTGGAGTATCCGGCTGAGAGGAAGACCTTGGATTCACCATCTCCGGAGAATGTTCCGATCCTGCAAGAATATCAGCGGGCCTTCGCTGAACATGGCAACTCTCCGGCTGCGGTGCTCGTGCCCAAAGGCCGCCAGCATTTGCGCTATGATGCGCTGACCTCCCATATCAAACGGGATGGGTTTTCCGTGCTGGATTATGGATGTGGTCTCGCGCATCTGAAAGCCTACCTCGACGAGCGGTTCGGCGAGTATAGTTATCGCGGCGCGGACATTGTCCCTGAGTTCGTAGATCAGGTGCGCAAGAAGTATCCGGATGCGCAGGTGAAGCTGATCGGATCACACAAGGACATAACCGAGCCCGTGGATCACGTCGTCATCAGCGGCGCTTTCAATATCGTCGGCGGGGAAAGCGCCCAAGCTTACCTCACGACCGTAAAGGATGCTCTCGCACACCTTTTTCAACTCTGCCGGGTCTCGCTGTCGGTGGATTTTATGACAGATCACGTCGATTACATGCTGCCCAAAGCCCACCACGCGAATGTGGAGGCCATGTACCAATTCGTCAGAGACAACCTGTCTCGCCGCCTGACTATCGATCAGAGCTACATGCCTTATGAGTTTGCAATCGTCGCCTTCAAGGACAGCTCCATAGTGAGGCCCCAGAATATCTACGCCGCTCTGAGTTAGCTACGCGTATCGAGCAACGTGCGTAGGCCTTTTGACCGCCTGCGTTTCCTGCTATCTCATTTCCATGCAGCAAATCGCTCCATTCGAAACGGATGCCGAACGCAAGCTTATCGTTGCGCTCGACATGCCGGACGCAGCCCAGGCTTACGACTTCTGGCAGCGGCTCGCAATTCCTGACGCCGTCTGCAAGATCGGGCTGGAACTTCTTTTGGCGGGCGGGGTGGATTTGGTTCGGAAGCTCGCTTCTTCCGGCACCTCCGTCTTCGTGGACGCGAAGCTTTTCGATATCGCGAATACCGTCGAAAGGGCCACCGCCCGGGTCGCTGACCTGGGAGCGGCCTTTCTGACCGTGCATGCTCAGGACAGGCAGACCCTTGAAGCTGCTGTACGCGGGCGGGCGGGCTCTTCCTTGAAGCTGCTCGGGATTACGCTTCTGACGAACGCGAAGCCCGAGGATCTCCACAAGCAGGGGATCACGCTCTCTTCGCGCGATCTTGTGCTTCGTCGCGCCGGGTTCGCGGCCGATGCCGGTTTCTACGGCGTCGTATCCTCAGCGTGGGAGGCGCGCGACCTTAAAGCGAACTTTGGCGGGAAACTCGCTGTTGTGTGCCCTGGCATCCGGCCCAAATCTGAGCACGCGGTCGCTGGCGACGATCAAGCGCGCACCGCAACGCCCGGTGATGCGCTGCGGGCGGGCGCGGACTACATCGTGGTTGGGCGGCCGATTGTCCGCGCGGACGATCCTTCCGCAGCGGCTCGTGCGATTATTGGGGAAATGGCCGATGCGCTGCGAGAGTTGGAAATCCCAGCCTCGTTATCCCGGAACGGCGATTGAATCGTATCGAGATCGCTCGTTAAGACCCCGGATAAGCGCAAGCGCTTTCCGGGGTGACGGATGCGTTCTAATCCAGGTCGGCGACACTCGCCGGGCCGCCTCCGTGGACACGCTGAGCGAGCGCGGCCTCGATAAACTGCGTCAAGTCTCCGTCCAGCACCGCAGGTGGATTTGTGCTCACGACGCCGGTGCGCAAGTCCTTCACCATCTGATAGGGCTGAAGCACGTAGGACCGGATCTGATGCCCCCAGCCGATATCGGTCTTTGACGCGGCGGCAGCTTGAGCGGCTTCCTCGCGCTTTTTGAGCTCCATTTCGTAAAGACGCGCTTTCAACATCGTCCAGGCCGTCGCGCGGTTCTTATGCTGCGAACGCTCGTTCTGGCATTGGACGACGATCCCGGTCGGAGTATGCGTGATACGGACAGCGCTGTCGGTGGTATTGACGTGTTGTCCGCCGGCGCCACTCGCCCGGAATGTGTCGATGCGGCAGTCGCTTTCATTCACGGCGATATCGATAGTATCATCGACAACGGGATAGACCCAGACAGAGGCGAAGCTCGTGTGGCGGCGCGCATTGGAGTCGTAGGGCGAAATGCGCACGAGGCGATGCACGCCGGATTCGGTCTTCAGCCAGCCATAAGCGTTCGGCCCCTTGACCTGGATCGTCGCGGACTTCAGCCCCGCTTCTTCGCCGGCGTTGCTTTCGATCAGCTCAACCTTGTAGCGGTGCTCATCGGCCCAGCGCATATACATGCGCAAAAGCATCTCCGTCCAATCCTGGCTTTCGGTACCGCCCGCTCCGGCATGGACTTCGAGGAAGGTGTCGTTGCCATCGGCTTCGCCCGAAAGCAGCGCTTCAACCTCCCGCTTCTGAACTTCGGTTCGAAGAGTGGCAAGCGATGCCTCCGCATCGCGCACGACCTCTTCGTCATGCTCTTCTTCGCCGAGTTCGATCAGGCCGGTGGCGTCGTTAAGACGCGCGTCGAGCTGCGAGTACGCCGTCAGCGCCGTGTCCAAGTGCTGCCGCTCACGAAGTAGTTTCTGAGCGCGCTGCGGATTGTCCCAAAGGGTTGGGTCTTCGACGATCGCATTCAGGCTTGCGAGACGAGCTGTGGCTTTGTCCCAGTCAAAGATACCTCCGCAGAAGCGAGAGGGATTGCTTGATTTCGTCGACGATGGCGAGTGTCTCAGGGCGCATATCGAATTCCGTCTGTCGTCAAAAGCCGGAGCAGCGTTGCTCTCCGGTCAGCTCATCAATAGAGATGCGTAGACTTTTTAATCGGCGGCGTAAACATGATGCGGTGCGGCGCTAGTACAAGCCTCCGGCGCGCGGTTCGTGCCCGTAAGGCTGCGGATAGCCCCCGCCTCCCCCCGAAGGCGGTGGTGGCGGCGGTGAGCCCCACGGGCCTTGGCTCGGCGTGCCCCATGAGCTATAGCCGCGGGGGCGATCCTGCGGCGAATAGTCCGCCGCCGTTGCGTACCCTTCGGAGGGTTCCGTGCCCGGTTTGAAATATTCGGTAATCGCGTCGGGATCGTTTGGATCGGTGCGCTGACCCGACCTTTTGTTGATCCGCACCTGCCGTAGGTCCGGAGGCGTGCGGAACGGCACGGCAGGCTTGTCCTTTAGCACCATCTTGAAGAAGTCCGCGAAAATCGGTGCCGCAAGTTCGCCGCCCGTCTCGCCGTGCCCCATCGGTTGCGGGTTGTCGTAGCCGATAAAGACACCCATGGCCAGATCGGGAGAGAACCCTATGAACCAGGCATCCTTCTCTTCGTTCGTTGTCCCGGTCTTGCCCCCGAGAGGCTTGCCGACGCGCTTCCAGATCATCGCGCCGGTGCCTCGAATGGCAACGCCTTCCAGCATGGACGTGATTTGATACGCGGTCATCGGATCGATGATCTGCCTGCGATCGTCCTGAAGTTCAGGCTCGTCCTGCCCTCGCCATGCCGCCGCTGTGCAGCCGCTGCATGGGCGCTGATCGTGACGCCAGATGGTCTGGCCAAGGCGGTCCTGGATCCGGTCGATGAAGGTATAGTTGATCTTCTTGCCTCCATTGACGAACATGCAATATGCCGTCGTCAATCTGACAAGCGTAGTTTCTCCTGCGCCAAGCGCCATCGAGAGCAGCGGCGGCAGGTCGTCGTAGACGCCGAAGCGGCGGGCATATTCGCTGACGATCGGCATGCCGATATCCTGCGCAAGCCGGACGGTCATCAGGTTGCGGGATTTCTCAATGCCCACGCGCAAAGGCTGCGCCCCATGCACCTGCTTGTCATAGTTATCCGGCTTCCAGACCCCCTGGCCATTTCCCTGATCGACCTCGATGACGGCGTCATTAACAATACTGGCCGGCGTATATCCGTTGTCGAGGGCAGCTGCATAAACGATCGGCTTGAACGAGGAGCCCGGCTGCCGCCTTGCCTGGACGGCCCTGTCAAACTGGCTCTCTGCAAAGCTGAACCCGCCGACCAGCGCCAAAATCCGCCCCGTGTGAGGGTCCATGACAACGGTCGCGCCGCCGATTTGCGGTATCTGCATCAATTGCCATCTTGGTGCAGCGGGGTTCGTCTCGCCTTTGACCGGCTTCGGCGGGGGACTGTTCTCCTTGTCAAGTTCGGTCAGCGGCGAAACGTAGACAATGTCGCCAACAGTCAGGACGTCGCTGACGCCCGGCGCGCCCCTGATCCTGCCTCTTCGCGCCACACTGTCGACGGCCCATTTGGCTCCGTCCTGAGCCACTTCGACTGTTTTTCTCTCATCCTCAATCGTCCCGTTGGGATAACGGATGGGCTGAAGACCGACCACAGCCTTGTCTTTAGCAGACTGCAAAACAACCCCGAGCCTCCAAGGCTCGACATCGGAGAGCGCGGGCACCTCGGATAGTTTTGCGCCCCACTCGCCGCCAGCGACGTCGATCTTGGAAACCGGACCTCGCCAGCCGCCATGCTTCCTGTCAAAAGCAACAAGGCCTGCGCGCAGCGCGGCGCGCGCCATCAGCTGGAGGTTTGGATCGAGCGTTGAGCGAACGGAATAGCCGCCCGCGTAATAGCTCGAGTTGTTGTCGTTGTCCTCCTGCCCGTAAAGATCGATAAGCGATCGCCGGACTTCCTCCGCGAAATATTCTGCGGCGAAAGTGGATGGGCCAATCTGCCGGCTCGTCATTTGGAGCGGCATCTTCTTCGCGTTCTCGGCTTCCTCCGCGCTGATGAATTTGAAGCGCGCCATATTGTCGATCGTGGCGTTGCGACAATTCAGGGCCTCCGAGAAATTCTTGCCGCGCGCCGTCGTAAGCTGCAATTTTGAAGGCTCTTTCGGCAGCGAGGCCAGATAAGCGGCTTCATGGATCTGCAGCTCATGAAGCTCCTTGCCAAAGTAACGCAAGCCGGCAGCGGCGACGCCATAAGACCCAGCGCCGAGATAAATCTGGTTAAGATAAAGATCGAGTATGCGCTCCTTCGTATAGGCGCGCTCGATCCTGACCGCGAGGATCGCCTCCTTCGCCTTGCGCAAATAGGATTGCTCGCTCGTCAGAAGGAAGTTCTTTGCAACCTGCTGGGTGATTGTTGAGGCGCCTTCCTTCTTTTTCTTTGTCGCATTGTTGTAGATGGCGCGAAGGATGCCGCGAAAATCGAGGCCGTTATGCTCGTAAAAATTTTGATCCTCAGCGGCGAGAAATGCGTTGATGACCATTTTCGGCATGGTCTGAACTGGAACATAAATACGCCGCTCTTTGGCAAACTCCGCGATCAGTCTGCCATCGCCTGCGTGGACCCGAGTAATGACGGGGGGCTTGTAAGTCGCAAGCTTATCGTAGTCGGGCAGGTCTTTTGAAATAATCCAAAGGAAGTAAGCAACACCAGCCGATGCAGCAAGGAATACGAAAACACCAGCAGTGAACGCGAAGCCAAGAAAACTCAGAAACAAGCTTTTGCGGTGCTTCCTCTTCTTAACTGGCGGCTTCACAGGTCTATTGCTTTGCATCAGTTCCACGCTTGGTTATTCGGCCGGTTCCGCGATCGGACCAAATTAAGCGACCGGAGGACTCCGGCGCATCACGAACATAATCGCATAGCCAAATTGTGACGCATATAGTGGCTGCTTTGCCATTGGCTAACCACAAGATCATATCCTGAACAACCGTCAGTTAATTCTGGCCTGCTTCGAAGTAAATAATTGTTGCCGCCTACAGTGGTACTTGAGATTGGCGTTCAGACATGAATGCATGCACCGCTTCAGCCAGGAGAGCCGCCGTCGTTGCCCGCCACTCGCTGGACGTCAGCAGCTTTTCGTCCTCATCATTGCTCAAGTAGCCAAGCTCGATCAACACCCCTGGTACACCGGTCGCCTTCAATACCCGAAGGTTTGCCGAACGGTGTGGCCTGCTGTTGAACTTCATTTTGCCCTTCATATGCCCAATGAGATAGTTTGCAAGCGCGAGCGACCTGTTTTTCTTGCTCCGATTCTCGAGTTCATTCAGGATGTTATTGATCTCTTCGGAAACAGCGGGGGCTTGAGCCTCGCTCGCAACGCCTGCTTCAACATCAGCCTTGTTTTCTGCTTGAGCCAGAGCATTGGCCTGCTCATCCGAGGCTTCCTCCGACAAGGTGTAAATCGTTCCGCCACGAACTTCCTGCAGGCTCTTAACGCCCAGGCGCTTGGCATCGAGAGTGTCCGCGTGGATGGAAAGCAAGAGATCAGCCTTGGGTCCCGACGCCATCTGGGCGCGCTCGTCCAAAGGGATGAACACATCCTCGTCTCGCGTGATGATCACGCGATAGCGCCCAATCGCTTCAAGCTTCGCCTTCAGCACTTTGCAGAATTCGAACGTGATGTCTTTTTCGGGCGTATTCGTGAGCCGTCCGTGAGCGCCGGCGTCAACCCCTCCGTGGCCGGGGTCGACAACGATGAGCGGCCGCTTATCCTCTAGATTTTTCGTGACAGCAGAGCTTTGGCTCGGCTCGATCTTCTGCACCGGCGGTGGAATTTTGGCGGCCGCCAGGAAAGCCTTGTGCGAGGATCTCGCCAAGTCGATGACGAGCCGCGCAGGAAGTTCGTTTTCAGGAGGAAGGATCTCCGATTTCTCGATGAGCGCCGGCTCGACGAGGTCGATGACAACGCGAGATTTTCCAGCCGAAAGCAGTCCCGAGCGCGAGGACAATATCAGCCCGCGCCCCTTCTCGGCGGGAGCCTGGATTTCCACCTCAGGCAAATCGACAACGATTCTATAGGGATCGGCGATCGAAAATATGCGGTACTCGACCTTTTTCGAAAGGAACGCAACAAACCTCGTCCGCTCGATGTCGCCACCAATATGGGCGCTCAACAAAATTTGATCAGGATGCGCCGCCGAGCCTGACCCCAACGCGATAAGGAAGAAAAGTAGATAAATAGCTCCCTTGCGGGGCCCGGTATTTACTCGGTTCCCTATCATTCGACGCCCTTCGGCCCAGTTTCAGCCCTGCGCTTATAGCACCCAAGGCAGGCGCGTCTACAGCCAGCTCCGGGAGATAGATGCACAAGCAGTTTTCATCTTTCACCGCTGGACGCTTATGTCTTGCTTGCGGCGGGGCCAAACACGACGTATTAGAGACCTGTCAACCCTGATCGGATTAAGCTGGCTGCAAGCTCGGCCTGGGCCGGTTATAAGGATCAGCGGGCGAAGAATTTGACAATCGCAACAAACTCACGATCTTAGATCGGACAGAACACGCGGTCGTCAGAACAAAATAGCCAGGATGTTGAGTCCTGGACAAAAATAACCCCCGGATCGTGGTAGCGCCGCCTCATATCCGCATGGATTGGGCCGTCGGCGAGCCGAGACCAAGAGATGTCAACTTCGCGCTCAAGCTCGCTTTCTTCGGATAAGGTCAGACGCGGCCTCGAAAGCCTGATGAGCCCCCGTTCCCTCGCTAAAAAAGAGGGTGCGACCAGTGTCATGCTGGCCGGAGGCGGCGGATGCGCGATCAACCAACAGTGCGACCAGCAAGTCGGTCCGTTCGATCATGTCGCCATGATCGCGAGACCTTACTTTGACACTGGTGCGCCAGGAAGAATTTATCATGGGAAACAAAATGTTAATCGACGCCACCCACCCGGAAGAAACCAGGGTGGTGGTGACGCGCGGTAGCCGCGTAGAAGAATTTGATTACGAATCGGCATCAAGGAAACAACTCAGAGGAAATATTTATCTCGCCAAGGTTGCGAGAATTGAGCCTTCGCTTCAGGCTGCGTTCGTCAATTACGGCGGGAACCGTCATGGATTTCTAGCTTTTGCGGAAATTCACCCGGATTATTACCAGATTCCCGTCGCCGTCCGCGAAGCCCTCATGAAAGAGGAAGCGGCAGACCGTCAGAGCCGTTTCCACGATCATCATGACAACGGAAGCTCTAGGGAACCGGAACGGCAGGAACCGGAAAAAGAGGAAAAGGTCGCCACGGAGGCTGCCCCCTTACCTGCTGAGCCCACTGTAAGCAGCGCCCCTTCGACTGGCGAGGAACAGCCCCCCGTCGTGCAAGTAGCGAGCGTCAGCGAGGGCAGGCCAGCTCAAGCCACGGAAGCCGCAACGGTTGTTGAGCAAGCGAAACCTGAAGAGGTGGCTTCACCGGAGCCGAAGCAGGAAGAAGCCGCGGAACACGAGGACGAGCCCGCAGGCCGGGGCGCTCCCATGGCTCTCGAAGCCGCTCTTCCACCAACGATCTATGAAGAATTTACGGCTGCTATAGCTCGCGCTGAAGAAGCGCGCGATGAGATCCCGGCGCACCCTGACGACGTTGAAGAGACGCCCGAAGCTCACGAAGAAGAGTATAAAGGGGCGGAAGCCGCGCCAGAGGAGAATGGAAATACCACGGTCGAGCAGAAGGCGGACCACGCCGCCGCTGCAGACGAAGAACACGGCGCTTGGGAGAACGGAGCGGCTTCAGACGAAGGGGGCCTGATCTCAGTTCCCGAGGCGCCAAGCCCGGCTCCGGTGGAGGTTGTCGGCTCCGAGGATGCTCTGGAAGAACTGCCCCAGCGGCACAAGAGGCGCTGGCGGCACTACAAGATTCAAGAAGTTATCAAACGCAATCAGATCGTTCTGATCCAAGTGGTCAAGGAGGAGCGCGGCAGCAAGGGCGCGGCGTTGACCACGTATCTGTCGCTTGCGGGCCGTTATACGGTCCTGATGCCGAACACGGCGAGCGGCGGCGGCATTTCCCGCAAAATCACCGTTCCGGCCGACCGCAAGCGCCTGAAGGAAATCGCCCAGGAGCTCGAAGTTCCGGAGGGCATGGGCCTCATCATCCGGACGGCCGGTGCTTCGCGGACAAAGGCGGAAATCAAGCGCGACTTCGAATATCTGCTGCGGCTTTGGGAAAATGTCCGCGATCTTACGTTGAAGTCGACCGCGCCTTGCCTCGTTTACGAGGAAGGCGATCTCATCAAGCGTTCCATCCGCGACCTCTATAACAAGGACATCGACGAGATCCTTGTCGCCGGCGAAGAATCGCACCGCGATGCCAAAGAGTTCATGCGCATGCTCATGCCGAGCCACGCGAAGAACGTGCAGCTTTACAAGGATCCGGAACCGCTTTTCATCAAGTATGAGGTTGAGCGGCAGCTGAACCAGATGTTCAGCCCTGTCGTTACCTTGCGATCTGGCGGCTACATCGTTGTCAACCAAACGGAAGCGCTTGTCGCCATCGACGTGAACTCCGGCAGGGCGACCCGCGAATATTCCATCGAAGATACGGCGCTGAAAACCAACCTCGAAGCCTCCGAGGAAGTGGCGCGCCAGGTACGCCTGCGCGACCTCGCCGGGCTGATCGTCATCGACTACATCGATATGGACGAGCGGCGCAACAACCGCGCCGTCGAGCGCAAGCTCAAGGAATGCCTGCGCCACGACCGGGCGCGGATCCAGGTCGGCCATATCAGCCATTTCGGCCTTCTGGAGATGTCGCGACAGCGGCTGCGCCAAGGCGTCGTGGAAGTATCCACCATGCCCTGCCCGGTCTGCCAGGGAGTGGGCCATATCCGCTCGAGCGAGTCTGTGGCGTTGATGATCCTTCGCTCAATCGAAGACCATCTCCGCACGCAGGGACCGGCCAACCTCACGGTAACCGCGTCAAGCGAAGCTTCTCTTTACATCCTCAATCACAAGCGCGCCTATCTCCGGGATATCGAAAAGCGCTACGGCGTGACAATTGTCATCCAACCCGATGAGAAAGCGCATGGTGCCCACTTCTCCCTGGAGCGTGGCGCGGAGGCCGTTCCGCCTGCTTTGATCGAGACGAAGGCGGTGCACATGGAAGCAGGCTCGCTTCCTGCCGCAGAAGAAGAGGAAGACGCAGGCGAAGGCGACGGCGACGACAAACGCCCGTCACGCCGCCGCCGCAGGCGCAAGCGCGGCCGTGGAGATCAACCTTTCGAGCCCGCCCTGCAGAATGGAAGCGGTGCTCCCTCAACTGAAGCAGCCAGTGACGAGGAAGAGGTCGACGACGAAGACGAGGTGGAAGTGCCGCCAGTCCAAGCTCCGCCAGTTGCACAGCCACAGCAGGTGGCGTCGGGTGCGCCCGAGCATGAAAACGCCGTGGATGGCGAGAGTGAAGGTCCGTTCCGTCGCAACCGGCGAAGAGGCAGACGGGGAGGCCGCCGTCACAGGGACGAAACAGGCGGCCCGTTGGAGTTCACGCGCTCGCAGCAGCCAGCCCATATACCAGGCCTTGGAGAGCAACCCGTGATTGATTTCAATCATGACTTTCCAAAGAATCTGGCGCTTGGGCCGATTAACCCCAGGCCAACTCCGCCGGAGCCCGAACCGGCGGTCCTGCCGGAAATCGCACAAAGTCCAGCGCCGGCTGAAGCCGTGGTCCAGGCAGAATCCGTGGCGGAGCAAGAGCCCGTGACCCCGGAAAATCCTCCTGCTGCTAAGGCGGAAGAACCTCCGGATCAACCCCAACAGGTGGAGACCCCACCCGTGCAAGGTGAAGTGCCGCCTGCGGAAATAGCGGTCGTATCAGCGCCTCCGGCGCCCGAGCCGAAGCCCAAGCCGGTCAGGACCGCCCCGCCCCGCAAGGGCTGGTGGCAGAGACGGATCGGCTAAGACCCCGCTCTGAGGATACCCATCGAAGGGCTGCCGATATGGCAGCCCCTGATGCTGAGTTGGGGCGCGGAAGAAGCGCGCTCTACTCTCCAGGCAAAGGGCCGGAAGCACACTTGCCAAACGCCTATCGAAACGCTTTTACCGGCTGCCGAAAATAGCCGAACCAACGCGGACGATGGTCGCCCCCGCGCCGATAGCTTCCTCGAAGTCGCCGCTCATCCCCATGCTAAGCTCGCGAAGGCCAAGCTCATCGCGAAGCGCCGCCAGCTTTTCAAAGTGAGGCAGGGGATCATCCTCGAAAGGCGGTATGCACATCAGGCCGCTGATATCGAGGCCAAATTCATTCGCGCATCGCCGCGCAAACGCCGCTGTTTCGGCGGGAGCAATGCCGGCTTTCTGCGGCTCAAGACCGATGTTGACCTGGATAAGCAGCTTGGGCGCTTTCCCCTGCCGCTGGATTTCGGAGGCCAGAGCCGCAGCCAGCTTGGGCCTGTCCAGAGTTTCGATGCAATCGAATAAACCGACGGCTTCTTTCGTCTTGTTGGTCTGAAGCGGACCAATCAAATGGAGTTCGATTGCGGGAAACTGCTGGCGCAAACCCGGCCACTTCCGCATCGCTTCCTGAACGCGGTTCTCGCCGAAGCAACAATGCCCCTGGCGAAGCACCGGCACAATTTCGCCCTCCTCGAATGTCTTGGTCACCGCCACCAACTTGACCGAAGCGGGCTCGCGCCCATGTCTTTGAGCAGCGCGCCAGACCCGCTCCTTAATCGAAAGATAGCGCTCTTCAATGGCGCCCGAACTGAACGGTTGATCACTTTCCATCATTTCGAGAGCTTCTCTTGACCGGCGCTGGCTTTCAATTTCATATCACACAAACCTTTTTGCAGCGCTCGGCGCGCAGGACATTCAACCATGGCAGTAGAACGCTACAACGCACCGGAGCGTGAAAAACATTGGCAGAGGATTTGGGAGGAGCAACAGACTTTTCTCACGTCCGCCGGTCGCGACAAGCCAAAATATTATGTGCTTGAAATGTTCCCCTATCCATCGGGGCGCATCCATGTCGGACATGTGCGCAATTATGTGATGGGCGATGTAGTCGCGCGCTATAAGCGGGCCAAAGGCTTCAGCGTTCTGCATCCGTTCGGATGGGACGCATTCGGGCTTCCCGCCGAAAACGCTGCCATGCAGCAAAAGATCAATCCGCGTGAATGGACCTACCAAAACATCGAGGTCATGCGCGCGCAGCTGAAGCGCATCGGCCTGTCGCTCGATTGGTCGCGCGAGTTCGCGACCTGCGATCCCGCATACTACCACCAAGAGCAGCGGCTGTTTCAGGCTTTCTATAAAGCTGGCCTCGTCTACCGCAAGAAAAGCAAGGTGAACTGGGACCCGGTCGATCACACCGTGCTCGCCAACGAACAGGTGATCGACGGCCGCGGCTGGCGGTCAGGTGCGCTCGTCGAGCAAAAAGAGCTGGCGCAGTGGTTCTTCAAGATCACCCACTACGCCGATGACCTGCTCGACGGTTTGGATTCTCTGGACAAGTGGCCGGAAAAAGTCCGGATCATGCAGCGAAACTGGATCGGCAAAAGCCAGGGCCTCCTGATGCGGTTCAACCTTTCGGGCGAGAAGCTGCCCGACGGGTTCCGGAGTGTGGAGGTGTTCACCACGCGCCCGGACACGATCTTCGGCGCGAGCTTTATCGGCGTTTCGCCGGAGCACCCGCTGGCGCAGGAGTTGGCGAAATCCGATCCGAAACTGCAGGAATTCATCGAGGAGTGCCGCCGCATCGGAACCGCGCAGGAGGAAATCGACCGCGCGGAGAAGAAGGGCTACGATACCGGCATCGTCGCGGCACATCCGTTCCGCTCCACCACGAAGCTGCCGGTCTTTGTCGCGAACTTCATTCTGATGGAATACGGCACCGGCGCCATCTTTGGCTGTCCGGCGCACGACCAGCGCGACCTGGATTTTGCGCGCAAATATGGTCTGAAGGTGAAGGCTGTCGTAATTCCGGAAGACGCAGACCCGGCCGAATTCAAAGTCGGGAACGAGGCTTATACAGGGCCCGGTAAGCTGGCAAACTCATCGTTCCTGAACGGCATGCCGGTCGAGGAGGCGAAGGAGGAAGTTGCGCAGCGTCTCGCCAAACGCAATATGGCAGAGAAGAAGACAACCTTCCGTCTGCGCGATTGGGGCGTTTCCCGCCAGCGCTACTGGGGTTGCCCAATCCCGATGATCCACTGCGAGAAGTGCGGCGTCGTTCCGGTGCCGGACAAGGATCTGCCCGTGGTGCTGCCGCACGATGTCTCGTTCGATAAGCCGGGCAATCCTCTCGACCTGCATCCAACTTGGAAGCACGTCTCTTGTCCATCCTGCGGCGGCAAGGCCACGCGCGAGACCGACACCTGCGACACCTTCGTTGACAGCTCCTGGTATTTCGCACGCTTTTGCTCGCCGCACGCGCAGGAGCCTGTCGAGAAGGCAGCGGTCGATTATTGGCTGCCGGTCGATCAGTACATCGGCGGGGTCGAGCACGCGATCTTGCATCTGCTCTATGCCAGGTTCTTTACCCGCGCCATGAAGGATTGCGGTTATCTCAGCTTGAGCGAACCGTTTGCGGCGCTGTTTACGCAAGGCATGGTCCTGCACGAAACCTACTTCGACGAAAAGCAGCATTGGCTTGCCCCGGCCGATGTGCGTATCGATACCGTGGATGGTGCTCGCAAAGCCTTCCGTTTGGAGGGGGACCGCGAACCGATCCAAATCGGCGGCGTTGAGAAGATGTCGAAGTCGAAGAAAAACACCATCGACCCGGACATTTTCACCGAGCACTATGGCGCCGACACCGCCCGCTGGTTCATGCTCTCGGACAGCCCGCCGGAGCGGGACGTGCTTTGGACCGATGAAGGCGCGCAAGGAGCCTGGCGCTTCATTCAGCGCGCTTGGCGGCTCCTCAACGAAGGGCTGCCGCTGATTCCGGCATCGAATGGAAACAGCCCTGTTGCTTTTTCGGCGCCAGCTCAGGCATTGCGCCGGGCTGCACACAAAGGGCTGCACGCCGTCGCCGAAGAGGTCGAAGGGTTACGGTTCAACCGCGCGATTGCTGCTGTGTACGAGTTTGCAAACGCCCTTACCGCATCCTTGCAAGATAAAGCGGCACGCGAAGATCCTTCGTTCGGTTTCGCTGTTCGCGAAGCGCTCGTTTTCTTCATGCATATGATGAACCCGTTCATGCCGCACCTCGCGGAAGAAGGCTGGGCGCTGCTGGGCTACAACACCTTGCTGGCAAACGAGTTCTTGGCCGGAGGTTGAGCAGAGCTTGCTGATTGACGATACCGTGACCATTGCCGTACAGGTGAATGGCAAGCGCCGCGATGAGATCGTCGTTCCTCGCAATGCGGATCGAGCTGTCTTGGAAGCAGCGGCTCTTCGCCTTGAAAGCGTCACCCGCGCGGTGGATGGTCGACCCATCAAGAAGGTGATCGTGGTCCCCGAAAGGATCGTCAATGTGGTGGCTTGAACATTCGAAATCCGGCAGCCGCTTCCGCAAAGGAGCAGCGGTTGTTGTGATTGCGAGTGTGCTGGGCCTTGGCGTCAGCGGCTGCGGCTTTCATCCGATGTATGCGACAACTCCCAGCGGTGGGAAGTCTCGTTGACGTTATGAAAGCGGTTGTGATCTCTCCAATCCCAAGCCGCGTGGGACAGCGTTTGCGCAATGAGCTGATATTTGGCGTAACCGGTGGCGGAGACCCGGCTGCCCCTGTCTATCGCTTGGATATTGCGCTCCGCGAAAGCGTAAGAAACACGCTCGTCACCAATACAGGCGCTCCGACCGGCCAAATCCTGCAACTCGATGCGGAATTCCGGGTTGTTCGGGTCAAGGATAACGAAACCGTGTTCAAGGGCTACAGCACATCTGAAGCGGCCTACGACCTGACAGGATGGTCTGGAACCACCGGATCGATCTATGGCGACACGAGGGCAACCCTTGACGCGGAGAATCGGGCGGCTCGCTCTCTTGCCGACACCTTGAAGACGAGGGTTGCCGCTTTTCTGTCTCGTGACGTTTAAGCCGGGACAAAGTCGCCACAACTGGTAACAGAATGGTTGCGCCGAGCGCAGCATCAGCTCAAAAGTTTCTGTCTTCGCCACACAACTCAGTGCGCGGCTTTTTGTTTTACGGCACGGACAGTCTTCAAATCTCCGCGCGAGCAGAAGCTCTCGCCGGCTTGTTCTCGAAGAAAGCCGGCCCGGACGCGGAAATTGTCCGTCTTCACGACACCGATGCCGCCGCTATCCCAGACCGGGTTGCCTCCGAATTGAATACAGGGTCGCTGTTCGGCGGTACCAAGATTATTTGGCTGACTTCGCTCCCAGCAAAAGCCCACGCAGCTGTCCTTGAAGCGGTCGCGAGGCCAATTGACGGCGCCTATCTGATCGCACAAGCGCCTGACCTCAAGAAGAGCCATAAAGTCGTCCAAGTCTTTGAGGCCGCTGATTATCTTGCCGCCATTCCGTGCTATGGCGAAGACCGTGACAGCCTCATATCCGCAATCCGGCAGCACGTTTCATCTTTGGGATGCGAAATCGACGCCGATGCGGCCGCGCTTGTTGCGGCGCGCTGTGATTTCTCGACGCTCCTGGCGCGGAGCGAAGCTGAAAAGCTGGTCACGTACGCTGGAAACGCGCACCGCATAACCTCCGCTGACGTTGATGACTGCCTGATCGATCAGCAAACGGCCGGGCTGGCCGAAATCATCGATCATGCCCTCGATGGTGAAGGCCGCAAGGCAATCCTCGCTTTCGAGCGTTTCATGGCAGTCGAGCAGAACGTGACCCCGATTTTCGTGGTGCTCTCGTCGGTCCTACTCCGTTTGTATGCGTTGAGAACAGCGGTGGACGCAGGTGCTTCGGTGATGCAAGCCATCAAGGAGCTGAGGCCGCCAGTGTTCTTCAAACAGCAAGATACTCTGGCCGCGCAGGTCCGCAGATGGACGGCGCAGGCTCTATCGGCTGTGCTTCAGGATCTCAACGCCGTCTTGAGAGAAACGCGGCTGAAGCCCGCCCTTGCCGAGGATTTGACAGCAAGCTTTCTTCTCAAGATCGCCAGAGCGGGGCGTGTCACACGCTAGAACGGCTGGCCTGATCAAGGTGTCATCCCCAAGTTGGCACTTCGGTCATATCTGGGTCGCGGGGGGCTGTCCTTGTTACCCTTCCGGAACTTGATTACCCGCATGTTCCCGCTAGCAGAAGAAGCCATGAAAACATTGGCGAATTTTCGCTCCACCGTCATGGCCGGGCTTGACCCGGCCATCCAGTTATAACTTGGAATACCTTGTATTTTTCTGGATGGCCGCCTCCAAGGGCGGCCATGACGGAATTGGCGGAAACATCCGGGCAATCAAGTTCCGGGATGACAAAGGGGCTACCATAAAGATTTCAGTTGAGAGAACGTGAACCCTAAACTTTCTTCTGCGCCAGCAAAGCCTGGTGGACGACGTCGAACTGCTCCATCGTCTTGTAGCGGATGACGACCTCGCCCGCCTCTCCACTGCCAGGGTGGATGACCACCGTAAGCCCCAGCGAATCCGTCATCTCTTTTTCCGCGGCGCGCGTATCCGCATCCTTCTGCGGCGCGGCGGCTTTTGCAGGGACGGTTTTGGGCTCGGCCGGTTTGCGGCCCATCACTATCGCCTCGACATCGCGGACGTTGAGCCCCTTCTTCACGATGTCCTGCGCTACGACTTCCGCATCCTCGCGGCCGATCAACGCGCGAGCGTGGCCCGCGCTTAGCGAGCCGTCGCGCACAAGCGTCTGCACGGTTTCCGGAAGCTTCAAAAGCCGCATTGTATTGGCAAGATGGCTCCGGCTCTTGCCGATGATCTGCGCCAACTCTTCCTGTGTGTAGCCGAACCGCTCGACAAGGTCGCGATAGCCGCCCGCTTCCTCGATGGCGTTCAGATCGGAACGCTGAACGTTCTCGATGATCGCAAGTTCGAGTGCTTCCTGATCCGACAGCGAACGGACAATGACGGGAACGAGATGCATCGAGGCTTTCTGAGCTGCTCGCCACCGGCGCTCACCCGCCACGATTTCATAAGTCGTTGCAGTCGCATCGACGGGCCTGACAACGAGCGGCTGAACAAGCCCCTTCTCCCGGATCGAAGAGGCAAGCTCCTCGAGCTCGGCTTCGTTGAAGTTCTTGCGCGGGTTCAGCGGGCTCGGGCGCACGCGATCGATCGGCACCAAGCGGCTTTCGCCAGTTGCGGGGAGAGGGCGGGCACTGATTGCGACGTTGTCGCCGCCGATCAGAGAGGCGAGCCCGCGTCCGAGGCGGCTCTTCTGAACGGGCGATGGCCCTGCCGCTAATGCCCCCGATCTTGTCTGCATGTCGATCTCCAGTCGAAGAGATTAAATGCTCAAATGTCTTCTGCCCAAGACATACTCAGCAACGCTTTCCAAGCGGCTCCGCGAAACCGGAGCCATCCTGCTACGCGGCCTTCGCCGCCGCCGCGCGCTCGCGATTGATCATCTCCGCGGCGAGATCCATGTAGGCGCGGCTGCCCGCGCTCTTGTGGTCATAGAGGAGCAGCGGCTTGCCGTGCGAGGGCGCTTCCGCGACGCGCACGTTGCGCGGAATGACGGTCTCGTAAACCTTGTGGCCGAAGAAGCTGCGAACCTCGGATGCAACTTCGTCGGCCAGCTTGGTCCGCCCGTCATGCATGGTGAGAACGACGCCGTGAATTTCCAGCGACGGATTGAGGCTCGACCGCACGAAATCGATCGTCTCTTTCAGCTGCGTGATCCCTTCAAGGGCGAAGAACTCGCATTGCACCGGCACAAGCACCGCATCCGCCGCCGCCATCGCATTCAAGGTGAGAATGCTGAGCGATGGCGGGCAGTCGATGAGCACGTAGCCGAGTTGCTCGTCCTTCGGGCGGTCCCGCTCCGAAGCTCGGAGTGAGGCGACGGCGTCGCGAAGAAGATAGGCCCGGTTCGGCGCGGAGGAGATTTCCGGCTCAAGGCCAGCCAGGTCTCGCGTTGCGGGCGCCACGAACAAGCCCGGCACCGCCGTAACCGTCATGGCCTGCTCAAGCGCTGCCGCCCCTGCCAGCACATCATACGTAGAGACGTGCCTCGCCTCCTCGGGGACGCCCAGGCCGGTGCTGGCATTGCCCTGCGGGTCGAGGTCTATCACGAACACGCGCTCGCCAATAGCCGCCAACGCCGTCCCAAGATTGATTGCTGTTGTCGTTTTGCCCACGCCGCCCTTCTGATTGGCGACCGCGAAGACCCGAAGGCCTTTATCATGGTTTATGTTAGTCACTGCTCGCCACCCTGTTTGAGCATCGGGTTTCTGATCTCTAAGATCTGACCTTGCGCATCGCTGATGCTGGGGTGAACTTTCAGATCGAAGGTCCAGTGCTTCCGAGCGTCAGCTATTTCTACTCCAGCCTCGCGGCCTTTCAAAAACAACCCGGCAGACGCATTACCGAAAAACGGCAGGGCTAGCTCCAACAGAGCATCGAGCGGCGCCAGCGCTCTCGCCGTCACCACATCGGCGACCGGAACCGCGCCAGACGACGCGGCATCGGCGATGCGCACGTTGTGCACGCGGGCAGGAGCCCCGGTCCGCCGCGCGACCTCCGAGAGGAACGCGCATTTGCGAGCGTTACTCTCAATGAGATGCACATAGCACTCTTTCTGATTCGCGATCATAATAGCAATCGCGAGTCCTGGGAATCCTCCCCCGGAACCGAGGTCCACCCAGATTTTTGCGTTCGGCGCCAGAGCGATAAGCTGAGCGGAGTCCGCGAAGTGCCGTTGCCAAACCTGTGGAATAGTTGTGGGCGCAACGAGGTTGACGGCCTTTTGCCACTGCAAGAGCAATCGCTCGTAGAGCTCAAGCTTCTCCACCGTTTCATGTGAAACGGAAAAGGCTTGCGCAAAGTCTGCCGCGTTCTTGATTTTCATATCCGATCACGTCGTCAAATTGCTCGGCCGCAGCATGCGCGCTTCGCGGTTTCATGTGAAACAGAAAGAGCGCCGCCTCAACCGCCTTCGCGCTTCCCTCTAAGGCACCCTTCGAGTATTTTTACTTCGTAATTTCCGGGGCTTCATGATGCGCTTGCCTGGAGTCATATTCGGTGTGGTGGTTTTTCTTGTCGCCACCGCCTTTGCCGCTTTGGCCGACGGACCGAAGCTCGCCCTTATCATCACCAACAAAGACTATCCGGCCTCGATCGGCGCGCTCGAAAACACCCACCGCGACGGGGAGCGCATCGCAGCCGCGCTGACCGCGCTCGGCTTCACGGTGGTTCATCAACGCGATCTGGATAAGTCGGCCATGATCGGGGCTGTGGCAGATTACATCGGGCGCCTGGAGAAGGCAGGCCCGGAGGCCATCGGCTTCTTCTACTATGCCGGCCATGGCGCCGCGAACAGCAAATATGGCGAGAACTACCTCATCCCGGTCGGGGCCCCTATTTTCTCCGATACGCAGTTGCCCTTGCAGGGGGTCAAGCTCGGCGAGATCATCAACTCCATCGCGGCAACCTCGATCAAGACGAACTTCGTCGTGTTCGACGCCTGCCGCAACGTGCCGATGAGTTACAGCGTGCGCTCCGCAGCACGCGGGCTTCGGCCCGAGGCACACCGGCCTGGCATCCTGATCGCGTTCGCCACCGACCCCGGCAAGACCGCCTCCGACGAAGGCGTCTACGCCGAAGCGCTGACCGAGGAAATGCAAAAGCCGGGCGTTCTCGCCACCGAGGTGTTCCGGGCTGTGCGAGGCCGCGTGCTGAGAGCCACCGAGAACCAGCAATTCCCTTGGATCGAGGACGGCCTCATCGAGAACATGTACTTCAAGCCGCCTGGCGCCCCGTCCGAGCCGGCCCCTCAGCCGCAAACCGCGTTCGTTGCACCGCCAGCGCCCTCCGATCCCAAGACGCGGGAGTTGGTCAGCCTGGGCTACAAATACGCTCGTGGCCTGGGCGTCACCCAAGACAAGGCTGAAGCTATCCGCCTTTACCGCAAGGCGGCCGATCTCGGTGATGCTCTCGCGATCAACAATCTTGCCTCCATGTACGAGGGTGGCGACGGCGTTGCACAAGACATTGCCGAGGCAGCACGACTTTACCGCAAAGCGGCCGATCTCGGCGCGCCCAGGGCCTTGGCCAATCTCGGCAGGATGTACGAATTCGGCCGGGGGGTTACACAGGACAAAGCCGAAGCTCTCCGCCTTTATCGCAAAGCTGCCGATCTCGGCGATGACGAAGGAATGACAAGCCTCGGCGTACTGTACGACAATGGTACTGGAGTCCCGCAAGACAAAGTTGAAGCCGCCAGCCTCTACAAGAAGGCTGTCGCCGTGAACAACCTTCGCGCGATGAACAATCTCGGCAACCTGTATCAAAGGGGGGAGGGCGTCACCCAAAACAAGGCCGAAGCTGTCAGCCTTTATCGAAAGGCCGGGGATCTCGGTTACGCCCGCGCGATAGCCAACCTTGGCTACATGTACGAGAAGGGTGAAGGCGTCAGCCAGGACAAGGCTGAAGCAATTCGACTTTACCGGAAGGCAGCCGATCTGGGTAACCCGGTCGCGATATCCAATCTCGGCTACATGTACGAGAGAGGCGATGGCGTCGCACAAGACAAGACCGAGGCTGCCAGCCTCTACCGAAAAGCGGCCGATCTCGGCGACGCGCGCGCGATGAACAATCTGGGCGCTATGTACGCGAAGGGCGAAGGCGTCATTCAGGACAAGGGTGAAGCCATCCGCCTTTACCGCAAGGCCGCGGAGCTCGGCAACGCACGTGCCATGAACAATCTCGCGCACAAATTCGCTCAAGGCGACGGCGTGGCGCAGGATAAGGGTGAAGCGGTACGTCTTTTCCGTAAGGCAGCCGAGCTTGGCGATTCCAACTCCATGACGAGCCTTGGCTACCTGTATGAGACGGGTGATGGGGTCGCGCAGGACAAGGCGGAAGCCTTTCGCCTCTACCGCAAGGCCACCGGTCTGGGCAATGTGATCGCGATGGGCAATCTCGGTACTATGTATGTGCGAGGAGATGGCGTTCCGGTAAACAAGACCGAAGCCGCCAGCATATTTCAAAAGGCCGCAAGTCTGGGTAACGTACGTGCCATGCACAATCTCGCCAACATGCATGACCGTGGCGACGGCGTGGAGAAAAATCACCGAAAGGCGGCTGAGCTGATTGTTCTGGCGATAAAGGGCCAGAATGAGTTCACCGCGAAGCAGGCTCCCTTTGGTACCTGGAGCATGCCGTTCCGGAAGGAGCTCCAACAGTTTTTGAAAGGCGAGGGCGTTTACGTAGGGCCTATCGACGGCGAGGCCAGCGACGCGTTGAAGAAGGCGGTGCAGGCGCTTGCAGCAAGGAGCAAATCCAGCGGGTAGGCGGGGAGAGATCGCGCACCTGTTTGCCAAGCTCGCTCATGGCGATGGGAGGCAGAAGCGTGGCACGCCGCCCGCGTTTCATGTGAAACAAAAAGAGCATTCCTTAATCACGTTCCTGCTTCCCAACAAGCTTTCGTTTAAGTATTTTTGGATGGTAAGCTTCGGGGCCTTGTCGTGAACATTCTTCGCATTGTTTGTTGTGCCGCGGTCTTTATTGCCGTCGCCGCTTTTGCCGCTTTAGCCGACGAGCCGAAGCTCGCTCTCATCATCACAAACAAAGAGTATCCGGCCTCGATCGGCGCGCTCGAAAACACCCACCGCGACGGCGAGCGCATGGCCGCCGTGCTGACCACGCTGGGCTTCAACGTCGTTCATCGGCGCGACCTGGATAAGGCCGCAATGATCGCGGCCGTGGCCGAGTATATAGGCCGCCTGGAAGGCGCAGGTCCGGAGGCTATCGGCTTCTTCTACTATGCCGGCCACGGCGCGGCGAACAGCAAATACGGCGAGAACTACCTCATTCCGGTCGGCGCCCCGATCGTTTCGGATACCCAGCTGCCTCTGCAGGGCGTCAAGCTCGGCGAGATCATCAACTCCATCGCGGCAACCTCGGTCAAGGCGAACTTCGTCGTGTTCGACGCCTGCCGCAACGTGCCGATGAGCTTCAGCGTGCGCTCTGCAGCGCGCGGACTGCGGCCCGAGGCACACCGGCCAGGCATCCTGATCGCGTTCGCCACCGACCCCGGCAAGACCGCCTCCGACGAAGGGGTCTATGCCGAAGCGCTGACCGAGGAAATGCAGAAGCCAGGGATGCTCGCCACCGAGGTGTTCCGGGCCGTGCGAGCCCGGGTGCTGAGGGCCACCGAGAACCAGCAATTCCCGTGGATCGAGGACGGCCTCATCGAGAACATGTACTTCAAGCCGCCCAGTCTGGCCGTTGTGCGCCCCCCGTCACCGCTACCATCGCCGCCGCCGCTAACGCTCTTCACGCCGCCGAGACCGCCCGACCCCGTGAAGGCCACCGATCTTTTCAACCTCGCCTACAAATACGACATGGGCAAAGACGTTGCCCAGGATAAGGTCGAAGCCGCCCGGCTTTACCGAAAGGCTGGCGATCTGGGCGACTTAAGCGCGCTTTATAATCTCGGCTTGATGTACGAAAACGGCGAAGGCATCACGCAGGATAAAGCCGAGGCCGCCCGGCTTTACAGGAGAGCTGCGGATCGCGGCCACGCAGCCGCGTTCAGCAACCTCGGAGTTCTCTACGAGAATGGCGATGGCGTTGAGCAGAGCAAGGCCGAAGCCATCAAGCTTTACCGTAAGGCTGCCGATCTCGGAAATGCAATCGGGATGACCAATCTCGCCTACATGTACGAGACAGGAGATGGCATTGCGCAAAACAAGTCCGAAGCGGCGCGGCTCTACCGCAAAGCCGCTGATCTCGGTTATGCGCGCGCCGTGAACAACCTCGGCCACCTTTACGAGGTCGGCGCGGGCGTCAAACAAGACAAGGCTGAAGCCGTCCGCTACTACCGCAAGGCTGCCGACTTGGGCAATGCCGTCGCGATGAACAATCTCGGCGCGATGTACGCGGTGGGTCAAGGCGTAAAGCAAGACACAGCCGAAGCCATCCGCCTCTACCGTCAAGCCGCCGATCTCGGCAATGTGAATGCGATCTATAATCTCGGCAAGAAGTACGAGACCGGAGACGGCGTTGGGCAGGACAAGGCCCAAGCAGCTCAACTTTACCGGAAGGCCGCTTGACTCCGGGAACTCGGACGCCATGACCAGCCTCGGCTACCTTTACGACATTGGCGAGGGTGTGCAACAGGACAAGGCCGAAGCTGTTCGCCTCTACCGCAAAGCCGCCGATCTCGGCAGCGCCATTGCGATAAACAATCTTGGCGCCATGTACGAGAATGGCGAAAGCGTCGCTCAGGATACCGCTGAAGCGCTGCGCCTTTATCGAAAGGCGGCTGGCCAGGGTAGCTCGCGCGCGAATTATAATCTTGGCCGCAAGTACGATAATGGTGAGGGGGTACCCCAAGACAAAACGGAAGCCGCACGGTTTTACCGCAAAGCCGCCGACCTCGGCGACCCGGACGCCATGACCGGTCTTGGTTATCTCTACAACAGAGGCCTGGGTATCAAGCAGGACAAGGCCGAAGCCCTTCGCCTTTACCGCAAAGCGGCCGATCTCGGTAACGCGCTAGGGACGAACAATCTGGCCGTCATGTACGAGAACGGTGAAGGCGGCGTTCCCCAGGATAAGGCTGAAGCGGTGCGGCTTTACCAAAAGGCGGCCGATCTCGGCAACGCGCTCGCGATGAACAATCTCGGCGACATGTATGACAAGGGAATGGGCGTTAAACAGGACAAAGCCGAAGCCGCCCGCCTTTATCGCAAAGCCACCGAGCTCGGTAATGCCGTCGCAGCGAACAGTCTCGGCATCCTGTACCAAAAGGGTGAAGGTGTCGCCCAGGATAAAGGCGAGGCCGCACGTCTCTATCGCAAGGCCGCCGATCTCGGCAGTACGGAAGCGATGAACAATCTCGGCTACCTGTACTCTCATGGCGATGGCGTCGCCCAGGATAAAGCCGAAGCCGCCCGCCTCTACCGTAAAGCCGCCGACCTCGGCAGCGCGCTCGCCATGAACAATCTCGGCTACATGTACGAGGAAGGATCGGGCGTTGTGCAAGATAAGGCCGAGGCCCTCCGCCTTTACCGCAAGGCGGCCGATCTCGGTAATGCAGAGGCAATGACCAACCTGGGCGCAATGTATTATAACGGCGAGGTGATTGCGCAAAACGTGGCCGAGGCCCTACGTCTTTTCCGCAAAGCCGCAGATCTCGGCAATGTTCAGGCGATCTATAACGTCGCCGTGATGACTTATCGTGGCGAGGGTACCGCACGCGACAAGGGCAAAGCCCTCGACCTTTACCGCAAGGCCGCGGATCTCGGCCACCCCGCAGCGACGAACAGTCTTGGCGCCATGTACGATGAAGGGGATAGCGTGCCCCAGAACAAGGCCGAAGCCGCTCGTCTTTACCGCAAAGCCTCCGAGCTCGGCAATGCATCCGCTACAGACAACCTGGCGCACTTGTACCAGAGGGGCGAAGGCGTCGCGCAAAACAAGGCAGAAGCCATTCGCCTCTTCCGCAAGGCCGCCGAACTTGGAGTGGCGGATTCGCTCAACAGTCTCGCCGACATGTACGACCGCGGAGACAGCATTGAGCGCGACCCACGGGAGGCCGCCGAGCTGATCGTCTCGGCGATAAGGAAGCGCGACGGCTTGACCCTGAGGCAGGCGCCTTTCGGCACCTGGAGCCTGCCGTTCCGCAAAGAGCTGCAGCAGCTTCTGAAGTCTGAAGGCGTCTATGCCGGACCCATCGATGGTGAAGCTAACGATGCGCTGAAGAATGCCGTCCAGGCGCTTGCGGCCAAGAACAAGGCCTGAGGTTGAGCCTGCAGGGGCGCCGCTGGTGGCGAGCTTGAAGATCATTCGCGCAACCGAACTCGGCGCTGCGAGGCTTGAACGTAACGGAACGAACCGTGAGAGTGTTCGCTTTTTTTACTCTTTTCTCAGGCCTGATCGGGCGGTCCCCAGACGCTGCCCAGGCGCACGGCATACCGGACACCTTACATCGCCATGGCCGCACTTGATGCGGCCATCCAGGGTTCCTTTTACTGGATGGCCAGGTCAAGCCCGGCCATGAGAGGCGGGACTCTAAGCGGCGCGGGCCGCTTTGCGGATATGGGCGAGGAGCAGCATCAGCGCGGCCGGGGTAACGCCGTCGATGCGGGCGGCCTGTGCCAGCGTGGCGGGGCGGTGACGTTCGAGCTTCTGACGAACCTCGTTGGAAAGCCCAGCGATCGCGCTGAAGTCGATTGCAGCCGGGATCGCGGCGGCCTCGTCTTTCTTGAAAGCGAGAATGCTGGCCTCCTGCCGGTCGAGATAAACAGCGTATCGCGCATCGACCTGGAGCCGCTCCGCAATCGCAGAAGGGAGTGCCGACAGCTCGGGCCAGACCGCTGAGAGCGAGCTTATCGATATGCCCCGGAGAGACAGGAGATCGAAGGCCGAGCGTCGGCGCCCGTCGCGATTGAGCGCGATCCCGTATCCCGCGGCCTGGTCCGGCGTCAACGACAGGGCTTCAAGAAGACGCCGCGCTTCCACAAGCGCTTCCGCCTTCGTTGCGAAAGCCTGAAGACGCTCGTTCGCGACGCAGCCGATGCGGGCGCCCAATGGCGTCAAGCGCTCGTCCGCATTATCGGCGCGCAGCCGCAGACGGTATTCGGCGCGGCTCGTGAACATGCGGTACGGCTCCGACACGCCCCGCGTCACGAGATCATCGATCATCACGCCAATATACGCGTCAGTCCTCGACACGGTGAAATCAGCGGGCCTTCCGTCCGCCTTCAGAGCGGCGTTCACGCCCGCAACGAGACCCTGCCCCGCCGCCTCCTCATAGCCCGTCGTGCCGTTGATCTGGCCGGCGAGGAACAAGCCCAGGCAGCCGCTTCACCTCCAGCGTTGCGCGAGCTCACGCGGATCGACGTAGTCATACTCGATCGCATAGCCGGGACGGATCACGGCGGCATTTTCCAGGCCAGGGATCGTCTTCAGGAAGGCGCGCTGAACATCCTCCGGCAGCGAGGTCGAAATGCCGTTCGGATAGACGGTGTGATCGTCCAGGCCCTCCGGCTCGAGAAAGATCTGGTGGCTTCCGCGATCCTTGAAGCGGACGACCTTGTCCTCGATGGACGGACAGTAGCGCGGCCCTATGCTCTCGATCTGGCCGGAATACATCGGCGCGCGGTGGATGTTCGCCGCGATGATCGCGTGCGTCTCCGGCGTGGTGGCTGTGATGTGGCAGGCGATCTGCGGCGTCGTGATCCGCTCGCTGAGAAAGGAAAACGGCACGGGCGGTTCGTCGCCAGGCTGCGCGCCGAGCGTCGAATAATCGATGGTGCGGCCATCAAGCCGGGCGGGTGTTCCCGTCTTCAAGCGGCCCATGCGAAGCCCGAGACCATAGAGGCGATCGCTCAGCCGAATAGCCGGAGCCTCCCCCATGCGGCCCGCCTGGATGCGGGTCTCGCCCATGTGGATCACGCCCTTGAGGAACGTGCCGGTGGTGATGACCACCGCCCAGCAACGAAGTTCCCGCCCGCTCGCGGTGACAACGCCCGCCACTGCACCACCCTCGACGATCAGGTCCTCGACCGGCTCCGCGATCACTTCGAGCCCGGGCTGCGAGGTGATGGCCATCTGCATGTGCTGGCGATAGAGCTTGCGGTCCGCCTGCGCGCGAGGACCCTGGACGGCTGGTCCTTTCGACCGGTTCAGCATCCGGAACTGGATGCCCGCGTGGTCGATTACCCGGCCCATGAGCCCATCGAGCGCGTCGATCTCGCGGACCAGATGCCCCTTGCCAAGGCCCCCGATCGCGGGGTTGCACGACATCTCGCCGATGGTCTCGAACTTATGCGTCACAAGAGCCGTTCGCGCGCCCATGCGGGCCGCGGCCGCAGCTGCCTCGCAACCGGCGTGGCCGCCTCCTACAACAATGACATCGAAAGGCCGTGCGCTCATGCTTCAATCTCTGGATGATGCGGCTGAAAATAGTCGAGCAGCACGCACAATGGAAGTTGGCGTTAGGTCAACGGCACAAGAATTGCCGGATCGAATCCAAGGGTGATGCCTTCGATATAGGAGCAGCGCGGCGAAACGCTCATCGTGGCGACGCGTTAGTGAACAGGAATGCGGCGACAAAGGAAACCAGCCAGCATAAAGACGAGGCAGTGTTACAAACTTTTTTACGGCAACCGCCTAGCACAAGGCAGCTGCGGAGCTTAGCTCCTTATGGACTGTTTCACCAATACACCCGGCCTTGAGGAGAAGCACACACATGCAAGCGCGCGACGTCATGACAAAAGCCGTCGTAACGGTCAAACCCGAAACACCAATAGGCAAGATTGCTGCGCTCCTTCTTGAAAAGCGCATCAGCGGAGTGCCCGTGGTGGACGAGACCGGCTCAGTCGTCGGCATGGTGACAGAAGACGATCTCTTGCGGTCGAATGCTCCCGACCGGGAGAAGCGCCGAGAGTGGTGGCTAACTCTGCTGGCCGAGGGTGAAGCGCTGAGCAAGGAGTTCTTGTCCACGATCCGCAACAACCATCGGACGGCCCGGGAGATCATGTCGGCTCCTGTCGTGACAGTGAGCGAGGATACGGATATTGCCGAGATCGGAAAACTTTTCACGACGCTTCAAATCAAGCGCGTTCCTGTGATCCGGGAAGGCCGCCTAACTGGCATAGTGGCTCGGGCCGACCTCGTTCGTGTGGTTGCCAGCCTGGAGGCCAAGGGCCCTCAGGAAGAAGGCATATTCGGCTGGACGCTACGTTTCGACCCGTTCAAAAGCGCCGAGACCCCTACCAAGCCCGTTCAGACCGAAGCGCCCCCGAATGAGGATGGGCTGAGCGCGTCCAACTTCCGTCATCTCGTCGATGACGCCGCGTCGAAAAAAGCCCATCAGGAGGAAGACCAGCGGCACGCTGTGGAGGAACAGCGCAAAGCAAAGATGAAAGAGCTCATCGACAACCACCTTACCGACGAGCATTGGCGCGGCATCCTGAATCAAGCGCGGATCGCGGCAGAACATGGCGAACGGGAGATCCTCGTCCTGCAGTTCCCGCACGAGCTGTGCAGCGATGGCGGCAGGGCGATCAACGTGGCCGAGCCGGACTGGCCATCAACTCTGCGCGGCGAGGCGGCCGAGTGCTATCTGCGTTTCGAGCGGGATCTGAAGCCGCGCGGCTTTCACCTCATGGCCAAAGTGATGGGTTTCCCGGACGGCTATATCGGCGACATCGGCCTCTTCTTGCATTGGGGCGGCGCGAAGGTGACCTGATCCGCTCGGCTCGCTGTTTCATGTGAAACAGAGCGGGGCGCAGACAAACCTACTTTCCGATGCAGAACTCGCCGAAGATTTGGCCGAGCACGTCTTCAACATCGAGCCGCCCGGTCAGACGGCCGAATGCGTCGGCAGCCTCACGCAGATGCTCCGCGGCTATCTCGGGAAGATCGGTGTCCGCGCCGGCAAGAAACTGGTTCAGGGCGCTCCGCGCCCGCTCGATTTCCTGACGGTGCCGGGCACGCGTAATGAGTGGGGTCTCGGTATTGCCGAAGCTCTGCTCCGCAAATCTGACAAGCGCCGTTTTGAGCGCATCGAGGCCCTCGCCTGTCTTTGCGGAGATCAGGAGCGTTCCTTCGGCGCAGTGTGAATGGTCTGAATGCAAAAGGTCGATCTTGTTGACGACAGCGATCGTCTTCCCGGTCCTGGACCTCAGCCTCTCAGCCTGTCCATCTCCCCTGGGACGAGCGGCGGTGGCGTCATGCATGAGGAGGACGACATCCGCATCCCTGGCGCTGGTAAGTGCGCGGCGGATGCCCTCCAGCTCCACCGGGCTTTCCGTTTCGCGCAGACCAGCAGTGTCTCGCAAGACGAAAGGAAAGCCGTCAAGGTCCAACGCAACTTCGATGATGTCGCGCGTGGTTCCCGGCTCATGAAAGACGATCGCGGCTTCCCGCCCCGCAAGGGCATTCAGCAAGCTCGACTTCCCGACATTCGGCGCCCCGACGATGGCCACTTGAATCCCTTCGCGAACGATCTCGCCACGGTGACCATCGGCCAAAGCGCGCTCCAACTCCCCGACGAGGCCGCCCACGATTGGCACAGCCTCCTGGAATGGGTTCGGCCCAACATCGCCCTCGTCCGAGAAATCGAGGCTCGCCTCAACGTAAGCCATCGCGCTGAGCAGCGTGGTGCGCCAATGGTCATAGTGCCCCCGCAAAGCACCGCAATGCTGGGCAATCGCTTGCCGCCGCTGATAAGCTGTTTCGGCGTTGATGAGATCGGCAAGACCCTCGGCTTCGGTCAGGTCGATCTTGCCGTTGCCGAAGGCTCGCATTGTAAATTCACCAGGCTCGGCGAGCCTTAGTCCAAACGATGCGAGCGCTTCAAGGACGCCGGCCACCACCGCGCGACCGCCATGAACGTGAAGCTCGGCCACGTCCTCGCCGGTGAAGCTTGCCGGGCCTGGAAGCCAGAGCACGACAAACTCATCGAGAACCTCGCCTGTGTGGGGATGGCGCAATCGCCGGAAGCTCGCGACACGCTGCGCCGGGAAACGGCCGTGGCACAGCGCGTCAAGGGCGTTTCTCGCGGCTCGGCCGGAAATACGAATGACGGCGATGCCTGCACGCCCGGGAGCGGTGGAAAGGGCGTATATAGTCATAACGGCTGTTTCCTGGCCGCAAATTCTTGCATGATATATTCCAGGATAGATATGCGAAAAAGTCGTATATTCATACTGACGGGTTGTCGTGCTTCTGGCCACTCCGAAAGAGCAATGCGGTGAACAAGGTGGCCTAAATGGCATTAAATCGTCTGGGCGAAGAAACCAGCCCCTACCTTCAGCAGCACAAGTATAATCCGGTTCATTGGTGGCCTTGGTGCCAGGAGGCCTTTGAGGAGGCCCAGCGGCTCGACAAGCCTGTCTTGCTGTCGGTCGGCTACGCCGCCTGCCATTGGTGTCACGTGATGGCTCACGAGAGCTTCGAGAAGCATGACGTGGCCGATCTCATGAACCAGCTTTTCGTGAACATCAAAGTTGACCGCGAGGAGCGCCCCGACGTCGATACGCTGTACATGACGGCCCTGCAGGAGCTTGGCGAGCAGGGCGGCTGGCCCCTGACAATGTTCCTGACGCCCGACGGAATGCCCTTCTTCGGTGGCACTTATTTTCCCGACAGACCGCGTTACGGCCGGCCAAGTTTCAAGGAAGTGCTCGTGAACGTGGCGCGCGTTTACGCGAATGAAAAAGAGACGATTGCGCAGAACACCGCCTATCTCAAGTCGCGGCTCATGCCCCGGCTGAACTATGGCGCCGCCCCCGAATTCTCCGAGGGGCAGCTTGCCGCCATCGCGAGTAAGTTCATCGGCGCGATCGATCCGACCAACGGCGGCCTTCGCGGCGCGCCCAAATTCCCGAATACGAGCATCTTCAGTTTCCTCTGGCGGGCCGGGCTGCGCTACGGGCTCAAGACCTGCCTTGAGGAGGTGAAGAACACGCTTCTGCATATCTGCCAGGGTGGCATCTACGATCATATCGGCGGCGGCTTCTCCCGCTATTCCGTCGATGAGCGTTGGCTCGTCCCGCACTTCGAGAAGATGCTGTACGACAACGCGCTTCTGATCGAACTGATGACCGAGGTTTGGAAGGAGACCCGGTCCGACCGGTTGTGCTCTCGCGTGAACGAAACAATCGCATGGCTGTCGCGCACCATGCTCGTACCCGGCGGAGGCTTAGCTTCCTCCTACGATGCGGACTCCGAAGGAGAGGAGGGGCGGTTTTACCTCTGGACCTCGGAGGAAATCACGAATGTTCTCGGCCATGGCGAAGAAGCCGCGCTTTTCGCGCAGGTCTACGACGTCACCGAGGGGGGGAACTGGGAAGGCAGAACCATCCTCAACCGGCTTAACGCGCTGGCGCTGATGAGCCGCGAAGAGGAGCAGGTCCTGGACGAATGCCGGCACAAGCTTCTCAAGGAGCGCAATAAGCGGAAGAAGCCGAGCTGGGACGACAAGGTGCTCGCCGACTGGAACGGTCTCGCCATCAGGGCGCTGGCGCGCGCGGGCGATGCTTTTGATAGGCCGGAGTGGGTCAAGCTCGCCGAAGGCGCCTACACCTTCGTCTGCAGCAACATGATCTCGGATGGCCGTCTTTACCACTCCTATCGTGGCGATAAGCTTAAGGGCCCCGCAACGTCAACCGACTATGCGAACATGATCTCCGCGGCCTTGACGCTTTACCAGGTCACAAACGAGAAGCGGTATCTCGACGACGCGATCGCCTGGACCGCAGTCATGAACCGGCATTACGACGCCGATAGCGCCGGCTATTACCTCTCCGCCGACGACACCAGCGACCTCATTATAAGGCCGCTTTCGGCAAGCGACGATGCGGTTCCCAACCCGAACGCAACCATGCTGCAGAACCTGGCGGACCTTTATACATTCACGGGCGACGCTGCCTATCTCAAGCGTGCGGATAGCCTGTTGGACGCATTCCAGGGCGCGGCTCAGATGATGGCGCTGGCCTACACGGGCTTGCTGTCCGGCGCCCTGACTTTAATATCGCCGCAGCACATCGTCATCGCGGGGAATCGGACAGAGCCGGGCGCTGCCGCCTGGCGCAAGGCCTTGGCCGAAGTGTCGATGCCCGGCGCTATAGTCCAGTGGGTGGGCGATGGGCAAAGCATTCCGGCGTCTTCGCCTGCCGCAGGAAAGAACAGGGTCGACGGAAAGATAACCGCCTACATTTGCATCGGGCCACGCTGCTCCCCGCCGCTTACCGACCCGGGGCAGGTCACAGAAAAACTCAAGGCAGAGCGACACGTAACCGTACAGGTCGCGGCCGCGCCCATCTAGGCAAACTTCGCTGATCTGGCCAACGGATGCCGCTCGCCCTGCGCTTGGTCATCCCGGCCAAGCGAAGCGCGAGCGGGGATCGCAAAAAAGTAGGCGCTCCAATCCGTTACGATCCCGGATAAGGCTTCGCCTTTCCGGGAAGACGGCGGCGGCGATCCGGTGGCGCGTTTGGGGAACCCGGCGAAGGCGGCGCATAACCTACTGCTATCGTTTTAACGCGTGCCGGATCGCGCCCAAAACCAATCAAAATTAATCCAAAAGATAATATACTAGCATCTAATTGTCTGGCTATATCCTTGCGAATATTGCGAGGACAAGGTGCGCTTTCGCAACGACAGCACTCTCACCGCTCTCCAGATTGCTTACTTGAATAGATAAATGGGCGGCCTTCAGGCTGGCCTTCTTGTGCACAGAGGCCCTCTGATGTGTGAGCCTGTTTTTCAAGTCTTGTGCGCCGCGCTCGATCAGCTGAACGCGGCAATTCTGATCCTTACAGCAAGTGGCCGGATTCTCTTTGCTAATCGCCAGGCCAAAGTGATGCTTGAGACCGGTTGGCCCATTCGCCTTTTAGACGGATGCCTGCAGGGAAAAGATCGCAATGTGACCGCTTCTCTGAAGAGAGCAATGGAACTCGCGAGCCAGAGCCCGCAAGACGCGGAAGCTCACGATCAGGAGGTTTGCCTTGCCCAGCCATCGGCGGAGCGTTCGGGAGCCATCGCATATCTACGCCCGCTTGGAGTTTCTGGCGCGGAGCCCGCAATCGCGCTTTTCGTTATGCAATCCGGTGAGGCAAGCCAGTATGGCATCGACGGGCTTGCGGAGGCGTATGGGCTTAGTAAGGCGGAAACGCAAATCCTGAAAGCTCTCATCGAGACGCAAACGACAGCCGAGGCTGCCGTCCGGCTTAACATCGCGCTCTCGACAGTCAAGAGCCATTTGAGAAAGATATTTCAGAAGACAAATACGTCCCGGCAGGCGGACCTGCTGCGTCTAGTCGAATGCTTCCGAACACCCTTTCGGAAGAGTTGACGGCATCCCAGGCCAGCCATCGAAATTAATGCGAGCAGCCGCTTGATCTCGTGCCCTCGCGCCCCTTCACCTGCGTTTAAACCGACCGGCTGGCTGCGCCCAAAGGCCGGGCAAGCACGCACGAACAGAAAGCAAACTTCGCTAAGGAGATTGCGCCAGCGCGTGAGCGCCATAGCGTCCGCTGGAGTGAGCTCGCTGAAGGCACTGAGCGCGGATCGGCTTGCGGCGGTGGCCGAGACTTACGGCATTGGGCCAACGGATCCCAGAGGCCGGTACGCTCTGCGCTTCAGTATCCCGGAACTTGATTACCCGGAAGCTTCGGCCAATTCTGTCGTCATGGCCGCCCTTGGAGGCGGCCATCCAAAAAAATACAAAGTATTCCAAGTTGTTACTGGATGGCCGGGTCAAGCCCACTGCTGTCCGGCACAGTTTATGCTTGAAAGGGCGCACGGCATTGATTCTACTCGTTTCCAGCTGTTTCCGAGGCATCTGGACGCGAAAAGGAGCAAGGCCGTGCCGCATCAGACTATCGTGTTTCATGAACTCACGAAATATATTCCGTGGGGGATCCATGACCGTCTTGTGGGCGAGCATGGCGGCGACGACCGGCGCGCCCTCAGCGCCAAGTCGCATTTGATCGACATGCTCTATGGACAATTCGCCGCCGCCCAGAGCCTGCGCGAGATCGAAGCGGGGCTTCGCAGCCATGGCGGCAAGCTTTATCATCTCGGGGCGCGGCCGGTTTCGCGCTCGACGCTGGCGGAGGCCAATGCGTCGCGTCCGGTTCCGATCTTCAGCGGGGTGCTTTCGGGGCTGATGAAGCAATTGCAGAGGGGATACCGGCGCAAAATCGGCGATTGCCTCCGCCTGATCGACTTCGACTTCTGTGCGCCTCACGAGTTTCAGCCGCGATTGGGCGGCGTTTTCGGCGGGCGTATGCGGAGCCAAGGCGCACATCGTCTACGATCCCGACGCCGCGCAGCCCCTTTATCTTCAGGTCACAAAGGCCAACGTCAACGATATCACCGCCGCCAAGGCCATGCCGATTGAGCCAGGTGCGACGTATGTTTTCGATCTTGGCTATTACGATTATGGCTGGTGGGCGGGTTTGCATCGGGCGGGCTGCCGCATCGTGACGCGGCTCAAGACCAATACGCCTTTCGAGGCCGCCGAAGAGCGAGCAGTCCCAGCGAACTCCGCCATCCTCAGCGATCGGACGGGATATCTCCCCAAACGGCTGGCCGGCGCGCGCCAAAATCCGCTCCCGGATCTTGTGCGCGAAGTGCAGGTGAAGATCGAAACGGGCAAGATTTTGCGTCTCTTCACCAACGATCTGAACGCAAGTGCTGAGGACATCGCAGACTTGTACAAACGCAGATGGGAAATCGAGCTGTTCTTCCGCTGGATAAAGCAGACCTTGAAGATCAAGCACTTCCTCGGAACGTCCGAGAATGCGGTGCGCATTCAAATTACGATTGCGCTGATTGCTTTCATGCTTCTGCGCCTTGCCCATGAGACGAACAAAATCGTCGAAAGTCCGCTCGCCTTCGCTAAACTCATCCGCGCCAATCTCATGCAACGAAGAACGATCGCCGACCTCCTTAAGGCGATGCCGCCACCAAAACAGCCGCAGCAGCAGCCCCTCCTCAACCTCTGGCCGGACCTTCCGAGGATGGCCGCGTGAAAAAAGCAAAAGTCATGCCGGACAGCAGTGCCCCTGAGGCGGCAATCCAGTAAAGTGCAAGGCATTTCAAGTTATGACTGGATGGCCGGGTCAAGCCCGGCCATGACGTGGAGCGAAAATTCGCCAATGTTTTCATGGCTTCTTCTGCTGGCGGAAACATCCGGGTAATCAAGTCCCGGAAAGGCGAAGCCTTATCCGGGATCGTAACACGTTGAAAAGTCTACCTTTTTTCGGTCCCGGCTCGCGCTTCGCTCGGCCCGGATGACGGCGGCGATGATAGGTTGCCGCGTCCGGGGAACCCTGCTTCAGGTGTTCATCGAGTCGAAGAAGTCGTTGTTCGTCTTCGTCTGGCGGAGCTTGTCGAGCAGGAACTCGATGCCATCCATCGGCCCCATCGGGTTGAGGATGCGGCGCAGAACATACATTTTGCGCAACTGAGCCTGCGGGACAAGAAGCTCTTCCTTGCGGGTGCCGGACTTGGCAATGTCCATTGCCGGGAAGACGCGCTTGTCGGCCACCTTCCGGTCGAGAACAAGCTCGGAGTTACCCGTTCCCTTGAACTCCTCGAAGATGACTTCGTCCATGCGGCTGCCGGTTTCGACGAGCGCGGTCGCGATGATGGTAAGCGATCCGCCTTCCTCAATATTGCGTGCCGCGCCGAAGAAGCGCTTTGGACGCTGCAACGCGTTGGCGTCGACGCCACCCGTGAGAACCTTACCGGATGACGGCACCACCGTGTTGTAGGCTCGACCGAGGCGCGTGATCGAATCCAGCAGGATCACAACATCGAGCTTATGCTCCACGAGCCGCTTCGCCTTCTCGATCACCATTTCGGCAACCTGCACGTGACGGGAGGCTGGCTCGTCAAACGTCGAGCTGATGACTTCACCGCGCACGGAGCGCTGCATGTCGGTCACCTCTTCCGGCCGCTCATCGATCAGAAGAACGATCAGATAGCACTCCGGATGATTGGCGGTGATGGAATGCGCGATATTCTGGAGAAGAACCGTCTTGCCGGTGCGGGGCGGCGCCACGATCAGACCGCGCTGGCCCTTACCGAGAGGCGCCACGATGTCAATGACGCGCGGGCTCAAATCCTTCGAATCCGGCCGCTCCGTTTCCATCTTCAGCCAGGAATTGGGATAGAGCGGCGTCAGGTTGTCGAAGTGGATTTTATGGCGGATCTTCTCCGGGTCGTCGAAGTTGATCTTGTTGACCTTCAAGAGCGCGAAATATCGCTCACCGTCCTTCGGCCCCCGGATTTGTCCCTCGACGGTGTCGCCTGTCCTCAATGCGAATCGACGAATCTGGCTCGGGCTCACATAGATGTCATCGGGCCCCGGCAGGTAGTTCGAATCGGGGGAGCGCAGGAAGCCGAAGCCGTCCTGAAGCACCTCCACCACGCCGTTTCCCGTGATTTCAATATCCCGTGCGGCGAGCTGCTTCAGAATGGCGAACATCAACTCCTGCTTTCGCAGGGCGCTCGCATTTTCGACCGCAAATTCTTCGGCGAAGCTCAGAAGCTCCGTAGGAGACTTTACTTTAAGGTCTTGAAGTTTCATTTCTTGCATGTTGGGGAGGGACTTCCGGAAGCTAAAATAATGGCGCAGACCAGCTCTGCGGACCGGATGAAATGAGGACTGTCGCTAGGCCGCTTGTCTCGGAGGGGAAGATTGCGGCTTCTTCACTCAAATTCGAGAACCGGGAGGTCTCGTGCCGCGATAGCAGCGACCGCCGGGTATTTACGACAAGGTGAATATAGCAGCCTTCCCCGCATTCGGAAAGACGGGAACACGCTTGGAACCAAGCTTTTCCAGTGAATTCAGATTAAAATGGCCGAACAATGACAAAAATGACAATTCCAAGCAGGATCTGCGGCGTCGTCCGCGCCTGAGGCGTGCTGCCGCGGTCTGAGCACAGCGCAAAGCCTCGGCAAAGAGAACAGGACCCGCCTTCAAGCGAAGGCCGCGATTAAATGCGCGGCCTTTATATACAAATAGGCATTGCCCATGACACATGAAGCATTCATGGAGGGCGCCGTGCCTGTGTTACGCGCCTTAAGCTTCGGCGCGGACGAGACGGATAAGCCGCTCGACATTCTCGATTGGCGTCTCAGGAAGAATGCCGTGGCCAAGGTTGAAGACGTAGGGCTTCGACGCAAGTAAATCGAAAATCGACTTCACCCGGCGCTCCATGGCGTCGCCGCCTGCCAGCAGCAATATCGGATCGAGATTGCCCTGGACGGGCAGATGGCTCTGCATACTGGCCATCGTCTTCAACGGCGCTGCCGTGTCGCAGCCGAGCGCATCCACGCCCGTCTTCGCCACATACTCGTCATATTGGGGCGAGCTGCCGCGAGGGAAGCCGATGATCGGCACGTGGGGATGAGCCGCCTTCACCTGCTTTACAATTCTCGCCGTAGGTTCGATCACGAAGGCGTCGAAATCGTTGTCGGCAAGAGCGCCTGCCCAGCTGTCAAAGATTTGCAAAGCGCGCGCCCCGGCGTTCACCTGGCCGATCAGGTAGGCGGCGGAAGCTTCCACAAGCAGGTCGAGGATCGCGCCGAAGGTCTTGGGTTCGCGGTAAGCTAAGAGTTTCGCGGCCTTGTAGTCCTTAGAGCCCTGGCCTTCCACCATGTAGCTTGCGACGGTCCAGGGTGCGCCGCAAAAGCCGATCAGCGGCGCCCTGCCTTCGAGACCGGCGATAGCCTTATGGATCGCTTCGTAAACGATCTCAAAGGTTGACTGCGCCTTGGAAACCGAAAGCTTGGAAAGATCCGCGAGGCTCTCGATGGGCTCGAGGTGCGGTCCTTCTCCCTCGCGGAACTCCACGTGCTGACCGAGAGCATGCGGCACGACGAGGATGTCCGAAAAGATGATGGCCGCATCGAATCCGAAGCGATGGATTGGCTGGATGGTTACTTCCGCAGCAAGAGCCGGATTGTAGCAAAGGTTGAGAAACGAACCTGCCTGCGCTCTGACTTCACGATATTCGGCGAGATAGCGGCCAGCTTGCCGCATCAGCCACATCGGAGGAGCCTTATGAGCCTTGCCTGCCAGGGCTTCCAGGAACTTGTGCGTGCTTTTCTTGGCGGTGGCTTCGGAGGACGTCTTCATCAAAAAAGATTCCACTTAAGATCTGTTGTTATTACTGGGGGGAGGCACAACGTGCAAACTTCATGTTTTGCCACGTTCATCCCCTGGTTCCAGGTGCGGGCTCGGCCTTGGAATGCAAACGGCTGAGCTTCTGTTGAAAACTCGCGCTTACAATCGGGTTCGTTCTGTGCTGTTTAGCCTTGCTTTGCCCCTTTCAGCAATGAATAACTAGGGGAACAAGCTGTGAAAACTCAGCGCAGGTCAAAGAGCCGGAGCGAACCTAGAGCTTTTTTTCCCTAGCGCGATAGGCTGTGCGCTCTTTTTTAATTGGCGTGGAGGACTCAATGGCGGACGACGGAGGCAAGCGACCCCAAGTCGCCAAAGAGGGGGTTTCATCCCCAGAATTAACACCAATCCCCAAGCCGAAGCACTTTCATCTCCATCTTGTTTCGGATGCCTCGGGCGAGACCCTGACGACGATGTCGAAGGCGGCGCTGGTGCAGCTTGCCGGCGCGAAACCCAACCGGCATATGCATCCGCTCGTGCGCAATCCGAAGCAGCTCGCCATGGTTTTGCAGCAGATCGAGTCGGCGCCGGGTATCGTGCTTTACACGCTCATGAACCCCGAGCTCGCCGATCTTCTCGAAGCGAGATGTGTGGAACTTGACGTGCCTTGCATCGCGGTTCTGAAACCTGTCCTCCGGGCATTCGAGGAGTATTTGAAAATGCCGGCGCGCGCTGTTGTCGCAGGCCAGCATACCCTCGACGCCGAGTATTTCCGCCGGATCGAGGCCATGAACTTTACGCTGATCCACGACGACAGCCAGAGCACCGAGGATCTGGAGAAGGCTGACATTGTGTTGGTCGGCGCCAGCCGCACATCCAAGACACCGACAAGCATCTATCTCGCAAACAGGGGTTTCAAGACCGCGAACGTGCCGCTCGTTCCGAACATTCCGCTGCCGCCCACCCTGAAAGAACTCAAGACGCCTTTCGTGGTCGGCCTGGTTGCAAGCCCGGAACGGCTTGCCGAGATCAGGCGAAATCGGTTGCTTGCTTTGAATAGCGACAAATTCGATGATTATATTGATACCGATGCCATCAAGGACGAGATAACATTCACAAAGAGGCTGTGTTCGCAGAACGGTTGGCAGGTTCTCGATGTCACGCGAAGGTCCATTGAAGAGACTGCTGCGGCCATAATTGCTCTTTACGAAGGAAGCCGCCGTTAGCCCAGCTGGTATGGCTCTTAAGCTTGGGCTCAAAAAAGGTTATAATTCGCGCGATGCAATCCGACTACCCAGAGATCATACTTGCGTCCGCGAGCCCTGCGCGGGGAGCCATCCTGGCGCACGCGGGCGTCAGGTTTCAGCAGCGTTCTTCGATGGTGGACGAGGCCGAGGAGCACAAGCACCTCTCCGGCAACAACGCGCCCATGGAGGTCGCAAAGACTTTGGCCCGGCTCAAGGCCGACAGTGTCCTGGAGATGGAGCCAGGCGCCATCGTCATCGGTGCGGACCAGGTTCTGGCGCTCGGGGGTGAGCTTCTGCAGAAGCCGCGAAGCCGGGAAGAGGCGCGAGATCAGCTTATGAGGCTGCGCGGTCGGTCACACCACCTCCATTCCGCGGCGGTTCTGCTTTACAAGGGCCATGCGGCGACTTTCTCCGACACCGCAAGCATGACGGTTCGCAATTTCTCGGACGAGTTCCTCGACTGGTATCTTGAAGCGTCGGGTGAAGGCGTCATCACCTCCGTTGGCGCGTATCACATCGAAGGGCTCGGCATTCATCTTTTCTCGGAAGTGAAGGGCAACTATTTCACGATCCTCGGTTTGCCCATCCTTCCGGTCTTGGACGAGTTGCGCCGCCTCTCTGTTCTCATGAAATAGGAAAGCCGGCATGAAGCGCGCCTGTGTGATCGGCTGGCCGGTTTCTCACTCCTTGTCCCCTGTCATTCATGGCTATTGGCTCGAAAAGTCCGGCATAGACGCCGAATATGTGAAGGCGGCCGTCGAGCCGAAGGATTTGGCAGTCTTTCTGACGAACCTCGCGGCCAACAGGTATTGCGGCGGCAATGTCACCGTGCCCCATAAGATCGAGGCTCATCGCCTGTGCGAGCGCCGCGACGCCGCCGCCGATGCGATCGGAGCCGTGAACACGGTTTGGCTCGACGGTGGAAGATTGACAGGCTCGAACACCGACGCACGCGGCTTTCTCGCCAACCTTGACAGCGAAGCGGCAGACTGGGATCGCCCTGGTCCGGCAGTTGTTATCGGCGCGGGCGGCGCGGCGCGGGCCATTGTCTGGGCGCTTCACCAGCGCGGCTTTGAGGACATTCGGATCGTGAACCGGACGAAATCCCGTGCCGAGGAGCTTGCGGCGGCTTTCCCGCCCGCCTCCGCTCATGACTTTGAAGCTTTGGGCCGGGCTCTGCAAGGCGCGGCTCTGATCGTCAATACCTCGACGCTGGGTATGAAAGGCGTGCCGCGGCTGGACATCGATCTTTCCGCCGCCGCGCCGGATGCCACGGTCTGCGATATCGTTTATTCCCCGCTTGAAACCGACCTGTTCGTTCAGGCGCGCCGACGGGGCCTGAAGGCTGTGGACGGTTTGGGCATGCTCCTCCATCAAGCCGTCCCCGGTTTTGAGATCTGGTTTGGGATCCGCCCCGAAGTGACACCGGAACTTCGCGAAGCTGTTCTGGCGGCGATAGCAGCCCGGGAGAATGGCGGGGCATGATCGTCGCCGGTCTCACAGGCTCGATCGGCATGGGAAAGAGCACGGCCGCTGCCTACCTTCGCGATCAAGGCATCCCTGTTCTCGATGCGGACAAGGTCGTGCACGACCTCTATGCGGGCGAGGCGGTGCCTCTGATCGAGGCCGTGTTTCCCGGCACAACCAGAGACGGCATGGTGGATCGCGCTGCGCTCGCCGGGAAAGTCCTCGCCTCGCCAACCGAGCTGAAAAAGCTCGAAGCCATCATCCACCCGCGCGTCCGCGCCGCCGAATGGGGCTTTCTGCTCGACGAGCATGACAATGGCTCCGATCTGGCCGTCCTCGAAATACCGCTTCTCTTTGAGACTGCGTCGCGAGCGCTCTTCGATGCGGTCATCGTTGTGAGTGCGCCGCAGGATATCCAGCGCGATCGCCTGATGCTTCGGCAGGGCATGACCGCGGAGAAACTCGACGCCCTGATCGCGCGGCAACTACCGGACGCCGATAAGCGCGCAAAAGCCGACTTCGTTGTGGATACCGCCGCCCCGTTGGAAGACACCTACCGCCAAATCGATGCAGTTATCGTGGAGATTCTGAAACGGCCGCCGCTGGCATTCCAGCGCTGGGCCGATCTCCAAGAAGACTGACCGCATCGATGGGGCTTAATGCGCGAACTTGTGCTCGACACCGAGACGACCGGGCTCGACCCCAAGGACAATCACCGCATTATAGAGCTGGCCTGCGTCGAACTGATCAATTACATCCCAACCGGCGTTTCCTGGCATTGGTATTTCAATCCCGAGCGAGATGTGCCCAGAGCCGCGACCGAGATTCACGGCTTGACAGATGCCTTCCTCGCCGACAAGCCGTTGTTCGGCTCCTTGGCGGATGAAATCCTCGCCGTGCTGGAAGGCGCGCGCCTCATCATCCACAACGCGGCTTTCGACGTCGGCTTCCTCAATCACGAATTCGGCCGGTTGGGTCATCCGCCGCCGATCAGCTTCGAGCGGGTGACGGACACTCTGGCGCTCGCGCGCCGGAAGCACCCCGGAAGCCCCAATAATCTCGATGCGCTGTGCCGCCGCTACGGGATCGACAACTCAACGCGCACCAAACACGGCGCGCTCCTCGATAGCGAGCTTCTAGCCGACGTCTATCTTCGGCTCGTCGGCGCCGAGCAGGCGGGCCTGAATCTGACCTCGCACGAGGCAGCGGATAACGCCGAAGGCGCGGCCGTTGTTCAGATCCGGCTGAAGCCTCTGCCGCCGCGCCTCTCGGCCGAGGAGGAAGCCGCGCATGCCGCCTTCGTTGCCTCGCTCGGCCCGAAGGCGATCTGGCTTCGCTATGCGCCGGCCGTAACAGAAATGGCGCAGACTGCGGCTTAAGGTATTCGCTTAACCACCCCTTATCTTGGAGGCTTGAAGTAGAAGTCCTCGTCTGGAATGCGGCCATAGACGAACGGCTCTTGCTGGTTGTGTGTCGCGGCCAGCACGCTGCTCGTCACCCGGCGGAAAAAGCGGCCTAGTTCAACTCCGTCCTCGTCCATATGCTTCACAAGTGCCACCGCGAAAGGGCTGTTCCCCTCTTTTCCATCTGAGGCAACGTTGCCGTCGCGCGCGGCGTAGAAAACCACTTCCCCATGCGAGGGCTCGACGGCGGTCAAGCCGCGCGCTACGGCGCGGGTGCTCACCCGGCTCATCACCATGCGCGACAGGAACGGGTTGTTGCGGCAGGCATCAAGGATGACGACGCGCAGCTTCGTCGCCGCCGACAAGCGGTCTAGTACGCGCTCCAACGGCACGGCTTCGTCGGGAGCATCCGTCGCGCGCGCAAGCTGTGCGTCGACGGGAATCAGCCAATTCCGTCCGTCGAGTTCCATACCGTGTCCGGCGTAATAAACGAACGCCCATTCCGCGCCTGCGGTCTTATCCTCGAATTCCCCGAGAACGCGCCGCATGCCCGCCACGCCCAGATCGTGCTTTTCGATGACCTCGAAGCCGAGATGCGTGAGCTCGGCTGCGACGACGGCCGCATCATTCCTCGGATTCGGAAGTTCTAACACCGCCTTGTAAGCGCTGTTGCCGATGACAAGCGCAACGCGCCGGCCTTTCGCTTGCGCTTCAGTGGTGGCCTGGACCGGCGCAGGCGCCGATGCAGACGGAGCTTCTAGGACGATAAGCCGGGCGCGCACCTTGTACTGCGCATTCTTCTCGTTGCCAGCCGCCTTCAGCTCGACTGCCTTCTTGTAATCCGCGAGAGCAAGCAAGCGCAGCCCCTGCTGCTCATAGACCTGCCCGCGCCCCCAAAGAGAGCTGATTTTATCTGGTTTCAGTCGTAATGCCTCATTGAAATCATCAAGTGCGGCTTTGGCATCATTTAAGGCAAGAAGAATATGCCCTCTTGTATCGAAGATGTTCGAAGTCTTTGGGATCCAGCGCCGCCGCCTTGTCAGCGTCTTGCCGCGCACCTTGCAGCTTTCCGGCTTCGAATAAGCACCACGCTCTGGCGTTGTAAGAGTCGGCGAATTTTGGATCGAGGCGAATGGCCTCATCGTGATCGACGATGGCGCGGTTGAACTCGCCCCTTTCTCGATAAGCCCTGCCGCGATTATTGAAGGCTTTCAAATAGTTTGAGTCGAGACGAATAGCCTGATCGTAATCGGCGATGGCGCGGTCGTATTCGCCTTTGCGTTTGTAAGCGTTGCCGCGGTTATTAAACGCTTTCGCACCTTTCGGGTCGAGGCGAATAGCCTGATCGAAGTCCGCGATGGCTTGGTCGTATTGGTCTTTGTTGAAGTAAGCAGCGCCACGAGCAAGGAAGAATATCGCATTTTCAGGATCGAGGCGAATAGCCTGATCGGAATCCGCAATTGCTCTATCAAAATTGCCCTTGTCATTGTATGCGAGACCACGATTAGAGTAAACGCTCGCCAGTTTAGAGTTGAGCATGATTGCCTTATCGTAATCAGCGATGGCGTGGTCATATTCGCGCTTAGCATCGTAAGCGAGGCCACGGTCGTTATAGTTCCAGGCCTCCCTTGGATTGAGGCTGATGGCTTGGTCGAAATCGAGGATTGCGCGGTCATAATCATGCTTCGCATAGTAGGCTTGGCCGCGATTATAGAAGGCAGCAGATTTGTTGCCTTTTGCGCGACCTTCGATGATAAGGGTGCATCCGCTGATCTTTAAGTCGAGGTTAGCGGTCTGATCACAATTGTTGCCAGCACCGCCAAACGCTGTACCGCTGAAGGTCAGCATCATTCCAATAGCCAAAAATAATGCGCGCATAAACTTGCCCCAGTCACCTCAATATCTTGAACCATATATTTTTGGGAATGATAGCGCCAGCGTAGCCTTGCGCAACCAAGATCGCGACCGCTCATACGATGCGCTGTCTGAGCCAGCGAAGCAGCCGTCACTAGTTCGTTTTCCCCGGCATGACGGAAACACGTGCGTAACTTCTCGCGAGGGGTTGTGCGCAATGTGGAGGGCTGAATAGATGGCAAGCGGAAGGTGTGGAGCGCCATCGACCCATCTTTTTCAAGTATAATGTGGGGCGCGCTTCCCCGCTCGACGCTTCGAAAACTGCGCGGCGGTACGCAGAACACCGTCACGGGGGAATCAGGTGATGCAGAGCAGCGGGACGAAATTCCATCTCATTCTGATCAAGCCCACGCATTACGATGACGATGGGTATCCGATCCAGTGGCTTCGCTCTGCCATTCCTTCGAACACGCTGGCCTGCCTCAACGGTCTCGCCGAAGATTGCCGCAAACGGCAGGTGCTCGGGCCGGACGTGGACATGGTCATTTCCGCTTTCGACGAGACGAACCGGCGCATTCAGCCCGCCAAGATCGCGAGAACCATCAAGCCGGGCGATAAGGCGCTCGTGGCTTTTGCCGGCGTTCAATCCAATCAGTTCCCGCGCGCCATTGATGTGGCGCGCCAGTTTCGCGAGTTGGGTATCGCTGTTTGCATCGGCGGTTTTCATGTTTCGGGCTGCCTGTCGATGCTTCCCGAACTTCCCGCTGATCTGAAGGCGGCGCAGGACCTCGGCATCAGCCTCTTCGCTGGCGAGGCTGAGGACGGGCGTCTTGACATCGTCCTCAAGGACGCCTTCGAAGGAACGCTGAAACCGCTCTACAATTTCATGGCCGATTTGCCGGACATGACCAATCAGCCCATGCCGATCCTGCCTCTCCAGGCCGTGAAGAGAACGATCGGTATCACGACGAGCGTCGATCTCGGCCGGGGGTGCCCCTATCAATGCTCGTTCTGCACCATCATCAACGTTCAGGGCCGCAAGAGCCGCTTCCGCTCGCCGATGACCTCGAAGCTGTCATCCGGGAAAACTATGCCCAGGGCATCAAACGCTTTTTCCTCACGGACGACAATTTCGCGCGCAATCGCAACTGGGAGCCGTTCTTTGACCGCCTGATTGCCTTGCGAGAGAGAGAGCGCATCAAGGTCAAGTTCATCATCCAGGTGGATACGCTCTGCCATCAAATCCCAGGCTTCATCGAGAAGGCAAAGCGCGCGGGCGTCTCCCGCGTCTTTATCGGCCTCGAGAACATCAATCCCGACAGCTTGCTCAGCGCGCAAAAACGGCAGAACCGCATCACGGACTATCGGGCGATGCTTCAGGCCTGGAAACGGCAAGGCATTGTCACCTATGCCGGCTATATTCTCGGCTTTCCGAACGACACCAAGGAAACCATCAAGCGCGACATCGAGATCATCAAGCGGGAGCTTCCCGTCGATATCCTTGAGTTCTTCTTCCTGACGCCGCTGCCCGGCTCGCAGGACCACCAGTCGCTTCACAAGAACGGCGCGTGGATGGATCCGGACATGAACAAATACGACCTGAACCATAGGGTCGTGCAACATCCGAAAATGACGGCGGCGGAGTGGGAAGAGGCTTACCGCGAGGCGTGGCGTGCATTCTATACGCCGGACCACATCAAGACAGTGATGCGCCGGGCCGCGGCCTGCGGGATGAACGCCGGCAAGGTCATGGTGATGTTGTTCTGGTTCTTATATTCCTTCCGGTATGACAAGGTTCATCCGCTGGAAAGCGGTTACTTTCGCCTGAAACATCGTCGCGACCGTCGGCCTGGGTTGGCTCGCGAATCCTTGTTTGCCTTCTATCCGCGTTTCGCCTGGCAAACGCTGCGGTCGCATTTCTGGATGGGTTACTGGCTGCTCCGCCTGGAGACGATGCGCCAGCGTATCAAGCTTGATCCCAAGCACAAAGACTATGCCGATATTGCGCTTCAGACGGATGTCTCTGATGAGTTTGACAACCTCGAAATGTTTCAGGTGACGCGCGGCGGTACGGCGGCAGTCGATAAGAAGCGCGGCGAGGAGGCTGCCCGCGCAGCCGTCAGGGGAGCCCGGCAGGCGGCCGAGTAGGGATCATCTGCTTCGGGGTCGATTCCGGTCATTGGCCGGGATTCAGGACATCGCCGCTTAACCTCTCGAAGCGGAAGGAACGGCAACGAATCTCACTCGTTTTGACGTCGGCCGCGCGATCGATATGTTCGAAATATCAGTAGTGAGAATACTCTTATTCTCGGCGTCTTCTAGGATGGGATGTTGAGGCCTCAGCTGAATGCTATCACTGCGTTCTTTCTTGAGAAGAGGGAGGCCTGCATCGATGCCGTCAACGCACGTATCTGGCCAAAACACGAATGTATTGTGCTTGATAGCCTGTGGATGGCTCCGTTACCGCCCAGGAATTCCCCGGCCAGCCTTCGTTAAATTGCCGGTAGGATTTCAATGCGGGCTGCCCGAGCGGCGGCGTGTGCTTGTTACTGCAAAATGAAAAGGCCGCAGACCCAAAGCACCGGTATCCCGCTGTCCCGGGGGCCGCGGTGCAGCACTTATCCATTGAATAGTATGGATTAGGTCCTCCCACCAGATATCCGGGTGGTGGGCCTGGCGTCGTCTCACTTACCTTTTCCCAGCGCGTACCAAAAGCAAACCAATTGTGAAACATGGTCGTGGCGGAATGCGCGGCTCCGACTGATTGCATGTTTGTTAGATAAACAAGCCCCAACGGGTTAACGCCATGGATGTAATGGATGTAGTCCATTGCTACCGCGTTCACTTTATCAGGATAAACGCCATCGCCGTATGATGCCAAAAGTTGATATAGCCTCGCTTGTTGGACTTTTGACGAGTTGCTCCCCCAAGTATAATCTTTAATCGGCGAGCGATAAGGGTCTAAGTTTTGGATTACCATTGGAAGCTGGTATTCATTTTTGGCTACGCCCGCTACAAACTTTGTCAAAATGTCATTCTTGATCTGAGAAGAAATATTCGGCAAGCGCGTGTAATATAGTAACGCTTCCTGCTTATCTGTGTCCCATAGTGTCGGGCCCCAGCTTGGAATGATTAACGCGTAGTTCGATTCAATGAAGCCTTTGTAACTTAGATCGCCGGTTAGTTCGTAAAGATAAACAGCAGCCTCGAATTTCGCATTAAAACGCTGTTCATCGTTCATTTCCTGCTGGCCTGAAGCAAGTCCGCCCGAACCAGGCTGTTTCGCATTATCATTATTGTAATATAGAACACTGGGATTGGCGTTCGCCCAATCCCATGCTTTTTTGGCGCGGGACGCGAGGTCTTTGCCAAAGCCGCTGAGCTCAGCCTCGGGGCGCGCGGAGTAAATCTTGGAGGCGTAGGCAAACGCCGCCGCCCCCATTAGAGATGCCGCCGTCGTTGGCGGACCGTAATAGCTTGGACCTTTCGCAGAGGACGGCGGGCTCGCTTCGCTTAATCCTTGGACACAGAGCAGAGAGCCGTCCGTGTTTTGCATACGTGTGAGCCAATCCAATGCCCATTTGACTTCGTCAAGAATGTCGGGAATGCCATTGCCCGACTTGGCGATGCGACTGTCGTCTCCGAATGCAGTTGGGTTTTCCTCATAAGCGCGGAGCAGAACTATGATATTGCGAGCCGCCCAACTCGTATACTTATTGAAGTCCCCTGCGTCGAACCAGCCACCGTGGAGATCCTTAACATCGGCGTCGCTCTTGATCCATTGGTCCTTGGATTTCCACGGCCGTGCTTGAGGATCCTGCCAACGGCCCAGATGGCTTGCAGCATCCGCCCAATCGGCCCGGCCGTCTGGGCGGTTTTCTTGAAGCCAGCGCGCTGGTAGAAGTAGGTTCTCACCGCGTGCTTCAGCACGTCTCGGTAAATGTTATCATCGATCCGGAAATCGGGGGAATGCAATCCCCGTTCAATGTCTACGATTGCATACGTTCCAGGAATGGCTGACATCGGAGAAATCAAACCACCAGACTTTGTCGCCCGAAATTTCATCTGTGGCACCGCCTTTCCAGGCAATGGGGACGCCTTGCTTAACAATCTTACCAGTGGATTGATCAACAACGGCATAATTGCTTCCCGGCCTAAAATGGGCCACGCTATCATAGCCCACCTGCGGATCGCGGATCACTGCAATCTTAGGAGCTTTTGTTGGATAGCCAAACTGGTCGACAACGATCACCGGTATCGGTCCGTTCACACCCAATCTCGGGCCTTGGCTCCAAGTAGTGTCACTCACTGACGGATCATCGCCTCCTCCAGATTTTCCAGAAACAACGGACCGGCTGCTGGGGATTGCTTCTGTCGTCCGGGGCAGATGATGAGGGGGAACCATTAAAGGCCAGGTCGTCCACATAAAACGTGGGCTGCGCAGCGCCGGAGAATTCGTGGATAACGACGCCGGTCAGGGTCTTCGAGGCGCCGGAAAGGGCAGAAAGCGGGATCGTGACGGAGTACCAACCTCCGGTCGAGGGGGTCGCATAGGTCGATGGATCGATGAATGTGAGTTTGGCGCCGGTCGAGTTCGACGAGGTAGACGCGGAGCACCGGGAGCGATGCGCCACTCGGCTGGATCATGAAAGAGAGGTTCGTGAAGGGCGTGGTATCGAACCCGGCATTGTTGAAGTATGCGCCAGCATATCCCCCAGTGAAGGTGATGCCCAAAGACTTCGTGCCTGCGAAAACGGGCGCGGTGACGCTCGGGTTCAGAGTTGTGCCCCAGCTCCAGTTGTTCCAGTGAAGCGTGTCATCGTATACGAAGCTGCCGCTCGGCGTCGTCGCGCTCGCGCTCGTTGATTGGGGATTGCCGACAAAGGCCAGGTCGTCCACATAAAACGTGGGCTGCGCGGCGCCGGAGAATTCGTGGATAACGACGCCGGTCAGGGTCTTCGAGGCGCCGGAAAGGGCAGAAAGCGGGATCGTGACGGAATACCAACCCCCGGCCGAGGGGGTCGCATAGGTCGATGGATCGATGAATGTGAGTTTGGCGCCGGTCGAGTTGACGAGGTAGACGCGGAGCGCCGGGAGCGATGGGCCACTCGGCTGGATCATGAAAGAGAGGTTCGTGAAGGGCGTGGTATCGAACCCGGCATTGTTGAAGTATGCGCCAGCATATCCCTCGGTGAAGGTGATGCCCAAAGACTTCGTGCCTGCAAAAACGGGCGCGGTGACGCTCGGGTTCAGAGTTGTGCCCCAGCTCCAGTTGTTCCAGTGAAGCGTGTCATCGTATACGAAGCTGCCGCTCGGCGTCGTCGCGCTCGCGCTCGTTGATTGGGGATTGCCGACAAAGGCCAGGTCGTCCACATAAAACGTGGGCTGCGCGGCGCCGGAGAATTCGTGGATAACGACGCCGGTCAGGGTCTTCGAGGCGCCGGAAAGGGCAGAAAGCGGGATCGTGACGGAATACCAACCCCCGGCCGAGGGGGTCGCATAGGTCGATGGATCGATGAATGTGAGTTTGGCGCCGGTCGAGTTGATGAGGTAGACGCGGAGCGCCGGGAGCGATGGGCCATTCGGCTGGATCATGAAAGAGAGGTTCGTGAAGGGCGTGGTATCGAACCCGGCATTGTTGAAGTACGCGCCAGCATATCCCCCAGTGAAGGTGATGCCCAAAGACTTCGTGCCTGCGAAAACGGGCGCGGTGACGCTCGGGTTCAGAGTTGTGCCCCAGCTCCAGTTGTTCCAGTGGAGCGTGTCATCGTATACGAAGCTGCCGCTCGGCGTCGTCGCGCTCGCGCTCGTTGATTGGGGATTGCCGACAAAGGCCAGGTCGTCCACATAAAACGTGGGCTGCGCGGCGCCGGAGAATTCGTGGATAACGACGCCGGTCAGGGTCTTCGAGGCGCCGGAAAGGGCAGAAAGCGGGATCGTGACGGAATACCAACCCCCGGCCGAGGGGGTCGCATAGGTCGATGGATCGATGAATGTGAGTTTGGCGCCGGTCGAGTTCGATGAGGTAGACGCGGAGCGCCGGGAGCGATGGGCCACTCGGCTGGATCATGAAAGAGAGGTTCGTGAAGGGCGTGGTATCGAACCCGGCATTGTTGAAGTATGCGCCAGCATATCCCTCGGTGAAGGTGATGCCCAAAGACTTCGTGCCTGCAAAAACGGGCGCGGTGACGCTCGGGTTCAGAGTTGTGCCCCAGCTCCAGTTGTTCCAGTGAAGCGTGTCATCGTATACGAAGCTGCCGCTCGGCGTCGTCGCGCTCGCGCTCGTTGATTGAGCAGAGTTGGTGCCTGCCGCATCGTTTGCGGCCACGGTGTATGTGTATGCGGTCGAAGCGGTGAGGGCGGGGTCGCTGTAACTATTCGAAGTAGCGGTGCCGATCTGCGCTCCGCCGCTGTAGCCGGTCATGGCCACGAGAGCGTCCTGCGTCAGGCAGTTGCAAGCAATGACAACAAACGCCGTCAAAACGACGCCCACGTCTCTACGCATCTCACCACCCCTTTGATCGCGTGACCAAGCCGCAAAAATAAGTCTATGGAACAGCCAGCCCCTCAAAGCTATCTAGGCTCGATCGTTTCAAGCGTCGCTTGCTCTGGGTGAGCCTATAGCTTTTTGGAACCTGGTTGCCGGCCGGTCGGGTGCCGCACAGCACCCTTCCTCGACAGGCCCATATCAGCCGTTGTCGGTGTATCGAAAACTGGCGGTTTTAACAAGGTAACTCCCGAGATTTTCGGATTCGCGGTTGACGTCAATCTCAACGTGATGATGCGGCCCATACCCCGCCTTGGCTATCGCGGTGGCGCGGACGAGGTAGATGCTGCTGCGGCTGAGCCTCCGTGCCTGGCGAGCGGAAGATCGTGGTCGCGGTCGATCATCGTTTTGCCATCAGAAGGCCGGCCTTGGCGAGCGCACTCCAGCATCTATTCGCCGATCTTGGCGTGCAGGCTCTGAAGCGGCGGCTTCGCTGCCGCGGTGCACACCCCCGGTAGCGCCTTCTACAAGCTAGGCTTTCCACTGGGTGACCTGTTTGGGGGGTGAATGTCGAAATGCTGCCAGCTGGTCGAGCGTGTTCTCCCCCTTCAGGGCAGCTAAAGCCACCTTCGCTTTGAAAGCCAGTGAGTAGTTTCCGAGGGGCCTTTCGCCATGGTCTCCCCTGATACGCAGCCGCCTCCCACTTAGCGGCCCGTCCAATCGAAAGGCGGCTCATACCCCAATAGCAGGCGGCGATTATGCGTTAACCCTGGATGGTTAATTTCGGCGCAAAAGGATTTATTTCCCTCCGGGTCATACTTAACAATTCCCAAAAGGATGCGGGCCGCGCCTTTGACCAGGCGCCGATGGGTCGCTCCAACCCATTGAAAATGAATAGCTTTCTGTCTTCGATCAGCCCCATTAAATAGAATCTAATGGCGGAATTTTCTCCTTTACTGGGACGCGCAAAAGTCCGTTAAATATATTTTCGGCGCTCCTCTTAACCATGGTTTTGCCTCTCATACCTGCGGCGGCGCGAGCGCACTTCCGATTTTACCTTTTGAAAACAATGACTTGAACGGATTAACCTCTCAATAAGGCGCTTTGCCCTAAGATCCTGGCCCAGGCAACCGGACGCAAACGCAAGCTGGTCTAAATGATCCAAAACGAAATGCCGCCTTTCACAACGAGCCTGCAAAAAGCCAGTCAGCCTGCAAGCCGAGGTTTGACGTTTGGGTTGGACACATTGGAACGCCTTCCTTTTTGCGGTTCCGGCTCGCGCTTCGCCCAGCGGGGACGACGAACGCTTGGCCAGAGTGGCGGCGTCTGCCTGGGGGGAAATTGAAAAGGGGCTAGCTTTAACCATCTGTCGCAAGTGGAGGGGTGGCGCGTTTTGCCGCCTCAAGGACTTGCAATGAAAATCATCCCTATCAGTTTCGGTTTGAAATCAAATCCGGTGACCGGCGATCGGGACGCCCGCCGGGAAGTGGAAGCGTTGGATGCCTATTCGGAGATCGTCACCGGGGTCGTCGAGAGCGTGGCCGCGGCCATGGTCGGGATCCAGCGAAAGGCGAAGCCGGGCGCGCCGGAAGCCAATCCGCGCATGCAGGGCGGCGCCGGGTCCGGCTTCGTGATCACACCAGACGGCTACATCCTGACGAACAATCACGTAATCGACGGCGCGAGGGCAATCGAGGTGCTTTTCGCCGACGGCAGCATTGCGCCTGCCGACGTCGTGGGCGGCGACCCCGATACAGACATCGCGCTTGTTCGTGCGCACACAGCGCGGCTTTCCCCGGTTGAGCTTGGCGACTCCGACGCTCTGCGGGTTGGTCAGCTCGTCGTGGCGATGGGCAACCCGTTCGGCCTTCAGGCTTCGGTCACGACAGGCGTCGTGAGCGCCCTGCGACGCACCCTGCGCGCCACGACGGGCCGCCTCATCGAGGACATCATCCAGACCGACGCCGCGCTAAATCCCGGCAATTCCGGCGGCGCCTTGTTGGATAGCCGGGGGCGTGTGATCGGCGTGAATACGGCGATCATTGCGGGCGCAAACGCCACCGGATTTGCGGTCCCGATCAATACGGCAAAGCGGATCATTCCCGACCTCATGCGCGAGGGCCGCGTTGTGCGGGGCTATCTGGGCCTTGCAGGGCAGACAGTTCCGTTTCCGAAGGCGGCGGCGGCAAGATACGGGCTTTCCATTCCGGCAGGCGTGCAGATCGTTCAGATCGTGCCGGACGGGCCTGCCCAGAAAGCTGGCTTACGCGCGGGCGACGTGATGTTGTCGGTCGACCGAAAGGAAGCTCCTTCGGTTGATGCGATCCATCGCATTCTCGACGGAAACTCGATCGGCCGGGAGGCGACGCTTCGCGTGCTTCGCCGCGGCGAAGTGATCGAGGCGCGCATCACGCCCTCGCGCAGGCCCGACGAAGCGCGCCGTTAGCGAGAAACGGCCTTGGTGCCAACGCCGCCAAGGCATTCACGCAAAACTTTCCGCTTTTTCTGCCAGTCAGGTTGAGGAGATCGAAAGCGATGCGCCCGTACTCTGTGGCGCACAAAGGTGCTGCAAGCGCCGGGAGACTTTGTGATCTGCAGGCGGGGTACGGATGGCTAAAATCTGGAGGCCCAAGCGGCTCAAGCAAGCGGCGGCGCGGTTCTGGCGCGCTTTCATCGTCGATGAATGCCCGGATGACAAAGAACGCGTCCGTCAAGAACGGATCAGCAATATCATGCATAACGTGGTTTTGCTTGAGGCCATGCGCCGGTGGCAAATCAAATCCGAGCGCCACGAAACAGATTCACGCCATTGACTTGGACAAGGACGGCCCTCCAAGTCCCGTTCGCATCACCGCCTTGTTCATCAATCTGTGTTCAACGGGATCTCCGGGAGTAGGATTTTTCTGCGGTCGCTCTAAGTAAGACGAAACCGGTTGGAGTAAGCAATGAGCGGCTTCGCAGAATACGACCGATATGATGCGGTCGGTTTGGCTGAACTTGTGCGTAAGAGGGAGGTCAGCGCGGTTGAACTTCTCGCCGAGGCTCGTGAGCGTTGTGATCGCGTAAACTCTGAGCTCAACGCGGTTGTTCATCTTTTGAACGCCGAGGCTGACAAAGCCGCAAGCGCAGCGGAAACGGACGCGCCTTTCTCTGGTGTGCCCTTCCTCATTAAAGACCTCGGTCAGCCCCTCGCGGGCGCGCCGCTCACATGCGGCAGCCGGCTCTTCGCAAACTATGTCCCTCAAGAGGACGGCGAAATCATAAAGCGCTTCAAGGCCGCGGGCCTCGTCGCGTTCGGCAAGACGAACGTGCCAGAGTTCGGGCTGGTGCCGGTTACGGAAGCCGAACTTCTCGGCCCATGCCGCAATCCCTGGAACCTCGACCGCACGCCGGGCGGTTCGAGCGGCGGCGCCGCTTCTGCTGTCGCAGCCGGTATCGTGCCGATGGCGCATGCCTCCGACGGCGGCGGCTCCATCCGCATCCCGGCGAGTTGCTGTGGCCTGTTCGGACTGAAAACATCGCGCGGGCTCAACCCGAGGGACCAGCAAACCGAAACCATTGTTTCGAACTTTGTCGTGGACCACGTCGTGAGCCGCAGCGTTCGCAACTCCGCCGCCGTGCTGGACGCCATCTGCGACCGCACGAATGCAGGCTTTCTGGCCGGGATGGAATCGCCTCCGGAGCCGTTGAAGGTGGCGGTTGTGCGGAGCGCGATGTTCGGTTCGTCAGTTGCGCCTGAAGTGCGGACGGCGCTGGAAAGCGCAGTCAAGCTGATGGAGTCGCTTGGCCATCGTGTCGAAGATGCGGAACCAGAGGTCGATTATGCAGAGTTTGGCATGGCCTTTCTTATCTATTGGGCGATCGGCGCTAGGCAAGGCCTTGACGGCGCTGTGAATCTTGTGGGCCGCGCGGCATCGAGCGAGGATGTTGAGCTGACCACCTGGATGCTCGCGAGTGTTGGCGGCGTCGTACCGGAAGCTAAGAAGACTTGGGCAAAGGCTGTCATTGATCGCGCGACAACGCAGTTTCTGGAGTTCTCCGAGCGTTTCGACGTGATCATGAGTCCTGTTCTTGGCTCTCTTCCGCTGCGCATCGGCCAGAACAATCCGACAACCAGCGAAAAAATCGCCATGCGGGTTGTGGATGGCCTCCAGTCCCCCTGGCTCATGAAAGCGCTCCTGAAAGCCATAGCCGCCAAAAGCTTCGCCTTTGCTCCATTCACCGCGCAATTCAACATGACGGGCCAGCCCGCAATTTCGGTCCCGCTCGCCTGGTCGCCGGATGGTCTTCCCATCGGCATTCAGTTCGCCGGGAAAGTGAACGCGGATGGGCTTCTGCTTCGGCTTGCGCGCCAACTGGAACTGGCCCAGCCATGGGCGCAACGCCGGCCGCCGGTGTGGTCAGGTGAAAACATCCGGCAAGCGGCTTGATCCTTGCGGCTTACGCGCTAAAAGGAAAGAAAAAGGACAAGCCCATGGATAAATTCACTTCGGTCACAAGCGTGGCCGCGCCGTTGCCGATGATCAATGTCGACACCGACATGATCATTCCGAAGCAGTTTCTGAAGACGATCAAGCGCACAGGCCTCGGCAAGTCGCTGTTTTACGAAATGCGCTTCGACGATCAGGGCAAAGAGAGCCCGGACTTCGTCCTGAACAAGCCTGCTTACCGCAACGCAAAGATCCTGGTGGCGGGGGACAATTTCGGCTGCGGCTCAAGCCGCGAACATGCGCCCTGGGCGCTTCTCGACTTCGGTATCCGCTGCGTGATTTCGACGTCGTTTGCCGACATCTTTTACAATAACTGCTTCAAGAACGGCATTTTGCCCGTAGTGGTCTCCGCCGAGGATCTTGCAAAGCTGATGGACGATGCTGAGCGTGGCGCGAACGCAACGCTGACCGTCGATCTGGAAAAACAGGAAATTCGTGGGCCGGATGGCGGGGTGGTGCGCTTCGACATCGATCCTTTCCGCAAGAAATGTCTAATGGAGGGTCTGGACGATATCGGCCTGACGATGAAAAAGGCGGATAAGATTCAGGCTTTCGAGGAAACGGCTTCTCTCTCCCGACCTTGGGCTTGATGCCGGGTTTTTGCACTGCTGCCGCCTGCCCACCGCCCGCTCGCAGCAGTTTGCGTCACTTGGGCAAGCTGAGGTAGTGGCGCTCGGCCCGGATAGGACCGATATGTCCTTTGTCGATCGCTCTATCTCGGGCTAAGTTGGGTTGTCTACCTTCCAGATGGCAAGCTTGGCTGCCACGGTCTCTCTCCGTTAGCTTTGGAGGTAGACTTAGGATGATCGAGACATCAAGGACCGCGGCTAGCGGCAAGAATGGAACGGGTACAAGGACGATATGAGAAAGCGGAATGTGGCGCATTTTCTAACGAAGCCCCAAGGCAGGCTCGAGAACACCAACACAAACATGACATTCTCGCTTACGCGTGAAACTGCTGCGCATTTGAGGAAGATCGCGACGGCGAGAGGCACGGATTTGCAGGGGCTGGTTGAGCTGGCCGTCAATGAATGGCTTGCACGGGAGATGCCAATTCCCGATGCGCACCACCAATAGGAGCGCCCGGAGTGATCCCGAAGCGCAGGCAGCGCCTCAGCGCGAATTGATGCGTCGCCTTAGATGTCGACGGTCGGCGGTCATCCGCCTTTGACCTATCGCTTCCATTTCCCGCTCCGGCCCTAGACCCATCCTTTGAGGCTAGGTCAGTAAACATCGGGCACAAAGCGTTGGTCCGACTTTTTGGGCCGCTTATAACCGATGTCGTCCTGCCGTGGAGGAACTTCAATTTCGACCGGCGTCATGTCGTGATACGGAATTTGCTTCAGCAAATGCGCGATGCAATTCAGCCTCGCCCGCTTTTTGTTATCGGCATTGACGACCCACCATGGCGTCTTCTCGTGGTCGGTGTGGGCCAACATCACATCTTTGGCTTTGGAGTACTCGACCCAGTGCCTGCGCGACTCCAGATCCATAGGGCTGAGCTTCCAGCGCTTGACGGGATTACGTATTCGCTCCTGGAAACGCCGCTCCTGCTCTTCGTCGGCGACAGAAAACCAGTATTTTAAGAGATAGATTCCGGAGCGAACCAGCATTTCCTCAAAGAGCGGGCAAGAGCGTAAAAACTCGTGGTACTCTTCCAGCGAGCAGAAACCCATGACATGCTCGACACCCGCGCGGTTGTACCAACTGCGGTCGAACAGGACGATTTCTCCCGGCGCCGGCAAGTGGGCGACGTAGCGTTGAAAATACCATTGGCCGCGCTCGCGCTCCGTCGGCGTGCCGAGCGCCACGACGCGGCAAATGCGCGGGTTCAAGCTCTGGGTGATGCGCTTGATGACACCGCCCTTCCCGGCGGCGTCGCGGCCCTCGAAAATGACAACGACGCGCAAGCCTTGCACGCGAACCAATTCCTGCAGCTTGATGAGTTCGAACTGGAGATGGGCAAGTTCGTCGAGATATTTATAGTTCTTGGGAGGCTTGCGTGGCTTCGGGCGGTCGGCCAATTGCCTGTATTGCTCGATTGCGTTCACTTCCTTCGCATCGCGCAACACCGATTCCTTTGGCTCCGCCGACTTGCGGGTTTTGCCCATGTCCATCTCCGGCGATCAGCCCTATCAAACGATTATGTGTGGGTTTTTCCATCCCTTATCTGTGAAAGGCCTCGACCGCCTTGTTTAAGATCAATACCCACTGTAGCAAAGATGGCCGCAAAATCGCAGGCTTGCTCCAGCGAAGCTTAAGTCTCGCCAGAGGCGCGGCCGGCGTCGCTATTGGCCGCCTGGAGCATGCCAATGAGCGTGGAAAGCCCGGGGTCGCTCACTTTGCTGGCGGCGGCTTCGAGATCAAACCAGGCTCGCCGCCGCTCGCGCTTTTCGGGCCAGCGCTTGCAGCGTTTGCTGACCTTGAGGAGAAAGACCTGGACCTCGATGAGGGCGCCGTTGCCGAGTTCACGCTTGATATAACGATAGGTGCCGATGGCGTCGCGCAGGATCTTGCCTTTGACGCCGGCTTCCTCTCTCGCCTCGCGGGCTGCCGCCTTGCAATCCTTGATGCGTTTCGATGTCCAGCCTTTGGGGATAATCCAGCGGCCTGTGTCTCGCGAGGTGACGAGCAAGACTTCGAGATCGCCGTCCTTGGCCAGACGGAGCGGCAACGCCGCCACTTGCCTCCGAGCTGCCATCATCTCCTCCGTGCTGTACCTCTCCCCAACCCAAAACGATACCGTAATTCCGCTCCAAGAGAAGCATTTCTTGTGATTGGGAGTTCAATATGGCGGCCCGAGGCATCGTGCGTTTAACCGGACGCGGGCGGCATGGTCCATTTTGCGTGCATCCTGCAAATGGCGGCATCTGCCTTGTCCCTGACGCTTGTCTCCGCATTCCTTCTTCTGAAAGATCTTCAGCGAAATCGCCTTGACGGCAGGTTAACGCAGCTTAAGGGCGCTCAAGCCCTTGATAATGATGGGAAAAGGGACGGAGCGGGACGCCATCGCCGCTGCCTGCGCCGTGCAGTTCCGGCTCATCGCAAGCGTTAATTCGCGATTTCAAAACATATTTAACGGACTTTTGCTCGTCCCAGTAAATGGGAAAATTCCCGCATTAGATTCTTATTTAATGGGTAATTTGTTAACAATAAAAAATATAGCAATTTCAATGGCTTATAGCAGCCTCCCTTTGTCCGGCCGTAGGCGCGCCATTCCTCACTTTCGCGCCGCATAAAGAAGTTTTTTACCAACACACGGCAGGAAATAATTCCGGCGCGCTTCTGTTAACCACATAAGTATGAAGGCTCGCCGCGTTGAACGATTTGTTGACCAATACGCGCGTGGCGAGCGTCGTCCACGACGGCGATGGCCGCTCTGCTGAAGGCTTCCTGGCGCATCCCGCCTCGCGGGCGTCGCCCGAAATGCAGCGCGGCACAGTCCCAGGCCGTTAAGAAAAATTGCGTCGCAACCGGTTCCGATTTTTGCGCACGCCGCGCGCCGTCATTGCCTGGGCCGCTGACAAACGGAGCACGCTCACGCCGACGCAGGACGGCGCAGCCGGAGGAACATCACCCTGCAAAATAGGGTGGCTTTGTATGGCCGGCCGGCGACAGGGTAAAGATTTCACAACCGTCGCTGGTAACGCCGACCGTGTGCTCGAACTGGGCAGACAGGCTTTTGTCGCGCGTGACCGCTGTCCAGCCATCGGAAAGAATCTTCACGCCGTGACGGCCCGCATTGAGCATCGGCTCGACAGTGAAGATCATCCCCTCTTCAAGCATGGCGCCCTCGCCACGGCGCCCATAGTTGCGAACCTTCGGCGGTTCGTGGAAGGCGCGGCCAACCCCATGTCCGGTGAAATCGCGCACGACCGAGAAGCGGTGGCTTTCCGCGAAGCTCTGGATGGCGTGGCCGATATCTCCAAAGGTTGCGCCCGGTTTGATCTGGGCGATGCCGAGCATCATCGCCTCGTAGGTCACATCGATCAGCCTTTGCGCCTTCGCTCCGATATCGCCGCAAAGATACATGCGACTCGTGTCGCCATACCAGCCGTCGAGGATGGGCGTCACATCGATGTTCACGATGTCGCCATCCTTAAGGCGCTCGTCGCCAGGGATGCCGTGGCAAACGACGTGGTTGATGGAAATGCAGGTCGCCTTGGGAAATCCACGATAGCCAAGCGGTGCGGGGATGGCGCCGCGGTCTTCGATGAACCGCTGCATGAGTTCATCCAGTTCCGCCGTGCGCAGCCCCGGTTTCACGTAAGGCGTTATGAAATCGAGCGTGTCCGCGGCAAGTTGTCCAGCCCGCCTCATGCCTGCGAAATCATCCGGATTATACAAGCGGATGAGAGAAGATGCGGCTTGGGTTTCGTCCATGAAGACGCCTTTTGTGTGCGGTCCCACCCGAAGTGAGAGCAGGCGAAAATCACCTCTTTTTTCGCCAAAAGCAATAAGGGGTGGCGAATTGCGGCGGTTGTTTAACGCCACTCGCAACAAGCTACCTGAGATTATTTACCAATAACAAGCGTCTTCCACGCGATCCGGGACAGGTCGCGGGAGCCTGTTTGCGGGTAATCGAACAAGCGAAACCCTAAGCAGAGTTCGCTGGACGTGCAAACGGATTGCTGCCGCCGTCATCCCGGAAAGGCGAAGCCTTATCCGGGATCGTAACAAAATGAATTGCCTCTCTTTTTGCGATCCCGGCTCGCGCTTCGCTTGGCCGGGATGACGTAGTGCGGAGCGAGCCGCATCCGTTGGCCAGATCAGCGGAGTTTGCTTAGCTCTGGCACAAAAGCTACCGCGCGAGTTCGGCCGCAATGCGGTCCGCATGATAGACCTTGGTCAGCGCCTCGCGTAGCGCGCCGACATTCACCGCGACGGCGCGGTTGACGCCTGGGTCAAACCCGAAATCGCCACCCAGCGATTGGATGTTTCCGTCGAAAATCAGCCCGACGATCTCGCCCGCCTTATTGACAACAGGTGAGCCGGAGTTGCCGCCGATAATGTCGTTGGTGGTCGCGAAGTTCATAGGCTGGTCCATATTCAGGACGGGTCGCGCGGCGACCCAGCTTTCAGGCAATCTATAGGGCGGCGCGCCGGTCGCGCGTTCGAACAGGCCGCCGATCCGTGTTATCGGCTCGACGAATTTGCCGTTCTGCCAGTAGCCTTTCACGGTGCCGTAGGAAATTCGCATCGTGAAGGTTGCGTCGGGATAGATCGAGGTTCCGAAAATCTTGAAACGCGCTCGGGCGATAGCGCTGTGGGACTTATTCAAGGGCGCTACGAAATTGTCTTCGTAGTCCTTGCGGATTGCGCGGAAATCGGGGTCCACAAGGCGCGCGAGTTCGACCATCGGATCGGAGGAAGCGTCAATGGCGGCTTGGCCGCCTTCCAGAAGCGCCTTGCGGACGGCCGCGTCACCGAGCTTTGAGCCATCGACCAGCTCGGTTGCCAGCTCTGCGGGCGATTTCTTGCCGAGTACCTTGCGCACGAACGGGTCATCGGGGCCGAGCACCTCCCTTAGCTTGGTCAGCGAAAAGGTCAGCGTCAGCTTCTGCAACTCCGGATAGAAAGGGCGATCCGCCAGGACCGACTGCCTGAGACTCGGGAAATTGGCGTCCGTGTATTCCGGCAGCCGCTTCTCCTCCGGCTTCGCCTTCTCGGCCGGGTAGCGCAGCAAAGCCAGAGCATCCGTGAACAGTTGCGAGTCAAACGCGGCGCGGCCTTCGGTGTAGGCGTATTTTTCGCTTTTCGGCTTCCAGCGTTGGAGCGTTTCGCGGATCGTATCCCAGGCGGCTCCGGCCTCGGCCTTCAAGGCGGGATCGTCATTGACCCTTGCGCGAAGCTCGCTCTCCGCCTGGCTCCTGGCGGCGATCAGCGCCGGGTCCACCAGCGCCCCGAAACGGCCTTTCTGCCCCTTGAGCGAGTTCTCGACGCCGAAAATGCGACCGGCCGCGATGCGCTTTTCTTCCGCGCCCTTCGTCTGGAATTCCGTGAGCAGGCCCCTGAGTTCCGACAGCCGGAACAGGGCACGCGGCAGGGTGACATCGCGATTATATTCAAGCTCGGCGACGGTATTCAGACGCTTCGTGGAGCCCGGATTGCCCACCGTGAACGTAAGATCCCCCGGTTTCACATCCTCCGGCGCATAGCGGAAGAAATTGGCCGACGTATCGAGCGGCTTATTGTCTTGGTAGGCGCGAAGGTAGCTCACATCGAGGTCGTAGCGCGGGAACTCGAAATTATCCGGATCGCCGCCGAAGAATGCGATGGCCTGCTCGGGCGCGAAGACGAGGCGCACATCCTGAAAGCGGCGGTATTTGTAGAGGTTGTAGACTCCGCCTTCATAGAGTTCGACGACATCGCAGCGCAGAGCGTCATCGCCGCCGGAGCATTCCTTCGCAATCGCGGCCTTGACTGCGCGCTTCGCCTCGGTGAAGGCTTCGCCCTCTTTCCCCTCGATCGCTTCGCGGACGCGGGGCGTGACGTCGCCGATGCCGATAAGCTGATCGAGTTCGAAGTCCGGGCATTTGGCCTCGTCCTTCTCCTCCTTTGCGTAAAAGCCGCTCGCCAAGAGGTCTTTTCCGGCCCGGGAGAGCTGCTCGATGCAGCGCTCTGCGCAATGGTGATTGGTCTGCACCAGTCCTCGGGGTGAGACAAAGGCGGCCGAACATCCCTGCGCCAGCCGTACCGCCGACAAACGAGCGCGATCGAGCCACTGCTGATCCGGCCGGAAGCCATAAAGCTTCCCCACCTGATCGGAGGGGAAATTGTCGAGGAGCCACATGCCTTCGTCGGCGCTTGATCCCGAGCACGACAGGCTAGCAAAGAGGAGGATGCCAATGATGGTTCTACAAAGCATTTCAACTCCTAACTCGTGGCCCGAGTTATTGGCGCGGGGGCTTCAACGCGCAGCCTTCCGAAGCCCGCCGGAATTATATTTCTGGTCCAATTTACATAAATAATAGTCTATTCGGCAAAAAACCAGGAGCGTCGCGTCCCGACATAACACTTTGAAAAATAATAGTTTTCTTTCTTGCATTGAGCTCCATTTAATAGAACTTAATGCCGGAGTTCTTTCCTTTACCAGGACGCGCAATATCAGAGGGTTGGCGTTGTTAACCTCCCAGCAAGGCGCTTTTTCCTGAGATCTTGCCTCGATCAGTGGGACGCAAACGCAAGCCGATCCGGGGAGCAAAGCGAACCATTCACAACGTGCATACAGAAAGCCAATTGGCCTGGACGATCCGTTGCGGCGTCGGTGATGCAGGGGAGACATCAGCCCTGGCCGAGGAAGCGGCGGCGAAGCTGAGCGCCGATCATCGTAATCGCGGTGACGAGGCCCAGCAGCACGAGGATCAGCGCGGACGCCTCGCGATATTCGAACAGATGGAAGGCGGTGATGATCTCGAGGCCGAGGCCGCCAGCTCCCACGAGCCCCATCGTGGTGGCCGCGCGCAGATTGTGCTCCCAGCGATAGAGGATCACGTCCACGAGCCTCGGCAGAACCTGCTGCAGCACCGAAAAGCGCAGGATCCCGAGCTGCGATACCCCGTGGCTGCGGAGCGCGTCCCCGGGGCCAGGATCGACATGCTCCATCGTCTCGGCGAAGAACTTGCCGAGCATCCCGGTTGAATGCGCGGCCAAGGCCAGGATGCCGGGAAGCGGGCCGAAGCCCACCGCGGCGACCCAGATCACGCCCCAGATCAGGCCGGGAATCGAGCGGAGCACATTGAGGAAGAGCCGCACCGGCGCGCCGATCCAACTTTGCCCCACGATGTTCCGGGCGGCGAGCGCGCCGAGCGGCAAAGCGGCGGCGACGGCCAGCGCCGTGCCCGCGACGCTCATGGACAGCGTCTCCAGCAGCGGGCGGCCCCATTCGCGCCAGCGGCTGAAATCGGGCGGCATGGCGTCGGCGGCGAGCTTCAGGATGGTCGGCAGCGCGTCGGCATAGCGCTTCGGATCGAAGGCGCCGGCATAGGCGAAGGCGCACGCGATGACGCCAGCAACACCCGCCGCCGTCAGGATCGCGTCGCGCTGCTTGCGGCGGCCGTCCGCGAGGATGGCCGCTATGCTTGGATTGAAGGACGCGGCGCTCATTGGAAGGCCGGAACCACTTCGGGGTTGGCCGATTGGATCGCCGCGATCCAGGTCCGCACCCGGTCCACGTCGGAGTCGACGCATGGAATGAACGCCTCCGCGCGGAACACCTTCAGCGCCTCCGGGTCGGTCAAGGTGATGAAAGCCTTGCGGATTTCCTCCTTGAACGCGGGGTCGAGCCCTTCGCGGAACGTCCACATATATTCGGGAATGGCGGGCGATGCGGCGAGTACACGAACAGACTTCGGATCGATCTTTCCCTCTTTCAGAAGGCGGTTGTAGATCGGCATGGAAAGACCACCCCCGGCCACCTTGTGATTGGAGACGGCGAGCGCCACGGCGTCATGCGCACCGAGCACGCGCAGCGTGTAGTCCCGCCCGGAAACGAGGCCCGCCTCCAGGAGCTGATAGCGCGGCACCCAAGTCCCGGAGGTCGATGCCGGATCGCCCAACGCAATTTCACCGCCCTTCAGGTCACCCAAGTTCTGGGCCGGACTGTCGGCAGGAACGATAATCACGGCCTGGAAGGTCGGCCCCACGACTTCATGCGAAGGCCGCGCGAAGGGTTCGAGCTTTGCGGCGCGGGAGCGCAGGATATAGGTTACCGGCCCCAGATAGGCGATGTCGATGCGCCCGAAGCGCAGGGCTTCGCCGGTCGCGGCGTAGTTGGCGCCCACGTGCAACTCCACCGGAATGTCCAGCCGCTTTTCGAGATAGGTGCGCAAGGGCTCGTTGAGCCGCATAACGGTCGGCGCGGATTCGCCCGGAAGGAGCCCCACCACAAGCTTCTCTGGCCGCGTTTGCGCCACGGCGGGCGCAAGCATGGGTGCAACGAATAGGGCAGCCGCCAGCATGAGGCGGTTCAGCATCCTCAACATGTCTTCTCCTTTTTTTCTTCTTGGGTAAGGGCCGGTCTACAGCCCGAAAATCTGCTTCTCTTGGTCGGCGCCGAAATCCGCGGCCGGTCCGTCGAACGCGACGCGCCCGCCCCGTAGGCCAACCACCCTGTCGGCAAGCGTCCGCGCCAGATGAAGCTGATGCAGCACGAGCACGACCGTGAGGCCTCTGCCAACGACGAGGCGGCGGAACTCCTCCCCGAGCCGCATCGCAAGCGCCGGATCGACTGACGCGAAAGGCTCATCGCCGAGCAGCAGACGCGGACGGCGCACAAGCGCGCGCGCAATGCCGACGCGCTGGCGTTCGCCGCCGGAGAGCTGTTCTGTGCGCACCGTTGCGCGGTCGAGAAGTCCGACCTCCTGCAGGGCCAAGGCTGCCCTTTCGCGCAGGCTTTGCGGCCAAGGCAGCAGCGACAGTGGATGGCGCGTGTCGGCGAGCCCCAGAAGCACATTCTCGATGGCCGAAAGCCGTCCGATCAAAGCGTGATCCTGGAAGATCGTCGCGGTTATCCGTCGCGCCTCCTTGAGCGCCACGGCGCCGTCGAGCCGGCCTGCGCCCGCAACGGAGACCCCGCCGCTCACCGGCTTGATCAGTCCATTCAGTGCGCCCATCAGCGTTGTCTTGCCGACGCCCGACGGCCCCACGATTGCGGTAATCGTTCCTTCTTCGAAGGCGAGCGAAATATCCCGCAAAACCTCCCGTTCTCCGCGGCGCACCGTGAGACGCTCCGCCGCGATCAGGCCGCAAGGCGCAGAGGGGATGGCCCAGTCTTGCGCTGCCGTTCGCGCCAAAGGCCGGTCGAGCGCATGCGAAACCATGCTCGAGAAGCGGGTTTCGATGGCCAAACAATCTGAAACGATGCTCATGTCGCGCGCCCTTCGGAAACTAGGACCTGCTTCTCTCATAGCAAGCCGCGGGCCAAATCCATCCTCCTGAAAAAACAGAGGAAATCGGTGCGAAGATCGCACCTGCGCGTACATCGCCGGCCAGATTTCGTACGTGCGCGTGCACTTCGAGGTGACAGTCGAAGACACCAGCAACACGGTTCGAAGCGATGCCCCCGCCGAAATGCCAGCGCGCCGCGAAAGTTTGATGCCGAGCTCTTCCGGCAGTGCTCAGGTTAGCCTTTTGGTCCCTGCAGGGGATAGACACCGGCGGCGAGGCTTCACTCCGCAGGCAAGATGGCGAGCTTGATGAGTTTTGACTCAACTCCGCTGACCTGGATGGTAACGGCCCCTGATTGAAGATCGAACCTGACGCTTTTGCGGACATCGGGGCAATCGCGTCTGCCGCTATGGGCTGCGGAGGCGAGCGCCTTGCCGTCCTGAATGATGTCGATCCACCCTTCGCCGACGCGGTAATCTGATACGGCCCAGCCTTTGGAACATGAGAAATCACAACCAACCCGCCGGAGCTGTTCGCGATCTTCGGCGGCCGCCCTGGTGGCAGCGTGTAAGGCACCGCGTCATGCGGCTCAAGCTCAAGAGCGATGCCGTGATCTGGAAATAAATCCAGCGTGGCCCCAGACGCAATATGAGGCAGGTCTTTCGAAGCGAACAGCGCCTGTTCACGTTTGACCGGCCAGGCGAACTGGTCACAAGGGGCCATATCCTGAGTCGAGGCAGGTTTTGCCCCCACCAAGGATAAGGTGGCTGTAACAGCCGCAGCGAAAATAAGGGTTTTACGGCTCGCACCCGAAGACCGCTTCGCACTCGACGGAGAAAACAACACCAGCGTCTCCTTCTTTCTGGCCCGGCCAAAGCGTCCGATGGTGAGCATGGCTTGGCCGAACCCTGCTTCTCTGTGCGCTCAAGTTAAGACCTGTGATCTTTCCTGCAATGGCAGGATGCTATATATGCGTAGATATAGCGTAGTAGTATTTTTGAGTGGGTCGGACGTTGAATAACGGGACAGCAAAGCATGGCCTACGCCGGCAAGAGGCGCGCGAGCGTCCAGGTGAGACTTGCGCTGTCCAATGGCGGCAGCCTGGATGAAATGGATATCGCGCTTGTCGAAACGTTGCAGAAATGCAGGTCAATTCTTGGCGCAAGCAAGCTCCTCGGCATGTCCTACCGGAAAACCTGGTTCATGGTTGATGCCATGAACCGGACATTCGAGACCAAGGTCATTGAGACATTCCCAGGCCGGAGAGGCGGGGGCGCGGAGGTGACGGCCTTCGGTCAGCGCATCGCGGCTCTCTTCCGATCGATTGAACGCCGGTCTTGCCGGGCCGCTGCGGCGGCCCTCGATGAACTCACGGCAACTCTGGATCGGTCTTTTGAGGCCGAAGAGGCGGGCGAGGTTCGGGAAGACCATCAGGGTTGAGGTTTGTTCTTTCGATAGCGACCGTCTTGATCATCGCCCAGGCTTTCAATCCCGGCTCCAGCCCAAGGCGCTCGACGGATTCCCATGTCACGAGCGAATGAAGATGGCATGAGCCGAGGTCGAAGGTGACCCGCGCAAAGGGCGCTTCGAGATATTCCACTTCGATAATGGTTCCCGGCAAGCGGTTCGTGATCGATACATCCATGGGCCGAGACAGGGCGATCGATACGTCGCTGGCATTGATTACGGTCGCAACGCCCGTTCCCGGCTCCGCGTCGACCTTCGGCACGCGAAGCTCGAAATTGCCCAGAAAGAGCGTTGTGAGCCCGACTTTGGGATGGTGGTGCAAGACGCGGGCTTCGAGGGTGGTAGATAGCCGGATCATGACTGAATAGCTTGTTCCCTGCTTCAAAAACTATGCAAGATCAGATACACATAACAGATGCTGCCCGCCAGGCAATCAGCAGAAATACTGCTCGGCTAGCCCCCCCGTGACGGCTCTCTTATATTTAGAAATATATAGCTATTCGCAATGCGCTCAAGTCGCTCTGCCGTCGTGAGGCGTTGTTGATTGCGCCCTTAATTTGCGCTTCAAGCGCCTAAACACTACAACGAGCTGCATTGCAACCCACCTTTAGCTGACAACCAGCATGAGAGAGTGTGTTATGAAACTCAGCGCACGCAACATTATCCCCGGGAAAGTCGAACATCTTCATAAAGGCGCTGTGACCACGACGTTGAAACTCGACGTGGGCAATGGCATCCACATCACATCGTCGATTACGAACGAGGCCGCCGAAGACCTCAAGCTCAAGGTGGGCGACAGCGTCAGCGCCATCATCAAGTCGTCGGACGTCATCATCGGCAAGTAGCCGTAGGATGTGAGATGGGCGACCCGATGGGCGAGTGTCTGGGCTTGCCTGAACTCGCCCCGGCACATCCATCCTGACTGGAAGCTGAAGGACCGCGGCTCGTAATGTGTTCGCATTGGCGACCTTCCGCAAGTTGCGATCAGGACGAAGCATGGCGCGACGCCACCATCTGCGGCACAGCTCAGCCTACGCTCGTTTCTTCCATCTGGCCAATTGGGGTATTTGCGACCGGGCGAGTTTCCTCATGGGCCAACTGTAGCCCTGTTTCTTCATCGCTTGTTCGACGATGTCCTGCATATGCTCGACTGTACAATCCCCGCCGATGAATTCTCCGTCGCGGTAACAAAGGCTGCAATAGGTCTCACTCTTGCGTCCATCTTGTTCCGTTCCGCCGCCGCCGGGGTCTTTTGAGAGCGGTATCCCGCAGGATTGGCATTGCTTCATCGTTTTTCCCTTGGTTGAGCGCTCTTCGTTACAGCAAGGCGCCCGACATGAGAACGGGAGCAATCAGCGGGTGGGCTTCAAGAGCCGGCAGAGAATGATGCGGCCAGATGCCCGCTTTCCAACCCGAACGCATAGCATTAGCTTTTCATTGTACCTAGCTGGGACAGGCGGGCGCGCTGAGCCTTCAAGGCGGATTTCTTGCGTGCCCGCTGCTCTTGCGAGTCAAACGTCGTTCTCGCTGTCCTGGAAACGCTGAAAATCGAGCGCGAACACTTGCCCAGCGGCGCAAGCGGTTGTGCGGGATCTGCCTCGCCTTAGAAGAAAAAAGAGGGTAGCCGCGCCCTATTCTTGATTGCGGAGGTGAATGCCGGTCCGCGCGATGGAGCCTAGGGGGCCGGAGAAGGCGGAAACTGCAATTTTGACGACTGACCGATTGTCGGAAGGCCGGTTCAATTTGCGATGGTTTTCATCTCGTCGAGGCCTTTATAGCGGCGGCGGCCTTGAGGGTTCTTCGGTTGATTTCGTTAGCGCTTAAATTGCTGAATCTCCGGGAGGAATCCTCGGCGGCGCCGAGTTGGAGGTCAATACGCTTCTGAAGTACCGGTGCGATTACAGGGACCGCAGCGAGAGAAGCGAAGAAGATGGCAAACAGGAGCCTCAAAGAGGATTTCCACGACATACTCATCACCCACAAAAACTAAACAGGTGTGTGGAAAGTGGAGGTTTGAGAGGTTTAGGGCATTGGATATTCCTAGCGATCTCCACTGGCAGTGAATTCAATAGCTTGACATTACCTAATTTTTAAATGTTGATTTTTGTCGTCGAAATCAAATTAAATTGAATGTTAATGGCGGGCACAAAAGCCCCGCTGTCTCAAATTCTCCACAAATTGCATGATCAAGGCGCTGACTTGTCCGCAAGGCTGCCGCGAAGTGTACACACGACATCTTAACGGTGATTTTATTCGGGCTTCGCGGCCTTTTTCAGCGGCATGGCGCACCAGTGCGGCCGGTGGCCTGAATGGGCGAAAAGTTTGAGCAGGTCGGCCGTGGCGATGGTCGTCGTCATCGTGTTGACGAGCGGGTGGGCGCTGACCGTCTTCGCCTCCCGCATCCTGTTATCGAGAATGACGCGGACTTTCCTGTCGCGGTCGTTGAATACCGCAAAGGGCGTTACGCTGCCGGGCAAGACCATGAGCGCGGTCCCCATCGTTTCCGGTGACGCAAAGGAAAAGCGGCCATCCGCTCCGATGCTCTTGGCGAGTTGCTTCAGGTCCAGAGGCGGAGTGAGAAGGTGCATCGTCACGAGATAAAGCTGTTTGCTCTTATCTTCGACCACGATGTTCTTGACGGGAAATTCCCATTGACCGGCGTCCCGCTGCGCGAGGCCGTCAGCCGTGAGCACGGCTTCATGTTCAACCGTGTTGGACGCGATGCCGAGGTCTTCGAGGAGTTGGAAGAAAGCGCGGTAGTTGTTCATCGGGAGATATGTGTGAAAGAGTCTCTGTAAGGTTGAGGGCCAAGTATCGGCCGGTCGCCGCTTTATGCCCCGCTTCGGCGCCCGCGAACAAGGGGTGGACCTTCCTTGGCACAAATAACACGCCCATCGAGCCCCGTCCCCGTCGATAGCCCTCAATTGCCAGGGATATTCGCTTGTTGATTTCCACAATGCGGCGATAATGTTCGCACTTTACGGTCGTACGATGCAAACCGTGAACCCATTGCTTGATGGGTGGCTCGGACTTTCCTCATTTGGTGTCCCATGCAGGATGTCGCAGTAGATTTTCTTCAGCGTGTACGTTCAATCATTGAAAAAGCGGAGCGGGGCCTCCTGACGGAGGACGATCTCGCATCTGCATATAAATCTATGAATGAGCTGCTAGAGCTGGATTGGGTGATGCCGCGAGCTGTCTCCGAAGTCAGCATTCATTGGAAGATGATAGAGGAATCTCTCAGGTCCATCCTTGAAGGACGGACTGACGCGCAGACCTCCTCTGAAGCGCTGGAAGCAGCTTGGAGCGCCTACCGCGGCATTGAAGACGTGTTCAAGGACCACCAGTAACAGCGTTCATCGGCGAGACCTGCCAACGCGCGTCAGGCGGCCCGGCCCCAACGGCGGCGCTGCTCGCTGTTTGTTCGCATTTTGCTGGCAAGTTCGGCAATGCGCTCAAATCCCGCCGCCGCCGCGAGCGCGCGCTGCCTTATCCGCGGATCGGTCGCCCTTCTGCTGAGCGAATGCATTTGCTTCGCATATTCACGCCAGAGCTCTACATCATATAAGATAGTTTGCATGACAACTGGTGCTCGTGGATTACATCAGCGATAATTATGGAGTAATTTTATGAAAAAACTCTTGACTATAGCTGATGCGCCACGCAGCGCAGATAACTGCAGATCTTCAGAATCAAATTCGCCCGCGAAACTCACTATCCACGTGGGTCGCTGCTTACAATTGGGAAATACGGAAAGCCCCTAGCGATAGGAGAGCGCTAGGGGCCTTGGGCGACTGAAATAGGTTGCAATGTCTTTTGGAAAGGGCTGGCGACGCCAGCTGTGCGCACCGCCTCTCCTGTTGCACACAAGGCTATTATCGACAATGCGGTTATGCAACAGCGATTACGTACAAAACCTGAGATCTTAACGGGACAGCTGCGCGAAAAGCACAGTCATGCTGACGAGCTTGAAGCGAGCTCCGCCAGCAGTAGCCGCCCAGGCGCGCCTTGGCATAGCCATTATGCACTGGATTGATAAGTCTCGCGGATGATCCCAGATAGGTTCGCCCACCTGGAGGACCGGCTAGGATGAGGGCGATATTCGTCCCTGTATCAGCACAAAGAAAAGAGGCTTTTTAATAGGAAAATAAGCAAGAAATCTTAGAGTTGGTCGGATGTTTAAGAGCGAGTGCGCGGAGTTTCAAAACCATGATCGAGTTAGCCTTTATCAAGCCGTTCGACTACAGCGATCCTGAAACTGGCGACAGGATAGCGATTTCAGTCTCGGATTTGTACACAAAGCTATCGGTGAACGATCGCGAGTATTATTTCGTTCGGGAAAATGGCACGTTCGACGGAGCCGCGACGGCGATGCACAAAGGCCCTATTTTGGTTTACGCGGCGGAGTGAACGAATCAATCTTGGCCGCTTCCCACTTGCGAGCGCTTTCCTCGGTCTTGGCGCGCCCGACAATGACGAGGCGGCCATTATCCCACCGTTGTTTGTGCTCCTGCTCGCGGCGCCCGGGGTCCCGCGTGACACCGCTATGAACGACCGTGTTCCCGACCTTGAAGTCGTACGTGTAGTAGACTCGCTTCTTCATATATTGACCTTGGCGTCGAATCAGACAGCGGATCATGGCGTGATTCGCGCTGGGTTGGTCAATGAACAATCCGCCTACAAAGGGTCAGGAAATTACTCTTCCCGCGTTAAATCGAAGGGCGATGGAGGGAAGGAGAGGAGCCGCTCGTCAGCCGGTCTCGAATGAAATCCTGACTGTCAAAGCATCGTGCGTTTAATCGGGCGCTCCCGATGACCCGTTGCCCCGGAATGCGCTCGTCGCATATCCGGGGCCGTTAAAGATCGAAGCGTCTTTTGCGATCCCGGATACGATGCAGGCGTCGTTCCGGGATGACACGTTTGCCTCAGGATTGCGTTGCAACCGATTCCGATTTTACGCACTCCGCTCTAGCGTCAGGGCTCTTTTTCTGATCGAAACTGCCGTCACGCATTCGCGCGCCGAATGGCTTACCCGGCGTTTGCGGGATTGCGATCGATCCAGTCCGCGATGACAGACCGATGGAACAGGCGAACGAAACCGCAATCCTCGCATGTCAGCACGAAAAGACCAAACATGTCAGCGCGGCTGATATCGTAGCCGCCAAATTTGAAGCCCGGCAAAGCGAAGTGCAGGTTCCCGTTCGCCTCGTTGACCAGATCGCACTTGTCATGACCGCATGTCGGGCACTTGCGCGATATGCCCTTGGCTTCGAGAAATCGAATGGCATCCGATAATTTGATGGGTTCCATCATTCTACGTTCTCCGCCCGGCGATTAGGAAACACCCGCCAAGGCGGGCACGATGAAAAAGAGGTCCTGGCTCACGATGGATCATTGCTGAAAGCTCGCGAAAGGGAAATGCGATTTTCATACGAAAAGCGTGGCTCCGACAGGTGCGCAGCGCAGGCGGGCGGGACTTCTTCGGATAAAGGCTGCCGTTTACCTATGAGCGGCCCGCTTGCTCAAGTGAGCCAGGCGACGGCTTCTTCGACGGCAGGAAGCCGAGAGTGATCAGTGTCCACATCGCAGTGACGCCGCAGATCAATTGTGCCCAGCCAGCGAGTGGCGACGGGTAATTCTCGCCGCCGAGCGGTGATATCGAGATGCCCGTCGCAACGACAAAGGGGATCAGGAAGACAAGCCACCACCAGCCCGACATTCCCCGGTCGTGGAAGCGCTTCGTATTGATCGCGAGTTGCGGAAGCAGGAATACCATCGCCGTTATCCAGCCCGAACGGTCGCCAAGAAGGCGGACGAGGTTCGGCCAGGTGCCGTCAAGAAAGGGCGCGTCGTCGTTCATGAGCTTGGATAGCACGTAGTTGAAACTTGCGATTCCCAAGTGAATAACCACAAAAGCGATCCACCATGTGCGCCGGTCAATGCGGCCTTGGAACGTGAAGTAAATGAATTTCAGGGAGGACATGGCTGCTGCTCCTCGTTTGGTGCATGGTCAAATCGATTTGACGCCTTAAAGTTACAGAGATCCGCATGAATAAGGATCTTCACTATCAGGGAATTCGGTTCCAGCGATGTGGAACGAGTTCTTGCTCCTCATGGCCAAATTTACGAAGCAGACAAAGGTGCTGTTTTCGATCCTCGATCTTGGTTGCTTCTCGATGTCCAAAAATACATAGGGTGTTTTGTCGCGATCACGCAAAATACAAGCTATGTATAAACACACCTATCTCCATAGGATTTCTCGATTTTTTTTGTTCTTAAATTCTGATGGTATGAATATTTATTCCGGAACAATTGATCCCTGAGCGGGTTTTCCTTCCTCCATAGCAAAGGAGTCTCCTCAATGAATTGGGATCAGATAACGGGCAATTGGAAGCAATTCGAGGGCAAAGTGCAGCAGCAATGGGGAAAGCTCACCAGTGACGACCTTCAGCAAGCGAAGGGCGATCAAAAGCTGTTGGCCGGCAAGATCCAGGAGCGTTACGGTATCACCAAAGAGGAAGCAGAGCGCCAGCTTAACGATTGGCACAGCGCTCTTTAAGTTTCGTCCTTCGAAACGAGAGAGGTCCGCCATGTTGGCGGGCCTTTTTTGTTGTTGGGAACTGTGCTCGCGTTGGCTCAATCACAAGCCGATTCTTGGCCTCCGAGGATACCCGCGTGAGCTGCAATAGCCTGAGGCACCCTCCCGTGTTACGGGCGGCGTCCCTTATGTCACATTGCGCCTGGCACAATCATTGCGCGAACAATGCATATCCGATGCTTTGGGAAGAGGGGTGCTTCGCAATGGCAAGCAAGTTTCGCCGGCGACGTAACAGGCGGATTAAATTTGACGGGAAAGGGCTGATGGCCATTCGGTTGGCATTTGCACACAAATTTGGCCGCTTTCCACGCGGCGACGATCCTGTCTTTTTCGATCCTGATGCAGACCAGCCCTTTTCACTGCCGTCAGGCGGAACGCAAAGACTTCTCCTGGAAGCAATGCTAGAGTTCGGCACGGCTCCCCACATCGTTTACGCATACTGCCGGACAGGCTTTGCTGTTTCCGACATGAACAGGACCGCTCTGCCGCCAGACCGGCTTTCCAGGTGGGACACGGCCATCGACGAATATTTGGCCTTCGGGGCCAAGGCAAAAAATATGCAGCATTGAATGATTGTTCATCGTCACGTCGACCGGCAGCACGTCTTTGCGGGCTTGACCTCGACCTTACCGGCGGCGCGGCGCAGACGCATAAAGCTCTGTCTAAAAGCGTACTGCTCGGTGACCGGCAGAAGCGCCTTCATATGCGAACGGCTATATCCGCGACTACAACGTCATTCGGATTGGTTCAGACGCATGTCGCGCCCGTAGCGAGCCAACGTCGTGACCGCCGCCAGGAAACGGTCCACCTTGAAGGGCTTCTCCATATAGACATTAGCCCCAGCGGACGCGCATCCCTCCCTCGATCCGTCGTTGGTGTCCGCCGTAAGAGACAAGATCGGGATGAACCGCTTGCCGTCGGCCCGGCTCCGGATGATCTTGATGGCCTCGATGCCGGTCATGACCGGCATGTGGTTATCCATGATGATCAGATCGAAGTCTGCCTTTTCCAGCTTCGCCAAGGCTGTCTGACCGTTCTCCGCCGAACTCTGTTTCGCATCCCGCACCCTGCAAGATTGTCAAGACAAGCTCCCGCATGAGCGGGTTATCTTCCGCGATGAGAATAGAGAAGGCGCCAGCCGTACGCTCGAGCGTGGCGGCGGGCGCAGGACCGTCATCGACAAAGGGATTCTCGCCTTGTTTCTCCATGCCTCTTTCAAGCTTTCTTTCGAGAGTACTTTCAATTGATGCGAGAAGGGATTTGGAAGAGGCTCTAACGAGCTCGGCGTACTTTCTTTGCCGCCCGGTGAGTGCTGTCCCAAGGATCAGTTCGTTGAAGCCAATAATTACCTGCAGGGGAGTTCTGAGCTCATGGCTCACGTTCAGCAGGAACTCCCTTTGAGCCAGGGCTTCGCGCGAACCCGAAAGCTCACCTTTTGTTTGTTTCTGGACCAATGCACCTGCGCCAAAGCATGTCTGCCCTGAATGACGCCTCCCGCTATTGGATCTTTTAGCACCCTTGCAAAATAGCAATTGAGTCGTCGAAATTCCCAGATGCGGAAAATACTCAAGCTGCCTCACAGACGTAAACTTCACCTTCAAGGCCTCGCTTTTCTTAATCATGACAATAAACCCAAAAAAATATTTTGGAAAGCGTGCTTAATAATATCGACTGAATTTCGTTCAATCCTTCTCTCTATTTCCTGTCTAGAAAATTTTATAATTGGCTACGGCTATTTTTGCTATTGGAAAGGCAGCCTGTATTAGGTTTTGCGCCGCTACACCGACGGCCTCCAACGGGCCAGGACACGCCAGTTGGAACAGTCCATGTATCTATTCTTTAGCGCAAGCCAGGCTTGCGAAAATTGGGCTTGTAGTTACGGAAAATACTTAGAGGCTGGATGAGTTGTATGCATAAAATTGGAACCATGATAGTTGGTTGCTTTTGTTGCGGCTCTTCACCGGCAAAGGGGAGCATCCATGCCCTCGCACAATGAGGCGCCTTCCAATAATGTGAACGCACCGGCAGCCAGAAGCGATCTCCCGGCCAATGCCAGCCTGAATCGCGCTCTCCCGTTCCCGGTTGTGGGCGTAGGCGCCTCCGCGGGCGGGCTCGATGCTTTCAAGACGTTGCTCGCCGCTCTGCCGGCTGAGACGGGAATGGCCTTTGTCCTGATCCAGCATCTCGATCCGAAGCACGCGAGCTTCATGGCCGATCTCTTGGCAAGCCGCACGCGCATGCCCGTCTCGCAGGCGGTCGACGGCGTCCCGATTGAGCCGAACCATGTCTATCTTATCCCGCCAGCGGTTTCGCTCGCTGTTTCGGACGGCAAACTGCACCTTGCCGAGTTCGCGGAGCGTCACGGCGCACGCATGCCCTTCGATTTTTTCCTGCGCTCTCTCGCCAAGGAATGCGGACAGCGAGCGATCTGCGTTGTGCTGTCCGGCACCGGCTCGGATGGCAGCGAGGGCGTGAAGGCGATCAAGGACAATGGCGGGTTCGTTATCGTTCAGGATCCGCTCGATGCTCAATTCGATGGGATGCCAAAGAGCGCAATCGGCACGGGCGTGGCCGATGTGATAGCCCCTCTCCCGAAAATCCCGAGAGCTCTTGTCAAACACTCAGCTCACCTTTTTGCCTCGACGACGAAATCTGCCGCAAAAGAAAGCGTTGCGAACCGGCTCGCGGAAATTCTCGATCTCGTCAAGACGAAGACGGCGCACGATTTCATGGCCTACAAGGTTGGGACGCTGACCCGCCGGATCGAGCGCCGCATGGCTGCTGCGGACATAGCGGACGCTGGCCGCTATGCCGATAAGCTCCGCAAAGACGCCGCTGAACTTGATAGCCTTGCCCAAGACCTTCTGATTAACGTCACGCAGTTTTTTCGTGATCCAGCCGCGTACGATACGCTGGCCGAAAGCGTTATTCCGCAGATGATAGCGGCGCACCCGTCCGACAGGCCGTTGCGCATCTGGGTTCCAGGCTGCAGCACGGGCGAGGAAGCCTATTCCCTTGCAATGGTGTTTCTGGAGGCCATTGAAACGTCGAAGCGCAATTTGAAGCTTCAGGTTTTTGCCTCCGACATCGACACCAGCTCCATCGAAGCTGCCCGCGAAGGCGTTTACGGGCGCGGGACCGACGAGCAAGTGGGTGCGAGCCGCTTAAGCCGGTTTTTTTCCAAGGACGGCGATCTTTACAGGGTCAGGCGCGAGTTGCGCGAGACGGTGGTCTTCACGGTTCAGGATCTGCTGTCCGACCCCCCTTTCTCGCGGCTGGATCTCATTTCATGCCGTAACGTGCTGATCTATTTGCGGCCGGACGCGCAGGAGAAGGTTCTGTCGCTCTTTCATTTTGCTCTTCATGCGGGAGGCGTATTGTTCATCGGGCCGTCGGAGACAATCGGTGCTTTTACGGATCGCTTCGAGCCCATCAACAAGAAATATCGCATCTACCGTCATGTTGGCGCTGGCCGCGCTGGCGAGGGAGGCTTCCGGCCCGGCATCGTGGCTGCCGAGCGCGCGGGACCTGCCATTTCCGCTTTGTCGAGAAAAATAAGCCGGCGCCCCAGCCTGGCGGATGTGGCCTCGAAGGCGCTGGTTGATATTTTTGCGCCGGCTTCGGTGCTGATCGATAAGAAATATGAAGCTTTGTATTACTCGGGAGATATCGACCGGTTTTTGCAAATCGCTCCCGGCGAAGACAACCGCAATGTTCTCCTCATGGCGCGGGAGGGCCTTCGGCCTAAGCTCCGGGCAGCGATTGAGAGCGCACGAGAAACAGGCGAGCAGGCGGCGAAAGCCGGAGCCCAAGTCTATCGAGACGGCAATGCGCTTGGCGTGAAAATTGCCGTTCAGCCTATTTCCGCCGAAGACCTCTTCCTTGTCAGCTTCATCGATGAGCCCGAGAGCACACCCCCGGCTTCCGACAGCCACCCCCCGGAGGATGCATCGCGCATTCACCAATTGGAGCAGGAACTCGACGCGACACGGAAGGAGTTGAACGCCGTCATCCGCGATCTCGAAATCGCGAATGAAGATCAGCGCGGCGTGAACGAAGAAGCTCTCTCCATGAACGAAGAGCTGCAGTCCGCCAACGAGGAATTGGAGACGTCCAAGGAGGAACTGCAATCGCTCAACGAGGAGCTGACCGCGCTCAATTCCCAGCTTCAAGAGACATTAGAGCACCAGCGCACGACTGCCGCGGACCTGCAAAATATCCTGAACAGCTCCGATGTCGCGACCCTGTTTCTCGATACCAACCTTAATATCCGGTTTTTCACGCCGGCATCGCGGTCCCTGTTCGGCGTTAGCGCCGTCGACATCGGACGCCCCCTCATCGATCTGGCGCAGCGCTTTCGCGACGAAAATCTTCTGCCGGATGCGCGCGCCGTTTTATCGCTCTCGACGCCAACCCGCCGTGAAATCGAGAGCTATGACGGGAATTGGTATATCCGCAGCATCCTGCCGTACCGCAACGATGTGAGTGCGGTCGAGGGCGTAGTCCTCACGTTCGCCCGCATATCGGAAATGAAGTCGGCAGAGCAGAAAATCGAAGCTGCAAAAGCCTATGCGGAAAGCATCATTGCCACCGTCAAACAGCCGCTCGTCGTGCTGGATCGTGATTTGCGCGTCGTCTCGGCGAGCGCTTCATTTTTTGAATTTTTCGGTGCGAAGCCGGAAGATTGTGTGGGAAAGCCTTTGGAGTTTGGAGATTACTTCAAGGAGGGGCCACTGGCAGACCTCCTGGCTCCGGCGCTTCAGGGCACCCCCGTCGAGGACAGACAGCTAAAAATCGATCTACCCAGGCTCGGCTCGCGGACACTGCGTGTCAGCGCGCGCCTCATCTTAGCGCGGGCGCCCGACAGTCCGATCATACTCATCTCCTTCGACGACATCACCGAAACGCGCGCCAAAGCCGAGGCGCTGGCGGCAGCCAAGGAGGAAGCCGAGCGAGCAAATTTGGCCAAGTCGCGCTTTCTTGCCGCCGTCAGTCACGATTTGCGCCAGCCGCTTCAGACCATGACCTTTGTGCAGGGCATGCTATCGGACAGCCTCACTGACCCCGCCGTCAAGCCGCTGATCGAACGGCTGAACCGCACAGTCGCCGGAATGTCGAGCCTCCTCGACAAGATTCTCAACATCAACCAGATCGAGGCTGGCGTCGTGCAGCCAAGGTTCTGCGACTTCGTTATTGGCGATTTACTGGAGCAACTAAAGAGTGAGTTCCAAATTCATGCGGCCAGTAACAGCGTGAGTTTGCGCCTCGTACCTTGCCACCTCTCGGTGCGCAGCGATCCGCTCCTCCTGGAGCAAATCCTCCGGAACCTGATCTCCAATGCGTTGAAATATACCAGCCGCGGCAAAGTCCTGCTGGGCTGCCGGCGGCGCGAAAAGAGCTTGAGCATTGAAGTCTGGGACACCGGCGCCGGGATACCCGAAACCGAGCTTGGCGCGATCTTCAAGGAGTATCATCAGCTCGATAATCACCTCGCCAAAGGCGGCAGGGGGCTTGGCCTGGGTCTCGGTCTCGCGATCGTGCAACACCTCGCGGATCTTCTTCACGCACCCGTCCGCGTCCGGTCGCGCGTGGGTCGAGGCTCGGTCTTTGCGCTGGAGGTTCCATTGGCGCGAACCACTCCGGCTGAACTTTCATCGCTCAAAAGTCTTTCTTCTCCGGACACGGATCGTATTCCTCGCGGGCACGACAGGCACACTATTCTCATCGTCGAAGACGATAAAGACGTCCGCGATGCGCTCAAATTACTGCTGGATACACACGGCTATTCCACGCTGGCCGCTCGCGACGGTGCTCAAGCACTCGCAATAGCCTCCGATGTTGCTGGTGTGGATCTGATTATCGCTGACTACAATCTCCCCGGCCCAAACGGGCTTGAGGTGATCGCCGGGATCGAGGAAGCCTCAGCGCGGAAAATACCCTCCGTCTTTCTGACGGGGGATATCTCCGCATCGACGCTTCTTGAGATTGCCGCCAGAGGTCATGTTCACCTCTATAAACCGGCGAACTCGCGAACCTTGATCCGCCATATCAATGCAATACTCGACAGTAGCAGCCGCCACGACCATTCGGCAGGTGATGACGGGGAAATAGGCAGTAATAAGCGCATCGCGCATCATGAGGGCGACCAGAAAGAATTAGCTCCCACAGTGTTCGTCGTGGACGATGCCCAAGACATCCGCGAAGCCCTGCGCGATATGTTGCAGCAGCACGGCTATCGCACCGAAATTTTTGCCGACGGTTCCGCCTTCTTGAAGCATCATTCTACTGGCGGGGCTGCTTGTTTGGTTGCGGACGTCCGGATGCCCGGAATAGGTGGACTGGAGCTGATCGAGCGCCTGGGCGCCATGCAGTCGTCCCTCCCAGTCATAATATTGACCGGCTATGGCGATGTCTCCACGGCCGTCAGAGCCATGAAGGCGGGCGCCTTCGATTTTCTCGAGAAACCCATTCAGCCGGACGAGTTGCTCCGCTGTATCGAGCGCGCTCTGAAATTTTCGGAGGAGCATCAAGACGTATCGGCCGACCGCACCATGGCTGCTTCCAAAATCGAAAGTCTGACGGCTCGCCAGCGCGAAATTCTTGAACTCGTCCTGGCCGGCACCTCGAGCAAGAATATTGCCGCAGACTTACAGATCAGCCAGCGCACCGTCGACAATCATCGTGCCGCCATTATGCGGAAACTTGGGGCAAGGCCTTGTCCGGCATGATCCGCACTGCGCTCGCTGCCATCTCGTCCAAAAGTAATCCATGAGCGTGCCGCTTGCGCCGCATCCCATCGGAGCGGCGAGGCGAGGCGGTTTGTTTGCGATAACGGGAAGCGCTCTCGATTGAACACGCCGGGCGGGCATTCCGCGGTCATAAGCGGCCGCGGGCGCCCACCTAGAGCCTATCCGCTTTTGATGGATCAAAAGCGGGCTCTAAGTTTCTGTTTTGTCGTGCGTCTTATCGGAAAACCGCTTCGCACTTTTCCGGACGCACTCCAGCGTTTATGCCGGTTGAATGACGAGCCTGCCCTTGTGATCCGACAAAGTCTTGGCGAGAAGGCGGGAGCAGGCGTAGAGCGAATCCAAATGAGGGGTCGGCGTCTCGGTTAGCCGGGCAAGCTCGATGACCGAACCCGCCACGGCCTCAAGCTCGAGCGCACGTCCGGCCTCAACATCCTGGAGCATCGAAGTTTTGTGCGCTCCGACGGCCTCAGCGCCGGCAATCCGCTTCTCGATGCTGATACGGCTTCTCACACCGAGCTTTTCCGCCACGGCCTGTGCCTCTTCCATCACCGCGAATGCAAGCGCGCGCGTCTCCGGAAACCTGCAGATGTCAGCCAGGGTCGCGTGAGTCAGGGCGCTTATGGGATTGAAAGTCGTATTTCCCCAAAGCTTCAGCCAAATTTCGGCGCGGATGTCGGTACTGATGGGGGCTTTGAAGCCGGCTTTCGTAAGCGCTTGCGAGAGCCTGAGAATGCGTTCGGACTTTGATCCATCCGGCTCTCCAAGCGTGAAGCGGTTGCCTTCCACGACCCTTACCACGCCCGGCGCGACAAGCTCGGCGGCCGGGTAGACCACGGCCCCAATCACGCGGTCGGCGCCGATATTTGCCGATATCTGTCCATCCGGGTCAGCCGAAGCCACAGGCCGACCCTCGTGCGGGCCTTTGAGCTGATAGAAATACCACCAGGGAATTCCGTTCTGCAGCGTCACGAGCGCCGTCTGTTCATGGAAGAGGCGTGGCAGATCCTTCGCGAGTGGCGCGACCTGATGAGCCTTTAGCGCAAGAAGAACAAAATCATGTGGCCCCGCATCTCCGATCGCTGAGGCCGTGCAGGCAGCATTCCGTTCAGTTCCATCCTCCTCGATCAGCGTGAAACCATTTTGCCGGATACCCTCGAGATTTGCACCGCGGGCAATGAACGTGACTTGTTCTCCGGCAAGCGCAAGCTTTGCTCCAAGAAATCCGCCAATTGCTCCTGCGCCGACAATTGCAAAATTCATTTCATCTTCCATTTTTTTGAGGGTTGCCAGCGCGAAGCCTGATCTGGAAACGCTATCGGGCAGCCTCCTCTGTTTGTACCGCGGAAAGCATGAGTGACGCCACCGAAAGTCTAGTTCAGTCGCAGGTTGAATACTCGGGATGGACGCGTTCGGCTCAGCTCATCATCGGCATTATCTGCATGGCGATGATCGCAAACCTGCAGTATGCCTGGACGCTTTTCGTCAATCCCATTGTTGCCACCTATCATTTCGACAAAAAGGCCCTGCAATTCGCGTTCACTATTTTCGTCCTGTCCGAAACATGGCTCGTCCCCTTCAAGGGTTATGCCGTCGATAAGATTGGGCCTCGGTTTCTTATTGTAACTGGGGGCCTTCTTGTCGGCGCGTCATGGGTGATGAACGCCTATGCCTCAAGTCTTGAGAGCTTTTACCTCGCCGCTTTCATCGGCGGAGTGGGAGCGGCGGCGGTTTACGGAACCTGCGTCGGCAATGCTCTGAAATGGTTTCCGGACCGGCGCGGTCTTGCCACGGGTCTCACGGCAATGGGCTTCGGTGTGGGCTCTGCCCTGACCGTCACGCCGATCTATAACATGATCCAGTCGCCAGATTTCGGCTATAAGGCTGCTTTTCTCTATTTCGGCATCGGCCAAGGCGCTATCGTGTTCCTGCTCGGCTGGTTTTTCCGCAGTCCGGACCTCAAGGCGATTGAGGCAAAGTATCCTGCGCCGATACAGTCGGGACGCCCGCAATTTGGTCCCTTGGACGTGGTGAGGGTGCCGCTGTTCTGGATCATGTATCTCATGTTCGCGATGATGGCGGCCGGCGGGCTTATGGCCGTTGCACAACTGGGACCGATCGCGACAGACTTCAAAATCGCCGATACGCCTGTCACCCTTGCGGGCATCACGCTTGCGGCTTTGCCATTCGCCCTCACCTTGGATCGCATTTTCAACGGCTTCTCCCGCCCCTTCTTTGGCTGGGTCTCCGATCATATCGGGCGCGAGAATACGATGTTCGTTGCGTTTGCATTTGAGGGCGCTGGAATCCTGTTGCTGGGCCGATATGGGCAGGATCCGGTGCTGTTCGTGATCTTGAGCGGGATCGTCTTCTTCGCTTGGGGCGAAATTTACAGCCTCTTTCCCGCGTTATGCGGCGACACCTTCGGATCTAAATACGCCGCGACCAATGCCGGTCTTTTATACACGGCAAAAGGGACTGCCGCGCTGCTTGTCCCGTATACAAGCGTTCTGGCCGCAAAGTACGGCTGGCAAGGTGTGTTCTACGCTGCCGCAAGCCTTAACATCGTGGCGGCTATTTTGGCCATTGCCGTGCTCAAGCCGCTTCGAAAGCGATATATAACTTACAATAGGTAGGAAATGCCTCAGCAAGGGGACGGAATGCAGAAGCATACTATTTTACGTGATCTCTTGGCCTGCGGGGCCGACGATGCAGTTGCAATCGCCTCGCCCTCGTCGAAGCCTATGACGTTCAAACGGCTGCGGCAGCAGATCGGGGAAACGGCGCAGGCGCTATCGGCCTTCGGCGCCGGGAGCAAAGACCGCGTCGCCATCGTGCTCCCGAACGGGCCGGAGATGGCGGCAGCATTCTTAAGCGTGGCGAACTGTGCTGCCTCAGCGCCTCTCAATCCTTCCTACAAGGAGGAGGAGTTTGAGTTCTATCTTTCCGATCTCGGCGCTAAGCTACTCGTTGTTGAGGCAGGGAGCACGTCGCCTTCGATTAAGGTTGCGCAGAAGCTCGGCGTCAAAATCGTCAGCCTGACGCCCAATCCGGATCGCGGCGCAGGCAGCTTCACATTGAAGGGGGAGGAAAGCGAGCTACCCGCACAGCAAGAGCAGACAGCCGGCGATGATATCGCGCTTGTCCTCCACACCTCCGGAACAACCTCCCGGCCCAAGATCGTGACTCTCAGTCAGCGGAATTTGTGCGCGTCGGCGTGGAATATCGCTCAAACACTTAGCTTGGCTTCCGATGACCGATGCCTCTCGGTTATGCCGCTTTTTCACATTCACGGCCTGATCGCGACGGTGCTCGCGTCACTTGCCGCTGGCGGCAGCGTTTTTTGCACGCCCGGCTTCCACGCCTTTCATTTCTTTACGTGGTTATCGGAGGCGAAGCCGACCTGGTACAGCGCGGTGCCCACGATGCATCAGGCCATCCTCGCGCGCGCCGGTCATAATGAACCGGCCATTCGGGCCAATCCCTTGCGCTTTATCCGCTCTTCATCTGCGTCCTTGCCGAAGCAGGTGTTCGCTGAACTGGAAACCGTGTTCAACGCGCCCGTCATCGAGTCCTACGGCATGACCGAGGCTGCCCATCAAATGGCCAGCAACCTTCTGCCGCCCGGCCTGCGCAAACCCGGTAAAGTGGGTGTGGCGGCTGGCCCTGAAATCGCGATCATGGGCAATGGCGGCACTCTCATGCCCATCAACGCGACCGGCGAAGTGGTCATCCGCGGCGACAATGTCACCTCCGGTTATGAAAACAACCCCAAAGCCAATACCGAGGCTTTTGCGCATGGTTGGTTTCACACCGGAGACCAAGGCATGCTCGATGAAGACGGCTATCTCACCATTACAGGGCGTCTCAAGGAGATCATCAATCGCGGCGGCGAAAAGATCTCACCGGCTGAGGTGGATGACATTTTGATGGATCATCCCGCCATTCAGCAGGCCGTTACCTTTGCCATGCCCCACGATAAGCTCGGCGAGGAGGTGGCGGCGGCGATCGTGCTGCGCGCGGGCGCGTCCGCCACCGAGCGCGAGATCCGGGACTTTGTCGCGTCCCGGCTTGCCGACTTCAAGGCGCCGCGAAAGGTTGTGTTCCTCACGGAGATCCCCAAAGGAGCAACCGGCAAGCTGCAGCGCGTCGGGCTTGCTCAAAAGCTCGGGCTTACGAGCGATCGTTCGTGAAGGGGTCGCTCGACCTGACCCTGAATGACGCGGCTCGGCCCGATTTTCCAACCGACAGCTCTTCCTTGGACTGTTGACACCTCAGCGCCGAGGACTGCTTTGGTTCAAAATAGAATAGCAGCCATGATTTCGGAAGACATCTATGTCGCTCCATAAAAAGCAAAAAAGAGAATTTTTTAGGCTTTAGGTCAAGATTACTTCAATCTGCGTGAGGCATACCTCAAGTAGCTCCGATAGAGCAAATTTGGGGTTCCTCATGCTTCAACCTTTCATTGCGGCGAGCCAAGCTCACAGAGCGTGATCGAAACAATAAACGCTCAGTACATCGCCCATTGCGATGAATACGAAAGGCTCGAAGTCGCTGAAATCGAGATCGGGAAGCTGTGCTCTCCAGAAGCCAACATTGCGCCTCAGCGCAATCGCCTGAGAAATCGAGGGAATTTTTGCATGCCTCTCCCTGCACCAGCCTGAGACAACGCGGTAGAGGCGATTATCGGCCGGGTTTTGAGCCTCTTTGCGGGAGTTACGGCTGGGCTGTTCTTCCCGCGTGTCACGCTTTGCTTTTGGGACTGTGAACAATGGCATGGACATCCATAAGTCATCGGTTGTCGATCAGGCATAAGATCTTTGGCGGGTTCGGACTTCTCATCGCGGTCTTTCTTGTCGCGTTGGCCATCTTGTTGAGGGGACAGGCGCAAGTCGACCAGGAGGCGGACGCCGTGTCCAACAGTTCGCTGGTGGCGGAGCACGTGGCGGATTTCGTCTCCAAGGCGGGCGCGGCGCAGAGAAGCGTGCTGCGTTATGCGGCAAGCCAAAGCGACGCCGACTTAGCCATCGCGCAGAAAGCTTTGTCGGCGTTCGCCGAAGGCGCGCGCGCTCTTGGAGAAACGAGCGCCGGCTGGAAAAGCGGGGTATCCGCTGTTTCGAGCGCGCTGGAGGCGGAGTCGAAATACCGTGCCGTCTCGGCGGACACAATTCAAACCATTGCCGGCCGTCGTACGGCGACTGCACAATTCAACAAGGAAATTACTGCGCTACGCACCATCGGCTCGGCCATCCCAGCGGCGCTTTTACGCGAAAACGCCGCGCCTGAGACCTTGACGACGGCTATTCGTTTGCAGGAAGCCGTGCAGGTCGCCTCCGCCGCGGCCAGCCGTTTCATCGCCTCGCGCAACCCGGCGGATGCGGCTGAGGCCCAAACCGAACTGGGCGCATTGCAAGCGGCCATCGAAAGCCTGCAGGGCTCGACGGCGAGCAGCAAGCGGGTGCAGCGCTTTCTTGCGGCCACCGCCGAACCGCTGGAGCATGCGAAAGAGGCGCTGAATCTCCTCATCTCGACAAACGAAGGTTTCATCCGCCTTTCGGCCGAAAGGAAAGTCGTAGGAGACACGCTGCAATCGCGACTGAAGCAAATCCGCGAGATCAGCAAATCGGAGCGAAGGGCCGCGCTCGCCTCTATGAGCGACATCTCCAGCGCGAGTTGGCGGCTCGGGCTCGCGGCCTCCGCCCTGTCGCTGTGCCTCGGCGCACTGCTGGCTTGGCTAATCGGACGCAGCATCATAACAGGCTTGGCGGTGGCGAATACCGCCATCAAGGCGGTCGCGGAAGGTGATTTTTCGAAGCAACTCGATCAGAGCCGCAAAGACGAGATCGGCGAATTGCTAAGATATACAGCCGAGATGAGGCAGGTGCTGAACGCCTTTCTTGCTGCTCAATCGGAATTGGCGCGGCAGCATAATGAGCACGGGCAGATCAGCGCGACTATGAACGACGCGCAGTTTCCTGGCGCGTACCGTGAGATGGGGCGGAAACTGAACCAGATGGTCAGGGCGCATATCGAGGTGCAGACACAGTTCATGGATTGCATGGTTCAATATGCCAACGGCTGCTTTGAGACCTGCATGCCCCCGCTGCCGGGCGAGCGCAAAGCGATTTCCGATACCGCCGAGCGGCTGCGTGGCGTCCTGCTCAAAGCCCAGGAAGACGCCAAGGAGACGCTGAAGATCAAGATCGCGCTCGATAACTCGGGATCGTGTGTCATGATGGCCGATGCCGACGGCTTCATCCGCTATCAGAACAAGGCCATGATGAGCCTGATGCAACGCTCCGAAAATGGGTTCAAGAGCGTCTGGCCCACCTTCTCGGCGGCAAACCTCAACGGATCGAGCTTCGATCTCTTCCACAAAAATCCGAGCCATCAACGCGGTCTGCTTGCGCATCTCAAGGACGAGCATCGCGCTGACCTGAAGCTCGCCGACAGGCGCGTCCGGATGACCGTCAATCCCATCTTTGATGAAACCGGCGCACGGCTTGGCAGCGTGATCGAATATCTCGACCGCACAGCGGAGGCAACCGCAGAGAAGGAAGTGGCTGACATCGTTGGGGCGGCTGCTGAGGGCGACTTCTCGAAGCAAATCGACGAGGCGGGCAAAGCGGGCTTCCTGCTGGAGATGGCGCGGGGCCTCAACGCGGTGGTTTCGACCAGCGAAAGCGCGCTCTTCGAAATCGGCCGCATCCTCAAGTCGATGGCGCAAGGCAACTTGAACCAAACCATTGAGGCTGACTTCAAGGGTGCGTTCGCCGAGCTAAAGGAAAACTCAAACGGCACCATCGAGCGCTTTCGCGAGATCATCGCCCAAATACGCGAGGCCGCCGGCTCAATTAGTACGGCCTCGCGCGAGATCGCGATGGGCAATAACGACCTGTCGCGTCGAACTGAGAAGCAGGCCTCGAGCCTTGAAGAGACAGCGTCGAGCACTGAGGAGCTAGCCACCACCGTGCGCCAGAACGCGGAGAACGCCGTTCAAGCGACCAGGCTCGCCGAGGAAGCATCAAAGGCGGCTCTCCGCGGGGGTGAGGTGGTGGGCCAAGTGGTCGCCACTATGTCTGGCATCACCGAAAGCCACCGCGAGATCGCCGACATCACCACGCTGATCGACGGCATCGCCTTTCAGACGAACCTGCTCGCGCTAAACGCTGCCGTGGAGGCCGCGCGCGCGGGCGAACAGGGCCGGGGTTTTGCGGTCGTCGCTTCCGAAGTGAGAAGTCTGGCTCAGCGCGCCGCTGAAGCTGCGAAGGAAATCAAGGCGGTGATTGCGGCCTCGGTCGGCAAGGTGGACGAGGGCGCAAAGCTTGTCGGGAGCGCAGGCGCCGCCATGGATGAGATCGTGGCTCAGGTGCGGCGAGTTACCGCCATCATCGGAGAAATCGCGGCGGCCAGCAAAGAGCAGAGCGAAGGCATCACCCAGGTGAATCAGGCCGTCACCAGAATCGATCAGATTACCCAGCAGAACGCTGCACTTGTCGAGGAAGCCAACGCGGCGGCGAAGAGCATGGAGGATCAATCCGAGGCGCTTGTGCGGTCGGTGGCGCTTTTCAAGCTGACGGTGGAAAAGGAAACCGCCCGCGGTCCCGGCTTGCTCGGGGCGACAGCCGTCCTGCATTGAGGTTCCGCTAGAGTGTGAACTAAGCAGAGTTCGCTGGACGTGCAAACGGATTGCTGCCGCCGTCATCCCGGAAAGGCGAAGCCTTATCCGGGATCGTAACAAATTGAATCGCCTGTCTTTTTGCGATCCCGGCTCGCGCTTCGCTTCGCCGGGATGACGTAGTGCGGAGCGAGCCGCATCCGTTGGCCAGATCAGCGGAGTTTGCTTAGGTCTTGCGACGGGTGGACCAGCCAGCGTTTGCGGGAGGTGAAGGCGACATACGATCCGGAGAGCCTTCTCCAAAGCGCTCACAACATACCGCCGCGCTGAACCCAGAACGCTACTTGGGTGAGAAGCCTAAAAAAAGACCCCTAGCTGCGCGGGGTGCTGCTAGGGGTTGTTGCATGTGAGTGATGCAACCCCTTGATATGTGCAAACAGAGGTAGAGTCAATCGAGATCGGGTTGTGTGTACAACCGGTGGAAAAGGCTCGCAGCCGCCCGGAAAGCAAGGATAGTCCAACGGAGGACCAAATACAATCAAAGGTTGTAGTTGACGCTGTCAATGCGGACCCCCTTGTCGCCGGCCATTGATTGCTAAGCCAAAATCGACGGAGTTCAGAGGTCTCGGCAAAGGTTCTGTGAATGGCTCTTGTCTTGGTGAGCGTCTATGGTGGGAAGCATGCCGCTATCGCCTGACGCCTTCATCCATGTCCCGATGCTTGCCGGTAAAATCATTGAACCGGAGAATTCAGCATTCCGGATTTCGCTCGCATCGTTCGAGGAATGGGACAGGCGCGCGGCGGCCGCTGGAAACCCTGGGTGGCGGCGCTCGCATGAGGATCGTGAGTCGACGCGAAGCACGGCGCTCGCGGGGCGGCTTAGCGCCGACCTGTGGGTCTTCGCCTATGGCTCGCTGATGTGGGATCCTGCGATCCATGTGGTCGAGATCAGAAGAGCAACTCTTCCCGGCTTCCACCGGCGTTTCTGTCTCAAAATCGAGATTGGCCGGGGATCGAGGAAGGCGCCGGCCTTGATGGCTGCCCTCGATGTTGGCGGGGAATGCCATGGCTTGGCGTTCCGCATACCTGCGGGCAACGTGAACCAGGAGACGGAAATCCTTTGGATGAGGGAAATGATCGGGCACGGCTATGCGCCGGTGTTCCGGCCGGTGCATACTCCGCAGGGCCCCGTCGAAGCCCTGGCCTTCGTTATGGACCGATCAAGCCTCCAATTTGCCGACGTTAGCGGCGCCGACGCGGCCTCCATCATCGCAACCGGAAGAGGCCGCCTCGGGACCAACCGCGAATACTTTGACAATCTCGCCGAACACGTCCGCCTGCTTGGGATCGAGGATGAGGTTTTCGAAGAAATACGCGCTGAGCTAAGTAAACTTCGCTAGTCTGGCCAATGTATTGTCATTCGGACGCCGTACGCTCCGCGCGTTGTGATCCAGGAACTTGATTACCCGCATATTTCCGCTCCACTGTCATGGCCGGGCTTGACCCGGCCATCCAGCATAACTTGGAATACCTTGTATTTTACTGGATGGCCGCCTCCAAGGGCGGCCATGACGACGGAATTGGCGGAAACACGGGCCTACGGGTAATCAAGTCCCGGAAACGCCAGCGGCGTTGTCCGGGATCGCAAAAGGCGCTTCGATTTTTTCCGGCACCGGATATGCGCCGAGCGCATCCCGGGGGGAAGCAACTCATCAAGCTTTGAATTTCGCGAGCGCCTTGTCGAATGTCTCCAGATGCCAGCCATTGTGGCGCGCGATGGCAAGGACCGTCGCGTCGACGAAGTCGATCTTGTGGGCGGCATAGATCGCCAGAGCCTCTTTCAGGATGGGCAGGTGGCTGCCGGTAAAGCCTTTGTAGTCGAGGAGGTCGCCAAGCCGGGCCGCCGCCTCTTCCCTCGGCACTTTGTAGAACTTCGTCAGGATGAAAATGCATTCGGCAAGAACGCTTTCCGCGAGATAAGCTTTGCGTTTCCCGGCCTGCACTTCGGCCATGAGCTTCGCGGCGCGCTCGAAATGCTGCTCGTGATCGGCCAGCAGGAAGCGCAGGACGACATTCGTATCAATAACGTGGATCGCCATCGCCCGCCGCCGCACGGGCCGCGCCTTCGCGTGCCTCTTCGATGGTCACATAGGTCTTCGCGTAGCGGCTCAGACTCCCGGCAACATCGCGCACAGGCTCGATGCGGACGCCTTGGTCGTCGCTGACAAGGCGCACGAGGTTCGAGCCGAGGCGGTCGCGCACGGCCTTTGGTAAAGTGATTTGCCCCTTGCTTGAGATCTTCGCAACTTTGTGCATCGCTGTACTTTCACAGAACGCTTTACTTAAATATGATTGCTTTGCACTCGCGCTTCAAGGCGCGCGATCCCCAGCATCGTCATCCGGGAAACGCCAAGGGCGTTATCCGGAATTGTAACAGATAGCGAGGGGGGAATTCTTGGCGATCCCAGGTACGGCTTGAGCGCCGTTCCGGACGACGAACGGAGAAATGCCAGCCATTAAGGGTAAACGGTTCGTTGCCGCTCATGTAGCATTAACCGAACAGGGTTAACAACGGCGCGCCGGATTTATTTCCGCCCAGCTTATGCTTAAGAACTCGTTTGTTTTCGCGGAGTGCCAGGAGCTCAGCGCCTTGGAGCGGGCAAGGGTAAGAGACTATAAGCTCTTGATAATCAACGCTATTCTACGGTAACGGAGTTGCCATTAAATTTAACTTAATGCCCGAATTTTTTCATTTACTGGGACGCGCAAAAGTCCGTTAATTATACTTGCATCTCGCCATATTAACCGTAGCCGCTGCCGTTCGGCAGCGTAGGGCGCGATACCGATCCATATTTTTATTATATAAATCAACGTGTTATCTCGGTTAACCTCTCAGCAAGGCGCATTTTCCTAAGATACCGGCTCCATTCGGACGCAGCCTATCCGGGGTTCGAACGAGATGCCGCCTTTTGCAGATGCAGGGAAATTGCCAGTTGGCCTGTAAGCCGGGTTCTGTGCGACGGATCGCTCCGCCGCGATGGCCATTCATCTGGGACGCGCGTCGCCGCGCGCCTCAAGCAACCAACCCGGACGGCGATGCGAAAACGCATTCCGCCCCGCAGCCGAAGCCGCGAAGCTGTGCCGTCCCTATTCGGTTTTGCTCCCGGCGGGGTTTGCCTTGCCAGCCCTGTTGCCAGCGCTGCGGTGCGCTCTTACCGCACCCTTTCACCCTTGCTCTATTTTTTGGTCTACCGCGCTCCGCGCTACTTGAGACACCGAACGTGATTGGCCTGAATAGGGCGGTTTGCTTTCTGTGGCACTTTCCCTGGGGTTGCCCCCGCCGGACGTTATCCGGCGCCGTGTTTCCGTGGAGCCCGGACTTTCCTCCACCCGGAAAGCGCTACGACCTTGCGGCCCACAACGCGCCTTTCGGGCAGCGGCCATCCGGCCAACTGGCACTTTGAGTAAGGGCCCAGGCCCGCGCCGCGTCAAGTGGCGACTGAAAAAAATGCAGGGCCTTGTTGCCACGGAAACTTCTGCCGTTCCGCCATTGTTACCTGCCGGATGAACCACAAACAAAGGCAGTTAGGCCCTATGGCACACAGAAAAACCGTAGCTGCGATTATTGCATCCTGCCTCGCATGGTCCAGCGCTGCCGTGGCGGATGAAACGCCGATTGCAGAGCAGATCGTGGACGCCATGAACAAGGTGTTCGGCGTATATAAGGGGTTCCGGGCCAATCATGCGAAAGGCATTGTGGTCGAGGGCAGCTTCAAGGCGACGCCCGAGGCTGCCGCGCTGAGCAAAGCCGTGCTCTTTAACGGGAGCGAAATCCCGCTGACGGCGCGCTTCTCGGATTCCACTGGCCTCCCGAATATCCCGGACGGCATCCCCGACGCCAACCCGCACGGCATCGCGATGAAGTTTCATCTGCCCGACGGAAGCGACAGCGATCTCGTCATAAACGCGCTGAAGTTTTTTCCCGTTTCAAATGGCGAAGAGTTTCGGGATTTGTTCCTGGCCATCGCCGCCAGCCCGCCGGACGCGCCAAAACCGACGAAAGTTGAGCAATTCATTGCCGCGCACCCCGCTGTCGCCGCAGCCGATGCCGCCGTGCAAACGCCAGATAGCTTCGCCGATGAGGAATATCGCGGCGTCAACGCCTTCCTGTTTGTGAACAAAGCTGGACAGAAACAGGCCTTCCGCTATCACCTTGTGCCCGAGCGCATCGTGCACCTCGATCCGGCCGAAGCGAAGACGAAAGCGCCGAATTTTCTCATCGACGAAGTGCAGGAGCGGCTCAAGAAAGGGCCGATCACATTCCATCTCAAGGCGCAACTCGCCGGGGCGGGCGATCAAACCAGCGATGGATCGAAGCCCTGGCCGGATGATCGCAAAGAGGTGGACATGGGTGTCTTGACCATCGGCAAGGTGGCTGCCGATCCTTTCGAGGCTCAGAATAAGCTGCTGTTTCTACCCGGCAACCTTCCCGATGGCATCGAGCAGTCCGATGATCCGATGATCGACATCCGGAACGCCGCCTATCCGATTTCGTTTGCGCGCCGCCTGCAATAAGAAAGCGCGGTCCCCGTCGTCCCGGAACTTGATTACCCGCATGTTTCCGCTAGCAGAAAAAGCCATGAAAACATTGGCGAATTTTCGCTCCAACGTCATGGCCGGGCCATGCCCACAGGCTTGACCCGAGGGTTGACCCCGCCATCCAGAAACGCCTCCCTTTTTGCGATCCCGGCTCACGCTTCGCTTGGCCGGGATGACAAGGCGGGCGCGCTACTCCTTAAGCGGATCGTGTCTCCAATTCATGAGCGAGTAGCGCCAGCGAGCATGCTCGACATCGTGGTGAGGGCGCTGGCGCAAGGTGCCGCTTGATGTACGCGACGACTTCGCGCATGTGGGCGCGGGCGTCTTCGGTGAGCCTGCCACCGCCTCGTTAAATCTCGATGATGTGCCGGCCGGATTGATTCCCGATGGATTCGGTTTCGCCTTCGTGATGCCAGCCGACGGATTTGCTTTCCTCGGTTTTCAGCCAATCAGCCAACTCGCGGGCGGACATGTTCACGAGAGAGCCGAAATCGCGCGCGACAGCTCACCTTTCGTCATTGCCGAGCGGCATTTGATTCCGAGCCTGCGCGCCTCCCGGATCAGCTGTTCCTTGGGTGGCAAACCATCGCGATAAGCTGAGGTCTTCTTGGCGATTGTCTCCGGCTGGCGCGAGAACTGCCGCCCCTTCGCCGTGTCGCGCCGCTTCTTTGCTGTCGTCTCCGCATATTCGCCGGGAGAAAGCGCTTTGCGCGCATCCTTCGGAAGATAACGCTCCCGGTATCGGCGCTCTTCTCGCCCGATTTCGTGCCCCAATCTTCCTCGGTCCACTTCACGAGCGAGTTGTCTTCACTCTTTGGGCCGACATAGCCGCCGCCCTCTTTCTTGTACTCCTGCACGGCCATCTGGGCCTTGCGGGCCGACCACTGCCCCGGACGCCCGCCCTTGTCTCCGGCGGTCACGTCCTCCTTCACATTCTCCCAAAGCTTCGGATCGGTTTTCTTTGACGTCTTAGCCACTTGCATCTCCAGTTCATCGCATGATGAACCGGAGCCTGCTGGCGATGTTCCGTTTAGCGGTCGATCTCGCCGAAGACGATGTCGAGACTGCCGAGAATGGCAGACACGTCGGCGAGCATGTGGCCTTTGCAGAGAAAGTCCATAGCGGCCAAGTGCGGGAAGCCGGGCGCGCGGATTTTGCAGCGATAAGGCTTGTTCGTGCCGTCGGCCACGAGATAGACGCCGAACTCGCCCTTCGGCGCCTCGATAGCGGCGTAAACCTCGCCCTCGGGCACGCGGAAGCCTTCGGTGTAAAGCTTGAAGTGATGGATGACGCCTTCCATCGTGCTCTTCATCTCGGCCCGCCGCGGCGGCGTAACCTTGTGGTTCGGCAGAAGCACCGGACCGCGCCCCGCTGGCGAGTTCAGCCGCTCGAGGCACTGCTTCATGATGCGGACCGCCTGGCGCATCTCCTCCATGCGGATGAGATAGCGGTCCCAGTTGTCGCCGTTTTTGCCGATCGGGATGTCAAACTCGAGGTCCGCGTAGCACTCATAGGGTTGCGCCTTGCGCAAATCCCAGGGCGCGCCGGAGCCGCGCAGCATCACGCCCGTGAAGCCGTGCGCCATCGCGTCTTCAAGGCTCACGACGCCGATATTGACGTTCCGCTGCTTGAAGATGCGGTTATCGGTGAGAAGTTCGTCGATGTCGGCGAGAGTCTTCAGGAACGGATCGCACCAGGCGGCGATATCATCGATGAGAGCCTGCGGCAGATCCTGATGCACGCCGCCCGGCCGGAAATAGTTCGCATGGAGCCGCGACCCGCTCGCACGCTCATAGAACACCATGAGCTTTTCGCGCTCCTCGAAGCCCCAAAGCGGAGGCGTCAGCGCGCCGACGTCGAGCGCGAAGGTCGTGACGTTCAGGATATGGTTCAGGATGCGGCCGATCTCGCTATAGAGCACGCGGATGAGCTGCCCGCGGACCGGCGGCGTGATCCCGAGCAGGCGCTCAATCGCCAGACAGAAGGCGTGCTCCTGGTTCATCGGGGCGACATAATCGAGCCGGTCGAAATAGGGGATGGCCTGAAGATAGGTCTTGTATTCTATGAGCTTTTCGGTGCCGCGATGCAGGAGCCCGATATGCGGATCGATCCTCCGCACCACTTCGCCGTCGAGCTCCGTGATCATGCGCAGAACACCGTGCGCGGCAGGATGCTGCGGCCCGAAATTGATCGTGAAGTTGCGGTTATCGGGGGGTCTCACGCAAAGGTCAGTGCCCGCGCCCCCTGCTTCAGGTGTCCCACCCCCATCAGCCATCGTCTCGCTCTCTTTCCGGGAAAGGCTGCCGCTGTCAGGCAAGCCATCGTGGCATCATTTTCAGCTTCAGAAGCTTGAGCACCAAGTACTCCTGAGGCCGCAGATATTTAAGATATATGTTGGTTGCGGGCGTCCGGAAAGCCTTTGTTTCGCCGCGCCCTAATGTCCCGGTAAAGAACACGCGCCTCCGGAAAACGATGGCTGGCGTAAGGTTGCGGATATATTGGGAAAAAACGGTCATGCACCCGTCGAGCGATCCGAGTTCCCGCTGCTCGGCCCAAAGATCGTAGGTGAAAATGAAGAACTTGCCTTCCGCAAGTTGGCAGAGGCGGTCGAGAAAAGCTTCCTCGTCCTTCAACCAATTGACAACTCCGAGTGCTGCGAGCACGTTGAAGTCTTGATCGGGGAGCGTGAACTCCGGCGAGTTGAAGTCCGCGAGATGGTCCCGGGAAGCGTGTCCACACAGTCGACGGGAATGTATTTTGACCCTTCGGGCAGGAAGCTCCTGAGGGGCTGGGCGCCGGCTCCGAGATCACAGACGATATCTCCAGGTCTTAGGAATGCCGCCGCAAGCTGCGCACGGTCACGCCAGCATTCTTTGGCGTCCTTCGATGCGACACTTCTCCAGCCGTTCAAATCTGCCGAGCCCGCCGTTATGCGCAAAGCGCCTTCCAGTGCAGACATACAACCTCCCAGCGCAATCTATACAATTTTTGCGCCATTACAGGTTGTGGCTGCGATTGTAAACAACTCTCGCATTCCGGAAGCGAACCATCCCCAATTGAATTCCCGGTCAGCTGCGGCAGGTCTGCCTTCGCCTATTACTTCGTTGCCGCTTTCTCATCGCCGGGCAGCGGCGCGTAATCGGCGCCTTCCCATGGGCTCAAGAAATCGAAGCTGCGGAACTCCTGCGGCAGCTTTACGGGCTCATACACGACGCGCTTCTGCTCTTCGTCGTAGCGGACCTCGACGAAACCGGTGAGCGGGAAATCCTTGCGCAGCGGGTGTCCGCGGAAACCGTAATCGGTCAAAAGGCGGCGAAGGTCGGGATGGCCTTCGAAAAAGATGCCGTAAAGATCGTAAGCCTCGCGCTCGTACCAGTTTGCCGCCGGAAACACGCTCACGATGCTGGGAACGGTCGACACGGCGTCAGTCGAAAGCTTGAGGCGGATGCGCAGATTTTCGTAGACGCTCAGGAAGTGGTACACCACCTCGAACCGCTCGGTGCGCTCAGGGTAATCCGCGCCGCAAATGTCGATCAGGATCTTAAATCGCCATGCGGGATCGTCGCGCAAGAATTTCGTGACCTCCGCGATGCGGGCGCGCTCGACCGTGACCGTAAGCTCGCCGATGGCGAGGCGCGTGCCAAGCACCGCATCGGGAAAGGCAGTCTTTATCGCCTCGGCCAGGGCTTCAAGCTTCCCCGTCTCCGTCATTGCTCAGCTCCGGCTGTTAGCGTTCGATTGTGCCCGTGCGGCGGATTTTTTTCTGAAGAAGCATGATGCCGTAGACAAGGGCTTCAGCGCTCGGCGGGCAGCCGGGGACGTAGACATCCACCGGGACGACGCGATCGCATCCTCGCACGACAGAGTAGGAATAGTGGTAATAGCCGCCCCCGTTCGCGCAGCTGCCCATGGAGATGACATAGCGCGGTTCCGGCATCTGGTCGTAGACCTTGCGAAGCGCGGGCGCCATCTTGTTGCAAAGGGTGCCGGCAACGATCATCACATCCGACTGACGCGGGCTGCCGCGAGGCGCAAAGCCGAACCGCTCCACGTCATAGCGCGGCATCGAGGCTTGCATCATCTCCACAGCGCAACAGGCCAAGCCGAACGTCATCCACATCAGCGAGCCGGTGCGCGCCCAATTGATGAGCTCGTCGGTGCTCGTGACAAGAAAACCCTTGTCGGCGAGTTCGTTGTTCACGCGCTTGAAATAAGCATCAGGCTCCGCTGGCGTCACCAGCCCGGAGCCCTCGCTCGATTTCTCGAAAAGCGGCTCGCCAAATGGCTGCTTGATCAATCCCATTCCAGCGCTCCCTTTTTCCACTCATATATGAAGCCGATTGTAAGAACGCCAAGGAAGATCATCATCGCCCAGAAGCCGAACGCGCCAGCTTCCTTGAAGGCCACGGCCCAGGGGAAGAGAAACGCTACCTCGAGGTCGAAGATGATGAACAGGATGGATACAAGGTAGAAGCGCACGTCGAACTTCATGCGCGCATCGTCGAAGGCAGGGAAGCCGCATTCATAAGCGGCGACCTTGTCGGGATCGGGTTTGTTGGGAGCGATCAGGAATGGCGCGACGAGCAACCCCAGCGCTATGACAAGTGCGACGGCGAAAAAGATGACAAGCGGAAGGTAGGTCAGAAGCAGGTCCGTCATGATCGCTCGCTGCTGTGGAGGGCAAGTTATTCATTTACGATGGAAAGGGGTTGCCGCGCAACCGGCTTCGCGCCGCAGAGTCCTCTCTATTCGTCCTATTTGCCCGTCAGGATCAGCGCCCCGAGTGCGAGAAGCAGGGGCGGGGGCATTGCGATGATGCCAATGCGCAGGAAGTCCGCCGCTCTCATACGCTCACCGTCGCGGCGCAACGCAAGGAGCCACAAGATTGTAGCGAGCGATCCCGTGACCGAAAGGTTGGGGCCGAGATCGACGCCGATGAGGAGCGCTCCTCTCAAGCTTTCCGGTGCCCGGATCGGCGCGACCGCAAACTCGGCGATGAGACCGGCGGGCAGGTTGTTCATGAGGTTGGTGGCTACGGCAAGCCCGGTGCCCGCGGTCCACGCCGTGGCACCTTCGGATCGCTGAATGCCCCAGCGCAGCAAATCGCTCAAGGCCGCAACGACCCCTGTGGCGTTCAGGCCCGCCACAAGAACGAAAAGACCCGCGACGAGCGGCAACACCCCCCACGAAACGCCGCTTAGCAGAGGCCACGGCGTTTCCCTGTTGCGGATCAGGACAAAAAGAGCGGTCGCAGCCCCCGCCACGAAGGTCGGCGCACCGAGCTGGAATTCAAACGCCGACGCCGCGAGCAACGCAACTGCAGTAACACCGAGTCCATAGGCCGTGTAGCGCCCGCCATTGGGCAGCGGCGGAACATCGATGTTTGTGGCAATCGTACCCTTGAGCTCGTGCCGGTAGTACAGGCGCAGCGCGGCATAGGTTGCCCCGATGGCGAGGACCGATGGCAAGGCGAACTGCCGGAGCCAATCGTGAAGCGGCGGCATCTGGTTGGCGTAGAGAACGAGGTTCGCCGGATTCGAGATGGGAGGACGAAGCTTGCGGCATTCGCGATGAATGCGCAGACGACGAGATAAGGGAGCGGCTCGGCCTTCGCGGCCTTGGCAGCGGCAAAAACAGCAGGGGTGAGGACGACCGCAGTCGCGTCGTTGGAAAGGAATGCGGTCACGACGATGCCGACCACATAGACAAGGCTGAAAAGCCTCGCTGACGATCCTTTTGCCGCTTCGGCTGCATGTGCCGCGAGCCAGTCGAACAGCCCTTCCCGCCGCGCAAGCTCAGCAAGCAGCATCATGCCCGTGAGGAAAAGATAGACGTCCGTTCCCTTCGCCACCGCCGAAAGAGCGTCCTGCCAGGGCAGCAAAGCCGAAAGAACGAGAACGGTTGCGCCGAGAACTGCCCAAAGCGCTTCGGGCCAGCCCCACGGCCGGATGATGACGCCGCCCGTGGCGACGGCGGCAATGCCCCAGATTTCGATGTGGGAGACTGGAATGCTTCCAACCATCATGCTTTCGCTTTTTCCGCCATTTCCGGCTCGACCTCTTCTCCTGGTTCTCGGCGGAAATCCCGCGATTCGGGAACGGCGAAAAGAAAGATCGCGAAAGCTCCGAGCGCGCAAGCGGCGAGGAAAGAGAATGCAGCCGTGAAGCCGTACGACGCCACGATCATCCCCGCTACACCGTTGCTGAGCGCCGCGCCAAGTCCCCAGCATGCCGCTGACACGCCTTGCGCCAGGTTGTAGCGCCCCGTGCCGCGCGTGAGGTCCGCGACCACGATAAAGAACAGCGCCCCGAAAATGCCGGCTCCGATGCCGTCAAGAATCTGGGAGGCGATAACGGCGTAGGGAGCGTTCACCAGAGACAAAAGAACGCCGCGAATGGGCAAAACAGCAAAGCCCAGGAGAAAGAGCGGCTTCCGTCCCCACGCATCGGCTCTGTGTCCGACCAGAATCGCCATTGGCACCATCACGAACTGAGCCACGACGATGCAGGCTGACATAAAAAGTGGGCTCGCATCCGGATGCGCCTCGGACAGCTTCTCGCCCGCGAGCGGCAACATGGCCGCATTGGCGAAATGAAAGAGGGTGATCGCGGCTGTGAACCAGACGAGCGGCTTGTTCTGCCAGAGGAGCCTTAGCGATCCGGGCTCGCTGTCAACTCCTTCTTCCTCGCCGCGCGCGACATCGTGGTCGATGGCGGAAGGATCGATGAAGCGTGCGGCGAGGGCGCTCGCTGTTGCAAGCGTCGCTGCGATCCAGAGCATCGCGCTGGGCGCGATGAGCCAACCGGCGATACCGGCCGCTATAGCTGCCACCACATTCCCCGCGTGGTTCCAAGCCTCGTTTCTCCCGATCCGCCGTGCGAAAGCCTTACGGCCCACAATGCCGAGGCTGATGGCGGAAATCGCCATCGGGAATACAGCGTCGGCGACCCCATTTACGCCCTGCGCAATCGCCACCGGCCAAAAGCTTGGCCAAGAATCAAGGACACTACCGATAGGGCGACCACAATGGCTGCCCCCATCACCAGGGTCCTTTTCCATCGGATGGAGTCGACAAGGGCACCGGCCGGACCTTGAGCCGCCACCATTGCGATTCCAGCGATGCTCAGGACGATGCCGATGCTTGCGGCGTCCCAATGTTCGCTTGTCATGAGGAACATCGCGAGAAACGGTGAAACGCCGCCCCTGACGTCGGCAAGCAGGAAATTCAGCCAGTCGAGAGGTTTCCGGTTCGCTGCGGCAGCCAGTTCCCGTTCCGCGATCCCTCGCTTCATTCCAGCCTCAATCCGTTGTGCCCGGCGAAGTCCGCGATCGGGCCTTTCGCGCAACGGCGGGGTTCGCACCAAAGTTCCAAGCGATGGACGGAACGTGGCCGATTGCGCGGCTCAGGACGGGAGCAGGCTGCTCAATTTATTAGCAATTTTCGCTTGAACCCGATGCGCTCGCGGCGGCATTCCGGTCTCGCAGTTGCCGCCCTATAGCCGCGAGGCGCTTGACTGCTTCGATGAAGCATTCGCTTTTCAGCGGCTTCGTCATGTACATGTCGGCACCGGCCATGGCGTGATACTCATCCGCGCCCTTCATCGCATCGGCCGTCAAAGAAAGGATCGGGATTCGGCATTTCCAATCGGGGCGGCACCGAATGATCCTTATGGCCTCGATGCCTGTCATGATCGGCATCTGGCTGTCCATCACGATCAGATCGTAATCGACGTTCTCCAATGCGGCCAGAGCCTGCTGTCCGTTTTCGGCGGAATGGCCTCGACAGCCCGCGGCCTGAAGCAGCGCGAGCGCCAGCTTCAGGTTGATCGGATGATCCTCGGCGACGAGAACATCATAGGTGTTTGCCGCCTCGATGTTTGGCGCTTGGCGGTTAGCCTGTTCCTGCACCAGCCGGCAGGCATTGCCCAGGTCGAGCCGCACTGGCAGCCAGACTTTGAAAGTGGAGCCTTTGCTGCATTCGCTCGCAACCGTAATCTCGCCGCCCATGAGCTGGGTCAGGTCGCGCACGATGGCGAGCCCAAGCCCGCTCCCCTGCACCTCGCCTGAACGGGGTTCGCCGGCCTGGTAAAACCTCTCGAAAACCGCCTTCAGTTCGGCCGCCGGGATGCCGCGTCCCGTATCGCTCACGGTCAATTCCAGTCCGTCGCCTTTCTGGGCGATGGCCAACCGCACATGGCCGGCGTTCGTGAACTTGATAGCATTGCCCACTAGGTTAACCAGGATTTGCCTGATGCGCTTTACGTCGCCGACGGCAATCGTGTCAGCCGGAAGCGGGCACTCGATTTCGAGCGTGATTGACTTGCTCTTCGCCAGTGCTTCGAGAGCGCACGTTGCGGTGACAAGGTCATCAAGCCTGAAAGGCAAGTCTTCGATTTCCAGCGCGCCTCCTTCGATCTTGCCGAGATCGAGAATTTCATCGATCAGCGACATGAGGGAATCCGAGGAGACCTGGATCAGCGTGGCGTATTCCTTCTGTCTTTCCGACAGCTCGGTTCTAAGCAAGAGATGATTGAAGCCGATGACGCCGTTCATCATGTTGCGAATTTCGTGGCTGACATTGGTCAGGAACTGGCTTTTCGCCCGGTCGGCGGCCTCTGCCTTGGTACGCGCTTCCTCAAGCTCCACCTGCTGGCGCTTGAGCGAGTTGATGTCCGTCCAAATGCGGACGATCTCGTTGTTTTCCATGCGCTCGTGACGCCGGGACATCCATCCGCCACGCACAAAGCGCAGGTGCATTTCGGACGAAGGCAGACATGCCATCTTGAGTTGGCGTACGATCCAGTGCTCGGGGTCATCGCCGCCGAGGTCGAGCAAGCCTCCAGCCACGGTGTTCCGCAACAGGTCCTCGAAAGAGGAGCCGGGGCCGATCTTGTCTTCCAACCCCTGATGGATATCGGAAAATGCCTGGTTCGCGATCAGAAGGCGGTCGTTTTCGTCGTAGATCGCAAAGCCATCCGAAGTGGCCTCGATCGCGGCTCGCAGACGCCCTTCTGCCTTGCTATGGCTGAGCGCCGCCTTGGTCAAATCGCAGTTGCGCTCTACGCAATCGGAGATGTGGCGCTGAATTGCGACAAACCCGCCGGGACGGCAAGCGGCGTCGAAGAGTGGAGAAATCTCCAGATCGAACCAGACAGGATCGCCGTTTTTCGTATGCCGCTGAAGCTGGGTCTTCACCGGCTGGCGTCCTCGCAATGCTTGCAGGATGGTGCCAGCCTGCGCGCGCCCTGCCGCATGAGACTGGAGGATTTCCCGCGGCTCCCCCGTCGCGATTTCATTCAGGGATAGGCCCGAGAGCCTGACAAAGGCTTCATTCGCCCAAATCGGAACGCCGTCAGCGTCCGTTATGATGACAACGTCGTGCGTGTGTTCGGCCGTCTTCGTCAGCAAGGCTATTCCGGGTGGAAGCGTGGCAGCCACGTTTTCATTCATACTCGAGAAAGCCTCGGAACGAATTCTGGTCCCTTACTGCGTTAAGCAGTGCCTAAAGCGCAGCACTCCCACCTAGTAATTGCTCCCAATAGTCCAGGGTCAAGTGAATGGAGGGCGATAACGGAAGCTGTGCTTGAGTACGAGCTACTTCCAGCTTAGGAATTCGAATAAAAATTTACATATCGTCTTGAAAGCGCTGAAAATTCAGGATGCTATCCTTAATCGGTAATCAGCTTTTCCTGAAAGAGACATATCATGCTTCGCAGGAAGCGGGACCTGAGAGCCATCGCCCTCGATAAAGTCCCGCCACCTCATCACCTCTTCAGTGCTAATCCCGCGAGGGGCCGTTTTACTGCGCGGCTGATCGCGCCCCGTAAAGTTTTTGCACCCCGGCGATATCGGACGGTTGCAGTTCGCGGACGCGCTCATCGTAACGGAATGCCATGACGGCGCCCGTGCTGTCCGGGTGATCGAGCCCGATCGCATGACCGACTTCGTGCGTGAAAGTGTGCCTGAGATCGTAGACGTCGAGATTGCCGTCAAATCCGATCTTCCAGTGTGATCTTGGGTTCAGGCAAACATACGCTTGATCGATCGGCACCATCGATCCGTCGCCGCTTTGCTCCTTCGGGGTCGTCGAGGCGCGCGGATCGGGCTTGCCGAGCGCCATCGTCACGGGCGCAAACCCCTCTCCGCTCCGGTATCTGAGGTTGGCGAACGCGCGCCCGCCCGGATCATCCGCGGCGCCAATGACGATGTTGGCAGAGCGTGGATCGGCGGCCTCGACAAAGGCGACGTCTGCAACTTTCTCCCAAGTCTGGAACGCCGCTTCCAGCTCACTTTTCGCCCTCGCTTCCGACAGTCCGGGCGACAGCGCCACGATGTCGGCGAAAGCGTGCATTTTGGCGCAGTTGCTCGGGCTCAGGATACTTCTGTCGCTTGGGACGTCGTAAGGCCCTTTCAGAATTGAGTAGGTGATAATCGTTTTGCCGCCAGGCGTTTCGGGCGCCCAACGCATCAAGTGACCTTGCACTTGAAGAAGCTCACCCGCAGCCGCCATACCGGCGGTGCAAATGAAGGACGCAGCCATTACACCTGTCAGTAAAAGTCTCATCATGCCCTTTCCAATCCCCCCACGCGCGCCAGCGGCCCGCGTTAAGTTCCCGATTCTATTAACTCATCCTTAAGGATAAGAATCAATCAACGTTACCTGCGGTTAATCGAAGCAAAAGCCGGGCCAAACAGATTTGGATGAGTGTTCCAGAGCACACACCGCAGTATCGGAAAGGCCATACAGGGATTTTGGATGATCGGGCCGAGGACGGGGGTGAAAAAACGCACATGTCACGCCACTTTGCCCTGATATCTAACTTCACGCGGACAAAGGGAAGTTTTTTGGTTAGTCTCCTGCTTGACTGCTACTAGGTAATATTATGGCGTGCCATCAAGTCGCAGAAGTTTCTAAGCTTTAGTTCAGGCGCAATGCGCGTTCGAGATCATATGGACAGCCTTCCTGTTTTTGAATTGCTAATCAACGCCGATCCTGTCGTGAAAGGGGTCATGCTGATCCTGGTGATCGCGTCGGTTATTTGCTGGACGATCGCAATCGAAAAACTGATGCGAATCCGCGCGTTCTCAAGGCAAGTTTCGGCTCTTGAGCACGCAGGCAAGAGCCCTGGAAGTGCTTCGGATTGGCTCGTGCATCGCATAAGGCGCATTGCGGACTCGGAGCCTTTTGCCAGCGGCGAAACCCAGGCCGAGTTCAGTGCCAGATTGGAGAGAAGCTTACAAATCGAACAAGGGGCTCAGTTGCAAAGGCTACAATCCGGGCTGCCTTTCCTGGCGACGGTCGGGTCCACGGCTCCATTTGTTGGCCTGTTCGGGACCGTATGGGGCATCATGCGGAGCTTCACCGGCATCGCGGCAGCAAAGGATACAAGCCTTGCCGTTGTAGCGCCGGGCATCGCGGAGGCGCTGTTCGCAACTGCAGTCGGCCTCGCCGCGGCGTGTTGGCGTTCACCTTGCGTTTGTGGCCCTGTTTGCGCTTCTTAGCATGCATAAGTCCGACCTTGCGGCGCTCCAATCGGGCAGCGGCGGCGATGACCTGACGGTTGTTGCCGCGATCACGATGCAGTCGGAGGAAAGCCTGGTCTCGACGCTTGCGTCCGTACGACGGCAGGAAGCCTCGGCGGGCGGGCAGGCTGCACCTAAGATGCAGGAAGAGGTCAAAAAAGAGGAGGACAAAGTCGAGCTTCCGCTCGAGGTCTCGCAGGAGCGCGCCCCGATAGAAGAGAAAAAACTCGAGAAGAAGGTCGTCGGGCAAAAACCCTCCACGCCCGCGCCTGCCACCGAAGCGGAGGACGAGAAGCGCGCAGCAGGCCGTTTGTTCGAAGCGCGTCGCGCCGAGTTGCTTTCGATTTATAACAGCAGGGTCTATCAGGCGTTGATGAAGAACGCCTTGCGCCCCCACACAGCGCAGAAAGGCCGCGTAGTCGTTGAGCTGACGCTGGCCCCGTCGGGAGAACTTCTCGATCACCACGTCGTTCAAAGTTCGGGATCGCCGACGCTCGATAAAACCGCGATGTCATCCCTGGAACGAGCCGCGCCGTTTCCGCCCGTTCCTCCTGAAGCCGGCAAAGAATCCCATACGCTGCGCGTCCCTTTCGAATATGCGTTGAAATAAGGCTGCCTTCAGCTTCCGGTCTCACTTTTCCGCGCGAGCCGCTGCCGCTGCTTTTCGACGTTGGCGGCGTCACCCATCTTTGCATACAAGCAAGCAAGCGAAGCGGGTGCCCAATGAGCGTAGCCGAAGCCGTTGACGTCAAAACCGGGCCGCAACCCGCAAATATTCTCGCGCTGCAACGACGAGCTTTTCTCCGGGCCGGTCCGCCTGACCTCGCGCAACGCAAAGAGGACATCAAGAAACTGCGCGATGCCATCAAGCAGGAAGCCGGGCAGATCGCATCCGTTATTTCGGAGGATTTCGGCAACCGCTCGCGACATGAAACGCTGCTTGCCGATGTCTGGCCGGTCCTCTCGTCCGCGCGCGAAACCCTGAAACATCTGGCCGGTTGGATGAAGCCGAAACGCGTAGGCGTCGGCCTTGAGTTGATGCCGGGCCGGGCGCGCATCCTCTATCAGCCTGTCGGCGTCGTGGGCATCATCAGTCCCTGGAACTATCCGTTCCAGCTCGCGCTTATGCCATTGATCGCGGCGCTCGCGGCGGGCAATCGAATTATGCTGAAGCCTTCAGAACTCACGCCTCGAACCTCCGATTTCTTAGCTGATTTCCTGGGAAGACTGTTTCCTGAAGAGAAGGTCGCCACGATTCTCGGCGGCCCTGAGGTCGGCGCTGCCTTCTCCGCGCTGCCCTTCGACCATTTGTTCTACACCGGCTCCACGGAAGTGGGCCGCCGTGTCATGCGCGCCGCCGCCGAAAACCTGACGCCCGTCACGCTGGAACTTGGCGGAAAATCGCCCGCAATCATCGGCCAAGACGCGGCACTTCCGGCGGCTGCGGAAAGCATCGTGACCGGGAAGCTTCTCAATGCGGGCCAGACGTGCATTGCTCCCGATTACGTCCTCGTTCCCGAGGATATCCAAGAGCATTTCATCGGTTTGATCCAGGACGCCGTGAAGAAGCTGTACCCGTCGCTTGGAGTGAACCCGGATTACACATCGATCGTCAACGCTCGGCACTATGGGCGCATCGAGCGCTACATCGAGGAAGCGCGCCAGCGCGGCACGCAAATCATCGAAATCAATCCGGCTGCCGAGCATCTCTCTCCGCAGGAACGGAAGATCGCTCCCACGCTTATGATCGATCCCGCCGACGATCTTGCCGTGATGCGCGAGGAGATTTTCGGCCCGGTGCTGCCGGTCAAATCTTATCGCACACTTGATGAGGCCATGAATTACGTGAATGCGCGTCCAAGGCCGCTGGCTCTCTACTATTTCGGGCAGGACAAAAATGATCGCGACAAGGTTCTGGAGCGGACGACTTCTGGCGGGGCTTCGATCAACGAGACGTTGATGCATGTGGTTGTGGAGAACCTGCCATTTGGCGGCATCGGGCCGTCCGGCATGGGCGCTTACCACGGGGAATTTGGGTTCCAGACATTTTCGCATCGGAAGGGCGTGTTCCTGCAGAGCAGCTTTAACGCTGCGAGCCTGCTGCGGCCGCCCTACGGCAAGATGGCCGACACTATGAAGAAGATCCTCCTCAGCCGGTGAGCAGGGAAAGTGAGTAATGACGATTGGCTCATATCGCAATAGTTGTGCTATATAAAAATACATCCTTTAAATTGCGCTAGAAAGTGAAGTGTCGAGCTAATTGCAAGCAAAGCTACAAGATGTTGTTCACATGCGGCTAAAAGTTTTGGAAAAACACCTTTGCTCTCTTGTTGAGAAATCTCAACTCGATTAGTCCCAGCCTTGGCACTTAACATAGGGGGCTAACGTGAGAATGTGGGGAACGCGCGCCGGCGTGGTGGCGCTAACTGTTTGTTTTTCCTCTTTTATGGCTGCAACTGAGGTTTCGGCGACGGACCTCTATGTCCGACCGGGACCGAAGGAGAGTCCTTATGTTCCGCCTGCATTTTGGCCGGGTTTTTACATCGGTGGCCATGCTGGCGGCGCGTGGAATGCAGCCACCGCTCTGGATCACTATGACTACATAGGAGACCCCCAATCCCGCAATGACATAACTGGCATCGGCTTGATCGCCGGCGGTCAGACCGGGTATAACTTTCAGTGGGGACACATCGTATTCGGCCCGGAGGCAGATCTCGGCTTTCTTGGACTTGCCGGAAGCCGATCGGTGGCTCTGCCCACATCGCCGGATTGTACCGTCAATCATTCTGCAAATCAGTGCGGGCTAAACGCGCGCTATTCGAACTCCGGCGGTCTATATGGCGACATCACGGGGCGCCTCGGCTACGCGGCAGGTCCCGCGCTCTTCTACGGAAAGGGCGGCTACGCTCTTCTCGATGCAGACGTTAGGGCGGACTACCTCGGCGACAACTGCACGACTGCGCACGCATGCACGAAAGCGCCGGTCAATTATTCAACATTCAACTTCAATCGAAGCGGTACGCTTTCAGGTTGGACAGCCGGCGCGGGCGTCGAATACGCCATTAGCCAAACATGGTCTTTCAAGCTCGAATACCTGCACTTCGATTTCGACAGTATGTTCCTCACGCATGATGGCAAGTACAACATCACCGGTACATCATACCACTCAACGCTCTCAGGCAGTGTTGAGGTTTCGCCAACCGTGGACTCCGTCATGCTGGGCGTGAACTACCACCTCAACCTGGCTTCGGCAATGAAGTAGCAAGAACGCAAAAAAGCGCGGCTTAAACGGCTTCCTGGTCGGCATAGGACGACTTGAGGGAACCCAGGAAGCGTGCCGCGCTTTCTCTGACATCAGCCTTCTTCGCGTCGCTCATCGCGTCAATAGCGCGGTAGATCTGCTTGAGCCGCTGGTTGTGCCCTAGCTTCTGCCGGTTGCGCATGAGAAAATCCCAGTAGAGATAGTTGAATGGGCACGCTTTCGGCCCGGTGCGCAGTTTCACATCGTAGCTGCAGCCTTTGCAGTAATCCGACATCTTGTTGATGTAGTTGCCGCTCGCGGCGTAGGGCTTGGAGCCCAGCAAGCCGCCATCGCCGAAAAGCGACATGCCGAGCGTGTTCGGCAGTTCCACCCATTCATAAGCGTCGGCGTAGACGGCCAGATACCATTTGTGGACCTCGAACGGGTCGATGCCGGCGAGCAGAGCAAAATTGCCGGTGACCATCAGCCTCTGGATATGGTGGGCGTAAGCCTCTTCACGCGTCTGGGCAACACAGGCCCGCACGCATGCCATGTCCGTCTCCGCGCCCCAATAAAAGTCGGGCAGGTGACGCTTGGCCTCGAGGCAGTTCAGCCTGTCGTAGCCCGGCATCTTCAGCCAGTAGATGCCGCGGACATATTCCCGCCAGCCAATGATCTGACGGATGAAGCCTTCGACAGCGTTAAGAGGGGCTCGGCCCGCGCGATACTCCGCTTCGGCGCGCCGGCACATATCCATCGGATCGAGGAAGCCGATATTCAGATAGAGTGACGCCACGGAGTGATAGAGAAACTTTTCGCGCGCAAGCATCGCGTCCTGGTAGTCGCCAAAATGCGACAGGGTATGCTCGAGGAAATGCGCGAAGGCGCGTTCGGCGTCTGCGCGCGTGACGGCAAACCAGAAGGGTTCCAGATCCCCGAAATGATTGCCGAAGCAGCGCGCGACGAGGCCCAAGACCTCCTGCGTAATTGCATCAGGTTCGAACCTGAGAGGCTCATGCATTCGCAAGCCGTCGTTAGCAGGTTTCCGGTTCTCGGCGTCGAAGTTCCAGCGGCCGCCCTCTGGCTCGTCGCCATTCATGAGCAGGCCGGTCGAGCGGCGCATCTCGCGATAGAAGGACTCCATGCGAAGCTGCTTTTTACCCGCCGCCCAGCGCTCGAACTCATCGTGGCCTGCCACAAAACGGGTATCGGGTAGGACGCGGACCGGAACGCCGAGTTCCGCTTCCCAGCTACGCACCATCCTTGCCACGCGCCACTCGCCAGGCTCTGTCAAGACAACGCGCTGCGGGCAAAGGCGTGCCACCGCGCGTTTTGCTTCGCCCGTTAACGAACCACTATTTCCGGGATCGTCGAGCTTCACATACTCGACGCGACAGCCTTCGGCCTGCAACTCTCGCGCAAAATGCCTCATCGCTGAGAAGATGAAGGCGATCTTCTTCTTATGGTGCGCCGCATACGTCGCCTCTTCCTGCACCTCGGCCATGAGAACGACGGTGTTCTCGATGGCGCAGGCGTTCAGGCTCGAAAGCGCTCGCGAAAGCTGGTCGCCGAGGATGAAAAGCAAGTTGTCCATTCAAGTGAGGCTGTGCGTCGCTCGGATTGACCAAATACGCGCTTTCAGCCACTGCGGATCGGGGCGGCGATCTAAAATGCCGTGAGGACCAACGGAGCGATGATTTTGCTCAGGCTGCTTCCGTCGGCTTCGGCGATCATCGGTTTGGGCGCGAGAAGCGTCATGAGAGCGCAGGCGGCGATCGCGCCCCAAAGCACGGCTGATGCCAGGATTTCACGCGAGACTTTCACAATGGCGCCCATGGTTGAGGTTGCAGCGCAATTGAGCGCCGGTTGTGGGCGGGACGCAACCGCAACCTGCGTTTACGCTTAACAGGTTGTAATTTACGCTTCAAATCAACCTATGATTGTGGTATTAAGAATACGTGCACCGAGATGCACGTCAGTCACCCACCCGCCCCCGCTTTACGTTCCTCGTATAGCGCCACCCCAAAAAGTGAATCAGTAACCTGAGATGGACCCCCATCCCGTGGATGTAAATCTTATTGTCGTTGCAGTCAGTGGTCTCTTCTTCGCCGGCATCATCAAGGGCGCAACCGGAATTGGGTATTCTTCCTGCGCCCTGCCCTTCCTTGTCGCATCTCTTGGCTTGAAGGAAGCTATCGTTCTCGTCGTCGCGCCTGCGATGGCGAGCAACGTCGCGGTCCTGTTCACAACGGGTTCCCTCGAGCGCAGCGTCCGGAAATTCTGGCGGCTCTATTTGGCAACCCTTCCAGGCATCCTCGGTGGAGTTCTTCTGCTCGCATGGGCCGACAGGCGCGTCCTAACCCAGGTCCTTGGCGTCATCATTTGTGCATACGCTCTTCAGGCCTTGCTACGGCCCACCTTTTCGCTATCGCCGAAGATAGCGAGGGCCGTGCAGGTTCCGGTCGGCTTCTTGAACGGACTGCTCACGGGCTTCACCGGCTCGCAGGTGCTGCCTTTGATGCCTTACATGCTTGCGCTCAACCTGGAGCCAATTCTGTTCGTGCAGGCTGTGAACGTCGCTGTTGTGATTGCGTCAGTCTTCCTGGCCTTCGGGCTTTGGATAGCGGGGCTGATGTCGGTGCCAGATTTGAGCTTATCCGTTCTCGCAATCGCGCCGGCGCTTCTCGGGGTTCATCTTGGAAGCTGGGCAAGACGGCACATTCCCGCGTCTCGGTTCAAGTCTATCGTGCTCGCGGTGCTGTTGCTGATCGGCCTTTCGTTGACGGTGCGAGTTTGAGGAAGGGATCATGGCAAAGTCGGCAGCAGGCGCCGGGCCGCAGGCTTAGCGCACGATGTTGAGCTTTGGACAGCGGACCGAGAAAGCTCCTGTTCACCCTTGAACCCCATCCGAAACACCCGTATAACCGCCGTCATCTCCAAAGACTGCTGGGGTGTAGCCAAGCGGTAAGGCAGCGGATTTTGATTCCGCCATGCCCAGGTTCGAATCCTGGCACCCCAGCCATCTTCCAAGGTGTCCCCTAAATCCTTGTACATACTGCCCTCTAAGTCCCGTGTCCCTCGCTGGTGTCCCCAAGACGGCTGCCCGCTTTGAGATCTCGTTAATGTGTCGTCGGAATGCTCATGGGCTTCAATCGCTCGCGTGAGGGATACGGCCATGACCAACTTCGAACTCCTGACTATCGCCGAATACATCGCTGTCCACACCCCCCGGCTTAGCGAGGTGATGCTGAATCCTGAAGCCAGACGCGCGGAACTCCGCTCTGAGTCCGACGGACTGGCTCTTAGGCTTGCGGTGAACCCGAAGGCCGATATGCGGCCTTTTCGGTTGGCAGATCGCGAGGCGCTGCTTGACTTCTGCAGGCTACCGCGCCGGGCATTGGCGGCACCTTCAAAATTCGAACCCGCCACCCCGCGCCACCGCACTATCCGGGCGAAAGGCTGTCTTTCGAACACGAACGGCGCTCGCGATGATCTTCAAGCTCATCGCGGCCGCGCAGAAAACCTGGCGCCGGCTTGATGGACATGACCAGTTGCCGAAAGTCGTTCTCGGTGTCAGGTTCTCCGATGGGTTGGCGACGCAATCATCAGCCTAAACCCGCCGCCTGGTCTGCAATTGCCGTTACCAAAGTCATAGGTTCGCACCTTCTGAATGAGTTAGTGCACATGCTTGATCTTATTGCCGAGATGAAGAGCGATCGAACCGCGCTCACTTTATCCGGAACGAAGATTTCAACGTCGACACGTCTACGTGACCCGAGGAACTAAGGAAGGAGTTTGAAGCTTTACTGGTCAGTTCCGCAGATTTCAAAGGTTGTGTGCTGTGCCCTAAAACGCAGAGGCGAGCCAAAAATCCAGATGCGGTTAGCCCCAGCATGGTGAGGATAAGGTGACGACGTACGTGCTTCCGGTTTTTTTTGTTCTATTCGTTTGGTGGTTCAGTACGGGGGCCGTCCTGTACCTCAATAATCTGCCTAAACACACCTATAAATGGAGTTTCCTCGGCGCGACCTTCGTTCTTATCGGGTCGATCTACGGCCTCACCGTCACGAGCCAGAGTGACACCCTCGCATCGGCTTATTTAAGTTTCACCTTCGGTCTCCTGGCCTGGGCGTGGACGCAATTCACGTTCTATACCGGTATGATAACCGGTCCTCGAACAACGCCCTGCCCGTCATCCTGCACAGGGTCTCGCCATTTCTGGCACGCCGTTGAGACGAGCATGTATCACGAGATCTTTGCCGCCTTGCTTGGTGTGGTGATCTGCTTCTCGACGATGAATGGCCAAAATCATGTCGGCTCTTGGACATACACAATCATCTGGCTCATGCACACGAGCGCGAAGTTAAATGCGGTGCTGGGCGCAAGAAATCTGAATGAGCACTTTTTCCCGGAGCAGTTGCGCTATCTGTCGAGCTTTATCAAAAAGAGGCCGATGAACCTTCTGTTCCCGGTGTCGATTACCGTCTCCACAGTCGCGCTCGCCGTTCTCGTGAACAAGGCGATGGCGGCTCAGACCGGCTCCTTCGAGTTGCTTGCCTACACCTTCTATATTGTGATCCTGGCTTTGGGGATTTTGGAACACTGGTTCATGATGCTTCCTCTTCCGTCAGAAGCCCTCTGGAACTGGGCCGTCAAAGCCAAAAAGGCGCTGTCGGGACCGGAGCATGAGGAAGTGCTGTCGGATGCGCCTGAAGCAAGCCATCAACCCGCACGCGTCCGTGTTCCTGCCGTGGCCGGACAGGATATATAAATAGAGCGGTCGTTCGAACTCGCATAAGCGCTCGTCGGCCACTCAGTATCCAAAACAAATTGTTTAGCTCGGCCTCTAACGAGGCCGATGCTGATTCCAGACCCCATGATAGACTATCGAGCCTGGAGCTGAGCCCTCAGCGATACAAGCTTTCGGAACGGGTCTCCCTGCATCACTGAGTGCGCCCCGCCGAAGGTGAAAGTCTCGACATCTCAAAGCAGTAGCCGGGAAGACGGCTAAGAACCGGGACAAGGACAAGTCCGCCGCGAACCAATGGAACCACCCCTGCGCCGTGTCGCTGGCATACAAGGTTCAGCGGAAAAGTTCGGTTCGCGAAGGGTGCCGCCAGGAACTTCAGCGCCACGGCGCGACTATTGTTCGAACTTGCTCCAGCGATGCGCTTCCCGAGGCCAACCCGATGATCCGTCATAAACGTCTCAGTCCACCAATCGGGGATTACCCCGCTGACGAATGGAACGTCATAGAAAAGGAATTTCGTCCCGACTTCCTGGCTCAATACGAAACGGTGCTGGCGCTTGGCAATGGCTATATCGGCATGCGCGGTTGCCCGGAGGAAGGTGGTCCGAACGCCGAGAACAGCACGCTCATCAATGGCTTTTATGAAACCTGGCCCATTGTCTATGCCGAGGATGCCTACGGTTTCGCGAAAACCGGACAGACTATTCTCAGCGTGACCGATAGCAAAATCATCAAGCTCTTTGTCGACGATGAGCCCTTTTGGCTGACCCATGCTCATCTGTTGAAATACGACCGGCGGCTCAACATGAAGTCGGGAACGCTCGACCGGGAGATCATTTGGGAAACACCTGCGGGAAAACAGGTGCTTATCACCTCGCGCCGCCTGGTATCGTTTCCTAACAAACATGTGGCCGCCATTTCCTATCGGGTCACGCTCCTTAACGCTGCGGCGCACGTTGTCATTTCTTCTGAGATGGCGGTGGAAAGCCCAGGCACACTCACGAAAGGGCGTGATCCGCGACAAGCGAGGGTCTTTGAGGGCCGGACCCTTCACCAAAGGGCCGGCTATGCGAAAGACCGCCGGATTGTGCTGTGTCATGCCACAGAGAAAAGCCGCCTCAGCCTGACCTGCGCCATCGACCATGTGCTGGAAACCCCATGCACTTATGCGCACAAGGTTTCTCGAAGCGAGGATTTCGGCCAGGTCGCTTTCACAGTCGAAGCTCAGCCAGACTGCCCCATCGAGCTCACCAAATACATGGTCTACCACACGTCCGGGACGGCTTCTCCCGAAGAACTCTGCGGGCGGGCTGAGTGGACCCTAGATCGCGTTGTGGCCGAAGGGTTTCCGAAACTCCTCGCATCCCAAGAGGAGTATATGGACGATTTTTGGCGCCGCAGCGACGTCCGGGTCAGGAACATCAGGGAAGCCCGATCGAAGCGCAACACGATGGAGGTGCAGCAAGCGATCCGTTTCAACCTGTTTCACATCCTGCAAGCTTCAGCACGTGCCGAAGACTCCGGGGTGCCCGCGAAAGGTCTCACCGGGCGGGCCTATGAGGGGCACTATTTCTGGGATACCGAAATCTACCTGATGCCATTTCTTACCTACACCTCTCCCAGGATCGCGAGGAACTTGCTGGCCTTTCGCTACAACATGCTGGATCAGGCGCGAGCGCGGGCCAAGGAAATGGGCCACCGGGGAGCCATGTTCCCCTGGCGCACGATCAATGGAGAAGAAGCATCGGCATACTACGCCGCGGGAACCGCGCAGTATCACATCAACGCGGACATCATGTATGCGGTGCGCAAATATGTTCAGGTGACGGGAGACGAGGCCTTCTTGCGAGATTTTGGCGCCGAAATGCTGGTCGAAACGGCACGTCTCTGGTTCGACCTGGGCTTTTTCTCGGACGCAAAAGAGGGAAAGTTCTGTATCAATTCTGTGACCGGACCCGATGAATACAACACGGTCGTAAACAACAATGCCTATACCAACCTCATGGCCCGGGAGAACCTGCGCTATGCAGCCCAAACGGTAGAAGCCTTGAAGGCGAACCAACCCGAGGCGTACAACGTCCTTGCAAAAAAAACGGCTCTCGAACCGTCTGAAGCAGAAGCATGGATGCGGGCTACCGCTTGTATGTATGTTCCCTATGATGAAAAACGCAAGATCATCCCGCAGGATGATAGTTTTCTTGATCGGGAACCCTGGGATTTTGAGAACACGCCCCGCAGCCATTACCCCTTGCTGCTTTTTTACCACCCGCTCGACATCTATCGAAAACAAGTCATCAAACAGGCGGACGTGGTGCTGGCCATGTTTCTTCTGGGCGATACGTACTCTCTAGAGGCGAAAAAACAGAACTTCCAATTCTACGAGCGCTTGACCACCGGCGACTCCTCTTTGTCGACCTGCGTGGAGGCGATCATCGCCGCGCAAATCGGGGATATGAAGAAAGCGATTCATTATGGGATGGCAGCGCTGCTCACGGATCTGGCGGATGTGGGCGGCAACGTGAAGGACGGCTGTCATATCGCCGCGATGGGCGGTACCTGGATGATGCTGACCTACGGGTTTGCCGGGATGCGGGACGATGACGGAACCTTATCGTTCTGGCCGCGCCGCGCGCCCGAGGACAACGCAATCCTTCGGGTTCCCTTGACCTATCGGGGCCAGATGCTGGACGTCGAGATCGGCATGGAGCAGGTGGAGTACACTCTGCGCCAGGGCGATACCATGGTAATCCGCCATGAACGGGAAGAAATCCAGCTGACGAAAAACCATCCTGTGGCTGTCCGGCCAGTCACCCGAAGAATTTCCTGATGTGCTCCGATCTGATCGCAGCCATAAAGCGAAAGCGAAGCATTCAGGCGCTCTGCGAAGCGCCGCCGGGAAGATGCTGGTTAACCCATTGCTCGATCGCCTTCGCGGGCATCGCGCCACTTTGGCGTGCGATCTCCTTTCCGTTCGCGAACAGAATCATCGTCGGGATGCTTCTGATCCCATTGCTGCCGCCTGCTCCGGGAAGCTTTTCCGTATCCACCTTCAGAAGCTTGAGGCGAGGTTCGAGGGCCTGCGCCGCCGCCTTGAAATGAGGAGCCATCTGAAGGCATGGTCCGCACCACGGCGCCCAGAAGTCGACGAGAACGGGGATCGAGGTTTGGGCAAGCAACCTCTCAAACTCGTCTTCTGCCGCAACCTCGTATGGCTCGCCGGTGAAGAGCGGGCGATGACAGCTGCCGCATGCTGGGCGCGCTCCAGCGGCAAGCTTCGAGGCAGGGGCCCTGTTGACGGCTCCGCAGGATGTGCAGGCAATCGTCTCAACCGTGCTCATGTTCGTTCGCTCCTGCCCTATCCTACTTCGAATTGGCGGCAGGCTCCTTCTTTTTCGGACGCGCATGCTCGATCGGCGGTATCGACTTAAGGTAGGCGGCGATTGCTTCCCGATCCTCCGGCGTCAGTTTCGCCATGTTCTCCTGCACCTTCGCCATCGGCCCGCCGAGCATGTCACCCTCGGGGGTGAAGCCTGTATCCAGCGCGTAGGCGATGTCTTTCGCGGTCCAGGATGACAGACCCGTGGCGTCAGGCGTGATGTTGGGGACGAAGCCTTTGCCTTCCGGGTTTGGCGCGCCAGAGAGTTTCTTGTCCTCGATTGTGCCGCCGAGCCAATTGCGGGGCGTGTGGCATTCGCCGCAGTGGCCGGGCCCTTGGACGAGATAAGCCCCGCGATTGATCTGGGCGCTTTTTGATGGATCAGGCTTAAACGTTCCGCCACTGAGGTTGAACTGCTTCCATAAGCCGAGGCCCCAGCGGATGTTGTACGGAAAGGCAAGCTCGTTCTCGGGCACTTTTGATGGCACGGCGGGCAAAGTGTCCAGGAACGCCTTCAGATCGAGTAGATCGTCCCGCGTCATGTGCCGGTAGGAAGCATAGGGGAAGGCCGGATAGTAGTGCTTTCCCGCGGGCGACACGCCTTCGGTCACCGCTTTGATGAAGTCGTCGTCGCTCCACCCGCCGATGCCGAACTGTTTGTCTTGAGTGATGTTCGGCACGTAGAAGGTGCCGAACTCCGATTTCAGGCAGCGGCCGCCAGTGAGCGTCAGCGGATCCTTGTAGTTCGGATCGTCGCATTTGGCGGAAGCCGGAGCCGCGTGGCAGGACGCACAGCCGCCCGCGTAAAACAGATACCGCCCGTTCTCCACGTTCCTTGCCTGCGCGCCGACAAGCGGGTTGGATGCCCAGGCAATCGAACAACAGAAAAAAAGGAGAGCTCGGGCGGAGAACATTGGGACCTAATCCTTTTTCTCTTCGCGGAATTTCTCGTGGCAGGACTTGCAGGTTTTGCCCACATCGCCAAACGCCACCTTGAAAGCATCGAGGCCGCCGGGAGCCGCTGCCGCCGCCTTGGCCGTGGCTGCTTGAAGGTCCTTGGCGATGGACTCGAATTCAGCTTTGTTATCCCAGATATCGGGCTTGGCCGCCGTTTCGCCTCCTGTTTCGGAACCTTTGGGGAACAGGGTTACGAAGGTGAGAAGCGATCCGTTGATGTCCTTCATCGCTTTCTCGACGGCCACGCCATCATAAGGCTTTTCGCCCTTTAGCATGGCGACGACGCCCTTCACGGCTTTGCCATTGCCCTTCATCAACTCCCTCCGGTCCTTGATCGGATCGTCCGTGGCAAAAGCGACGCTTGCGCCAAGAATCGCGGTTAGAATAACGACAAGGCCGGTTGAACTACGCCTCATGCTGACTTTCCTCCTCAAACTGCCCGCAGGAACACCTGTGAAGCTTGCGGTGCGTGGAGAGGTAATTGGGCATTGATACCCCCGCCAGCAACGCTTGAGACTCTTCAACGATTGGCGAGCGATGCGGCTCCCGTCGCACCTGTTTTAGAATAAACGTCGGCGCATTACCGGGGAACGCATATAGGCCGCCTTGGGCCTTGGCCGCATGTGTTATAACGTGGCAACGGAGCCTCGTGGAGAGCGCTGCAAAGCGCGAATCCCGTAATTTGCTCAACAACGTCGCAGGATGACCGTTTTTACATGGAAGGCGGCAGCTGGACGAACAGCATCTCCTGGGTGAGCGGCTACGAAGATGTGCTGAAGCCAATGGAGAAGGTCAGCGCCCTCTTCAGCGAAAGGACGCGGAACGTGCCGGCCTCTGATCCGAGATACCGTAACGCCCTTTTCAATCTGCTTAGCGCGAATTCTAGCTTCGCAAGCCGCTGAAGCCACGGGCTGTAGGGAAGCCAAGGAATGCCGCCGCTAGGCCCATCGCGGGGGCCACTCGCAAGCAGTTCCGGATGCCGCTGAAAAACGCCTAGCGCGGCGTGCGCAAAATCGGAACCGGTTGCGACGCGATCCTGAGCACACCTGTCATCCCGGAACGACGCCTGCGTCGTATCCCGGATCGCAAAAGGCGCTTCGATTTGTAACGGCTGCCGACATGCACCGAACGCATACCGGGGCGACGATCATTGGAACCCCGCGTCCGATTAAAGGCATGATGCTAACGCAGGCGGCAACTGCCCGCGTGCTTTATAACACTTGCAGTATTGATTTTATTTAATCGTCGTGTTTTCGGCGCGCATCTTCTTGTTATTCTCCTCAGTCTCCTCGTGCGTTCCTTCAAGAGACGGCAATTTTTGGTCTTCCCCGCTGTGTACGGAAACGAGTGCAGCTAAGGTCAATAGTGATGTGATAATTGATTGATTGTCCATGATGGTCCTGTTCGAAGAAGTATGGTTCCGGCGGGAATCGCTTGGCGTCAGCTATGCTTGTTACTGTCGTCTCCCAGGTGGCGCTATCTATAATACGCTATTCCGATAACAGCACTGGCACCCAGAAATCCGCCCGTAATTATAAATTACATTGGTATTAACAGAACCAACTTCAGAAGAAAAGGGGCTGCATCCCAGCGTTTTCTGATCTTTGGTAAGGCGACAAAGATCAGTGGAGGTACCCTTTTGGAGAATGGCCAACAGCGTCCGGCCTTGAAATCCGCTATATTCATCCGGCGGCGCTGAGTTAGATCGGAGTGCATAAAATCGGAATCGGTTGCGATGCAAGCCTGAGGCAAACGTGTCATTCGCTTGCGTCGTACCCGGGATCGCAAAAGGCGCTTCGATTTGTAACGGCCCCGGATATGCGCCGAGCGCATTCCGGGGCGACGGTCATTGGAAGTCCGATGCTCTAGCGATCGCATCTTCTCCTTGGATAAGGCGGAACCGCCTGCCTGCGCGATGCGGCTGAAGAAGTCCAACGCTTCGCCTCGGCGGCCGCGCGCTGTGGTCACAACTGAGGCCAAATCAAGTCCTTGCATACAAAACGGCGACGACTGTTGCTTAATTGCACTTGTGTGTCCAAAGTGCCTGCGCTTAAGCTGAACAGCATTTATTTTTTTGAGTCAGCAAAACCGCCACAGCGAGCCTCAGCGCGTCAATCTTGTTAGTTTAGTAAGCAACTTCTCGCCAAGGCAATTGGATCGGGAACATGAAAGCTACAAAAACTACAGTTGCCGCTCTTGCGCTCGGCGTGATGGCGGTCGGCGCCGCAAACGCAGCCTCCCAGGAACCGGTCGGGTGGACCGCGGGCCTCGCGCTCGGAACGCCGCTCCCGGCAGGCATCTACTTCATCGATACCGCCTCCGTCGGTGGCTGGCGCGGCATTGATGACAGCAAATCCTCCCTTGCCGTCAATATTCCGTTGATCGCCTGGTCAACGCCCTGGACGCTGCCGGGCGGGGGACACGTCGAATTTCTTGGCGGGCTGCCTGAGATTAGCGGCGGGATCCCGCAGCTGCCACAGCTTGGATATCCGTCCTGGGCCGGCCGGGACTATACCGAGCTCTATAACCCAGTCGCTTACATCGGCGCGGCGTGGGACCTCGGCGGCGGCTTCGGCTTCAGCGCCTTCATCGGCGGATGGGCCCCGGTCGACAACCAGCTTCGGCAATTCGGCTTCGACAGCTGGGTGCTGAGCGAACGCGTGAACCTCAGCTACGTCGCCAATGGCTGGAAGCTCGCCGCGAATGTGAGCTTTGGCCAGCCCGGAGACACCCAGGTACCCACAATCCTTGGCGCATCGACACAGATTCTGCCCGACTACGTGAACTATGACCTGACGGCGACCAAGACCATCGGCAAATGGGAGGTCGGTGTCGTGGCCTACGGTTCCGCCGATACCTCCAAGGCGGCGTGGAATAGTCTTGCCGGCGCGGTCGTCAACGGCTCACCTTTCGGGGAGCAGTCCCAGTTGGCGGTGGGCGGTCTCGTTGGCTACAGCTTCCCCGGCATAACGTTGCAGCTCTACGCCGCGACCGACGTCTACAGCAGCAACTATTACAACCTCTCGGACGGCTCCAAATCCTACGAGACGCGGGTGTGGACGCGCGCGATTGTTCCGCTGTGGAATCCCCCGGTTCTGGAATCGCTCAAGTAGTGTTTCGGTAATTTATCAAGCAACCTATCCCTGGCCGAGATTCTGCTTGGCCAGGGATTATTTTTGTCAACACGCGGGCGAGCTCTCGTTCAATGAATGAAAGACCCAGCCGGAGTCCTGGGCTGAGCGCCTAAAGCATCATGCCTTTAATCGGACGCGGGGTCCCAATGATCGTCGCCCCGGAATGCGCTCGGCGCATGTCCGGGGCCGTTACAAATCGAAGCGCCTTTTGCGATCCCGGATACGACGCATGCGTCGTTCCGGGATGACGGGTTTGCCTCAGGATTGCGTTGCAACCGATTCAATCGAAGAGACGATCAAGGGCTTAGGGCTTGTTCTGTTTACTCCGGACGCTGCCCGGCTTCCCAACCACTGGTGCAGCCCACTCCGAGATAGAGGAACAAACCTGTGTGGGAAGGAAAGAGGTACGCCAAGCGCTAACGTCATTGCGGAACTTGATTGCGCCGCTATCTGCGCCTTGTAAGCCTATGGCGCCTTGCAGTAGACCGGCGCGCCATTATGGTAAGCCGCTTAAGCGTTAACCCGCGATGGTTAACGGCATTTATTTCCGGCCTGAATTTGCGCCCCCAAAGGTCCAAAACATCAGAGCGGCCGCGTCCGGCCGGGCGAACAGGCCTCCTATCCCTCTGAAAAAACTCAGTTTTATGCCAAAAATCGACACGTTAATGGAATGTATTTTTGGACGAAAGTGGGCGCGCAAAAGTCCGTTAAATATGTTTCGGCCCGCGCGTATTAACTATATTCGCCGGCTTCGTCAGTGCACTGCGGCGGTATAGGTTGATTGTTCTTTAGCAATAACAATGGCTTACAGCCGTTAACCTACCGGCAAGGCGCTTCTTGCTAAGATCCGGGTCCAGGCAGCCAGACGCAAACGCAAGCTGGTCTAATGGCCCACTTCGCAACGGCCTGAAAGGTGGTGTTCCGGGGTCGCTTGTACTGCGCTTTTCGCCGGCAGAGCCAAAGCCATAGGAACGATCTGAACGGAAAGCCGCTCGCTTCGCAACGCGGGTCTGTACGCGGGGTCAATGCAACTGGAGCGCGGAGAGGCTGTAATTTTCCCGCAAATGTTGAAGGTAAAAACTCGCCTCCTGCACAAGGTTGTAGCCAAGATTGTAGGAGGTGATCCAGTAACTGATTAGCGCTATATCAAGCAGCGCGAAGATAGCCATGAGACTAAATGGCAAGCGATTCGTTATTGGGACCGCGGCGTCCACCTTTCTACTGATGGCCTTGAAGAACCCTCTGACGATGAGGGCGCCATATACGGATAGAAGCCCGCCGAAGACGACGATCAGCCACGGAATATCTTCTCTTATCCCAATAAATAAGAAAAAGAGAAACGGAAACAAGAACAACAGCGTGATGAGAAGCACGCGCAACAGAAGCTTCAGCTTCTTATAAAAGACGCGAAGGCCTCTCACCGCTTCGCCGAGGCCTATGATCGCGGCTTCCAGCGCCGAATTGAGGGCGGCGATGATCAGGTCGATCGGGTTGTCCATCATGCTCATGACCCCGGCAAGACATCCTGGGGACATGCGGTTCAAGCCGAGTGAGTTCCATCGAACTCTAAGAATTGATCGGCCACGAGCCCAGGCTTGACGGCATACTACGCTGGAGGCCGTCATCCTCGCTTCGGGGACAGGCGATCAATAGCCGCAGGGCATGCCGCAGGGCCCGGGTGGCCCCTGTCGAACCCTTGACGGGTAAGGATTGTATGCGGGCGCCATTGGCGGTCCCCACGCTTGATAGGGCGCTGTTTGCTGATATCTGGGGTAATATCGGAAAGGCCACCAACCCTGGAAAAGCCAAAACACCAAGGCACCCAGTATGATGCCTACGATCAGATAGACGGCGCTCATCGCCAAACCCCTGGTTTTTCTTGAACCGGCATGGAAAGAACGCTTGAGCCGGTCAGAAGGCGTCGGGGAAGCGTGGTAAAATAATAGAGTGGAACAGCGTGTGACAGGTTAGGTCTGGCTTCGCCGCCCAAGGTTCGAAGCCGTTACAAGGACCTCAGCTTGAGCCGGGAGTTTGGCTGCTTTGAAAGGTCGAGCAAATTCTTAGCCATCCGCGTTAAATCGCGGGCTTTTCCCATTTAACGGATTAGTTGCCCGCGAACCAGCATATACGCGCTGATTCTTTTCGCACACTCTGAAGCTACGAGGCGAGAGCTTGGTGCATCAATCGGAGCACCTATCCCGCTATCTGCGCAATAGCTCAGAGCGCACAAGCTCCGCGCCAAGAATTTTTGGCCGACCTTGCGATTTATTGGTCGGGGCGGCGTGATTCGAACACGCGACCCTCTGCTCCCAAAGCAGATGCGCTACCAGGCTGCGCTACGCCCCGACACGGTCTCTATTTCCTAAACGGTTTAGCGCGGTTCCGCAACGATGTCGTGCAATTGTATTCGTTCTTTCGCCCTAACCATCGAGTTCGGGATAATGGCGGAAAATGCCTTCCTCGTTGAAAGGCAGGCGGCGATCGCTCGCGAGATAAGCTTTAATGCGAGGGCGTTCTGCGACGGCGCGATAAAGAGCTGCAACATGCGGCGCCGAGGGAAGCACTCGCTCCATGGCTCGCGGGAAGGCATAGGTAAGCCCCTCCACCAGCTGAAACAGCGAAAGATCGGCGTAGCTCAGGGAATCGCCAACAAGATGCGCGCTCCCGTTCGGGTTCCGGCGAAGAATTTTTTCGAGCCAGCCAAGGTATTTGGGGATCCGCCTCTCGCGAAAGCCTTCCGCACGGCGCAACGCCTCCGGCTTCTGGTCCTCGTAATAGAGGCCGCCGCCAACGGGGTGATGCGTGTCGTGAACCTCGCTTATGAGATCGTCGATGGTGAGCTGAATTTCATGAGCCCAAAGCCGCTGAGCCTCATCTCGCGGCGCAAGGCCGTGCTTTGGGCCGAGATAGAATAGAATGGCCGCCGTCTGCCCGATCACCGTATCGCCATCCTTAAGGAAAGGCGCCGCGAAAGGCGGGTGTTCCTCGTTCTCGTCCTGGATCACAGCCATCATCTTGGCCATGCCTCCCGTGCCGCGCGCGACATCCTCATAGGCGGCGGCCGCCTCCTCCAAGGCAAGGCGCACGAATTCCCCGCGCCCCTGGAGGTGCGGCCAATAAAAGAGTTTGTAGACCATCGGAGTCTCCGTAATTGACGCGACCACTCGCTCGCGCTCGCGTCGGCATCTCAGTTTGCGCCGATTTTACCGCATTCCCGGCGGCGCGCCTTGCTTTCAGCGTGCCCTGTCCCTAAAACATCGGGAAAACAAAGGGGCGCTCGCGCGAGCCCAAAAGGGTCAAGCATGACAAGAACACTCTACGATAAGATCTGGGACGACCACGTCGTCGATACGCAACCCGATGGCACGAGCCTCCTCTATATCGACCGCCACCTCATCCACGAGGTGACGAGCCCGCAGGCGTTTGAGGGCTTGCGCGTGGCGCGCCGCCGCGTGCATGCGCCGGAGAAGACGCTGGCCGTTGTCGATCACAACGTCCCCACCACCGACCGGAGCCACGGCATCGACGATCCGGAGTCTGCGCTCCAGGTTAAGACGCTCGCCGAGAACTGCGCCGAGTTCGGTGTGGAGTATTACAACGAGCTGGACCACCGCCAGGGCATCGTTCACATCATCGGCCCTGAGCAGGGCTTCACGCTGCCGGGCACGACCATCGTCTGCGGCGACAGCCATACCTCCACGCATGGCGCATTCGGAGCGCTAGCGCATGGCATCGGGACATCGGAAGTTGAGCATGTGCTGGCCACCCAGACGCTGATCCAGAATAAGGCGAAGAATATGCGCGTCTCGGTGGATGGCGCGCTGTCGGAAGGCGTCACCGCCAAGGATATCATCCTCGCGATCATCGGCGAGATCGGCACGGCGGGCGGTACCGGCTACGTCATTGAATATGCGGGCGAAGCGATCCGCGCGCTTTCGATGGAAGGGCGCATGACCGTCTGCAACATGTCCATCGAGGGCGGCGCGCGGGCCGGCATGATTGCCCCCGACGAAAAGACCTTCGAATACATCAAGGGACGCCCGCGTACACCCAAAGGCGCGGCCTGGGACATGGCCCGGAAATATTGGGAGATCCTGCCTTCGGATGAGGGCGCGCATTTCGACCGCGAAGTGCGGCTCGACGCGGCGAATTTGCCGCCGATCGTCACCTGGGGGACGAGCCCGGAAGACGTAGTCGCGATCACGGGGACGGTGCCCGATCCGGCGAAGGTTGCCGACGACGGGAAGCGGGCCGCCGTGGCGCGGGCGCTCGCCTATATGGGGCTGGAGCCCGGAACCAGGATGACGGACATCGCCATCGACCGTGTCTTCATCGGCTCCTGCACCAACGGCCGCATCGAGGACCTTCGCGCCGCAGCGGGCGTCCTTAACGGCCGTCGCGTTTCCGAGCGGGTCAACGCCATGGTCGTACCGGGGTCAGGCCTTGTGAAGGAACAGGCCGAGGCCGAGGGGCTGGATAAGATTTTCGTGGCCGCAGGCTGCGAGTGGCGCGAGCCGGGCTGCTCCATGTGCCTCGCCATGAACGCCGACAAGCTTGCGCCGGGCGAGCGCTGCGCTTCCACCTCGAATCGCAACTTCGAGGGGCGGCAGGGATTCAAGGGGCGGACACATCTCGTGTCGCCAGCGATGGCGGCAGCGGCGGCGATTGCCGGGCGCTTCGTCGACATCCGCGAGTTCGGCCGCTGACGGCTTCTATGCCGGTGATCACCATTCGGCTCGGCGAAGAAGCGGGCGCTTGCCGAGGCCGTCACAAACGCTGTCGCGGAAACGCTCGACGTGCGTCGTGAATGGGTCACGGTGCTCATCGAGGAATATGACCGCGAGAATTGGGCGACCGGCGGCGAACTGCATGCCGACAAATTCGGCCCGGGCTACGGCAAAACCGGCTGCGAGTGAGCCGTTGACTGGGTGCATCCAGAGAGGGTGTACGTTGCGTTAAAATTGGTTTCGTTTTGCAAAAATCATATGTATAAGTATCTGAGTAGTTTTCCAGACGCGAGGCAGGCCGAAACCCGGGCGTCTTGACTTATGGCGGTTCTCATAAGGTCGGCTTGCGCTTAGGTTTGCCGCCGCAGTCTTGGGCCGGGACCCGGCGAGAAAAGCGCCTAGCCGCGCGGCTGACTCGCTAAGCCATTGATATTACTAGTAAGCCCCCCAAAGATGCGCTGGCAGGCACATGGTTAACGCTCGCGGCGGAGCCATCGTTAACAAATGATTTGATGGTTAAAGCACTGAGAATCGGCATGACCTGCGGCTAAGCATGCCGGCGCGTTCGCAGCTGCGGCAAATTCTGGAGCAGAAATGAAAAGGGGCCGCTGAAGATGCGACCCCTTGTAGTCTTAAGTTTCGGTCCGGCTCTTCGCGCCCTTACTGATGCGCGAGAACCGCCAGGATCAGGAGCGCGACGATGTTCGTGATCTTGATCATCGGGTTAACGGCAGGGCCAGCCGTATCCTTGTAAGGATCGCCGACAGTGTCGCCGGTCACGGAAGCCTTGTGCGCGTCGGAGCCCTTCATGTGACGCCGTCCGTCCTTATCGACGAAGCCGTCCTCGAAGGATTTCTTCGCGTTGTCCCAAGCGCCGCCGCCCGATGTCATCGAGATCGCGACGAAGAGGCCCGTCACGATCACGCCGAGAAGCATTGCGCCCAGCGCCGCAAAGCCTGCCGATTTGCCGGCAATGGCGGTGATAAGCGCAAAGACCACAATCGGCGACAGAACCGGCAACATCGAGGGGATGATCATCTCTTTGATCGCTGCCTTGGTCAGCATGTCCACCGCCTTGCCGTAATCCGGCTTCTCGGTGCCTTGCATGATGCCGGGCTTGGCTTTGAACTGGCGGCGAACCTCTTCAACGATCGAGCCCGCCGCGCGGCCCACGGCCGTCATGCCCATAGCCGCGAACAGGTAGGGCAGAAGACCGCCGAACAGCAGGCCGACCACCACATACGGATTCGACAGCGAGAAGTCGACGTTCAAGCCACGGAAGTACTGGAAGTGATCCGGCGATTTTGCCGCCTGCTCGGCGAAGTAGCGCAGGTCCTCGGTGTAAGCCGCGAACAGCACGAGAGCGCCGAGGCCAGCAGAGCCGATGGCATAGCCCTTCGTGACGGCCTTGGTCGTGTTGCCGACCGCATCGAGCGCGTCGGTCGTTTTGCGGACAGACGAGGGAAGGTCGGCCATCTCCGCGATGCCACCCGCGTTATCGGTCACCGGGCCGAACGCGTCGAGGGCCACCACCATGCCTGCGAGAGCGAGCATGGTCGTCACCGCGATCGCAATACCGTAAAGGCCTGCGAAATTATAGGCCACCAGGATGCCGGCCATAATGACCAGGGCGGGAGCCGCGGTCAATTCAAGCGAGACAGCTAGCCCCTGGATCACGTTCGTGCCGTGTCCCGTCACAGAAGCCTGCGCGATCGACTTCACAGGGCGGTAGCCCGTTCCAGTGTAGTACTCGGTGATGACCACGATCAGCGTCGTGACAACAAGACCGACGATGCCACAGAGGAACAGGTCCATGCCCGTGAAGACCGTGCCATTGGCCTTAAGCTGCGTGTCCATGCCTACGATATAGCTCGTCAACGGATAGAGCGCGATCAGCGAAAGAATGCCGGTGGCGATGAACCCCTTGTACAGCGCTCCCATGATCGAGTTGCTCGCCCCGAGACGAACGAAGAAGGTGCCGATGATCGAGGTCACGACACAGACGCCGCCGATGGCCAGCGGGAACACCATCATACGGTTGAGGAGATCGGGATCGTAGGCAAAATAGATGGATGAAAGCACCATCGTCGCCACAACCGTAACCGCATAGGTCTCGAACAAGTCGGCGGCCATGCCTGCGCAGTCGCCCACGTTGTCGCCGACGTTGTCTGCAATCGTGGCCGGGTTACGCGGATCGTCTTCAGGAATGCCTGCTTCGACCTTGCCGACGAGGTCGCCGCCTACGTCAGCGCCCTTCGTGAAAATACCGCCGCCGAGACGCGCAAAGATCGAGATCAGCGACGCGCCGAAGCCGAGGGCCACGAGAGCATCGATGACGCGCCGGTCATTCGGTTCGTAGCCGAGATACTGGGTCAAAACGGTGTAGTAGATGGTGACGCCAAGAAGGGCCAAGCCTGCGACAAGAAGCCCTGTCACCGCGCCGGCTTTGAACGCCATGGAGAGCCCTTCGGCAAGCCCGACCGATGAAGCCTGCGTCGTGCGAACATTCGCGCGAACGGAGACGTTCATGCCGATGAATCCCGCGGCGCCGGACAGGATCGCGCCGATCAGAAACCCGATCGCGACGGTCCACGAGAGAAGGTAGGCGAGAAGCCCGAAGATAACCACGCCTGCGATGGCGATGGTTGAGTATTGGCGTGTCAGGTAGGCTGAGGCGCCCTCCTGAATGGCGGCTGCAATTTCTTGCATGCGCGCATTGCCGGCGCTTGACGCCAGCAGCGAGCGTGTGGTCAGCACCCCATACACGATGGAGAGCGCGCCACACGCCATGATGATCCAAAGCACTTGGTTCATGAGTTTTAAGAGTCCTGGAACGTGTGATTGCTGGGCTCGTTACCGCCCGCCGGGTAAGAACGATGGGTTTTTTGAGTAAGCCCGGAGACCTTAGAAAACTTGGTGGTGCATTGCAACACGCTATTGTGAAGACTAAACGAAGGGCTCAATCTTGTCAGCGAGGGTTCCTGGTCACTTTAGCCGCACCGGTATGATCTCAGCCGACAACTGCACGTTGTCGCCGAGCCCGTAAAAATAATGGGCCGGTTGTGATACCCTGCGGAGTATCCGGAAAAGCCTGAGACGCAGGCGGCCCCACGCGCTCATGTTTCGCGACGGGAGCAGGTGTTCAATCGACACATGCACGATCCAGCGGTGCTCGTCGACGGGCAGGTCGATTTTGCTGTGCTTGGCCATATCCTCAAGCACGGCTTCCACATTCAACTCCTCCATGAAGCCGAACTGCAAAGTGACGGCTATGATGCTGGAAATCTCATCCTTATGGAAAACGGTGATCTGGTAACGGCCGTCGTGGATGTAAGGCACCTTGCGATGGACCACCTCCACGAAGATGAGGTGGCGAGGCAAGATCCCATAGCGGTCATGCAGGAGCTGCAATAAAGCGGGCGAATTGTCGTTCAAGGACGAGAGATGCTTGGGCGTCATCAAGAGCGCGATGCGCTCCATATAGGATGCCTCGTTCTTGTGAAACTCCACCAGCCTGCGCATCGTCATCGTGTGTTTCGCGGTATAGGCCGCAAACGTTGCCCTTCGGCCCCAGCGCCATGTGAGCATGATGGCAAAGACCACAAGACCGATGGCCAACGGGATATACCCGCCCTCCAGAAATTTGAATGAGCTTGCGGCGCAGAAAAGGGTGTTGACGAGCGTGAAGAAACCGAACAAAGCGCCGCTGGCGAGGGCGTTCCATCGCCAATAATGGGTGGCGATGGGGAACATGGCGATGGATGTGATGACCATCACGCCTGAAACGGCGAGCCCGTAAGCCGCCGCGAGGGAGTCGCTGGAGCGGAAACCGAGTACGAGCGCCAGGCAACCGGCGAACAGCGTCCAATTGACGAAGGGGATATAAATCTGACCTTCGTGATGGTCGTGAGTATGGACAATGTGAAGCCTGGGAAAGAGGCCAAGCGCAATGGCCTGCGACGTGAGTGAAAATGCTCCGGATATCAGGGCTTGCGAAGCGATAACAGTGGCCATGGTTGCCAGCACGACCATTGGGTAGAGGAAAACATGCGGCACCATGCTGTAGAAAAGCTGGTTCTGTTCGGCCGGTGGATTTCCCAGCAACAAAGCGCCTTGTCCCAGATAATTCAGAATGAGTGCCGGAAACACGATCGCGAACCAGCCCATTCGGATAGGGCGCGCGCCAAAATGCCCCAGGTCCGCATACATCGCCTCACCGCCGGTCACCACCAGCATGAGCGCCCCGAGCGTCAGGAGAACGCTCTTCGCTCCGGTTTCCTGCAGAAACGCGAACGCGTAAAACGGATTGAACGCTAACAGGATCTCGGGGTGATCCTCAATTTGCACGATGCCGAGCATCGCAATGATGCCGAACCAAAGGATAAGGATGGGACCGAAGACCTGTCCCACCCCGGCCGTACCTTGGCGCTGAACCGCGAACAGAAGCGTGAGAATAACAAAGGTGATCGGGACGACGGCGTCTGCGAACATCGGTGTCGCGACTTTCAAGCCTTCGACGGCGGCCAGCACGCTGATGGCTGGTGTAATAATGCCGTCCCCGAATAAAAAGCCCGCGCCCAGCATGAGCCCCGCAAGCAGCAACGGGAAGTAAGGGCTCTTTTCCCGGTATTTGTGCAGAAGGCTGTAAAGCGCGAATACGCCGCCTTCTCCATCGCTATCGGCTCGCAGAACGAAAGCCGCATATTTGCAGCTGACAATGAGCGTCAGCGTCCAAAGGACGAGCGAGATGCAGCCGAGAACATTGTCCGGCGTGTGCGGTATGTGAGCTGGGCCATAGAAAATTTGATCGACGGCATAGAGCGGCGAGGTGCCGATATCGCCAAAGACCACACCGATCGCGCCAACCGTCAGAGCCGCCCGAGCGCTATGCGGCTTGTGGGTAAGGTTCGACGCGATGGAACCGTCAAGCATGGCCACACCCGCGCGCCCAACAAGCGCAGGCGTAAAACGGAATTCCGCGCGTATCGGGCGTGTCCTTGACACTGTCCCTTCTGCTCACAATGGAAAAACTGCAAAAAATCAGCAAGCGGAACGTGCGCTTGCATCATCGCCTACGGTTGTGCGTTTTGCCAGAGATTTTCCGAGAGCAGAGTGACGCTGTGGATTGCGTTACCGTCCCTTTCCGCCGTTTACCGGTCGAGAAGGGACAGCATGGCCTCCAGATACCGCCCGCCTGACGCGGCGCCTAGCGGGGCCGCGGCCTCCAACCTTTCCAGATCCGATGGCGAAAGGTGCATATCGGCGGCGGCGGCGTTCTCTTCGAGATAGCTGCGCCGCTTGGTACCCGGGATCGGCACGATGTCGGGCCCTCGCGCAAGCAGCCACGCAAGCGCGACCTGACCAGGCTTGGCCCCCTTTTCCTGTGCGATCGCCTGTACCGCTTCGACGATTTTCATATTGCGGTCGAAGTTCTCGCCCTGGAAGCGTGGTTGCCGGCTGCGGAAGTCCTCCGGCGGATAGTCCTCGGCCCGTTTCGCGGCGCCTGTCAGAAAGCCACGGCCCAGCGGGCTGTAGGGAACGAAACCGATACCCAACTCGCGGCAGGCGGGCAAAATCTCATCCTCGACGCCGCGCTCCCAAAGCGAATATTCGCTTTGCAGCGCGCTGATCGGATGCACGGCGTGAGCGCGCCGCAATGTTTTCGCTGAGGCTTCCGAAAGGCCGAGGAAGCGCACCTTGCCGGCCTTCACCAGATCGGCCATCGCGCCGACCGTATCCTCAATCGGCACATTTGGATCGACGCGGTGCTGGTAGAAGAGGTCGATGTAATCCGTGTTGAGCCGTTTCAGCGATGCGTCGCAGACCTCTTTCAAATGCTCCGGCCCGCTGTCCACGCCCTGGGTCTGCTTTCCACCCACGATCTTGAACCCGAACTTCGTCGCGATCACAACCTGGTCGCGTTTTCCAGCCAGGGCCTTTCCAACCAGGATTTCGTTTTCGAAGGGACCGTAGATTTCCGCCGTGTCGAAGAAATCGATCCCAAGCTCGAGCGCGCGATGGATCGTCGCGATCAATTCATTATTGTCACGCCCGCTGTAGGCGAAGCTCATCCCCATGCATCCGAGGCCAAGCGCTGAAACTTCCAGCCCTTGGCTGCCCAACTTCCGCTTTTCCATAGCGCGCTCCTGTCGATCTCACAGGCCTAACAACAACCGCTAGCCCTGACGTTCCCAGCCTGTGATTTTTGTCTTCCCGCAAGCTGTCGCGGCCGTCCGCAATGGTCGGCTTTGGTTAGCTGGGTGTGGCAACTCTGCCTTCAAGTTGCCTGCCAAGCTGGCGGGCACACTAACCTTCTTAGCCGAGCCGGGGGCGCTGCGCCGCCGCCGTCAAATCGAAGACGCGGTGGATGCTGCGGCAGACGCCGATGATCTGGCCGGGGCTCGTATTGGAGATGCGGACAGTCCGGAAATTCGGGTTGAGCGGAACAAGGTCGATAATGATCGAGCCGTCCTCGGCGCGTCCAACCTCGCGGTAGAGGCGGAACAGAGCCGTCTGCTCCTCAGGCACGAGCGCCAGAACGAAATCGGACGGCGCCGGAGTGGCTTCGAGGTCGATCAATGCCTTGTCGCCGGGCTCGAAGGAGATCGGTTCCCGGGGATGAGACATCGACTTGTCCTTGATCTCGATGAAGATTGCTCTGTCCGGAATCGCTTCCCAGCTACAAACGGGGACAGTGATGGCCGTAGCGGCTTCAAGGCCCGTGGCAATGCGTTTCAATTCAGACATGTTTTCAAGCGCCACTAAAGGAATTCGGCGAACCATCCGGGATGATATCACCTAGTCCCTTCTAATTGTTTTATATTATCTCTTTTTCCAAAATAAATAAAATCAACGCTAACGCCGTACGCGGAGGCAAACAGGATCGCCTGCTTGGGGGGCACGGCGCGCTCGCCATTTTCATAGTTCATGTAGCGGCTGTAGCTCCAGCCGAACCTGCGCGCCGCATCGCTCGCGCGTTCGAAGCCGGCGTTGATCCGGGAGCGCCGCAGGCGTTCAGCTATCGATTTGAGTTCCTCGGCCGTCCAATCTCTCATCTCGGGTCGCCTTGCCTACACGTTTCGTGTAACACGTTTATTCTCGGATAAATCTGGAACTGTGATGAATTCTGATCTGATTCGTAGATTTATGGGACAAATGCGGCCCGAAAGGGCTCGCGCATTGCGACCCCCGTCTCCTGGCCCATCTGATTAACGCGCAGGTAACTGCCTTATTCCTTCGTGACGCCGATTTCATGGCAATTGGCGCGGCTCCGAGGAAATTTCAGACACGCCAATGAAGCGAGTTTACACAAATCGTGTAATATGCTCGTAGGTCGAACTGCAGCACTATCAGCCCCTCATGCTCGTTCCACGGTCGCCGTTTCCTTCAAGTCTTATTTAATCGCTAGGCCTGCCTCAACCTTGCGCTCTGTGTTGATGTGTGTGGATCGAGGCGCAAAAGTGATGCCCTGTCGGTATTCGTTTTTGGCCAGGCCTTCTGCACGGCTAAATTCATGCTGTGTTTTCAATAGGCTACCCATAACTTTGGTGTCAGCGCGCGATCGGGGTGCTTTTGAACGCGGAGGGCGCCAATACATGCCCCTGGATCGGAATTTCGGGCATCATATAGGCGCTACCACCAAATACACGAATTGTGTAAGTTAAACACGCAAATTGGCAGATATCGGGATATAGTGCACGCTACGTGTAGCTCACATCACAAATCGTGTTTTCGTGTAGAAAAGTGATTCCCCCCGACTGATTCGCGCGATGACCTCCCTTTCAAAGGCTGCCAACTCAGTTGTGTGCACACCCCCGCAATCCACTCGCCCACTGCGTCCGGGATTTGATTTCTTTTTGTTGCAGCTTTGCATCACAAATCGTGTGATCCAAAAAAAACAATTTGAAACAAGGCTTAGGAATTTTTTACACGTTGCGTGTAATCTGTTTTTCGATTTTAGAAAAAGAGCCCACAACGAGAGTAATTCATGTGTAATCTCTCACTGCAGCAAACACCCAAACTGAACGCGCCGTCAGCGGCTCCTTCTTTGCGCTCCACGGTCGCTCTCTCTTGCCTTTGTCCGTCGGTCGAGGCCCTACCGGAAGGCCGGCGACGCAGACGGTGGACAACCGGCGAGCTCACAGAAATTCTGGACGCACTTGCGACGCTCCGGACAAACGACATCGCGCGCACGATCGGCGTCCACCCGAAGGCTTTGCGTTCGGTGTTGAGACGCAATGGCATCAGCCTTCGCGCCATTCGGGAGCATGCAAGAAGGCATGAGCCTTCAGAAGGCGGCCTCGTCGTACGGCGGTCCACGATCGGGCCTTCCGCCACGTATGGGGCGGCAGCGCTTGAAAATCTTCCGGACAACGCATGCCGCTGGTCTCTCGGAGACCCGGCTGAGCCAGATTTCACATTCTGTGGAGCGCCGGTGGCTGGCCGGTCTCCTTATTGTACCGCTCACCTTGGGCAAGCTTTTCAACGCGGGGGCAGCAAATGAAAAAGACAGGTATGGCCGAACTTTCTGAGGGACCCACACGGCATAGGCAACAGCATACCGCTTTCACGCGGGATATACTGACGCCTCCCGGTGCGCCGATCATCGCACGCCATCGGGCAAGGACGATTTTGACACCGATCGAGGTGCGCCGGGCTATTCTCGAAGATGTTGCTTCGAAGCCGGAAGCGGTGCGCATCCGCTCGCTGCGCCGCCGCCTGACGATTTTGGACCGCATGCTGTCAGACCAGGAGGCGGAAGCGCTGGAAAGGCTGACCACATGCATCAACTCATTATCTAATGTGAGATGCATCAATTACTTGAAGCCTGAAGTGCGATACACGCCCCTCGGGCGCGTCCCCTTCAGCGAGAGACGGCGGCGTGAAATCTCTGCAATGAGCTACGTCTTGAAAAGCTTGTCCTCGCCTCATCGCGCTGCCTGCCTCGAGTTGGCCATCCTTCTTGATCCGAACCACAGCGGCGCGGACAAACCTGCTGAGGATATTCTTTCCGCGATCTGGGTTGCGGCGTCGGAAGTGGTGCGCCTCTATGCCGAGTGGCATCGCACCGAAAGGCAGGCCAGCCTTCAATAATGATGTGCAAACGAGCCGAGAACTTAATGCATTCCGCCGTTGTATGGTGTGTGCGAGGACGCCGTCCAATTAGACTTTTTGGATGACAGGACAGCCCCGCCAAACGGCATTACGAAATTTGTGAGGTTGTGGGCGTGTATATCATCGCCTTGAGTACCCCCGGAGCAGCAGAGAGTCGAAGGACCGATCCCCATCCTTGGAACCAGTGCTCCGGGGTTCCGCCGTTGTAACGTGCGTGGGAGGACGCCGTTCAGATAGAGCTTTTCGGATTGCGGGGTAGCCCTGTCCGACGGCAGTACGAGATTTGCGAGGTTGCGGGCGGTGCAGATCATCGCCTGACTAGCCCCGGAGCAGCAGAGAGTTTAAGGACAATCCCCATCCTTGGAACCAGCGCTCCGGGGCCGTCTTACCCCTCCATCCCATGGCGTTTGTGGAGGCGGAGAGTGTTCAGGAAGTTTGCCGCGATCGCAGCCGGTTGCGTCGCAATCGGCTCGCTTATGTTCGGCGGCGGGGAAAGCAACGCTCGCGGATTTAACTCCGGTGGTTTCGGCGGAGGGCACTTTGGCGGGGGTTGGGGGCCATTTCGGAGTATTTGGCGGCCCAGGCGGCGGCACGCCCGCTTTCAGAGGATTCGGAGGCGGCCAGTTCGCAGCCCCCAGGCTTGGCGGCCCGATGGGAGGCTTCGGGGGCAGGCAATTCCGGATGCCGTCAACCGCGCCTCGTCCCGAAGGACTGAACGCACGAGGTTTCCCTGGAAGGGAAGGCGCGGCGCCCGGCTTCCGTAACTTGTCCGGCAAAAACGCCGGGTCTGGTTACCGTGGCCTGCATACCCGTGGCGGCAACGCCCCTCGTTTCGCCCGCGAGCAGCGCCCTCGAGCGGAGGACAGAATCCGCCAAAGGGCATTGACCCTTCATAATGAGCGCCGGGAACGTGGTGGGCGCGTCGCTGAAGCGAACCGTGGCCCCGTGGGCGCCAGGATCATTCATCGCAATACTTTTACGCAGTTCCGCGACGCCCGCAGGGCTCACCTTGGCAATCCTATCCCGCAGCGCGGCGCAACAACTCAAGCCTTTGCGCGGGACCTTCAACCCTTTCAGGCGAACACCGGACGCGGCCCCCTGAACACCGAGGCATTCGGGCACGGAAACGGTTTTGAACGCGAGACATTTGGCGGCCGTCGTTGGCGCGGACGCGAAGGCCGATTCCGTCATTTCTGGGCTGGCGGCGTTTTCTGGCCCTACCTGTTCGGCAACTCCATCTCCTACGCCTTCTGGCCGGACGTTTATGCGGAGCCGTTCTGGGCGTACGGCCCCGGCGACATCCTTTCGGGCTCGCTCTGGCCTTATGGCGGCGAGGGAGAGGCTGGAACAGGAGAAGGCGGAGAACAGCGGGGCGAGGCTTACCAAGCTCCCGAAAACGGCCCAGTTCCCAGCTCCGGCGGCGGATTTGCCGCGCCTGCGGGATCGAATCAGATGGCGGCGGTCTGCAGCGGTTTCGCTCCCGGCGTCGTGGACCTCCCGGTTGCTCAACTTGAGCAGATCATTCAGCCCACCTCCGAGCAGCGCACCGCGTTGGACGAGCTGAAAGCGGCATTCGCAAAGGCGGCCCAGGTTTTGCAGACCGCATGCCCTCCACGGACGCCGCTCACGCCGGTGGCCCGGCTGGATGCCATGGAGCAGCGGCTCGCAGCCATGCAGCAGGCTTTGACGATCATACGCGGCCCGCTTGAAAGTTTGTATGGCACTCTGAGCGAGGCACAGGCTCAGCGGCTGGAGTACGCGGTCGCCCAACCAGACCAGAAAGAGCGTGCTCCCTCATTGAATTTGACCGAGCTTTGCGCCGGCGAATCGGGACTTACCGCCGTGCCCGCCGATCAGATTTCTCAGGCGATCACGCTGACCGAGGAGCAGCAGTTACGCCTCGATAAACTGAAACAAGCTTCGGCAAAAGCTGCGGAGGAGCTTGGGGCATCCTGTCCAACGGAGACCCCTCGCGCCATCGACAAACGACTTCGCAATGCTCAAGGGCGCATCGCGGCACTCATTCAGGCTATCGAAGGCATCCGGCCCGCAATGGGCTCCTTCTACGCCTCGCTTTCCGATCAGCAAAAAGCAGCCTTGAACGCACAGGGGCGAGCAAGCCAATCGGCGCGGCGATAGAGGCCCATCGTTTGGCTTGAGCTCGCATATTCATTGATCTTGAGGACGGCCGTGAGTATGTCAAAGAGATGATCGATTGGCCCGATGCCGTAATTCGTTTAACCGCCGCATCCGTCATAGGCGCGGCGATAGGATTGGATCGCGAGTTGCGCGGCAAGCCGACCGGGGTTCGCACTATGGGCATTGTTGCTCTTGGGTCGGCCCTCGTTGTGCTCGTTAGCCAGCATCCAGGAGGCACCGATGCCGCTGCCAGCAGTCGCGTCATCCAAGGTGTAATCACCGGCATCGGCTTTCTTGGAGCCGGTGTGATTCTTCGCAATCCGGCCGGGAAAAAAGTTCACGGCCTCACAACGGCTGCGGCAATCTGGCTGACCGCGTGCATTGGCGTGGCCTGCGGTCTCGGCGCTTGGCCGCTCGTCACCACATCCGCAATTCTTGCGGGCATTATCTTAATTATTGGAACGCCATTGGAACGCGCTCTTGACTTGCGGGACCACCACAAGCGACGCCATGAGGTTGAGGGTGAGCAAGGCCAGAAGCCCGAAATGCGGAACCCAAATCCGCTTGCTTAGCGTGCGCCCCACGGCATGATGGGCACCGTCGAGATTGAGTTCTGCGGCGATCCTTCGATCAGCCTGTCGCTGATCGCGACGTAAATGAGCGTGTTGCGCTTCTTGTCGACGGCGCGGAATATGTTCGTGTGCTTGAAGAAAATCGAGGTGTGGTCGGCGTAGACCTTTTCGTTTTCGGGCAGCTTGTCGAGATCGACACTGATCGGGCCGACCTGCCGGCAGGCGATCGAGAAACGGCTTGGATCCTCAGCGAGCCCGAGTGTCCCGCCGAGCCCGCCCGTTTTCGCCTGGCTGATATGGCAGGCCACGCCGGGAACTTTCGGATCGTCGAATGCGGTGATGCAAACCTGATCGTTTTTCCCGATCAGGCGAAAGGTCGTGCTCAAGCAGGTCAGGTCTTCCGCGAACACCGCCGTCGCTTGAGCCGACACCACGAGAGCCGCAAGGGCCAACAATCGCTTCATGCGCCCTCTTGCTGGATAAGTTCACGCGTCCCGCCGACGGGCGGTGGCGCATGCTCAAGTGGCAGCGGGACGCCTTTGTTGTCGCGCTGGGTGACGTGGTCCGTACGACTGATGAACCAGACCCCGGCGATAACGCAGGCGATGCCGATCATCTGCAGCTTATCCACGGGTTCACCGAGGAAGGCCGCCGAAATCACACCCACGCTGACGTAGCTCAAGGCCGTGAAAGGCTGCGCAAAGCTTAAGTCGGCGTGGTTGAGAACCGCCATCCAATTGAAAAACTGCAAGCTCATGATGCAGATGACGACGATAAAAAGCGGTTCCCGGAATATGGCAAGCAACGACACGAGGGAGTCGGTCTCGCCGGGGAGCTTCAGCACCGCCGTCTTCCAGAATATCTGCAGCGCGGTGTCAATCAACACCGCGGCAGCGAGGCCGAGCACAACTCTCAAAGGTATCTTGCGTGAAACGATCATCGTTCTTCCATATACGCTTTGATACAATCTTCACAACTACACAAAGCGAATTAGCGCCCAACTGACGCGCATGCGCCACATACAATTTCAGCTTGTACTTGGAGCGCGACCGCTATTTGGCCGCCCTCAACCCTGTCACCATCGCGATCGTTGCGGCGGCAGCCGGACTTTCGGCCGTTGCCGTCAATCCGGCGTGGGTTCGGGCTGCCGCCCACGCTCAGCAGGGAGCGAACAAGCCAGAACTAGAAAGAAGGCTAAGCCATAACAGGCCCGCATTTCGGCTATCGCCCTTGAGCGCCTATTGCCGGTAAATGATCGCGTTCTGCCTCAATTTCTCAAGATAGGCGCGCGAAAAGCTTTCGTAGGCGCTGTTTCTCTCCAGGACTTTTGGCGGCCCGTAAGTGTGGTTCATCACCGAGCGCCATGCGAGCTGGACTCGGATGATCTCCTGGATCGTCTTGCGGTCGATGCCATAGCCCAATCTTGGCGCATAGTACGCGTTCACGTCTGGTTCTTCGCCATCAGCCAGTCTCTCCGATATGATTTCTTTCACAACCGCCTCATCGGTGATTTCGATACCGAGCCGCTTCGCGGCCTGCAGTTTCACTTTATCGTCGATCAGTGCGTCGATCGCAGCCTTCCTGGTTGCGCTGCGCTCGGAGAGAATTTGCATGGTTGCGTCTTCGATCAGCTCTTCGTTGATGTGCTCTGCGGCACGCTGGGCCTCCTTAGGGGTGCGGGGCTGAGCGGCAGACATTTTCTGCCGGAACTTTTCTTTGACCTTATCGCCAGCAAGCAATGCGTTTAAGCGCTCGTAGAAACCGCTAATAGGGTTTTGACGGGTGGGCAGGCTCTGAAAGAGCGTCCGCTGGACAATGTCGTGAGAGGTAATGAGCTCGCCGTTAACGTGAATGGCTATCTCTTGCGCTAACGCACTCCCGGACGCAGCCGCAAATGCCGCCAAAAAAGTGAGCAAGGATGTAAGTAGTCGCAAACGCATGAATTAAGAGCTGGCTTGAATTTACGGCAACAATTTGAGTGATCGTCGGCGATCTTGGGTGCCAAAGCAAAAGCCCCAAGCCATGCGGCGCTAAGCCCGCGTCCACAACGCTTGAGCTGAAAGAGCAAGATGTCGGCTTTCTCAGCCGCGGCCGATAAACGGCATCTTCGTCGCCATGACCGTCATGAACTGAACATTCGCGTCGAGCGGCAAGCCGGCCATGAACACAACGGCGTCCGCAACCACCTGCACATCCATCCGCGGTTCCGGCTTGATGGAGCCATCCGCTTGACGAACGCCGCTTGCCATTGGGCCTGTCATGTCCGTCGCTGCGTTCCCGATGTCGATCTGCCCGCAGGCGATGTCGTAGGCGCGGCCGTCAAGCGATGTCGATTTCGTCAGGCCGGTAATAGCGTGCTTCGTCACCGTGTAAGGCGCGGAGAACGGCCGCGGTACGTGCGCGGATATGGAGCCGTTGTTAATGATGCGCCCGCCGCGCGGCGCTTGGGCTTTCATAATTCGGAAGGCTTCCTGCGTGCAGAGGAAAGCGGCTGTGAGATTGACCGCGACGGCGGCATTCCACTGCTCGACCGTGACCTCGTCGAGGGGCGTGGCGGGGCTAAACACCCCCGCATTGTTGAACAGAACATCGATGCGGCCGAAGGCGGCTTTCGCTTCGCCAAACAGGGCTTTGACGGAGGCGGGATCAGTCACGTCTCCAACGACCGCGACGGCTTCCGCGCCAAAGGCCTTGCCTTCCACGGCCACCGCCTCAAGCGGCGCCTTGCGTCTTCCATTCAGGACAACGGAGAAGCCATTTTTCATGAGCGCCAGGGCGCTTGCCTTCCCAATACCGCTTCCAGCGCCGGTCACGAGAGCGACTTTTCGCATAGGCATCAGAAAACCTCCCTCATGAAACTATAGGGGAAGGCCTCCGGATTCAAAGGGAAAGCGCGCGCGCTTTGGGGCAGCGGATCGGTTCCGCCCCTGCGCCGCCTGACTTTGTGCTTGCAGCGCGACCACCGGCGCAGGTGTCGAGAGCCTGTGCGCCTTCTGGACTGTGCCTACCGCAAAGTAGTTTGCCGTCCATTCGGTTCAAGCGGAGGATCCGCGCTCAGCTTCCAGCCAGCCAGCCCTTCTCAACCGCATAGCCCACCAATTCCACCCGGCTGTGAAAGCCGAGCTTATCCTTGGCGCGCGCCTTGTAGGTCTCGATGCTCTTGACGCTGAGCTGCAGTATGCTTGCGACTGCCTTGTTACTGTGGCCGACCGCCGTCAGTCGTAAGACCTCCACTTCTCGCTCGCTGAGGTCAGCGCCTCCGGCTGCGGCCTGGGGAGGACTACTAGTAGGGGTCGTGTCGAGGACGTGTGCGGCTATTGACGGATCCAGGTAGATACCGCCCCAGGCAACGGCATGAATCGCTCGAAGGAGATCCTCCGCCACGGAACGCTTGAGCACGTAGCCTGCAGCTCCCACCTCCATCAGCTTGCGCGAGTACGAGCAATCTTCATTTACGGTTAGCACAATGACCTTGCAGTCCGGAAACTGAGCGAGCAACTGCTGTGTGACTTCGACGCCGTTAAGCCCTGGCATGGAGAGGTCCAGCACCATGATGGCGGGTTTGAGTTCGATAGCCATTAGAAGCGCGGTTTCGCCGTCCCGCGCCTCGCCAACGATTTCCACCTCCGGATCACTGTTGAGAAGCGAGCGCACCCCAGCGAGAATCAAAGGATGATCGTCGGCAATCAGAACGCGCAGGCGGGCGGAAGCAGGTTTGGTCATAGTGGCACCCGGATGTAAAGTGTGCAGCCCTGGCCCGGCGCCAACTCGACCTCAAGAGTGCCCGAAACGTGGGTCAGACGCTCGCGGACGCCAAGCAAGCCAAGGCGCTTGGAAGGGCTGTCGGACGGCATAGTCTCGATGGGGAATAAACCCCGCCCGTTGTCCTCGACAATCATTATCACCTCCTTTTCGTGAGCTTGGAGCAGCACGGCGACCCGAGTCGCTTCTGCGTGTCTTGCGATATTGGCGACCGCCTCCTGCAGCACGCGGTAGAGCGTTGTCTCTACAGCAGGCTGAAGCCGCCGGTCGTTGAGCGCGAGCCGCAGGTCGAACTGCAAGTTCAAACGCTCGCGCCAGGTCTCGATGAGATGGCAAATCGCGGTTTCCAGGCCGAGATCATCCAGCGCGGTGGGACGAATCTCCCAGGCGAGACGGTTCACCTCGGAGCCGACTCCCTTCGCGAGCCCCTTCAAGGCTTGAACGCGATTGCCGATCGTTTCACTTGCGGGAAACGCCTGCGCAAGCTCATCGAGGCCAAACTGTAAAAGAGTCAGCGATTGTCCGAGGCTGTCATGGAGTTCTCTCGCGATGCGCTGACGCTCGGCTTCCTGATTCTCGACAGTCGAGCGCAAGACTTGCGATAGCTCCAATTCGACGAGCGTCCGGCGTTGAGCCTCCCGTTCGAGCTCGGCCGCAACCGCTTGCCATTGCTCCAGCCGGCGATCGAGCTCCGCGCTCAATGTTTCCTGCTTGCGGCGCGCCTCCTCCCGCTCCCGCGCAACCTGGTCGATGCGCTTGAGGATCACCTCCATCAGCGAAAGGCGCAGCGTTTTCGCCGCTTCTATATCAACGCTTCGCCACGGGTGAGAGTGCAGGCGCACCGACTCGCGCCAAGCCGCGAAGCTCTTGCGCGGCGATATGCGCTGGCCGCCGTTCGCGGTCTCCACCGGCTTGTTGGGATCGCCGGCCCAGGTGACCGTATGGATCACTTCCGGTCGAAACCACAACACATAATCCCGCGGCGTCTTTGACACTGAAAGCGCGGTAAGACCGCTGGCGACATCAGCGAATTCCGCAGCGGGCGGGTACAGGAGCGGCAAACGATCCGTATGAAAGACGCCGTCGGCCGCCGTTTCGTTCAACCAGGCGACCAAAGAGGCGACATGCTCGGTTTGAGGCGTCTTGCCCAGACCTGTGTAATGGTTGTCCAGCCAAAGCCCGACGCCATCAGCAGGAATGTAATCAAGCAGGTTCGGCTTGTACCGGGTGAGGCCCTCGGCTAGGTCCGCCTCGCCGCTCATTCGCGTCAGGAGTTCCTGATGGATGCGCTTGCTTCGCAGCTGCGCCTCGAACTCTTCGGCGTCCACCTTCGTCTCGAGTCTCGCCGAAGCCATTTGCGCAAACAGTTCGCAGGCCATGCGCAGACGGTGCGATAGAAACCGGGGCGTCCGGTGATGGCAGGCAATCAGCCCCCATAACCGGCCATCCATGATGATCGAGAGCGACATGGACGCCGCCACACCCATGTTCGCCAGATATTCCAGATGCATTGGCGAAACGCTGCAAATCAGGCTGTGGCTGAGGTCGAGCGGGGCGCTGTGCGCGGGGACAATCGGTGCGGGCGTGTAGCGGGCGTCAGGGATGAGCCTGAGCCAATTGTTGAGGTAAAGCTCGCGAGCCTGCCGCGGAATATCGGAGGCGGGGTAATGCAGGCCGAGAAAGGATTCGACGTCATCTCCTCGCGCTTCGGCATCGACGACGCCACTGCCGTCGGGCAGGAAGCGGTAGACCATCACGCGGTCGAAGCCCAAAACGCGGCGCACCTCCTCGGCCACTCCCTCGCAGAATGCCTGGGGCGTGCCAGCCGGTTGGACGCGTGCCAGCATGGCTCGCACAAGCGCCAGCGTATCCTCGGGGCTGCTCTCCTGCACCGGCTCCAGTTCCAGCACAACAAGCTTGCCGCTGCGGTAGACGAAAGCGTCGACGGCCTCCCAACCCTGCTTGCTGGCGATCGTGAAGGCATAAACCGGCCGTATGAGCGGCCCCTCGTTTTCCAGAAGGGCTCGAAGGCGCGAGACCCGGTCAGGGGCAAACAAATCAGCGATGTTCCGCTGCAGCAACTCGATGGGCTCGACGCCGAGGATTTGGACGGTAGCGCCGCCAGCTTGAACGATCTGAAGCAGCTCAGGGTCGACGGCCAACAAAGCGCCGTGGGGTTGCACCGATCCCGGAATATGGATCGCTTCGCGGTCGCAATTGGTGATGTCGGCGCCGAACGCCGGAGCATTAAGCATCGCTCGAGCTAGTGCCGTTGGCGTCACTCATTGCGCAAATTGCCTTATGTCGAGAACGCAGCGCTCTCGTATCGCCCAAAGCGTATCCCGGGCGCCTTGTGGCGAACTAACGGTCGCAACCTTCCCCCATCGTCAGCATGTCCCCAGACACTCACCTTTTCTTGCGTGGGTGGGCAAAGACCGACCGCATCTCACAAGATACGGCAAGCCTTCCGACATAACAATCACCGCAAAACCGCATGACGTGTAGGGATTAGCCTGACCCATATCAGGGATATTGCCTGCAAAAGTGAAAAAAATACCACAAAGTTATTATCATGAAACGTGCGGGAATACTTTAATTTCATTATTGCAACCCCAAGCGAAACTATGATTGTGTCGCCTTGACACAGAGAATGCTGTGTCTATACGAATTGACACATATGATAGTACGCCTATGCTGACACTGCTAAGGGCGCCGCTTCCGCTTTCGGGCCGTTAGCACAGCCCAACGTGCCGGTTCGGCACGATAATTCTTACGAGGAGGTATCTATGGCAGATCCAAATAAGGTCTATCCGACGGGTCTAACGTTGGCGGAAGCCGAGGAACTGCACAGTCATGTGATTAACGGTACGCGGACTTTCGGCGCCGTCGCGGTTGTCGCGCACGTGCTTGCCTTCGTCCTCACCCCTTGGATGAAGTAAAAAGGAGAATTACTCAATGGCCGAAACTGATGGACAACACGGAATCTGGTTGGTTGTGCCCCCCCAGACCGGCTTGATGTGGATGCTTGGCGTCGTCGCTCTCACGGCGGTGCTTGTGCATGCATTCATTGTGGGCCACACGAAATGGCTCCCGGCCTACTTTGAAGGCGGCAAGGCCAAGGTGGCGATCGAACACGTCATTCCGCTCGCCTAGCAGCTCTTAGTGAATTGCAATGCGCCACAAGGGGAGATGGAAATCCATCTCCCTGGGTGTCAGTCGATTGCGCGAAGGCGAAAGTCATCTGGCTCCACGCGTCAATTCTTAGTTCACCTGCGTGCAGGTTAAGCACGGAATCCTTTTGGAGGTACGATTATGGCGGATCCAAATAAAGTTTATCCGACTGGTTTGACCTTGGCTGAGGCCGAGGAACTTCATGGCCACGTGATCAACGGCACACGCGTTTTCGGCGCGGTTGCTGTCGTCGCTCACGTTCTCGCCTATGTCTACAGCCCCTGGCTCCACTAACCACTTTAATAAGGAGAAAAATTCATGGCCGATATAGATGGACAAGCTGGAATCTGGTTGTATGTGAAGCCCTCGCTCGGACTTCCGCATTTCATCGGCGCCGTCGCCGGAATCGCGGTGCTCGTGCATTTGGCAGTTCTGGGCCACACGACCTGGTACAACAAATTCCTGGAAGGCGGCAACAAGGCTAAGGTTTCGATCAGCCAGGTTCTGCCGGGCAACAACGCGTAATAGCGGGCCTAAAGTTCGCGCCTGGGAGATCCCTCTCGGGCCGAGCATTCTCGCGCGCAGCCGATTCACGTCCGGTTTGTGCGCGGGATTTTTTGGCTTTGGCGGATCACGTCCTCGGCGAGTCCCTTTTTCGCGATGTTTCTCCTGACGTTTCGCCTTACGCTTCGTATGCTTAGTTATCTAGCGTTGAGCGTTCGACGGCTTGTAGATAAACAAGCGCCTCCGCGTGAAGCTCCGCGAAGTCCAGGCGGATAAGCCGTTAAATCGTGGACAGTATAAAGCTCAAAAAACCATAAGCAGATTATACGTCTTATAATGACGCATTACTGTGTAATATTCCTGACACCGATAAGGGTTTTTCCTGATTGTGTTGAAGTGACACACAATGTAACCTCTAAATGTATTTGACTTATAGGGTGTCACTAATATTCTTAACTTGCTTACGCGCTAATTTCCGTGTGTTGAGGTGTAAGTGCCTCGCATACGGGTCCAGCACGAAGACTTAGAACATCCTTCGAGGAGCTTAAGATTATGGCAGACCCAAAGAAACTTTATCCGAGTGGCCTCACGATTGCAGAAGCCGAAGAGTTACACAGCCACGTTATCAACGGGACGCGGATGTTTGGCGGGATCGCAGTTATTGCGCACTTCCTCGCTTACGCTCTCACACCCTGGCTTCACTAAAGCCCCTTAGAGAGGAGAACTCCTGATGGCCGAAACTGATGGACAACATGGAATCTGGTTGGTTGTGCCCCCCCAGACTGGCTTGATGTGGATGCTTGGCGTCGTCGCTCTCACGGCGGTGCTTGTGCATGCATTCATAGTGGGCCACACGAAATGGCTCCCGGCCTACTTTGAAGGTGGCAAGGCCAAGGTTACGGTCTCGCAGCCAGCGCCCGCGGCCGTCGCGCCCCAGGTCAAGTAGCATTCGCCTTTGCGCCGGGAGACATCCTGGCAACGTAATACCGCACGTAGTCGTTCAGCCATCGTCTACGTGCTCTAAGCCCGACCTCCTAGCGGGCCTTTGCCTGCGCGCAGACGAAATCAGCCACGTCTGCGCGCAGGATTTTTTTTTGGCTTCATCGGCCCAGTCATCCAAGGCCGGTCTATTGGCCTCAAGGGTAAAACAAGCGCGAACGCAAGTTCATCTTCTCGGATGCGCCAGCTTGCCGAGTTCCTGTGTTGTGATGAGTGAGAAATAGCACGAACGTCCGGCTTTCGAATTCAAGGGTCGACTGCGATCCTGAAACGTAGACGCGTGATCCGCGCACGTCCGGGCAGCCATCCTGAAAACTCAACGCACTCCATGGATCAAGGCTTCGCCCGGAAGCCTTCAAGCCTGCGCGCCATATTGGCGGTCGCGGCGCTTCATACGTCTCTCGGAAAAGAAGCGTGCTGGCGACGGCGTGGCGGTTTCCGGCCTTGGCCGCGAAGATGCCGCCAGGACGTTTCTCAAGGCCACTCTTGAACTCACCCGGCCGCGCGGCTCGTGACAAGCTCAAGCAGGACTATGAGCGAACCGATGCTGATGCGCTGAGCGGTGGCAAGCTATTCGTGAGGACGGTTAAATCAGCATTTAAAAAGAGGCGCAAAACCGGGACTGGGTCTTTGCAATTAAAAAATTCGGGTGCGGTAATAATTATATAACAGCCCGAGCCAGGGGGGAATGCCGTGAATCGCTTCACACAAGACACGAGTGAAACCCAGGTTTGGTTCGGATCCAACACCCGTCGATCCTCCAGTTTGGCGGGCGCGGTCGAATATGGCCTCCTGGCGATGCTGATCATCACCCTGACTTCGATCGGCGCGACACTTCTAGGGAATAAACTGACCGGCATCTTCAGCACCGTAGCCTACGCAATGCAGCAACCCGGCAGGCCTCAGAACGTTGTTTCGTTCGGCCAAAGAACGAATCGCAAAGGCGCACCGGTCGAGCGTGAGGTGAGGAGCAAGCTCTCCGCTCTCAGTTCGTTATCGCCCTTTTAGGACTCTCCCAAGGCTGGTGCGCTACGCCTCGCTAGCACTTCCTGCGTCCCTCGAAGCTAAGCGAACTTCGCTCATCGGGCCAACGGATGCGGCTGGCTCCGCACTTCGTCATTCCGGCCAAGCGAAGCGCGAGCCGGGATCGCAAAAAGGCAAACGATTCAATTTGTTACGATCCCTGATAAGGCTTTGCCTTTCCAGGAAGACGGCGGCGGCGATCCGGTGGCGCGTCAGGCAAACTCGGCTTAGCGCCGATGTTCGGAGTCAGGTCGAGTTTAGCAAATGCCTTCAAGATGCGACCGGCTTCGGCCAAGGCGTGTTTGCTTGTGCCAAGGATAATTTTCAGCTTTGCGCCATAATGCAGCGATAAGCGTGCATTTTGTCTTCGGCGATGTAGAGTCTCGGATCGAATCTAGTCATTTTATTTCAAACGATATTGACCTCAAACAACTAGTTGCTGGACAGTGACGCGGCGATACTCGATCCCCCGTATCTCACGCCAATAGCGCAAGCAATAGATAGCAATTAGTTCTTGGCCTTGTCGCGTTTTCAACAGGCACCCCAGCTTATCCCCGCATCAGCCCAATTTTATGGGTCATCGCAACGAGAAACCAACCCCGATAAGGCACACCTTAAGATCGGTGTTTCCGGAGCACGGTCAACAATGCTGCAATCACTCTTCCGTCCGGCCATGGCGATCATGAGCCGGCTTCGTTTTGCGGTGAAACTCGGGCTAATCGGCGTGCTGTTCCTCGTGCCTCTCGCCGCGATGGCCTATTTCCTCGACGAGCAAATTTCAAAGGACATCAATTTCGCTCTGGTCGAGCGGCTTGGGGTTCGGCAACTCATCCCTGCCCGTCAACTTATGCAAATTATGCAGCTCCATCGCAGAATAAGCCAGCTTATGGTGGCTGGCGATCAAGAGGCGCGTAAGAGACTGCCCGCCATCACCGCGAAAGCAGATGCAGCCTTCAATCGGCTTGGCGAAATAAGCGGTAGTGGTGATGCCCCCATCAAGATGGTTGAAGAGTTCGTTCGTATAAGTAATTTATGGAGAGAAATAAGGGCAAACTTTATTATTATACTGCGCAAGAAAGTCTTGATAAACATAACCGCCTGATCAACGACATTACCAGTTTTCTACAAACGACCGCCGACAAGTCTAATCTTTCTCTCGATCCAGAAATGGACTCTTATTACACGATGGAAGCTCTTACGGTGCATATCCCCAACGTTCTCAATTATCTCGAGCAGTTTCGAGGGGTTGGATTTTTTGTCCTAAGCCGCCATGCCATGACGATGGGTGAAAGGGTCGAACTCAACGTCTTGCAAAAACTGTTCGCGTACGAGTTCGAGAACCTGAAGAGCGCCTTGGACAGCGCAATGGGCGCCAACGACGCGTTGAGCCGCGCGATGCAAGCGACGAGGATGGAAGCGGATAAGGCGGAAGGCTACTTCCTCGGCGCGGAGACGCTTGCATTGCTGAACGGCGATCTGACGCTTGATCCGGCCGAACTCTTCGTGCGGGGCAGTGGCGCCATTTTAGACTTGTACCAGTTGTTCGACCTGTCGGCGCAACAGCTCGATGGCCTGCTCGCAGCGCGCATCGAACGCTCGGAAGCTAACCTTCGCACCATCCTCTTTGGCACGGGCTTGGTGGTTCTCCTGGTGCTGTATCTCTTCGCAGGCATGCTCTTTTCGGTTCTGCGCTCGCTCGAGGCCATTGGAGCCGGCGCCGAGCGGCTGGCGCGCGGCGACCTCTCAAAGCCTGTCGACAGCCATTCGCAGGATGAGCTGCGCGATGTGGGAGACGCCGTCAACAACGTGGCTCTGACACTGCGGGAGTTCACCGAGGCGCAGCTCGACATGGCGCGCGCCCACAACGAAGAAGGCCATATGCGGGAGGAAATGCCCGCGAATGACTTCCCGGGCGTCTATGGCGACATGGCGCGGAACCTGAACGCGATGGTGAAGGGATACGGCTACGTCACGGTGCCAGAAGCAGTTCGTGGACCTGATGGTCGAATATGCCAATGGCCGTTTCGAGGCCCGCATGAGGCCGCTGCCGGGTGAACGCAAGGCGATCTCCGACACAGCGGGCCGACTGCGCGACGCGTTGCAAGATGCCCAGGAAGCCGCCAAGGAAACGCTGAGGATCAAAATCGCGCTCGATAACACGTCGTCCGCCGTCATGACGGCCGATAACGAAGGCATCATCCGCTACCAGAACAAGGCTCTCATGGCCTTGATGCAGAGGGGTGAGAGCGCCTTTCGCAGGTCTTCCCCGGCTTTGCCGCGACAGGAGTTCTGGGCGCGCACCTCGATCAGTTCCATAACATAGCAAACCTCGCAAATCTCAAGGGCGAGCATCGCGCTCAAATTCAGGTTGCCGGCGTGCACCTTCGCCTGATCGTCAACCCCATTGTCGATGAATACGGCGTGCGCCTGGGAACCGTTGTCGAATGTCTCGACCGCACCGCCGAAGTGAAAACATCCGGGTAATATGTTTTTGGTTACCCCGCTATGTCCGCCTTGTAAGCCTTAGGCGCCTTACAATCGACTGGCACGCCATTATGGTAAGCCGCTTATGCGTTAACCCGCGATGGTTAATGGCATTTATTTCCGCCCTGAATTTGCCCGGCCCAAAGGTCCAAAACATCAGAGCGGCCGCGTCCGGCCGGGCGAACAGACCGCCTATCACATTGAAAAATATCAACTTTATGCCAAAAATCGACACGTTAAGGAAATGTATTTTTGGACGAAAGTGGGCGCGCAAAAGTCCGTTAAATATGTTTCGGGCGGCACGTATTAACTATGTTGGCTGGGTTCGTTAGCGCAGTGCGGCGGCAGAGGTTAGCTTTTTCTTTCGCAATATCAATGGCTTATAGCCATTAACCTCTCGGCAAGGCGCTTTCTCCTAAGATCCGGCTCCAGGCAGCCAGACGCAAACACAAGTTGGTCTATGGTCAAAAACGAGATGCCGCCTTTCGCTACGGTCAAACGAAAGCTAAGCAGAGTTCGCCGGACGTGCCAACGGATTGCTGCCGCGCCGTCTTCCCGGAAAGGCAAAGCCTTATCCGGGATCGTAACAAATTGAAACGTCTACATTTTTTCGATCCCGGCTCGCGCTTCGCTTGGCCGGGATGACGAAGTGCGGAGCAAGCCGCATCCGTTGGCCAGATCAGCGAAGTTTGCTTGGTTGGCCTGTAGCCGCGTTCCAAATCGAGGGCGGCGGAAGCGACGGGGTAATCAAGTATGTTTTAAAATCTCGACGGAGCCCTTCTTCAGCTTTCGGGCTGTTTAGCCATTGAGGACGTTGGGAACACTTCCAAGCAATCCCTGTGCTTCAGTAATAATCCATTCAACAATCACCTTTGCAGGCAGAACATCATGGATCAGACCTGCGGCCTCCCCGGCGATGACCGCAGCGACATCAAAATTGCCGGCAGCCTTAGCCAATGCATATTCCGCGGCAACGGCTTCCACATTTTGGAGGAGTTCAAGCTCCCGGCCCGCCCACCGGCGGACATGGTCATTCACGAGGCAACGGCCGGTGAAAGGCGCGGGCCAGACATTGTTGCGCGAGATGTCGAAAATGACCCCCCTGACTGTGTCCCCACTGGACGCCAGACAGATGCGCTTCTTTGCTTCTTCGTGGCCATCCGCTTCCAGGCTCGCATAAAATCGCGTTCCCATAAGGACTCCGGCCGCGCCCAGCATCAGGCTCGCAGCCAGCCCCCGGCCATCAGCGATCCCCCCTGCGGCAACCACTGGGACCTGCCCTTTTCCCAGGTCCACGATCGCGGGCACGATATCAAGCGTGGTGCGCGACGCACCATGACCTCCGGCCTCGGTTCCTTGCGCCACGAGCGCATGAGCGCCGGCGCCGAGAGCCGCGTGCGCCATATCCTCATTTTGTACCTGACAAATAAGCAAAGCGCCGGCATTCCTGATGCAATCCGCAAACGGCCTTGGATCGCCAAAGGAGAGCATGATCGCGCGGGGTTTGGCTTCGAGTGCGATGTCGAGCAGCTTCGGCTGTTTGGCCAGGCTCCAGGTTATAAACCCGATGCCGAAAGGGCGTTCATCTCCAGGAAAAATATCGGATAGCGTCGCAATCTCACGTATGAGCCAGGCTTCGTCGCCATAGCCGCCCCCGAGAAGTCCGAAACCGCCAGCACGGCTAACGGCGGCAGTGAGTTTCGCGCCTGCCACGCCATCCATTGGGGCCAGCAAGATCGGGTGCTCGATGCCAAGAAGAGAGGTCAAAGATGTTTGTAGAGGCACCTGGTTTCTCCTCAAAGTGAAAATAGGTGTCAGTCTCTTGGGCCGCATCGGCGATTAATTGTGCCAAATCCATGCCGATGCTGCTCGTCCGGTTCCTTGAGTGCTAAGCTAACGACTTCTGGGTATTACACATTTTATCACCCAGAAGATTCAGAATTCACGAGACTCGTGATTGCTGGCTCGCAGTCTACGTGAATACAATGGTGAATAAAAATTATGCAACGGGAGGAAAGTTCTCTGCGAAGTGTTCGACGCTGTTTTCGCGGCGGCTTTGCCGCCTGCTGTGCTTTGGTAGACGAGAGATCAAGTTGATGCGGCGCGGGCCGCAGGTCATGATTTAGCAGGTGGAGTTTCCGGCAAGGGATAAAAAAAGCCCGCCGGTGTGAGGAGGAAACATAAATGGCCGGCCAGCTTCAGCATGGCGGGAGGGCATCATGGCGCTCATGATGCCAAAACCCGAGGATGCGATCCTCGGCAACCGGAAGGCGTTAGCGGCCGCGCTGCGCCGGATCGTCCCCTCCGAGAATGTCATAGACCAGGAAACCGAGCTTCGCGCTTATGAATGCGACGCCTTCACGATGTACCGGCAGCTGCCGCTGATCGTCGTCCTGCCGGAAACCGTTGAACAGGTCTCGCGCATCATGGCGCTCTCCGCCGAGATGAACGTGAAGGTGGTTCCGCGCGGCGCGGGCACATCGCTCTCGGGCGGATCGCTGCCGCTCGCAGACGGCATTTTGCTCGGGATGGGGAAGTTCAACGCCATTCTGGACGTTGATTTCCCGAACCGCTGCGTGCGGGTGCAGCCCGGCGTAACCAATCTGGCGATCACGAAGGCGGTCGAGGACGAAGGCTTTTATTATGCGCCTGACCCGTCATCGCAGATCGCTTGCTCCATCGGCGGCAATGTCGGGGAAAATTCAGGCGGCGTGCACTGTCTGAAATACGGCCTGACGACCAACAACATTCTCGGTCTCGAAATTGTGTTGATGGGCGGCGAGGTGGTGCGGCTTGGAGGCAAGCATCTCGATTCCGAGTTTTACGACCTCATGGGCCTGATGACGGGGTCCGAGGGTCTGCTCGGCGTCGTTACCGAGGTCACGGTCCGTATCCTGCGGAAACCTCAGTGCGCGCGCGGCATTCTTATCGCCTTTCCGAGCGTCGAAGCCGGGGCGGATTGCGTGGCTGCGATCATCGCCAGCGGGATCATACCGGGCGGCCTCGAAATGATGGACCGCATGGCCATTGTCGCCGCCGAGGACTTCTCTCCCTGCGGATATCCGCGCGATGCGGAGTCGATCATCATTTGCGAGGTGGATGGCACGCCCGCCGAAGTCGACTATCTCATCGATCGCGTATCGGACATCGCGCGCGGCCGAGGCGCTTCCTTCATAAAGCTCTCGCAGAGCGAAGAGGAGCGGCTGCAATTCTGGGCGGGCCGCAAGAACGCGTTCCCGGCCGTCGGGGCGATAGGTCCGGATTATCTCTGCATGGATGGCACAATCCCGCGCAATAAGCTCGGCTTCGTGCTGGCAAAGATGCAGGACATGGCGCGCGATTTCGATCTGCGCGTCGCGAACGTGTTCCACGCGGGTGACGGAAACCTACACCCGCTGATCCTTTACGACGGGAGCAAGCCCGGGGAGGCGGAAAAGGCCGAAGCCTTCGGCGCCGCTATTCTGAAGCTCTGCGTCGAGGTGGGCGGCGTTCTTACCGGCGAGCATGGCGTCGGGGTCGAGAAGCGCGATCTCATGCCCACGATGTTCAACGAGATCGATCTCGAACAGCAGCAGCGGGTAAAATGCGCGTTCGACCCCAATCATAGGCTGAACCCAGGCAAAGTTTTCCCCACGCTCAGGCGCTGCGCGGAACTCGGAAAGATGCACGTTCACAGGGGCAAGTTGCCCTTCCCTCACCTGCCGAGGTTTTGAGCCGATGGACACTCTCGTTCCAAAAGATGAGCGTGACACCATTGATATCGTATCGGCTGCCATCGCCAACGCAACTCCCTTGGAGATCAGCGGAGCACGGACGAAGGCCGGACTTGGACGGCCCGTCACGGCAGAGTTGCGTGTTAGCGCAGCCGGGATGAACGGCGTATCGCTTTATGAGCCGTCGGAACTCGTCTTGTCGGCGGGGGCGGGCACGCCTATTCGCGAAATCACCGATCTCCTGGCGCAGCGCGGACAGGAACTTGCCTTCGAGCCTATCGATTACGGGGCTCTGTATGGCGTGGAAGCCGGTTCTGGCACGATCGGTGGACTGATCGCAGTCAACGCGTCCGGTCCCCGCCGTATCAAGGCGGGCGCGGCGCGCGACCACCTGCTCGGATTCCGCGCCGTAAGCGGGCGCGCGGAAGCGTTCAAGTCTGGTGGCCGTGTGATGAAGAACGTCACCGGCTACGATCTCTCGAAACTCGTGACTGGCTCGCATGGAACTCTGGCCATCCTCACCGAGGTCACGGTCAAGGTTCTGCCGAAAGCAGAGGCGGAAGAAACGCTGCTAATTCCAGGGCTTGAAGACGATGAGGCGATCAAGGTTCTGACCGGAGCGTCCGGCCTTCCGCAGGAAGTATCAAGCTTCGCTCATGTGCCTACCGTAGCCGCTGCCTCGATTAACGGCGGCTTCAGCGGCCTAAGCGTCACCGCGTTGAGGCTCGAAGGACCACCCGTATCGATAGCCAAGCGCAAGCAGGATCTGATCACGCACTTTAAAGCGCGATGCAAGGAATTTGGCAGTTTGGATGCCGCCGAGTTCGAACAGCTTCTGGACAGCTGTGCGCGACGCACTCCCACTCGCTGCGCTCGAAGGGGACATCTGGCGCATTTCAACTGCGCCTGCCGAAGGTCCGCGTTTTGTAAGTTTAGTAAAAAGTGCCGGCGTGCCGCTGAAAAGCTGGTTCTACGATTGGGCTGGAGGGCTCGTCTGGCTGGCGGTGGCGCCGGCTCCGGACTGTCACGAGAAATCCATTCGAGCTGCCGTCAGCGCAACCGGAGGCCATTCAACTCTGATCCGCGGGCCGGAAAACGTGCGGGCCACCGTGCCAGTCTTCCATCCTCAGCCACCCGCGCTGGCTGCACTATCTGCGCGCGTCAAGAACAGTTTTGACCCCGAGCGTGTTCTCAGTCGCGGGCGCATGCGGGAAGACCTCTGATGCAAACAAACTTCACCCTCGCTCAGCTTGCCGATCCGGATGTCGCCCGCTCGGAGCGAATCTCACGGAATTGCGTTCATTGCGGCTTCTGCACAGCGACGTGCCCGACCTACCTGCTTCTCGGCGACGAACTCGATTCTCCTCGCGGGCGTATCTATCTGATCAAGGACATGATGGAGAAAGGCAGGCCAGCCGACGAGTTGACGGTGAAGCATATAGATCGCTGCCTCTCCTGTTTGTCCTGTGTGACCACGTGCCCGTCGGGTGTCGACTACATGCATCTGGTTGACCACGCGCGGGCGCACATCGAAAAAACCTACAAGCGTCCGCTCATCGACCGCGTGATGCGGAGTTTTCTGGCGAGGGTGTTGCCCAATCCTTCGCTTATGAGGCCTTCCCTTGCGGCCGCGGCGTTCGCCAAACCGCTCAGAGGCTTCTTCAAACGGTTGCCCGCTGGTGAGCGCATAGCGGCCCTGCTTGAGCTGGCTACGGTTCCAGCGTCTCCCGTGAAATGGGATACCGCCTCGCTGGGTGCCCGGAAAGGCCGCGTCACGCTCCTGACGGGCTGCGCGCAAAGCGTTTTGCAGCCGTCGATCAATCAAGCGGCCGCCCGCGTGCTTGCCCGTCATGGGATCGAGGTGGTGAGCGCACCGGGCGAAGGGTGTTGCGGCGGCCTGGTCCATCACATGGGCCGCGAAGATGATGCGCACCGCTATGCCCGGAACAACATCGATGCCTGGATTGCGCTCATGGATCGCGGCGGCCTCGATGCCATCGTCGTCACGACATCGGGATGCGGCACGACGATCAAGGACTACGGTGAGATGTTCCGCCAGGATCGCGACTACGCCGCAAAGGCCAGGCGGGTCTCCGCCATCGCGAAGGACATCACGGAATATCTGGCAACCCTCGCTCTAAACAAACCCGAGCGTGAGACCGGACAGGTTGTCGCCTACCATTCGGCCTGCTCGATGCAGCACGGGCAGAAGATCAAGGACCCGCCGAAGCGTCTTCTTGCCCAGATGGGCTTCAAAGTAAAAGACGTTCCGGAAGCTCACATCTGCTGCGGCTCCGCGGGCGTTTACAACATCCTGCAACCCGAAATCGCCAGCAGACTACGCGCGCGCAAAGTCGCCAATATCGAGAAGACGAAGCCCGAGATAATCGCCGCCGGCAATATCGGCTGCATTACTCAGATCGGGCACGGCACGGCATTGCCAATCGTCCACACGGTGGAACTTATCGATTGGGCGCAGGGCGGCACTCTTCCCGCCGCGCTTGCTGATGCTGGCTTCAAAGATCGGCCTGCGTCTCCCGTTCAAGGCGAGCAGCCGAGCAGCGAGGCCGCGATGGTCTAAGGAATTGAAAATAAGAACGAAGTTGGGAGCATGGGCGACCATAAAGTCGGGATAGCGGCGGCATATACAGGCGGCATATACAAAAGAGTAGGTTCGGCGTCTGCCGCAGCCTCAGAAGAAAAAAAGACAAGGGGAGGTTTGATGTTCAGCCAGCTTTTAACGCCAGTCGCGGACAGTCTCGGGCTGTCGTTCCTCGTGGCGGTGCTACCTATCGTTACGGTGCTCATACTCCTTGGCCTGCTTCGCTTGCCTGCCTGGATTGCGGCACTGGCCGGGCTCATCGTTGCACTCATTATCTCGATCACGGTCTGGGAAATGCCAGTGAATCTGGCCATGAATTCAGTTGCCAATGGCGCGGTCTTCGCGCTCTGGCCTGTCATGTGGATCGTCCTCAACGCGCTGCTGCTCTACAACATCGCGGTGCGCTCCGGCCGCTTCGATGCGTTCCGCAACTGGGTCGCAAGCTATCTGCCGAACGACCGTCGCGTCGTCCTTGTGGTGGTCGGATTTTGCTTCGGAGCGCTGCTCGAAGGTGTCGCGGGTTTCGGCACCCCTGTCGCGATAACGAGCTCGCTTCTGATTTTGGTCGGCTACCCGCCACTTGAGGCGCTTGTCTTTGTCTTAATCTTCAACACTGCGCCCGTCGCCTTCGGTGCCCTGGGCGTGCCCGTAACAGTCCTCGGCGCGGTGACGGGGCTTCCCTCCGCGACGCTCGGCGCTATGATCGGACGGCAATTGCCGTTCATCGCGCTCATCCTTCCCTTCTATGTCATAGCGCTCTATGGCGGCTTGCGCTCCATCCGCGCGCTTTGGCCCATCCTGCTCGTTTCCGGCGGCAGCTTTGCTTTATCGCAATTCGTGTCCTCCAACTATATCGACTACACACTGACCGATGTGCTGTCCTCGCTCGGCTCGCTCATAGCCACGGTGCTATTCCTCCAGATTTGGACGCCGCGCGACGATCCGGAATTCTGGGTTGCGAGTACGATGGAGGGCCGCCGCTCGAAGACTTTTGTGCCGGATTGGCAGGGCTGGCTTCCCTGGATCATCGTCTCGCTGACGGTGATCGCGTGGACCTCTCTCCAGATATCGGGCTTCGGCCAGCAGAAGATCGAGTGGCCAGGCTTGCACAAGGCAATTTCGATCACGCTCTACAACGGCAAGCCTTATGACGCGGTGTGGGTATTCCAGCCACTGGGAACGGGCACGGCGATCCTGCTCGCAGCGGTCATCACAGCGCTCCTCGTTCGCCTCTCGCTAAGAGCCTTCCTCGGCTGCGTGGTCGAGACTCTCCGCCAAGTGTGGCTCCCTGTTATCACGGTGACGCTTATCATTGGCCTCGCCTATCTCATGAACTATTCCGGCCTTGCCTATACGCTTGGCAAGGGCGTCTCTGAAACGGGTCAGTTCTTCGTCCTGCTCTCGCCTTTCCTCGGCTGGGTCGCCGTCATGCTCTCCGGCAGCGACACTTCGGGCAATGCGCTGTTCGGCAATCTCCAGGTCGTAGCCGCGCGCCAGCTGAACCTCGATCCGGTGCTGTTCGCAGCGGCCAACTCATCGGGCGGTGTCATGGGCAAGATGATCTCGCCTCAGAACATCGCGACCGGCGTCTCGGTGACGAAGCTATCTGGACAGGAAGGCGTGGTGTTCGCCCGTATCTTCAAACACAGCATCATCCTGACACTCCTGCTCGGCGCCTTGGTTGCAGCCCAGCAGTTTCTCGTACCGTGGATGATCCCCAAATGAGCATTAGCTGGACCATTGTGCCTTTGTTGTAATCGGACGCGGGCGTCCCGGATGTCTTGAGCCGGGATCTTAATAAAAAGCGCCTTGCCGGGAGGTTAATGCCAAGCAAGTCATTGATAACAATACGAAAACTGACTTGACGGATGGCGTCCCCGGCGTGGGCTTCGCCTTTGCTGCGGGCGCGATCATGGTTAACAGGCAAATCGCGAATATATTTAGCGGACTTTTGCGCGTCCCAGTAAAGGAGAAAATTCCGGCATTAAGTTCTATTTAATGGGACTTGACCGAAGGCATAAAGCTGCATGTTTTCAACGGGTTAAAGCACCTTACGCGTAGCCTGCCTAAGGCGCGGCGCCCGCCATTTTGCGCGAATAGACCATCTTTTATATATGAATGGACCAGAAATAATTCCGGCGCTGCTCCTGTTAACCGTCTTTATATTAATGCTCGGCGCGGCGTCTTGCGGCGAGCGCCGTCCAAGATGGCAATGGCCAATTGGCGAAGCATGTCTAGAGCATCCCCCGCTTCAATCGGACGTGGGCGCTGCCGTGATCGTCGCCCGGAACGCGTATCCGGGATCGCAAAAGGCGCTTCGATTTGTAACTGTCCCGGACATTCGCCGAGCGCATTCCGGGATGACGATCATTGGGACCCCGCGTCCGATTAAAGGCACGATGCATTAGTGAGCCCTAATCCTGTCCTTCTTCGGCAAGGGGAGGAGGGACGACGGCGTTGCAAGCGTAAGCGCACTCCCTCTCGCCTTTGCGGGAGAGGGCGCGGTCTTGACGTTTCCGGATACCAAGCCAGTCGCGTTGCGTTCGCTCGGCGCCCTGCAGCACGGTCAGGCCAAACGGAGCGGAGCTATTCCCGTTGCAAGGCGCGGTTTACGACGAGGTTTGCCCAGCCGCTCGATTTGAAATCGCGCTTGATCTCAGAGGGATCATACCGGGTCTCGAGCCACTCGAAGAATGTCATCGGCTCGGCCTCGTTGTCGGCCATGTAGCGCTCGAAAAGGTAATCGAGAACACCCGTTTCGGAGCTCTTGATATGACCGTACTTCAGGCTGAGCTGCCTCACGGCTTCTTGTAAGGGCCTGCCTTCTTTCATGTAGAGCAAGAAGGCGCTCATCAAGCCTGCCCGGTCCGCTCCTGACTTGCAATGGAAGAGAGCAGGGTACTCGATTTCCTGAAAGAGCTTCTTCGCCTCACGGATGACGGAAGCTGTCGGCACCATCCGGGATTGAAGCTGAAAATTGACGAGACGGATACCATGGCGACGGCAGGCTTCAACCTGCAGCCGATAGCTTCCGCAATCGCGTACCCCGCGAAGATTTACGATTGTCCTGATTCCAGTGCGCGCCAAATAGGCAATCTGCGCGGGACTCGGCTGAGCCGAGCGCCAAACACCGGGTGAAATCTGATGCCTGTTTGCATAGATTGCGCGGAACACGTGATGATCCATGAAGAACAGATCGAAGTAGTCCAGCACCTTGTTGGCGCGCCCCTTGACCCAGCCCGGGGCACGCTCGTCCACGCGGCGTCGAAAGCCACGATAGTTATCCGAAACCGCCTTCGAGTACGGTTTCATGAAGCGCTTGACGTAGCCGATTGGGTTTATCTGCATCCCCACCGCGATGTTCCAGGTTCAACCGAACTCCTATATCGCGTTTCCAATGCTCCGTCCAAGCGCAAAAAATGAACAGGTCAAGCGCTCTATTGGAGCAAAAGCCGCCCATCCAGGAACCGGAACTCCGCCGGATCGATGAGCCGCTTGTTGCATACTCTGACCCGGCTGACCTTGCCGTCGAGATTGCCGTTCCAGAATTCGAGGAAACCTAGGAGCTTAGGATAACGGGGAGCCATATCGTAATCCTGCCAGATGAAGGATTGCAAAAGGGCAGGGTGATCGGGCATGTGGTAGAGGATTTCCGCCGTCGTGAGACAATAACCTTTGAGCTGAGCGATAAAGTGCTTGTCGGCCATGGTCACCTTCCTTCCAAGGCGTGAACACCACGCCATGGTCAAAGGTAACGCAAAAAGCGGGCCAAGCGGAAAAATTGTCGATTGATCTCAATGTGTTAGCAGCAAAGGTACATGGCTGCTAGCAAACTGGGCGCATTTCTTGGCGCCTCAGAGCTCAGTCCAGCCGCACAGCTCGCGCTTCACAATCCCGGAGAGCGCGGCGATGCTTTCGGGCGAGTTGTTGAGACAGGGAAGAGCCGCAAAACGTTCGCCGCCATATTCCTGGAAGACCTCGGCGCCTTGAATGCCCATCTCCTCCAAAGTCTCGATGCAATCGGAGGAAAATCCCGGGGTGATCACCGCCACACGCTTCACGCCCTTCTTCGCCAAATCCTCGATCACGTCTGAGGTGTAGGGCTGCAGCCACTCGGCGGAGCCGAAGCGAGACTGGAACGTGAGCCGAAGCCGTTCTTCCGGCCATCCCAGCGCTTCCCGCAACAGGCGTGTCGTTTTCGCGCAATGGCAATAGTAGGGATCGCCCTTTTCGACATAATCCCTGGGAAGCCCGTGGAACGATGCGATCACAACTTCCGGCTCGAAATCGAGCTCGGCCAGGGCCGCTTTGGTCGAGATGGTTAGAGCATCGATATATCCGGCATCTTCAAAGTAAGGCGGGACAACCCGGATCGTTGGTTGCCACCGCATCGCCTTCAGCGCCTCGAAGGCCTTGTCGCAAGCTGTTGCAACGGTTGCCGCCGAATATTGCGGATACAGCGGAAATAGAAGGATGCGGTCGCATCCCTTCTCATGAAGCGCTTCCAGCCGGGACCGTATGCTCGGATTGCCGTATCGCATCGCCCAGTCGACCTCGATCCGGGGCTCCCTTGCCAGACAAGCGCCGATTTTTTCGCATTGGCTGCGCGTGATGGTACGAAGCGGCAACTCGTCGCGCTGGGAGTTCCAGACCGATTTATAGGCCTCGCCCGAGGTGAAGGGACGCTTGGTAAGAACAATGAGGTTGAGAATCAGCCACCAGACAGCCGGATTGATTTCGATCACGCGGCGGTCGGACAGGAACTCCTTCAAGTACCGCCGCATCGGCCAGTAGCTTGTGCCGTCCGGGGTGCCGAGATTCATGAGCAAAATGCCGATACGGCCGTAGTTGACCAAAGGATGATCTGAAGGCGCAGCAAGTGGCGCACGCGCCACCCCCCAAAACCGCTGCGGCATAAAATTCATCCCGTTGCCTCCCACTCAGCCGGGCGTTCTACCGTCGACATAAGCCGTTATCACGGATAGCGTTGTACGCGTCTTGTGTCATCCTGACAACGCATAGTAACACCCAAAAGATCACCATTTTGAGCCTGCACCGTGATCAAGAAACCATGCCGCCGCAGGATAATGATCTTAATCCTGGTGCGCAAACGCAAGCTTGACCGGTCTAATGCCGTGTATACCAAGACTTGGCTGACGAATCGCTGACGCAAGCGCAACAATCCGCTCTAATCTCCCTCGAAGCAACGTATGCTTAGCAGTTATCCTCGCGTCAAGACCTGCGTCGATCAGCGCCAATGCTCCGCGACCCAGGACGTCGGCCGGACGTGCTTATAAAACATGTGATACCAATGCTCCCGCGGCCAACGGCCTTCTATCGCGTCATCGGGGTCGGGCTTGCCTGTGAATACCACCACTTTTGTTCCTTCCGGCAACGACGGCGCTACAAACAAATTAAGCGGCCAGGCTGGCATTAGGCTGTGTTTGAAACTCAAGCACCATTCGGGCGGGTAAAACGCCATCTCTCTGACGTTCCGAGAAACATAAGTCTGGCTGTTGCGGTAAAGGTCGACGGCCTTCATCGGATCGGCTTCAAACTGCAACCAAAGATGAGGGTTGCTTCCGATCCTGAAGCGGAAGACGGACATGTTCGCGATCGACTGCCCGAACTGCGTCCAGTTCTCGGCCGAGACGAAGGCGCAATTCGGATCGTAGTCGAAGAAGCCGTCGATCGACCCGGTCACGATGAGATCGAGATCGAAATGCAGGACATTTCCGCTCAAGCCGCAGAAGTCTTCCTGCCAAATGAACATGCGGCGGAAGGGACGGTAACGGAAGAATTCCGGAAGCGTGAAGTCGGGCATCGGCATGATCTCGACGCCGCTGTCAATGCCGCTCGCGTCATCCGAGATACAGATGAAGCGCAGCTCGCGCTCGGTATGACGCTTCACCATGGAGTACAGCCGGTTGACATACTCCGGCCCGTATCGTGTTCCCCACTTCAGGCAAATGACGGTCTGCGTCATCGTTCGCTCCACCCCGCCGTTTTCATGGAAAAGCAATTTGGCACGCTTTTCTAAGCCGCCCGGCTGCACGCATCATCGTGATACTGACGATCATGGCAATTTGGCGAGCATGATTACCAAGTTAGCTGGTATCCCAGATACCAGGAAAATTGATTGGTATCGTTCGCGTTCTCAAGACCCCGCCCTGCGGACACAAGCAAATGGTTGTGCTCATCGAAGTCGTAGATCGCACCGATGTTGAAGCCGGTCATCTCCGGAAGGGTGATGTTCGGCGACGTTTGATGGTATATCTCGCCGCCGATCGTCAACTTTTCGAAGACCTTGCGCTGAAGCAGCCAGCTGAAGAACCAATAGTCTTTGTCACCCAATAAATTATCTTGATTGAACCAATAGCCTCCACCGCCATAGGTTGTCCAGTCGCCGAAGCTTTTCTGGATCCAAATCGGCAGGAATGCGCGGAAATGCCCGGCTCCGAGGCCACGGCTTTCATTGCCGGTCGGCTCCTCAATCATTGGATAAACGGCCACTTGCGGCCGTGATCCATCCTTTTCCTCGTCGATGAACCTATATTTGAAGCCGAGTTCATTGTCGCCATAGCCATAGTTGTTTGGCCCGGCCGTGTTGGTGTCTATTGCCAATGGCGCCATGATATGAAATTGGCCGTTCGGGACGACGCCGGCGTTAAATTCGAAGGCGGGCAGGAAGGCGAATGTGCCGCCCTTGGCACCTGACCCTAATGTAAAGGCGGTAAACTCGTAGTGGCCGAGTTCGACCGGCTCGGGGTCGTCGGTCAGATATGGAGGTCCGGCGTTCGCCCCTGCCTCGAATAGTACGCAAGCCGCGGCCAGACCCGCCACCCTGCTTTTCCACCGCTTCATCGCAGAACCGTGCCCTAACCAGAGTTTGCCGGATGCTCCAACGGATCGCCGCCTCTGTCATCCCGGAAAGGCCAAGCCTTATCCGGGATCGTAACAATTTTAAATACCTACCTTTTTGTGATCCCGGCTTCGCTTGGCCGGGACGACGAAATGCGGAGCGAGCCGCATCCGTTGGCCGGATGAGTGAAGTTGCTTAGCCTCGAATCTCGTGAAACGATCCTCGGATAATGTGACAGTGCTGTAACAAAATTGCACAGTCCCGCCTCAAACGAGAGCGATACTCAGAAAAGCGCGAGCCTTGTGCGATGGCTGCGCGTGGTTTAGAGAGGCTTTCCTGGCTTGGCAAATGCGATCCGTCATGAAGATTTGGGGACCTTATAGCTTTACCGGCGCCGCATTGGCTGCGGCCACCGTGCTTTGCGACCAGCTTCACAAGGCATGGATGATCTCGATTTTCGACGGCAGTCAGGGACGGAAGATCACGGTCACGCCCTTCTTCGATCTCGTGCTCGTCTGGAACCCGGGCATCTCTTACGGACTCTTCAGGCAGAATAGCGATGCGGGCCGTTGGGTGCTTGTTGGCCTCGCCGTGGCGGCGGCCCTCGCCTTGACCCTGTGGCTCGCACAACTTCAAACGCGGTTGGCGGCGGCGAGCGTCGGGCTCATAATCGGAGGCGCGCTTGGCAACGCGATAGACCGTCTGCACTACGGGGCGGTCGCCGACTTCTTCTCATTTCATGTTGCCGGGTTCAATTGGTATGTCTTCAACTTAGCCGATGTTGCGATCGTTGCCGGTGTAGCCGGGCTGCTTTACGATTCTTTCAGAGCCGGTCACAAAAATGTCCAAAATCATGCCTAGCCGCTTAAAGTGGACGGGAATCGGGGGGCGATCAACCATGTTCACGAGACGCAAATATGTGTCTGGCGTAGTGGCTGTAATCGCGTTTGGGTTAGTTGGAGCTGGGTGCGAGACGCCCGGGCTCGATAGTTTGCCGGATGTCGGCATAGGAAATGCCTTTGCGGGCAAGAAGGCGCCGGAGCCGGATCTGAAGGAGAATCCTCCTCTCAAGATCCCGCCCGCGAACGCGGCTCTCCCAGTTCCGGGGCAGGCAGCCCAATCTCAATGGGCACCGGCAGCACAGTCCGATCAGTCCAAGCCGCAAAAAAGCGGGACCTGATCGGAGCGAGTGGCAAAGCCTGAGTACGGCTTTCCAGACTGGTCTGGGACAAATCTGACTTCTCCGAGAATAAGCGTCGCCGTTCACAAGGGAGTGAACGGCTCGGCTGCGGATGCGCTGTCTTCGTGCTTTGGCTATCGAAGGCGTTATCGGGAAAGCTTTCAAAAAGGCTTCGGTGGCTTGCCGCATGGGCTGCTTTTGCTATATGGGAAGTTCAAGATTATCGATCGAGCTAAGCTTGCCTCAACAAATCGAGGGTGAGACGCACAGGCTTTTGCTCTATCCTTCATTGACGCCCAGCCCAAAGGCAAGGAATGCCACTCCGGTCCGAGACTCCGATTATGAAAGCCGCCCTTATCGGCTTGGCGACTCTGGTGCTTGCTTCCTGCGGCCAGAAACAGCAAGCGCAACAAAGCGCACCTCCACCACCATCCGTCTCCGTAGCGAACCCGGTCGAAAAAAAGGTGGTGGAATGGGACGAATATACGGGCCGCTTCGAGGCTGTCGACACGGTTGAGGTCCGTGCGCGGATCTCCGGCGTTCTCACTGAGGTCAAATTCACTGACGGCGCCATCGTCAAGAAGGGCGATCTCCTCTTTGTCATCGATCCGCGTCCGTTCCAGCGTGTGCTCGATCGCGACCGGGCGGCGCTTCAGGGCGCGAAAGTGCAGGTGGAGTTTGCGCAGAGAGACCTGGAGCGCGCGCGTCCTCTTTTGGCGAACAACACGATTTCGCAGCAGGGCTTCGACCAGCGGAACCAGGCCGTAAAGACGGCTGAAGCCAATGTTCTCTCGGCCGAGGCAAGCGTCAGGTCTGCGGAACTGGACGTTGAGTTCACCCAGATTCATGCGCCGATTACGGGCCGGATCAGCCGGAAGCTCGTCAGTGAAGGGAATTACATCACCGGCGGCTCCGGCAGCGGCACCTTGCTGACCACCATAGTCTCGACTGATCCAATCTACTTCTATTTCGATATCAGCGAGGCCGATTTCCTGAAATACAAGCGGCTTATTGAGCAGGGGATGCGGCCAAGCTCACGCGAGACCGCCAACCCGATCGAGGTGGGCCTCCAGGGCGACACTGGTTTCCCTATCAAGGGGCAAATGAATTTCGTCGACAACCGCATCGACCAAAATACCGGCTCTCTCAGGGAGCGGGCCACTTTTCCGAACCCGCACGGCATGTTGCTGCCTGGGCTTTTTGCGCGCGCGCGTGTCATTGGCAGCAAAGAGTACAAGGCTATTCTTCTTCCCGATGAGGCCATTGCGACCGATCAGTCCAACCGCTTCGTTTTCGTTGTCGCCGATGACGGCGCTGTGAGCGCGAAGCCTGTTACTTTGGGGCCGATCGTCGATGGCCTTCGGGTAATCCGCACCGGCGTTACGCCAGGCGACTGGGTCATCGTGAACGGGGTTCAGCGGGCGCGCAAGGGTATCAAGGTCAAAGCCGAAAAGACCGTCATCGAGCCAAACCCGAAAGCGGCCTCGCTGCCATGAAGTTCAGCCACGTCTTCATCCGGCGCCCGATTTTCGCGGCTGTGATTGCGATTTTCATCGTCATCGTGGGCGGTCTGGCCTATCTGCGGCTGCCCGTCGCGCAATTTCCTGAGGTCGCGCCGCCAACTGTCACGGTGACGGCCTCCTATCCCGGCGCGAATGCTCAGATCGCTGCCGACACCGTAGCGACGCCCATTGAACAGGAAATCAATGGCGTCGAGAACATGATCTACATGTCGTCGCAATCGACCTCGGACGGCACCGTCACGATTACGGTGACCTTCGAGCTCGGCACGAACCTCGATTTGGCGCAGGTTCTCGTCCAAAACCGCGTAGCCGTTGCCGAACCTCGCCTTCCGGCCGAGGTGCGCCAGACGGGCGTGGTCGTGAAAAAGAACACGCCCGATATTCTCATGGTCGTTCATATGCTGTCGCCGGATAACAGCTACGACCAGCTCTATATCTCGAATTACGCTCTGCTTCAGGTCCGCGATGTCGTTGCGCGGGTGAAGGGCGTCGGCAGCGTCTTGCTTTACGGGGTGCGCGAATATTCGATGCGCGCCTGGCTCGACCCCGACAAGATTGCCTCGCTTGGAATGACCGCGAGCGAGATCGTGAGCGCTCTGCAGCAGCAGAACATTCAGGTTGCAGGCGGCGCGCTGGGCCAGCCGCCGATGCCAAACGATCAGGCCTTCCAGACCAGCCTGCAGCTCAAGGGCCGCTTGGTAAAACCCGAGGAATTCGGGGAGATCGTCGTCAAGACCGGCGTTGACGGGCGGATCACGCGGCTGCGCGATGTGGCGCGCGTCGAGCTTGGCGGCCTCGATTACACGACGAACGGCTTCCTCGACGGCAAGCCTGCCGTGGTGCTGCTTGTTTCGCAAACGCCGGGCGCGAATGCTCTTTCGGTGGCCAACTCCGTCAAGGAGACCATGGCGGAGCTGTCCAGGAGCTTTCCGAAAGGGATCGAGTACCGCATCGTTTATAATCCGACGGAGTTCATCCAGCGCTCGGTCGATGAGCTGATCAAGACCATCTACGAGGCGGTCCTGCTCGTCGTCATCGTCGTGCTCGTCTTCCTGCAAACATGGCGCGCAACCATCATCCCCGTCGTCGCGATCCCGGTTTCCTTGATCGGCACCTTTTTCGTGATGGCCGCCCTGGGCTTCTCCATCAATAACCTCACGCTGTTCGGTCTCGTGCTCGCCGTCGGTATCGTGGTCGACGATGCGATCGTGGTCGTGGAGAATGTCGAACGCAAGCTCGAGCACGGCTTCAGCCCCAAGGATGCCGCTTTCGCCACCATGGACGAGGTTGGCGTGGCGTTGATTTCCATTGCGCTGGTGCTCTGCGCGGTATTCATCCCGACAGCGTTTTTGCAGGGGATCGTCGGCCAGTTCTATCGCCAGTTCGCGCTGACCATTGCCGTTGCGACGGTCATATCCGCCTTCAACTCACTGACGCTGAGCCCAGCCCTTTGCGCCCTCGTGCTGCGATCGCGCGAGGAGAAGGAAAAGAAGCATCGCTTCGACATTTCCTTCCTCACGAACTGGTTCTTCAACGGCTTCAATTGGCTCTTCCGCGGCCTGGAACACGCCTATTCCAAATTCGTCGGCATCATCATCCGGGTGACGCCTCTTATGCTCCTGATCTATGCCGGGCTGATCGGGACGGCCGCCTACCTTTTCGTCACCGTGCCGAAGGGCTTCATTCCGCAGCAGGATCAAGGCTACCTTGTCGTATCCTTCAACCTGCCTTCCGGATCGTCGCTGTCTCGAACCAGCGAAGTGATCCAGAACGCGGCGAAGGAAATTCTCTCGACGCCGGGCATTGCTCATACACCGGCCTTTGCTGGTTTCTCTGGTGCGACCCGGACCAATGCGCCCGATGTGGGCGCGATCTTTGCGGTCCTGGCTCCTTTCGAGGAGCGCGCGAAGCAGGGGCTCACGTCGCAGAAGCTTGTGAATGATCTTCGCGCGAAGCTTGGGCAGATCAAGGAAGCGAATGTGTTCGTGATCGCGCCGCCCCCAATCCGAGGTATTGGCACGGGCGGCGGCTTCTCCATGTATCTACAGGATCGACGCGCGCGCGGGCTTCAAACCCTGACCGATGTGGCCTATGAATTGATGGGCACCGCGAACAAGACGCCGGGGCTTCAGGCGGTATTCACGACTTTTACGGCCAACACGCCGCAAGTGTTCGTCGATGTGGATCGCGTGCGGGCACAGATGCTCGACGTCCCGCTCCAAAACGTGTTCGACACGCTGCGGATCTATCTCGGCTCGGCTTACGTCAACGATTTCAACGCCTTCGGCCGCACCTATCGCGTGACGGCGCAGGCCGATGCGCCATATCGCATCGATCAGGCGAAGATTGCGCAGCTGAAGGTGCGCAGCTCGAATGGCGCGATGGTGCCGCTCGGCTCGCTCGCCACCTTCCGCGAAATCGCAGGCCCGCAGCGCATCCCCCGCTACAACCTCTATCCTGCAATCGAAATGCAAGGCACGACCGCGCCCGGTGTCAGTTCGGGCGAGGGCATCCAGATTATGGGCGATCTCTGCCTCTAGCATTCTCCCTGACGGCATCAGCTATGAATGGACGGACCTCTCCTATCAAGAGACGCACCAGGGAACGCCCGCCATCGTCATATTCGCGCTCGCGGTCCTGTTCGTTTATCTCGCGCTTGCTGCACAATATGAGAGCTGGAGCCTGCCGCTCGCCATCATCCTGATCGTGCCGATGTGCCTTTTGTCCGCGATCCTTGGCGTATGGTCGCACGGTTTGGACGTCAACATCCTGACCCAGATCGGCTTCGTGGTCTTGGTCGGGCTTGCAGCCAAGAACGCAATCCTGATCGTAGAGTTCGCGTCTCAGCTCGAAGCGCAGGGCCGGGACCGCTTCCAGGCCGCCGTGGAGGCATGCCGGATGCGCCTACGGCCCATTCTCATGACCTCCTTCGCGTTCACGCTGGGCGTCGTGCCGCTCTATATCGCGACGGGCGCGGGCTCAGAGATGCGAGTGGCGCTCGGCACGGCGGTCTTCTACGGAATGCTGGGCGTGACCTTTTTCGGGCTGATTTTCACGCCGGTGTTCTATGTCGTGATCCGAAAATTGTTCCCAGGTGTTCTTCACGGTCACGACGTAGCCAAAGGCGCCGCCGCACCGGCCGAATGATGCTTTGACGGCATCGGGACGCCAGTCCGCGCCGTCATAACATTGAAGCTTGATGACAACGGATTTGCTTGATCGACCGGCGGTTAGCGGGGTATTTGCCGCCGCCTACCGTGAGAATGTCATTCCCGATCTCGCCTTTTGGAGCGCCTCAGGCGAACGCTGCGCCCTCGTCACGCTTGTCGGCGTCGATGGCAATGCCCCGCGCGCCGAAGGTGCTCAAATGGCCGTGTCTGAAACAGGACAATGGGCGGGCTACATTTCGGGGGGATGCCTTGAGCCGAGCAATTGCGCTGGAGGCGGTAGCGCGATCAAAGCAGGGAAGCCAAGGCTGCTTCGTTACGGCGAAGGCTCGCCCTATTTCGACATCCGCTTGCCTTGCGGCAGTGGGCTCGACGTATTCATCCAGCCCCTCTCCGACGCGTGCCTCATCCAGGACATGGCTGCGCGCATCAGACATCGGCAGCCTTTCGCGCTTAGGATCGACCTTGCCACAGGCGCGGGAACACTCAAGGCTTCGGCGAAGAGCGGCTTGCGTTCCCATCGCGAAGGCAATGTCTTTCTGCTGATTTACGAACCCGCAATCCGTTGCCTGATCGCTGGCTCAAGCCCTATCGCGGTGGCGCTTTCGGAACTGGCTGCTTGCGCGGGCTTCGAGGCGGCATTTTATGCGACCGATCCGGAGATCCTGCCGAAGCTGCCCGCTTCCGTGACTGTGTGGCCGCTCCGGCCGCGCATGCATCTTGTGGTGGATCGTTGGACGGCCGCGATCCTCGCATTTCACGACCACGAGCAGGAATTTCCATTTTTCTCCGAGCTGCTGCCCGGCCCCTGTTTCTTCATCGGGGCAATCGGCAGCAGGAACGCTCACGCGGCCCGGCGGACGGCTCTGATCGAGGCCGGTTTCTCCGGAGGCCGATGTCGCCCGGATAAAAGGTCCTGCGGGTCTTGTCACAGGGCTGAAGACCGCGCCTTCCGTCGCTTTGTCGATCCTGACGCAAATTGTCGCGGCGGCCCGCGAACGGGGGATGGTTTGCTAGAGGCGCGCCCAAAATTCGGTCTCATCGTGCTGGCGGCGGGCCTTTCGCGCCGCATGGGCGGCCCCAACAAGCTCCTGCAGCCATACCGGGGGAAACCGCTCCTCGCACACGCGCTGAAGATGGCCGGGGAGATGGAGTTCCTCGACCGCATCGCCGTGACCGGACGCGACCGGGCGGAGGTGGAGACAGTAGCCGCATCGTCTGGTTTCCGATGCGTTCACAACGACCGCTTCGAAGACGGCCTCGGAATCTCCATCGCGACCGGTGCGCGCGCTTTGCATCGCGGATATCGACGGCGTCTTTATCGCATTGGGCGACATGCCGGAAATTGATGTCAAGGTATATCGAGCGCTTGCCGGGAATTTCCGGCAGCGGTCCATCGTTGTGCCGATGCATTACGGCTTGCTTGGGCACCCGGTTCTGTTCTGTGCGTCATATCTTCCCGAGCTCTCTGCCTTGTCTTCCGACGAAGGCGGCGCGCTCTCTATTGAAGCGTCACAAGCCGTTCATTGTTGAGGTTGCAACCAATGATCCCGCTGTGCTTCGGGACATCGACACACGCGAAGATCTCGACTGCAGCCGGTTCGAAACTTGAGTTCCGGATCGTTTGATTTCAACGAATCGGCGATAAGCAGATTGTTAAGCTTGTCAATTGTGTCGTCATCTTCAATATTGAGAGTACAGTGCCGTTCGCTGAATGCCACACGGTTCTCACCGTTTTCACCTTTGATCAAGAGCAGGGAGATCGCCAATGCAGAACACACCAAACTTCGCCGAACTTCCCGAATTCCATCCGCAACATCATGAAGTCCAGCATCGAGCAGGCCCGCAAGGCGTTCGACACTTTCGTTGCTTCGAGCGAAAAAATGCTCCAAAGCGTCGACACGTCGTCCATGCCGGCTGCCGAGGGGCTCAAGCAATTGAATGAGAAGATCGCGGCGTTTACCCGCCAGAACGCAGAGTCGAATTTCAACCTCGCCCTGCAACTCACCGACGCTAAGCAACTGAGCGATATCGTCGAGCTTCAGAACGCGCATTTGCGCGCGCAGATGGAAACCTTCAGCCGCCAGCTGGAAGAGCTCCGCGAACTGACCATGAAAGCGGTCAAGGATGGAACGAAAGCGGTACAGAGTGCGGCCAATTCCATGCCGTCGAATCCGTTCATGGGCAACTGATTTTTAGCTTTGTCTTGGCTATAAGCTGGGCAATTGCACAATCTTTAAGCAAAAGGCGCTTCCCTGGTGAAGGGTGCGCCTTTTTCAATTACCTTCGCCCTTATTAGACGTGGAATCGGCACAATCCTTGCTCTAAATTACTCACAGGTCGTTAAGCTATGGCTGAGCGGCCTGTTGATCTGGGTCAGAGGAGGCACGGCTATGAAAAAGGGCAAAAGGCGGGAACCGGCGATTATTCGGGCCTGGGCCGAGGAGGAGGACAAAAAAGTTACCATCCAGATCGAAGACGGCGACGGCGAAACCCTTGCTTTCATTCAGCTCAGTCCTGACAAGGCGTCGGAGTTCTCCGATTGCCTCGCCATCTACGCCGCCAAGTTGAAAATGGCGGCGCGCGAAAAAAGCGCGCCACGCAACACCTCGATGCGTCCTGCGCTGCTCTGCTAGGAAGGAGCGTCACGCTTCTGAATAAAACATTCTCACATGGCTTGCGCCCGGCGCCGCGGCAGGTATATACAGGGCGGCGTCGGAGTGTAGCGCAGCCTGGTAGCGCACCTCGTTCGGGACGAGGGGGTCGAGTGTTCAAATCACTCCACTCCGACCATTTAAATCAAGGGTTTAACCAGGAAACCCAAAATCGTTACTCCCACTAAATCGTCACTGTGTCGTCACCGTGAAGAAATTCGAGCCGAATTGACGGAGCATCAGCCCATCCTAAAGCGCATTCGCCGCCAGGCGGCGCCCCATTAGTCAGAGGTGTTTAGGCGCCGGCGATGGTGAGGAATTCAAAGACGCAAGCGAAAATCCCTCTCGATTTGCAGCCATGGATCGAAGCCAGCAAACTGTTCCAGCTTTCACATGCTCATGTGCAGATGGCCCGCGAATTGGAATTGAACCCGAAAAAGCTCGGTAAACTCGCCAATCATGATCAGGAGCCTTGGAAGCCAAGCGGGTTGTCAGCGCAGGGGACGTCTTTTCGTGTTAAACTCGGCCACAAGCTTGGTTCCCCGGAAGAGCGCGTCGGCTTTGGAATCCCATTGCGGGCTTGTTTTACTCCATCGACGACGAAGGCTCGGGCCGCTGAGATCCGAAGCAAAGCTGACCTGGAAAGTCGCGAAATCAAGAAACTGGCCGCGGCATGCAGATCTCGGAGCAGACCGGTCACCTTGCGCATGCCGGCGGTTATCTATTTCAACCAGGTGGGCGGGTCGGTAGGCGCCCAGTGTCTTCCGCGCCTCGACGAGCGCCAACGATTTAACAGCCCGATTAATGCCTCTTGGGACACGGCGGAAAGGCGGGTCATGCCATCTTCGATCTTGTCGCGCCATTTCGGGCCTTCTTCCCATGCGGTAGAGAACGCTTCCGCTAATTCGTTCGGCCGCTGAGAGGTTAGTTCCCCGATTAAGGTGTCGGCCTGCATGACATCTTTGGATGCCTTCGCCTGATTCCTTCGTTCGGATGCCACGATTAATTTGTGAATAGCAAAACGCTCCGCACGCGGGACTGTTACGGCTATGCCCCCTGCATGCAATAGAACCGATCGCTCAGGTTCATAGATTAAATAATCCAGGTGGCGTAGGGGCTGCGCGCCGGAGCGACCCAGCGCTTTCATCCGAGCGATCTTACCCTGGTGCAGGTCTGAGCCACGATTAGGAGTCAGCATGTCGACGAAGTAACCAGCTGAATTCTTATATCGTGCTGAAACAAACGGGTCAGAGATCGATGCTATTGCCTGGAAGGTCTCATCGATTGTCCTGATAACATCGAGGATTGGAGGCATCTCGTCGTCGATATTTTCTGAGATACCCCAAAATTGTGCAAAGTCAGCGTCCTGGGTCTGAAGACTGGAGCCCCGAAGATTGGCGCCGAGCAATCCCGCATAGGTTTGGAAAGCGACCGTGCCGACGAGAACGCCGCGTAGGCGGAAAAAGCCAGCTTGGGACATTGCCTCGACGATACGGCCGGTAAGGCCGTCGGGAAAAGGCAGCCCCGCAGCCATGAGTGTTCGCACAATGCGCTGGCGGTCTTTGAAATCGTTCTTAAGCGTGGCAAAGCGCATCACTCGATCGGTTATGGTTGGATCTGTTACGGGGCCAGCGTAGCGAGGGGTCTTTTTTTGGCCATTGCGCCCGCCCTCCCGATAGTACCAATAGTAGCGACTGCCGCGTTTGCGCTTCTGGAAGCTACCGGCTGGCGCGAAGTCTTCATCAAAACCGGCGTCCAACGAACGCTGCAAAAGGTCCGCGAACACGGTTCGGATCGCGAGAGGCACTTGTGGCATATTGTACCCTACAGGAGGCAATGTAGGGTACAAATAGTGCCTTCCCCGTGCATTTCAATCCCCGGCACACGTCCACCTCAGAAGAGGCGGTCCTTCCCGGATATACAAGACCCCTGAGAACGACGCCTAAAACAGGATACCACGATATTGCCCGTCCGGCATTTGAACGCTACGGGCTATCCCATTTCTTGAAGTCTGTCGGGTCCATGGCGGACCCAAACGGCTACCTATCCTTGACACGGAGCGAGCCGCTGGCCGATGACGCGCCAGTTCTGCCGTGGATTGCACCAGGGTCGCCCTTATCTCGCCTTCCTGCCGCAATGACACTGACGCCAGCGCCAACAAGCAATTCGAGGAACCAATGCACGGCTTCGCGCAACGCGTTTTGCCGCTCCCGGCCGAGCCGGAGGCTCTTTCGCAGGCTGATCAACAAAAGCGCGAGGCGTCGCGCCGTCTCGCCGGCGATCTTTGGCGCGTCTACCAGGCTTTGCCGCAAGAACGCAAAGCGCTTGTGCGGCTCAAAGCGTTGATCCATCCGACAATTGGCAAGGCGCCGTTTCTTGAGGTGGTGCGCAGAGCCGGTTTGCGGTCGAAAGACGGCAAGGCGTACATATCGATTACCCTCAATGCGGAACTGCAAGGCCTTCAGCTGAGGAAGGTCCTTGACGACACCCTGAATTGCGCTCCCGAAATCATGCACGCCGTGGCCGCGGATACCTGCGCCGACAAGGGCGCAGCGCATCTGGTTGGCGCTGCCAAGGCGACCCCGAGAAGCGAGCGTGAGCAGGCAAACCGACCCTCATATCGCTACCTTCCGCCCATCGATCAGGACTTCCCGCTTTTCCGCCACTTGAGGCTTGCCATCTACGCCAACGACTTGGTTGAGTTCGTCCGGCTTTATAAGCTCCTGGAAGATGCTACGACAGGCTATCTGGACGGCCGGCCGGTCACACAGTTCCTCGCGAGCTTTCCGCTTGATCAGCGCTGGCTTGAGACATTGCATCCCGTCATTCGTGACATGTTTGCCGAGCGGGCCACTCGCATGCTCGTCGAAGAGGGGCGGGCCGACAACTCAAGCGCCATCGTTCAGCATTACGCAGGCGCGGCGTTAACCGGGATCAAGTCGAGTTTCCAGAAGCTGCTCCTGCGCTTCGATATTCTTTCCGCCAATTTCGAGCGGGCCCGGCAGCGCATCGAAGCCCTGCCGGAAAGCGAGGCGCACCTCGCAGCGGCGCACGAAGCCTCGATCGCGTTCTTGACCGGAGACAACGAGACGGCCCTTGCCGGGTTCCGCAATGCCTTGAAACTGCTTCGTAAATCCTGCGGCAGACGCAAGGTGGCGCTTGAGGCGGAGGCCGGGCTCTTTCACATGCTTGCGCTAGTGCGCGCGCAGGATCCTGCTCTGCATCCGGAGCTGAGCGGCCTGATCGACGCTGCGACGATGGAGGTGACGCCCTTCTTCTTGGCGTATCGGAGCGTGGAGGCGCTGCTCGACCTCATCGAGGGGCGACACGACAAGGCTCATGAAACGATGAAGCGCCTGCTGGAGCAGCCTGCGAAATGTCCGACGGCCAGCGCCATGATCGAACTCGCAGCAGTCTTTGTCGATGCCGCGCTCATCCGCAAACGCGCCGCCCTCATGGAGGATGAGTACAATCGATTTGCGCAATCGATGCCCGTCGTGGCTCGGATGCGCGCTGAAATCTTGAGCCGAGCCGCCCGCGATGGAGCGTCCTGGCGGGAGCGCGCCGAGGCGCTTGGAGGAAAGTCCATCGTCGCCTTCACCGAAATCGTCGCCCTCATGGAGCCGTGGGAGCGCGCCTTCGATACGATGACGGCGTTTCTCAAACCGCAGGAGCCGAAGCGCCCCGCCGAAAAGACTTCCGGAAAAGCAAAGCGCCTCGCCTGGCTGGTCGACTACAGCGGGGGCGAGGTCTCGGTCGTCGAGCAATCGGCGAAGGGATGCCGCTGGACCGGCGGACGCCCGGTCGCCTTGAAGCGGCTTTACCAACTCGACGCAAGGCTCGACTATCTGATCGAGCAGGACCACCGCGTGCGCCGCTGCCTGCGCAAGCAACAAATCTGGTTTGGCGACGGAGAGTACTATCTCGATGATTACGCTACGCTGCCGAGCCTTGTCGGACACCCCCACGTCTTTAACGCCGCCGACCCGGCCGAGCGCATCGAACTGATCGCCTATCCGGTGGAACTCGTCGTGAAGGAGACGGCCAACGGCTACAACTTCAACCTGTCGCACCGCGCCGACGTGCCGAAGGCGTTCCTTGAGATGGAAACGCCCACGCGCTGGCGGGTCGTGGAATTGTCGCAGAAGCTTCTGCAATTGCAGGCGACGCTCGGCGACCACGGCCTGACCGTGCCGCGCGACATGCGCGAGCGGGTGGCAAGCCTCTTGAGCGAGGCCAATCCGACCGTCCCAATACGCTCGGAATTAGCCGATATCGACGTCCCTGCTGCGCCGGGAAACGCCAACCCCGTTATGCAACTGCAAAGGCGCGGCGAGGGCTTGAGGATCAGAATGGGCGTGCGCCCGTTCGGCGCCGGGGGGCCATTCTATTTCGCCGGGCAGGGCGGCGCCTCGAATTCTTGGGACCGTCGATGGCAAGCGCCAGCGCGTCAACCGCGATCTCGACGCCGAGAAGAACGCGATGGAGGCGCTGATAAAGGCTTGCCCAGCCTTGACGGACTGGGGATTCGCCAGCAACGAATGCGAGATCGAGGCGCCCGGAGACGTGCTTGAGTTTCTGGAGCAGGCGCAGGCCTACACGGGCGCCGTTGCCTTCGAATGGCCGGAGGGCGAGGCGCTGAAGGTTAGCCGGACAATCGGTGCGCAAAAACTGTCCATCAAGCTCTCGCAGAAACGCGACTGGTTCGAGGTGTCGGGCAAAATCGAGGTCGATGAGGGTCTTGTTATCGACATGGAGGAGGTGCTCAAGCAACTCGACCGGGCGCACGGCCGTTTCGTGCCGCTCGACAATGGCCGCTTCATTGCGCTGACACAAGATTTGCAGCGCCAACTCCGTCGGCTGGAGGGCGTATCCGAAGAAGCGGCGGGGGGGCGCCGCTTGCATGGCCTCGCCAGCATGGCCGTGGACGATCTCGTGGAAAGCGCCGGCAAGGTGCAGGCCGACAAACATTGGCGCGAATTGTCGGCGCGCATCCGGGCGGCGGGATCGCACACACCGAAAATCCCCGCCACGCTGCAGGCCGAGTTGCGCGACTATCAGGCCGAGGGCTTCGCCTGGATGTCGCGGCTTGCCAATCTGCAAATGGGCGCCTGTCTTGCCGACGATATGGGGCTGGGAAAGACGGTGCAGACCATCGCCGTCATGCTGGAGCAGCAGGCGCACGGGGCCTGCCTCGTGATCGCGCCAACGTCTGTCTGCCACAACTGGGACACCGAGCTGGCGCGCTTCGCCCCGTCGCTCAATGTGCATCGTCTCTCCGCCGCCCAGGACCGCGCTGCGATGATCGAAGCAATGGGGCCGGGCGATGTGCTCATCGCCTCTTATGGCCTCCTGCACCAGGAAGACCAAGCGCTGACTGGTCGAGCCTGGCACATGCTCGTGCTCGACGAAGCGCAGAACCTCAAGAACGCCGACACCAAGCGTGCGAAGGCCAGCCAGAAGCTCGACGCCAAATTCCGCGTTGCGCTGAGCGGCACGCCCATCGAGAACTATCTCGACGAACTGTGGAGCCTGTTCAACACCATCAATCCGGGCCTCCTCGGCTCGCGCGAAAGCTTCCAGCGCCGCTTCGCCGGTCCCATCGAGCGTGACCGCAAACCGGCCGCCCGCGACGCGCTTCGCGCCTTGATCCGGCCCTTCATCCTGCGCCGCACGAAAAGCGCCGTGTTGAGCGAGCTTCCGCCGCGCACGGAGCTGACCATCACGGTGCAATTGTCCGAGGATGAGCGCGCCTTATATGAAGCGATGCGCCTCCAGGCTATCGAGACGATTTCGGCGCTCGACGGCCCGGCCGGCCAGCGCAAGATTCATATCCTGGCGGAAATCGGCAAGCTTCGGCGCCTGTGCTGCCATCCGGCGCTGGTCGACCCGAGGACGACCCTCGAAAGCGCCAAGCTGGCCGCGTTCCTGGACCTTGCCGGCGAACTCCTGCGCAATCGTCACAAGGCCCTCGTCTTCAGCCAGTTTCTTGGCCATCTCGAAAAGGTGCGTGAAGCGCTCGATGCGCGCGGCGTTCGCTATCAATATATCGACGGCGGCGTGCCCGCGCAGGCGCGGGCAGAGCGCGTGGCGGCTTTTCAGGCGGGCGAGGGCGACCTGTTCCTTATCAGCCTCAAAGCCGGCGGCGTCGGTCTCAATCTGACGGCGGCCGATTATGTAATCCATCTCGATCCGTGGTGGAACCCGGCAGTCGAGGACCAGGCGTCGGACCGCGCGCACCGCATCGGCCAGAGCCGCCCAGTGACGGTCTACCGTCTTGTGGTGGAGGACAGCATCGAAGAGCGCATTCTCGATCTGCATAAGCACAAGCGCGACCTCGCTGCCGACCTGCTGGACGGAGCGGAGGTTAGCGCGCGGATGAGCGAGGACGAACTTTTGGCCTTGATCCGGCGATGACGTGGATCCGCTTTCGGAATTATGTGGATGATAACAAACTGCGTTGGCGAGCTTGCTGTCGTTGAATCGGCGAATACAAAAAGGCGATGGAGCGGATTTGTTTCAGCGCATGCGGGGACAGGCCTCTTTAAGATCCAGAAGCTGTCTCGAAACGTCCGACGTAACGAGAAGCACGCGACAGCCGCTTTTCTATTCACCTCCACCATTGCCGCCTTCGACAAATAGCAGCTTTGGGTCAAGAGCCTTGAGTTTCAGCTGGCACTCCTCGATGGCGGCGAGCAGCTTCCGGATCTCGTGGGTCTCAGCTGACGGCGCGCTTTTCCCCGACAACCAGAGCTTGAACAAGCCGCCCAGCCGGCCCTGATCGGCGTTCACCTTGAGAAGGGCGAGAACGGCCTCGTGATCCAAGGTCGATTGCGGCTGAAATCCAAGCCCGAGATTTCGAAGATAGGCGGACACGGATAGGCCGGTCGCCGCCGCGCGCGTTTCGATCTCCGCGCGCTCGCGCTCGGAGACGACTACCTTGAGCGGCCGGTTCCTGTCGCGGCTCTCCTGCACTTTGCCGGGCGGCATGGCCTCACCTTCCTCCTTTCCGGCGCGCGTCAGCGCTCTCGTCGAGCCAAAGGCGAGTAAGAAAGCCTTCGGCCGGGCGGCCGAAGGCGGTGATGTTGGCCAACATCACACATCTTGCCGTCAAAATCTTTGGCAATCTTCGGCAAACTTCGTCAATCTCCGTCATTCTTTGGCGATCTATGTCCATCTTAGACAATCTCCGTCAAACGGAAGCTTTTACGCCAAAGATTGACATTGTTTGACAGAGATTGCCAAACTATTCCGGCCACTTTGCCTGGCTTTAGAACTTGAACCCGGCCTCATGATCATTCTGTCTTCGGGTTGGCGGTATCTACGAATACAAAGAACCCATGCGAAAATACTGCTTGCCAAGTCATCCGCGAAACAGAGACCTTCACTGACAAAGGCGGAATGAAAGGCGAATGGCATGACAAGGGACGACAGAAACACGACGAGCGCCCGCAATCTGAAGTGGCCTTCGAACGATGGGCAGAACGCGCCCGATTTCAGCGCGTTACGGGCGCCGATCCATCGTTGAACATCGAGGCTGACCGCCATGAGCAAATCACCGCTCACCTCAAATGCCGTCGATGATCAGGCGCTCGACACACGTGGCGCGGCAAAGGTGCTGGGAATCTCAGCGAGCACGCTGAACAAAGCCCGGATGACCGGGGACTCGCCTCCATACTATAAAATCGGAGGCCGCGTTGTTTACCGGCTGCCGGAGATCAAGGCGTGGCTGGACACCAAGCGCCGCCGTTCCACTTCAGATGAAGGAACGCTGTGATGCCGATCTCCGCCGCCGGCACTCAAACTGTCGGCAGGCGCCAAGTGAATCACTTTGAACAACCGCTAAGCGGCGCACGCTCAGCCGCTCAACCGCGCTTCTTTCGCTCATCGGAAAGGAAGGCATTGCTGGCTTTTGCCCCGACGGGAAAACGGGGGTGAGCGATGCGCGGCAGTGCAAGAGTACAGCAGCCGGCCAACGATAACGGGGCGCTGACGCGGCGCTACGAAGACGCGGTGATTCAGTGGCTCACTGAGGGCGCACCAGAAACCAAGCTCACTGTGATCACGAACACGGCGGCTGAGGGATATGCAACCAAAGCGATTTCGCGCTCGGACGACGGCACACTCTTAAAGCGCCCCGCGGCGGGGATCTATGAGGGGACGTTCGAAACCGTAAGCTTTCGCGGAATAGAGCAATTCGCTGAAATCCTGGACAGCTTAACGTCCAGACAAGCGCTGGCTTACGGCCGGGCAGCCGTTCCCCAAGGCCGCATCGTCACGCAAGAAAGGCTCAAGGCCGGCGCCCCCGCCGATGCCATCGCGCGGGATGCCGAGCATTTCGTTTTTCCCGAACAAGAGCCAGCCATTCTCATGCTCGATTTTGACCGCGCCGAGAATGCACCTGCGCAAGATTGGCCGTTCTTGGATCGCGAGCTCACGAGCCTTGTGCCGGAACTCAAGCAAGTCACTCGGCTATGGCGGCCCTCGGCATCGGCTTTCATCTATGACGCAGGCAGCGGCGCGCAAATTACGGGTGCTGGAAACTGGCGCTGCTACTTCGTCGTGGATAACGCGGCGGCGATCCCGGCTATCGGCGCCGCAATCTATGCGAAGTACTGGCAAGCCGGGCACGGCTGGATTTACATTTCGCGCTCGGGGATGCGGCTCGACCGTGCGCCTGTCGACGCCGCCGTGTGGCAAGCGGAAAGACTGGACTTTGCCGCCTCGCCCGTGCTTTCGGCGGGCCTCGTGCGGAAAGCTCCAAAGGCGCATCTCATTGAAGGCGAATTGCCCTGTCTTTTCAGTTCCCGGTTGGCGGGCGGCATGACGCTTGCGGAGTTCCGCGCGACATCGCCGGAGATCGCGGAGGCCCGGAAAGCCGCAGCCGGCGAGGCCGCGCGCAAGCGGCAAGCGTGGATAGCGGACCGTGCGCCGAAGCTGCGCGCAGAAGGCTGCAGCCTTGGCGAGCGTGAACTGGCGAAGCTTTTGACCGACGCCGTCGAGCGCCTCCAGCTGCGGCCCGGTTTTGTCCTTTATCCGGCTACCGGCGGCAGCATTACCGTAGGCGAAGTCCTTGCTGACCGTGAGCGATGGGATGGCGCGCGCTTCCGCGATCCGATTGACCCGTTTGGCTATAACGACGCCCGGATAGCGCATGTCCGTGTGTGCGACAACCGGACAATCCTGCACACCTTCGGGCACGGCGTCCTTGTCTTTGAGCTTGTTCGCGAGACGGCCACCATTCGTATCGTGCCAGGCGAGCGGCCCGCGCAAGTCGATACCTGTATCGAGGTTTTGCGCGCTCGGGGCGACCTTTATGAGCGGGCCGGAGAGATCGTCAGGCTTTGCCGCGACGGCGTTACGCCAGTAAGCGAGGCTTGGCTTACCGATTACTTCGACCGGGCCATCCGGTTCGAAAAGCCCGGCAGGGACGGCGTTACGCGCATGAACACGCCGCGCCAGCTGATCAACATTGTGCTGGCAAAAAAGGGAGAGCGCGGCCTGCGTGAGTTGCGTGGCGTGATCACAGCGCCAGCGCTTAGGCCGGATGGCAGCCTGCTCGACGGTCCAGGTTATGACAGCGCCACGGGCCTGCTCTTGAAGGCGGGGCGCTTTTCTCCCGTGAACTTGAAGCCGACGCACCAAGATCTTAGAACCGCTTTTGCGACGCTGTGGGAGCCGTTCAAGCTCTTTCCCTTTGTCACGGCGCATGACCAAGGCGTAGCCGTGGCCAGCGTCTTGACGGCGCTCGTGCGCCGCTCGCTGCCGTCGGCGCCGGGATTCTCATTTGACGCTCCCACTGCAGGCACTGGGAAAACCTTGCTTGCGCAATGCGTGCTTTCCCTGATGGGAGCGGTGCCGCAGGTCGTGCCTGAATGCCGGGAAGAGGAAGAGTTACGAAAGCGCCTGCTTGCCGCCCTCCGGGAAGGGAAACCCGGCTTGCTGCTCGACAACATTCGCGACGTCTTCGGGTCCAGCGCTTTAGAAGCCTTTCTTACATCGGAGTATTATTGTGATCGAGTCCTTGGCGTCTCAGAGATGTTGTCATTTCCTACCGATATTCTTTTACTCATATCCGGAAACAACTTCATGCCGAAGGGCGATCTCTGGCGGCGGTTGCTCACATGCCGCCTCGACGCCAAAAGCGACGCGCCGGAGCGCCGGATTTTTCCGTTCGAGCCGCTCGACTATTGCAGACGGCATCGGCAAGACATCGTCGCGGCGGGCCTCACATTGCTCTTGGCTTTCATCGACTGTGGCAAGCCGCGCGGGTCGGCAGACAGGCTCGCGTCGTTCGAGGCTTGGGATGATCTCATTCGCCAATGCGTGATTTGGCTGGCGGCGGAACAGGTCGCCGACGTCGCCGATCCGGCGCAGTGCATCGCCGTGGCCAAAGAACTCAACCCGGAGCGCCAGAAGCTTGCGGCGTTTCTCGCGGCGGCGCATGCCGTCTATGGCGGAAAGCGGTTTACCGTCGCCGAGTTGACGGCTGGGTGTGGTTTTGCGCCGTTGGCGGAGGCCGAGGCGCGTGGGACGCTTGACGACGCTGTTCGCGAAATCGCGAGCGAGCGGGGGGCATCGATAAATCCGCGCATACTCGGACGCTGGATCGAGCGCCACGCCGAAGTTCGCGTCAAGGGCTTGCGGATTGTGCGCTGTGCAAAGTCGCTCAAATCCAATAGCGCGGTGAAATGGCAAATCGCGGCTGACTGAGACGTTAACCCTTTTCAGGCCCCGACCCGCCCCAAAAAACCCTTCGAAACCCTTCAAACCCCTCGTGTCGCCTTCAGCCGGGGATGAAATGAAGGGTTTCAAGGGTTTTGGAGGGTTTCTGGCGGCCAGTCCGACATTGAGAATGTTAACAGGCCACCGGTGCTGTTGGGACTGTCGAGTTCAAAAACCCGCGCGATGCAGCGCGCTCGAACTGTTAGGCAAGAAGCTGGCATGCTCAAAGAATGTCCAGCCATTGAATCACGACGCAAAGTCCGGCCATTGAACGTGTGATCATCGACCCTGCCTCCCAAGGGAAAAGCTAAGCGGCTGACGCCATAAGCAAGATCGAGGGTTTAAAGAGGTCGAGGTGCCGCCCCATTTGCTTCTGTGGCTCACCGGAGCGAGGCAGCGCGAAAAATCGCAGCTAAACCTGAGGCCGAAGACACTGATTCTTTGGTAGCAGAACTCTTCAAGGTCGATAGCAGCCTTGCCTCAGCCTCTAATTTCTTTCGCGTTTGGTATCACCCCATAAAGCGTGCGAGATTCTCCATTATGCTGTGTGCAACACCGAATTCTACGCCGGAGCTGGCAATGAGGGGAAAGCTTTCTCACCAGGTCATTGAAGCATATGTTCATTGCGCCACCAAATTTCATCTTAGCTTGCACGGCTTCAGGGGCAAGAAATCCGACTATGACCTTATGTGCCGTGAGCTGCACGAAAAAGTTCGAGCGTACGCGAATAACACGTTGCCGGACGTAAACGCTAAAAGTCAGGCGAGACCAAATAGCACCACCTCAAGCGCGGTTCCTCAAAAAATATCACAGGCGATGTTTGAAGACGACAGATTCTGCCTCAAGATAGAATATGTACATTTGCTGCAGAGGAACGGTAAAACCGATGGACTCAGCATTCTACCAAATCTTTTCCTTGATCAATTCGTAAAGGTTAACCAGTATATTTTTCCACTGACTCTGCACGGGTTTCTGCTTGGGGAATTGTTGAATACCCGTATTGACAAAGGGCTATTGTGGATCGGCGAGCGGCCAGCCAGAACCGTTGCTCTAGATTTCGGAAATAAGGGGTTCCTGACTTGGCGCGATTCCTTAATCAGGGCTAGCTCGCTTCAATTCGAGCCGCCGTTGCGATTAAGTGAGCACTGCGCCATTTGCGAATTCCAAAGTCGCTGCCATGATCGCGCAATGAAAGATGGAAATCTTAGTCTTCTTCGCGGAATGACAGAAAACGAAATATCTAAGTACAAAGCTAAAGGCTTATTCAACATCGATCAAATCTCCTACACTTTCCGAGCAAGGCGTCCCCCTAAACGATCAAAAAAGGCGTCCAGCCCGCATTACTTTTCGCTTCAAGCGCAGGCAATAAGAGAGAAGAAGATATTTATCCATGGTTCTCCATGGTTTGATATACCTAGTCCCCGCATCTATTTTGATATCGAGGGTGGCCTTAATAAAGGTTCATACTATCTGATTGGCGCCTTGCTGGAAGTGGACAAACAAACCCGTTATTACCCATTTTGGTCTGATGACGAGCATTCAAGGATATGTGCCTTCTCTGAGTTCCTGGAATTTATTTCAAAGCACCATGATTTAGCATTATTGCACTATGGCAGCTACGAAACTGACGCGTTGCGAAGTGTCAATAACCTACTCCCGGAAAAATACGCCCTCATACTCAAGTCTGCGATTGAACGTTCAGTGAATATACTTTCACTGATACGTTCACGCATATATTTTCCTACATTTTCAAACGGCTTGAAAGATGTTGGTGGATCTCTTGGTGCGACGTGGTCAGAGGCAAACTCCTCGGGTCTGCAAAGCTTGGTTTGGCGTTATCGATGGCTGGTGACCCGTGAACACGTCTGGAAGGAGCGACTGCTTCAATACAACCGAGAGGATTGCGACGCCTTACGCCGAGTCGTGCACTTTTTAGACAGCCTCAATACTCGCACTGCAGGCGCTGGCGGACCAGAAGCGCCTTCCTTAGCCTTCACAGACTCGTTACCAAAATCAGAGACAAGACGTCCCATCTTTCGAAGAGCTGAATTCGCACTTACTGATTTCCATCATATTAATCAGTGCGCCTATTTCGACTACCAAAGGGACCGAGCGGCAACTCGGCCGCCGGGCCGTCGGAAACCTCGCAACACGTTACTGCGACCACCGGGAGCGGCCAATTCAAAGCTTAGCAAGACTGTCGAAATAATCTCAAAACGTTGCCCAGGATGCCGCAGTAAGCACGTAACGGCTGGCCCTTCATTGAATCGAACTGTGATAGATCTAAAGTTTTCATTCTCTGGAGTAAAAAGATGGGTCGTCCGATATGCCTCGGCAAAATATAAATGCGAAAAATGCGGTCAACAGTATTTCCCGGATGGCTTTCCTATCGGTGATACTAAGTTTGGTTGGGGACTAAAGGTCTGGTGTATTTATAATCATTTTGTTTCCGGACAAAACCTAAGTCGCATCACGACTGGCTTGGCCCAGCTGTTTCAAGTTCGTGTCCCACAGCCTTCTGTTCACCGGTTTAAATCCTCTGTCGCGGACGATTGCAAATCATTTTGTAGGGAAATATTTTCGGATTTGATGCGTTCAGCAAGTCTGTATATCGATGAGACGCCTGTCAACCTGAGATTACAAAAGGGTTATGTCTGGGTAATAAGCGATGGTGGACGTGCATACTATTTCTATAGGAGTTCGAGAGAGGGCTCTTTCTTGGGTGAGTTATTAAAGTCATATTCGGGTGTGCTAGTATCAGATTTCTTCACAGCATATGACTCACTCAATATTCCAAAGCAGAAGTGCTTGATACACCTGCTTCGAGACATCAATGATGAAATGCTAAGACATCCATATGATGAAGGGTTGAAGAGCATCGGCCGTCGCTTCTCTGAAGTGCTTTCCGCCATCGTGGCCACCATTGATGCGCATGGCCTGAAGAAAAGATATCTAAATAAGCATAAGAACGCAGCAGCAAGATTTATTAATTGGATGGAGTCAACAGAGTTTATTTCTCGACCGGCAATTAAGATAAGAAATAGGATTGTGAAATACAAGAATATGTTATTTACTTTTATCGAACACGATAACGTTGCATGGCACAACAACAATGCCGAGCATGCTATGAAAACTTTTGCAAGGTATCGCCGTTTCTCGGATGGGAGATTTACCGCGAGGTCGATTTAAGAGTTTTTGACCATTCTTACCGTTTATCAAACGTGCGAGCTTGGAGACAAGCGGTTTCTCGAAATGTTGCTTAGCTGGCGTCGTGAGGGTAGCGAAGGCATTGTGCGCGACGCGCAACCAGTGGCGTTACCCGGTTACGAACAGATCAAGCCATTGTAAGCGGAGCGCTACCCGGGCTCTGAAGGAACATCTCGCGGATCAATTAGCCGCTGGTGCACCGGTGTGAGATCGGTAAGCAAGCGTTGCCCGCGAGAGCATGTTGAGAGCCGCCAGTTTCGCAAACGGCCTATACGGGCAATCTGACAGAGACGTTCAATTCGTTGGGTTAACGCCAAGAAGGATAATCCCCAAGGGCCGACGAAGCATCCCGCAATTCCCGGTCAAGCGTGGCAAGCGGCAGCCTGCGGCGCCCGGCCAGCTCCAGATAGGCAGCATCGTAAAGCGTGAGCTGGAAGCGGTCAGCGAGCTGCAAGATGACAGTCCAGGCATAGACGTCCGTATCCGGATCGACCGAGATGGAGAGCCGTGAGAGCTGTGTCAGGGCTGCATCGCGAAAGGCTGCGTCGATCCGTTTGCGCCTAAGCGCCATATGCAAGGCGTTCGCGACTTCGAGGCGCCACAGCGCCGGTACAACGGCGCCTTTTTCGGTGACTTCGGTAAGGACGGCATCCGCGCCCGGCGTTCGCTCGTCTTTGAAGAACCAGCTCAGCGTCAGCGAGGCGTCGAGAACCAGGCTCACAGCCGGCCTTCATTAATGAGGTCCTTGATGCTGAGGCCGCCAAGCGTTGCGCCTTCGCTCATGCCGCGGATGGCGGCGGCGGCGGCGCGGGCCTCGTCTCGGCTAAAAGACCTGTGAGGGGGCACGAGCCGCGCTACGGGCTTGCCATGGCGCGTGATAAAAGCCAAGCTTCACAGCGCTCGCTTCATTGCGGGCGGAGTTGTTCAGCGCTTTACCCCGGATCGTTTCTGCCGACGATAATTGCGGCCTCAAGTGTATTCCGGGCTCGGCGCTCCGCGCACAATCTCGCGGTCCTGCCGTTCAAGCCACACGCAACGGCACAACGTTCGAAGCAGGCGCTTCCGCGCTCACAATCTGCAGCACCTGCGCGCCCCATGCCATGATCGCCCGCCGCCGTTCGTCCCGATACTCATGCCGCTGATAGACCGCTACAAGCCCGCCCTGCGCCCCGCTGACGTGGTTTAAGACGCGCTCGATCACATGAGGCTGGAAGCCCAATGCAGCCATGCCAGACGCCGCTGTGCGCCGCAAGTCATGCGTGCGCCACGCCTGGAACTTATCGCCAAGGATCGCCTGCATCCGGGCATCAATCCGGGCCTTCGTCTTGGAGAAGCCGGAGACAGGCGTGCGCCCCGTTGTCGAGAATACGAAATCTGCTTCTCCTTCGGCGTTCCTCATGAGCAGTGGCGCGGCTTCGTCGCCAAGCGGATCGAGCAGGCGGACGGCTTCAGGATGCAAATCGACCGTGTGCGCCTTGCCGTTTTTGCAACGCTCTTTGGCAATCGTCCATTGGCTAGCGTCAAGATCGACTTCGCGCCAGCGCATCCCCGCGACTTCCTCACGGCGCTGGCCAGTCATAAGAAGCACCTTGAACACGTTCTCGAAAGGCCAGCTCAGCTCGCTTGCTGCTTGCCATAGAGCTTTGATCTCGGCATCATTGAGAACGCGGTCGCGTGGAGTTTCAGGTTTCGGGCAGCGAAGGCCGGTCATGGGGTTGCTCTCGATTGCGCCGCACTCGAAAGCCCATGCGAAAAGAGGCCGCAACGTTTCATGAAGACGGCGGGCGACGGAATGCGACCGCGCCTTTGTTTCGTTGATCAGGCTGGCGAGTTCAAATCGGCTGATCGCGCCAGGAACCTTACTCCCCAGCACGGGATAAGCCGACTTTTCGAGCATGGCGTGGACTTCCTTCCAACGCCGGGATTTCCACTCGCCTGTCTTTTCCCGTTTGCCATTGACGGCGAAGTAACGTTCCGAAACGTCGCGGAAGGTGTCTGCCTTGAGGCGCGCGCGCTCTTCCTTCCGCTCCTGCGCCACGTCGACGCGACGCGCCACCTTGCCAAGCTCTTCCTTTGCGAGCTTTCGCGCCTCATCGGGCGTCAGTGCGCCATGCTTGCCGATCGTCATGCGCTTCTGCGTCGTGCCGCGCCCGCCCAGCCGGTACTCCACGAAATAGGAACATGCGCCCGCTTTGGTGCTGAGAGCGCCGAAGCCGGTCAATTCATCGTCGCGAAGATATAGGGTGCGACCTTCGCTTTTTGCCTTGCTTCGAAGATCATCGATAGCGCGCTTTGTGATCCGGGCCTTCAATCCCGTCGCTTTTCCTTGCGGCGCCATTGTTCCGCATACCCCCATCTAAAATCGTCACTGTGTCGTCACCATACAGGAAATCGCGGGATAGGCAATGATAGACACGGACAAGCAATATACTGATTTTACGATGGTTTTTGAAGATTCGGGAAGCCACGGATACCCCTGGAAACACCCTTCCCCTCGTTCGGGACGAGGGGGTCGAGTGTTCGAATCACTCCACTCCGACCATTTAAAATCAAAGGCGTAGCGAGCTTCCCGGGCTCGCGCCTTCCTCGAAAATAGCCAGGGCGTAGTAGCCGCGACACAATCGCGCGTTGGCGAGCCTAAAAAGCAGGCCTGCCTGTCTTCATTATAGGCGCTTTGATTACGCGCCCTTGTCGCAGCTGTCGGCGCGACGGTTGGCAGCTCGTATTATCCAGCGCAGATCACATGCGCTGTCGAGGAGGATGGCCTCGATACTGCTGCCCGTCCCGCCGCTGCAGCTGATTAGCGGCGATCTTCGTGGGCGCGATAGGCCATGGCTCTGCGGAGCTGCTCGATGGCAACGCGCAAATCCCGGATGGCGGCGGCTTTGTGGCCGCCGAAATCATGCGGCGCGGCTTCCAAGTAGGCTATCGCGTCTTCGAGCTCATGAATGGCTTTGGCGATGCGCGGATGATGCTCCATCTCGCTGTGGACGTTTTGCGCTTGAGCGGCGATGGGCATCGCAAGCAGACAGGCGACGCCAAACGCAAAGGCAACTTTATGCATTCTCATCTTCCTTACAAAACAATGGGAAGTGAGCCGTAGCAGCAAGATTAAGTAAAAACAAGATCGGGCTCCCTATGGTGCGATGGCTTCGCCTTCGCTCTGGTTGCGGCGAAGCAAGCGATGCAGCCCGCCAGCCTTCGACGGCAAACTCCGTAATCAAGGCAGGCTTTGCGAGGCAAACTGGAGGAACTGCGGCATGCCGTGGATCGTTCTTGGTTCAACGTTGAATTGCCGGCTGCTTATGTCGGCATCACCCCCTGGAGGAAACGCAATGAGCGGCCTGGCGCCAAACCGCCGCGACGAGCTTTTCGCGCCTTTGCTCGCCGCCGGCGCGTCATCTTTGGGGATCGGGGCTGCGCAGGCGGCGGGCGTCGATCCGGCCATGACGATCGTCGTGCCGCCGGACAAAATCCCCTGGCAGCCTTTGTACAACTTCCCGCAAGGCGCGTCCGAACAGGCCACCATGTTCGGCTCGACCGGCGAAGCCGGGCAATATTTTGTCCTGATCCGCTGGCATCCCGGCTTCATGAGCGCGCCGCATTGGTACGAGACCGACCGTCTATGCGTGGTTCTTTCCGGAACCTGGTACGTGGCAAGCGGCGAGGACTTCGCGCCTGAGAAGGCGGTCCCGGCGCCGGCCGGCTCATTCGTTCGCCGCGTCGCGAAAACACCGCATTATGACGGAGTTCTCCGGAGCGTGAAGGAACCGGCCGTCATCGCCATCAGCGGCATCGGGCCGATCCATTATCATCTGACCGAGCCCAGCAAGCCCGGGTGGCGCGAGGTTTAGGCTCGTTCGCGCGTGCGCTACGCAAAACGGGGTTGCATGAGCAACCCAGTCCGCCATTAACCCTCCACAAAATGGCCATTCGCCCGCGCTTAACTCCTTGACGTGTATCCGTCCGGCCACGCGCCGCCGGGCATCTCGTCCATCGAGAGGGAGTTCATGCGCCGCGTCCTTACCGCCCTCATCGTCGTCGCGCTCTTGCAATCCGCAACCGCCGCGCCTCCCCCCGCAAATGGCCCCTGGCCCGAGGTCGCCCAGCGCTGGATCAAGAAATACCGCGCGAAGCCCGAGCCCATGGCGCTGCCAGCGGCGATCCGCGGCCTCAGCCAGCACGGCACTCTGAAGGAGCCGGAAAGCTCCGGCCTCTATGTCGGCTTCTTCGCGGGCGTCCTCGGCGCGAACCCGAAGAACGCGTGGAAGATCATCGAGAAAACGCTGCCGCTGCCCTTCGAGGATCAGTGGATCCTGATCCGCGCCCTCGCCTATTCGGGCCTGCCGGAATGGAAGGACCACATGCGCGTGCTCGCCATGCGGCTGCCCGACCGCCAGGAGATGGTGCAGCGCTATCTCGCGGGCGATCTGCCGCCGCTCAGCGAGGTGGCGCTCGAAACGCAAAAGCCCGGCACGTTCGACAAGGTGAAAAGCTTCTTCAGCGGCGACATGTTTTTCAAGACGAGCACGGAGCCGAAGAGGCGCCAGATCACCTTCGAGTCGAACGCGGACCTCATCGACACGCTGTGGGGCATCTATTTCGCGACCGGGAAGGAGGCGCCGATCGCGCAGATTGTCACGCTTCTGCCATGGGCGAAGGAGCGCGACAGCGTGGAAAAGCTGACAATCGGCAGCATGGCGCGGTTCACGCTCGCCTCGAACGCGGCGCGCGACGTCGATCTGCTTCGCGTGCTGAAAGGGCTGCAGGAGAGCCAGCCGAAGGAAGTCAAGCCGGTGCTGAAGGAAGTGATCGAGGCGGCTGAACTCTCCGACACGGCGCGTCTCGGCAAGGACGCGATGGCGGCGCTCGACGACCTGAAGAAGAAAGGCCCGGGCTCGACGCGCGACCTTCTCACCTGGGGCTCGGTCGGTGAAGCGGCTGTCTCGATGGGGTGCCTTGGCCTTGCCGTCGCCGGGCAGGTCGAGGCCGGAATCCCTTGCGTCCTTGGCGGCGCACTCGGCACTGGCGCGCTGCGCTTCATGGGCCGCACGGATTGAGCGGGTCGTGTTGCCAGCTGGCGTTTTGTGGGGTCTCCGAGAAATTCTGCCTGCGTCTCAAATCATTTTACTACGGACAATGTGCGGGATCTCATCGACCGTCTGACCATCTCGCGTGAGAGGTCGAGAAGCGGTTTCTCGGCCATGTAGTGAACAGCGATACCGGCCACGCCGCAGGCGCCGAGCAGAAAGGCGAAGTAGATCGGCGCCGCCAACCATGTGCTCATTACTGGAACAAAGGCCTTCCACAACACCCGGCACACGCCCAGAGTGAAGAGATGACTGAGGTATATGGAATAAGAGGCGTCTCCAAGCAAAAGTAATGGGCGCCAAGTAATTGACAAACCATTGCGCTCCATCGCAACAAGTCCGCCCACAACAAATATTATGCCGATGAAAATGTTCGTTCTCCATCCTGCAAACGCAATCGATGACATTCCCTCGATGAGAAGCAAAACTGCTCCAATCAGCACAGCCCATGCCAGCTTCGGACGTCCGTCGAACATTCCCCACGTCGCCGCACAGGCTAGAAGCAAGCCCGCCGCGAATTCTAGCAGTAAGGGGCTTGTGAAAGTGACTACAATGGCATTATCTGATGAATTATAGAGCCCGCAGACGAAAAGGAAGAGCAGCGTGCCAGCAAGATATACTGGCAGTCGCTTTCGCCCCATGACAAGTCCGACAGCGCAGAGCACGTAGAAGAACATTTCGTAATTCAATGTCCAGCCAGGCACCAGCACCGGCCATATAAGGCCAGGAAAATCCCTGTTGTAATGGGGGATAAACAAGGCTGACTTTACGAACGTATCGAGCGCTACCGTGGTCGGCGCCAAGACTGCTGGGGCGACAATATACATTGCCGCCAATACGCACAGAAAAAGCCAGTAGAGCGGCGCCACGCGAGTTAGGCGGTCAAAGAAAAAGGAAGTGGGGCTCGCCGCGCGCTGTGCGCTCAGGAAAATGACAAAGCCACTTAGAACAAAAAATATATCGACGCCGACGTTTCCCCATCCCGTGTCAGAAATACCAAAGTATGGTGGCAGATGGATAAGAGAGTGCCGAAATGCGACCAGCATGGCCGCGACAGCGCGCAGGGCCTGCAGATTTGCGTACAAAAGTTAACTCCCGCGTGTATCAATAATCGGCTACGGCATCTTAAAAATTGAGGATGGGCGCAGCGCGCTAGCAATGTAAATAGCTATTGCGAGTGATACGGATCGATGTCGCCTGCCGGAAGGCTGAGAACATCGGGGGTATCGGCCTCAAAAACAAAGCCTGGCAAAGGTTCTCCTTTAGCAAGACCTTCAGCAGGCCACGTATTCCTTGCCGCGTTTCGGCGGTTTGCGGCCCGGGGGGGTAGATTCGCTTGCCGGTATCAGGTGCGCGTAGCAAAATGGGGGTAACGCGGAAGTGCGGCGACAGCTGAGAGCGGCTTCCGAGATGACGAGGACTGATCGAAGACTCAAACGCTATTGAACCTGCCTCACCGGAAGTGCTTCGACAACTTCAGCGCCTGCGCCTGATAATGCGAGCCGATCTCGCGCCCGTAGAGCTGGGCGGGCGGCTCGCTCAGCGGCTCATAGATGAGCCGCCCGATCAACTGCCCGTCCTCCAGGATGAACGGCACCTTGTGGCTGCGCACCTCCAGCACGGCGCGGCTGCCGTGGCCGCCCGTCTCCGCCATGCCGAAGCCCGGATCGAAGAACCCGGCGTAATGGACGCGGAACTCGCCCATGAGCGCGTTGAAGGGCTCCATCTCGGCGGCGTGCGTGGAGGGCACGAGAACGGCTTCCTTCGAGGCGAGGATATAGAACTCGTCCGGGTCGAGGATTAAGAGCTTCTGGGGCGTCACCATCAGCGGCTCCCAGAACTCGTCGATGTCGTAAGCGCCTGCGCGATCCACATCGATGACGCCGGTGTGGCGCTTGGCGCGGTAGCCGATCAGGGGATAGGGTCCGCCGCCGGAGAGGTCGACGGACAGCGACACCTCGCGGGGATGATGCGCGGTTGCCGCAGCCCCCGCCGTCGCGCTGCGAAAGCGCATTTGCGAAAGCCGCGATCCGGTCCGCACCAGGATCGGGAAGGTCTGCGGGCAGATTTCGAGGTAGAGGCGGCCGCGATAGCCGGGGACGGTCTGGTCGAAGCCGGGGCTGTGATCGGCGATGACGCGCGTGAAGACGTCGAGCCTGCCGGTCGAGCTTTTCGGGTTCGCGACGCCGGTCACGTCCGGGGGCAGCGCCAGCGCCTCCTCGATCTCGGCGACATAAACGCAGCCGACTTCCAGAACCGCGCCGGGGCCGAGATCCACGGTGTGAAGCACGAACCGCTCGATCTGCTCTCGCGTCGTGGCGGCAGGCCCCGGCATGAAGCTCGCGCGCACCCGAAACGCGCGCGCCCCGAGCCGAAGATCGAGGCTCGCGGGCTGGATTTGCCCGGCCCCGATCGGAGCGGCCGACGCGATTGCGCCTCTCTCGATCAGCGCCGCGATCGCCTGCGATGGAAGAATGCCAAGAGCCGTCATGGCTCAGGAATAGGCGATGTCGGGGCCGCCGAACAACTCATTTTCCTGGAGCCTTGCGGCAAGCGGCGGAAAGGCCGCTCCACATTGGACACGTCAACGGATCGCGGTTGTCGTCATCCCGGAAGGGCGAAGCCCTATCCGGGATCGTAACACATTGAAACGCATATTTTTTTTGCGATCCCGGCTCGCGCTTCGCTTGGCCGGGATGACGAAACGCGAGGCGAGCGGCGTCGCCATCCGCCTGTCGGTTCAGTGGAGTTCGCCTAGCGTCGCGACGCCGTCGTGGTGAGGCGCGCGTCTTTCACCGCGACGCGTTTTTCCGCGAGCGCAAGCCAATGGCGGCAGCTCGCCAGGTTCAGATTGCACCGGACCGCAACCCCGGCATGGGCGGCGGGAGGCTTCCCAAGGCTCGCCGCCACCACGCCCGCGCCTTCCGCCTCGCGGCTTGCCCTGGCGAGAAGGTCGCTCGCAGTCATGGTTTTCAGGAACGGGTTGGCTGCGACGGCGGCCTCGCTGAGGAGGTTCGACACCAGCTCGTCGGGCTTTGCCGTCAGGACTTTGAGAGCGCCGCCCGCGCCCGCGAAAAAGGCGAGCCGGAGGTTCCCGGCCGTGGCCTCCACGCCCTTCGCCGCCAGCGCGCTTGCGTTTTCGCGGGTATAGATCAGGGCCACGTCGCGGGAAACTTGAGGGTCGGTCCTGAGCGTCAGAATGTCCGCATCCGTTTTCCCCGACGCCAAGCCAGGGAAGTTCCGGCGCACGATATCGAGGAATGTGGTCTCGATGAACTGGTAGGGGCCAAGCGCCGATGACGCGGGGTTCTTGGCGTATCGCCGCCCGCCCGATTCCGCGCGCATCAGGTGGTCGAGAAACAGCGTCTCGCTTGTCGTCGGCGTCAGCTTGGCTTCGGCCTCCCCTTCAGCGAGGCACGCGAACGAGGGGCTGAAAAGGAAAGCGGCGAGCACAACGATGAGCTTCCCCAGGGCGCGCATCATCCGCCCGTCATGCTCATGTGACGGCCAAGCGCAGGCTTCCCGCCGCGGCGGCCGATGACAAAATCGTGGCCCTTGGGCTTTCGGCCGATGGCTTCGTCGATTGTCGCGGCAAGGAGATCGTCCGAGGCGCTGGCCCGGAGCGGCGCTCGCAGATCCGCGGCGTCTTCCTGGCCGAGGCACATGTAGAGCGTGCCGGTGCAGGTAACGCGAACGCGATTGCAGCTTTCGCAGAAATTATGCGTCAAGGGCGTGATGAAGCCGAGCCGCCCGCCTGTTTCGCGCACCCGGACATAGCGCGCCGGGCCGCCGGTGCGGTAGGGAATATCCTCCAGCGTCAGCCGGTCCATGAGCCGCGCGCGCACCACCGAGAGCGGCAGATACTGGTCGGTGCGGTCGCCTTCGATGTCTCCGAGCGGCATGGTCTCTATCAGTGTCAGGTCCATTCCTTCGCCGTGACACCATCTTAGCATCTGTTCAATTTCGCCGCTATTGACATTCTTTAGCGCGACCATGTTGATCTTGATCTGGAGGCCCGCAGCCTGGGCGGCCCGGAGGCCGTGCATGACTTGCGCGAAATCTCCCCATCGCGTGATCGCCTTGAATTTCTGCGGATCGAGGGTGTCGAGCGAAACATTGATGCGGCGCACGCCCGCCCCGGCGAGGCCGGCCGCATGCTTCTCGAGCTGGCTGCCGTTGGTCGTGAGCGTGAGCTCGTCCAGCGCCTCGCTTTGCAAGTGGCGGGACAGGGCCGAAACGAGCCACATGATGTTTTTTCGTACGAGCGGCTCGCCGCCGGTAAGCCGGATTTTTCGCACGCCTCTCGCGATGAACGCAGCGCAGAGGCGGTCCATCTCCTCGAGCGTGAGAAGATCGGCCCTCGGAAGGAACGTCATGTTCTCCGCCATGCAATAGACGCAGCGGAGATCGCAGCGGTCCGTTACCGAGACGCGCAGGTAGGTGACGTGCCGCCCGAAGGGATCGACCAAGGCTCTGCCGCTTGGTTCAAATGCGGCGGCGGCGGGATGTTGAAGGGTCATCGGTTTGTCCAGGACTGCAATCTCTTGGCCGTGGCTGCCGGCTTTGTTGCCAAGTGAATACAAAACACCGGAGCATCGATTAATATCCTTGTCATTTGGGGATGCGAAACGAGCTTATCAGGATGTGTCCTGGTTCGAAAGTTTGTTACCGCCCAGGCCTTCTTCGTGAGGCGGGCGCTGCCAGCAACAGGAGCGAAAAATGCCACGCCTGAACGCCATCCTCGAGACCGCCATCTATGTCGACGATCTCGCACGCGCCCGGCGCTTTTACGAAGACATCCTGGAACTCGAGCCTGTTTTCACAGACGGCCGCTTGCGGGCTTATAACGTCGGAGGGCGGAGCATTCTGCTCGTGTTCGAGCGGGGCGCATCGATCGAGACGGTAACGCTGTCTGGCGGCGTGATTCCGGGCCATGACGGCGCTGGCCCCCTTCATTGCGCCTTTGCCGTCAGCGCCGAAGACCTTTCCGGCTGGAAAGAGCGTCTGTCGGCGCATGGCGTTCAGATCGAAGGCTGCATGGACTGGCCGCGCGGCGGAAAGAGCATCTACTTCCGCGATCCCGATGGCCATCTCCTCGAACTTGCGACGCCGGGCCTTTGGCCGGTCTACTAGAACTAGAGCATCGTGCGTTTCATCTGATGCGTGCGTCCCGATGATCGTCACCCCGGAATGCGCCTCGGCGCATATCCGGGGCCGTCACAAATCGAAGCGCCTTTTGCGATCCCGGATGCGACGCAGGCGTTGTTCCGGGATGGCGGCGCGCAGCGGCCGGTTGGCGGCGGGGCGCTTTGTTGTTTTCCCAGAATCAGATCAGAGAATGCGGAGTCCTCGCGGGCACAGGCTGAGAAACTGCGGATCGGTAGGGAGAAAACATATGCGACTGCATGCGGTTGGCGCGATTGGGTTCCTTTGCGTCATTGGTCTGTGCGCTTCGGAGGCGCGATCCGAGGAGGGGACTTGCACGAGCGGCACCATGGGCATGCGCTCAAGCTGCCTGGCGAAGGAACTTGAAGCCCTCAAACGGGAAATGGCGGCGCTTAAACGACTGCCCGGCCCGCAGGGCGAAAAGGGGGAGAAAGGCGACCAGGGAGAGAAAGGCGAGAAAGGGGATAAGGGCGCTGCCGGAGAGAAGGGAGACAAAGGCGATAAGGGAGATGCGGGGCCGGAGGGCAAAATGGGAGACAAGGGGGACACGGGACTGAAAGGGGACAAAGGCGAGAAAGGCGACCGGGGTGATCCGGGAGTAAAAGGAGAGAAGGGAGACCTGGGTCCAAAGGGCGACAAAGGGGATAAGGGCAATACTGGAGAGAAAGGAAACAAGGGGGACAAGGGAGATGCCGGGCTCGAGGGAAAAAAGGGAGCCATGGGCGATAAGGGGCTGAAAGGGGACAAGGGCGAGAAAGGCGACCGGGGTGATCCGGGAGCAAAAGGAGAGAAGGGAGACCCGGGTCCAAAGGGCGAGAAGGGCGATAAAGGGGAGCGAGGACAACAAGGAGACCAGGGCGACAAGGGAGAACGAGGACAACAGGGGGATAAGGGAGAGAAAGGCGATCCAGGAGTCGCCGCGTTGCCAAACAAGCAATAGCCACGCGCCTCTCTCATCTGCGACGGCGGCACTGATCAAGACCGCGCCGCCCGAAGGGAGCGCAGGTCGATACTGCAGCGTTTAGCGCGTGGGCCTGGTGTTTTTCGAGATGCTGGCGACGTGTCTTGTCGGGATTGAGGGTTGCAGCGCGCAGTATCACCGGGCGAGGAAACTCATGCACGCGGGCGCGAGGTCCGCTTGATGCCGGCGCGGCCGTTCCGCACATGTTGCGTCCGCGTACCTGAAAGACTGGCTTCGCGATTGTTGCCCGGGCGTCTTGACGGGCGCAAAGCGCATCGTCGGCCCCCGCCACCGCAACCGGAATTGCAATTTTTTTAGTTGTTCCGTCCGAAACAGCGTCACGCCCGGGCTTGTGAGATGGTGATCCTAGAAAGCGAACGAGGCCTCTGTGGCCCGGCGCAAAAAAGAAAGGATCGCACCATGTCACAGGATACCTATAAGCTCTCCCGGATATTGAAAATCGCTAGTCTTGCAGCTCTCGTCACCACCACCGTTCCCGCGCTCGCCAAGGACTTCACCTGCAAGGATGAGATCAACGTCACCGGCTACGGAGCGCCCTTCGAAACGTTTGGCAAGTGGATGGCGGAATGGTCCTGGCGCAATACCGCAATTGCCAAATACGGAGTCTTTTACGGAGACGAATCGAAGGCCAACGAGGGCAAAGGTCTTGACCCCGAGCGTTGCGCGCAAAGCGGGTTCGGCCTGACAATATGCGAGGTGAAGGCCCGTCCCTGCGCTAATCAGACGGAACTCGAATGCAAGCCTGATGACGGCCAGAATTGCGATCCCAAGATCAAATCGATCCAGTCCCAGCTTGCCGACAATGGCTTCCCGGTCGGCGCCATCGATGGCATAAGGGGCAAAAAATTCGAGCAAGCGCTCAAGGACTTCCAGAAGAAGTTCAAGAACGACAATAAGATCGCTGACCTTTCTTCGCTCCATGACGAAATTGCGGCCCTGAATAAGTGACCGGTGTCAGACTCCTTTCATCCCGGAAGCCGCTTGCGGCTATCCGGGATCGCAAAAGGCGCTTCGATGTGTAACGGTCCCGAAGATGCGCCGAGGCGCATTCCGGGGTGACGATCATCGGGTCACTGCGTCGTTCCTGAACTGGCCGAACGCCGTGCCAGCATCGTCGCGACCTCGGATGCAATCGCGGCGGGCGCGCCGTCCACGCTAACGACGATTGCGTGCTCGTCCGGCGCCGGCTCCTCAAGGATCGCGAACTGGCTGTCGAGCAGGGCCACCGGCATGAAGTGCTCGTGCCGCGCGGCGAGACGCGCGTGGATCAAGTCATACGACCCCTTCAGGTAAACGAGCGCCACATCCTCGCGCGCGTCGATGAAGATGTCCCTGTAGCTTCGTTTCAACGCCGAGCAGGTGATCACGCCGCCCTTGCCGCTGGCTCGCCAGCTGTCAATTTTCTCGGCGACGCGCCGCAGCCAGACGATCCGGTCCTCATCCGTGAGCGGCATGCCGCCCCGCATCTTCTGGATGTTCTCAGGCGGGTGAAGGAGATCGCCCTCCTCAAATTCGCATCCGAGCATCATGGCCAGGAGCGCCGCAACCGTCGACTTGCCGGAACCGGAAACGCCCATCACCACGATGGTCTGCGGTCTGGCCTCGCTCATGAATCCCGCTTTTGAGCGACCTCGATCGGCCGCCAGGCGAAGTTTCCCTGGCGTGCGAGAAGACCGTCCGCTTCCAGCGGTCCTTCGCTGCCTGACACATAGGTGGTGACATTTCCATCATCGTCCGCCCAGGCGTCCAGCACCGGCTCCACGACGCGCCAGGCCTCCTCGACCATGTCCGCCCGCATGAACAGCGTCTGATCGCCCATCATCACGTCATAGATGAGCGTCTCGTAGCCGACATTCGGCTCGTTCGGAAACCAGTCATTGTCGCGAAAATCCATCCGCACGCCTGCGAGATCGACAACCGGTCCAGGCCGCTTGACGGCGAACTGCAGGGAAATGCCCTCGTCCGGCGCGATGGAAATGATCAGCCAGTTGTCCGGCAGACAGAAGACGGGCGTGCTGCGGAAGGGGGTGTACGGGGCCTGTTTGAAACGGATCGCGACTTCGGTCTTGCGTTGCGAGAGATGCTTGCCCGTGCGGATGAAAAACGGCACGCCCGCCCAGCGCCAATTGTCGATCTCAAGCTGCATCGCGACGTAGGTTTCGACCTTCGAGTCGCGCGCGACGTTCGGCTCGTCCCGGTAGGCGCTGACCCTTTTGCCTTGCACGGTCCCCGCTGAGTATTGCGCCCGCACCACCTGGTTGACCCTGACAGGACGCATCGCCGTAAAGACGTCGGCCTTCCGCGACCGGATGGCGGCGGGGTCGAACCCCGAAGGCGGCTCCATCGCAACCATGGCGAGGAGCGCGAGCACGTGGTTCGGCACCATGTCGCGGAGCGCGCCCGTCGCCTCGTAGAAGGTTCCGCGGCTCTCGACGCCGACCGTTTCCGCTACCGTCACCTGGACATGATCGATGCGGTCGCGGTTCCAGATCGGTTCGAACATGCCATTCGCAAAGCGAAGCGCCATGATGTTCTGGACCGTCTCCTTGCCGAGAAAGTGGTCGATCCGGAAAACCTGATCTTCGCTGAGAGTCCGGAGAACGCGAGCGTTCAGCGCGCGCGCCAATTCCAGGCTGTGGCCGAAGGGCTTCTCGAACACCACGCGCCGCCAGGTGCGAGGCTTGCCGTCCGCGTCGAGCGGCTGGTCGGTCAGTCCCGCCTCACGCAGGCGCTCGACCGTCGGGCAGAAGAATTGCTCGGCGACGGCTAGGTAGAAGATGACATTGCCCTGAGTGCCATGGGTCTTTTCCGCCTCGGCGAGCGCAGCTTTCAGTTTCTCGTAAAGCTCGGGTTTGCTCAAATCGCCTTGGACATAAGACATCGTGTCGGCAAGCCCGCTCCAAGCCTCTTCGTTAATGCGGCCGCCGTTGAATTCCGAGGCTTTCCCAGCATAGCCCTTCAGCTTTTCATGAAGATGATCGCGCCAGCTTTCGGAGGTCTCTTCGGATCGGGCCACGCCGATCAGCGCGAAGTTTTGCGGGAGCAGATGCGTGCGCGACAAGTTGTAGAGCGCTGGAACCAGGAGGCGCGCGGTCAGGTCCCCGCTGGCGCCAAAAACCACCATCGCACAAGGCCCTGGCGGCACGGGGTCTCGGCGCTGGGGACACTCGATCAACTCGACTATGGGTGCCATCGAAGTCATTGAAGCTACTCCGCTGCGTGAGGGGAAGCCGCCGGGGCAGGGCTGCCGGCAGGCGCTGGACTTTCAACGTGGCCGCCGAAGCCGAAACGCATGGCGGACAGCATCTTCTCGCCGAACGTGTGCTGCTGCCGTGAGCGGAAGCGCGCGAAAAGCGCCGATGAGAGAACCTCTGCCGGGACAGACTCCTCGATTGCGGCTTCGATGGTCCAACGGCCTTCGCCGGAGTCTTGGACAAAGCCCGAGAAGTTATCGAGAGCCGGATCTTTTGCCAGCGCCAAGGCAGCGAGGTCGAGGAGCCAGGAGGAGATTACGCTCCCCCGCCGCCATACCTCCGCTATATCGGGGATGTTGAGGTCGAAACGCTCGTCCTCGGGCAGGTCTTTCGAATCCTTGTTGCGCAGGATGTCGAAGCCCTCGGCGTAAGCCTGCATCAGCCCGTATTCGATGCCGTTGTGCACCATCTTGACGAAGTGTCCGGCGCCGGAAGGCCCTGCGTGAATGTAGCCGCGCTCGGCGCGAGAATCGCTCCCCTCGCGGCCCGGCGTGCGTGGGATTTCGCCGACCCCGGGAGCGAGTGCGGAAAAGATGGGGTCGAGGCGATCGACGGCATCCTTCGGGCCGCCGATCATCATGCAGTAGCCGCGTTCGAGCCCCCACACGCCCCCGGACGTGCCGCAATCGACGTAGCGGATGCCCTTCGCGGCCAGCTCTTTGGCGCGGCGGATATCGTCCTTGTAGAAGGTATTGCCGCCGTCGATAATGATGTCGCCGGGTTGCAGGAGATCGCCAAGTTGCCTGATCGTCTCTTCGGTGATTTTTCCCGCAGGCAACATCACCCAGACGGCGCGCGGCTTGTCTTCGAGCCCTTTCACCAAATCCGCCAGCGAATGGGCGGCCTTGGCGCCGTCTTGCTCGAGCGCCTCGCTCGCTTTGGGATTGGCATCGTACACGACGCAACGATGCCCCGCTCTCATCAGCCGCCGGGAAATGTTACCTCCCATGCGGCCGAGTCCGATCACGCCAATCTGCATTGCTTCGCTCCGTAGCTCATGTGCGCGCCCCGCTGAAATGCACAGGTCATCGCCTCCGCGGCTTAGACATGTAACAATCAGATATGGGATGCCGCTTCCATTCACCAACAAAGCTCACGCGAAATAGCTCCGCGTGTTTGCGAGAGTGGGACGTAAGGGGCGGCAGGCGGCCACTAAAGCAGCCCTCGTCCATTTGGACGCGGGTAAGCTGCTTTAGCACTTTAAAATCGATCAACTTTTCCGCCTCTAATCGATTCCGATTAAAGGCGGTTGATCTAGATCGGCTGCCTGCCTGTCATTGCTATTTGAGGGGCGGCTCGGACGGAGCGCCGCAAGGCCCGGCGCCGCAGGGGCCATAAGAGGGGCCGGGACCATAATAGGGGCCTGGACCGGCGTAATAAGCTCCGGTAGCGGCTACAGCCGCGCCGAAGGCGGCGAGCGGCACCCAGCCATATCCCGCGCGCCATGAGTAGCCCGGACGCCAGCCGCCACGCCATCCCCAACCGGCGCCTCCGCGCCAACCGGGACCGCCGCGCCAGCCGGGGCCTCCGCGCCAGCCGGGACCGCCGCCCCAGCCGCCGCCTCCGCGCCACCAAACCGTGGTGACAGAGGTTGATTGTTTTACGTTCGTCTCGGCGGCCGCCAAGCCGGCAGTCGCAACGGTAGCGCCTGCTTGTTCGGCGCCCATAGCCAAGCCTAAGCTTACGGCAAGGGCCAGGAAAGTTGTTGTTTTCATAGATTTTCTCCGTTCCACCTTCCTTCCTCGGTGGTGTGGAAATGTGAATGATGAAGGTGACCGAACAAGGGAATTGGCCTGCCTTGATTGTAACAGGATGCCCCGAGCGTCTTCCTCATCCCATGTTGTGACGCTTCTTTGCGGGCTCTTGAAAAGATGAAAGCCTGCCGGATCGCGAACGGGCTGCCCGGCGTGGGCTTATGCAGCACGATCTCGCTGCAATTGGGCAACAGTCCCCCATAAACAGCTCCCGCTACATAGATTACCAAACTGTTGGCTGCTACGAAGCTCAAGCATAACGGCTGAGCGGGTAATGCGCGGTACCATTGCATTGCCCGGCATTTACCAGGGGCTTTCCATGAGGGAAAAATCGTTAAGCCGGTTCTTCGCTGCAGGAATCGGGATAGTCATAGCCTGCAGTTTATTGACTGGCGCCGGGGCGCAGAACACAAGCCAGCCAGCCATGGGCGCGCCAAGCGGGCGTCCCGCTTCCATCCGCCTCAACCTGCCTGACGAGAACGCAAAGCCTCCCAAAGTATCGTCTTCGGGCGTTGCGTTGCCAGCGACCGGTACGAGTCCGAACTCGAGTTATTTCTACGAAACGCCGTCCTCGCTTGGATGCGTGTATGGTCTCGTTGCCCAATCGGCTGGCTGCAATCCCAACAGCGTAAACACGGTCGTCCCCAATGCTTCGAGCCCGCTCTCCATCGCTATCGTGATCGCTTATCATAACCCGGGCATTCAATCGGACCTCGCGGCCTTCGATACGCAGTTTGGCTTGAAGGCTCCGCCTTCCTTTACGGTCGTGTACGCTTCCAATGCTATGCCTTCTCAAGCTTCTTCGAATTGGGCGGTGGAGGGGTCTTTGGACGTCGAGTGGGCTCACGCCATGTCTCCTAACGCCAAAATTTATTTTGTCGAGGCGGCCTCAAATAGCCTTTCCGACTTCCTTAAGGCGGTTAGCGTGGCGAGCAGCAAGGTTGCCGCCGATGGGGGCGGCATTGTTTCCATGAGTTTGCTTTTCACCGAGTTTTCGACGGAGGCAACGTATGAAACCAACTTCCAAACCTCTGGCGTAACATACATTGCAGCGAGCGGAGACGCGCCCGGCGTAGGATGGCCAAGCACTTCAGCCTATGTGATCGCCGCTGGCGGGACAACGATCAGCCGAAATCCAGCAACCGGCAATTTCATTAGCGAGGGGACGTGGCAACAGACAGGCGGTGGATCAAGCGCCTACATTTCGCGGCCGCCTTATCAGAACGGGATAGCGTCGATTGTTGGTGGCAAGCGAGGCGTACCCGATATTGCAGCCGTGGCTGACCCTCAAACCGGTGCCTGGGTTTACAGCAAATATGGGTTAAGCGGTTGGGGTGTAGTGGGCGGCACAAGTCTCGCCGCTCCCGTTCTGGCTGGTTTCATCAGCCATACGGGCATCAAATACCCCGGCATTCAGGGAGCCTTGACCAGCATATACGCTGGCACTTTCGCCACCTTCCGCGACATCGTTTCTGGAAACTGTGGGCCATACGCCGGCTTTATTGCCGGGCAGAACTGGGATTTCTGCACCGGGCGTGGAAGCCTTCTAGGCGGGAACACGACGACGGTAATAGCCAATGCCAGCCATCCGTAAAGCCAGTTGCCGGAATGAAGCCCCGCGAGGGCTTTATAGCTTGATCGCCGGCCGAGACAGGCCTGAAGGGCATTCCGCAAGAATGCCTTTCGCCGGCGTAGCTGATTAACCGGCGACCGGCCCGCGGCAAAGCAGACCCGTAGGCTTTACGCTAGGCGTATGCAGCGCGAGTAGGGGTCGCGTGAGGATGAAGCGCCTTGGCCCTTTCCATCACGCGGTCGGCTAAGCCGAGTTTGCCGGACGCGCCAACGGCTTGTCGCCTCCATCTCCCGGAAAGGCGGAGCCTTATCCGGGACCGTAGCAAATTGAAACGCTTGCCTTTTACGATCCCGGCTCGCGCTTCGCTCGGCCGGGATGACGAAGTGGAGCAAGCTCAGTCTGCAATGGCATCCGTTGGCCAGGTTGGCGAAGTTTACTTAGCCGTCCCATCCATATTTCCATCGGGCGTATTCACGCGCGCGCTGTTCTGCGTCGAGGCCGTCGAAAACCGCCCTGCGGAGTGCGTTCTCGCTGTCGAGCGAGTCGACCACCCAGCATCCGGGCACTTCCTCCGCTTCAGCAACCGAGACGCTTTCTATCGCGGGCGTCAATCGCACGTCCGACTTCCAGAGCTTCGGCATCGGCCCGAATTCGTTGATCGCCACTGAAGCATTTTCAACGATAATCGGCGGAGCGCCGGTAACGGCGCGCCTGTGCTTTGCGGCGCTCTCGGCGAGTTGCCGCATGAAGTGATCCACCGGGTCGTTGATCAGATCGCCGCGTTCGTCGACCAAAGGCTTGTCGCTCATTCTGATTCCCTCTCAGCAGCCGACGCAGTAAGCTAGCAGGCGTCGAAAGCCGTGGAAAGCTTGGGCTAATGCCTATCGACAGGATAGATGCGACGGTAAGATATTTTCCGTATGCCTTAAATCGTTCTATGACTGTTTCCGATGCAGTCAATCGCGCCCGTTCCGGCCGTGGCGTTCACTTGGAGGCGAGAAGCAGATGAACCAGGAAATATTCCTGAAGATCATTATCATGGGCGCGGTTTTGATCGTTGCGCTCTTATCCCCAATGCTTTCGGCGCTTGCCCTGACCGCTATCGTCGGGTGGAGCATACGGGATAAGACGATCGGCGAGATCCCGGCCGTCAAATCTCTTCTTGAGATGGCTCCGCAGAACCTGAAGGCGTTTTTCGGCATCAAGTAGATCCGAAGAGGCCAACGCTTCGCAGCGACGCTTCCGGCTTGAAGCCTATCGTTCTGGCCTGGAGGCTGGGTCCCTTTGGCAACCCGCTTCCAGCGATGCTCCCGAGCGCTCGCGCATCGGGCAGGCTTGCCGCGCGCGAGACGGCAAAATCCCCTAAAGAAAAACAGCGGACGGTGATTGATGAACGCGAGGGGCGCGGTATTATTGTGAAAAGCCCGTCGCAAGCGCGGCGTTGCCGAGGGAGCGCCGGGCCGTGATCAGAAGCCGTTGGCCCGGCAAAGGGAGGCAGCGTGGAAACCTATCCGATAGATCTTGAGGCCTCCCAGATCGTGCGCTGGCTTATAGACGAACAACGGCGCGGCACGCTGGAACTGGATGTCGCGGCCACCCGCTCCTACGTCGTCGAGGAGTTCGAAAGGGCCGATCTGAATCAGATCGGCGAAGATGTGGCTGATTTGAACGACGTCCTCGCAATCGGCGCCCTGGAGGTGCGTTCGCACAACGGGAAAAATGGCTGGGTGCTTCGCATCCGCGTCGAAGACAGGTTTGGACCGAGATTGCCCGAGGACGAGGACGCCCCCGATGGGGAGGAGGAAATCGATCTTCAGACCTTCGAGGCGGATTTCATCGCGCCCGAGCGCGGGGAAGCCGAGGTCTTGCTCGAAGCCGAAAACGCGCAAGCGAGAGCGAATTTCACGCGGCTCTTCAACCACATGCTCCGCAACGAGCATCGCTCGCGCTGAGGCGCGAGGAACGAAGTCCGCGAGCTGCGGAAGCGGCGCTGGCGGCGGGGCGCGGACACCTGACGGCGGCAACGGCAGGGCGCATTGCGGGCGAGGCTGCGTGCGCGGATTGAGCCGATTCACTTCTCTCCGGGTTATGAGGACATGAGACGCGCCTCGTTAGAGAGGCCGTGGCTGAGTTTATCGGGCTCCCTTCCGCCGAAGCCGATGTTTCTCAGGGCGGTCGCATGTTTGATTTTCATCGGGTTGGCGACCACTGCCAGGGCGGAAGAGTGTCCCGGCAATCCGAACGCGCTCGGCGCCAGCCGGCTCATTTCCATCGATCCGCACGAGTATCGCCGTATCGGCAGGATGGAGTTCCAGGAAACCCTGCCGCTTCGAGACCATGAGGTGGTGCTTACCTTCGACGATGGACCCTCGGCGATTTACACGCCGCGCGTTCTGGATGCTCTGGCCGCCGAGTGTGTGAAGGCGACCTTCTTCATGGTTGGTTCCATGGCCGAGGGAACGCCGGACCTGGTCAAGCGGATCCATGCGCAGGGCCATACCATCGGAACACACACGCAAAACCATCCACGGATGACGCGGCTGCGGCCAGAGGCGGTCGAGAGAGAGGTCAGGCAAGGGATCGCGTCGGTAGCCGAAGCCGCAGGCGACGCAAAAGCCGTCGCGCCGTTTTTCCGGTTCCCGTATTTCGACGACAATAAAGCGGTTGAAGAGATCGTTCTTGGGCTGGGGCTGAGCATCTGGAGCGTCGATTTCACGGCGGATGACTGGCTAAAGATCACTCCGCAGCGGGAGCTTTCCGTGACCCTTGCGCGCCTTGAGCGGAGGCGGAAGGGCCTGATCGGTTTTCACGACATCCAGCAAAGGACCGCCCTGGCATTGCCGGCCCTGCTCAGGGAGTTGAAAAGGCGCGGCTATCGCGTCGTTCATGTCGTCCCCGCAGAAAGAGGCCAGGTGAGGACGGGAAGGAAGTGAAGCCGCGCCGGCTTTTGTCAAAGCCGGCCCATTTCGAACTCCGCGCAGGAATAGCCGAGCATGGATAGGCCCTCCTCGAGGAAATCGCCGAGAAGCGGCATGCCAAGAAGATAGGCCGCTGTCCTTTCATTATGGGCGCGGGCCGCTTCTTCGCGCACGGAATCCCAATCTTTCGCGGTGTAGTCCTCCCGGCCGAGCCACGCGAGCGCGACGAGGTCGATCTGTTCATCTTCAGACATAGCGTCGATGAAGGAGGTGAGTTCTTCGACGACGGGGTCGTCTTCGTGGTCCTCCAGCACCGACACGTCATTGTCGTCGGAAGGGTTCGATCCGGGGTCGGGTTCTGTTACTTCGTCCTTCACGTCGAATTCCCGAGCCTTGATGATGATGAAGCAAACCTTCTCGGGCGAGATCGAAAGGCTGACCCCTTCATCCTCCGCCGGATCTGATGTCTGATTTGATTGCTTGGCCATGATTGTCACCTGAGGTCGCGGATTCTCGGCGCCCGGAATAAGGGCTTCCATGCTCACGGATGATGATTAACCCCCGGAAACGTTCCGCAGGTCTTTGAGACAAATCAAATTCAGTCACTTGATAGTATCGCAGGCGTTCTTGCGGCGCGAAATGAATGTAATTAACTGCTTTAATATCGGCATCGCCTAAATGGCCATCTCGATGCCGCCTGCCACAAGTCCAACATAACCAGCCCAAATCCCGGCCGGAGTGGTGCGAGCAACCTTTGATCCATCATACGGACCGCAATGCTTGAGACGCTACCGGTCGCTTCTATCTCGGCGAACGGCAACCTTCTCCGTCAGTCTTCCTCGACAATCCGCCGATGCCATGTTGGCCCGAAGCATTCGTCTTCCGCCTTGCTCGCGGCGGCCGGCTTCGGTTCGTGTTTATCCGGCTTGCCGCGTTCGAGGGCGCGCCGCTCTCGGGCGATGAGATAGACATAGATGCTATCGAGATGGCACATCACGTTCTTGTTCTGGCTGAAGGATGGCATCGCGTTGTTCTTCCGACCCGTTGTCACAGCCGCCACGAAGCCCGGGTAGCCAAGTTTCTTCAGCGAGTTCGGCAGAGCCGGAGCGAAGGTCGATCCGGTCGCGTCCAGCCCGTGGCAAACCAGGCATGTTGACGTGAAGTGCAGGTAGCCGGAGAACGTGTACCAATCCACGGCGCCGTCCCCATGGACTTTGTAGGTCGGGTTTCCTTCTGCGTCGTAGTATTTGCCGTCGACTTGTCTGACGGCGCTTTGCTCCTGTGTGCCGCACCCGCACAGGAAGGCGCATATGCAAAGGGCCACGCCAATGAATGAGTGGAGCAAAGTTGACCGGAGGCGCCAACAGATCGCCACGGCGGTCATCCCGGAAACGCGCAGCCTTATCGGGGATCGTAACAAATTGAAGCGCCTGCTTTTTTGTGATCCCGGCTCGCGCTTCGCAAGGCCTGGATGACGAGGTTCGTGAGCCGCCACAATCGTTAGCCAAAATTGATAGGGCCTGCTTAAGCCTATTGCGGTGCGAGGCTGGCGTGGCGGTCGAGCGCGCTGGCAAGTTCGTCCAGCGCTTCGTCGATCAGCGAAGCTTCCTCCTCATCGAGCAATCGCACGGCGTTGCTGATGTGCACAAGCACCCAAGCGCCGGATGGCGCCTCTTCGATCAGCATGACATTCACGCGCCGCCGCTCGCCCCGGCGCTCACACAGGGCGGTGAAGCCGTCGCTCTCGATGATCCGCATCGGAACGCCAAGGCACATGCGGCTTCTCCTCCCTACTCGGCAGCGTGACGAAACTCGCGGGCCACGAGACTGAACCCCGCCGCCTTCAGTTCCGCCGCGAGCGCTTCCACCAATGCGGGGAGAACCGCCGCAAGCTCCGGCGTCGGCTCAAGGCCCAACGCAAAGGACTTCGGCTCGGCCCCGATCAGCATCGCACGGGCTGGCGCCAGGCCGTGGAAGGCGAGCGTGGCGAGGACGTCGCACAGCCCGACCTGATGCGGCGAAATCCTCGTCCGGAAAAACGCTTGGAGGTCTCTGTCCGCCAGCCGCACGAGCGTCCCCGGTTCACGCCTTCCGCGCACACAATCGGCGATCAGAAGGAAATCGGCTTCCGCGATCCTGTCGAGACAATCCATTGCGGATGTGCCGCCATCGATGATTTCAACCTCAGGCGGGATCACGTAACGCGCCTCAAGCGCGTTCACGGCATGCACGCCGATCCCCTCGTCCGAAAGGAGAATGTTACCCACTCCAAGAACGACCGCGCGCATGCAACTCCTTGCAGAACCTGAATAATGATGTGGCCCATGGCCTCACGGTGAGCCCCGCCGAACCCCGACAGGCCCACCATGACGCTCGACACGTGAGAACACTCTCACCTCATCCTAAGCCAGTCGAAGGATGAAGCCAGGATCCCACTACAGTGCTCTCACCTTCACGGCTTGCCCGCTCTCCTCATCATGCACGTGCACGGCGCAGGCGATGCAGGGATCGAACGAATGGATGGTGCGCAGCACTTCCAGCGGCTTTTCAGGGTCCGCCACGGGGTTGTCCAAGAGCGAGGCCTCGTATGGCCCCGGCGAACCGTCCTCTGAGCGCGGTCCTGCGTTCCACGTCGAGGGCACGACGCATTGGTAATTTGCGATCTTGCCGTCGCGGATGACGATCCAGTGCGATAAGAGGCCGCGCGGCGCCTCGTGGAAGCCGAAGCCCATGATCTCGCCTTTCGGGAAGACGGGCTTGTTGAAGGTCGCAACGTCGCCTGCGGCAATGTTGGCGACAAGCTTGTCCCAGTTGGCCTGCAGCAGATCCACCATGGTTGCGCAGCGGACGGCGCGCGCCGCGTGGCGGCCGATGGTGG
>CAWHIT010000002.1:0-98774 GCA_963829495.1 uncultured Alphaproteobacteria bacterium
TAAAATCAAACAGCGCGGTGAAATGGCAAATCGCGGTGGACTGAGACGTTAACCCTTTTTAAACTCCGACCAGCTCCAAAAAACCCTTCGAAACCCTTCAAACCCCTCCTGTCGCCTTCAGCCGGGGATGAAATAAAGGGTTTCAAGGGTTTTGGAGGGTTTCTGGCGGTCAGTCTGAAATTGAAAATCGCGCCTCACACGCCAGCCTGCCAATCACTCGGTCGCAACGAATGATAGGCACAACACCGTCCGCTGGCCAAAGACGCTGTTTCTTTTGGCGAAATAGCTCTTCAGGGTCGATAGCCGAAGTGCCAGTTTTCTCGCTATTCCATTCGCGGCAAGACTGTTTCGGGATCAGAATGCGGTCTTTTCCGAAAAGACCAAACAATCTCGCCCTTGACACTTCCGGAAAAAGGCGGCGCGGCGGCTAGAAAGTCGATCCCAGCGAGTTCCACCTCGGTCGGAAAGTGACCAACAACCGCCCAGTCTCTGCCATGTGCATTGTATCGTGTAGCGCAACACGCTACAGTGCTATGATTCGCTAATCAGCCTGAGGATCTCATGGTAGCCCCCTCCGATGTCCCGCACCCAGGAACACGTATCAAGGTGGAAGTCATTCCGATGGGGATGTCAGTCACGGAAGCAGCCCAGCTCATGGGTGTAGGCCGTCCGGCCTTGTCGAACCTGCTCAACGGCAACGCCGCTTTATCCGCCGACATGGCGGCGCGCCTGGAAAAGGCGTTCAAGTACCCGCTCAAGGATCTGATGGAGATGCAAGCGCGGTACGAAGCGGCGCAGGCCAAGGGGAAAGACGCGCCCGCCAACACCAAGGCATATGTGCCGCCGTTCTTGGCGATCAAGGCGAACGATATTGAAGGGTGGGTCTCCCACAATATCCCGTCGCGCACTCGCCTAGCGGTTTTCTTGCGCACGCTAGTTCACTCGACCGGCCGCGGGCTTACGAAAGTGGACTTTCCCGGTAACGACGATGCCGAGCGCGCAGGATGGGACGGCTTCGTGGAGGCGAGCGAAGGAACACCTTGGGTGCCAGCTGGACGCTCCGGCTGGGAGTTCGGCACCAACGAGGACCCCAAGGCGAAGGCTGACGGCGATTTTGAGAAGAGCGTGAAGGGGCTCGACAAAAAGGACCGGGAGGGAATGACGTTTGTGTTCGTTACGCCGCGCCGCTGGTCCGAAAAGGCCGACTGGGTTGACCAAGAAGGCGAAAGGACTTTGGAAGGACGTTCGAGCCTACGACGCCGAGCGATCTTGAGCAATGGCTGGAGCAGTCGCTACAAGCGCAGGCGTGGTTCGCCAACGAAACGCACATACCGGCGCAGCACGATTCGCTCGCTCGACAAGTGCTGGGCGGACTGGGCCAACGTCTCGGCACCGCCGTTGACCGGCGCACTGTTCAGCTCTGCCATCGAGGCGACCAAGCGCACCATGCTCTCGCGCCTATCCAAGCCATCAGAGGGGCCGATCTTGATCGCGGCGGAACTCGACCGAAGAGGCGCTTGCCTTCCTCGCCCAACTACTTGGAGAGCGCGGCGGCGAAGAACTGGCCTTATATCGCGACCGAGTTCTGGTGTTCGATGAGCCTGGCGTCTTGCCGCGCTTGGCGGCAGGGGCACAGACATTTATCCCGGTCGTGTTCACGCGAGAAGTCGAGCGCGAACTCGCACCCTATGCGAAGTCGATGCACAGCATCGTCATCTACCCGCGCAACGCCGTGACCACCGAACCTCAGATCGTTCTCGAACCGGCGAACTACGAGACGTTCAACAAGGCGCTCGAAGAAATGGGCGAAGGATCGTGACAGATCTCGCGGTTGGCAAACGCTTCCGGTCGCTCGTTGACAGTTTTGCGCCGCCAGCTTTCGACGGTGCCTGCGGTGCGGACACCGGAATGGGCGGCGGACCATCAGACTGCGGCAAGCCTCGTGCCGTTCTTATTTGTGGGCGCGTGGCACTCCCAGAACGAGACTGACAAGCTCGGCCTTTCGCTCCTGGCCGGAGATCGTTCCTACAACGAGCTTGAAAAGGAGTGCCAAAGCCTCGCTCAGCTAAACGATGCACCAATCTGGTCGATCGGCAGCTACAGGGGCGTGATTTCGAAGATTGACCTGCTGTACGCCATCGCGGGCGCAGTGACGCCCGACGACTTGAACCGTATTTCTCGATGGCGCGCATGGTGCTCGGCGAAGACGATCCTGCGCTTGATCTGGCCGAAGATAAGCGCTGGGCCGCGTCGATACATGGCAAGACGCGGGAGTTTTCCGGCGCGTTCCGTGAAGGCATTTCGGAAACGTTAGTTTTGCTGGCGGTTCACGGCGTGCACCTGTTCAAGAACCGTCTCGGCGTCGATACCGAAATTGAGGCAGACGCGTGTCTGCGCGATTTGCTTCCGACGCCGTTGACCACGCGGATTTTGGAGGCCAACGACCGGGATCTTCCTACATATGCGGAAGCGGCTCCCGATGAATTCCTTTCGATTCTGGAACGCGACCTCAGGTCCAAGGACCCTGCGGTTCTCGGGCTTTTGCGTCCTGCGGACACTGGCGTGTTTGGCCGTCACGCCGAGCCGCACTGGCCTGCTATGGGCGTTGGAGGGCCTTTCGTGGAATCCGGAAACGTTGCCGCGCGCCGCCTTCATCCTCGCTCGGCTCGCGCAGGTGGAGATCAACGACAACTGGGTCAACAAGCCGATGAACTCGCTGGAGTCCGATCTTCCGCGCCTGGATGCCGCAGACAGCAGCGAACCACCAGCAGCGGGTGGACCTGATGAAGAAATTGGCAGAAAAGTTTCCGGACGTCGCGTGGAAAATCTGCGTCGCACAGTTCGGCAATCACCATCAAGTCGGCCATTACAGCCACAAGCCGCGTTGGCGTCCTGACGGTTACGGGTTCGGCGAACCTTTTCCGACGTGGGCTCCGATCATCGACTTCGTGCGCGAGATGGTCGAGATGGCTCTGACTTGGAAGGATCATTCGCTCGGCATGCTGTGCGATCTGGTAGATCGCCTGCACGATCTGACAGATGCCGATCAAGCCCGCGTGTGGGCGTTAATCGAAGCCTGGGCGAAGACCAAGGCCAGCGATGCAGATAAGGCTGCGATGCGCGAGAAAGTCCGTGTCTCGATACTGTCGCGGCGCGCGGCGCTGCGCGCGAAGAAGAACGCGAAGGTAACGGACTTGGCGAATGCGGGCAAGGCTGCCTACGCCGCGCTCGAACCGAGCGACCTTCTGAACAAGCACGCTTGGTTGTTCCGCGACGGATGGGTGGAGGAGTCCGCCGACGAGATCGAGGATATCGAGAAAATCGACTTCCACAAGCGCGAAGAGCGTATCCAAACTCTGAGAACTGAAGCTTTGCGGGAAATCCGGCAGCACCGCGGTCTTGCCGGGCTCTTAGAACTCTCTGAGCGTGGGAAGGCTTCATGGGTGATCGGCGTGCTTGCAGCTAGCACCGTGCTGTCCGAGCACGAGCTTCAGGATTTGCTGCGGTTCGCGCTCACGCCGATCCTATCCGGCAGGGAAGAGGTTCATTCGCACAAAAATCTCATCGCCGGCGCGCTGCGCGCCATCGTCGATGACGACAAGCGCGAAGCCGTTATTAAAGGCGTCTCGGCGGGCCTGTCCGAGGAGGACACGGCGCGGCTGCTTATCCTTGCGCCATATCGCAAGAGCACCTGGACGCTGGTCGATGCGATCAGTGAAACGGCTCAGGCTAAGTACTGGAGCGAGGTGGTGCCGAACTGGATTCACAACTCAGATGCGGAGAATAGCGAAAGCGTGGAGCGACTGTTGAAGGTCGGACGGCCTCGGGCTGCGTTTTCGTGCATCCGGTTTCAGCCGAGCAAGCTCGACGCGCAGGTTCTTTTCCATCTGCTCTCTGCGATGGCGCAAGTAAGCCAAGATCAGCCCGGGCATTATCTGCTCGAACACTATAGCGTTGAAGAGGCATTCAAGCATTTGAATGCCAGCTCGGCCGTAACGCTTGATCAAAAAGCCGGTCTTGAGTTCGCCTATATTGAGGTTTTGGCGCGACCTTGGGACAGTCGGCACAACTGCGGTATCCCGAATCTCGAACGGTACGTTGAGGCCCATCCCGAGCTTTTTGTTCAAGCCGTCACCTGGGCCTATAAGCGCAAGGATGGCGCGACCGATCCTACCGAGTTCCAAGTCTCACCGGATCGGGTCCAAAGCATGGCCGAGCGCGGATACAATCTGCTGAAAGCGATCAAGCGCATCCCAGGCCACAATGACCTCGGCGAACTGGAAGCGCCACGCCTTGCGAAGTGGATCGCAACTGTTCGCCAATCTGTGCCGAGCTGAGCCGTGCCGCCATCGCCGACGAATGTATCGGCACAGTTCTGTCCTGCGCGCCGGTCGGCAAGGACGGCGTTTGGCCGTGCGAGCAGGTGCGGGATGTAATGGAGGACATCCAGTCTAAGTCGATGATGATGGGTGCGCGTACCGGCATCTATAATTCGCGCGGCGCTCACTGGCGCTGCGAAGGCGGCGACCAGGAGCGCGAACTTGCCGACAAATACCGCAAGTGGGGTCAGGCGCTTCAGGTTTCGCACCCCTTCGTCGCCTCGAAGCTCTTAATGGCTTTGGCAAAGACCTATGATGACGAAGCGAGCCGCGAAGACACCCAGGCAGGCATTAGGCGCCGTCTGCGCTGAATTCGAGGCTTGAGAGAAATCTTCCGCGAATCGCCCGCTATGAGATGATCCGAAATCAGGCATCGCCGCTCGAGCATTTTTCGAGACCAGCTTCTTACGCAAACGGCCTATACGAGCAATCTGACCGTGACGCTCAATTGGTCGGGTTAACGCCAAGAAGGGTGATCCCAAGGGCCGACGAAGCATCCCGCAATTCCCGGTCAAGCGTGGCAAGCGGCAGCCTGCGGCGCCCGGCCAGCTCCAGATAGGCGGCATCGTAGAGCGTGAGCTGGAAGCGGTCAGCGAGTTGCAAGGTCACAGTCCAGGCATATGTATCCGTATCCGGATCGGCTGTAATAGAGAGCCGGGAGAGCTGTGTCAGGGCTGAATCGCGAAAAGCGGCGTCGATACGTTTGCGCCTAAGCGCCATATGCAAGGCGTTCGCGACTTCGAGGCGCCACAACGCCGGTACAACGGCGCCTTTTTCGGTGACCTCAGTGAGGACGGCATCCGCGCCCGGCGTTCGCTCGTCTTTGAAAAACCAGCTCAGCGTCAGCGAGGCGTCGAGAACCAGGCTCACAGCCGGCCTTCATTAATGAGGTCCTTGATGCTGAGGCCGCCAAGCGTTGCGCCTTCGCTCATGCCGCGGATGGCGGCGGCGGCGGCGCGGGCCTCGTCTCGGCTAAAAGACCTGTGAGGGGGCACGAGCCGCGCTACGGGCTTGCCATGGCGCGTGATAAAAGCCAAGCTTCACAGCGCTCGCTTCATTGCGGGCGGAGTTGTTCAGCGCTTTACCCCGGATCGTTTCTGCCGACGATAATTGCGGCCTCAAGTGTATTCCGGGCTCGGCGCTCCGCGCACAATCTCGCGGTCCTGCCGTTCAAGCCACACGCAACGGCACAACGTTCGAAGCAGGCGCTTCCGCGCTCACAATCTGCATCACCTGCGCGCCCCATGCCATGATCGCCCGCCGCCGTTCGTCCCGATACTCATGCCGCTGATAGACCGCTACAAGCCCGCCCTGCGCCCCGCTGACGTGGTTTAAGACGCGCTCGATCACATGAGGCTGGAAGCCCAATGCAGCCATGCCAGACGCCGCTGTGCGCCGCAAGTCATGCGTGCGCCACGCCTGGAACTTATCGCCAAGGATCGCCTGCATCCGGGCATCAATCCGGGCCTTCGTCTTGGAGAAGCCGGAGACAGGCGTGCGCCCCGTTGTCGAGAAGACCAAATCCGCTTCTCCTTCGGCGTTCCTCATGAGCCAGTGGCGCGGCTTCGTCGCCAAGCGGATCGAGCAGGCGGACGGCTTCAGGATGCAAATCGACCGTGTGCGCCTTGCCGTTTTTGCAACGCTCTTTGGCAATCGTCCATTGGCTAGCGTCAAGATCGACTTCGCGCCAGCGCATCCCCGCGACTTCCTCACGGCGCTGGCCAGTCATAAGAAGCACCTTGAACACGTTCTCGAAAGGCCAGCCGAGCTCGCTTGCTGCTTGCCATAGAGCTTTGATCTCGGCATCATCGAGAACGCGGTCGCGTGGAGTTTCAGGTTTCGGGCAGCGAAGGCCGGTCATGGGGTTGCTCTCGATTGCGCCGCACTCGAAAGCCCATGCGAAAAGAGGCCGCAACGTTTCATGAAGACGGCGGGCGACGGAATGCGACCGCGCCTTTGTTTCGTTGATCAGGCTGGCGAAGTTCAAACCGGCTGATCGCATCCGGCGCCTTGTTCCCGAGCACTGGATACACCGACTTTTCGAGCATGGCGTGAACTTCCTTCCACCGCCGGGACTTCCACTCGCCTGTCTTTTCCCTTTTGCCTTCGGCCGCAAAATAGCTTTCCGATAGCTCGCGGAAGGTGCCAGCCTTGAGCTTGCCGCGCTCGTCCTTGCGCTCCTGAGCCACGTCAACGCGACGCGCCACTTTGCCAAGCTCTTCCTTTGCGAGCTTCCGCGCCTCATCGGGCGTCAGTGCGCCATGCTTGCCGATCGTCATGCGCTTCTGCGTCGTGCCGCGCCCGCCCAGACGGTACTCGACAAAATAGGAACATGCGCCCGCTTTGGTGCTGATAGCGCCGAAGCCGGTCAATTCATCGTCGCGAAGATATAGGGTGCGACCTTCGCTTTTTGCCTTGCTTCGAAGATCATCGATAGCGCGCTTTGTGATCCGGGCCTTCAATCCCGTCGCTTTTCCTTGCGGCGCCATTGTTCCGCCCCCCATCTAGAATTGTCACTGTGTCGTCACCATACAGGAAATCGCGGGATAGGCAATGATAGACACGGACAAGCAATATACTGATTTTACGATGGTTTTTGAAGATTCGGGAAGCCACGGATACCCCTGGAAACACCCTTCCCCTCGTTCGGGACGAGGGGGTCGAGTGTTCGAATCACTCCACTCCGACCATTTAAATCAAGGGGTTAGCGAGTTTCCCGGTCTCGCGTTTTCCTGGAAAATTGCCTGCGTGTGTTGGCCGACGGAAAAGCTGGGAGGCGGCACGCGGCTATTTGGGCTATGGAGCGCTCCGAATGCGCGCATTTCTGCCACCTTGTGCGATCAACGGCATCAAAAATTTTTCTGTTCATGACAAGCGCCGCAGCCCCCGCGCTATCGCAGGCCACAGCCAACAAAACCGTACAATCGCCCACGCGCTCCCTTTCAAAAGCGTCAATGAGCCGCGCGCCTTTGGGGGTCGCGCTTCTTTCCTGGCGCATTTTACTTTGACGAAAAGGTCAGCCGTTTGCTGACCTGCGAAGGGCTTCTCCAATCCGTCGTTGAAGTTCCTGCGTTTGTTCAACGTAAGCCTGGATTTGTCCTTGTGCGAACTTCGTCTGAAGTGTCAGCAGCTCCTCGATATTTTCTACTTTGGCAAGCTTTTCGACCAGCGCGACAGTCAACTCGGCATTCGTCTTCGACATTGCTACGGCACTGTCTCTGACATCCTTGAAGATCGCGATTTTCGAGCCAGTGATCATAGGGTTCGAGCCAGTGAACATAGGGTTTGAGGGCGTCGTCCCCACTCCGGCGTCAAGAGCTCCGTGTTCCGATTTCTGGACCGCATCCTGGATCACGCTGAAAAGTCGTTGCGTCTGCGCGACGAAGGCTTGCATCCGGTCTTGAAGGAACTGCGTCTGAACCGTCACAATATCCGGGAAGGTCTTTGCGTTGCTGATCTTGCCGGCGAACGTGAAGGCTGCCTCGGCGTTGTCCGTCGCGAATTCCATTATTTGCTCTTGGACATCCTTAAAGCGGGTGGTCATGGGATTTGAGGGTACTGCGCCCATCCACGCGCCCATAGCGTTGGTTACAAAGTCCGTGAGTTGTTCGTAAGCGGTATGCGCCTGCTTCAGTCCTTGTTCCGAGGCGGCACGCAGAGCTTGCGGGATTTCGAGTGGATTATCGGCCATGGAGTTCCCTCCCAGGGGCTGTGTTGTTGAGAAACAAGTGTAGCCGTGTCCTGAGATCGTGTCCCTAGATATTCGGAGCGAGTCGTGGCGGGGGAGGGAGATGCAGACCGGGTGAGGTCGTGTCTGGACGGCGCTCCGTTGGTAAGGATTTTCTGGAGCTTCTGCAAAGCGTTGGTCGTGCGGCGATGGGTTCGACCTGTTTTTCGGCCTTTCCATATGCAACTGGCCATGATGTCGCTCGTGCGTCTCAGGTCGCAATCGATTCCCCGCGCTTGAAGTGCTCGACCCACGGCGGGTTTTCCTGCGCGAGCGGCTTCGACCGGCTTTATGCATTATCCGGTCGATAACCCGGCGAGGCGCGTTCGGCAGGTCTCTCCTTTTGGCGAAGCGATCATGCGCCAGCGCAGTCGCTTGAACGGCGGCGGTCATTTAACTAAACTCAAACTAAGACGAAGCAACGCCCTGCATTGGGCGGGAAGCCGGCGAGCAAAGGCCCAAATCCTTATTCCGCGCGCCGCAACCAAGCAGCGGGGAGTCCGTGCGCAGCAAGATCGTGACAGCCGACGAGGCCATCGCCCTGATCCGCGACGGCGATACGCTTTCAAGCACCGGCTTCGTTCAGACCGGCTTCGCCGAAGCGCTTCTATCGGCCGTGGAGCGGCGCTTCCTGGAAACCGGTGCACCCCGCAACCTGACGCTGTTCGCTGGCGCGGGGCACGGCGACGGCGCGGATCTGGGTCTCAACCATCTTGGGCATGAGGGGCTTTTGAAGCGCGTGGTTGCGGGCCACTGGGCGATGATGCCGAAGGTTGGCAAGCTCGCGCTGGATAACAAAATCCAGGCCTATAATCTGCCCCAAGGCATCATCTGCCAGCTGTTTCGCGCCCTTGCCGGGGGCAAGCCGGGCACCTTTTCAAAGGTTGGCCTGCATACTTTCGTCGACCCGCGCTACGGCGGCGGACGGATCAATGCCGCCACCACCAAAAACATCGTCGAAATCGTGGAAGTCCATGGCGAGGAATGGCTGTTCTACCATGTGGGCCGCGTCAACGTCGCCTTTATCCGCGGCAGCACCGCCGACACCTTCGGCAACATCACCATGGAGCGCGAGGCGCTGACCCTTAACAACCTCGCAATGGCGATGGCGGCCAAGAACAGCAACGGCATTGTTATAGCCCAGGTGGAGCGTATCGCCGAGCGTGGTTCCCTGCCGCCGCGGCAGGTGAAAGTACCCGGCATCCTCGTGGACTGCATCGTGGTGGCCGAGCCGCACGAACACAGGCAGACGGTCGCCACCCAGTACAACGCTGCTTATGCTGGCGAATTCCGCGCACCGCGCCCAAGCCTAGTGTCGACCGTCCTTGACGAGCGCAAGATCATCGCGCGCCGCGCTGCCTTCGAGCTGCCGCCCAACGGCATCATCAATTTGGGCATCGGCGTGCCAGCGGGCGTGGCCTTGGTGGCCAACGAAGAGCACATTTCTCATCTGTTGACACTGACAGTGGAGTCCGGCGTGATCGGCGGCATCCCCTCCGCTGGCAGCGATTTCGGCGCTGGCGTCAACATGGATGCGCTGCTCGATGAAAGCCAGCAATTCGACTTCTACGATGGCGGCGGTCTCGACATGGCCTGCCTCGGCATGGCCGAATGCGATGAAGCGGGAAATGTGAACGTAAGCCGGTTTGGCGGCCGGCTGACCGGGGCGGGTGGTTTCATCAACATCAGCCAGAATGCGCGGCTTGTCGTATTCGCCGGCACCTTTACCGGCAGTGGCCTCAAAGTGGCAGTGGAGAACGGCGAACTTCGCATCCTAGAAGAGGGCAGGCAAAGGAAGTTTCTGAAGCAAGTTGGACAGATCACCTTCAATGGCCAGTATGCTTATGATCGCGGCAAGCCGGTTTACTACGTCACCGAGCGATGCGTGTTCCGCCGCGTGCGGCGGGGCTTAGCGCTGATCGAGGTCGCCCCCGGCATCGATGTTGCCCGGGATATCCTCGCCCACATGGACTTTGAGCCCATCATCGGCGAGTACAGCATCATGGACCCCCGCATCTTCGGCGCTGGCCCGATGAACCTGGAGGGTGAGCTCCTCAACCTGTCCCTGCCGGAGCGGGTGATCTACGATGCCGAGCGGAACATCCTCTTCCTCAACTTCGAGGGCATGTACGTGCGCGTCGCCGACGACGTAAAGGCGATCTGGGATATCTGCGAACAGCGCTGCCGCGATGCCGGTAGGCGTGTCGGCGCCGTCATCAACTACGACCGCTTCCGGATCAACCAGGAGATGTACGACGCCTATGCGGAAATGGACCGGTATTTCCTGGCTCACTATTTCACGACCATTACGCGTTATGCGACCAGCGGTTTCATGCGCGCCAAGCTGGGCGAAGCCTTCTCGCAACGCAACATCGCCCCCCATATCTTCGAACGCCGGGAAGAGGCCCAGACCTTCCTGGCGGCCCTCGATCGGGAGAGCGGGAAAGCGAGACGGGATGGTTGATTTCTGCCTGCCGCAACATGCTCGTTGAGGAATCGGGCTACGTCGACGTGCCATCCAAGACTAAGCGAGTTTCTCGGGCTTGTGGTTTTCTAGAAAATTGCGCGGTTGTAGTCCCGTGAGGAACATCGACGCCGAGATGGGGGAGCGGTATCTCGGCGGGGGACGCTTCAACGCATTGGCGCAGCTCTAGCTAGTCCCCCGAGTTATTGGAACTAGCCTTTTGAGCTTAATGCGGGCGTCTGCGGTTGTGAATTGCCAGTCGGCTTTGGCGTGATGGGTGTTGCGATTGTCCTGCCATGCGGCGACTTCGCTGATCAGGGTTTGTTTGTCGGGGATGCGGCGATCGAGACACTGGGTTGAGAGAACGCCAAGTTCGGATTCGGCCATGTCGAGCCAGCTGCCGTGCTTGGGTGTGTAATGCCATTCGAACCGTTCGACGAGGCGGCGCGCTTCGGACGGCGAAAAGGCCTCGTAGAGCGAAGCAGGTTTGTGGGTGCTGAGATTATCCTGCACGAGCACGATTTTTGCCGCGCCGGGAAAATGCATGTCTGACAAGTCTTTGAGCGCGTGAGCGTAATCGATTGCGGCGTGGCGGTCGGTGACCTTGACGTGACGCCAGCCTTCCAGCGGCGCGAACATCATGAAAAGATTGGCCACGCCGCCCCGCTCGTATTCGTAATCGTGACGCGCCTTACGTCCGGGCTTGGCGTGAATCGGTTCGCGCGTTTCAATAATCATTTGCTTCGAGGTCTCGTCGAGGCACACCACTGGGCGCAGCGGATCGTGTGGCCGTTGATAGACTTCCAGCACGTCTTCCATATTGGCGACGAAGCCGGCGCTGGCCTCGGGCGCGATTACCCATTGCTGTTTGAGGTGCGGCTTGAGAATGTTTTTTTGAGCGTCCGTCCAATGGTGTTGTCGCTGGCTTTCTCGACGATGTTCAGTTCGACGACTTTCTCTTCGAGCAGGCTCAGAGTCCATCTGGCGTAGCCCGCCGGCGCAGGCCCACAAGCCAGCGCGATCAATTTCGCTTCCGCAGCGCCGTCGAAAATCCGGGGACGGGCAGAGTTCGGGTTGTATTTGCGCGTCAGCACCGCCTCGAACCCTTCCTCCACCAATTGCCGTCGCGTTCGCTCGATAGTGGCGACGCTGGTGTTCAGAGCCTCGGCGATCCGGCTGTCCCTCCAGCCTTCGCCTGCCTCCGAGACATCAGCCTTCAAGAGGATGCGCGCCTTCGTCAGCAATTGCGCTGACCGCTTTCCCGAGCGGATCAAGGACGCAAGCTGCTCGCGCTCCTCTGCGCTCAGCCGCACAACGTATTTCTTAATGGCAATCTTTTTCCAGGCCACGAATCACCCCCATCGCTGCTTTGAGGCGACAGAGATTCAGAGTTAGCCTTCAAAATCAATGACGGAGGCCACTAGCTAGGGACGGCCGAGGTACTTCACGGCAGCACCACGACAACGCCATCCGAGCTGCAATACAGTGATCAAAAAAGGGGAAGCGGGCTTTCTAAGCGTTTCGGGCGGCGGCCCGTCGTGGCTGCAGCAAGGTTCTGCAGAGATCGGCATCCGAAACCCTTCACGCGAACGAACCCTCTCCCGGTGTAGGAGAGGGCGGGTGAGGGTCTTGAAGTTTCGAGGATCAGTAAGTTCGATACTAGTTCCACACCGGCTTGCGGCCGACCCGCCCTGGATGAAGATGTCCGCGCCGAAGCGATTTTGGCATCTTTGTTGCGCTTTTTCTCTTTAGCCAAAGAGGCGCCACCGTCGCTTCCGCTGGCCCTCTGCCGGTGTGGCGTGGTTGCTGTGTTCGTTTTCTTCGGCTTTGACTTCACGAGGCCGGGGCGGTGGCAGTTCCCTCGGCGGCTTATCGGACAATATTCCTAAAGGCCGGGTGGCGACGAGATGAAGAGCTTCCTCAGCTCCAACGAGCCGCTCAGCCTCCCTCCATCCTTCTGCAAGATCGGGAGGGCGTCTGATAGTGTCGTGTGTATCGGTTGCTAGAATTTGGACGAGACCTTCTTCCAGCATTCGATGAGCCCAATAGCGGGGGCGCCTCCCAAATCGTCCGGTTAGCGAGCCTGATGTCAGTTGCATCCAGACGCCCTTTGCAGCGAGCGTTCTCATCACGTCATACTTGCTTTCGATCCACGAAAGCCTTTCCGGATAAGTCAGCACTGGAATGTAACCTCCCAGGAGAATGTTGAAAAAAAGGTCTTCGAGCCTTGCTGGAGCAACATGATGGGGAGGTTCCACCAGGACGTAGCGGGAGTCTCCAATAGGGAGCAAGTGACCCTGCTTAAGGCCTGCGACGAAGTCCGGTATGACATGGTTGTCTGCTCCGGCCACAAGCCTGAGCTGAATGCCGGCTTCATCCAGCCGTCGCTGAAGATCTGCAACCGCAGCCCTTATCTGTGGGCCTGAGTTCTGGTAGAGGCCGGGCAAAATATGCGGAGTGCATGCTACACATCGCACTCCCTGGTCAACGTAAGCACGGGCCATAGCCAAGCTGGTGTCGTAATCGGGGGCTCCATCGTCAATGCCTGGGAGCAGGTGGCTGTGCAGATCATACATTGCGAACACAATCTAAAACACACATTATGGTCATAGCTTAAATCTCTTCTCTTTTCCCATTATCACGCCGCTTTTGGAATGCGCAAACCGGGCCTGCACCTTAGCGCAATAACCATCCATAATTGTGGCAAATGCGCAACTATCGCAACCTAAAGATGAACCCGAATTGTTTGGATCGCTTGTTCAACTCAGCCGCCTTGGTTAAGAGCCGATTACACGTATTGGTAGAACTACGAGGGTGCGCAATGCAAGGTTATAGAATTTCGGGGAAAAGGGCGGCTCGCGTATATTTGTCAGCGGCCATCATGGCGGCTCTGTTCGCGACAAATGTGGAAGCGGTGACGCTCTCAAATGTCGAAGGTGCAATTACTGTAAATCACGGCGATGGTTTCCAGCCTGCCTCGATGGGAGCGGCATTATCGTCTGGCGACCGGGTGCGCGCAGCGGCGAGCGGTTCGGCAAATATCGTTTATGAGAATGGTTGCTCGACAAGGGTTGGGCCTCATCAGGTTGTGGTTGTGCTGGCCGCGCCTCCGGTATGCCAAGGCGCCAGCCTGAAAGACGGGCCTGCAGTCGCACCTGCCGCGGTCGCTTCCGATACTCTTGTTGCGGGCGGCCTGATTGTTGGAACCGGAGTTGGTTTGGCTATCGCCTTATCAAACAACGACAATTCTTCTGTTAGCCCATAGCTTTTTTTTCAAACTTGGCCGGCGGCGCTCGCTTTTTTGCTTGCGCCTCCGGCCTCGAAGTGATTGGCACCCAGGAACTTTGGGCCGAGCGGAGCATTTCAGTGTCCACACTTAGCTTGGCTTGAGAGTGGATCAATTCGCGAAGCAATAAGACTCGATCACTCCCTTGCCTCGATAATTTTATCAACAACGCTATCGAAGGGGCCTTCGTCGATTTTTACGGCCTGACCTGGGTTGATTGTCGTCTCCGGCTGCTTGACTACGCCGTCGACCTCGCGTGCATTAAAGCTGGTGATAAAATCAGAAGGCAAGAGAGCAGGAGCATCGCCAGTGCGCACGACAGAGCATACGCCGCACGTGCCTAGTATTGATCTGAAAATAAGAGGCGGCTGTCTCTCAAAAAATAGGTAACCTTGAAATAAAAGGCGCCTCGCCTCAAGGATGCGGCGGGCGTGTCGCTGAATTTTTGTAATAAAATGGCGGTATGCACCGTAACTCTGTCTGACGATATTTTCTTCGGCAAACAATTCCCGATGCGGTCGAGTCGCAACTACAAACCAACTCAACTGCGGAAGTGTGGGAACAACATCACTGATCACGCTACATCACCAAAATTGATAGCTTCAGGTTTAGCAATTCTAAGTTGCACAAACATTTATTTCAACCAGATGCCACTTGTCAATCCTCTGGAACGGCGATGGTGGGGCATGTTGATTTCCTGGGGATAGTTGCCAACAACGGCCGGCTTGTTGTTCAGGGCTGAGGGCGATAAAATGATCGAATGCCCCTAAACGTGAATGTCAGTCCTGCGTCTTGCTTGGTCTTTTCCAGAAGGAAATATCCGGGGCGCGCGTTCAACGAAACGGGCCGGGTCACCCATGACGGAAAAACAGAAATCTGATTGATTGTTCTTTTGCGTGATCAGGCGCCGATGGCCGAGCCGCATCGGCTTGTGAACGATAACAAGTGGCTTGGGCGCGAGCTTCGTCGGGTTCTGGCGTCCTTTCTCCAACGCCTCGTGGATGCCAGATAGAAGGTCTGGCTTACGCATTGAGTCAGTCTTCTACTTAAATTTGACATGCGGCATTCATAATGTACTCTACCCCGAAGTGGGGTGGAGCCAAATGTGAAGAGGCAGGAAACGTGGACGGCCCTAGGAAAACACGCCTCACCGATTTGGAAGGGAAGCGGAAGGCCGTCCGAGCCCATCCGGTCTTAGCTCCAATCGCTTGGATTGCTTCCTTCGCTCTGGGATTGGCTTTCTGGTTATACGTTCTTAATCTTTTGCTGGGCTTAAAGATCCCCGGAATTGGGCGATAGCGCAAAGGGGCGATCGACAAAAGTCGTAGGCAATCACACAAAAAAGCGCAAGCAGACCCCTGCCCCCAAGCCATCATTTAAGCTGTAACGCCTTAGTTGAAACACCCAGTTGTTGCCGGGTGGCCAAGTCTATCAATTGCTGGCCGGTTTTGGTGAGCTTTCCAACGGCAAATTTGGCTCGCGCAGGGGTGCGGCTACCGAGGTCATCCATTCGACAGCGCACATGATCCGCACTGGATGTTATGATTATCGATATCGGGATGTTTCCATTCCCACGGACCCCGCTCGTCCCACCAGAGGCCGCCCTCCAACCGATGTGGCAACCTGGCTGCCATCAGCTGTGCGATTGAACAGCGATTTGATACTGCAGCCGCCGGTGGCGCTGCACTCTTCATCAGTCTACTGGTGTTTTCGCTGCATCTATTCCCTGGTATACCAAGCTTTGCACATGGAAGGCCGTTGCTTGGCATCGGTAGCGGTAATAACCTCACTTCAGCAGGGCATCGAAAATAACTTGGCCTGCCGGTTATTTCACAAGACCTATTACCTGGCCATATTTTTTGAGAAGAGCCTCTAGCGCCTCATCGCTAGGGGCTCTTGCTTTTAATCGGAAGCGCGCGTTTATCGCCGCCCCCAGCGAGATGTTGTGCGGCTCCCTTCGGCCGCCAGCTTCGCGATTGCTTTCGGAAGAACCTTTGACAGCTTCGCGGCCAATTCGTCCGGTGACATGCCGAGTTTCGCGCCCAGCTGCTGCAGCGTTTCATAACCAAACGCGCGGTGGATTTGCTCGGCCGAAATGGGGTGGTTTGCGTCCTTTCCCACCCACGACTGGACGATGGGGCCGAGGCCCTGCTTTTCGAATTGCCTGACCAAGCCTGCAACTCCGCCTTGCTTCTGAATAAAGCCGTCTACGGCACGAACGAATTCGGCGCTGACATCTCCGCCAACGAGACTATCCAAAACACCCATACCTGCCTCCATGATTCAAAATTGTTCTTGAACATATAGTCCGCACTCGACTTAATTTCGAGCCTACCTCGCGGCGCTCTCGTTCCCGTATGCTCCACGCTTCCCTCTCGCGGCATATTGTTGTCGCCTTCGACGACCAAAACGAGTTGCCTGCGACCAATTGAGCTTTCGCTCGACCGAACATGCGCCACCATCTTTTCCGCCTCATTGACGCGGCGGTGGCGGGGACGGTATTGCCAGGCGCCTGGTGGGAACTGAAGTATTGCTGCGAGGGTATGTTCCGGCTCCGATCAGACTTGTTCATTATCGCCGGGAATGCGCTTGGCAAGCAGGCCGCACAGCCTATCGAGCTAACGGTGCCTTAGCACGAGCGAAGAAGTACCGTTCGATCTACACCAAACAAGCCTGAGGCCCAGAACTCAGGCGATAGGGCTGATGCTGTTGCGCTGCATCAGCCCGTCGGTTCAACACCGGGAAGTATGTTGAACCGATAATCCACGGTGATCGATTTGTCTACTTCAGAGGCGTGTAGACGTTGTTGAAGTGGTAGTTCAGGCCAACCTTGACGACGTTGGTGTTCAGATCGCTATGGATGCAAAACTTCGGCTCAAGAGCAATCGGATGGAGATCGAAGCTTCCGAAATCGAAGTACTGATATTCCCCCTTCACGCTCCACGAGGCGCTCAGCATATATTCGATGCCGCCGCCGATGGTCCATCCATCAACCCCGCTCTTTGAGCCGTTTGTGACCTGTGACGCCAATGTCGCCGGATAGTCGAGGCCGAGGTTGCCATCAAAGTAAGCCCAACCGCCCTTGACATAGAAGAGAGCGGGTCCCGCCGCATAGCCCAACCGGCCCGTGACATCGGCAGCAAATCCACTGTCGACCTTTGTGCCGAGGCCGACACCGTTGACCGTGATGATATCGCTGGTGCGTGAGAAGCCGAAACCGCCGAAATCGGCCTCGACGCCAATCACAAAGGCGCCAGTCTGCCAATTATACCCGACTTGGCCGCCGCCAACCACGCCGGACGCTTCGTTCGTGTGGTTGAGGGTGAGGCCGTCTAGCCGAGGATTGGTCGCGGTGATGCTAGAATCAAGCTGACTCCAGCCGCCGCCAACGTTGGCACCGATGTAGAAGCCGGTCCAGGTCGGAGCAGCATAGACTGGGCTGTCTTTTAGCCCGCTACCAGCGTACAGATCGGCGGCGTTGGCCTGGGCAGCGACGCACAATGCGCCGATCGTCACGGCACTGAGCCGTACAAATTTCGTGAGAGTCATGAACATCTCTCCCTCTAGGGTTGTGTCAATGGAATTATGCACGCTACTAACAGCTTTGGTTGCATCAATACGGGTATAAACTCAAGGTAGAGTTGCTCCTCGAAGACCTTTTTTGCCTTGGCATCGGGAGACCCAAAACAGGTGTCTTTTGTTTTCAATGGCTTAGCGCGCAATCGCAAGTGATTGCGTTGATTTTGCGCAACACTGCGCCGTAGCTCGTGGCCGATTGAGAGACCACGTTTGTCATCTCTGAGGCTATTGGCGAATCGAATTGGTCTCAAATCACCGGATTTGGAAGTTGTGCCAACCCCGCCAGCACCATGGTGTTGTAGCTTCTTGGTTCGCCATGGCACACCAAGCTATTCCCGCGGTAGTCCGCGACGAGCGCAGTTGGTGCGGTCGGTCTTCCTCCAAGGGGGCACGCGAGCCAAAAAGGGGAATGACAGCTCCTGGCGTGCGCCGTATCAACAGCTCGCTTGAAAACTCGGGCCATGGGTTCGCGCGCCTAGCTCCGCACTTCGTCATTCCGGCCTGGCGACGCGAGCCGGGATCGCAAAAAGACAGGCGATTCAATTTGTTACGATCCCGCATAAGGCTTCGCCTTTCCGGGAAGACGGTGGTAACAATCCGTTGGCGCGTCCGGCGAACTCTCGAAGATTAGCTGGTTCTCCATGCCATGAGTATGTTCGGCCCCCCTCATAAGAGTAAGCCGCATATCTTCGCATCTACTTTTTGAGGCTCGCTCAACGCAGGGAATCATCAAGAGCGGTGTTCAAGAGAGCAGACCTAAATCCGGTGCGCCGCATCGGAGGGGCGTGGCCGAATTCCCGGCAGCCGAAGAAAGGGGTCTTTGGAGTTATCATGCTTACCGCTCTTGTAATATTCATGGTGGCGTTGCCGGTTCTGGCCGCTGCCGTGCCAGCCAACTCGGACGATCGAGAAATCAGGAGAATGCTCAAGCACTGCGCTGAAGAGCATGGTCGCCTCTCTGGCCTCGAAAAATGAGAGATCTGAAGAACTCCGGCGCCTGCCTCGTGGCCCGTCGAGCAAAGATCACGCAAAAAATCCGGAGGCACGGCCATGACGGACCGTCATTACAGCTATCGCATTACAGTCACGCCGACGGGCACACCCGGTGAAGATGCACCCGCGCGGTCCTCACTTTCTTTCGAAGCCACGAACCACGATGACATCCTTGCTCTTGTCGAGCGGGCTCGCCGCAGCACAGGCCTGGCGCCGGACGCCGCCGCGTCGATGGTCGTCGGACTGAAACTGCTCGGCGAAGTGATGTTGCAGGAGATTGGCAACCCGCTCTTCGATCCGCTCCGAGCCGGCATGCGCGACTTCATCGGCAACCTGAAAGCCCTGAGCCGGAACAAGTCATAGACGTTAGCGACCGCGAACCAGGGTCTCATCCAAGCTTGATACGCCAAGCAGAGTCCGGGCGTGCCAATGGATCGTCCGGGCCAGGCTTTTTGTGTGCTTGTTGCGAAAGGCGGAATGTCGCTCGAACCCTCGGACCAGTTTGCGCTTGGAGTGTCTGACTGGGCAGGGATCTTAGGAAAAGCGCCTTGCCGAGGGGTTAATTTAACATTCTTGCCTCTCATTCCACCACGCAATGGTTCTTCGTTCGCAGGCTCGATGAGCCTGCGATCCGAAGTGCGTGATGGGTTATGGTCGGGAAAGTCGTGACGGTTCAATCAGCGCCGTTCAAAACCGCGCGTTTTCAGCGGCCTTTTGCGAGCAGCGGCGGCGATGACGGCTCGGCATTACGCCCGAAGCGCGGCAGCATCCGGGACAAGACGCCATCCTTGAGGAAGATGGCATGGCGGAACGCAGCCGCCACATGCGCCGCAAGAACGGCAAGCAGCCCATAGGCAAGCACCTCATGAGCGCCCTCGAACATCTCATGGTAGCTTTTCTTGTCGCCGACAGAGAGCCCGCTAAGCCAGGGCATGAGCGGAATGTCCGTGTACCCGAACAGGAGCGATGGTTTACCCGAGGTCGATATCAGCGCCCAGCCAGTCAAGGGCAGCGCGAAAAGCAGCGCATACAGGGCGAGATGTCCGAGTTTGGCGGCGGTGCGCTCCAGCGCAGGCATCGTGGATGGCAGAGCGGGCGCGCCATAGAACCCGCGCCACACAACGCGAAGCGCCATCAAGGCAAGCACGGTCAAGCCCAGCGACTTATGCAAATTGTAGGCTTGCGCTTTCTGGGCCCCGGAAAAATCGCCCATAACCCAGCCCAGAGGGAAAAGAACAAAAACCAGAAGCGCGATCAGCCAATGCAGCCACTTCGCCCCCGAAGTGAAATCGTCACGGTCCACGGAACTCTCCATTCATGTTTTTTGGTAGGCCCCTGCCGCCGCACAACTCCGGAAAGAACCGCGAGCGCGGCAGAAGGGGGGTCACTGCTTGAACACGGCTTTTTCCGATTTCCTGCGCTGACGCTTGGAGATTTCACCGCTCCAACGGATCGCCGCCTCTGTCATCCCGGCTCGCGCGTTGCTTGGCCGGGATGGCGAAGTGCGGGGCGAGCCGCATCCGTTGGCCAGATGAGCGAAGTTCGCATTGTTCTGCACCGGCCTTTGCGGCCGCCTCAAGGGCGCCCATCACAAAACGCCTAAATTTTCCGCATTGCGCAGGATTCCGACGTAAGGCGGGTTCAAAGACGGAGAATGGGCCAATCGCGCCGTGATCTACGGGTGGAAAGGCAACCCGCGTGGCTTTCGGGGCATGTGTGCAGAAGAACGCAGAGACATTGACGAGGCCAATAGCCGTGTCATCGTCCAGGCATGGGCCTGGCCCTACGCACTTGTCCTTGGCGCATGAAGCACGGCGGGAAACGAACGGCTTGGAAGATAAAAGCGACGAGGATCTGATGCTGAGCGTAGCCCAGGGCGACGAATCCGCTTTCCGATGTCTCGTCGGCCGCCACGCTGCGAAGACGTTCGCGCTTACAAGGCGCTTGCTCCGGAATGATGCAGATGCCGAAGAAATTGTGCAGGAGGCGATGCTCCGGGTCTGGACCAATGCACCGCGCTGGCGTCCCGATGCCGCTTTCACAACCTGGCTTTATCGCGTGGCCTTCAATCTTTGCCTCAATCGGCAGCGTCAGAAAACTTTCGCGCCGCTCGACGAAGCCTGCGATCCGCCCGATCCATCCCCAACCGCGGCCGACGAACTTGAGAGGCGCGAGACGGATGGGATGGTTGCAAGGGCGATTGCGGGGCTTCCGGATCGGCAGCGGGCCGCCATTGTGCTGACCTACTATGAAGGACTGAGCAACGCCGAAACGGCGTCCGTGCTCGATACGACGATTTCAAGCGTCGAGGCTTTGCTTGTCCGGGCGAAGCGTTCGCTTCGGGTGGAACTCGGCGCAATCCCCGATGCAAGTTAAGGAAAGCCGGCCATGAACCGCGACCGATTTCAAGACCTTTTGGACATCCGCGGCAGCGATCTCGCGACATGGCCCGATGCTGAGCGTGTCGCGGCCGAGCGCCTGGTCGCCAGCGATCCGGGTGCGGCACAGGCCTTCGAGGAGGCGCGCCGTCTCGACCGCTCGATCCAGCGCGGCCTCATTGCGGCGGCTCCGGAAACGAGCCGAAATGACGTCGCGTCCCGCATCCTTGCAAACCTTCCCAAGAAGCTGCCTCAGCAGGCGGGTCAAGCCAGGAAGCTTTCGGTTCAGGCCGTCAGAAAGAGCCCGAAACCTTGGACGTTATTTCCCGCACCGGGGGCGCTGTTGCCCCGGGTTGCGGCGCTCTCCTTTGCTGCTGCTCTCGGCATCGCCCTCGGTCTCTTCTGGGCGCAAAATATCATGCTGGATGATCGTCAGGTGCTGATAGCCTCCGAGGAAGCCGGCACGGACGTGACGTCCGTCATTTTTCAACCTGGCACTGCAATCGGAACATTCTGATGAGCGATCAAAAGACACTAATTGCAGAAACATCCCCCTGGCGCAGGATCACGCTCTGGTCCCTGGCCTTGAACGTCTTTCTGATCTGCGGCCTTGCGGCGTTTTTGCTGAGCTCAGCTTTGCAGAAACCAACCGCCGCCAGGACTGGCGGTCCGGCGCGTCAATTCGAGATGCTGGCGTCTCGGCTTCCGGCTGAGGATGCAAGGGTGCTTCGCATGGAATTTGCCGGGAAATCCGAGGCCGTCGAAGAAGCGCATACGGAAGCCCACCGCACCCGGGATGCTGTGCGGCAGGCCCTGAGCGCTGAGCCTTTCAACCTCGAAGCTACGCGGCAGGCCATATCGAATGCGGAGGCGGCCCATCTTCGTCTCGATAAACTGTTGCAGGACGTCATTGCGTCCGCGGCCGGGAAAATGACACAAGCGGGCCGCTCCAAGCTCGCGGACTTTCAGCCGGGACCGCCCCGCCGATAGGAGAATTGGTGTGCCGCCGGCCCCATGCGAGAATAGCGGCTTTGGGACCTGTGAATGAAGTGGGATCAACCGGATTACCGCCGTCTCGAAAGCGCGGCCGCCCTGGCATTCAGGTTGACCGCGGCGGCATTGCTCGCTCTGTGGCTCGCCCATCGTCTCAAGGTTGCCTTGCCGCTCTGGTCGGTGCTGACGGCCCTGATCGTGACGCAAATAAGCCTGGGGCGCTCCCTGAAAGCTACCCTGGACTATTTCCTGGCGACCATCGGGGGCGTTCTCTGGGGCGGATTCGTTGCTGTCTTCGTGCCGCACTCCGGCGAGAATTCGCTCTACCTCGTGCTCCTCATCGCGCTGGCGCCCCTTGCCTTTGCCGCGGCGCTCTATCCCCGGTTCGCTGTCGCTCCGGTCACGGCCGCCATCGTGGTTCTTCTCCCGGAAATGATGCACACTTCGCCGGTCGATTCCGCCGTGGAACGCGTCAGCGAGGTGTTGCTTGGCGGCGTGGCGGGGCTCTTCGTTTCCTTCGTCCTCCTGCCGCTAAGCGCCTTCCAGCACACGCGTGAGGTGGCGGCGCAATCGCTTCAGCGCATGGCTGTAGCCGTCCCCGGACTCGTCGAGGGCTTCGCGCGCGGCCTCGACGATGCGGAGGCTCATCGCCTCCAGGACGGCATCGGCCAGCAACTCAGCGAGTTGTCAGCGATTATGGCCGAGGCCGAGCGGGAGCGCCCTCTCCGAATAGCCGCCGATCCGCTAACGGGACCGCTCTGCCGCACCTTATTGAGATTGCGCCACGATCTGGTGATCATGGGGAGAGCCGCCCGCTCGCCTCTGCCAGCCTCATTGCAAACTTCTTTGCATCCGCCGCTCATGGCGGTCGGAGAGGAGATTAGAGGCCATTTGCAAGCGTCGGCTGTAGCGCTCATGTCGAAAGAGGGAGCGCCGCCGCTCGCGGGCCTGGAAGACGCGCTTAACCGCTACACCATGGCCATCGAGACACTAAGGCAGGCGGGCCAGTTGCGAAAGCTGCCCGTCGACGCTGTCGAAAGATTGTTCGCCATCGGTTTCGCTCTGGAGCAAGCGCGCCTCAATCTGCAAGACCTGGATCGTTGCATCAATGAGTGGGCTCTCCAGCGACTTTAGCTGAGCAGAGATTCTTAGCTTGGCCAACGGATCGCCGCCGCCGTCATCCCGGAAAGGCGCCGCCTTATCCGGATCGTAACAAATTGAAGCGCCTAGGTTTTCGCGATCCCGGCTCGCGCTTCGCTTGGCCGGGATTGGTGCGGCAACCGGCATCCAGCGACAATCCGTCTGTCAGGTTAGCGAAGTTTACTTAGAATTTGTCAAGCGATGAGCTAGAGCTTATCCGCTTTTGATGGAATCAAAAGCGGGCTCTAAGTTTTTGTTTTGTCGTGCGTCTTATCGGAAAACCGCTTCGCACTTTTCCGGACGCACTCTAAAGGCCCGGTTTCCCCTCAATTTGTACACCCGCGCGCACAAGAATCGCCTTAAGGTTGCAATATCGGCGGCAAAAGCTGCCGGAAAGCCATAACGAAGCGGGAGCGAAAACGGTGGCGCGGACAACTCGGAGGCATTTCAGATCATATGGCGGCGGGGAAGCGGCATGATGAACGGGGCTTCAGGACACTTCATCGGACCAGCGCCCATTGGCGGAAAAGAGGGTAGCCCTTCGGTGCACTGCGGGACGGCAAATCCAAGTGTTTTCGAAACCACCGGATCGGGGGCCATTGCACCCATCATGAGCGAGACCCTTATCGCCTGCCTGCGCCTATTCGGTTCAACGACTCCTAAGAAGTAGCAGGCGCCGAGCCCGGTCCTTTGTCGGCGCTCGCGCCTGGGGTTTGCGCCAGATATTGCGGCGAACGCATTTCCATGATCCGTGATACGGCTCGTTCGAAATATTCGGCATCGTCGCCAACCTGACACAACTCACGCGGTTCAACCGCGGCTGACGCCACAAAGCCGATCCTGTTATCGTAAAGAGTGTCGATAAAGGTCAGGAAGCGGCGCGCAGGGTTCTGGTCGTGCCGCCCCATCTTCGGGATGCCTTCCACGAAAATCGTGTGGTAGTGGCGCACGAGGGCGAGGTAATCCTGAGTGCCCAAGGGCTTCTCGAAGAGATCGGTGAATGTGAAGCGCGCGACCCCGAGGCAAGCGCAAGGCACGTGCAGCTTGTGACCGAGCACCAGGATCGTTTCGCTGGCGCATGGCTCGCCGAAAGTCAGCTTCCGCCACAGTTCATGCATGGAGGCTTTCGCCACGTCATCGTCGGGTGTGAAATAAAGCGTGCTCTGTGAAAGTTGTTGGAGGCGATAATCTTTGCTCGCTTCGAGCTGCAGAAGCTCCAGGTTTTGTTCGACGAGATCGATGAAAGGCAGGAACTGATCGCGGTTCTGGCCGCCTTTGTAAAGGTCGCTCGGTTTCGAGTTCGAGGTCATGACCACAACCGAACCAGCCTCGATAAGTGCGCCGAAAAGGCGATTGAGGATTGTCGCGTCCGCAACATCGGTCACGAAGAGTTCATCCAGGCAAAGCAGGCGCGCCTCCGCCGCAATGCCGGTCCCCACGGCGACGATGGGGTCATCCCTGGCCTCCCGGCGTGCGACCGCAAGCCGGGCGTGAACCTCAGCCATGAACTCGTGAAAATGAGCGCGGCGCTTCTGCTGAACCGGCGCCTCCTGGAAGAAAAGGTCCATGAGCATCGTTTTTCCGCGTCCGACGGGACCGAAAATATAGAGGCCCTTCGGCACTTCGCCGCGCTTGCGCGTAAAGAATGAGAAGAAATCGGTTCGGGCCGGAGGCGTGTAATGTGCCAGCCGGTTCGTGAGCATTTGCAGTTTCTCGACCGCGAGCGCCTGGGCGCTGTCGGCCGTGATCTTCCCCTCCGCGAGCAAGCGGCGGTATCTTTCTAACAGAAATGCGCTCATTTGCTGAAGCTAGGGCATCGTGCGTTTAATCGCACGCAAGCGATATGGTCCATTTTGTATGCATCCTGTAAATGGCGGCATGTGTTTGTCAACTTGTTCCTGACGCTTTCGTCCACATGCGTTAGTCTGAAAGATCTTCAGCGAAATCGCCTTGACGGCAAGTTAACGAAAGTTCAAGCCTGCTCAAGCTCTTGATAATATAAGAAAAATGACAGAGCGGGACGCCATCCCCGCTGCCTGCGCCGTGCAGTTCCGGCTCTTCGCAAGCGTTAATTCGCGATCCTGAAACATATTTAACGGACTTTTGCTCGTCCCAGTAAATGGAAAAATTCCGACATTAGATTCTATTTAATGGGTAATTTGTTAACAATAAAAACTATAGCAGTTTCAGTGGCTTATGGTATCCGCCCTTTGTCCGGTCGTAGGCGTGGCTTTCCTCCGTTTCGCGCCAAATAAAGAACTTTTTTACCAACACACGGGGGGAAATAATTCCGGCGCGCTTCTGTTAACCACATAAGTATGAAGGCTCGCTGCAGTGAACGGAATGTTTATAAAAGCCCGCGTGGCGAGCGTCGTCCACGATGGCGATGGCCGGTTTGGCGAAGGCTTCCTAACGCATCCCGCCTCACGGGCGTCGCCATGATCGCCACCCGAAATGCATCGCGGCACAGTCCCAGCCGGTAAGAAAAATTGCGTCGCAACCGGTTCCGATTTTGCGACGCGCTAGCTAGCGGATGTTTCGAAGCTCGAGTTCCACCGACGTGATCGTTGGGTTCGGCGATACCAACTCAATATCAAAATCGGCTCGCTCATTCGATCTAATTTTTGAGCCAATAATGTTCAGGTCGGCCGAATACTCCCGATCGAGCGCAGAATCCTGGTCCCTGATGGTGATGAAAAATGGCGGAACCCGGACGTTGCGGCTTGCCCGGTTGAAGACGCTGCCGGTTACGGTAAGAACGGGTTTGTTGTCTGAAACCGACCATTCATATTGAACCGTTTCAAAAACCAGCGGCTGAACCGTAACAGGCACTCCCAGAGTGCGATAAAGCGGAGCCAATCCAGGAGCAGCATCGGCGATGATGTCCCGGAAAGCGAAGAACCCTACGATAAGGCCGCCTGCCACGCAGAGAAAAAGCCCCCATGCCGCAGCCAGCGCCAAGCCTCCCGTGCCCCCGCGGCGCTGGACCGCGCCCGACTGTTCCTGCGTTTCTTCGATTTCACGATAGAGACGCTGATCGAAAGCAGCGTCGTCCTGCCCGCCTTCCCCGGGCTCCTCGATGACCGACGGCTCGGGTTCCATCTCCTCCTCGACGCGCTGAGGCGCTTTGCCCCAAAGGCCCGCTATAGCGCCCGGACTTCTCTGCTCGGGAGCGGACATCGATAATTTGAGATGAGTTTCGAGTTTCCCGGCAAGCTCCTCAGGGGGCGGCGAAGGCGGAAATTGGGTTTTCCCGGAAGGAGAAAAGTGGGCCCTCATCGCTTCGCGAAGAGCGGTATCCGGGTCGATCCCCCCCGTGGCGGCATCCTGCTTTTCGGCGATCCACGGCTCATCCTTTGCGGCGCGGCCATTAGTTTTATGCGTGCCTTCCGACGGGCTCTTGTTGCCAGCAATGCCGCCTGATCTTTTGAGGTAATCGGATGCTTCCGTCCAACTGCTTTCCAGCTTGCGTTCAGCCAAACCGGGCTCAACCCGGTCCTGGCCGTCTTCGGTAACTCCAGCCGTTGCGAAGGGCCGGCTCAAACCAGAAAAAACGCTTCGAACGGCTTGGCGCGCGGCATCAAGCGTGCGTTGTTCCTCAATTACTTCTTTTGCTTGCGAACCGGGAAATTTAGGGATCGGGAATGGAATTGTCTCGGCAGTTGGGTGTGTCAGCGCGTCCGGCGCAGTCTCGTCCGCTTCGTCTTCCTGCTTCAATTTCTTCCGGCGCCGGAAACTGCTGAACCAACGAACTTTCCCGGAGTCGCGGTCTTCCTCGGCGGTATCGCTTTCCTCTGTTTCAGAGTCGCAACTCTCGACCGCTTCGAATTCGTACCGAAACTTGTCACGCTCCTCCTGAAAGCCTGTCTCCTCTTCGGCAACGTGTTCTTCGTGATTGGCTGCGGCGCTTTCTTCTGCCGGCCATTCGCTGTCGTCGCCATAGCCTGCAGCCGCAAAGCGTTCGTAGGTTCTTTCCTCTTGAGGTCCCACGTCTCTGGTGTCTTCAGCTTCTCCAGATCGATCCGCTGCGGATAACGCCTCAGCCTCAACCTCTTCGCCGACGGTATACGGCATCGCGCGCCAGACAGTGCCGCATTTTGCGCAACGGACCGTCCGGCCGTCCGGCGGCAACGCGGCCTTGATATCGTAGCGGGTTGTGCAGGCAGGGCATTCGATGATCATTCGATAAACTCTATCTCGCCGTTTTTTCGCTACCCGTCTCGCCTTTGTCTAAATCGATTGCTAGTTGGCACACGCTTTATCATTAGACCGGGCGAGAGCGAAAAGCAGGGTGAGGTTGTGGTATCGGGTCATGCTCTTATTCGATTCGAGAATGTCGGCCTCCGCTATGGAGTGGGGCAAGAGGTTTTGCGCGATATCAACTTCCATTTGCAGCCAGGATCTTTTCACTTCCTAACAGGAGCATCCGGCGCTGGCAAAACCACGCTCCTTCGCCTCCTCAATATGTCGCTGCGTCCCACGCGTGGACTTGTATATCTTTTCGGACGAAATATTGCCAAGAATACGACAGGCCAGCGCGCCGACCTGAGGCGGCGCATCGGAATCGTTTTCCAGGATTTCCGGCTGCTCGACCATCTTACAACGTGGGAAAATGTTGCTCTTCCTCTCCGCGTCATGGGCCGCCAACAGAGCGATTACCAGGAAGATGTCACGGAACTTCTGAAGTGGGTGGGCCTTGGCGACCGGATGCACGCTTTTCCTGCAGTGCTTTCCGGCGGAGAAAAGCAGCGCGCCGCCATTGCTCGCGCAGTCATCGCCAAGCCGGAGCTTCTTCTCGCCGACGAGCCGACCGGTAACGTCGATCCCCAGATGGGGCGCCGTCTGCTTCGGCTTTTCATCGAGCTGAACCGGCTCGGCACCTCCATTATCATCGCTACCCACGATTATCAGCTCATGACGCAGTTCCCGGCTTCCCGAATGCAGCTGGAGAATGGGCGCCTGGAGATTCACGAGTGATTTGCCCCTTATGAGCACCGCAGAAACGCTTCCGGTTCCATTCAAAGCACGGCCGCAGCCGGCGGCGAAATTTGCGCGGGCGAATGCCCCTATCGTGCCTCCCGGCTCCGTGACAGGTCAGTCTCTGACCCTCGTGATCGCCATCATGGCCTTCCTGGCCGCCGTCACGGCGGCTGGCGTGTATGTGATCTTTAACGCAGCGAACGTGTGGACGAACAAAATCTCGGCGGAGATCACTGTCCAGGTTCTCCAGCGTCCGGGAGACGGGGGCGACGACAAGACCTCGGACATCACGCGTTTTCTCTCCGATCAGAATGGGATCAAACGCGTCACGCCGTTCACCCGCGAGCAATCGTTGAAGCTTGTGGAGCCCTGGATCGGAAAGTCCGAAGTGCTGAAGACTTTCGCAATCCCAAGGCTCATCGCGGTCGAGATCGACAGGGACAATCTGCCAGACATCTCCACGCTCAAAAAGGTTTTGGAGGCGAAGTATCCTGGCGCCTTGCTCGACGATCACGGACATTGGCGCAATGAAATACGCCGCCTCACGAGACTTCTCGAACTTGCCGGCATCGGAATGCTGTTCCTTATGGCGACCGCAACGGCCGCTGTGATCATTGCGGCGGCAACGAGCGCGCTAGCCTCCAACCGGGAGATCGTTTCGGTGCTGAATTTCGTCGGCGCGGAGGAGAAGTTCATCGCCCGCCAGTTCGAGGCGCATTTTCTGAAAGTCGGCATCAAGGCCGGAATCGTGGGGGTTGGCCTCGCCGCTGTCGTGTTTCTTTGTTTGCCTTATCTTACCGAGGGGGTAAGCAGTTCCGTCACTTCCGAGGCCGAAATCCGCCGGCTTGTCGGCGCTGGCACACTCGATCTGTGGGGGTATGCCGTTCTACTCTCCGTTGTTATTGTAGTGGCGGCGATATGCAAAATGACGTCCAGGTACGGCGTCCGGCGCATTCTAAATCAGCAAAATGCCTAGTTATCAACAGGTCGCCCTTGCTGCTCGCGGATTGAGAAAACATGTGCAAGGTCGCGACCTTAGCGATATAATGCACAAGGGATGAGCACCGCGCCTGAAAAGAAAAGCCTTCTAAAGGCCTTCAGCATGAAAGGGATTCTCCTGCACGCTGGGCGTGTGACCGTGATTTTCGGTCTCGCTCTCGTAGCGGGCTTTTTCATTTTCGCCTACTCCGTCAGCGTCATACCATCCGGGTTCTCCGGCTTGGCGGACGAAATCGTGGCCCTGACCGGAGATGAAGACCGGATCTCCGAGGCGGTGCGTCTTCTGGCCGAAGGCAAGGCGCGGCGCTTGCTTATTTCCGGCGTGAACAAAAGCACGGGTGCGTCGCAAATCATTTCTTTGGACACAGCAACAGGGAAACAAGCCCGCTTGTTTCGCTGCTGCGTTGACCTCGACAAGCGCGCCCTCAATACCGAGGACAACGCTTTCGAGACCACCGCCTGGGTCAGGCAAAAAGGCTTCCGCTCTCTGATTGTGGTGACATCGACCTACCACATGCCGCGCAGCCTGATCGAGCTGCGGCAGTCGATGCCGGATGTCGAGCTTTTCCCGTACCCGGTTAAGTCGCCTCGCCTCGAGGAACAATGGTGGAGCGACCCCCGCACGTTATGGGTCCTCGGCAAGGAATATGTGAAATTCATAACCGCATTCGCACGTTACGGCGCCAATTCCCTATTGGGGCCTTCCGCAAAGGCCGAGCACGGCTCTCCGTTGATCAATGCGCGCGCCAACTAAAATCGCGCTCTATTTGAGATCGCTGCTGTTCTATCCCGTTCTGTACATCAACTGGGCTCTCTTTCTTGTTTTCGGCAGCTGGCTTTTGCTGGCTCCACGAAGCTGGGCGATGGCGGTGCTCGCGCTCCACGGCGATGTGACAGTCTGGCTTCTCCGCGCGATCTGCGGCACAAAGATGGAGGTGCGCGGGCACGAAAAGCTTCTCCCCGGCCCCGTGATCGTGGCGGCGAAGCATCAGGCGGTGTGGGAGACATTCGCGATCATCTCGCTGATGCGCGATCCGGCGCTCGTGATGAAGGCCGAGCTTCTTTCCGTGCCGATCTACGGGAGGTTCTGCCGCAAATTCGAGCTGATCCCCGTCCAGCGAGAACTTGGGCCGGCTGCCCTTCGCCAGATGGTGCGGGAGGCGCGGAGCCGGGCGGCGCAGAACAGGGAGATCGTCATTTTCCCTGAAGGCACTCGGAAAATTCCAGGGGACGCCCCCGATTACAAGCCGGGCATCATCTTCCTTTATCAGGACCTGAAAGTGCCCGTTTGCCCGCTCGCGCTGAATTCCGGGATGTTTTGGCCGCGCCGCTCGTTCCTGCGCTATCCGGGCACGATCGTCGCGGAATTCCTGGACGCGATTCCGCCCGGCCTGCCCCGTCAGGAGTTCATGGAAAAGCTCGAATCGGCGATCGAGCGGGCTTCGGACGAGCTTTGCCTGGAGGCTCGAAAAGAACTCGAAGAAGAGGGCTACGAGCCGCCCGTTCGTTTTTCCTGCGGCGCGTTGGCCGAGGCTGAGTCCGAGAAAATATAGGGCTCGTGTGAGACGCCCTATCATCCGGCATCATGTTTCATATCTTAGGAGAACTGTAAAAAGTTATCCACAGCCCGCGCTTGACGGCGAGCACAAAGAGTGAACATTTGGTGTCTAAAATGGGAATATGCCGTGCGAGTCCTGGATAAATCACCGATGCCAATGCCGATTGCCCAGCAGATTTGGGACGCGAAATACCGCTTCACGCCTCCGGGCGGACATGCCGAGGCGTCCATCGAGGAGACATGGGCGCGTGTTGCTCGCGCCGCTGCCTCCGTCGAGCCGGAGCGGTCCCGCAAATCCTGGGAACAACGCTTTTTCGACGCCCTCGCAGGCTTCGCGTTGATCCCGGCTGGGCGAATCCTGTCCGGGGCTGGCACTGGCCGCGACGTGACGCTCTTCAATTGTTTCGTGATGGGCGAGATCGGCGACGACATGGGCTCGATCTTCGCGAACGTCAGGGAAGCCGCCCTCACCTTGCAGCAGGGCGGCGGCATCGGTCACGACTTCTCGACGCTCAGGCCGAAGGGCGCGCATGTGCGTGGCGTGGGCGCGGATGCATCCGGTCCCGTCAGCTTCATGGATGTCTGGGATGCCATGTGCAAGACGATCATGTCGGCGGGCGCGCGGCGCGGCGCGATGATGGGCACGATGCGCTGCGATCACCCCGATATCGAGGCTTTCATCGAAGCGAAAGCGGACCCCGCAAGGCTGCGCAACTTCAACCTCTCGGTGCTCGTGACGGATGACTTTATGCAAGCTGTGAAGTCGGACAGCTCATGGCCGCTCATCTTTGGCAGCGATGTCTACCGCACGGTGAACGCGCACGGCCTTTGGCGGAAAATCATGCGCAGCGCCTATGATTACGCCGAGCCGGGCGTGATCTTCATCGACCGCGTGAACGCGTTGAACAACCTCAGCTATTGCGAAACGATCAGCGCCACCAACCCTTGCGGGGAGCAGCCGTTGCCTCCTTATGGCGCCTGCCTGCTCGGCTCCATAAATCTGGCGGCGCTTATTGAGGAGCCATTCACCGCCAAGGCGGCCCTTAATCAGCGCAGGCTTGAAGACCTCGTGCCGGTGGCGGTCCGGCTGCTCGACAACATCATCGATGTGTCCCGCTACCCGTTGCCTCAACAGGAAAGGGAAGCGAAAGCCAAACGGCGCATCGGGTTGGGCGTCACCGGACTCGCCGATGCGCTGATCTTGTGCGGCGTGCATTACGGCTCGGACAAGGGACGCGAACTTGCGGCGTCCTGGATGGTGCAGATCAGCCACGCCGCCTATGCGGCCAGCGCCGAACTGGCCAGGGAAAAGGGTGCATTTCCCCTCTTCGACGCCGGCCAATTTTTGCGGCGGCCCTTTCCCGCATCGCTCCCGCCTCCGCTCCAAAAGACGATCAGAGACAAGGGCCTGCGGAACGGCGTGCTGACTTCCATCGCGCCGACCGGCACCATTTCGTTGCTCGCAGGAAATGTCTCGAGCGGTATAGAGCCCGTCTTCGATTTCGAGTACCGGCGCCGCATTCTCGCGCCGGACGGCTCCGAGCGGCACGAAACCATCCGGGATTACGCGGCTCGGCTATTCCGCGACATGCACGGGGATGCTCCTCTACCCGATGCCTTCGTAACGGCTCACGACCTCTCTCCGCAACAGCACCTGCTGATGCAGGCGGCGCTCCAACGGCACGTGGACGCCTCGATTTCGAAAACGGTGAACTGCCCAGAGTCGATAACCTTTGAAGACTTTGAGACGCTCTATCTCGACGCTTACCGGCTGGGCCTGAAAGGCTGCACAGCCTACAGGCCGAATCCGGTCACGGGCGCTGTTCTCTCCCCCGCGTCGCTACCTGCTCCCGCCGGACAGGTCTCGCAGCCAGCGCTCCCGCTCGCGCCCGCTGATGCTGTGCCGCGAGCTCGCGATACGGTGCTCGCCGGCTTCACGTACAAGCTCAAATGGCCGGGCTCCGATCACGCGATGTATGTGACGATCAACGACACCTTCGACCATGATCAGCGCCGCCCGTTTGAAATCTTTATAAATTCCAAGAACCTGGAGCACTATGCCTGGACGGTGGCCCTGACGCGCATGATCAGCGCAATCTTCCGCCGCGGCGGAGATGTGTCCTTCGTTGTCGAGGAGCTGAAGGCCGTTTTCGATCCGCGGGGCGGCGCTTGGACGAACGGAAAGTACGTGCCCAGCCTTCTCGCCGCAATCGGGGAGATCATAGAGCAGCACTTCATTCATATCGGATTCCAGGCAGGCGGCCCTCAGGGAAACGCTGCTGATGAAGAGAAGACCGAGAGTGAGGAGCTGGAAGCAACCAGTTTCGGAAAACTTTCGTCAGGCTTCTGTCCGCGCTGTGGATCTCCTAGTATTATCTACCAGGAGGGGTGCCGCGTATGCCGCAATTGCGGCCACTCCACCTGCAGCTGAGTGCGCAGAAACGAGGGAGGTTCAACCTCTTCGACCTTTGCACTGTTGCCCTTAAGCCAGCAATCAACATAATGTCGGCGAAACCGCATATTCAGGGAGGATATCAATGTCGGCGGTAAAGACATATCCAGTTCCAGAAAACTGGAGCTCAGCAGCTTGGATAAACAAGGAAAAATACCAGGCGATGTACGACCGGAGCGTTAGCGACCCGGAAGGTTTTTGGCGCGAACAGGGTTCCCGCGTCGACTGGATCAAGCCATTCACAAAGGTGAAGAACACCTCCTTCGATACGCATAACGTATCGATCAAATGGTACGAGGACGGCACGCTGAACGTTTGCGCGAACTGCGTCGACCGTCACCTGGAAAAACGCGGCGACCAGGTTGCCATCATCTGGGAAGGTGACGATCCAAGCATGGATCTCAAGATCACCTACCGGCAACTCCACGAGCACGTCAGCCGCTTCGGCAATGTGCTCAAGAAGCACGGCGTGAAGAAAGGCGACCGGGTCACGATCTATATGCCGATGATCCCGGAAGCGACCTATGCGATGCTCGCCTGTGCTCGCATTGGCGCGATCCACTCCGTTGTTTTCGGCGGCTTCTCACCGGACAGCCTCGCGAGCCGCATCATCGACTGCGATTCGACCGTGCTGATCACCGCTGACGAAGGGGTTCGCGGCGGCCGCAAGGTTCCTCTCAAAGCAAACGCCGACAAGGCCCTCGAGAAATGCCCCACGGTGGAGCGCGTTATTGTCGCCAAACGCACAAACGCCCCCGTCGGGTGGACACCTGGCCGCGATTTCTGGCTTGGCGAGGAAATGGAGAGCGTCTCGGCCGATTGCCCCCCGGAAGAAATGAGCGCGGAGGATCCGCTTTTCATTCTCTACACCTCCGGCTCCACGGGACAGCCGAAGGGCGTGCTTCATACGACAGGCGGCTATCTCGTCTACGCCGCGATCACCCATCAATACGTCTTCGACTACCATGACGGCGACATCTATTGGTGCACCGCCGACGTTGGCTGGGTCACCGGGCACAGCTACATCGTTTATGGGCCGCTTGCGAATGCAGCGACCACGGTCATGTTCGAGGGCGTTCCGAACTATCCCACGGCTTCGCGCTTCTGGGATGTCGTCGACAAGCATAAGGTCAACACCTTCTATACCGCGCCAACCGCGATCCGCGCCCTAATGGGAGCGGGCGAGGCCCACGTTAAGAAGACGAGCCGCAAGTCGCTGAAGCTGCTTGGCACCGTGGGCGAGCCGATCAATCCCGAAGCTTGGGAGTGGTATTACCACATCGTGGGCGACGAGCATTGCCCGATCGTCGACACCTGGTGGCAGACGGAAACGGGCGGGATCCTGATTACGCCATTGCCCGGCGCCATCGCCACGAAGCCGGGCTCGGCAACGCTGCCGTTCTTCGGGGTTAAGCCAGCACTCGTGGCCCCCGATGGGCAGGTGGTCGAGGGGGCGACTGAGGGCAATCTCGTCATAACGGACTCCTGGCCGGGCCAGATGCGCACGGTCTTCCGCGACCACAACCGCTTCGTACAGACCTATTTCTCCGCCTATCCCGGCACGTATTTTACCGGGGACGGTTGCCGGCGCGACGCCGACGGCTACTACTGGATCACGGGCCGTGTCGACGACGTGATCAACGTAGCAGGCCATCGTATGGGCACGGCGGAGGTCGAATCCGCTCTCGTGGCGCATCCGAAGGTTGCCGAAGCAGCCTGCGTGGGCTATCCGCATAGCCTCAAGGGACAGGGCATCTACGTCTACGTGACCTTGATGTCGGGCGTGGAGCCCACCGAAACGCTAAGAACAGAGCTTCGCAACTGGGTCCGGCAGGAAATCGGCCCGATCGCTACACCCGATCTGATCCAGTTTGCGCCCGGCCTTCCGAAAACCCGCTCCGGCAAAATCATGCGCCGCATTTTGCGTAAGATTGCCGAGGACGATTTCTCGAACCTTGGCGATACATCCACACTGGCCGAGCCGGCTGTCGTGTCCGACTTGATCGAAAACCGCATGAACAAGCCAGCGGCTTAAGCCTGCCAGCCCGGTGGGGTTCTCCCGCCGGGCACCTCCCGCCGCCGCAGCACTTATCCACAGGCTGCGTAGAGCTCCGACAACCTGCACTAGATATAGATGCACTCGGCAAAGCATTTTGTGGCAACTTTGTCACGCTGACGATGCAGAAACGCCTCTCCACCGACCGAGGTATGACACACGCACTCGATTTTGGGATAAAAAGAGGACGTGACAGTGCAGCTTAGGATTGATCCATGATTGAGCGGAAAGTTGTAGAGGGCATTCGTGACAAGGCGATTTCCAATGGTCGCTCGCCGCTGTTGATGCCCATCGTGGAAGGAAACACGCTCGAAAGTAACGATGTCGCCGAGTTCCTCAAGGGCCGTTTAGCTCACTTGAGTGAAAAGTCCTCTCAGCCGCCGCGGGTAAGGCTGAGCTGAAAAGCGAGTCTTCTGCGAGCGGCGATGTCCGCTCATTTGGCGGCGTATTTCCTGCGGCATCTGGCTAATTCGAAACTTCGAAAGATCGAGCTTAAAGAGTTGATCCGGGATGCCGGCTCGCCTAGTGTTCGCGACACTTAAGGCTTTTTACGAACGCCACTCAATCCAACATAGGTTTTCATGCGCCCCTCGAAACGGCAGGCGGGCGATCTGCGCCCTGTTAGCTTCCAGCGCGCCTTTTCGCTCCATGCGGAAGGATCGTGCCTTATCAAGTTTGGGAACACCCATGTGCTTTGCACCGCGAGCCTCGAGGAGCGTGTGCCCCCATGGATGAAGGGGCAGGGCAAAGGCTGGATCACGGCTGAATATGGCATGCTGCCGCGCGCGACGTCCGAACGGACTCGCCGGGAGGCGACAACCGGGCGCCAATCGGGGCGAAGCCAGGAGATCCAACGGCTCATCGGCCGCGCTCTTCGCGCCGTCGTCGATCTGCAGGCGCTTGGCGAGCGCCAAATCACGGTGGATTGCGATGTGTTGCAGGCCGATGGCGGCACCCGTACGGCGGCGATCACGGGGTCATGGGTGGCTCTTCACGATTGCTTCCAGTGGATGCGCGCTCGCGACATGATCAGGGACGGCGTGTTGAAGGATCAGGTTGCGGCGGTTTCGTGCGGGATTTGCAAAGGCGAAGCGGTGCTCGATCTCGATTATCCTGAGGATTCCGAGGCCGAGGCCGACGCAAATTTTGTCTTTACCGGCAAGGGCATGATCGTCGAGATCCAGGCGACCGCGGAGAGAGCCGTGTTTTCCGAAGAGCGCATGGCCGAGCTGATCGCTCTTGCAAAAAAGGGCATCGGTGAACTTTTAAACTTGCAGAAGCTCACAGTTCTCTAAAGGGGGCGAATGGCCGCTCGCTTTCACCTCAAGAGCGGCGACAGCCTCGTCGTCGCCACTCATAATCAGGGCAAGCTGCGCGAGTTCCGCGACTTGTTCGATCCGCTCGGGGTTGCCGTATCCTCCTCCAGCGAGCTTGGTGTGCCCGAGCCGGAGGAGACCGGCGAAACCTTCGAGGAGAATGCGCGCCTCAAGGCTGTGGTGACGGCTGCCGCCACGGGGGAGCTTTCGCTTGCGGATGAACTCGGGCCTCGCCGTCGAGGCGCTTGGCGGCGCCCCCGGAATTCACTCTGCCCGATGGGCCGGAGAGCCGCGCGACTTTTATCGGGCCATGTCAAAGGTTGAGGACGAACTGCAAGCCCTTGGTGCGGTCACACCCAGAGCAGCGCCGCGCGAAGTTCGTTTGCATGCTCTGCCTTGCAAATCCCGAGGGAGGGGTCCAGTTCTTCGAAGGGACTGTTCCGGGTCGCCTTGTCTGGCCGCCGCGCGGCACGAAAGGCTTCGGCTACGATCCTATCTTCGTGCCCGATGGGTACGATGTGACGTTCGGGGAAATGGACACAGACAAGAAACATGCAATTTCACACCGCGCCCGCGCTTTCGCAGCTTTCCGCGCCGCCGTTCTCGGAGGCTCGGGAAGCTAGCGCCGCTTCGACGGGCGAGAGCGCGCTCGCAATCTACATCCACTGGCCCTTCTGCCAGTCGAAGTGTCCCTATTGCGACTTCAACTCTTACGCGCGGCGAACGATAAGCGAAGAGCAGTACCTTGATGCGGCCATTCGCGAGCTTGATCACTACGCGGCGGAAACTCGCGGGCGGCCCGTTTCGAGCATCTTCTTCGGCGGAGGAACCCCTTCGCTCATGGCCCCGCAGACCGTCGGCGCACTCCTCGATGCCGTTGCAAGACTCTGGCCCATCGAACGAACGTGCGAGATCACCCTCGAAGCCAACCCATCCAGCGTCGAATCCGCTCGCTTCGAAGGCTATCGCTCAGCGGGCGTAAATCGCGTTTCTCTCGGGGTGCAATCGCTCTCCGATGACCAACTGCGCTTCCTCGGACGGCTTCATACGGTAGCCGAGGCGCGGCAGGCACTCTCAGTCGCTGGCAAATACTTTGAGCGCGTGAGCTTCGATCTGATTTACGCGAGGCCGGGCCAAAGCGAATTCGAATGGCGCGCGGAATTGGGAGAGGTGCTCGCAATGGCGCGCGGCCATCTCTCGCTCTACCAACTCACCATCGAGCCTGAGACTGCGTTCTTCGATCTCAACCGGCGCGGAAAGCTTCGAATACCGGGACAGGATCTGGCGGCGGACCTTTATGCCCTCACGCAGGAAATGTGCGAGGCGGCGGGCCTTCCAGCCTATGAGGTCTCGAACCACGCCGCGCCAGGCGAGGAAAGCCGCCACAATCTCACCTATTGGCGCTACGGCGATTATCTCGGCATTGGGCCGGGGGCACATGGGCGGATAACCGCAGGCGGTAAGAAATACGCGACGGCGGCGGTGAAAGCGCCCACGGCCTGGCATGAGAGAACGCGCGAATGCGGGAGCGGGTGCGAGGAGCGCTTTGAGCTTGATCCGCGACAGCAGGCCGAGGAGGCAGTGCTTATGGGGCTTCGCCTGAGCGAGGGCCTCGATCTTGGCAAGCTTGCGGTGAATACCGGCTTCAGCCCTGCGCCTCAAGCCATCTTACCGCTTGAGAAAGAGGGCCTGCTCCAGCGCGATGGACCCCGGCTGGTGTCGACGCCGCAGGGCAAACTCGTCTTGAACGCCATCGTCGAGGCGATTGCGGCGGCGCTTGAGGAGACGAAAACGCTCTCAGAGTCCTTCCGACTTTAATTGAATCACTGGGGATTCCCATCCGGCGCGAACAGTGATTCAAACTGCATGCTGGGGCGGAGGCCAGCATGCATGGCGCGAGCTTATTCTCTCGACCTGCGTGAGCGGGTGGTGGCGTTTGTTACGAGCGGTCAGACGACGCGGGCGGCCTCAGCCGCGTTCGATGTCAGCGTGGCGAGCGTCGTGAAGTGGACGCAACGCGTTAGGGCAAGCGGCAGCGCGGCCGCCAAGCCCATGGGCGGCAAGCGCCCATTTCTTTTGGAAGCGGAGCGCGATTGGCTACTGGCGCGGCTCGATGAAAAGCCCGATTTGACGCTTCATGCGCTGCGCGGCGAACTGCGCGAGCGGGGCGTCGCCGTTTCCTGCGACACGCTGTGGCGCTTCCTGAAACGCCAGGAGATCAGCTTTAAAAAAAACCTTGTTCGCCGCCGAGCAGGACCGTCCCGATGTCGCCCGGCGCCGCCTCCGCTGGAAAAAATACCAGGCGCGGATTGATCCCTCCCGCCTTGTTTTCATTGATGAAACCTGGGCCAAAACGAACATGACCCGCACCCGCGGCTGGCGTCGCCGCGGCAAGCCGCTCGTCGCCAAGGTTCCGCACGGCCACTGGAAGACGCTGACGTTTCTCGCCGCGCTGCGGCAGGACGCGATTACCGCGCCTTGCGTGCTGGATGGCCCCATCAACGGCGAGGCCTTCCTTGCCTATGTCGAGCAGATCTTGGTTCCCACGCTCAAGCGGGGCGACGTCGTCGTCATGGACAATCTGGGGTCTCACAAGAACCGGGCAATCCGCAACGCCATTCGCGCCGCCGGCGCACGCTTGGTGTTTCTGCCCCCTTACAGTCCCGATCTGAACCCGATCGAACAAGTCTTCGCCAAGCTCAAAACGCTCCTCAGAAAAGCCGGGGAGCGCACCGTCGAGGCCGTCTGGAAAAGGATCGGATCGCTGCTCAAATGCTTCCATCCAGCCGAGTGCGCTGCCTACTTCAGGAACGCTGGTTATGCTTCAATCTAAGTCGGAAAACTCTAGTGCAGCGCGCGTCCTTTTGAACAGACTGCTCTAGCTAGCACTTTGTAACCAAATAACTTTTTCACCTGCAACCGATTCCGATTACGGCGGCCTGATCTAATATTGAGCGATAGCTGTCCCGAAGGCGGAGGGGGCCGCGTCGATCGGCTGATTGCCGGATTTCTGCACTTCGATGATGGCGAAGCCGCGCTCCGCCGTGCCGTCAGGCCGGAGCCGGAAGAGGCCATCCACACCCTGGAACCCGCTTGAGCGCGTCAGCTCGGAGGCTGCAAAACGCTGACCGGGCGCGTTGCTTGAAAGCGATATGGCGAGGCTGACGGCATCATAGGACAGGCTTGCCAGGCGCGGGGGCGTATCGCCATAGGTCTCGGCATAGCGCCGTGTGAAATCCTGCCAGCCCTTTGGATCGGGCGCGGCAAACCAGCCGCCTTGCAACGCCGCTTCCTTGCCGACGCCGATATAGTCCCAACCCGAAAGCCCCATGAGCTTCACCGCCTGGGTGTCGACCTCGTAATACGGGAAAAGCTGCGCAAGCGATGGCAGCGTGTCGCCGCTGGCCGGGATGAAGATGGCGTCGATCTGCGGGGGCGAACCCTTCTTGGCGAGCGCCGCTAAATCCTTTACCGGCTGCATCATGCCGTTCGCTTCAGGCGGATATGTCTTTGTCATCACGACCTGCGCGCGGTTCTCTTGCACGGCGCGATTGAAAGCCTGCTCGACGATGCGGCCATAGTCGTTTTGCGGGAAGAGGGCGGCGAAGCGGGTTTTGCCTTTGCTGACCGCATAGGAGATCATGCGCGGCACGTCGCTGCCCGCGACGAAACTCATGAGATACACGCCGTTGCCAGCCACATTACGATCGCTTGAGAAGGCAAGGACCGGAACATTGGCCGCCTGCGCGACAGGCGCGACAGCGGTAACCTCGCTCGCGAAAAGCGGGCCAATCACAAGTTCGGCGCCTTCCTTTATCGCATCCTGGGCCGCCTGGCGGGCGCCGTCAGGGGTTCCGTGCGTGTCTTTCGGGATGAGCTTCACATTGGGCTTATCGAAATCGAACAGCGCCTGCTCTCCCGCCTGTTTCATTGCCTTCGCCACTTGCTGCGCATTGACATTTCCAGTCAATGGGAGAAGCAGCGCCACCTTCACAGTGCCGCCCGCAGGCCCCCCTTGCGGACTCGCTCCCGATAAGTTCGAACCGCTGTTCGAGCCACTCAAACCGCCGACAGAGCAAGCGCTCACTCCCAGGCAGGCGAGAATGAACGCGACGCCGGCGAGAAGGCGAACGCGGGCGTGTTCAGTCGTAAGTTTCATAAGACGTTTCAGCTTTTCGTTGACGTGTGCCGGTTATGAAGGCAAGCAAACCCCACTGCCTTCAAATCACGCTCCTATTTTGCAGCGCATTCCTTCATGGGCAACCTGTTTCGCAACTATGGCTGATTGGTGATGCCCAAGCCGCAACGGGCAAAAAAACCACACGCTGGATACCATGATGCTACGGCACCGATGAGCGACGACGGTTCGCAGCGCCACCAAAAACTCGCGTCAGGGGTTCAACAGCAGATCGAGAAGCTCGCCGCGGCCCCGCTCGCGGCCGGGCTCTACATTGTTTCGACCCCCATCGGAAATCTTGGCGACATCTCGATCCGCGCTCTGTTTACGCTTGCCGCTGCGGACATGGTGGTGTGTGAAGATACGCGCCACAGCCGCAAGCTTTTCTCCGCGTATGGCATAGGCAGAAAGCTTGAGACCTATCACGACTTCAGCGGCGAGAAGGATCGCGCGCGCATTCTGGAGGCCCTTCGCGAAGGCAAGTCTGTGGCCGTGATCTCCGATGCCGGCACGCCGCTCATCGCCGATCCAGGCTTCAAGCTGGTACGCGCCGCCGTCGCCGAGGGGTTCAGCGTGTTTCCGGTGCCCGGCTCTTCGGCTCTCCTGTCGGCACTTGTCGCAAGCGGCTTGCCCTCGGACCAGTTCTTCTTCGGTGGATTTTTGCCCCAGAAGGAGACTGCAAAGCGAAAAGCGCTTGAGGCGCTCCGCGACGTGGCCGGAACGGTCATCCTTTACGAGACGACGAGCCGGATCGAGGCCGCGCTTGCCGTGCTTGACGAGATCTTTCCGGATCGTGAAATCGCGATCGCACGCGAGCTGACCAAGATGCATGAGACACTAGCCAGGGGAACGGCGGCGGCGCTGCTTGAGCAGGTGAAAAGAAACGCACCCAAGGGAGAACTGGTCATACTCATTGCACCGGGCGAGCCCAGGACAGCATCAGAAGCCGATATCGAAGTAGCTCTGCGTAAAGCCCTGAAACGGGAGAGCGTTAAGGAAGCTGTCGAAAAAGTCGCAATGGATCTTGGGGTTGGTAAAAAGAAGGTCTACAACTTGGCATTGAAAGTGAAGGGTAAGTAGCCATGATTGGTCCCGGCCGCAGTTCGTCCCGTCAAACCTCGTACGCCCTTGGCGTCGCTGCGGAAAGCTGCGCCCGGCAGCTCCTTGAAAGCAAGAGTTATCATATCCTGGCGCAGCGGTACAAAACCAAAGCAGGGGAGATTGATCTTATTGCGAAGCGCGGCGATCATCTCGCCTTTGTTGAAGTCAAGCGGCGAAAGACCCAGGACGAGGCTGCGTGGTCCATAGCGCCGCGTCAGCAAGCCAAAATCGCGCTCGCTGCGGAGGTTTTTCTCGGTGAGCACGCGGCGCTGTCCCAATGCTCAGCCAGCTTCGATGTCGTGCTCATCAGCCCAACTGAGGGCTGCGCCCATATCGAACAGGCCTTTCTTGCGTAATTAGCCCCTCGCCTTTAAGTCTCCTCTTACAGAAAACGCGCGAGGAGCGAATGCGGCTGAAAACCGGGGTCCAGATGGACCCAATTGAAAGAATACATATCCACGGCGACTCGACGTTTGCGCTCCTGCTCGAGGCGCAAAATCGCGAGCACAGCATCTTTTATTACACCCCCGACAAGCTCTTTATGAGGGATGGACGCGTGTTCGCCGAGGGCCATGAACTTCGCGTCGACGATGTCCATGGCGCGCACTACGAACTGGGGGCGAAGCAGACGCTGGAACTCAAGGAGCTGGAGGTGATCCACCTCCGCCAAGACCCGCCCTTCGACATGGCCTATGTGACCACAACTCATATTCTCGATCACATTCACCCTAAAACGCTGGTCGTGAACGACCCTGCGAGTGTTCGAAACGCGCCCGAGAAGCTATTCGTGACCGAATTCCCGGAACTGATGGCGCCGACACTCATTACGCGCTCCCTGGACGAGGTGAACGCCTTCCGCGCGGAGTTCGGAGACATTATCGTCAAGCCACTCTACGGAAATGGCGGCGCGGCCGTCTTCAGGGTGAGGCCCGACGATACGAATACCGGGTCGCTTGTGGAACTGTTCCAGACCGTGTTCCGGGAACCTTTCGTCGTCCAGCAGTATCTCCCCGATGTCCGCAAAGGCGACAAACGCATCATTCTCGTGGATGGCAAGCCGGTCGGCGCGATCAATCGGGTGCCGGCGGCAAACGAGACGCGCTCGAATATGCATGTCGGCGGGCGCCCTGAGGCCGCTGAGCTGACCTCACGCGAGCGTGAAATTTGCGAAGCGATCGGCACCGAGCTTAAGCGGCGCGGCCTTATCTTCGTGGGCATCGATGTCATCGGGGATTACCTGACGGAGATCAATGTTACCTCCCCCACAGGGATTCGAGAGGTCAGGCGGTTCGGTGGACCCGATATCGCGGCCCTGATTTGGGACGCTGTGGAAGAAAGGATTTGTTCTCCAAAAGTTCGTTGATTGTTCTTGATTTTGTAAAATTCAGAGATAATATCCACCGTGTTTGTTGAAAGCTGTTGGTGGAGTCGGCAGGATGTTCGCGCAAGTGTCCACGGTAACGTTCGAGGGCATCGACGCGAAGAAGGTGGACGTGCAGGTTCTTATCGCGCCCGGCCTTCCGGCTTTTTCGGTTGTTGGACTTCCGGACAAGTCGGTCGGAGAAAGTCGCGAGCGAGTGCGCGCGGCGCTGACCGCCATCGGGCTTGGTCTTCCGGCGAAGCGGATCACCGTCAACCTCGCTCCAGCCGACATGCCGAAGGAAGGGACGCATTACGATCTGCCGATCGCGCTCGGCGTCATGGCGGCAGCCGGTGCAATCTCGCCCGAAGCTTTGAAGGACTTTATCATCATTGGCGAACTCGGGCTTGATGGCAGCCTCGGCCCGATTGCGGGCGCTCTGCCAGCAGCGCTGGGGGCGGGTGCTCTCGAGAAGGGTTTGATATGCCCGGCGGCCTGCGGGCCGGAGGCGGCCTGGGCCTCCGCCTCAATGCCGATTGTGGCGCCCTCGCATCTCGTTGCGCTTGTGAATCACCTCAAAGGCACGGCTCTTATTTCGCAGCCTCACCCGCATCTCGATCAGAGCGCGGAAGCTGCCCCCGATCTCAAAGACGTTCGCGGCCAGGAGAGCGCCAAGCGCGCGCTTGAGGTCGCGGCTGCGGGCGGCCATCACATGCTCATGATCGGACCGCCCGGAGCAGGCAAGTCTATGCTGGCCCAGCGGCTGCCGAGTATTCTTCCGCCGCTTGAGCCTCAGGAGCTTCTTGAGGTTGCGATGGTCCAAAGCATTGCGGGGACGATCGTAAACGGAACACTGACTTCGAGCCGCCCTTTCCGAGCGCCCCACCATTCGGCGAGCATGGCGGCGCTCGTGGGAGGGGGAGCCCGGCCAAAACCCGGCGAAGTTGCCCTGGCTCATCACGGCGTCCTTTTTCTCGACGAGTTCGCGGAGTTCCCGCCCCATGTTCTTGACGCGCTGCGCCAACCGATCGAAAGCGGAGAAACAATTATTGCGCGCGTCAACCATCGGATACGCTATCCTTCGCGCTTCCAACTGGTGGCTGCGATAAATCCATGCCGCTGCGGTCACGCCTGGACACCGGGCATGACCTGCCGACTGGGGCCGAGATGTGAGGAAAACTACAGGGCAAGAATTTCCGGACCGCTCTGGGACCGCCTGGATATCCAGATCGCGGTGGCGCCTGTGAAAGCGACCGATCTTGCGCTTCCGCCATCGCGTGATACCAGCGCAGACGTGGCAAAGCGAGTCGCTATGGCTCGGGCAATTCAGGCGCGGCGATATTCCGTGATTGGCAACGACACCGTGACGACAAACGCGAGATGTCCAGCCGCGCTGCTGGAAGAATTTTGCGGGCTCAATTGCGAGGGCATGCGTCTTTTGGAGCGAGCCGCGGAAACGAACGGTTTGTCGGCCCGAGGCTACCACAGAGCACTCCGTCTGGCTCGGACATTGGCGGACCTGGACGGCAGCGCCGACATCCATGCCCTCCATGTTGCGGAGGCGCTCAGCCTTCGCGGCGACGGGTTCGGAGTGCGCCGCGCCGCTTAAGGTTTCTTGGGAGGAACGATTTTTTGAGTTAAGATGAGTTTCGGCAGCATTGGGCTGCTGTAAGGCTTGAGCGGGCGGGCTATCTCGGATACATAGAGTTTATGTATCCTTTGGATGGGCCTCACGTGGCGACGTAGACGCCAGCGGTGTCTTCCAGCTTGCCTTTTTGAGAAAGAAGAGCGGCGAAATGACACCCCCGACGAACGTGCGCTGATCAATGTCCAGCTTTACACCAGCCCAGCTCTTCTATGACATCACCATCAACATTTTAGAAACAAACCTGCGCCTTGCTGAAACATTTGCCGCAAGATCAGGGACGTTTACGCGCAGGAACCAAGCGGCGCCGACAGGAGCGGCGCGACCGCGACCGAACGGAGAGAGGAAATGGCAGCGACGGAAAAATTAGTTTATCGCTTCGGCGCCGGAAAAGCTGACGGCTCGGCGGGTATGAAAAACCTGCTTGGCGGCAAGGGCGCCAACCTCGCCGAAATGTCAAATCTTGGTCTGCCCGTGCCTCCGGGCTTCAGCATCACGACGGAAGTCTGCAACGCCTATTATGCCCTCGGGCGGAAATATGCCGGAAGGACTGAAAGAGCAGGTCGAGGAATTTGTAGAATTTATCGGCAAGACTGTTGGCGCCGTTCTCGGGGACGCCCAGAATCCCCTTCTCGTTTCAGTGCGCTCTGGAAGCCGGGCGTCCATGCCGGGCATGATGGATACGATCCTCAACCTGGGCCTGAACGACGATACCGTGAAAGGGCTTGCGGCGCGGTCAGGCGACAAGCGCTTCGCCTATGACAGTTATCGCCGCTTCATCCAAATGTACTCGGGCGTCGTGCTCGACGTGAAATATCACAACTTCGAGGAAATTCTGGAGCACTATAAGCACCAGAACGGCTACGATCTCGACACCGACCTCACCGCCGACGATTGGCAGACCCTCATCGGCCAATACAAGGAAGTGGTGCAGCGCAAGCTCGGGCGGCCATTTCCACAAAACATCAACGAACAGCTCTGGGGAGCGATCATGGCTGTCTTCGACAGCTGGAACAATGCCCGTGCCATCAAATACCGGCAGCTGAATGGCCTGCCCGAAAGCTGGGGCACTGCGGTCAACGTTCAGGCGATGGTGTTCGGCAACCGCGGCGATACGAGCGCAACGGGCGTCGCCTTTACCCGGAATCCATCGACCGGGGATCCGAGGCTGTATGGCGAGTTCCTCGTCAACGCACAAGGCGAGGACGTTGTGGCGGGCATCCGCACGCCGCAGGCCATTACGGAAGCGGCGCGAAAAGAGGGCGGCAGCGACAAGCCTTCGCTCGAGGCGATCATGCCGACCGTGTTCGGACAGTTCAAAACGATTTGCGAAACTCTCGAACGCCACTACCGCGACATGCAGGACATCGAGTTCACCATCCAGGAAGGCAAACTCTGGATGCTTCAATGTCGCAATGGCAAGCGCACGACGCCAGCGGCACTGAAAATCGCGGTTGATCTTGCCCAGGAAGGGCTCATCACTAAGGAAGAAGCCGTAACCCGCATCGAGGCAACTCAGCTCGATCAGCTTCTTCATCCGACAATCGATCCCTCGGCCGAGCGTAATATTATTGCCACCGGCCTGCCGGCATCCCCCGGCGCCGCCTGCGGCGAGATTGTTTTCTCTCCCGACGATGCCGAGAAGCTGAAGAGCCAAGGCAAGACTGTCATCCTGGTACGCACAGAAACAAGCCCCGAAGACATCCACGGCATGCATGCGGCGGCCGGTATTCTGACCGCACGCGGCGGCATGACGAGCCACGCAGCCGTCGTTGCCCGCGGCATGGGGCGTCCCTGCGTCTCTGGTGCGAGCGCTCTTCGCATCAACACCGAACTGGGCACTCTCAGCGCGGGGACCGTGACGCTCAAGGAAGGCGACCTGATCACGATCGACGGCTCAACGGGCCAGGTCATCCGGGGTCAGGTTCCGATGCGCCAGCCGGAACTCACCGGCGACTTCGCGGCGCTCATGGAATGGGCCGATGGCCTTCGGCGCATGAAGGTGCGCACGAATGCCGACACGCCAAAGGACGCCGCCCAGGCACTGAAGTTCGGAGCGGAAGGCATCGGTCTTTGCCGCACCGAGCACATGTTCTTCGACGCCACTCGCATCATGGCGATGCGAGAGATGATCGTCGCGTCCGATGTAAGCGGCAGGCGCGCAGCGCTCGCGAAGATTCTGCCGATGCAACGCCAGGACTTTATCGAGATCTTTGAAATCATGGGGGGCCTGCCGGTCACGATCCGGCTACTCGATCCGCCGCTTCATGAGTTCCTGCCGCATGGCGACGAGGAGATCAAGGAACTGGCCGCGTCGTTGAAAATGGATGCTTCCGCCCTTCGCGCCCGGCTCAGTGCCCTCAGGGAACAGAACCCGATGTTGGGCCATCGCGGCTGCCGTCTTGGCGTCTCCTATCCGGAGATCTCCGAAATGCAGGCGCGTGCAATCTTTGAGGCGGCGGTCGAAGCCGGCAAAAAGACAGGCACGCCGGTTGTGCCAGAAGTCATGGTTCCTCTGATTGCCACCAAGGCGGAACTCGACATTCTGAAGGCGGTTATCGACAGGGTAGCCAAGGAGGTCGAATCCGAGACCGGAACCTCGATCACCTACCACGTTGGAACGATGATCGAGCTGCCGCGCGCTGCGCTTCGGGCCGGGGATATCGCGAAATCGGCCGAGTTTTTCTCCTTTGGGACGAACGATCTCACTCAGACGACCTACGGTCTGAGCCGCGATGACTCCGGCACATTCCTCGGCGATTACCTCGCGCAAGGCATTTTCGAAACCGATCCGTTCGTCTCACTCGATCCCGAAGGTGTGGGCGAACTCGTCCAGATCGCGGCCGATCGCGGGCGGAAAACTCGGCCCGGCATCAAGCTTGGCATCTGCGGTGAGCACGGGGGCGATCCCGCGTCCATCGAAATTTGCGAAAAGGTCGGCCTCGACTATGTATCGTGCTCGCCATTCCGCGTGCCGGTCGCTCGGCTTGCAGCTGCGCAGGCCGCCGTTCGCGCAAAGGGCAAGGGCGGGACATCGTCCACAGCGTAGGGGCTTGCGGCGGGCGGTTTCGCCCGCTTAAATCCCGGCGTCAGACAATTCGTGGACAGGGGCGTTCGAAACGCTCCTGTCTGCCAAGAAAACAAGGCATCAGGCGGTGAACGCGCCTCCAGAACTGAACCTTGCCCGCCTCTCCGGCAAAGCGCAGATCGCAGCAGCCCTTTCTGCTATTGAGGCGAACCCCGCTTCGATGTCCGCCTTGCTTGATGAGGCCCACGAGAATCCCAAAGGCATCGTCATCGGGATAACCGGCCCGCCTGGCGCCGGTAAATCCACACTCATCAACGCGCTAATCTCGGAATGGCGCACCGAGGGCAAAACCGTCGCCGTGATTGCAGTCGACCCCTCGTCGAGGACCACGGGCGGCGCGCTTTTGGGGGATCGCGTCCGCATGCGCACGGACCCCAGCGACAGCGGCGTTTTCATTCGCTCCATCGCCGCTAGAGGCCGGCTCGGCGGACTCGCCGATATCGCTTACCCGTCGGTGGCGCTGCTTCGCGCCATTTACGACAAGATCATTGTTGAGAGCGTCGGCGTTGGGCAGTCGGAAACGGATATCGCTATTGTGTCGGATACCGTCGTTCTCTGCATTCAACCGGCTTCTGGAGATTCGCTCCAGTTCATGAAGGCCGGCATTGCCGAAATCCCCGACATTGCCGTTGTCACCAAAGCAGACATGGGCGCGGCCGCCACCCGCGCGCTGGCGGACTTGAAGGGCGCTCTCGGTCTTTCCCACCGGGAGGCCGGAGCATGGGAGCCCGATTGCGTTAGCGTTTCGTCAACCACTGGCGACGGCAGCCTTCGCCAGCTTTTCGCCTCGTTCTCCCGCCACGAGGCCTGGCTTTTGAGTGAAAACCGCCTAGCTATCGGCCGCGAGAAAAAAGCGCAGGCCTGGGTGCGGGCTGAGGTACTGGCAGAGTTCGGCCGAAGGGGCTTAAACATTGCTGCACAAGGACTTTTTCAGTCCTGGAACAATAAGCCGTTCGCCACCGTCAGGCGAGCGCTGGCGGAACTCGCTGTCGTGCACACGCCCCGTACGACGGTCTGACTTCTTCTCCGGCCGCGCTCCGTAATTTCGCCAACAAGGAAGCTATAGCTTTCGACATAAATTGTTCGGACCGCGTAACCGCGCATTAACTGTCGCCAAGCTATGACTCTGGTTCGCGTAGGAGTGTCGATGAGAAGTAGCCGTCGAATGAAAGAGTATCAGGGGCGAAGCAGGGCACTTGTCGCACAACACAGCCCCAGACCCATTGTGGTCCGCAATTCCGATCTCGCCGTTTCGCCGCCTCGCCGGCTTCCCATTACTTTGAAAGCACGGCGATCTTTCGCGAAGCTTACGTGGTACACAATACTCGCTTTTATTTTTGCGATCGTGGGTTATGGGTATCGCGATCCTGATATGCGCAGAGCCATCGATTACCAGCTGACCATGCTGGTCAGCACAGGTATCTCTAGCGTTTCACCCACTTATTCTGATCGCACAAAGGCTTCGGAGCCGCTTCCGCCGCACGCCTCTTATCTCTTCGCGGAAAGCCAGAAAGGCCCCCGGGCCGACAAGTTCGCGTATGCTTTGAAGGCTGCCGGGAATGACAGTATTGCACGGCGGATGAAGGCCGATCCGCTTCATCTCCAGGTCGCCGCCGCCACTGAGCAGCCCTCCGCGCAAACGGCCGCGCTAGCCGAGGCCGCTCTGTTCCTGACTGCGTTCAGCCAGGACAGTTCCGGCGATGTCGAGGCCGATGTGCGGCCACAGAGCAGCACCGGCAGTCAGTGGGCGGGCCTTCTCAAGAACGCAAGCCTATCTCCGGAGCAGCCTAAGACATTGTTTGGCGGTTTGACCGAGGACGAGTTCCGCGCGCGCGAATTGCGCTGCATGGCGACCGCGATCTATTTCGAGGCCCGCGACGAGCCGATCAGAGGCCAGCTGGCTGTCGCGCAAGTCATCATGAACCGTATCCGCAGCCCCTTCTATCCGAAGACCGTCTGCGGCGTGGTCTATCAGGGCGAGCGCAATCGCACCGGCTGCCAGTTCTCCTTTACCTGCACCGGCAAGCACAATGCCGTAAAAGAGAAAGAAGAATGGGGGACCGCGGTGAAGCTCGCGAAGCAGGTCATCGCTGGCGAGGTATGGATAGACGAAGTGGGTCACGCCACGCACTATCACGCGACCTATGTGCATCCGAACTGGCGGCGCGAACTGGACAAGGTTGCGCAAATCGGAGGCCATATCTTTTACAAGATGAAGCCGGGGACCACGCAGCTTGCGTTGTTGAACGAGGGCCTCTGAGCCAGGGGTTCCGAGTAATAGAGGGAGCCGGGCTGCGCTATGCCGCCCGGCTATTTCTTTCTGGGACGGCGCGATGCGCAGCTTGGATTAGAACGCACCCCTCTTCCTCGCGCGGACCAACCGGCTGGACCTGAACGGCGCAATCGACGCGCGAGCGGTGATCGCGCTGACCTGTTCGCTTCTCCACGAGAAGCATTCAATCTCAAATCGCTTTGTTGACCGTTTGGTATTTTGCATACTGCAGTAAGAGAGGGCAGATGCTTCCCCTGAGCCGGGATAGCGCCAGGAATAAGCGGGGCTCTAGCTAGGCCCCCGTCCAGCCTGCGGAGGAAAAAGCGAGATGGCCAAGGCATTGGATGGCGTGAAAATCCTCGATTTCACTCATGTGCAGTCGGGACCGACATGCACGCAGCTTCTGGCCTGGCTCGGCGCGGACGTCATCAAGGTCGAGAAGCCCGGTTCCGGCGACATTACCCGAGGCCAGCTTCGCGACATCCCGGATGTGGACAGCCTTTACTTCACCATGCTGAACCACAACAAGCGCTCGATTGCGCTCGATGCCAAAAACCGCGCCGGGTTCGAAGTCCTCGTCGCGCTCATCAAGGCCTGCGACGTGCTCGTCGAGAACTTTGCGCCTGGAGCGCTCGATCGCATGGGGCTATCCTGGCCCACAATCCAGCAATTGAACCCGCGCATGATCCTGGCCTCAGTGAAGGGCTTCGGCCCAGGCCCGTATGAGGACTACAAGATCTATGAGAATGCCGCCCAATGCGTCGGCGGCGCGGCCTCGACCACCGGCTTTCGCGATGGCCTGCCGCTCGTCACCTCCGCGCAGATCGGCGATGCCGGGGCCGGGCTTTATCTCGCACTTGGCATTGCGGCGGCCTTGTATCAGCGGGTGACGACGGGACGGGGGCAAAGGGTTGCCTGCGCCATGCAGGACAGCGTCTTGAACCTGTGTCGCGTCAAGCTGCGCGATCAGCAGCGGCTTACTCGTGGTCCCCTTGAGGAATACAGTCAGTTCGGCGAGGGCGTGCCTTTCGGCGATACCGTGCCACGCGCCGGGAACGATTCGGGCGGCGGACAGCCCGGCCGCATCCTCAAATGCAAAGGCTGGGAGACGGACCCGAACGCCTACATCTATTTCATCACCCAGGCGGCGGTTTGGGATGCCGTTTGCGACGTAATCGGCGAGCCATCATGGAAAACGCATCCTGATTACGCGACGCTGAGGGCGCGCCTGCCCCGCCTGAACGAAATCTTCGCGCGCATCGAGCTGTGGACTATGACCAGGACGAAGCTTGAGGCCATGGAAATTCTGCATCGTCACAGCATCCCCTGTGGCCCGATCATGTCGATGAAAGAGCTTTCCGAAGACCCGGCTCTTCGCGCTTCGGGCACGGTCGTCGAGGTCGATCACCCGACGCGCGGCAAGCATCTTACGGCAGGCAACCCGGTCAAGCTTTCCGATAGCCCCTGTGAGGTCACACCCGCGCCGCTTCTCGGCGAGCATACGCGCGAGATCCTGCGCGAGGTCGCCCATTTTTCAGATGATCAGATCGAGGCTATGGCGCGGTTGGGCGCCTTCGGCGAGCCTGTCACCGGAGGGTAGGCCTCCCGATGGCTCGGTGAGGCCCGTCCCAACAGGATTTTCATCCCAGCCGAGCGGAGCGCGAGCCGGGATCGCAAAAAGTTAGACGGGTCAATCTATTACGATCCGGATGAAGTTTGCTCTGGCATGACGTCGACGGCGGCAGTGATCCGTTGGCGCGTCCGGCTAACTTCGCTTAGAATGGCCACCCTCCGCCGCCGCCCCATCCTCCTCGCCGCCGCCCCAGCCGCCGCCACGTGGCCGGTAGCGCGGGCCGCCGCGCTGCGAGGTCGATGAAGAGGTGCCCCACCAATCCTGGTCAAACCAGCCGCCGTCCCTGCGGACCATCTCATGATGATGGGCTCGAACAGCAATGCCGCCCTGAGGCTCGCCGCTCATGAAAACAACGAAATCGGTGTCCTTGCCCGTTTCGATGCTCGGACCTTCATCCGAGATGATCAGCGACGAGCCCGGCAACACGGCCTGCGAGATATAGTCGATTGCGTCTTCCGGGATCGTGAGGCGGCCGAGAGCTGCCTCCGCGCCGGAGACGTCTGCTGGCGCGGGGTCGCGGTACTTGGCAGAACCTTGTTTCGAGAACGGTTCGATGTTGATGGCGTCCTTGTACATTGACACCACATTCCAGCGCATGCCGCCGGATTGTCCTGGCTCAAGGGCCGTAAAAACGAACGACCCGATCCGCTTGCCTGGATCGCGGATCATGACGGGAGATTCATAGACCGGATGATTGGCTTTCCGGACGTAAAGGCGCATCGTCTTGCGGCTGATAAAGACCGAGACCGGCGCGAGGTTCAGACGTGCTTCCTCCGAAGCATCCATAGCCGCTGCAAGGGTCGCATCGGCGGCCTTGGCCTCTTCCTGTGCTTGCGCGACGGCCTCCGCCTTGGCCTGCGCCTGAGATTTCGCTGCATCAAGCTGAGACTGAGCCGCGTTGAACTTGGAGAGCGCTTGAGCCTTCGCCTCCGCCAACTCGGCATTCCTCTCAGGAGGCGCCTTTTCAATGGCTTGATCGACGGCCTTCACATCAGCTTCCGCCTTGGCGAGATTGCCTTCAGCGATTTGCAACGCCCGTGCAGCCGCCAAGGCTTCGGCAGCCTTTTTCGAAGCCGCAAGCCTCAAATCCCTGACCTGTCTCGCCGCGTTCTGGGATTCTGCGCTTTTCTGCGCCAGCGTCATTCTGAGCTGCGACAAGGCCTCGTTGTTAGATGACGGCGAGTAGCGCGTCGGCGAAACGCCATCTCGACGCTCGGCCTTCGGCCCTTTCTGATTCGAGGCATCGCCGAACATGAAAGGCTGGGAGACTTCAGCGGGCGCGATCTCTTCCCGCACGACAACGACCCGCATTCCCATATTGGTCACGTCATAGAGACGCTCTGCGAACTCGTGGGGCAGCCGCACGCATCCATGCGAAGCCGCGTAGCCTGGCAGCACACCGGCGTGGAGCGCCATGCCGGTCCAGGTTATCCGCTCCATGAATGGCATGGAGGCATCGTCATACAGGTTGGAGTGATGTTCCTCCTCTTTCTGCACGATGCTGTAAATGCCGGCAGGGGTCTCGTAGCCGGTTTGGCCGGTCGAGACCGGCGATTCCATGATCTTGCCTTTGGCGTCGTAAATGGAGACGCGCTGCTCCGCCAGCCCCACAACGGCTAACAGCGGTGTGCCGGGGTTGTGGTTCGGAACGAAGTGCTCTTCCCTTTGAGCCGTCCGGGCACCGGCGTGGGGCATGCCGCCCAGAACGAAACCCGCAACAATGAGAGCGGCGGCGCAGGAGCGAAGAGGCTTGTATTTCATTCTAAAAAACCTCGAATTCGAAATCGTCCGTCTCCCCAGCATCACATGGCCCTCGCGACGCGGAAACCGAAATTATTCAGGCGAATATCGGCGGGGGTCGCATAACGGTAGGCTGAACGCAGGAGCTTGGGGTAGTAGTTCCAGGCTCCGCCGCGAAGAACGTGCAAATCGCACTGCTCCGATTTAACGGCCGAGCCATCCGACGGCGCGCCATCGTAAGACGGCTTGTAGCAATCCTGAACCCACTCCCAGACATTGCCGTGCATATCGTAAAGGCCAAATGCGTTCCGGGGAAAACTCCCGACGTCGGTCGTCTTTTGGCGGTAGGCGCCTTGCTGACCGGAGCCGTATGTGAAGTTCGCGTCGTAATTGGCCTGCTTGTAGTTGATCGTTTGTCCGGTGAAGAAAGGCGTGCTTGCATCGGACGTTTTTGTCACGCTGCGGGCAGCGTATTCCCATTCCGCCTCCGACAGAAGCCTGTACTCCTTCCCTGACTTCTTCGAGAGCCAGGCTAGGTATTGCTGAATGTCCTTCCAGGACACGTTGATCACCGGATGCCTGCCGCGCCCCCACCCCTCGTCGCTGGGAGTGTAGGTGCAGCCGCGATCGCTTACGCAGGCGTCCCACTCGTTGAACGTAACCTCGAACTTGCCAACGGCGAAGGGCTGCGCGATCGTGACCGGGTGTTGCGGCCCCTCATCCTTGCCGCGACCTCTCTCGCTTTCCGGAGACCCCATCAGAAACTCACCGGCTGGAACGATAACCATCTCGGGGCAGGATGGACAATCCCGGATGGTCTTTGTCGTAGCTTCGGCAGGGGGATGGGCCGCCGGACGTCGATTCGCGGCCTGGCTGGCTTGGGGGAAGAGCACGAAACAAATCGCAATAACAATGGTATGAATCATCAGGTCGGTCCGTTTTTCAATACTCGCCCACGCCATGCTGCCAACCCCTAGCGCACATTGCAGAGGGTGCGGGGAGGCTGTAGGATTTTCCCTGCTTACCCTTAAATCTTCGCTTCGTTTTTCATTAAATAATCTAACATCGCCGCGCTACCCAAACAAAGGGACGACCCGCAGACGAGGCTGGCTTAAAATCTGCCTATGTAGTTTGAACTGCCTGGTTATGATATTCTTTGCTGGATTTCTGTCGTTGATTTTGACGGACGTGTCCGGCCTTGTTTGGAAGTTCTGCTGCTGCCTTAATTGTTTATCACGAACTTCTTCGCTGGCGGATAGCTATTTGAAAAGCCGCCCGTAATCGGTAGCGTGAGGGCATCACACCTTCGTGAAAAAGGGTCACCTCATGGCTGATGTGTGCTTGTGCGGCCTAACCGGGGAGGCTAACGTTGCAGCAAGCCGCTCCGCAAGCGGGGCCAACTCAATCCATTTCAGCTCATTCAAAAGATCCGCGATGTCCACTTCCAAACCCGCTTCAAAGGCGAGGATAAAAACCGTTTCGGAAACGCTCACCCCACCACCACGGGAAGCAGCTGTCAGCCCTCAGCGCAAGTTCACGCGGCAGGAGGCGTTGCAATTTCATTCTGAAGGCAAGCCTGGAAAGCTCGAAATCGTGCCGACGAAGCCGATGGCGACGCAGCGCGATCTGAGCCTTGCCTATTCACCGGGCGTCGCGGTCCCCGTCGAGGCTATCGCTGAGAACCCAAGGCTCGTCTATGATTACACGGCGAAGGGCAATCTCGTCGCGGTGATTTCCAACGGCACCGCCATTCTCGGGCTCGGCAATCTCGGCGCGCTTGCTTCGAAGCCGGTGATGGAAGGCAAGGCCGTTCTCTTCAAGCGTTTCGCGGACGTCAATTCTATCGATATCGAGGTCGATACACAGGACGTGGACGCCTTCGTGAACGCCGTGCGTTATCTCGGCCCGTCCTGGGGCGGCATCAACCTGGAAGACATCAAGGCGCCGGACTGCTTCATCATCGAGAGCCGCCTGCGCGAGCTGATGGACATTCCCGTCTTCCATGACGACCAGCACGGGACGGCCATCATCGCAACCGCTGGGCTGATCAACGCCGTCCACCTGACGGACCGCGAGATGGCGGACGTCAAGGTCGTCTGCAATGGCGCGGGCGCTGCCGGTATCGCCTGCCTCGAGCTCATGAAGGCAATGGGCGTGCGCCATGAGAATGTGACGCTCTGCGATACGACCGGCGTCATCTACCGGGGCCGCGAGAAGGGCATGAACCAGTGGAAGTCGGCGCACGCCATCGATACGAAGGCGCGGACGCTCGCCGAGGCGGTTGAAGGTGCGGACGCCTTCTTCGGTCTTTCCGCTGCCGGCGCGCTCACGAAGGAGATGGTCGCCAGCATGGCTGACCGGCCCATCATCTTCGCCATGGCGAACCCGGACCCTGAAATCACGCCGGAGGATGTTGCGCAGGTCCGCGACGACGCCATCGTCGCCACGGGCCGTTCGGACTATCCCAACCAGGTCAACAACGTTCTCGGCTTCCCTTACATCTTCCGCGGCGCGCTCGACGTGCAGGCACGGACCATCAACGAGCCGATGAAGATCGCGGCGGCCCAGGCGCTTGCGGAGCTTGCGCGGGCGGACGTGCCGGATGCGGTGGCCAAGGTCTACGGCCGCCGGCTGCGCTACGGGCCGGACTACATCATCCCGGCGCCCTTCGATCCGCGACTTATCTGCGAGATTCCGTTGGCGGTCGCAAAAGCGGCGATGGACTCAGGCGTCGCGCGCAGGCCGATCATCGATATGGATGGGTACAAGGCCCGGCTTTCCGCCCGGCTCGACCCGGCGGCAGGCTTCATCAACTCCATCTTTGAGTCGTTGCGGCTCAATCCGAAACGCGTGGTGTTCACCGAGGGCGAAGAGGAACTGGTCGTCCGCGCCGCGAGTTCCTTCCAAGGCCAGAAGCTCGGGCAACCGGTCCTGATCGGGCGCGATTCACGGGTCCGGCAAGCTCTTTTTTTGGCAGGTGTGAATCAGGAGGGGCTGGAGGTCCAGAACGCGCTCCATTCGGAGCATAATGAAGAATACGCCGAATTCCTGTACCAGCGCCTGCAACGGCAAGGCTACCTCTACCGTGATTGCCAGCGGCTCGTGAAGAACGATCGCAACGTGTTTGCGGCATGCATGGTTGCGTTCGGACATGCAGACGCCATGGTTACCGGCATAACCCGGAACTGGTCCACCGCGCTGCAAGATATCCGCCGCGTGCTCGATCCTAAGCCGCGCCGCCGCGTCATCGGCGTTTCCGTCATCATCAGCCGCGGAAGGGTCGTGCTCGTCGCCGACACCTCGATAACCGCCATGCCCGACTCGGAAGAACTGGCCGACATCGCCGTCGAGGCTGCTGGCGTGGCGTCGCGATTTGGCATGACGCCGCGGGTCGCGCTGCTCGCCTTCTCGACCTTCGGCAATCCGCCAAGCGAGCGGTCGGACCGCGTTCGCGAGGCCGTAAGGCTCCTCGACCAGCGCGAAGTCGGTTTCGAGTATGACGGCGACATGGGCGCCGACGTTGCATTGAACAGGCGAGCCATGGCCCTGTATCCCTTCTGCCGCCTGACGGACACAGCGAATGTCCTCGTTATGCCGGCCTTCCACGCAGCCAGCATTTCAACCAAGATGCTGCAGGAACTAGGCGGCGGCACGGTGATCGGGCCGATCCTTGTGGGCCTGTCGAAGCCCGTGCAGATTGCCTCGCTTGGGTCGACCGACAACGACCTTGTCAACATGGCCGCGCTTGCCGCTTTTGACGTGACGGGCTGAACAAATCCACTCGTGAGCCTTGCCGATTTCAGGCTTGCGAGTGGCATCGCGTTTCTTGCGGACGGCCCAGCTGCGGCCAAGGCTCGGCTTGCATTTTGCCTGACGCGCCACCGGATCGCCGCCGCCGTCATCCCGGAAAGGCAAAGCCTTATCCGGGATCGTAACAAATTGAATCGCCTGTCTTTTTGCGATCCCGGCTCGCGCTTCGCTTGGCCGGGATGACGAAGTGAGCAGCGAGCCGCATCCGTTGGCCAGATGAGCGAAGTTTGCTTCTGTAAACATCGTGCGTTTAACCGGACGCGGGCGGCATAGTCCATTTTGTAGCATCCTGCAAATGGCGGCATCTCTACTTCTGAAAGATCTTCAGCGAAATCGCCTTGATGCCAGGTTAACGCAGCTTAAGCCGCTCAAGCCATTGATAAATATGAGAAAAGGACAGAACGGGACGCCATCGCCGCTGCCTGCGCCGTGCAGTTTCGGCCTTCGCAAGCGTTAATTCGCGATGTTGAAACATATTTAACGGACTTTTGCGCGTCCCAGTAAATGGAAAAATTCCGGCATTAGATTCTATTTAATGGGTCATTTGTTAACAATAAAAACTATAGCATTTTCAGTGGCTTACGGTAGCCGCCCTTTGTCGGGTCTTAGGCGCTGCATTCCTCCGTTTCGCGCCAAATAAAGAAGTTCTTTACCAACACGCGGTGGGAAGTAATTCCGGCGCGCTTCTGTTAACCACATAAGTATGAAGGCTCGCCGCAGTGAACGAAATGTTTATGAAAGCGCGCGTGGTGAGCGTCGTCCACGATGGCGGTGGCCGGTCTGGTGAAGGCTTCCTAATCCCGCCTCGCCACCATGATCGCCGCCCGAAATGCTCCGCGGTAGTTCCAGCCGTTAAGAAAAAATTGCGTCGCAGCCCGGTTCCGATTTTGCGCGCGCTGCGCTAATTCGAAACCTGCTGCCGACGCCATGGTCGAGGCGACATGCCAACCTCGCGCTTGAAGGCGCGGCTGAACGCCTCTTCGGATTCGTAGCCAATCGAGTAGGCGACTTGCGCGACGGACATCGCAGTCTCACGCAACTGAGTTTTAGCAGTCTCCATCCGCAATGCCGTGAGGTAACGGATTGGCGGAACGCCGACCAGGGCTGTGAAGCGTTCGACAAAGGCACTCCGGGACATTGCCACCTCTTTGGCCAGGGCCTCGGCCGTCCATGACGCGGCAATATTCTGGTGGATGAGCGCCAGCGCCCGGCCGATGTTCGGGTCCTTGAGACCTTTGAGCCAGCCCTTTAGCTCCTCACCGAAACGGTCAACGTAGCGGCGAACAGCCTCGACCAGCAACAGCTCCGAAAGCCGGGTGAGTATACTCGACGCCGCCCGCCGACCTTCGACGAGTTCAGCGACCGCGAACCTCAAGGATGTCTCTATGAAATCGCGCGAGGTTGCCTCGTGCACATTGACCGTTAGCAGGCGTGGAAGCGAAGCTATGAGTGGGTTATAGCCATCTTCGCAGCCAAGAAACCCGCACACCATGCGCGCCGGTTCGCCGCCACCGCCATAAACAATTCTTGCCAGTCCCCCGGCCGGCGCAGGCTGGACGAGATGGTGGCCATCCACTGGAGCGAGGCCGTGTTCACTGGCAAGGATGTGCGTATCGTTCCTGGGCAGCAGCAGCACCTCGCCGGAGCGAACTTCGATCGCAGGTTCACCCTCAACCGATGCAAGCATCCGGCCTTCGATCAGGAAATGATAGGCAATCATTTGGGCAGGTTTGGCGAGGATGGGTTTGCAGTCCTCGGCTGCGACGTAGGAACTGACCGCCCAGGGCGCGGTGAAGCGAGCATCCAGGAAGACCCCGCCCTTCAGGCGGACGGAACGCAGTACATCGGAAAGGGCGTCGGTCATTGCGCGTCACTTCCAGGTCCGGACGACTGGACAGGTAAACGAGCGGAGCAATCATTCAGGGCATCGGTGTCCCGCGATATTTTGTGGTCTTGAAGTCGCTCACGCTGCCAGCAAGCGGCGAGCGATCAGACCTCGAAACTCTGGGAAATGACGATGACCATCACGCTCGAAAAACCCGATTACACTACCATTAAAGTCCGGCAGCAAGCCACGTGGTCGTCCGGTGACTACGCCGTCATCGGCACGACATTGCAGATCGTTGGTGAAAGTCTCTGTGAAGCGGTCGACCTCTGCGCGGGCGAGCGAGTGCTCGATGTTGCCTCCGGCAATGGGAACGTGGCTCTTGCCGCAGCGCGCCAATTCGCCGATGTAACGTCGACCGACTATGTCGGGGACCTCCTCGATCGCGGCAAGGAGCGGGCCAGAGCCGAGCGGTTGCCCATTGTCTTCCGGTTGGCGGACGCTGAAGCTTTGCCCTTTGCCGACGAGTGCTTCGATGTCGCTTTCTCGGCGTTCGGCGTGATGTTCACACCCAACCAGGAGCAGGCGGCGGCAGAGCTTGTCCGCGTGGTGCGAAAGGGCGGGCGCATCGGACTTGCGAACTGGACGCCGGACGGCTTCATCGGGCAATTGTTCAAGACTATCGGCAGGCACATTCCGCCGCCCGCCGGACTTAAGTCACCAGCGTTATGGGGTACGAAATCACGTCTTGCTGAGCTGTTCCCGGGCCATCAGGTTTCGGTGGCAAAGCGGGTTTTCAACTTTCGCTATCACTCGGCCGCCCATTGGCTCGACGTCTTCAAGACCTACTACGGACCGCTCCACCGGGCATTTGCTTCGCTCGACGAGGCGAAGCGAGGCGCGTTGCAGACAGACATTCTCGGGCTGCTCGAGGGGTTCAATCGCGCCGCCGACGGCGTGCTGATTGTGCCGAGCGAATATCTCGAGGCCGTGATCACCAGCCGGTAAGCAAGGAAACCAGAGAGCGGCCGTAGCGCTTCGCCGCAACTGAGCCGCGAGCGGCGACAGTGACTATCAGGGATTTCCGGGCGGGATCTGACGTTAGATGATCAAACTGGCCGCCCTTTTGCTGCTGCGCAGGCGCGCGGAACGGCGGTCAAGAACGGCCGCCTTATCAGTGGCGCCCGAAGAGCTTGTTCTCGAGGGCCGTGAGCACGACGGGCGGTCTCGATGATCTAATTAGTTCTGCACCAGCCTGTCGGCCGACCCCGATGGATGAAACAAGTTGAAGGCGTTCATATCAGCATCTTCAGGTGGCGAGTTTCTTGTTAGCAAGAGGAGCGAAAAAACGCGCACAAACGTGGCAACTGAGGAGCGAAACACACGCGCCGCCAAACCACGAAAGGTTTATTTATGGCAAACTCAATGTAATACATTTTATTTTATTGCATTATCTGCAATAAAGATATTGTTATTTCGTGTAATAACAACACGGTTTTGTTTTCTCGGCTTATTATACATAGCTTTAACCATAGCAAGCGTAAACCTATCTGGCCCGCATCACTTCCAGCAAGGTCAGGTTTCATGGCATTGGCAAAAAGAAACGGTATATCTCCGTCTATTTCTCACCCCCCGGTGGCGATCAAGATCGAAAAAGAAGAAGAAGTCTCGATAGGCGGCCGCAAGCTGCTGGCCGAGGCACAGAAACGAAAAGCAAAAACGTACGCTCGCCAGCAAAAGGCGGCTGAAAGAGTGGCAGCTGCCACAAGCCAGCTGGCAAGCGGAATCGCAGAAGCGTCTTCGGCGGCCGAGGAACTGCGCAAAGCCGTCGAGCAGATCGGCGTCGGCGCGGAAGAGTCCTCGGGCGCTTCGCAGCAGTCGCTCAAGGCGATCAATCATGGCGCTGGTCTCATCCAGAAAGCCAAGAATAACGCCGAAGCCGCTACCTCCAAGACGCAAGCCCTGCAAACCGGGATTGCGGAAGTCAGCGGGCAGATAACGAACTCCATTCTTGCGATCAGCAGGGCTGCGGAGCGCCAGGAAGGCTCCGTCAAAATGGTGGCCGAACTCGACCAGCAAGCCGCCGCCATTGGTGAGATCGTGAAGGCTGTGGCGCGCATCGCCGACCAGACCAACCTCCTGGCGTTGAACGCAGCCATCGAGGCTGCACGCGCCGGGCAGCACGGCAAAGGATTTGCCGTCGTAGCCGACGAGGTGCGTACGCTGGCCGAAACCTCAGAGAAGTCGGCCCGCGATATCCAGAACCTGATCGTGCAGATTCAGGCCGATGTTAAAGTGGTTTCCGAGGGGATCAACGAGTCCGCTCAGACGGCGAAGCGCGAGGTCGAGAAAGGCAGGGAAGCGACAGAGGCGCTCACCAAGATCCGCCTGGACATGCAGGAAATCATGGACGGCAGCTCTGAAATCCTTCGCGCCAGCGAAGAATCCGCCAAGGCCGCTGTCGAAGTCCAGAAAGGCTCCGAGATTATCGCGGCCGCCGCGGAAGAGCAAAGCTCGGCATGCCAGGAATCGTTGAAGACTATCGATCAGCAGACTGTTGCGCTGAATCAGTGCGAGCAGGCTGCGCAGGAATTGTCGGAACTCGCCGACGAGCTGAAAAACAGCACCAACATCGGCAAGAGCGCCGAGGAGGTGGCATCGGCCGCGGAAGAAATGTCGAGTGCCGTTGAGGAGATCAATCGCGCGTCCGCTGAAATCATGACGGCGCTTGAGCAAATCACCAAAGGTGCGCAACAGCAGGGTACTGCCACCCATCAGTCTGCGGCTGCCATAGCCCAGATTGAACGGGGAGCGCTGTCTTCCCAGAAACTGGCCCAGGCCGCTTTTGAGAAGAGCCAGCTCACTGCCAACCTCATTGGAACGAATATTGCGGCCGTCGAAGCGTTGGTGGAAGGCGTTCAGGCCTCCGTCGTGGCAGGCAAAAAGAGCGCGGAGCAAATGGGAGCCCTCGAACAGATCAGCCGGCGCATCGACAAGATCGTCGACGCGATTACCACCGTGTCGATCCAAACCAATATGCTGGCCGTGAACGGATCTGTTGAAGCGGCTCGCGCCGGCGAATTCGGCAAAGGCTTCGCCGTCGTTTCTACGGACATCCGCAATCTTGCACGCAACTCCGCCGAGAACGCCGAGCGTATCAAGGATACCGTCAAGGCTATCCAGGATCAAATCGTCAGGGTTCGTGGGGATCTGTCTGCCATCGCCGACGCTGCGGCTATCGAAGGAGAAAAGAACAAGATCATCGCCGCAAACCTCGTGACCATCGCCAGCGACGTGACCTTCGTCCTGGAGGGCAACAAGGAGATCATGAATGGTACGGACGAAATCGTTCGCGTCGTGAAGGAGGTCCAGACGGGCGTCGAGCAGGTGTCCGCCGCGGCTCAGGAAGCCACACGCGCATCCGGCGAAGCTTCGGGCGCTGCCCGCGAGCAAGCCAAGGGCGCGGAGCAACTGGCGGCCGCCATCGAGGAAATCGCCTCACTGGCAGACGAACTTCAGGCCGGAAACTGATCCGCCGCAAAGAGGAGTGCAGCCATGTCTGCCGTAAGCGAGCAAGGGGGTGTGGACGCACCCTCCAACGTCATCGCCGCCAATTTAGCCCAACCCAAAAGTTTAAATTCGGATGTCGTCTCGCGTCAGTTCGTGATTTTTCATGTCGGCAAGGAAGTCTTCGCTGTACGGCTTTCGACCGTGCAGGAAATCATCCGCATGCCGACCCTGGTCAAGGTTCCCATGAGCCCGCCTGCCTTGGAAGGTCTCGCCAACCTGCGTGGTTCTGTCCTGCCGGTCCTGAACTTGCGCGAGATTTTCCACTTTCCGGCGGCCCTTCATGACAACTCCACGCGTGTCGTGGTTCTGGATCATGGAAGGCCCGTGGGGCTTGTCGTCGACCGCATGGCTAATGTGGTGACGGTCGACCCGGACCGTATCGAAGCGGCCTCCAATATCGGAGCCGCCATCGACACCGGGCTTTTGACCGGCATGATCAAAAGCGAAAACGGGAAGTCGATGGTCATGATCCTCGACGCCGCCAAGACCGTGGAGCGGGAGTTCCGCGGCGCGATGCAGAGCACAGCAGAACGGCTCGCTCGGGGCATGCAGGATGTCAGCTCCGGCGCCAAGGCGTCGGAGCAGGCGGTGTTGGATGAAGATCACCTCGTCAGTTTCGAGGTGGCTGATCAGGAGTATGCGTTCCCGATCGAGCGCGTGGAAGAAATAATCCAACTTCCTAACCAGATCACCCAGCTTCCGAACAGCCACGGGCATGTTTTGGGGGTTATCACTCTGCGTAACCGGCTCCTGCCGCTGGTAAGTCTTCGTAACATGTTCGGTCTGCCGCCGATCGAGATGTCCGAGGCCAACAAGGTTGTGGTCATCTCTCTTGGCGACGGCGTTTCCGTTGGCGTTGTGATGGATGGCGTCAAGGAAGTCTTGCGTGTAGCGCGCAATATTGTCGACCCCATGCCGGCCTTGCTGAGCCAAGGACAGGCCATGAACGACATCGAGTCGATTTGCCGGCTTCAGGACGGCCGGCGTCTCGTCTCGGTCCTTTCGGCGGAACGCATGTTCAAGTCGGAGGAATTGCGCAAGGCCGTAAGCGATGCAGACAAGGATAACGAGATGTCAACTGCGGAAACCGATCATTCCGTCGCTGATAACGAACAAGAAGAGCAGTTCGTCGTCTTTCGTCTGATGGAGGAAGAGTATGGCGTTCCCATCGAGGCCGTGCAGGAAATCGTTCGCGTGCCGGATGAACTGACGCGCATACCGAAAACGCCTGAATTCATCGAAGGCGTCGTGAACCTGCGTGGCGTCGTTCTGCCGGTTCTGGATCAAAGAAGCCGTTTCGGTCTGCCGGGAGCCGACCGGAACGATCGCCAGCGTATCATGGTGTTCACCATCAATGGCGTGCGCACCGGCTTTATTGTCGATTCCGTTTCGGAAGTGATGCGTATCGGCCTGCGTCATGTTGGTCCCGCGCCGGCTCTTTCGGCACGGCAGCAGCGTCTTATTAATCGCGTTGCAAACCTCGAAGAACAGAAACGCATGATCCTGCTCTTGGAGGTCGAACAGTTGTTGAACTTCAATGAGTTGGATGAGCTGAAATTAGTGGCGTGATTTATTGCGGGAGAGGCAAATGCCTCTCCCGTTTAATTCAATTTTTCCAGGTGAGACGAAAAGCCAATGATCAAGGTACTGGTCGTTGATGATTCCGCCCTCATGCGGAAACATTTGGTCACGCTTTTGGAAAGCGAAGGAGGATTTCAGGTGCGCGTCGCCCGGAACGGCGTCGAAGCCCTTTCCCTCCTGACCAGTTTTGATCCCGATGTCATCACGCTTGATATCAACATGCCGGAGATGGATGGGATCACCTGCTTGTCCCGCATTATGGTCGAGAAGCCCAAGCCCGTTCTCATGGTCTCGTCTCTCACTGAAAAGGGAGCGGAGGCCACTTTACAGGCGCTGAGTCTCGGCGCTGTCGATTATGTCCACAAACCCGATGGCACCATTTCGCTGTCCATAGAGCGCGTTCATCGCGAATTGCTCACCAAAGTAAAGGGAGCTGCAAAAGCGCGGGTGGGAGGTGCCAAAGGTCTGGGCGATGCACTCAACCAAAGGAACCGATTTTCGAGCAGGGACCACCGGCAGGAGCGTCTGGCCCACAGTTCTCCAATTGCGAATGCGGCAGACATGGGGCTTGTGCTCATCGGAGTATCGACGGGCGGGCCAGGGACCTTGGAGGAGATCCTTCCTTTGTTGCCGCCTGGCTTTCCCTGGGCGGTCTTGGTGGCCCAACACATGCCCGGCACCTTTACAGGTGTTTTTGCCAAGCGGATGGACAACATCTGCGCGTTGCCAGTTGAGGAAGTTTCGCGGCAATCCCCCATCGGACCAGGAAAAATCTACATCGCCAAAGGCGACGCCGACCTGGTCGTGATGGGCCGCAACAAGTCCTTGCTTGCAGTTCCGGTTCCTTCGAGCCAGCAGCACTTATGGCACCCGAGTGTCACGCGCCTTGTCACCAGCGCCATGGAAGCGGTGGCCGCCAACAGGCTTATCGGGGTTCTCCTGACTGGCATGGGGGATGACGGAGCGGCAGCGATGACCGAGCTCAGGCGCAAGGGCGGCCGCACGATCGCACAGGATGAAGCCACCTCGATCGTGTTTGGCATGCCTGCCGAATTGATCCGGCTCGGTGGCGCTGCTGTCGTCCTCCCATCGAATGCCATCGCGCGCGAGCTTACGACCTGGCTATCTCCCTCAACCATCACAAGCCGGGGCCGCCATGGCGCTTGTTAAAGCCACCAATAGACCCGCAAGCGCGCAAGCCCGCATGGAGCAGCTTTCCCGTCCAACTCTGGCGGAGCTTGCCGGGCAGCTGCAATCGAACGAGCCCGCGCTGCGTCGACAGGCCGCTCGAGACCTGGCTCTGATGAGCGAGGGCATTCCGATCCTGTGCGAGCATCTGGAGCACGAGCCTGCGGTCAGCGTGCGCAGCGTGATCATGACCTCGCTTATTCAGAGCCGCTCGTGCGCAGTCGTCGAAGGCTTGATACGGTACCTCCCCAGTGAAAACACCGCGCTCAGGAACGAGGCGATCGAAGCGCTGCAGGATATGCCTGAAGAGATCGCCCCCTATATGGAGAGGCTCTTAAGCGACCCTGAGAGCGATGTGCGCATTTTCGCGGTCAATATTCTCTCCGTGCTCCCGGACGCACACGCCCCCGAGTGGCTCCACAAGGTCATCCTCGAAGACCCGCACGTGAACGTCTGCGCTGCCGCCGTCGATTGCCTCGTCGAGGTTGGAACGCCGAACTCGATAGCTGCGCTCAAGCAACTGCGGTTACGATTCGGCGATCATCCATTCATGATCTTTGCAATCGATGCCGCGATCAGGCGCATAGGCGGGTCACAATGAAAGCCGCAAGCCCACCTGCGTTCTTGCAGCAGGAAGCACCTTCTTTAACCCAGCAGGAGTTCGCCAAATTTTGCGACTTCTTCTACCGGAAAACCGGAATCATATTCAGTGAAAACAAAAAGTATTTCGTAGAGAGACGTGTCCTCGAAAGGATGGAAGCCTCGCGATGCTCTACCTTCCGTGAATATTTCGCCATGGTACGATTTGAGACCACGGGCCAGGAGATGCAGCGCCTCGTCAACGCGATGACCGTTAACGAGACCTATTTTTTCAGGGAAGACTATCAGTTCGACGCTCTGATAAGCGGCATACTGCCAGAACTGGCCGCGAAGAAAAGGCCCGGAGATACAATTCGCATCTGGTCGTTGCCTTGCTCAACCGGTGAGGAGCCTTATTCCATCGCAATATATATATTGGAAGGATGGGATAGAGCTGACGATTTCGATATTGAAATTCTTGCTTCCGATATCGACTCCCGGGTGCTGAGCGAGGCACATGAGGGCATCTATGGAGAGCGCGCGTTGTCGCGTATCCCGCCCGAAATTCGAGAGAAGTACTTTTCGCCGGTGGCAGGCAACTCCTATCAGATACTGGAGGAGCTGCGCGAGTTTATCGACTTTTCGGCAATCAACGTCGTCGAAGCCGCTCAGATGCGAAATTACTCCAATATAGATGTCATCTTTTGCAGAAACCTGCTGATTTACTTCGATGACCTGGCTCGGCGTCAAGCCATGGAAACCATGTATGAGTGCCTGGCGTCCGGCGGATTCATATGCCTTGGGCATTCGGAGAGCATGAGCCGCATGTCGTCACTCTACAAGCCGCGCCGGATCGGCGACTCCATCATCTACCAGAAACCTTAGGATACTAAGGCGATGCATATGAATACTGAGGAAACCTCACCAGCGCAGAAGAAGGTGCTCATCGTCGACGACGGGATCACCATGCGAATGTATTACCGCGACGTGCTCGAGAAGGCGGGATTTGCTGTCGAGGAAGCCGCCAATGGCGTCGAGGGCCTTGAGAAGATGCTTGCTGCCCAGTTCGACCTGATCGTCGTTGATATCAACATGCCCAAGATGGACGGCTACGAGTTCGTCACTCAGCTGCGCAAGGACCCGGCTTGCCTGTCCATCCCAGTCATGACCGTCAGCACTGAGGACAAGGACCAAGACAAAGTCAAGGCATACCAGGCTGGCGCGAATTTCTACATGGTCAAGCCGGTCCGCCCGGATGAACTCGAACAAGCCGTGAGGCTCTTCACCGGGCGAGCATCATGAATCCGCTGCTTGCCCGATTCATTCCCGAGGCTCAGGAACTGATCCAACAATCAGCGGCTGGCATTCTGAGGCTCGAGAAAGACCCGAACAATGAAGTCGCCATCAATGAAGTCTTTCGCGCCGTCCACACGCTGAAGGGATCGTCCGGGCTTTTCGACGCGCAACCCCTGACGAAAATGGTGCATGCCGGCGAAGATGTGCTTTCGGCGGTCCGCTCTGGCGCGCTTCAACTGAGCCCCGAGATTGCCGATCATATTCTCGATATGCTGGATCAGGCGGGAATCTGGCTTGGCGGCATGGAAAAGGATGAGGCGCTGCCCCCAGCCGCAGCGGAAGTCTCCCACAAACTCGCGAATGCCTTGCGGAGCTTCCTGCCGCGCTCATCAGTTGCAGTTGTGGAGCCAGAAGTAGCAGCAGAAAATCAGACTGGAAGCGTCGACTGGCTCACTGCAATGCGGCAGCAGCCAGATTTCGCAGCCTTTGCGGCGGCCTCGGCGCACTCCTCAAGGACCGTCATCGCGGTCGAATATCGTCCGCAGGAAGCATGCTTTTATAGTGGCGAAGATCCTGTCAACTTGATGCGCCAAATCCCTGACCTCGGCGTCCTCTCGGTCTCATTGCGGACGCCCTGGCCATCGCTCGACGATCTCGACCCCTATCGCTGCAATCTCCTTTTCCGCGCCCTGACGGTGGCTCCGCGCGAGGAGATTATTTACCTGTTTCGCTATGTGATGGATCAGGTCTCGATTACTTCACTTCCCCCCGCCGCTCTTTTGGGAGATGGCACGGCATCTGCTGCTCCGAGGCAAAGCCCTATTCCGGCGTTGGCGCTCCGCATTGCGCGAGAGCAACTGAAAATACTGGCCATGCCGGGCAGTGAAAGCGAGCAGGAAAAACGTCTCGCTTCGGTCAAGTCGACATTGTCCAATGTCCTGGATGCGCTCCATGATGAGGAGCCTGCCCGGGATTTTGCTGCGGCCTGCAAAGAGAATATGCCCGGCTCCGTTGTCGCCTTCATCGAGAACTGGGTGAACCGATCGGAGCGGACAGTCAATGGAGCCGCGAGCGCACCGGAACAGCGCGGCATTCCGAGGCGGCCCGATGCGGATGCAAACCATTTGCCGCCTGCCTTTCCCGAGCATGGTCTGGAAAGCACGAAAGCCAACGGCGCCGTTCACAAGCCGCAGTTCCTGAAAGTCGAACAATCCAAACTCGATACGCTGATGAATCTCATCGGCGAACTCGTCGTCTCGAAAAACAGCCTTCCGTTTCTGGCCCGCCGCGCCGAAGAGCTCCACGGGTCGCGCGAAATGGCGCGTGAAATCAAGGATCAGTACGGCGTCATCGATCGCCTCGCGCAGGAGATGCAGGGCGCAATCATGGCCGTGCGCATGCAGCCGATATCGGAAGCGTTCGACCGCTTCCCCCGGCTGGTGCGCGACCTCGCCCGGAAACTGTCCAAGGAAATCGAACTGCAGATGGAGGGCGAGGAGACGGCGGCGGACAAAGCGATCATTGCCGCGCTCGGAGAACCGCTCTTACACATCGTGCGCAATAGCATCGACCACGGCATCGAAATGCCTGAGGAGCGCGTCGCCGCTGGCAAATCCAGCCGGGCGTACATCCTGTTGAGGGCTTACCAGGAATCCGACCAGATCGTGATCGAGGTGAGCGACGATGGGCGCGGCATCGATCCAGGGAAAATCAAGGCTGCGGCTCTATCCAAGGGCGTGATTACAGACGAGCAGGCAGCGAGGCTTTCCGATCAGGAGGCCATCAACCTTGTTTTCAAGCCCGGCTTCTCCACGGCCTCGGAAGTTTCCGATCTCTCGGGCCGGGGCGTGGGCATGGATGTCGTGCGCAGCAATATTGAGAAGATGGGCGGCCAGGTCACGGTCTCGTCGACGGTGGGCGCGGGAGCGACGGTGTGCTTGTCGCTGCCGCTATCCATGGCGGTCACGCGCGTCATGATGGTCGAAGTCGGGTCCAGCCTGGTCGGCATTCCCATGGACGTGATCGTGGAGACCGTTCGTCTTTCGCCGAGCCAAATCTATGCCATCAAGCAATCCGAAACCTTCATCTTGCGCGACACGATCATACCGCTCGTGCGGATGGACCGGCTGCTTGGCGTGTCAGGGCGAGCCGGTGACGAGAACGAGCTTGGCATGGCGGTTCTTGTGGTGCGCGTGAGGGGCGCCCTGGTCGGGCTGACCGTGGATCAGTTCCGGGAAAGCATCGACGTCATCCTGAAGCCCTTCGGGGGCCTCTTATCCGGCCTGACCGGTTATGCGGGGACGGCGCTTCTCGGGGACGGCAGAGTCCTGCTGGTTCTGAACTTGAAGGAAATACTTTGATGCCTATTCGCTATGAAGCATCAACAGTTTATTTTGAAGGCGAGTGTATGGTTGAGGATGCTCTACCTCTGCTTGAATTTCTCCGTACACACGACGGCGTCAGGATCGACATGGGAGATTGCACCTACGCCCACACGGCGGTCCTGCAGGCTCTGGCAGCAGCAACGAAAGAACCGACACTCCCCGCCTCGCCCGAAATGGCGTGGTGGGTCAGTGCTGTTATGAGGGCAACCTGCGTATAGCGTGTCTATGCGTGATCTGAGCCCTGATCTAGCAAGTATGGGAGCGTTGCATATGCCCAAAACAATCATGATTGTGGACGACTCTCAGACGATGCTCATGAGCATGGAAGGCATGTTGTCGAAAGCCGGGCTTGGTGTTTCCAAAGCCAACAGTGCCGAAGAAGCTCTTCTTGTTCTAAGGGGTGGTAACAAGCCGGATATGATTATAACGGACCTCAACATGGCAGCTATGAACGGCATCCAGTTGATTCGAGAAATTCGCCGGCTTCCCGGCTATCAGTTCATGCCGATCGTGATGCTGACGACGGAATCCCAGCAGGAAAAGCGGAATGAAGCCAAGTCTGCCGGGGCGACCGGGTGGATGGTTAAGCCGGTTCAGCCACAATCCATGTTGCAGATTGTCAGGCAACTCGTTCCAGGAGCCTGAAGATGCAGTTGCGGTACGATTTCGCTGCCCTGGCAGCGCTCGCTACCGCGGCGGCGGTTCTGACAGCATCAGCGGACTATGTTCTCGGCATTGAGAAAAATCTTGACGCCCTAACCCTCCGCATGGCGGCTGCTTTCACAATTACAGTTTTCATCATAGCGGTGGCCCGCCGCTTATTTCAAGCCCCAGCCCCTGGTTCAAGCGAGGAACGCCCTAGGCCTGATCGCGAGTGCTTGCCTTCAGTATCCGTGGATCGCCAAGGCAGTGCCACCGACCAAGTCATCCTGAGACGGCTTGGAGACGAGATATCAGCCTGCAATCCGATTATTTTTACGTTGTGCGACCACGTCCAAGACGTTGTGACGAATACGGAAGACGTGGCGATGAATATTTTGACTCAGCTGAATGGGGTCGATCGAACAATAACAGAACTGGTAGGTTTTCTGAAGTCAGTTCACACGACAAGATTTTACCGATCGTGGAACAGACAGAACTCCGCCTTCATGCCAACAACCAAATCCTCGGCCAATTCCTGACCAATAGAACGGAGGCAATGGAGAAAAGCCGCAGCCATCTTTCCTGCATTGCCGATCTGGCTCAGCGGCTGGACATTATCGTTCAAAGCATTCGAAAGCTGGCGCGACAAACCAACATGCTTGCACTCAATGCCACGATTGAGGCAGCCAGGGCCGGGGTGCCGGGCCGCGGATTTGCAGTCGTTGCTTCCGAGGTCAAGGAGTTGTCGCGGCAGACGGATCAGGCCGCGAAGGATATCGGCGAAGGTCTTCAAACATTAAAAAGTGCCATCGACGAAAGCCTGGAAGCTTTGATTGTGGGGCAAGGCAGTGAACGCAAGGATCTGGACATCATAGGGTCATCGATCAGCGAACTTGAGCAGAATATGGGAGCCCTCATTGGGCAGCAGCGCGAAACTCTCGCGAAGATGCGTCAGGAAAGCGAAAAGATCGCGGAGCTTGTCATAGAGCTCATCGGTTCCATTCAGTTTCAGGACATTGCACGGCAAAAGTTGAATGGCGTAACTGGAGTTCTTCATCAGATTGTCGATCATTCGGCAACTTTGAACGCGCTGATGCAGTCGGAAAAACTCGACGAAAACGATATCGATATCGCGCTGGCTGGGATCGAAACGCAGCGCCGAGCAACGATAAAGGAGAGCGAACTCGCTCACGTCGGCAGCGGCGAAAGTCAAGTCATCGAGCTATTTTGATACTTGATTACCCCCGTTATCTCCGCCGCCCTCGATTCGGAACCCGGCTACAGGCCAACCAAGCAAACTTCGCTGATCTGGCGAACTGATGCGGCTGGCTTCGCCCTTCGTCGTCCCGGCCAAGTGAGGCGCGAGCCGGGATCGCAAAAAGGCAGAGGTTTCAATTTGTTGCGATCCCAAGGCTTTGCCTTTCCGGGAAGACGGCGCGGCAGCAAGTTGCCTGACTGGACAAAGTTAGCGGCTTTGAACAGCTGGCGAAAAGCCGCGCGATGGCTGTCCAAGCAGCGGAGTCTTCTCCGCCCCCGCGGCTGGGACTTCGACCCGGAACGCCAAGGCGTAAAGAGCGGGCAGAAACGTCATCGTCAGAACCGTTGCCGCCACAATCCCGCCCATCATCGCAAGCGCCATCGGTCCCCAGAACGACGACTCCGCGAGCGGGATCAGCGCGAGCACGGCCGCCGCCGCCGTCAGCATAATCGGCCGGAAGCGCCGCACGGCTGAGCCGACGATGGCGTTATAGGCGTCGATACCGCTCCCCATGTCCTGCTCGATCTGGTCGACCAGGATCACGGTGTTGCGCATGATGATGCCGGCGAGCGCGATGACGCCGAGGATGGCGACAAAGCCGAACGGGGCCTGGAAGATCAGGAGCGCGCACGCCGCCCCGATGATGCCCAGCGGCGCGGTAGAAAGCACCAGCAGCGTGTGCGGGAAGCTCTGAAGCTGCACCATCAGCAGGATTAGGATGATGATGACGAGGATCGGCACTTTCGCGGCGATGGAGAGTTGCCCTTTGGCAGATTCCTCGACCGCGCCCTGCATCTCGATGCGATAGCCGAGCGGAAGGCTGTTTCGCAAGGGCTCAAGCTGATTGTAGATCGCCTTCGTTACGTCGGGCGATTGGATGCCATCGGGGATGAGCGCGCGCACCGTGATCGTCGGCAATCGGTCGCGCCGCCATTCCACGCCCGGCTCGAAAACGGGCCGGACTTTTGCCACCTGCGAGACCGGGACGGCGGCGCCGGACGCGGTCTTGACGTAGGCGTTCTCAACCGCCGTCATCAGGTTTCTTTCGCTTCCCGGCTCGCGCAAGACGACACCGATGGTCTGATCCTTCTCGCGGAACTCGGCGAGCGTGCGGCCGGACAGCGAGGTCTGCAGCGCTTGCCGGATTGCAGCCGACGTAACGCCAATTGCCCGCGCCCGATCCTGGTCGATTTCAAGGTTCAGCGCTGGCGCGGGTTCATGCCAGTTGTCGTGCACGTTAAATACCAGCGGATTCGCGACGGTCGTCTTTTTGATCTCATCTGCGATGCGGCGAACCTCGTCGCGATCCGGCCCCTGCACGCGGAGCTGGATTGCCCAGCCCACAGGCGGCCCAAGGAACAGGCGCTCCACCTTAGAGCGCACGCCCGGGAAATCGTTCGCGAGAAGCGCCCGCGCGCGCTCGATGATGGCGTCTCGCTGCTTCGCATCCTTCGGCAGCACCAGGAATTGCGCGAAGTTCTGCGTCTTGAGCTGCTGATCGAGAGGAAGAAAGAACCGGGGAATGCCATCGCCGACAAACGCAGTAAGAGAACCAACGTCTTTGTCCGCGAGCAACCGCTCCTCCAGGCGTTTCGCTTGCATTTCCGTTTCCTGATAGGACGTGCCCTCCGGCAGCCAGAGGTCGACCAGGATTTCGGAGCGGTCCGAGGTCGGGAAGAATTGCTGCGGAATGAACTTGAAGCCCGCGCCCGCCGCCGCGAAGACCAGCACCGTGAAGACAATGACTGTCTTCCTGCGCCGCACGCACCACGAGATTGCCGCCCGGAGCCTGCGATAGATCGCCGTATCATAGACGTCGCGATGTTCGCCCTTCGGCGCGGGCCGATGTTTCAGGATCGTGTAGCCAAGCCAGGGCGTGAAATAGACGGCCGCAAACCACGAGATCACAAGCGAAATGCCGACCACCCAGAAGAGCGAGTTCACATATTCGCCGGACGTGCTCGCCGCGAAGCCGACCGGGATGAAACCCGCTGTCGTGATCAGCGTGCCGGTCAGCATCGGGAACGCAGTCGAGTTGTAGGCGAAGGACGCGGCGCGGAGCTTTCCGAAGCCCTCGTCGAGCTTCCGCTCCATCATTTCGACCGCGATCATGGCGTCGTCTACGAGCAGGCCGAGCGCCACGATAAGCGCGCCGAGCGAAATGCGCTGCAGGTCGATGCCGATGATATCCATCACCGTAAACGTCGCCGCGAGGACGAGCGGAATGGTCAGCGCCACCACGATGCCCGCGCGCCAGCCGAGCGAAAGGAGCGAAACGCCGAGCACGATCAGGAGCGCCTCGCCAAGCGCCTTCAGGAACTCGCCGATAGCCTTGGTGACGATAGCGGGTTGATCGGAAATCTTGCTGAACTCAACGCCGACGGGCAGGTCGTTATGAATCTGCACAAGCGCGGCTTCGAGTTCCTTGCCGACCTCGACCACATTAAAGCCCTTCGTCATCACAACGCCGAGCACGACGCTTTCCTTGCCGTTATGGCGGATCTTGGAAACGGGCGGGTCTTCCGTTCCGCGTTTGACGCTCGCGATATCGCCAAGGCGGATCGTTTGCGCTCCCGCCCTGATGCGGAGATCGCGGATCTGATCGACGGTCAGGATCGAACCTTGAACGTCGAGGCGGACGGAGCGATCCGCGGTCTCGACCGTGCCCGCCGGGGCTTGCGAGTTCTGGCCTGCCAGCGCCGCCTGAATATCCGGGACGGAGATGCCGCGCTCGGCGAGCACCCGCGACGGGATCTCGATATAGACCTTCTCGCCCTGCACGCCGAGCAGGTCCACCTTGCCCACGCCCGGAACGCGCAACAGGATATCGCGGGCGTCCCTCGCGAAATCCCGAAGCTCGGGATAGGTGAAGCCGTTGCCCTCGATGGCGTAGAGCGCGAGGTAGGTATCGCCGAACTCGTCATTGAAGAACGGCCCGACCACGCCTTCCGGGAAGGTATTCTGAATGTCGCCGACCTTCTTGCGCACCTGATAGAAGGCGTCGCTGACCTCGCGCCCCCTCGCCTCGCCACGCAGGTTTACGAAAATGACCGCGCTGCCGGGGTGGGCGTAGGATTGGATGTAGTCGAGCTGCGGCGTTTCCTGGATCTTCCGCTCGATCTTGTCGACGACCTGCTCCTGAAGCTCATGCACGGAAGCGCCGGGCCACATCACCTGCACGACCATGACGCGGAAGGTGAAATCGGGGTCTTCCTTCTGCCCGAGATTCTTGAGCGCAAAGAGGCCCGCCGCCAGGATCAGAATGAGCAGAAAGCGGGTGAGGTTGGTGTGCTCGATCGCCCATCTGGAGAGGTTGAAGCCACCTTCCTCGTTGTCTTGCGCGGCATCCATGATCACCTCCGCTCTTCAATGGTTGAGCTCAGCGTGCGCTGACGCTGCTGTACGCGACCGCCGTCAGAACTTCCTTCGGCAGGCGCACGCTCATGCCGTCTTTCAGGAACTGGACGCCGCCCGTTACGACGATCTCACCGGGTACGAGGCCGGATTTAACCTTCACGCCCTCCTCGGCCACGCCATCCAGGCTCACCTCGCGGCGGCTTACGATTTGCCGGTTCCTGTCGGCGACGTAGGCTATGGTGCGGCCGTTCTCTTCCGTGAACGCGGTCATCGGCACGATCAGAGGCGGTTTGTCCTGCGCGACGTTGAAGCTGGCTGAGGTCGTCATGCCGAGCCGCATTTCCGGCACGGGATGGGCGATTGTCACCCGAACGGCATAGGTGCGCGATGCGACATCGGCCGCGCTCGCGATTTCACGGATTCTGCCCGCGCTATTGACGCTGGGAGCGGCCCAAAGCGCGACGTCGGCAGGATCGCCCGCCTTTAGCCTCACGATCTCATGCTCGGGCACTGCGACGGTGACTTCAACGTCTTTGGTGAGGGCGAGCGAGATCACCGGCTGGCCCGCGCTCACAACCTGTCCGGGCTCGGCGCGCACCGATGTCACGACGCCATCCTTATCGGCTGTGAGGAGTGCGTAGCTCGTGGCGTTGACGGCCTGGTTGAGCTGATCTTCCGCCGAATGGAAAGCCGCCTGCGCGGAATCGAATTCAAGCTGGCGCTGGTCCACAACCGCCTTGGCGATGAAGCCGTTCGGGAGGAGATGGTTCGCCCTATCGAGGGCGTCCTTCGCGACGGCAGCTCGCGTTTTCGCGGCGGCGACCGTGGCGCGGGCGCTGTTCTCGGCAAGCTTCAGATCCTGCTCGTCCAGCCGCGCGATCCGTTGACTCGCCGAAACGCGGTCGCCGACATTGACGAAACGCTCCATGATTTTGCCTGCCACGCGAAACCCGAGCTGACTCTCGATGCGAGGCGCGATCACGCCCGAGTAGGTGAGGGTCCGCTCGGCTTGCGGCGCGGGGACGACGAATGCTTTGACCGGCCGCACCGGTTCTTGCGCCGCCTTTGGCTCGTTGCATGCAGCGAGAGCCAGGGGAACAAGTATGATCGTCACCTTGCTGATAAGTGATGAAAACTGACTTTTATCAGATTTCAGGCGCATGGCATCGGCCTCCTTCATTCAGAATTTATGCTTTCAAGGCTGACAGGATGAACGCGACCATCTCTTCAGGCGTAGCCATGTCCGGCTCGTTGCCACACTGCGCAACCAGCACGGGATGCTTGAACGCCGCAATGGCAGCGTGAGCGCATTTGGCGGCGCGGAAAGGGTCTTGCCGCCTGAATTCGCCGGATGCGATGCCGCTTTCAATAATGTCCGCCAGCATCATAGTTGACACCTGAATATGTCGCTGGATTGAGCACCACTGCTCCTCCATTGCGACCGCGACCATTTCATGCACCTTTTTCTCCTGCACGTAGGTTTCGGCAGTATGGCGAGCAACAAGTTCGACGAACTGCTTGAGGCGCTCGGAGGCGGGCAGATTTGCGATGGCAATCCGATGCAATTGCCCTTCGAGGTCGGAGATGATGCGGTCGCAAATCGCCTCGTTGATCTGCGATTTGGACGCGAAGAAGCGATAGACATTCGCAGAGGACATGCGGCAGGCCTCCGCAATGTCGGCCACGGTCGTTTTCGAGTAGCCGAAATGCCGGAACAGCCTTTCCGCCTCGGTCAGGATGCGGGTGCGAGTATCTTCGGCTGGGTTGGGTGTCACGTTAGCTGCGGCCTGACGAGTGATAAATTTCGATTTTTATCATTGCTCCAGGGGTAATGAATTGGCAAGCCCCTTCGCTCAGGCCTCACTCAAACGTGTCCGACCGGCGGATGGGGCGTTGGCGGCTCTTGCACGCGGGCAATTTCTGACGCACTTTCATCCCGACTTCGGAACGAGGGGAGCTTTGCCATGCCGATCTACGGCTACGATTGCAAAAACTGCGGCCATGAGTTCGAGACGCTGGTCCGCACGTCGGATACTCCGGCCTGCCCGGCCTGTGGCAGCGTCGACCTGACAAAGCAGCTTTCGCTGATCGCCTCACCCTCCAAGGGCGGCTCCGACAGCGCGCCAAGGTGCGAGGCCGCAGGCGGCGCGGGCTGCGCCAATTGCCCGGCTATGATGGAGTGATCGCGTCAGGCTTATGAAGAAATCCGCTCTGCATCCTGGCAGGCAGTAAAAGATCGCTTCGGCTAAAGAACGGAGTCGCGCTTCTGCGCGGCATTAGTGAAAGATTTAAAAGACGGTCCTGAAAACAGCGACCCAAAATGCAGCTCCGCCGAGAAGGCAGGCAACCCATGCGACCGGAGCGAATATCGGATGCGCCCTGAAAAGGTCGCTGCTTCGCGAAGGCTTTTGCCGCGAGGCTCTGAAACTGGAGGTTAACTTGTCGTTTTGCCAAGAACCCTCATAAAAGCCTGCCACCTTACAATCCTTTGCCTTCGGCAGATACACCTGATGACTAGCCATATCCCGCTCCTTAGATCAAGGTTGTGGCACTTCGTTAGGGGTGAAGTTCTAATGTCGCAGCACAACACGCAAACCCAATTTAAGCCACGACAACAAAACAGGATTTCTCTCTAATTTGAATCTAATACACAATTCACCGCCGCCGTTCAAGACTCTTTTGCCCAGAAAGAGAAAATCATTTGCTCCGATGGAGAAGACTCAAATTTGGGATGTCGGCGTGAATCGTACTACTATGGGTTGTCTATAACTGCGGAAACACTTGAGATGCAAGGGGCTGCTGTCAAATTCTTCGCGCTTAAGGGAAGCACATTCCTCGGCAATTCCGTCGCCGCGCTTCTGGGCCTGACCCTCGCGCCCCACGAGGAGCGCGAATATGAGGATGGAGAGCATAAGGCGAGACCGCTCGAAAGCGTCGCCGGCTCGGATGTTTACGTGGTCCATAGCCTTCATGGGGCGGATCAAAGTGCAAACGACAAGCTCTGCAGACTTTTGTTTTTCATCGGCGCGTTAAAGGATGCCGGAGCGAGCAGCGTAACTGCTGTCACCCCTTACCTTTGCTACGCTCGCAAGGACCGGCGCACGAAAAGTCTTGATCCGGTTATCACGCGCTATGTCGCCGCCATGTTCGAGTCTGTGGGGACTGACGCTATTGTCGTGTTGGAGGTGCACAACCCCGCAGCTTTCGAGAACGCCTTTCGCTGCCGCACCGTGGCGTTGACCGCGACTCCGATTTTCGTTGAGCACGTCAAGTCAATGGCCGTCGGGGAGCTTTGCGTAGTCTCTCCTGACACGGGGGGCGCCAAGCGGGCCGAGCTTTTTCGGAAGGCGCTGGAAGACGCGCTCAAACGCCCGGTCGGAAGCGCATTTGCGGAAAAGCACCGCAGCGGAGGCATTGTTTCCGGCGAGCTCTTTGTTGGTGATGTGAAGGGCAAAACGGCTCTGATCATCGATGATCTGATAAGCTCGGGTACGACTTTGGTCCGGGCGGCGGAAGGCGCGAAGCGAGCGGGGGCTGAGCGCGTGCTGGCCCTTGTCGCACATGGGTTGTTCGCGGAAGGCTCCGAGCAGGCGGTCATGAATCCAGCGCTCGATGGGCTGATCGTCACGGACAGCGTGCATCCGACGCGCGTGAAACCGGGGCCGATGGCGTCCAAGGTCACCACCCTGTCTTGCGCGCCGCTTCTGGCCGAAGCCATCCGCCGCCTGCATGAAAATAAGGGGCTTTCCGATCTGCTGGTGTTCTGAGTGCGGCTTCCAGGTTGCGCGCATCCGCCGCCGCGAGTTCGCAGATAGGACAGCGCTAGCGGCCGCAATTGTTCAGGCGTGCGCGGCTTGGGCGCCAGCAAATGTGCGATCGACAGCCGCGCCCGCAGCATGGCCCGATAGCAGCGATAAAAGTGGAAAAGCGACGGCGGCGGACGATCGCGCACCGCTAGCGAGATACGCAAAGCGAACGGGCTTCTTGAGCTTGAACACGACGCCGTCGGTCAGGAACACCCAGGACATGTGCGTTTCACGCACTTCGACCCGCCCGGCGGAGGCATGGTAGGACCGCGGGTTGCGGAGAAAGTCGACTTTTTCCTCCACGCCCGGAACCCAAAGTCTCCGGCTGCAATCACCCTTTGATTCCGAATAGTTCATGCAAGAACCGATTTGATATTCGTCAATCTCGGCAAGGCGGTTATCTTAATAGTATGAACACTCCGAGAGTTGGGGTGGCCCCGGCCAAGTGCACATGACTGAGACCCACATCATAATCGAGCCGCTCGGCCTGCGTGGAACTCTTGTCTGGCCCGAACGCGCGAATTCGCTCATTGTTTTCGCCCACGGAAGCGGCTCAAGCCGGCTGAGCCCCCGCAATGTGCAGGTCGCACACGCATTCAATGCCAGGGGCATGGCGACGTTCCTCTTCGATTTGCTGACCGCCGAAGAGGACAGCGAACGCCGCAATGTCTTCGATATCCCCCTGCTGGCCGACCGGCTCGTGAGCGCCATCCGGTGGCTCGACGAGGAGCAGGAAACCGGAGGCTTGCATCTCGGACTGTTCGGGGCAAGCACCGGGGCCGCGGCTGCTCTTATCGCGGCGGCCAGGCTCGGGACGCGCGTGGAGGCGTTGGTCTCGCGAGGAGGCCGCCCCGATCTCGCGATGGCTGACTTGCCGAGAGTGCACGCGGCAACGCTGTTGATTATTGGCGGCGCCGACACTCCTGTCATAGCCTGAACGAGGAAGCCTTTGCCGCGCTGCACGATCCGAAGGCCCTCAGAATTGTCCTCGGCGCAACGCACCTCTTCCAAGAGCCCGGCGCGCTGGAACAGGTTATCGAACATGCCGCGGATTGGTTCGAGCGTTACCTGGGGGCCGGGACCCAATAGAAAGGCAGGCGGCCATGATTTTCAGGGATCGACGCGACGCTGGCCAGAGACTTGCCCAACAGCTTGCTCATTATGAGAAGGATGAGCCAGTCGTTCTTGCGCTTCCGAGGGGCGGAGTGGTGGTCGCGGCGGAGATCGCCGACGCGCTCCATGCTCCGCTCGATCTTGTTCTCGTCCGGAAGATCGGCGTGCCATTTCAGCCCGAGCTGGCGATGGGCGCGGTGGTCGATGGCCGCCAGCCGCATATCATTCGCAATGAGGACATCATTGCCGCGACGGGGATTTCCGAGCGGGTCTTCGAGCGGGTTTGCGAGGCGGAACTCTCCGAAATCGACCGCCGCCGCAAGCTCTACCTTGCCGGCTATCCCCGCGCGGATGTCGAGGATCGCGTTGCAATCGTCGTCGACGACGGGATCGCCACCGGCGCAACCACCCGCGCCGCGCTCGAAGCCATCCGCGAGCGGAGGCCCAGGAAGCTTGTGCTTGCCGTTCCTGTCGCGCCGACGAGCACGCTGGAGGAGCTTAGCGGACTACCCGACGAGATTGTATGCCTGCAGTCGCACGAGCCCTTCTATGCCATCGGATTTTATTATGACGACTTCCGCCAGGTCAGCGATGACGAAGTGATCGAGATCTTGGCGAAAGCGCGGAAGCACGCGACCGCACTCAATCAGGCTTGAAGCCGGGTTTATGGATGCGCCAACGGATCGCGCCGTCATCCCGGAACTTGATTACCCGGATGTTTCCGCCAATTCCGTCGTCATGGCCGCCCCTGGAGGCGGCAATCCAGTAAAGTGCAAGGCATTTCAAGTTATGACTGGATGGCCGGGTCAAGCCCGGCCATGACGTTGGAGCGGAAATTCCCCAATGTTTTCATGGCTTCTTCTGCTGGCGGAAACATCCGGGTAATCAAGTCCCGGAAAGGCGAAGCCTTGTCCGGGATCGTAACAAGTTGAAACGCCTGCCTTTTGCGATCCCTGCTCGCGCTTCGCTTGGCCGGGATGACGGAGCGCGGGATGGATCCGTTGGTCAGATTAGCGAAGTTTGCTCAGGCGGTCCAGGAACGGGCGTTGTGGCGGCAGGATTTTGCTATGCGCTTCTGCAGCGAAAGCCACTCGGCGCGATCGGCTTCCGGGATGAGCTGCTTCCTACCGCTTTTGGGCGGCCATTCGATCTCGCACAGGTTCGACTTGAAAGTCCTGGGATCGAAATCGCCCTGAACGGCCCAGGCGCTCACGATCTTCCGGTTCGATTGCGTGACCTCGCCCAGCGGAAGGAATGGCCCACGAACCTGGCTGCCGGTTTCTTCCTGAAATTCCCTCACAGCCGCCGCTAGCGCGATCCTCACCCTCGGAATACTCACCCTTGGGAATGGACCAGCTTCCAAGATCCTTCTTTGCCCAGAACGGGCCGCCCGGATGCACGAGAAGCACAAGCAACTCGCCCTCGCTGTACTTATACATAAGTATTCCGGCGCTTCGCCTCATGGGCTCAAGCCTCGACGCTGGCGTTCTTGCGGAAGGGTAGCCATCTAACTTTGCAACGTCCTGAATGTAATGCAAGGGAGAGAGACGATGTCGCAGGAACAAACCCCTCATGGTCCTGATCTCGCGCAAGGGATTTCGCTCGCTGAGCTTGAGGATGGCGGCATGCTGGCGGGCCATTGCGGCGGCGAGGAGGTTTTGCTGGTCCGCCGCGGAAGCGAGATTTTCGCCGTCGGGGCTCACTGCTCCCACTACCACGGTCCGCTCGCCGATGGCCTTGTGGTGAACGACACCGTTCGTTGCCCTTGGCATCACGCCGCGTTCGACCTGCGAACGGGCGAAGCCACACGCGCCCCGGCGCTGAGCCCGATCAGCTGCTGGTCCGTGGAACAGCGGGACGGCAAGGTCTTCGTGAAAGAGAAGCGGACGCCACCGAAATCGGAACCGCTCGGCGTCCCAGGCAAAGCGCCCGACCGGATCGTGATCGTCGGCGGAGGCGCTGCCGGTTTCGCGGCCGCCGAAATGCTGAGGCGGCGCGCCTATCAGGGCAGCATCGTCATGGTGAGCAGCGAAGCCGCACCGCCCGTCGACCGCCCGAACCTCTCAAAGGACTATCTCGCCGGAACCGCGCCCGAGGAGTGGGTGCCGTTGCGTCCTGACAGCTTCTACGCCGAGAACGGCATCGATCTGAGGCTCGGCGAGGCCGTGACCGGCGTGGATACCCGTTCGCGCAAGATCACGCTCAGCAGCGGCGGCGACCTTGCCTTACGACCGCCTTCTCCTCGCAACCGGCGCCGAGCCAATTCGCTTGCCTATCCCCGGCTTCAACGAGCCGCATGTTTACACTCTTCGCTCGCTGGCCGACTGCCAGGCCATCATCGGGCGCGCCGAGACCGCGAGCCGGGCTGTGGTGATTGGTGCGAGCTTCATCGGGCTGGAGGTTGCGGCGTCGTTGCGTGCGCGCGGGCTGGAAGTTCATGTCGTCGCGCCCGAAGTCGCGGCCGATGGAGCGCATCCTCGGTCCGCAGATGGGCGACTTCGTGCGCGCTCTGCACGAAGAGCATGGCGTGATTTTCCACCTTGGAGAAACGGTCAGCGCCATCGTGGGCCGCAAGGTTAAGCTGCAAAGCGGCGGCACGCTCGAAGGGGATCTCATCGTCGCAGGCGTCGGTGTTCGCCCGCGGATCGAGCTGGCGCAGAAGGCGGGGCTTGCGATCGACCGCGGCGTCACCGTGAACGCTTACCTGGAAACGAGCGCGCCCGGCATTTTCGCGGCTGGCGATATCGCGCGCTGGCCTGATCCCATCAGCGGCGAAAACATCCGCGTCGAGCACTGGGTTGTCGCCGAGCGCCAAGGGCAGACAGCCGCGCTGAACATGCTTGGCGCGCATGAGAAGTTCGATGCCGTTCCCTTCTTCTGGAGCCAGCACTACGACGTTCCGATCAACTATGTCGGTCATGCCGAGAAATGGGATGATCTGGCCATCGATGGCGACATCGCGCGGCAAGGACTGCGCTGTCCGCTATAAGCGCGGCGGCCGCACGCTTGCAGTTGCCTCGATCTATCGTGACATAGAAAGCCTGAAGGCTGAACTGGCGATGGAAGAGGAAGTAGCCAGCAGCGCCGCGCTCAAGAACGTAGTCGGCTGACTGGCTCAGCAGGTGTTTACCTTCCGGACGGCGCCGGGGGGAACCGTACCGGAAGGTAGATCTCGTAGCGCTATAAGCGAGGGCAGGCTTCAAGCGCTACGACTAAGAGCTTGATGTTATTTGGTTAATGATTGGTTAACTGAACTGCAGAAATGTCATTGGGGCGCGTTCATTCGAAATAACTGCTCTGGTCCTATGGTGAAGTAGTCACTCGGTCCTCCGCCGCGCAGAACATGGCCAGCGGCGGCAGTGTCATAAATCCCATTCTTGCAGTAGCGAATGAGCTATATGCACCATGACTCACTTCACCGAGGACCAGCCAGGTTGGCACCTTCTCGCCTTCAACTGTGAGCAGTTGAATGATCTGGGTGCATCGGCATTCGAAGCTGACTGGACTTTCAGCTACGCGCGGTGTCGAGATCAGCTTTGATTCGATGGGTGTCAGCCCTGCGAAGTCGAACTCGCTGGCCTCCGGAGGAAGCGGGGCTGAGGTCTGGTTCATTGCTTCCGCCAGGGAGCGTGTCACCAGGTTCCAGGCAAACTCGCCCGTCTGTTCCACATTGCGCACCAAGTCCTTATAGCCAACGCTGGAAAAGCCAACGATGGGCGGCTTGTAATTGAAGGCGTTGAAAAAGCTATAGGGCGCGAGGTTGAGGCCCCCTGACGCGCTGCGCGTCGAAACCCAGCCGATGGGACGCGGCCCGACGATCATGTTGAACGGGTCGTGAGGCAAGCGATGGCCTTGCCGAGGCTCGTAGCTGTGAAACAAGTCTGACACACAGGCCCCTTGAAAAACTGGATCGAAGGATTTGTCCATGAAACTCAAGATCTGAGTAGGAGCCTGCAAAGGGTCAATCCAAGTCACGAAACTGTTTTCCGGGGATCGGGGTTATACGCACTAAATAATGGTGGGAAGACGTTTCCCGCCTGCACCGCTCAGGTGAAGCCATGCTGGTCGAAGCAAGCACTGAGGCAACCAGACCGGCTGAGAAGAACCGGTATGCCTCCGCCCCCCGCAATGCGGATTGGACGATTGCCCAGAATTGGCCCTCCTACGCCGCCGAGGAACACGACCGCTGGAACCGCCTTTTCGCGCGCCAATCTGCGCTGCTTCCCGGCCGCGCCTGCGAAGAAGCGCTTGCCGCGATGAAGAAGCTTGAGCTTTCGCGCTCAGGCATCCCCGATTTTGCCGATCTGAGCGAACGTCTCACGGCCATCACCGGCTGGCGTGTGGTGCCGGTCGCGGGCCTTATCCCCGATGACGCCTTTCTTCGAGCATTTGGCGAACCGCCGCTTCCCCGCCGCCGCCTTTATCCGGCCCGAGCACGAGTTCGATTATCTGGAGGAGCCGGACATCTTCCACGATGTCTTCGGCCATGTGCCCCTTCTCGCGAACCCGGTTTATGCCGATTTCCTCGAAGCCTATGGCAAGGGTGGCCGCCGCGCGATGGAACGCGGGCAGTTGCACAATCTCGCGCGCCTCTATTGGTACACGGTCGAGTTCGGGCTGATCCAAACCGCGGAGGGTCTGCGCATCTTCGGGGCTGGCATCATGTCATCGCCCGCCGAGACGGTCTTCTCGCTGGAGGACAGCTCGCCGAACCGCATCGCGTTCGACCTTGAGCGCGTTATGCGCACGAAATACATCATCGACGACTTCCAGCAGACCTACTTCGTGATCGAGAGCTTCGAGAAGCTGCTTGAGGACTGCTACCAGGATTTCGGGCCGGTCTACGACCGCCTGCGCGGTGCACGTGATATCGAGGCCCACGAGCTTGCTGAAGGCGACCGCGTCATCGCGCGCGGCGACCTCCATTACTTCCGCGCCAAGGGAAGGGCGCTCAGCGCCGCCACGCCGTGACCGTCTGCTCGATCGCGCCGAAGATCGAAGCGCCGTCAGCGTCCAGCATCTCGATGCGGACGGTGTCGCCGGGCTTAAGGAACGGCGTGCGCGGCTCGCCGTAGAGCAGGGTTTCGACGACCCGCTGCTCGGCGAGACAGGAATAACCTACTCCGCCCTCCGAGATCGGTTTGCCTGGCCCTCCATCCGCGCCACGGTTCGAGACGGTGCCCGAGCCGATGATCGAGCCAGCCGAAGGCGGGCGGGTTCGGGCCGCATGAGCGATCAGCACGCCGAAATCGAAGGTCATGTCCACGCCGGCATTCGGCCTGCCGAGCGGCGCGCCATTGACAAAGGAGAGGAGCGGCAGGTGCAAGCTTCCGGCCATCCCACGCCGCGCCCAGCTCATCGGGCGTCACCGCCACGGGCGAGAAGGCCGTCGGCGGCTTCGACTGGAAGAAGCCGAAGCCCTTTGCAAGCTCGGGCGCGACAAGCCCTCGCAGCGTGACGTCATTGGCGAGCATCACGAGCCGGATGTGTGACCGTGCCGCCTCTGCCGTGACGCCCATCGGCACGTCGTCGGTCACCACGGCAACCTCGGCTTCGAGATCGAGGCCAAGGCTTTCATCGCCCGGAAGAGGGATCGGATCGCGCGGCCCGAGAAACGCGTCCGAGCCGCCCTGATACATCAGCGGATCGGTCCAGAACGAGGCGGGCATCTCCGCGCCCCGCGCCTTCCTCACAAGCGCGACATGGTTCACGTAGGCCGAGCCGTCGGCCCATTGGTAGGCGCGCGGCAAGGGCGCGGCGCAATCGGCTTCGCGGAATGGGAAGAAGTCCACCTGTCGCGCTTCAAGCCTCTCCGCGAGGACCGCGAGCTGGGGTGCGATGCGCTCCCAATCGTCGAGCGCTGCCTGCAGCGTTGGCGCAATGTCTGTCGCCAGAACGGCGCGCGTCAGGTCGCGCGACACGATGGCGAGCTTGCCGTCCCGGCCCGATTTGAGCGACGCGAGTTTCACCTGATCGCACCCCTCATCCTGTCGATCTCCCGCAAGGGGAGAAGGAACGCCGCTTCCACCGGCACGCCCTGCTCCCTCTTCCCTTGCGGGAGAGGGGTGGGGTGAGGGGTACTGCTATCGGAAACTTTCACGGCCGCCCGTTGAAGCGCTTCTTCAGCCCGGCCCAGCACTCGGGATAGTCCTCCTGAAGGGTCTCCAGTTCGGCGGCGTACCGCGTCAGATGCTGCGGGAAGCGCGTCTCGAACATGAAGGCCAAGGTGTCGGACAGCTTCACGGGGCGAAGCTCCGCTTCGGAGGCACGCTCGAAAGATTGCGCATCCGGTCCGTGCGGCAGCATGCAATTGTGCAGCGACATGCCGCCCGGCAAAAAGCCCTCGGGCTTCGCCTCATACTGCCCATAGATCAAGCCCATGAATTCGCTCATGATATTCATGTGATACCAGGGCGGCCGGAAGGAATGCTCGGCCACCGCCCAGCGCTCGGGGAAGATCACGAAGTCAACATTGGCTGTTCCTTCCTCGCCCGAGGGCGCGGTCAGCACCGTAAAGATGGACGGATCGGGGTGATCGAAGAGAAGCGCACCGATAGGAGCGAAAGTCCTCAAATCGTATTTGTAGGGCGCGTAATTGCCATGCCATGCGACGACATCGAGCGGCGAATGATCGAGATGGCATGAATAGAACTTACCGCACCATTTGACGGTGAGGCGACAGGGCGCGTCTTTGTTCTCGAAGGCGGCCACCGGCGTCTTGAAATCGCGCGGATTCGCTAAACAGTTGGCGCCAATCGGGCCGCGGTTCGGCAACGTGAATTTCGCGCCGTAATTCTCGCAAAGATAGCCGCGCGCGGGGCCGTCCTCCAGCGCGACCTTGAACTTCACGCCGCGCGGAATGACGCAAATCTCGCCGGGGCCGATTTCGATACGTCCGAACTCGGTGAAGAAATTCAGCCGTCCAATCTGCGGGACGATGAGAAGCTCGCCATCGGCATTGTAGAAATACTCGTCCGCCATGGATTGCGTGACGAAATAGAGGCTCGCCGCCATGCCGGTTTGCGTGTTCACGTCGCCAGCCGTGGTGATGGTCCGCACGCCGTCGACGAAGGTCAGGCCCTCCTTGGGGATCGGAACCGGTCCCCATCGAAGCTGGCCGATGGGCCGATCCGCTTCATGCGGCAAAGGCGCTGTTTTCCAGAACGGGACACTTACGTTTTTGAAGCGGCTGGTGTGCCGCACAGAAGGCCGGATGCGATAGAGCCAGGAGCGCTCGTTCTTCCCGCGCGGCGCCGTGAAGGGCGAACCCGAAAGCTGCTCGGCGTAAAGGCCATAGGCGCACCGCTGCGGCGAGTTCTGCCCGACCGGCAGAGCCCCCGGCAGCGCCTCCGTCTCGAACTCGTTGCCGAAGCCCGGCATGTAGCCTTCCGGCGTCGCGGCCATAGGCATCACTCCGCAGCCGCCGGTTTCAAAACGCCGCGTTGAATCTGATCCTCCTCGATGGATTGGAATAGCGCGCGGAAATTGCCTTCGCCGAAGCCCTCGTCGCCCTTCCTCTCGATGAATTCGAAGAAGATCGGGCCAATCATGGTCTTGGAGAAGATTTGCAAAAGCACCTTGGTCTCCCCACCACCGGCGACGCCCTCGCCATCGATCAGGATGCCAAGTTCTTCAAGCTTATCGATCGGCTCGCCGTGCCCCGGCACGCGCTCATCCACTCTCGCGTGATAAGTCGCGGGTGGCGGCGGCATGAACGGCAACCCGGCCTGCCTCAGTTTCGCAACGGTATCGTAGATGTTGTGGCAGCCGCAGGCGATATGCTGGATGCCTTCGCCTTTGTAGTCGCGAAGATATTCCTCGATCTGGCTTTTTTCGTCGGCGCTCTCGTTGATCGGGATGCGGATTTTGCCGCAAGGGCTGGTCATGGCCCGCGAGTGCAGGCCCGTGAGCTTGCCCTCAATGTCGAAATAGCGGATCTGGCGGAAGTTGAAAAAGCGCTTGTACCAGTCGGCCCACCAGTCCATGCGGCCGCGCCGAACATTATGGGTCAGGTGGTCGATGTAATAGAGGCCAGCGCCCTCCGGCTGTGGATCGCGGGCGCCCGTCCAGCGGAAATCGACGTCCCAGATCGAGCCCTTTTCGTCATAACGGTCGACAAAGTAGAGGAGCGCGCCGCCAATGCCCTCGATGGCCGGAATGTTGAGTTCCATCGGGCCGATGGCGCCGGGAACCGGCTTGGCGCCGAGCTCGACAGCGCGCTTGTGAGCGTGCGCGGCGTCCACGACGCGAAAGCCCATCGCACAAGCGCATGGCCCATGAGATTTTGCGAAACCCGCGGCGAAGCTGTCCGGCTCGGCATTGACGACGTAATTCACGCCTCCCTGCCGATAGAGCTCCACGTTCTTGGAGCGATGCCTTGCGACCACTGAAAATCCCATCAACTCGAAGATGGCTCCGAGCTTGGCCGGCTCCGGATGGGCAAACTCGACAAACTCAAAGCCGTCGGTTCCCATCGGATTGTCATCCGATATGGTGGCCGGCGGGCCGTCGTGGGGGAACGGCCCCATTGCAAACGCCTCCTTCGCCGAAACCCCGCCTTCCGCCTCTCACCGGAGATATTGGGTTACACGAAGAAGGTTGAAGTATCGAAGCAGGCTGGCACGCCAGCCATTCCAGGACTTCACATGAAAGTCATTGAGGCAAGCTGGCGCCATATCCCTCACGACCGCGCGCATCGAGGCTCTCAAAGTGTCAATCGCGCGAACGTCAGCAGGACATTTGTCCCGCGGACGGAGTTGCCCTGTCTGCGCGCGCGTCTTGAAGTGCTTCCCGCAGCCTCAAATTCAGGTCCTCGCCTATAGCTCCATCCTCTACCGTGATCAACTCGACTTCCACGGCGGCCGAGAGCGCCGCCAAACATAGGCGGAAATACACCCGAACCCCGCCGTGTCGAAACTTCATGGGCAAAGTGATGAGCGGCGGCTTGAGCCAGCCCAGTTCGATTTCCCCTAATTCCGCAAGCTCAAGCGTTCCAGGTTTGAAATGAAGCTCGGCCGAGGATTGCACAAGGCTTCTCAAATTCGCCATGTGGCCGATCCGGATGAAGGCTGCGAAGTCGGTGGCGTCGATGAGCCTGAGTTCCGAAGCCAGATCCTTCAAGCTTGCCCCAAGCGTCCGTTCAATCTCGGCAAGCCTTTCGGAATCCAAGGTGCTTTCAGGGGAAAACGCACCCTGCGAAATCATTGGGGCCACATCCCCCTCCACGCGCCTGTAAGCATTTCAGGTTTGTAGAAGCGGCAACGCTCTATCTCCTGAAGGACGCTGTCGGCAATTTCGGGGGGTTGGGGCTGATCGCCGGGGGTCTCACGGCCGCACAAGGGCAGATCTTCCACGATCATGAGCCACAGTTTTCGGAAGTCGGAAAGAACTCCAAGCAATTCATGGGAGGAAGAGGGCGCGTCCTGCGCCGCTTCTATCAGTTCGATCGCGTCCGAAAGCCTGCGCGTCGTTGGGACATTTTGTGAAGGCAATTCTTCGCAGATCTCCGAATAGGCGAACTGGTACATGACTTCCTCTCCAGTCTTTGAAGCGTGAGCGCTGCCACTTATGCCATGTGACGCTTATGCCAAGCGTGAGCCTCCTGGTACGAGCCGAGATGCCTTTCTGGTTTGTCCTCGGGATCGCTTTCGTGAGTTATGCGGACGTCTCGCCCAAAGGCGAGGTTAGATCGGAGTCGATATTGTGAAATCGGTGTTTCAGCGTCGACGCCGGTTCGTGGTCCGCAAGCGTATGGCCGGGTACTAAATCGGCTTCCCCTCGCTCGTCGCCCAGGCCGCCGCCAGCAATTCGTTGCTCGGTCGCGTATTATCCAGCACCTTGCGCGCCGTTTCCGCGCCAGCGACCGGCAGGCCCGCCGGGTCCAGCTTGCCGGTCTGCACCAGCACCGAAGCCTGGTCCCAGTAGATATGCTCATGCACCAGCTTGTCGCCGCGGAAATGCACCACGGCAACCATCGGGAATCTCGACGACCTTGCCGGTCGGCGGGATGCCAGGCAGCATCCAGTCGATCGTTGAGGTGTGGGTGAATTTGAAGATGAATTCGTCCACCAGCGTATCGGTCCCGACGGTCCGGCTGACCAGCTTCATGGTCACGTCGTCCGGATTCCGGCCGATGAAGTGGTACTTGTAGAACCGCTTCAATTGGTCATGGCCGACGCCGCCGGCCATGGTGGGGATGTGGTTGACATAAGGCGTATCGACCATCGTCGCCATGGTGGCATCGACATCGCGGGTTTCGAACTCATACCGGCAATGCGCTTCCCACAGCGCGACGAGGTCGTGGTCGTGGTCCGCCATACGCTACTTCCCCATAACTCCATACAAAGTTGGGTTAGCATCGTTGATTTTCAGCAAAGGCTCAAGGCCCATTTGGAAGCGCCTCCGGCTAGCCAATTCCCGCTTGTTGGGGTTGCCCAATCAACTCTTTTGAAAGTTGCGAAGCGACCCAAGATGGAATCCCTATTGCGACCGGGCTGGCAACAAAAGCCGTCGGCGAAGCTAAAGCAGAGTTTGCCTGACGCGCCACCGGATCGCCGCCCTTGTCTTCCCGGAAAGGTGAAGCCTTATCCGGGATCGTAACAATTTGAATCGTTTGTCTTTTTGCGATCCCGGCTCGCGCTTCGCTTGGCCGGGATGACGAAGTGCAGAGCGAGTCGCGTCCGTGGCCAGATGAGCGAAGTTCGCCGAGCAGCCTCAAGCCGCGGCAACTCTCTCTTCGGTGAATGCATCCGGCGTGTCGATGACCGTAACGCCGGGGAGGGTGATCGTAACCCTCAGCCCGCCTTCAGGCCGGTTTTGGAGCGTGATGTCGCCGCCGTGACTGCGAACGATGGATCGGGCGATGGCAAGTCCAAGGCCAACGCCTCCGGTTTCCGTGTTGCGCGAATTTTCCAGCCGCACGAACGGGCTGAAGACCCTCTCCATATCGCGGCATGGAATGCCAGGGCCATCGTCGTCGATCACGATCGCAACATCGCCGCGCCTGTGCTCGATGAAGACGCGCGCCCGGCGGCCATACGCCATGGCGTTCTCAAGGATGTTACGGATGGCGCGCTTCAGTCCCATGGGACGGCAGCGGATGGTGAAACTTCCGGGTTCGGTACATTCGACGGGGAAACCCGTGTCGGAAAGATCGGCGCAAACGGTCGAAATCAGGGCGCCGACATCCACAAGCCGGGTCTTTTCCTGAGCCGCTTCCTCCTTCGCGAAGGAAAGCGTTGCCTCCGCCATCTCGAACATCTCGTCGAGCGTCTCCTGAATCTTCAGCCTGATTTCGTCGTCCTCGATGAATTCGGCGCGAAGCCTGAGAGTCGTGATCGGCGTGCGAAGGTCATGACCGAGAGCGGCGAGCATCTTGGTGCGATCGAGTACGAACCTGCTCAGCCTCTCCTGCATGTCGTTGAAGGCCCGGATGGTTTCGAGTACCTCACGCGGCCCTTTTTCTTCGAGCTTGGTGGTCGAACTCTCCACGGCCCAATGCCGCCGCGGCTTGCGCCAATTCCTTCAGCGGCTGGGTGAGGCGGCTCAGCACAAACACAATGCCGAGCGCCGAGATTGCCGCCATGGTTGCAAACTGGACGAGCAATGGCGAAGCATGAGGCGCGCCGCCCCGTGGTGTGACAGACACATTAAGCCAAAGCCCGCTTTTCAACGGAAGGGAAACGTTGGCGTAAGTTGGCCTCGCCGGGGGTGCGGGAATGTGAGAGTTCGTGGTCGAAAATGTTTGCTTGATGTCTCGCCAAAGGCCTTCAAGCATCGCTTCCCAATAGGGCTCCTCGATCGAAGAAAGCAAAATCGTTATATCGACCTCGTCGGAGCGATCGCCGAAAACCCTCCGGAGTTCCTGCTGAACGGCTTCCGTCTGCCTGCCTTCCTTGGTGCGCGACAGAGGCTCCGAATCGATCGCGAACTTCAGAGCCCAGGTACTGGAGGTCTTCAGGATCTTGCCGTGAATTTCGCCCGGGGTTAACTCGATGACGTCTCTGACCGTCGCCATCCGGGTGAAAATGTTGTGCAGCCACTCGCTTTTCATCCTGGACTTCTGGTCGTTCAGGATGAACACAAAGCCGGCCGCTTGCGAGAGCAAGAGCCCGACCAGGATCAGAAGGATAAGCTGGCCCTTCAGGCTTCGTGGCAAGAACGCGTCATATGCGTTCAACCGCGCCGACGAACTTATAGCCGCCGCCCCAGATCGTCTGAATGATCTTCGGGTCCTTGGGGTCTTCCTCGATTTTGCGGCGCAGCCGGCTGACCTGATTGTCGATGCTTCGGTCGAACAAATTTGCGGCGCGCCCTCTGGTAATATCGAGAAGTTGATCGCGCGTCAGCACGATGTTGGGGCGATGCAGAAACGCCGACAGAAGGAGATATTCCCCATAGGAGAGAGGAGTGACCACCTCTTTGCCGTCGATCAATTCACGCCGATCCGCATCGAAAATGAACTGGCCGAATTTCAGCCGTTCTCCCGCGGGCGCGTCGCGGCTTTGAGGTACGCTCTGCGCGCGGCGGATCACGGCGCGGATGCGCGCCAGAAGTTCCCTCGGGTTGAAAGGCTTCGTTACATAATCGTCAGCGCCCAGTTCAAGGCCGATGATGCGATCGGTGTCTTCGGCGACCGCGGTGAGAAAAATGATCGGCGGCGAAGCGCCTTCGCGCAAGAGCACGGCAAAGCGAAATGCCATCCTCGCCGGGCATCATGATATCAAGAACGATAAGATCGAAAGCCCCGGCCTTGAGATGCCGCCGGGCTTCCGTGGCATCCGCCGCAGTTGTCACCCGCATGCCGTGCTTCACCAGAAACTTGGCGAGCAGGTCTCGAATGTCCTTATGATCGTCGACGACAAGAATATGAAGCGTAGTTTCCATGGCCTCTCCTCTGGCCCATGTTTAAGTGCGCCCACGTTACAACGCAGCATGAAATGTGTAAGAAGGTGTGGCGAGAGGGCAATTCTCACCGTAAAATGCGACGCTCTATCACGCCAAAATGGGTTGCCCTATCTATCCTCCTGCAAATACAGGTCCGAAAGTCAAGTTCAAGTTGGCAGCGTGGCACGGAAACAAAAGCTCGATGAGGGGCATGACCCGTATATAAGCGGGCGCGGAAGGGCTGCGATAGGCCAGGCAACCGCAGGTGGCTTCTTGCCTCAGACAATATTATTCTGGGGAACAAATCTGCGTAAAGTTTCCTAAACTTGTCTTGCCTTCGAAAGGCAAAAATGCACCTATAGTTGCCCATTCGGAGTAACCAAGAGCTTTATCAAAATGATTACGAAACACCGTCATAAAATCGAATTGTTTCTCCTCTAGCTTTCGCGACGAAATAATGGGTCGCGGAACAAGAGCTTCCGAAATTGGGTTAGCCTGAGCGAATTTCAGCAAAGGGGTCGCAAGAGCCCGCGCGCAAGGCAATGTGGGCCGGCCAAAATAAGCATCGTCAACAACGGATTTGAGAGACCCGGAGAAGGTTTGATGGAGCCATTTGTTTTGGGCTGGCGTGAGTGGGTCGCGCTTCCGCAGCTGAGCCTACCTGCGTTAAAAGCGAAAATCGATACTGGCGCGAAGACGTCCGCCCTGCATGCGTTTTCGATCGAGACGTTCGGGCCGGTCGACGCGCCGCGCGTCCGGTTCGGTGTCCATCCCGTCGATTATCATAATGAGGTCGAGGTTTGGTGCACGGCGAAGATCGTGGACCGCCGCTATGTTCGAAGCTCCAACGGCCAGGCTGAGCACCGCTACATCATTCACACACCGATCCGCATCGGCGACCGGGAATGGCCTATCGAGATCTCGCTTTCCAATCGCTATACCATGGCTCACCGCATGCTGCTTGGCCGCACGGCGCTCGAAGCCCAATCCGCCAGTATCCTGCCCTGGTCCGAATACCGTCAGGACAAGCTGAGCTACGACGTTTACGGGGATCGGCAACTCGCGGCGCCCGTGAAGCGCTCGCTGCGCATCGCCCTTCTTACGATGGAGCCCGGAAACTTCTCGAACAAACGCTTTATCGAGGAGGCGGAGAAGCGTGACCACGTGATCGAGCCGATCAACACGCTGCGCTGCTACATGAACATCAAGTCGATCGCGAGCGCTGTTCACTATGAAGGCAACACGCTCCCCGATTTCGACTTCGTGATCCCGAGGATAGGCGCGTCGATCACAGCCTACGGCACGGCCGTTGTGCGCCAGTTCGAGATGACCGGCGCGCAGGTGCTGAATTCAGCTCAATCCATCGTTCAAAGCCGGGACAAGCTCTTCGCGCATCAGCTCATGGCAATGCACAAGCTGCCCATGCCCGACACCGCGTTTGCAAGCTCCAATCACGACACCGAAGACCTCATTAAAATGGTCGGCGGCACCCCGCTCATCATCAAGCTTTTGCAAAGCAGCCAGGGCAAGGGCGTGGTGCTGGCCGAGAACCGGAAGTCGGCCGCGTCGGTCATCGACGCGCTGCGAAACGCTGAAGCAAGCTTCCTCGTTCAGCAGTACATCTCGGAGGCGGCGGGCCAGGATTTGCGCTGCCTCGTGCTGGACGGGAAGGTCATCGCGGCCATGGTGCGCCGGGCCAGCGGCGACGATTTCCGTGCCAACCTGCATAAGGGCGGGTTTGCTTTCGCGACGAAGCTTTCCGCCGAGGAGCGAAAAATTGCCATCAGGGCTGCCAACAAGCTCGGCCTCAAGTTTGCGGGCGTCGATATTTTGCGCTCGTCGAAAGGCCCGCTCCTTTTGGAGGTGAATTCCTCGCCAGGGCTTGAGGGCATCGAAAGGACGACGGGCGCCGACATCGCGGGGCAAGTGCTCGATTATATCGAGCACCGCACCTTTCGCGTCCGGCCTCGTCTCAAAAAGGCCGCGTAATTAGGCCTCGCGGATTACCGATCGCGATAACAGCGTCGACCGCTTTGTCATGGCCGCACTTGATGCGGCCATCCAGCGGACAATCGATGCCTTCATTGTAATGCTGGATAGGTGGGTCGAGCCCGCCCATGACAACGTGGGAAGCCCGGCCATGATCCAATGCCCTGATTCGAGGCATAACGTCGTCAATGTACGCCGCCGGGCGCGCCTTGGGCACTCTCCCGCTTTGGCTCTGGCGGCGCATCGGGCATGCCCGCGCGCGAGCTGTCAACGCCTTTATGGTTAAGAAACTATCAATAATTTTCTTGCAACCGTCAGGCGAAAAAACATATTCCGGTATTACGCAAATGCAAATAGGCATCGGTTTCGAGTAGCAAGCGTAGGACGGCGCCATGAACACACAATCAAACTTCGAAACGACATTAAGTGATGCTACTGATGAAGAAATCAGGAACTTCATTATAGAAACGCTTCTTGAGCTTTTGGATCTGACAGCTTTGCTCCAGGCAAAAAAGAGACCCAACATTGCCGGTTTGCACTAGCAGATACTGTGAAGTCGGTGGCGTCTCCCCTTTCGCGAGGGGAGGCATCATCCCCATCAAGGCGCCGCTGCGTGCGGGAACAGGCGTTCCTGTTAACCCTTTTAGCTCAAGCTTCTGCTAAACAGGTCCCGTCCGCTAGTTGTTTCATGTCATGGTAAGTCATGCGTTGCGTTCAGTCGTTCGAGCGTAGCTTTAGCCCCGATTGCGAGGGCAACATTGTCCAAGGCGATAGCATCGAGGTGCTTCGCCGAATGCCATCCGGCTCCGTCGATCTGGTTTTCGCGGATCCTCCCTATAATCTGCAGCTTGGCGGCGATCTTCTCCGGCCGAACAACACGCGGGTCGATGGCGTCAACCACGCCTGGGACCGCTTCGACAATTTCGCGTCGTACGACCAGTTTACCCGCGCGTGGCTCTCCGAATGCCAGCGCGTGCTGAAGCCGAATGGCGCGATATGGGTGATCGGCACCTATCACAACATCTTCCGGCTCGGCACGGCGCTTCAGGATCTCGGCTTCTGGCTCTTGAACGACATCATCTGGCTCAAGACGAACCCGATGCCGAATTTCAAGGGCACGCGCTTCACCAACGCTCACGAGACGCTGATCTGGGCCTCCCGCGACGAGAGCGCGCGTCCAACCTTCAATTACGATTCGCTGAAGGCGTTCAACGACGACCTCCAGATGCGCTCGGATTGGCTTCTGCCGATCTGTTCAGGCCCCGAACGGCTCCGCGACGATGGCGGGCGGAAGGCCCATCCCACACAAAAGCCCGAAGCGCTGCTTGCGCGGGTGCTCTTGGCGACAACGAAGCCGGGCGATCTCGTGCTCGATCCATTCTTCGGAACAGGGACGACGGGCGCGGTGGCGAAAGCGTTAAGCCGCCGCTATATCGGCATCGAGCGCGACCCGGACTATGTCGCCGCCGCGAAGGCCCGAATCGCCGCCGTGAAGCCCTGCGATGCCAAAACTGCTTTCCCGATTGTGTCCAAGCGCTCCGAACCGCGCGTGCCTTTCGGCATGGTGCTTCAGCTTGGCATGCTTCGCCCAGGGGATGCGCTGTTCGATGCCAAGGCTGAGATCAGGGCGCAGGTGATGGCTGATGCGTCCGTTGTATGGGACGGCGTGCGCGGGTCGATCCACTCTGTGGGCGCAAAGGCGCAAGGCCGAACCGCGTGCAATGGCTGGACTTTCTGGCATTTCGAAAAGCCGAAAAAGGGCCTCGCGCCAATTGACCTCCTCAGGGCAGAGGTTAGGCGCACGCTCATGCCTGCGGCAGCTTAGATCGCAGCACTTTACCGGACGATTTCCTTCGCGAGCGGTAGGCCACAGGTATGTTCGGGTTTGCGAACCCCCGCTTGCGCTTCATGGCCTTCCCAAAGAACGCTTTGCGGTGAGTCCTGCGCAGTTCGCGCCCCGCCAAGCGGCGGCTCAAACTCCCGTTCAGCGTTTTCACGTGGCCTGGACCCCTGGCTGCGTGAAAAGAGCGAGGGAGTCAAATGAAGCGAAATTTATCGTGGGGGCCGATCGCGGTCAGAGGACGCTGCTCCCAACATGTCCGACACGGCACGAGAGCCCTATGGCGCTATGTCTAGGCTCGCGCACGTTCAATTCATTCCCCACTTTTAGATTATGCAGAACCAACAATGACGGTGGAGGACCACGTGGCCGATTATCGCAAAACTGCTGAAGCCGTTTCCCGCCTCACTCCGGAACAGTATCGGGTGACGCAGCAAAACGGCACCGAAGCCCCAGGCACGGGCAAGTATCTCGATAACAAGGAGCCGGGCATCTATGTCGATATCGTCTCTGGCGAGCCCTTGTTTGCCTCATCCGACAAGTTTGAAATCGGGATGCGGCTGGCCGAGCTTCACCAAACCGATCGCGCCCGTGGCCATCAAGGAATTGCGAGATACGTCGCATGGCATGATCCGCACCGAGGTGCGCTCCACCTCTGGCAACAGCCATCTCGGTCACGTCTTTGACGACGGCCCTGAAGATCGCGGCGGTCTGCGCTACTGCATCAACTCCGCTTCCTTACGCTTCATTCCCCGCGACCGAATGGAAGCCGAGGGCTACGGCGCCTATCTCGATCAAGTGGAGGATATTCGAACGCGGCAGAGCGACCATTGACGCAAGCGGCCGGTCCTTTCGTTTGGGAGCGCCGGCCGAACATTTGAGGAGGGGTGCGCAAAGAGCGAAGGCCCGGCTGGCGATGTCGCTCGCTAGCCTGCGCCCGAGAGCAGCTATTCCGCCGGAACCACCATGACAGGCACATCGAGGACTTTCAGGAGGAGGCGTCGAATGCCGCCGAGCGTATGCGCCGCCATGGAGCAAGTCGTGCAGCAGCCGCTCAGGCGCACCTTCACGCGGTGGCCTTCAACTGCGACCAGCTCGATATCGCCGCCGTCAGCCAGTACGACGGGGCGCACCTGGGCAATGACGTGTTGGATGATGCGCAGCCGCTCTTCGGCGGTCATTGAGTTCGGGTCCTGAGGGAAATCCATGTCTAATGACGCCAAGTCCATTCTATTCACTCCAGTTCGTCGATTGATCGGATGAGGCGGTGGCTTTCGGCCAGGCCTTCGGCGAGGCTGCGTTGAGGCAGGGCTGCGGCTTTCGCCTTGGCTCGGTCGACCCAGGCCAAGCCGCCATGGGCGAGCGCGAGGCTCACCTCGTTCAAGAGGTCGAGGATGTCGTGGCCGTTATCGACAATGATGGGCTGCACGCCGAGCGCCATAAGACGGCGGATGGATGATGTGCCGATGGAGGCGGCATAAACGGCGGCGCAGCCCTGCACATAGTCGAGCTTCGGCAGCACCTTGTCATGAACCGTGCCCGTCAATCCGGTGCGGCCGGTCTCGCCCACCTGCTCGGCTTTGGCGAATTCCGTGAAGCCGACGAGATCGGCATGCCCCGGAGAAACGTCGTAGAGCATCAGGCTTTCCGCGCCGCCAAAATGCAGATTGACGGTCTTCTTGTCGCTGGAGGCAAAGGCGATCCTCAGCATGCGGCGTCCCTCCCGGATTCGGCGTCGCGCTCGGTGCCTTGCAAGTAGCGCGACCTGTAAGGGCTGATTTCCTGATATTGACTGGCGAGGAGGTTCGCGATCTGGAACAGGGTCTGGCGCGTTCCGGCGTAGCCGACAAAAGCACGCATGTGTGCGCCATAGCTGTCGTAGATCGGGAAGCCCGCGCGAAGGAGCGCCGTCCCCAGCCGCTTGGCGATCTCGGTGCCGTGGGAGTTGGCGACGATGAGTTCCGCGCCGTTTTCGCGCGACAGCGAACCGGGTGTTCCAGATCGCCGATGACAACGCTGTCGATGGGCAGTTCGGCAAGACGATCGGCCCGCGACGAAGCAACGGCCGCGACCACGTCCGCCCCCATGGAGACGAAAAATCGCGCGATGGCGGAAAGGAGATCCGGATCGGCGGCGATGCCGACGCGCGCCCCGCCGAGCTGGAACTGGCAATCGACCATGGCATCCTGCAATTGCGCGCGCTGGCGCTCGATCCTGGGCGGGATCGCGTGCCTGCGATATAGCTCAAGGTCCTGGAGAAGGCGTCGCATCGTCGAGGCCGATGAGGCTCTAAAGCGATAATCCGGTACGCCGGTTTTGGCATCGAGCAGGTCGG
>CAWHIT010000003.1:0-447749 GCA_963829495.1 uncultured Alphaproteobacteria bacterium
TAGATAGATAGAGATAGATAGATAGATAGATAGCTAGATAGATAGCTTAGATAGATAGATAGATAGATAGAGAGATAGATAGAGAGATAGATAGAGAGATAGATCGATTGATAGATAGATACATAGATAGATGGATAGATAACATAATATAGCGAGAGATAGATAGATAGATAGATAGATGGATAGATAGATAGATAGATAGATAGATAGATAGATAGATAGATAGATAGATAGATAGATAGATAGAGATAGATAGATCGATAGATAGATAGCAATACGCAACCTAACCAAGCACACACACACAACCCGATGGCACCACCGCCATCTTTATGCGCGAGGATGGTGACGCCCGATCCGTGTTTCGATCCGCCCCTCTCGCGGTTGCGGCTCGCCCCACACCAGCGCAAGATATTGCCGCCGCAAATCCCCCGTGCGCCCATGATCGGCAAATTGAGCGGCGAGTCCCCTGTGAGCGGCGTCGGTCTTGGCCACAACCATCAAACCGGTCGTGTCTTTGTCGAGCCTATGCACGATCCCTGGGCGCGCGACGCCGCCAATCCCGGAAAGGCTTGCGCCGCAATGGGCTATTAGCGCGTTCACGAGAGTGCCGCTCCAATTGCCCGCGCCCGGATGCACGACAAGGCCCGCCGGCTATATCACGATGAGGCTTTCATCCTCATAGACGACGGTGAGAGCGATCTGTTCGGCCGCCACCGAATATGGCTCCGCGGTTGGCTCCTCGACGTCGAAACTATCGCCGTGCCTCACTTTTATGCTCGGATCGGTCAAGGGCTGCGCCGCCCCGCCAGCGCCGCTTCGGAAGACGTGACCGCTACGAATAAGGTCTTGCAGCCTTGCCCGGCTTAGTGTCTCAATGCGGCTCGCAAGGAAACGGTCGAGCCGCACGCCGGCATCGGCATCCTCCGCAACGAGGCGGTGGGCTAAAGGCTCTCCATCACTTGCCATGATACGATCCAGCATGCCCAAAGATTCGCGGTTTCTATGACAAATGTTGCAAGTCCTGTTCCGGGAAACCCGTGGACGCCTGGCCGGGTGCGGATGCTCAAGATCGCAGTCGCGATCCTGACCGCGCTTTTAATACTCGGGATTTTCGCCCTTGTGTACGGGGTAGCCAGGCAGGCGTCGAAGCTCGGAACAGCGGCGAAACCCGCGCCAGCATTATCGGCCCAATCGCTTTACGGGCAATCTTTGAACCTCGGTCAAGGCGAACTGCAGAGCGTATCGGCCAGCAACGGGATGATCATCCTTTACTGGAAAGGAAACGCTATCGATACCATTGTTACAATCGACGCTCAAGGTGGCCGCGAGCTTGGGCGAATTCAAGTCCCGCATCGCTGAGGCCCCGCAAAAGGCTCTGTCCCGAGGCAATGAGACAAAAAAGCGCGCGAGTGCTATAAATTCTACAATTATTAAGCGAGTTATCTTACTTCTCAGGCTTCGCCCAAGATGAGAAACTCCCTATGGATAACAACGAACCTGTAACCGCCGCCGAAAAAATAGCGCGGCGCCGCCTCCAATTGACGATGCTCGCAGCGTTTGATGAGATCGCCCAAACTTTTTTAAACGCGGTGCGTGGCGAGCGTGGGACCGGCAAGGTCTTTGCCTCTCTCCAGAATTACCTCGATGGGGCCACCACGATCAGTGGCGCTCATTACAGGCGCCGCGCTGTCTTGCTTGCGATCCATGACATGAAGGAAGAGCGTGAAGCGCCGCCCACGCTCCAAAGCAGAACCCTGGCGCAGTTGATCCTGTTGAAGGTGCGCCCTATCCCGCAGTTGAAACTTTATCGCGACATCGCGACGGCGATTCTCCGGATGGAGGTCGTGATGAGGCTCGCGGTTTTACAAAATGGGGAAGAAGGGGAGACCCAGTTCGTTCTTCCCTTGGAAATCAATCCGCGCTGCAGTATCAACCGGATACCCGCGATCCTCAGGCAGAGTTCTTCAGTATAGTTTGGTTCTCATGACTTAGAGGGGCGGCGATAGCCGGGGTAAACCCGCAGCGCTCGGTTGACCGTCATAACCGAAATCGCTGTTGCGATTATCGGGAACCCATGACGATGCTTGCGTATACCGGGACAAAAATCCCCGTTAAGTCGCGCGGCGCGCGTCTTTCGGGGATGACGTTTTGATGCTGCGCTAAGATTAAGCCCGGCAATTATGGGCTTGACGCCGCCGTGGCGACCGAGAGAAGGAACGCGGCCTGAGCAGACTTTCCTTGGCCAGCCAACGAACGCCTGCTTAGTTCCATACCGGCCTTGCGGCCGGCCGCCCTGGATGAAAATGCCCGGTCAGCGCCAATCGTGACCTCTTTGTGGCCTGTTTTCTCTTTAAAGACTTTTGTTTTCGCAAAGTGAGCGCTTGTCGCTCACGATGAACGTTCGCTTCTTGCTTTCCGTAAAACCGGGAAGGCCACCCCCGGATCAAGTCCGAGGGCATGCTTTTGCGAACTCTGCTTAGCTTTGCGTCTGCTCGAAAAGTTCCTCGACATACTCCCAGTTGATGAGGTTATCGAAGAACGCATCGAGATATTTCGGCCGCGCATTGCGGTAATCGATATAGTAGGAGTGCTCCCACACATCGACGCCAAGAATAGGTGTGCCCCCGTGAACGAGCGGGTTTTCGCCGTTCGGCGTTTTCGTGACCTCGAGCTTGCCATCCTTGAAGGTGAGCCAAGCCCAGCCCGAGCCGAATTGCGATTTGCCAGCCTCGATGAATGCCTCGCGGAAGGCGTCGTAGCCGCCCAAGTCGGTGGCGATTTTCGTTTCAAGCTTGCCGGGAAGCTGCCTGCCGCCGCCGCCCTTTTTCATCCATTTCCAGAAATGGAGGTGGTTGTAGTGCTGGGCGGCATTGTTGAAAAGGCCCGGATTCCGGCCGTAGCTCACTTTCACGAGTCTATAAGGTTCTTGTCCTCGAGCCCAGAGCCTTGAGCAGCTTGTTGCCGTTCTCGACATAGGCCAGATGGTGCTTGTCGTGATGGTATTGCAGCGTCTCGGCGGACATGTAGGGCTGCAAGGCGTCATAGGAGTAGGGAAGGTCGGGTAGTTCAAATGCCACGGCTTTCTCCTTTTGCTGCGTTAGGTTAGATCATCACAATGAAACTAGGTGGGCAGCAGAGAACTAGCAAGCGCGGCTGAGGGCGAGACAGATAAAAATAAAGAGAGGTATGGAACCCCTGAATTCCATACCTCCCAGGAATGGGCCGAGGAAAGGTTCGTGATGGTTTACCTACAGGGATCGGACAGGTGGAGAATGCCGTTTCGAGCATGAACGCCACATGAATGCTGCGTTCAGTTTTGGAAATCGCTAACTGCGCTATCCGCACGATTTCGTGATCGCTTGGATGTATTATCTTCACCTTTGCTTTTCATAACAGCAACGGATCGTCTGCGCTGGTGGGGGGACATGTGTCACGGAAGGGCGAGGCGGAGGAAGCGCGTATAGATACGCGTTAGAATGTCGAGGTCCGCGACGGGAACGCACTCATCGACCTTGTGGGCCGTCGCATTCAGGAGGCCGATTTCCACCACCGGGCAGAGGTCCTTGATAAAGCGCGCGTCCGAGGTCCCGCCCGCTGTGGAGAGAATGGGCTCGCGCTGGGTCTCTGCTTCGATTGCGGCGCTCAGCTTTTGCACAAAGCCGGCCGGGTCGGTCATGAAACTATCGGCGACCGGCCCGTATTCGAGCGTATAATCGACGCCGGTATCGAGGAGCGCCGCCTGCACCTGGGTCTCGATCCAGGCTTTCAGATTGTCTGCCGTATGATGATCGTTGAAGCGTATATTGAAACGCGCGGTGGCCGTCGCCGGGATGACATTGTAGGTTTGGTTCCCGGTGTCGATGCTGGTGATTTCGAAGTTCGACGGCTGAAAATGGGTGCTGCCCGCATCGAGTTGCTTGGTCTTCAAGAGATTGAGGGCGTCGATGAGGCGCGGCAGGGGATTTCTTGCCTTATGGGGATAAGCAACGTGGCCTTGAACGCCGCGCACTCTGAGTTCGCCGCTGAGTGAGCCCCGGCGCCCGATCTTGACGGTGTCGCCGACCGCCGCTTCCGAGGTGCATTCTCCCAGGAGGCAGTAATCGGGACGCTCGCCGCGCGCTATAAGCCAGTCCACGAGCTTTTTCGTGCCGTTGATGGCTGGGCCTTCCTCGTCCGCGGTGATCAGGAAGCTGATCGATCCTCTCGGGGCGCCCTCGCATTCGAGCAGAAACAGAAGCGTGGCCGCCAGCGACGCCGCTATCGCGCCCTTCATGTCGGCGGCGCCGCGGCCATAGAGCAGGTCGTCATCGACCTCGGCGGCAAATGGCGGATGGCGCCAGGCGGCTTCATCGCCCGGAGCGACAACATCGGTATGGCCCGCAAAACAGACATGCGGCGGCCCATCGCCAATGCGCGCGTAAAGATTGTCGACGTCCGGCGTTCCCCGCTCGCTGAAGGGGAGCCGATGACAGGTGAATCCCACGGCCGTAAGCTCGCTCTCCAGATAGCTGAGCGCTCCGCCTTCGTCCGGCGTGACGCTCCGGCACCGGATCAATTTTTGGGCGTGGGAAATTGCGCTGGTCATGATCGTCGTTTTGCTGCTGACGCCGGTCTGGCTCACTTGCCGTTCGTCTCCGCCAAAGCCGGGTGCGAAATGGTCTAGATCGAGATATTGTAGAATCATGCGGCCCCGCAGAGAAAGAGAATTGGTCAGCCTCCAATCGAAAACGGGCCGCTGGCGGGGAAATTCCGGGCTAAAGCCTTTTTGCACAATAAGCAAGGCCGGAAAGAAGTTCCTTTAGGCAGGCATTCGCGGCCAACCCACGCCCCTGCTTTTGTGGTCCCTCCCGGCACTCCCGCATGGTTATATGGGTCGGAAGCCGCAGTTCAACGATCACCATATGCCGCCATTGGTTGGCTAAAGGGGATGCAGTCAGCCTTCGCGACGATATCCACGCCCGGTAGGTCACGCCGGTCCACGTTGATATAACCGTCGAGCGCCTCGCGCCCAGCATTGCCCGATTAGCGCCCCAATATAATTGTGATATACCGGCTGTGGCGCGCGAAAATCCCAAGGATTAACAGAAATTGTTCCGATCACTTAGAGCCGCCGTCTTAGTTGCTTTCTCATTCATATGTTTGGGAGGCTCCGCGAGAGTATCATCGGCCGGCACCTACAGCTTCGTCAAGCGTGCAGACATTGACTTCACCTTCCACGTTGGGTTCATACCGCAATCGGGTCATTTGTCAGAAATCGAAGGGACTTTTCAGTTCGACAAACGGACGCCGGAGCGCGGGTCTATAAGAGCCGTTATTAACTTCCGAGCGTGACCGCCCCAATAGGAGAAAACGAGCTTAAAAGCAGCGACTTCCTCAACGTCGCAGTTTACCCGGAAATCCGCTTTGTCAGCCATTCTGTCAAGCCAGCCGGCGATGACAGCGCCGACTTCAGCGGCGATCTCACCATGAAGGGCGTCACCCGGCCGGAGACACTGCACGTCGTATTCCAGCCTTCGGCGGGAAACGGTCCGCTCTTGATCGCGACAGTTCACTTAAAGAGAAGTTCCTTCAACATGACAGCCCTCAGCTACCTCATCGATGATGAGATCGAGATCCAGGTCAAGGCCGCATTGCAGGAAAAGAAATAGGCCGAAGCCGGTCGTGCGCAGGGGCGGTTGCGGCGGCAAGCCTATTCGATCTGGCCCGATTATATTTGGAGCGCTTGCGGCAATTGCGCGGATTTTCGTTTTGGCGTCCCTTCTCCCGTGGGGTGTTGACCCGCATTATTATCCTTACCCGGATCGCAAGCGATCCGCCCTCTCCCAAAAGAGGTGCTGCGACCCAACATATCTGGGCCTTAGCTAATCCGCCGTGCCGCCGGGCAGACGCATCACTGCCCGCTATCGGCCTCGATCAGCCGCAGCTTGCCTCCGTCGCGCGGCTGGCCCGATGCGAGCGCCGGCCCTCTCGAAGTCGAGGCCTTCGATCTCCTGAAGCGACCGCCCCGCAATCCCCTGCATGTCGCCATACATGCCGGCGGTCGCGTCGATCACGCCCCGGATTTGCGCCTCGCGCTTGGCCCATCCCTTCTGCATGGCCTTGCGCTCCTTTTCGAGATCGGACTGCATCTCGCCGAACTTTTCGACGATGGCCTCGACACGGTGGCGGAAGCGCGGCCCCGTCAGATATTGATACATCGCCTCCATCTTGGATTGCTGGCCTTCGCCGGATTTCCGCGCCGCCGCCACCTCGATCAGCGCATGCCGCAGCGCCATCGCCACAGCGACCGCGCATTTCGGCGACGCGATCCAGATGCCGTCGATCTGCCCGAACGTATCGATGGTCTTCGGCAGCGCCTGGCTGACGATGATTGCGGCGTCGGCCTTGGCGATCCGCTGATCCTCGCGCAACTTTTGCAGCCAGCCATCGCTCCAATTGCGGGTGCGCTTCGATTCCCAGAGGATCTTGCCGCAAGCCTGCCCGAACGCTGTCGTGACGTGCTGGATCGCGTCGCCGCCGAACTCGCCCTTCGGCACGGGCGCGATGGCGTCGTGCGGGAAGCTCGCCCGCAGCAGCGCTTCGAGCTGCAGTTCCTGGACCTCGCCCTGGAGCTGTTGCGAACCCTGCTCCGATTTCCGTTTCAGCTCCTCGATCTGCTTTTGCATCGAGAGGATGGTCTGCTCTTTCTCTTGAACCTTGAGCAGAAGCTCCCCCTCGGCTTCGGCTTTGGCGCGCAATTGGATTTCGGTTTGCTTTTCCTGCACCCGCTTTTCGATGGTAAGATCGAGTTCCCTCCGCGCCTCGGCAAGCTCGCGCTCCTTGCGGACGGCCCCGGCTTGCGCCTTTTGCGCCTCCACGAGCTTCGCCTCGCGCTCGTTGTAGGCTTTTGTCAGGTCTTCGAGTTGCTGAGCCTTATGATGAAGATCGAGCGAGAACGCGGCCCGCGCCTTCTTGGACTCCTCCTCGGCGACTTTCTTGCGCTCCGCCTTCAGCCGCGCGGCGACTTCCGCCTCCAACGCCTCTTTGGCTTCCCTGATCGCGTCCTGCTGCGCGCGGATCGCTAACTCGCGCTTGGCGATTTCGGCTTCCTTAGTCTGAAGCTTCTGGTCGTTCTCGCGTTTCACCGCTTCAATCAGCGGAGCCGCCAAAGTTTCGGTCAATTTGATCCCGGTCCCGCAATTGGGGCATTTGATCGACGGTTCCAAGCGCAAGCCCTCTCGTTAGGAATGCGCCGCAGCGTAGTCCAACTCGCGGACAAAGCCTCGTCCGTATTGCCGGCTATCAACTATGAACTTTTCCGTCCAGCCATGAGGCCTCGCTCGCCGTCGTCATGGAGTTGGTCAGCTTGCTTGGCTTCTTTGCCGTCGCCCAAGCTGCGCCGCTGCCTAACGATGCCGGCTCCATCGGCCCGGCCAGGTTTTGTCCGCTTCGCTTAAGCCATTGATTTTAATGGTGGACACGACAGGGATTGAACCTGTGACCCCTACGATGTCAACGTAGTGCTCTACCGCTGAGCTACGTGTCCGCTGCGAGGCTGATCACATAGCACGCACTTCTCCCGGCTTCAAGACAGCTGTGACGGGGGATCGCATGAAATTGGAAGCGCAAGCGTCAGGAATATGTTTGCAGTCTACGGAACAGAAACGTACCCTGACGCTCTTTCCTTTCAATAGGATTGCTTCCATGAATAACGTCCCGCTGCAGCCCATCATTGCGATCCTGGCCGGCGTCCTTATTCTCTTACGTCCCGCGCTCCTCAACTACGTCGTCGCACTTTATCTCATCATTATCGGTATCCTCGGCATTATCGGGCCGAGGCGGCTCTGATGCTCTATCCGCGCAACTTTTCCTGATAATACTTGTTTGCCTGTCGCTTGCTTCGGCAACGGCAGTATTATGGGGTTTGCCTTTCGCTCCTCGACGCCGGCCAAACCAGGAGGGCCGCCATGTTTCTCGGGTTGGACGCCACCATCCTTGCCCGGATGCAGTTCGCCTTCACGGTGACGTTCCACATCATCTTTCCGGCTTTCACCATCGGGCTTGCATCTTATATCGCGACGCTCGAAGCCGTCTGGTTCTTCGGCGACGACGCCCGCTATCATAGGCTCGCGCGCTTCTGGACCAAGATCTTCGCGGTGTCTTTCGCGATGGGCGTGGTGTCTGGGCTGCCGATGTCCTATCAGTTCGGCACGAACTGGAGCAAGTTCTCGCTGGCGGCGGGCAACGTGATCGGCCCGCTGCTCGGCTATGAGGTGCTCACCGCCTTTTTCCTCGAAGCAAGCTTTCTCGGCATCATGCTCTTCGGCTGGAACCGCGTGCCCAAGGGCCTGCACTTTTTCGCAAGCCTGATGGTCGCCTTCGGCACGCTGCTCTCCGCCTTCTGGATCCTGGCCGCCAACAGCTGGATGCAATATCCCACCGGCCACGAGATCAAGGACGGCCTCGCGGTGCCCGTCGATTGGGTCCAGGTCATATTCAGCCCGACCTTCCCGTTGCGCCTCGCGCACATGGTCATCGCCGCTTATCTCTGCACTTCGATTGTGGTTCTCGCGATCGGCGCGCGGTACTGGCTCGCCAGTGTCTATCCGCAGGAATCCCGGATCATGGTCCGGATGGGGCTAGGGCTTGCGCTTGTGCTTGCGCCGCTTCAGCTTTTCATCGGCGACCAGCATGGCCTTGTCACCGCTGAGTATCAGCCCGCAAAACTCGCAGCGATGGAAGGTCATTGGGACGGGTCGAAACCCGCTGACCTTGTCCTATTCGGCGTTCCGGATGAGAAGGAACAGCGCAACGATTACGAGATCGGTATTCCCCATTTGGGGAGCCTGATTATCACCCACAGCTGGGACGGGCTTTATAAGGGGTTGAACGAGTTCAAGCCCGAGGACAGGCCGCCGGTATGGGGTCCCTTTTTCGGCTTCCGCATCATGGTCGCCATCGGGCTATGGCTTATCGTCCTGGCTGCCTTCGGCGGCATCCTCTGGGTGCGCGGCAAGCTTTTCGACAACCTGACCTTCATGAGAGCGGCGGCGCTCTCGTGGCCGCTCGGCTTCATCGCCGTGATCGCAGGCTGGACAACGACCGAGGTGGGACGGCAACCCTGGGTGGCCACAGGCATCATCCGCACGGCTCAGGCCGCCTCGCCGCTTGCGGCCGAGACTGTCGGCGCGACCCTCATCATGTTCTTTCTGGTGTATCTCGTCGTGTATTCGGCGGGCATCTACTACATGAACCTGCTCATTCGCAAAGGCCCCATCGTCCAGGCGCCCTCCGGTTTCGACGAGCGCCGCGTCGCGCAGCGTCCGATCTCGGCCGCAACCGAGACGGGCGCCGGCCCGGACCTCGCGGAACAGCGTTAGGAGCCGACATGGAACCGATTGCCTATTGGCTACCTGTGGTGTGGGCAGCGCTGCTCGGCGTCGGCGTTGTCATGTATGTCCTTCTGGATGGCTTCGATCTCGGCATCGGCATGCTGTTCCTGACGGGAGCGGACGAACAAGAGCGGGACGCAATGATGAACTCCGTCGCGCCGTACTGGGATGGGAATGAAACGTGGCTCGTGCTCGGGGGCGCGGGTCTGCTCGTCGCATTTCCCATGGCCTACGGCATCATCATGCCGGCCCTTTATCTTCCAATCATCGTCATGCTTCTCGCGCTGGTCTTCCGGGGCGTGGCGTTCGAGTTCCGTTTCGTGTCGAAGCCGCGGCATCGCTGGTGGGACTGGTCCTTCGCGCTCGGCTCCACGATTGCAACCTTCTGCCAGGGTGTGGTGCTGGGCGGCTTCGTGCAAGGCATCAACGTCAAGGACGGACAGTTTGCGGGCGGGAGCTTCGAATGGCTTCAGCCTTTCCCGGTCCTCTGCGGCTTTGGCCTGATTGCCGGTTACGCGCTGCTCGGCTCCTCATGGCTCATGATGAAGACCGAGGGCGGAGTCGCTGAGAGGGCGCAAGGCCATGCCAAGGTGGCGCTAATCGTCACGCTCTGCTTCATTGCGGCGGTCAGTCTCTGGACCCCGCTCGCTTTCGAGCAAATCGCGGATCGCTGGTTCCACGCCGACCGCCTCGCCTATCTCTGGCCCGTGCCCTTTCTGACTGCCGCTGTCGCAATCATCGCCTGGGCCGGAATCAGGAAAAGATCAGGCGTTCAAGCCTTTCTTTCGGCGATGGTGCTTTTTCTCCTTTGTTTCCTGGGACTGGCGATCTCAACCTTCCCCTATCTCGTGCCCCCAAGCGTGACCATCTGGCAGGCGGCAGCCGTTCCCCAATCGCAAATCTTCAGCCTGATTGGAGCGCTCTTGTTTTTGCCGCTCGTTCTCGCCTATACAGCCTTTGTCTATTGGACTTTCCGCGGCAAGGTCGCCGGGAGCGAGGGCTATCATTAGAGCCGCTCTATTACGGCTTGCCGATACCGATGCCTGCGCTAACCGGACCGCTTGAACTTCGCCCTGTGCCGTTTCAAATAATCGGAGCGGGGCGGCGCGGTTGTCCCCGCCGCGCCTTTGGAGGAGCCGCATGTTTCCGGCCCGTTTTCGTCTGTTCACCCTGCTTGGCTTCGCCATCAGCATCGACATCTCGTGGTTCTTTCTGGCGTTCTATCTCGTCGTCAGCCTTACCCGCTATTTCCCCACTGTCGTACCCCACCAGAATTTCTACACCTATGTCGTCATGGGCATTCTGGGCGCTCTTGGCGTTTTCGCTTCCATCATCCTGCACGAGCTGGCTCACGCGGTGATGGCGCTCAATTTTGGTCTGCCGATCGGGGGAATTACGCTCTTTATTTTCGGCGGCGTTGCAGAACTCAAGCAGGAGCCGAAAACTCCGCGTTCTGAATTCTGGGTGGCAATTGTCGGGCCGGTCGCCAGTGTCATCGTAGCTGGGGTCTGCTATATCTCTTCGGTGGTCTTCCGTTCCGCGGAGTTGCCTGCCCTATCCGGTGTTCTCGCCTTTCTTGCGTTGATGAACACGGTGCTCGCACTCTTCAATCTCGCCCCTGCCTTCCCGCTTGACGGCGGACGCATCCTTCGCTCGATCATCTGGTGGAGGACGGGCAATTTCCGCCGAGCCACGCGCATCGCCTCGATGTTCGGCACGATATTCGGCGGCTTCCTCGTGATCGCCGGCCTCGTCCAGATCGTGGAGGGGAACTCGCTGGGAGGAACCTGGCAGCTTCTCATCGGCATATTCGTGGCCGCCGCGGCGTCCCAGGCGCGCAATCACACGAATGCAGCCGAAAATCTGAAGGGCGTATCGGTGGCGGATCTTATGGACCGCTCTCCGCTGTCGGTCGGCCCCGATATCACGGTCGAGGCGCTGGTCAAGGATTTCATCTACGGGATGAATTGCAAATTCATCATTGTCGCCGAGAATGGAAAAGCTTTCGGGTATATTGTGCCCGAACAGATCAGGCACGTTCTGCAGTCGCAGTGGCGCGACACCTTCGCACGGACCATAGCCGAGCAATTCACACACGATACGGTGGTTTCACCCGCCGCATCCGCGATGGAAGCGCTACGCAAGCTCCAGTCGAATGGCATCCGGCATCTCGCAGTGCTTGAAGGCAATTCGCTGGTCGGGACCGTGTCCGAAACCAACTTCCTGAATTACATCACGGTGCGGGAGGAACTCGAGGCTCCCGCAAAAGCGCTGCCGGCAGAAGCGGCGCCCTCAAGCGGCTAGCATCTTGTCCACTTCGCGGACAAGATCCTTCAGATGAATCGGCTTGGAAAGAATCCGGGCCCGCTGCGGGGCTTCTGAATAGTGCTGCAACGCAACGGCGGCAAAGCCCGTGATGAACATGATTTTCATCTCGGGATTGAGTTCCGCTGCTCTTTTGGCAAGCTCGATGCCATCCATTTCCGGCATCACGATATCGGTCAGCAGGAGCGTCACCGGCTTTTCTTTCAACCCCGCGAACGCTTCAGCGCCATTACCGTAGGAAACCACGTCATATCCAGCACGTTCGAGCGCTTTCGCGAGGAAACGGCGCATGGAGTCATCATCTTCAGCAAGCAGAATGGTTTGCATCTCTCTCACTCGGAAGCAACAGACTGAATTGTCTCCCACAGCGGGCTTGCCACGCACCGACCCAAACTGCGCCGCCGTGGTCAAATCAGCTTTAGCGCATCTTCAGGCAAAATCCAGGCTCAAGCTTGTTTTAACCTTACCCCACGAAGTGCGGGAATAAGTCCCGGCATTCACTTGGCTTTTTATGAAAATGCTAACCTTTGCAGTTTCCCACGAAATCGATTTCAAGCCGGCGCCTATGGCCGCCTGTGCGATGCTCGATCAGGTAGACTTCCTGCCAGATCCCGAGTGCGGGGTTTCCGTTTCTGACAGGCAGGGAAAGCGAGGTCGCAGTCAGCAGCGTTTTGATATGCGCAGGCATGTCGTCCGGCCCCTCGCTGCGATGCCGGTAACGGCCATCTTCCGGGGCAAACCGCTTTAACGCATCGGCGAGATCCATCAGAACGGTAGGGTCCGCGTTTTCCTGCACGCAGAGAGAAGCCGAAGTGTGGGTGCAAAACACACTCAACAGACCGTTCTCAGCCTCCATCTCCTCCAGCGCCCGGCTCAGCTCACGTCCAATGCGATAAAAGCCTTGTCCGCTCGTTGCCACGATCACGGTGGAACTGCGATGACCTGCCATGGTTCTGGAAGCACTCATCGAAGACCTCTCTAAAAAAAACCACATATTTTACCGGCCGTTTACGGCATGTTTGCACATCCAAGGCAAAGATAACAAACCGCATAGGCTCCCGAACCTGTGCGCTCGCGACTCTCAAATACGGCGGTTTGCGCCTTAAGGACGAGAGCGTGCCTCAATCGACAGGTGGGAACTTGGCCACGTGAAACCAGGGCGCTTGATCAATGGCGACCGAGACCCCGACAGGGCCCGTGAAGGGCGAGTCCCTGCCGATGGCGCTGCCGATGTCACCCCTGGCATTCCCCATTTGACACAACCTCCTCCGCCTTTTCTTTCCCCCGAACCGCCCTGGTTGGAACTGCACGAGGAGATGGACACCGAGGCTCAACTTCAAGTTTATCTCGATCGCGCCAAGGGGCCGAAGCAAAAGGGCTTCCCGCCGATGGAAGCCTTGTCGGCCCGCCTCAACGAATTCACTGCGCCCGAGCGTCGTGCGGAAACTTTTCCGGAGAAGACGGGATACGCCCCGGCGCATCCATCGCAATCTGATGGACGCCGCGGAAGCGACCTCGAATGGTTCGACGAAAGGTTCCAGGAACTGAAGGGCATACTTGCCCATCGGGAGTCGGACAGAAGCGAGATCGTTTCCGTCAACGTCAAGCTTGCAGAAATCATCGACCGTGTGGACCGGCTTTCCGCAGCGTTGCCTGGCGAGAACACCATGGCGGCGGTGGAAATGCAGCTCGCCGAGGTCTCACGTTCTCTCCAGGCCACGCGCGCCCAAAGCTCGTCCGATGCGAACCGCATTGCCCGCGCGGCCCAGGAAATCCTTGCGGCCACGGAGCGGGCTCACGAGGCGCGCGCAGGCTTCGAGAACGCAGCGCGACACACCGTAAAGGAACTCGGACAAACCGTAGCGGTCGCAGCCTCCCGGGCTGCTGTGGTGACGGCGGATCAAATCGCAGCGGCACTTCAAGAAACCCGCGACGGCGGCCGTCTCGATCGGATGGAGAACGAAATTCGCGCGCTCAACGCCCTTTCCCGCGAAAGTAGCGACCGCACCTCGGAAGCGCTTGAGCGCATTCACGAGACATTGCGTGCTTTCCTGGAAAATGGCCAGGGCGAGCGCCCCGCCTCGGCGCCAAGGAAACGCGCCGGCGTTCACACGCCGATAACGTCCGGGCACGCCCACGCATACACCATCGGAGAAGACTTCGGTTCGGACCCGGAGCGACGGCCGCGGCTCGATACGATCACGCTGCGCTCGCCGCCGCCTCCCGATCCCAACCTCCTGGACGCGTTTAAACAGGCGAGCGAAAAACTCATCGTCTCGAAGTCATACTCAACCAAACGAGAGGGTGAAGCTCAAGGCTCATCTCAGGCTCCATCGTTCTCGTCCGGAAAACTATTCCGCGACGACGAAAGGTCTCTTCCGATTTTCGGGCTCGGGATCGTGGCCGTGGTCCTCCTGATTGCGAGCGCCGCCCTCTATTACCTGCATACGCGGACCCCGGTCACCCCCTTCCACCTGACCGTGCTGCCGAATGTTCAGCCCGCGAGACCCTTGCCGGATCTGCCGCCTCAGAGCCTGCAGACCGAGGAAGCCGCACCGGCCAAGGCGCTAAAAGGCGCTCAAAAAGGAGCCCCCGCTCTCTTCTCGGCTGCAGATCAGAAACCCGAGCCCTCACCTTCCCAGCCGGAAAATCGGGAAGACCTGCAGATGCTGGCCAATGCCGCGAGCCACGGCGACCGGGAAGCTCAATTTCGGATCGCTTCCCGTTTCCTAAGCGATGGCACAGTTCAGGGCGATCCGTCCACTGCTGCGCGCTGGCTCGCCAAGGCCGCCGAACAGGGTCATATCGAGTTGCAGTTCGTGCTGGCTTCTTTGTACGAGCGCGGAGTGGGAGTGCCCAAGGATGAGACCCTGGCGCGTGAGCTGTACCGAAAGGCGGCGAGCGCCGGGCACGTCCGGGCTATGCATAATCTCGGGGTCCTGCTCTCCGCTCAGGACACGCCCCAGGATTATGAGCAGGCAGCAGGCTGGTTCGCGAGCGCTGCCATGTCCGGCCTGACCGACAGCCAGTTCAATCTCGCGGTGCTTTACGAGCGCGGACTTGGCTTACAGCAGAATAATCAGAAGGCGTTCTTCTGGTATCAGGTCGCCTCTCTCGCTGGAGACAGGGAGGCCACACGCCAAGCCGATCGGCTTAAGCGCCTCCTGCCCGACGCCGAGACGCAGGCAGCCGCCGAACAGGCCGGATCGTGGCGTCCAAAGCTTGAGCAGCTTCCGGGCCCCTCGGGCGAGAGCCCCGCCCGGGGCTAGGCGTTTCCTAGAAGCCTGCAAGACCGCAATGCCTTTTCGCGAAAGGCATTTTTGCGTGACGCCCGCGCCGCTTTAGGCTAAAAGCGCGCAAAAGATCAAACCCCACGACAAATAGCGACACAAGCAGGCGACAGCAGCCATGCTGGTTTATTTGCCAATTGCGGAAATGCCGGTGAACGCGCTGCTTATGCTCGCTCTTGGCGGCGCGGTTGGCTTTCTTTCGGGCATGTTCGGGGTCGGCGGTGGATTTCTCATGACGCCGATGCTCATTTTCGCCGGCGTGCCGAGCGCCGTTGCCGTCGCGACGGGGGCCAATCCCCTGATCGCCTCCTCCATTACGGGCACGATCGCTCAATACCGGCGCAAGAATGTCGACATCAAGCTCGGTCTGTATCTCCTGGCTGGCGGCGCGGGAGGTGCGCTCCTTGGCGTTCTCATTGTCAGATATCTGAGGCAGATCGGCCAGATCGATCTTTTCGTCGCACTCCTCTACGTCGTCTTCATGAGTTCTGTCGGCGGCATGATGCTCCTGGAAAGCCTGCGCGCGCTGCACAAAGTGCGGCAGGGACATACGGCGGTAGCGAAGCGACGTCAGCACAGCTGGATCCATCGGCTTCCCTTCAAGACGCGCTTCACCGCATCGAGACTTTACATCAGCGCAATCCCCCCTGTCGCGCTCGGCGGGCTCGTGGGGCTCATGTCCGGCGTCATGGGTGTGGGAGGCGGCTTCGTCATGGTTCCGATCCTGATTTATCTCCTCCGCGTACCGACGAGTTTCGCGATCGGGACCTCCTTGTTTCAGGTCATTTTTGTAAGCGCGATCACCACGGTCCTGCAAGCAGCCACCAATCAAACGGTCGACATTGTGCTCGCCGTCCTTTTGATGGCCGGAGGCGTGATCGGCGCACAGGCAGGCACCGCGGCAGGGCAGAAGCTTCGCGCCGAGGAACTGCGTCTCCTCCTAGCGCTCTTGGTTCTCGCGGTTGGACTGAGGCTTGGCATCGGGCTCATGGCGCCTCCTGAGATTTTCAGCATAATCCGGGCCGAGGCGTGAGAGATGGTTCAGGCTTTTTGCGCGAGGCGGTTTCTTCTACCCGCTTTATGCTTGACGCTGATCCTTGCCTTGCAGGCCGTTGCCGTTGCCTCGACTTCCGATCTTATCGAGGCGGGAGCGGCGCAGAACCATTTCTATATCGAGCCGAGCTATGACGGCACGAGCATCGCGCTTTTTGGCTCAGTCGACAGCGACCGTCTCAAGGACCAGCCCTTCGATGTGGCAATTACACTTCGCGGTCCAATCAAGCCGGTGACGGTTTGGAAGAAAACTCGCCGGGCCGGCCTCTGGGTCAACACCCAGAGCATCACCTTCGATGGAGTTCCCAATTACTATGCCGTGCTCTCGACGAAACCGCTGAACGAAATCGCATCGCTGGAGGTACGCAAGGAGCATGACATCGGGGTCGATGCTCTGCAATTTCCTTCCTCGGCCGAGGCCGCTGGCAAGCCGTTGACCGGCCCTTCCCAGGAATTTCGGGACGGCCTCATCAACCTGAAGCTGACGAGCGGCCTTTTCGTCGAGAATAACCAGGCCGCCATCGATTTCCTGGGCGCGAGACTTTTCCGTGCGAGGGTGTTCCTCCCGCCCGCAGCGGGGCCAGGCCTTTACCGGGCCAACTTCTATGTCTTCCAGAAAGGCAGCGCCGTGGGTGAGGCGAGCGCGCATATCCGGCTGAACAAGATCGGCATAGAAGCGAGCCTCTCTTCAACTGCTGTAAATCATCCCTGGCTTTATGGCGTCCTGGCAGTTCTGCTCGCGGCCGGCGTTGGCGGAGGAGCGTCCCTCGCTTTCCGGCGCGGCTAAAGCAGCCCGCGCCCATTGGACCAGATTGGCTGCTCTAGCACTTTAGAATTGATCAACTTTTCTGCCTTTAGTCGATTTAGATTAAAGGCGAACTGATTTAGGAATACGTCCCCTGCCCTTACGCGCTAACCATCGCGCAAGGTTGAAAACTGCCTGCTCAACTTCTGCCTTGCTTTCCCTCTCGCTTTGGGACTACCCAGAAAGCGATTTTTGGCTGGCCGCAGTAGTGGATTAAGGCAATGCATTTGCGAACGTTGCGCTTGGGGTTGCAGCGGACAGAGTTCGTGTTAGCGAAACGCACCCTCGCCCCAGGCTTTGCTGGACCCGCAAGCCTCTCCCCACTTCCGACGCGATTGCAACGAACCAGACACCTTGTGCTGGTGTAGGAGAATGGATATGCTGAAGCATTTACGTTCGATCTGCGGTTTGCTCGTGGCATCTATGTTGATGCTACCGAGCGCCGCTGATGCTCAAGGACAGAACGCCGAGCGAGGCCGGGCAAAAGCTCAGAAGGAGGCCGGCGCTCGCATCGAATCCATCCGGCCGAACCGGGTCACACAGCAGCCGGCAGTCTCCCGGATGCTCGGCGACGCCGCCGCGAAATCTTTTGCCCCAGCGGCTGACGCATCTTCTTCTCCGAACGACCCAGTCTTCGCCGCCGGCCTCAACTGGCACTATAAGCCGTTGCCCGCTGGCATGAACGCGGTCGGCGCGTGGGGGAAGACGACCGGGTCGAAGGACGTCGTTGTTGCCGTTCTCAGCACCGGGATTTTGCCGAAGACCCCTGACATTTCCGGCTCCCCCAATCTTCTGCCCGGCTATAGCTTTGTCAGCGTCGATGGCGAAAAGCGAAAGCCCGATGCGACCGATCCGGGTCAGAACTGCTCCGAGCAGATTAAGGCCACTTTCGAAGGAACTATTTTCGCGGGCTTAATCGGCGCCGTTCGAACCAATAACGGCGTCGCAATTGCCGGCCTGAACTGGGCGGTTTCCGTTCTCCCGATCAGAATCCTGTCAAAGTGCTTCCAGGTTTCGCCCGCCGATCTTCAGCAGGCTATCCTTTGGGCGGCCGGATATCCCGTTGAAGGCGTTCCCGCCAATCAACATCCGGCTCACATCATTTTCGTCGATCTACAAGCGCAGGTGGAATGCACCCGCGACAAGATCGGCCCATTGATGGACGCGATCCAGGCCGCGCGCGCCAAAGGGGCTGTGATCGTCGCTCCTGCGGGCGACTTGGCGAGCGACGTCAAGGGCTATTTCCCGGCCGGGTGCCCAGGTGTGATCTCGGTGGCTGCGAGCGACGGCAAGGGTCAATTCGCCTCCTATTCAAATTTTGGCAATGTCACCCTCCTCGCGCCTGGCGGCGATCCTAAAACCACCGATGAAAATGGACAGGAAGCCTATATCTGGAGCGTGGGGCGCCCAAGTTCCGAGAACCAGCAAGGGATCGCTGTCTGGTACGGGACGGATACAGCCGCTGCGCACGTATCCGGCGCCATCGCTCTGGCTCTCGCGCAGCATCCGGAGTGGCGCGGCAAAGCTGATGTCATCGAGCAGAAACTGCGCGCCTGCGCTGTTCCGGCCTCCGGCAATCTTTGCCCCAAGGGGTGTGGCGCTGGCCAGCTTGACGCAGCGAGGCTCGTGGACGGTGGAGAGGCCTGTACCGCAGCAAGTGCGAGCGCAAGCGCGAAAGAAAGCACAAGTGCAAGCGTAAGCTCAAATGCAACTGCAAGTTCGGCTCCCGCGGCACCTGCCCCAGCGCCGGTGGCCTCGGCCGCGCCGGCGCCCAGCCCAGCCCCTGTTCCGGCCCCCACCCCGACACCCGCACCTGCGTCGAGCAGCAGCGCCAGCGCACCGGCAGCGCCTGCCAACCCAATGGTTGGACAGTGGCTCCTCCCCGAAGGCGAAGGCATCCTGATCATCAGCGATAAGGGAGAGTGGCTGCATCCCGTACACGGCATCGGCCGTATTCGCGAGGCAAATGACGAAGCGGACACCAAAGTTTTCTATAACAGCGGCGTTCGGTGCAGCTATCGGACAAGCATCTCGGATGGGGGAAAGACGCTCCTCCTCAGTCCCGCTGACCTTACGCAGGACACGAGCTACTGCCCTGCGGGCGCGCTGAAAAGCATGGCACACTGATCTGGGACGGATAAACAACATGGCCGGGCTTGAACCCGGCCATCATCCCATCGGAACTTGTTATCTAGGACAAACGCCGCCTGAATTCCTCAGGCAGCACGGTCTTCCATCAACTGCGGAGAAGCCACAGAGGTAACTCGCTCCTGGGATATGAACCACACGAACAGGCCGCCCTGACCAAGCAGCGGATCAAAAGCGGAGCTTAGCACGTTGCTTCCCGCTGAATAATCGCCAAGCGAGGGCAGGATCATGCGCATGCCGTTGGAAACGAAGCAGCGGCCGCGCACGAGATGACCATAATGCGAGACCTGCGCTACAGGGTGCAGGCCGCCCGCTATCTCATTGGCGACAGGGGCACGGACCGGCTCAGCGCGGAATTTGATGCCGCTCAGCATCATATGCGGCACGACGGCTCCGCCAATCGACTCCGGTCTTCCGGAAAGTTCCGACGCCACCCAATACCATTCGCGCCCTTCCATCATGTCCTGCAGCCAGTCAATCTGATGAGGGCTCAGACCATCTGCACAAAATCCGGCAAAGCTGTTGCCGAGCGCGATGACACGCACAGGATCGTAGCGATCAAGCGCATCCTCCAGTTTCTCGAATGCAGACGCCGTATCATAAGGCGGGAGAACCACGTTCTCGCCCTGAAGATACGAGCATTTCGAAAGATGAAGATCCGAAACGATCAGAGTGCCCTCGGCGGGCCAAAAAAGTGCCCCGCTGGGGTCAGCGACAAAGGACTTCCCTCCAAGAAGGATGCGGGAAGCGCCCGTATCGTGAAGAAATGCTGAATAGTCACGCTGGAGCGTTGTTGCAAGCATGCTGTCTGCCCTTCAGACGGACCGGCGGTGAACTCAAGCCGTGTACCGTGAAATGCCCGGACTAACTGCTTACCTCGGACGAGCACTGAACGTGTTTAGCGTCTGGGAGCATGACTGATTTGCGTTACTTTCGTTACAAAAAAATCACTTATGTTGAAGTTCTTTAATAATCGCTAAAACCTCGACGGCAGTGGCTCAATCGCCACATGTGTTGTTTTTAAACTACGCTGCTTTTGTATGCTCCACCCTGGCAAAGTATGGCAGCAGCTTGAAGCGCGCATAGGGAAGGTATTGCTGGTTCTGGATCAGACCCTCGAACTGGGTCAGCCGTTCCAGAACGCCGTGCAGGTACGCCGCGTCCGGCCCCGAATTTGCGCCGCAAAGCGCGCGCACCACGTACTTCTTGTGATCCGGCTGCTGGTTCTTCAGATAGATTTTCGTATCGAGCGCGCCTGAAAGGTCGGGCGGCAAATCGCCTGGATATTGCGTTCCGATCGCGATGCCTGCGCCGAATGCGCGGCCTTCCCGGGCGAGGCTTTCAAGGTGGGGGCTGTTGGCGACGCGCCAGGCTTCGTCAATGACAAGCAGTCGCGTCAGCTTGCGGGGCTGCGCCCGCCGCAAAAGCACGCCATGCAGCCGGATGATGATCAGCTCGGCCAGCGCCGCCTTGATCTCGTCGGTTGGGAGCGCGAACAGCGAAAGCACGAGCCGCTCGTCGACCATGGCCTCGAAAGGTACGGTGAGCTCATTCGACTTCGGAAAAAGGCCGAGTTCGAATAGGGGCGCGATGCGGTCCAGAAGGCTGATAGCCTGGGGGTTCCTCGCCTCCTTCTGCTCCTCGAGGATGGCGACGACGTCATCGAAGTTCGGCGGCCGTAATGTATCGACGTTGACCCATTTCTGCGGGCTGAGGCCGCGTGCCTCGAAAGCCCCCTTGACCGCGTCCCGCAGCGTTGCCGTCTGCCGGTCGCCGAGCCCAAACACGCGCTTCAGCACGCCCGTGATCGTGAAAATGTGCTCGATGGGCTGCGCCTGGCCCTCCTCATTGCCGCTCGGCATCAGCGGATTAAAGGGAATGCCGTAGCGCCGCACATCGTGGACCTTGAGTCCGTTGGACTGAACGAAGCTCCGCTCCGAATAATCGTTCTTGAAATCGAAAATGCAGACCGGGAAGCCCATGCGGGCGACGCCGTCGATGAGGACGTTCAACGTTTGCGTCTTGCCGGAGCCCGGGTCGCCGGTTACCAGAATCCCAAAGTTGAGAAGCCTGGCTTCGGTCTCGAAAGGCGCCCAAAAGGCCTGCCCGCCGTCCTCGTGGCTGCCCAGCATGACGGCCTGCGCGGACGGAGCCTTGCGGCGAGGCGCTGGCGGCGGCGGAGGGGGAGCCGGCTCCGGCGCTTCTTCTTCAGCCTCGTCCTCGACCGTCTTCACATACGGATATTGGAGAATGTCGGAAAGCGAGGCCGTGGTCGTCAGCGGGCGCGACTCACGCTGCCACTCCCGAAACCCGGCAGCATCCTTGAAATTCCGGAAAAAGTGGCGCGCTGCCTCCAGCCGTTCCCACGAAAGCATCTCGAATTGCGGAATGATGATCGACTGCATCTCCTCCGCGTCGCGGATCAGGGGCGCAATGAACCGCCCCGAGCGCGGGAGTCGGCCGCCGCGTGGGCGAACCAGCACGGGGCGCGCGCCCTTCACCGAGCGAAGGAACATTTTGATCTCGTCGGCGAGCGGCGCCCCGCGGGCCTCATTGCATAACGCGATATCGCGGCGTTCTACGCTTTGCCCGTCCTTCTGAAAATCAGCCTCGATCACGACCGTGCCGGCCCGGCCCCGAACCGTGCGCCTTGTCTTGATAACCGTGATGCCCTCTATCTCCATCGCAGCGGCCTGCACTGCCCATTCGAGGATTTCGGCCTGTTGAATGCCGTTACCGATCGAGGGTTGAACGGTTCTGGAGTTCAGTTCCCCGTGCCACTTGTCGTCGAAATTTATCGCCGGAACCGTAGCCACAGGTGTCGCAGCAGCGACAACCGGCTCACTTGTCGCCACGGGCGGAGGCGGCATGTCCTCCAGGACCGGCAGTTTGCCCGTCGCCAGATAGATGCGCCGGAATTGCTGGATCAGCTCGAAAACATAGCGCGATGTCTGGCCGCCGAGTTCGCTCAGCATCCAGGCCGGAAAAGGAAAAAGGGGATCGGAAGCGTCGGCCTTGGCGCCACAGCGTTCGTAAAGCTCCGCAAGCCTGCGCTTCAGAAGCACCTCGACCTGACGCCGCGCCAACGGCCGCAACCTCACCGGGATCGCGCCGAAACGCTCGATGCGATCACGGATCGAACCGTCGATCCCTTCGCAAATCGTGTCGTAAAGCGCGGGCAGCACCGCGAAAGCCACGCATAAGGGCGGCAGCGTCTCGGCGAGCAGCGCGCCTCGGCTGAAGAGATGCCGCAGCCGCTGCTCCCACCCCTGGACGCGGCTCTGCTCGAGCTGGTCAAAAGTGAGCAGCAAAGCGCCCCCTGTTGCACCGATCACATTCACAAGCGCATCGATGTGGCTGCGCGCGACGTGATCGTCGGGGAGTTGGGTGAGTCGTATCCCGCCCACGCTGACAGTCAGCGGCTGGCCGCGCAGATAGGCGAGGCAATCGTCGTCGCCCGCCGCGGCGCCCAGCAAGGCCGTCACGAAAGCCTCGGACGGAACCGGCAGATGCGAAAGCTTCTGAAGTTTAAGGCGAATGGAAACGACGAGCGGCCGCAGATCGAAATCGCGGATGTCGCCTTCATCCCGAAGAACATCGCGGCGGAACGCGGCCATCAGGTCCGGCTGGGCTCGCTGCAAAACGGCCGCCGCAAGCCGCGCCAAGGGCGACGGCGAGTCCGCCGAGACAAGATAACGTTCGGACAGTCGCGAAATCAGCGCACGCAACAGCCAGGCGTCGAGATCCTTTTCGGCGACAAGATCGACCATCGGGAACAGCGCCGCGTAGACCCCGCCCTCCTGGTGCATGCGCCGGATGGCCGTCAGAAGCGTATGCGTCTTGCCCGTACCGGTCGCGCCTTTGATAAGCAGAATGCGTGAGGCCGGGTCCGGATTTTGCGCCCGCGCCTGGGCGGCGATCATGTTCAACGCATCGCTGGCCTCGGCCTCGATTTCCCGCACATCGACGCGCTCCTCGTCAGCGGCGCCCGCCAGCGACGCCACCGCGCCAAAAACGCGGTCGAATTCGGGACTTATGAAAGCCTGGAGACGGGGATCCATGATCTGGCGCTAAATCCACTGGTTGACGATGAAATGACGCTCATCGCGCCCAAAACGCAAACGCGACCGTTCTTTCAGGCTCGCATCGAAGGGACCGGCGATATCATAGCGCTCAAGGTCGAGGAGCCCCTCGCGCGCCGCTTCGGCGAGGTGCAACTTGAATTCATCGAGTGTGCCGAGATTCAGGCCTTGCGCCAGAGCGGCATCGTAAACTTGCGCTATGGCAACACGACCCGCATAGGGTTTCGTTTCAAGCCTCATGGCAAGCTTCCTGACCGATTCAGCGAATCCGTCCAAATCAAAAACCTCCTCACTATTCTCTGCCTTCTGCACTTGTGTCTGCAGGGCCGCGCGAATGATCGTTGTGCTGAGATCGGCGATGGTCGCCGCCGGGCCCCCAAAGGCAGACGACAGCAAGGCGGCATCGGCTTGCAGCACCGTGCCCGCACCGAGTCCCGCAAAAGCCAGATAGAGGCTTCGGCTCATGGAATCGAACGAGAAGGCTCCTGCCGGCCGGCGCACCGGCACCGCGAATGGCTCTCCAAAACAGGCGACGATACGCCGGAGCAGTTCGCAGCGCGCCTCTGCTCTCGATGGCAGCGGCGGAAGATTATCGAGGCCGAAAAGCTGACGCAGCGCTGCTGCCGCGAGGTCTCTCTGGATACGCGGACCCTTGGCCCCCGCCGTGGTGATGCCGAGGGCGCGGAATGCGAAATCGCGCCTGACATCGGCCCAACTCGCCACCCTGCGCCCTTCTCCATTTACGGTCGCATGAAGCATGCCGTCGCGATCCTCGATTAGCGCAGAGTTCGCACACTCATCGAGTGCAGCCGCTGGGCAGAAAAAAACCGAAAGGGCGCTCTCCGCATCGGCGCGAATGCAGCCTTCCTTATGCGCCGCGACATAAGCCGCTGCCAGCTCCGCAGGCGCGATGGCCTGGAGACACCCAGGATTGGCCTGCGGCAGGGTTGAGAGGCTTCCTTTAGTCATCATGGCGTGCAATCCGCATCGAGACGAAATCAGGACATCCCACTTAACCATCTCTCCAGGTTAACCGATTCGAAAGGATCTGGAACCCGTGAGGATCGGCGCGCCTCTTGGGCTTCGAGGAGTAGCCCGATGATGCATCCACCACGATGTGAGCGCGGGTTAACTCAAATCTTGCTTGCGCCCCGCAAAGGTCTTAATAGACGCACGAGAATGCTTCCCATCCGGCACGGCATAAGAATTTGCTAATGATGAAGGCCCGGGCCGGTAAAGCACCAACTTGATGTTTCCGGAAAAGCGAGGAGCTCCACCCGTGATTGCAGGATTTTTACGCATTGGCGCATTCGCGCTGGCGCTCGGCGCACAATTCGCATACGCGGGCCCCGTCGCGCGCGTCAACGGAGCCGACATTACCGATGCGGAGCTGGCCTTCGCCGAAGCCGAAGTCGGAGCCGAAATCGCAGGCCTGCCAGCCGAGAGCCGCCGCCGCGTCCTGGTGGAATATCTCATCGAGGCGCATCTTTTCGCGGATGAGGCGAACAAGGGCCAGCTCACCGCGGGCAAGGATTTCGAAGATCGCCTCGCCTATTACAAGCTTCGCGCGATGCGCGACGCCTTCTATGAAAAGAAAATCCGCGGCGGCGTGACCGACGCTCAGGCCAGGGCCGCCTATGATGAGCAGATCGCAAAGCTCAAGCCGGAGCAGGAAGTGCACGCTCGTCACATTCTTGTGAAGACGGAAGACGAAGCGAAGGAGCTCGTGAAGCAGCTCAAGGGCGGAGCGGACTTCAACGAGCTTGCCAAGAAGAGCTCGGACGGTTCCAACGCCCATTCCGGCGGCGATCTCGGCTATTTCTCGCGCGGTCAGATGGTCAAGTCGTTCGAAGACGCCGCCTTTGCGCTGGAGCCGGGGCAGGTTTCCGACCCCATCAAGTCGGAGTTCGGCTGGCACGTGATCAAGGTGGAAGACAAGCGCACCAAGCCGGTCCCGGGCTTCGAGGAAGTCAAGGACCAGATTGTGGCTTCCCTGATCCAGTCTCAGCTCAAGGATACGGTGCAGAAGCTCAGGGCATCAGCCACGGTTGACGTTCTCGATCCGGACTTGAAGAAAGCCATGGAAGACGACAAGGCGGCAGCGATCGAGCCTCAGACCCAACAGAAATAAGCGCAACGGAGCCGCCTCGCATCATGGCGAAAGTTCATAAGGTTTCGCCGTTCGCGCCCGCCGAACTTGTCGAGCTGCCTCCCATAAAGGGAGTGCGGCTCGCAGTTGCCGAGGCGGGGATCAAGTATGCGAACCGCACCGACGTTCTTCTGATTGTGTTTCCGGAAGGCACTGAGGTTGGCGGCGTCCTGACCCGTTCGAAAACCTGCTCGGCGCCGGTGGACTGGTGCCGGGAGCAGCTTCAGCATGGCAGCGGCCGGGCGCTTGTCGTCAACTCGGGCAACGCGAATGCGTTCACCGGGCGGCGCGGGCGCGAAACGGTGGAAGCCACGGCGGCCTTCGCGGGCGAAGCGTCCGGTTGCGAGCCGGATCGCGTTTTCATCGCATCGACCGGCGTTATCGGCGAACCTCTCGATGCCTCGAAATTCAAGGACGTGCTGAAAGAGATGGCGCCGCGCGCCCGCGAGGACGCTTGGGCTGACGCCGCCCGCGCAATCATGACGACCGACACCTTCCCGAAGCTCGCCACGCGCCGGGCGCTCGTCGGCAATGTGCCCGTCACGCTGAACGGGATCGCCAAGGGCTCCGGCATGATCGCGCCTGACATGGCGACGATGCTTTCGTTCATCGTAACCGATGCGCCGGTCGAGTCCCACGTGTTGACAAAGCTTCTGCAGCGGCACACGAAGGGGACCTTCAACGCCATCACGGTGGACAGCGATACGTCGACCAGCGACACGCTTTTGATCTTCGCGACCGGCGAAGCCGCGACGCACGGAGCGCCGAAAATCGCGAGCCCGGACGACCCGGAGGCCGCCGCCTTCTCAGCCGCTCTCCTTCGGCTCATGCACGATCTTTCGATGCAGGTCATAAAAGACGGCGAAGGCATCACAAAGCTGATGACCATCCATGTCGAGGGCGCCGAGAACGACGACGCCGCGCACCGCATCGGACTTTCGATCGGCAACTCGCCGCTGGTGAAGACCGCCATCGCAGGCGAGGACGCCAATTGGGGCCGCGTCGTCGCCGCGGTCGGCAAATCGGGCGAGGCCGCCAACCGCGACCAGCTTTCCATCTGGTTCGGCGACATCCAGGTCGCTAAAGACGGCATGCGCCATCCCGATTATCAGGAAGCGCAAGGCGCGGCCTACATGAAAAACGGCGAGATCGAGATCCGCGTCGACGCGGGAACGGGCGGCCATGGCCGCGCCACGGTCTGGGCCTCCGATCTCACCCACGGCTACATCGACATCAATGCCGACTACCGCAGCTAAGGCCACCCCGCCTCGCGTCCTCATTGTGGTCGCGGTGGCGCTCATCGACGCTGACGGCCGCGTCCTGCTCCAGCAGCGCCCCGCGCACAAGGAGCACGGCGGCTTATGGGAATTTCCCGGCGGCAAAATCCATGAGGGCGAATTGCCCGAGGCGGCGCTGATCCGCGAACTCAAGGAAGAACTCGGCATCGACGTGCCAGCCCGCTGCCTCGCGCCGCTCACCTTCGCCAGCCACTCTTACGAGAAGTATCACCTGCTGATGCCGCTCTACGCCTGCCGCAACTGGGAGGGCGAACCCGAGCCGCTCGAAGGCCAGAAGCTCGCCTGGGTGCGAAAGGATCGCCTGCGCGATTACCCGATGCCGGCGGCGGATGTGCCGCTTATCCCCATCCTGCAGGACTGGCTTTAGCCGACGGCTCACGTGGCCGTCTTGCCTCTGACCCCGGCAAAGAGGGCCGCACGCCTCAATCCAGCATGGAGATCGGGAAGTACAATTTCACGTTGAGCCGGATTCCGGGGGCGAATAATCCCAACCGTCAGAGCATACGCCTCAACATCCGGCCTTCCCGGCGCGTCGTCCTCTGGGTGTAAAGCCACTAAAAATTGGGTTCGTGTTGCAAAATGAACAACAATACAAGTACTTACTTTGGCCACGAGCAAAAACGTTGTGACTTAAAGCGGTTCGCATGAGTTGAAGGTTTTAGCTGCGCTCCGACGGGAAACCTCTGCTGGTCCTCGACATGGCTTCCCATCGACGTTTGCGTCAATGTTTAGCCGGAGCGCACGCCCTCCAGCGAGGCCGCTGGAGTGAGTCACTTATCGGCAGGCCTACTTCTTCTTCGGATCCCAATTAAGGTAGCCGGTCGTCATAGCAATTCCAAAAACGAGGATACCAACCCAAATCCATACCGGATCCATCAGAGCCTCCTAGCTCGTTACTGTAGAGCCAAGTTGAATGAAATCACGCTTTCCAGCAAACTGACGGGCGGCGATCTGATATCTTCCAGCCGTCGCCCAGCTTCATCGTCAGCCCATTTTCACGTGCATAATATTCAGCTTGACGAATAAGCATACGCCCAAGCCAATTCTTTGTAAATATTCACAATGCCGGACTGCGACATTTAGTATACCCGGTGCATAGAAATCGAGCTCTATTACTCTCTACTTACGCTCAAGCTTGATTTCCAAAACTAATCAATCTTCGCAACAGCTTACCCGGCGGGACCTACTTCCTCACGATAAGGAGCAGGTATAAGAACTGCGATGCTGCTATGCCCGCCGCGATTGGGACGGCGAGCCCGAGCCGCTCGCAGGCCAGAACCTCGCCTGGGAGCGGAAGGAGCGCCTGCGCGACTACAAGATGGCCGCCGCAGATGTGCCGTTTATCTGAGCCTGCAGGATTGGCTTTAAAGAAGCGGCGGCATACCAGCTGCCAGCGTATTCAGCTCATATCATTAAAGCATCGCGCCTTTAATCGGACGCGGGCATCCGCGCGCTTTCTGTATTTGTCTAGTCAATGAGTTGCTAGCATTAACCTCTCGCTAAGGCGCTTTCTTAAGATCCTCGATCAGGCAAATCGAATGCAAAGAATGAAAAAAGTGCAAAACAGACGCCCCCGGATCGCGGCGCCGCGCTCGTTGCGGGCCCGGGTATGGTTAACAGGCGAAAGTCGAAACATATTTAACGGACTTTTGCGCGCCCATTTAAGGAAAGAATTCCCGCATTAAGTTCTATTTAATGGGGTTTGGGCTGAGATAGAAAACCATTCTTTTTCAGAGAGTTAGCTCCCATCATCCACGGCCAGCCGTAGGCGCGAGGCTGCTTCGTGCCGCGCCGGATAGACGATTTGTTAAGCATACTCAGGCGGGAATTAAATAGGGCGCGACCCCTGTTAACCACGTTCGGTTAACGCTCGGGCGCGGAGACGAATGGTTTACGATAAGGCGCGCGGAAAGCGCCGTCACGGGATGGCGCTTGTCGCGCATGCGTTCGTTTGGGCGTAGAGGAATTTGGCGAGGCCTTCGCAAAGCGCAGCGCCGGGGTTCTCAAGGTGGTGGCGGTCGAGCTCATATCGCCTGGGTGCGGAAGGAGTGGTGCGTGACTACCCGATGGCCGCCGCAAATGTGCCGCTCCTCCCGATTTTGCAGGACTGCCCCTATGGACAATTGCCCGGATAGAGTGCTTGGCAAGCAACCAAACCCTCAATGGCTCCTTCACCCTAAAGGCACTAAAGGAGCGAAGCTTTATCGGCTAAAATCCCTTTGATCGAAGTCAAATGATTACCCTCCTTGCGTCGCGAACGACATCAACTCCCAGCCCGATTATGTTCTGCGAGGATGGGAGAATTTTTTTTGGCCTCTGAATGTCAATTATTATGCCAGGTGCCAACTCAACTCTGTCTGGGATTTCACGCCACTCGTGCTCATTAGCGTAGTCGTCGTTTAGCCATCTTCGCAAGTCTATCAGTCCGAAGCCGAAGAAGTTTGCTGTTCTCGTTGGCAAACCATTCTGCATCTGGAGTGAAGGCGGTATTAGTAACGATCATCCCCATGTGAAAGGGGGAGTTATGAGAAGTAACGGATCCATGGAAGTCACGTATATTCGGAGAACCGGTTTTCCTATCTGTACGATGATGCTTAACTTGAACTGCAAGGAGGTAAGGCATCGTCGCATTTCGGATAGGCATTCGATCCCTCCATCCTTCCTATTCACGTTTCCGACCATGTGACAGAAGAGGCCCATATGTTAAGACGATCGCAATTGGAAATTGAAATTTCTCTGGCGAAAATATTTTTATGTCTATCGGGCTCTTCTGCCGGCTTGCTAGAAACTCCTCACTAAATTCCCGTAATGTGACGGTGTATGGATCCTTGCTTCCCCATTTATTCGCGGCCAACAGCTGGACTTGGCTAAGGAATATAGCTGCATCGGCGGAGATGTTCTGAAATGAGGATTTAACCTCGTGGCGGCCAAGATTTGTGAGATCACTTGATCTCAATCTATAATCTTTGATGGCACGGGTTTTTGTAATATACCTATATTTATAAGGGTCTGCTTTCTCACATGGTCGGCAGAGCGGTAAATTTAGTATCGGGTGCAACCGGGTAGTTGACTTAAAGCATCCAGAGCAAGGCCACTTATTCTTCATTTTACTAGATCCCGGTTAGATAGCATACGTCTCGATAGCGAAAATGCGCAAACGGTATTCGGCGCTCCGACTGGTGGCGCCGCTTGGACCGCAGTCAGAGCAAAGCTTTCAGCACATAAAGTAAATTAAGCGAATCGCGCGGGCTGAGGCTATCCACATCAAGCGCTGCAAGCTTCTCCAGCACGGGATGCGGCGCATCTTGAAGCCCCGGCTCGGCCGCCTGCACCGGCGCGGAGAATAGCGGCATATCCGTCGGCAGCGTCAATGGCCCATGCGGCCCTGCCCCGCTTTCAAGTTGCGCCAGGATCTGCTTTGCGCGCACCAGCACCGGCTTCGGCACGCCTGCGAGCTTCGCAACCTGCACGCCATAGGACCGGTTCGCCGCGCCCGCCTCGACCGCATGCAGGAACACGATGGTGTCCTTCCACTCGGTGACGCCCATGCGCACATTGCCCGCGCGCGGCAGGCTATCGGCGAGGCGCGTCAGTTCGTGGTAGTGGGTGGCGATGAGGCCCCGGCAGCGCGTCGCGTCGTGCAGGTGTTCCAGCACGGCCCAGGCGATGGAAAGGCCGTCGAATGTCGCCGTGCCGCGCCCGATCTCGTCGAGGATGACGAGGCTTTTCTCGCTCGCGCGGTTCAGGATCGCGGCGGTTTCGGTCATCTCCACCATGAAGGTGGACCGGCCGCGCGCGAGATCGTCGGCGGCGCCGATGCGCGCGAACAGCCGATCCGCCACGCCGATATGGGCCGATGCGGCCGGCACATAGGAGCCCATCTGGGCGAGCACGGCGATGAGCGCGTTCTGGCGAAGATAGGTGGATTTGCCCGCCATGTTGGGGCCGGTAACGACGAAGAAGCCGGGCGCGCGTTCGCCCCCACCGTCGAGCTTGCAATCGTTCGCGATGAAAGGCGCGCCCTCGCGAGCGAGCGCCTGCTCCACGGCGGGATGGCGGCCGCCTTCGATCAGAAAGCAGCGGCTGTCATCCACCCTGGGCCGCACATAGTTCTGCGCCTGCGCCAGTTCCGCAAGCGCGGCAAGGCAATCGAGCGCGGCTAGCGCCGATGCGGCACGGGCGATCGCGGTTTCTGCGTCGAGAACGGCGGCCGCCAGCTCGTTGAAGAGCGCGAGTTCGCGGGCAAGTGCATCGCTCGTCGCGTTCAGGATGCGGCTTTCCAGCGCCGACAGCTCGCCCGTCGTGAAGCGCACCGCATTGGCGAGCGTCTGCTTGTGCCGGAAAACGGAGGCGTGGGGCTCGGCTTGCAGCGCCGCCGCCGAAGCGGGGCCGACTTCCACGAAATAGCCGAAGACCTGATTGTATTGGATCTTGAGGCTCTTGATGCCCGTTTTCGCGGCGTAATCCGCCTGCAGCTTGGCAAGCACGACCTTTGTGCTTGAAGCCAACTCGCGAAGCTCGTCGAGCGCCGCATCGTAGCCGCTTGCGATGAAGCCGCCGTCGCGTGTGAAGAACGGAAGAGCATCTCCCAAGGCTCGCCCCAGGTTCCGCGCGAGGCTGGCCTCGGCTCCCCCGTCATCGGATAAGAAGGGCGCAAGCGCCCGGAGAACATCGGCAAGATGGGCGGGCTGGGCCGGAGCTTGCGCCAGGAGCGCGCTCAACTCTCGCGCAATAGCAAGCCCGTCGCGGATCGCACCCAGGTCGCGCGGACCGCCCCGCTTCAGCTTCAGGCGGGACAGCGCGCGGCTCATGTCGGGCGCGGTTTTCAGGATGTGGCGCGCGCGCTCGCGAAGCGACCATTCCTCGATCAAGGCCGCCACCGCGTCGAGCCGCTGGTTGATCAGCTCCACGTCGGCCGAGGGCGACACGAGGCGGCTCATCAATTCGCGAGCACCGGCGGCCGTGACGGTGCGGTCGATGGCGGAGAAGACGGTCGGCGCACCCTCGTTCCTGGGCCGCACCAGCTCCAGGCTCGCTCGCGTGGCCGCGTCGATGGACAGAAGCGCAGCCATGGCCTCGCGCTTCGGCGGCTGGAGCGCGGGCCGTTCGCCCATCTGCGTAAGGTTCACATAATGAAGGAGAGCGCCGATCACCGTGAGATCGCCATCCTCGAAGTTGCCCAGCCCGTCGAGCGCCGCAACCTCGAAGGCCTCCTTCAGGGCGCGTTCGCCCCGCGCCTTCGTGAAGTACGCCCGAGGCAGCGGGGACAGCGACGCACCCGCCGCTTCGCTCGCCGCCTTTGGCGCTTCGTCCGCGATTTCATCGTCAGGGATCAGAAGTTCGGCGGGGCGTACGCGCAAAAGCTCGCCCGCAAGATCGGCCGCAGCCACATCGCTCAAGAGGAACTCGCCCGTCGAGATATCGAGCGCGGCGACGTTGTAGCGCACCGATGCGCCCTTCCCGCTTCGCGCGATTGCCGCAAGGAAGTTGTTGCTGCCGGAGACGAGAAGCGCGTCCTCGGTGAGCGTGCCCGGCGTGACAAGGCGCACCACATCGCGACGCACCACCGCCTTGGGCCCGCGCTTCTTGGCAAGCTCCGGGTCTTCAAGCTGCTCCGCCACCGCCACGCGAAAGCCCTTGCGGATGAGCTTCTGCAGATAATCGTCGGCGCGCGAGACGGGCACGCCGCACATGGGGATGTCTTCGCCCGAATGCTTGCCGCGCTTTGTGAGCTGGATGCCGAGCGCGTTCGCGGCCTGCACCGCGTCGTCGAAGAACAGCTCGAAGAAATCACCCATGCGGTAGAAAAGCAGAAACTCCGGATGCTTCGCCTTTACCTCGAGGTATTGCGCCATCATGGGGGTGGCGTTCTTGGCTTCGCCCGCGTTCTCGCGCGCCTCGGTCTTCTGCATGATCGACGACAAATCCACCCTCCGCCCGACTCGCACCGGCAAGCGGAGAAGTTTACGCGGGCCGTCATCCCGGGAAGAAGGGCGCGTGCAGAGTTATCCCCGCTTGCCTCTCCCATATCCGCCCTTGAAGTTTTTATAGACTAGACTAGATTAGTGCTACTTATAGGGAGGCAGTCGTGAACGCCGAACCAAGAAAAACCTGGACCGTCGCGGAGGCCAAGGCCCGGCTCTCTGAAATTCTCCGGCTCGCAAGCGAGGAAGGCCCTCAGCGTATCGGGACGAAAACGCCCTACGTGGTCGTCCCAGAGGAGGAGTGGCTGAAGCGCGCCGAGCCGCGAATTCCACTTGGCCGCTGGCTCGTGGAAAACCTGCCGCGAGGCTACGACCTGGAATTGCCGGACCGCGCCGAGCCTGACCGGCCATCGCCCTTCGAGGGATGGGAATTTGACGACAGCAAAGACGCGAAATGAGCGTTCTTCTCGATACCAACGTCATCTCGGAACTGGTGAAAGCTGCGCCAAACGCGAGAGTGCTTGCCTTCGTCTCAGAGACGCAGTCCGCCTGGATACCGGCCATCACGGTGCACGAACTCGAATTTGGCATAGCAAGACTTCCGAGAGGCAGGAAACGCGCCGTCTTGGAGGCCAAAATCGCAAATGCGCTCGTGCAATACAAAGACAGGATTTTGCCTGTATCGCGCCGCGAAGCGCAGGAGGCAGCCTTCATGCGTGCATACGCCCGCGGGCAAGGCCGTGTCCTCCATTTGCCGGATGCGCTCATCGCCGCGACGGCGAAGGAGCATGGGCTTACGATTGCGACGCGCAATGTCTGCGATTTCGATTATTTGGACGTTGACGTCGTCGATCCCTGGATCGCGTAGCCCTATAACTTTTCGACATCCGCGACGCCATTGACATAAGGCGCGATGGGTTGGCCTGACGCGTTCTCGAACCGGATTTCCCCCCAACGCGGTTCAAGGTCTCCTTGTTTCACGATTTCCAAAGACGGGGCGCCCTGCTTCCATTTCAACGCTGCCCGAATTATGCAGGGCGGATTTGCGCGATCAACGATGCTCTCGCCGTCGTCGTCGTAGATCTCGATGTGGGACGCGCCGTCCTCAAGCGGAAAGAGCCTAAGCGTCAGCGGTCCATGCTCCCACGACGGCGAAGGCCCCAAAGGGAGGATCGAGCCTGCGCGCATGAAGGCGGGTGCGGTTCCAAGCGGCGCATCAACGCTCAGTTCACCACATGCGAGAAGCGCGCCCGTCCTGATGTCGTACCAGCCGCCGGCCACCTTCGGGAGCCACACGGTTCTGCTTCGCGCCCCCGGCTCTACCACCGGCGCGACGAGAAGATCAGGGCCGAGCATGAACGTGTCGTTTTCCGCATAGCTCTCCGCTTCGCCGGGGAAATCGAAAAAAGAGCGGACGCAACACCGGCTCGTGGTGCGCATGCGCCCGCCACATCAAAGTGTAAAGCAGCGGCACAAGACGCTCCCGCCATTCCAACGCCGCGCGCACCTGGGGCAGGATCTCCGGATACATCCACGGCTCGCTCGCGCTGCCGTCGTCTTTCCACGAATGGATCGAGAAACGCGGCCAGTAGATGCCCTGCTCGATCCAGCGCATGAACAGTTCGGGCTCGGGCTTCGGCCCCGCGAAGCCGCCGACATCATGGCCGAAATTGTAGAGGCCGGAGAGACTGAGGCCGTGCCCCATGCGCAAATTATAGCGCAGCGTTTTCCAGTCGGTGTTGTTGTCGCCGGTCCAGGTCTGGGCATAGCGCTGCATACCTGGGCCGCCCGAGCGCGTTACGAGAAAGGGACGTTTCGAGGGGGCCTGCTCCCGTTGAGCGACTGTGGAGGCGCGCAGCATCAGCCCCGTCTGCACCGGCCTCAGGCATGCCATTGCGCCGCCGCGCCCGTCCAGATCGACCCGCGCTTCATCGTCCCAGATTTCAAACTCGTTGTTGTCGTTCCACGTCGAGGCGATGCCGTAATCGAGAAGCTCAGTTTTCACCTCATGCGCCCACCACGCCGAGGTGTGCGGGTTCGTGAAGTCAAGATAAGCCCCTTCGCCTGCCCAGAATTGCGCCATGTGAGGGCGGCTTTGGTCTTCGCTGTCGCGGACGAAGCCGCGGAACGCTTCGACTTCGGCAAAGAGCGGATGATCGAGCAGCATCGCGGGCTTCACGTTGGCGATGAGGCGAACGCCGGCTTCAGAGAAGCGGCGGCAAAGTGCGGCAGGATCGGGAAAGCGGCTCCGGTCCCAGGTGAAGACGTAGCGCTTGCCGCCTTGCATTGTATAGCCCGAGGAAAGATGGAAGGACCGGCACGGAATGCCATGCTCTTCAAGCCGCGCGAGAAATCCGAAGAGTTCCGCCTCGGCGTCCGCGGCGTCAGTGTATTTCATGGTCGAGCCGGAGTAGCTCAGGCTCCAGCGCGGCGGAAACGCCGTTCGGCCCGTAAGGGCGACGTAACCGGCCACCACCTCGCGCACGTCCCGGCCGAACATGACATAGAGATCGAGATCGCCGTCGCTCGCTTCGAAACTCCGGTAAGGGCCATGATAGGCGTCGAGTTCCTGGCCGAGATCGAAGGCGCCCCGCGAAAGATTATCGTAGAAAAGCCCCACGACTGGCGCGCCGCTCGCCGGGCGAAGCGTGACGTAAAAGGGAACGTGCTTGTAGAGCGGATCGGATGTTGCGGCATCGTAGCCGAGCGCATCCGTGGTTCCCATCCTGAGACGGCGTCCATGCTTGTTGGCGTCGCCGCTTTTCTCGCCAAAGCCGTAATAGTGATCGGAAGGATCGCGGACGAGATAATGGGCAAAGCCTGGTCTCTCGCGCTCGAAGAGATAGGCCTGCGTCTGCCTGTCCTGCAGCGCGGGTTGGAAGGGCGCGGCCTTTTCGGATCGAAAGGACCAGGTGAGCGCCAGAGGAGAGCGGCGGATCGCCGCCTTTACGAGCGCCGTTTCAATCGTGACGCTGTCCGCCGCCTCTTCGACCGACAGGATCTCGGAGCCGGGAAATCCCCTCACATCGAGACGGTCGCGCCCAGCCAGCGGGTCACAGCCCGACAGTTCCGGCGAAAGCGACCACGTACGGGGCATTCGCAAGCCTTCGGGCCGCATGACCAGCAAGCGAACGAGGCCACGGTCCAGGAAGAACAGCGTCAGGCCAAAGCCGCGATTGAGAGCGAAATCAGCGCGCCATCCCTTTGCCGAGATCAATCGCGCGCCGCCGAGCGTCAGCATGCACCCTGCCTTCGGTAGTGATGCGATCACTATACACGAAGGCGATGAGCCGCGCCTATGATGGCATTCTTGGGTTCAACGACGAATGCCTCCGCTTGGTGGCCTGTGAGGGAACGCACACGCGACCTATGGGTCGATAGCTGCCAGTGTGATCTCAAAAAGTCTCAAGCTGGTGATATCGCCGACGTCAAGATCCTTCCCTGCTCGTTGCAGGCGCCTTATAGTGCTTGACCTTGGTCTCAGCAGCAGAAGACCCTTGCGATGACTACGTCATCGTCGGCTCAAGAGCACACGTTACAGTGCGGCGACACCGTAGAATGCATCGATCGAATATTTTCCAGCTCCAGTAATGTACAACAGCAAGAAGCCACCCATAATGCTGAGATTTTTGTAAAAGCCATCCATGCTGGCGACTTGATCGGCGCCTGTTACTGTCCAATAGCGGTGCCCGATAAGCGCAGTTCCCAGCGTGTATAACACCAAAAGTAAAGCCGAAGGACGCGTGAACGCGCCAACAGCGACCGCGAACGCAACCGGAAGCTCCATGAAGATTGCTATGGCGGCCGCCAGTACAGGCATCGGAACGCGAAGCTGTACCATTTGATTTACGGTGCCGGAATAATCTCTCAGTTTTCTCCAGCCGAAAATCAGAAATAGTGTCGTGAGAAGAAGACGCGACGCGAGAATGACCACATCGGTGATGCCGTTTGTCATAACGCTACCCTCGCAACTTACATTATGTATCGTGTCAGTCGGCGAGCCCAACATTGCAACGCGGCGCGTGAAATAACGTGCCGATCGGTCAGACGGATTGTTTGGCCAAGAACCCGAGCATAAGACTCGCGATCTCGTCGTTCTTCTCGTCCAAGGCGAAATGGCCGGCGTCGAGCAGGTTGATTTCGGCATCCGGCAGATCGCGCTTGAACGCCTCGGCACCGGGAGCGATGAACGAGGGATCGTTCCGCCCCCAGACCACCAACATCGGGGGCTTATGCTCGCGCAACCACGCCTGCCACGCCGGATAGGACGCGACATTCGTCGGAATGGCACACGATGCCGATTGGCTTGCCGGCAGCAATGAAGGCCTCGATCAGTTGAATGGAATTCTCGTCTTCGGCGAGATCCCACATCGGGCCATGGCCACCCGGGTAGAAGACAATGTCGAAGTCTTCCTGCTTGACGCTGTCGAGGCGAAGGGTCTTATCGAGCTGAGCTTGCGCAACTGCATCCTTCTCGAACCGGACCGTGAGATCAGTACGGGATTTGGGTTCGTTGCTCTTGGGATCGAGCGGCGGATGGCCGCCCTTCGGCGATGCGAGCGTGATCTCGACGCCGGCGTCCTTAAAGACGTAATAGGGGGCTGCGAGCTCTTCGAGCCAGAATCCAGTCTTTCGTCCAGTGTTACCCAGTTGGTCGTGGGATGTAATAACCATCAGCACTTTCATGACTTTCTCCTTTGTCTACCGATCGCCGGCGAACCCTCTTTCGAAAGAACCTCCCTGCTTTCTGCGGCGTGGCGCCGAGGTCGTTAACACGGGCTGGTGGACTTCAAGCGATTGGGAAGATTGGACAAAGCAAGGAGTCTAAGGTCCGGGGGATTTCACCGGCTAGGGCGCCCATTGGTTTTGCGATGCGGCCCCAGGCCACGGCATCAAGGCTGTACGGCCCGGCACCGGCGCAGATGACCATGATCAGCATCAACGCATACGGCGTCTCAGGGAGGTAAAGCCAATCGTCGATGCGGTCGGCTTCATCAATGACCTTGTAAGACCTGATGCGTTGCCGGCCTGATGTGGCGAGCGCAACCAATATGATCACCAAGAGACCAAGTGCGGCCAGCGGGGCAAGGAGCCCGACGAACACGGCGCAGCCCGCGGTGAACTCGATCGTCGGCACCCACCATTGATTGAACCGGAGGGCAGGCACGTGGAGCACCGTCAGTTCGTCGACGAACGTACGATGGCGCTGCACGTCAAAAAGCTTGTGGTAGCCGGAGAACAGGAAAAACGTCCCAGCCGCGACGCGGTTAAGAGTTAGCGCGATATCGGCCCACCCGATACCATTGAATAGCGCGTCGATCATCTCGGCTCCCAGGTGATAAAGCCACGTCGGCCACGCGCAACGACACTCGCGAAGCCTTGTCTCTCAGCCGGAAGGCGGCAGGGCTGCCCACGTCCTGCGCTCGTCGATGATGAAGTTCAGAAAAGCCTGACGTCTAGCCGTAAGCGACGCCCGGATTGCTTTGCCCAACTTCTATAATATAGCCATCAGGATCGCGAATGTAGCAGCGGGTCTCGCCGTATTTGGGCTTTGGCTCTGTGATAAACTCGGCTCCTCGACTTCGCCATAGTTCATAGCAGGCTTGAATATCTGCAACGCGGATATTCATAAAGCTGCTGACTTTATCGGGGTCGGGGGGGACGCTGAGCGTTACCGTTGGTTTGTCTGGCGTCGGACCGCCCCCGGGGTTGACGAGGAGCCACGTGTTCGCGATCTGAATGTAGCCCGGCGCACCGATGCTGTCGCCTCTGCTGAGAATGCGGCCTCCGAAGACCTTTTCGTAAAATCGAAGCGATCGTTCGACGTCGGCGACGGTGAGAAAGTGTGCGACGGTAAACCCATCCACCGGCGGCATCTGATAGCTTTTCTGGTCGACTTGGACTTGGTTCATAGACGTCTCCAATTCGGATATGTCATTCCCCGTCGCCGCGATGGCCGGCTTCCGCCCTTTTTGGACTACGGCGGGCGGGATGTTCGCGAGAGCAATTTGAAATGCCAGGCTTTCCAAATTTGTTCCAGAGGGCGTCAAGCTCGACGAGGATTGGGAACTGCGGCGGGCAGTATACAAGGCGTGCAGGCGCTGTCTGGGCCTTACACGTGCCTTCGTCGACGCCCAGGCGCAGGGGCGAATTCTGAATTGTTTTGAGGAAGGATCCGATGGCGCATGTAACGCGTCAATATATCGGATTATATCGGCATGCCGATTTCAGCTCATTGAGATCTTCCGGCATTTGGTTCGAAATCCTGGAATGGCAGGAATCGGCCTACTCCGTCATTCGTTGGTCAAGCCGCGAATGGTTACTTTGACAGCATGGGCGGGGCTTCGCTCCTGATCGCCCAACGTAGCCGCGCAGATCTGGCGCGGGGATTCTGAGCGACCTCCTCCTCCGTTGGCTCGATCCCGTGGCGATCCTTCAGCTCGAAGGCGGGAGCGGGTGGGTGCACTTCTCCCGGAAGGTAGCGCGAGGACTTCGGCTGTTTGCCAGCGTGACTTTGCAGAAAGCGCTTCACGATCCGGTCTTCCAGCGAATGAAAACTCACAACGGCAAGCCGCCCTCCCGGCTTAAGCATGCGCTCGGCCGCTTTGAGACCGCGCTCCAACTCTCCGAGTTCGTCGTTTACATAAAGCCGGAGCGCCTGAAAAGTCCGCGTTGCGGGATGTTTTGCATCGTCAGGACGGCGGCCGAGGATGCGGCCCACAAGATCGGCGAGTTGGCCCGTGCGCTCGAAGGGCGCCTTCTGCCGGTCGGCCACGATGGCCGCGGCGATAGCGCGAGAGCGGCGCTCTTCGCCAAGCTGATACAGAATGTCGGCGATCTCGTCTTTCTCGAAGGTATTGACCACTTCGGTGGCGCTCAGCCCCTTCCCGGACATGCGCATATCGAGCGGGCCGTCGCGCATGAAGGAGAAGCCGCGCGCCGCCTCGTCCAGTTGCATCGAGGAAACGCCGAGATCGAGCACCACGCCATCCACGCGATCCCAGCCAACGGTTTGTGCGGCCTCTTCCATGTCGGAGAAAGGTGTCTCGGCAAGCTTCAGACGGCCGCCATACCCCGCCTCAAGCGCGCGACCTTCCGATATCGCCGAAGGATCGCGGTCGAGGCCGAGCACCTCGCATTGAGCCGCGTCAAGAATGGCGCGGGCGTAACCACCCGCGCCGAATGTGCCGTCAATGTATCGTTCGCCTGCCTTTGGGGCGAGCACCCTCAGGACTTGCCCCAGCAGCACCGGGACGTGACGGACCGGTCCGCCATTGGGAGACTGGCCCTCTTCCGGCCTCCCACGGTCCGTCACTCCCTTTTGGCCCCCTCGTTTGCGCCGCTTCATCAGCGGTTCCCCGCGCCGAGCTCCCTGCGAAGTGCGAGCGCCTGTTCGCGCGCGCGTTCGCGAAATTTGTTGTAAGCCTCAGGTTCCCAGATTTGAAACTTGTTGCCAAGGCCGACGAAAACCGCCGTCTCTGTGATTCCGGCATGATCGCGCAGGCGCTTTGGCAGCACGGTGCGGCCGTCCGGGTCGACTTTGAGTTTTTCGCACTCTCCGAAATAGACGATTTCAAGGGATTCCCGCTCTTGTGATCCTGCGGGATGCCTTCCCACAATCCCTTTAATCTCCTCGACCAGACGCGCGCCGCCAGCTTCGATCGCGTTGTAATCGAGATGCGGATAGCAGTGAATTTCGTCGGCGCCTTCCTGGGCAAGGACGGCGCGGAACGGTGCGGGTATGGCGACGCGTCCCCGTTGATCAACCTTGCTTTCGATGCGCGATGCGAACTCATCCATTCCCTCAGATCCACGCCCGCCCAACGCGCACGAGACGGCTGCGCACTGTTTCTCTGCTGCCCTTCGACACCTTCCCGTCTTTACCCATATAAACCCAGGCAAGAGACAGGGACATTCGATCCACAATCTCGACGCATCAACCGAAAATTAGCGAAGCAAAGTTACAAATGAAAAGTCAAAACAGCCATTTATGGTTCAGTCGAAAGGACCGGAGGGAGAAACCCCGAAGCGCAGTGGCCGTGCGCGACAAAAGCATTTCTTTCTCCCCCCAAATCACCCCCTTCCGAACGGGCATCTATGGGATAGCATGGGTATTTATGGGCGTCAACAGACGCAGGTGATTTGTTGCAGTTTAGTTACTAAAAGTTTACTCTCGGTCCGGCGCACGGTGATCTTCAAAGACTTCCAGCCAGCCGGCGCGCGCTTAGCCGCCTTTTTAAGTTCGCGGTTCCATGGCGCTTCATTCAAGATGCTGCCCGCCAGCGATCTTACCCTGCCCGTTCGCAGCAACGGCCGCTGAAGCGAGCCGATCTCCCTAAGAACTCCAGTGTTTAACCTCCGGGCTTTCAAAACAAAACTGGAGGAAACAGGCGTCATTTGCCCGGTGCCGCGGCGCTTTGCGCTGGCCGACTCGTCGCTTTCGAGAATCGCCGAGGCTGCCGCGATCCAGCAGCGACGGCGGCTTCGGACGGCAGGTGATTGGCACAGGCGGACGCGGCAAGGTGGCGGAAGTGCAGGCCGGTGACGCCGCCTACATCCCGATGGGTTTCGGCCAAGCGATCCGCAATACCAGCGGCCAAAACTCGGAAATCGTCCAGACCTGGGATAACGGCAGAAGAAATCGACCTCGACAAGTGGCTGGCGCCGAGCCCGCGCCACCTGCTCGCCAACAAATTTGCGGGCATCTCGCAGTGCGATATCACAAAACTCAAAAAGGCATGAGGAGCCGGTTCACCTCAACCGGCCGGATCAAAAGCAACGTCTCTGCTTTTCCGGCTGCCGCGAAAGCCCGCGTACCAATCCACGAAAATCAGGTTAAGGACGCCGAGCCGTTAGAACGCTGACATATCAGCTCTCGTTGCGGGCAAGAAAAGCCTCGATCGCACGCGCGGTATCTTCGGGCTTCTCTTCCTGGGGCATATGTCCGCAGTGATCGAAAACAACAAGCTCCGACGGCACGATATCCGCTCGCAAGCGCCGTCCGAATATGGCGGGCACGACCTTGTCGTCCTTGCACCACAACACAAGCGTGGGCAGCTTGATCGTCCTATACCTGTTCGCGATCTCTTCGATGTTGGGCGGGATGATCTGTTCCACCGTCTTGATGAGAGCGTGCTTCGATGCCGGAGAGTAGAGCGTGTTCGCATATTCCGCGACCGCTCGGGCGGTAATCTTGTCGTGGTCGTAATAGGCGAGACGCAGTCCTTGTGCGGCTTGCACCTCCGGCGGAACGAGCGTCATGCTCACTTCGCCCAGCACCGGAATTTGCAGAAGCCGGAAGAAGATCGGGATCGGCTGCTTGTAGGCGATGCTGTCGATCAGGACGAGATTGCGAAGTCGCGAATGGCCTTGCTCGGCTGCCTTCAACGCAAGCGCGAGCGTGATGCCGCCCCCGAAGGAGTGCCCGACAATCGTCAGGTCCTTAAGGTTCTCCTGCTCGATCAGCGCCTGGATCGCATCAGCCTGATCGAAAATGGAATAATGGTCGTCGAGAGGCTTGTCGGAGGCACCGAAACCGCGAAGGTCGACCGCGATCACTCGATGGTTTTTCGCGAGTTCCGGTTCGATCGCCTGCCAGGTGAAGCTCGATGTGGCAAAACCGTGGAGAAGAAGGATGGGGCGGCCCTTCCCCTTGTCCATGACCGCGAGCCTTAGCGGGCCTGAAGGCGTCTGGACGGTCTTATATTCCACCTCGCTGTCGTGCAGCGCCATCATGGGAGCGCACGAAGCCAGGGCGGCGCAGAGAGACACTAATACCAGCAGACACCCGCGCCGCATTGCACCCCAGCCCCCGCCGCGACGAAAGGCCTGCACGAATCTTGAGCCTGAACGCGAAGTCAAGCGCGGCGCAGCCTCCCCCATTCGTTTCGAATCAAGAAAGGATTTTATACAAATTTTCAAAAAAGATTCGTCGTCCACGGTTTGCGAGAGTACCATTCACAAATAGAACCTAAGCTATGAGTTTGAGTTGTGTTGCGTCCGTTGTCTTTGCGTTTGGCGATCGTGTGCGCCTGGATCGTGGCGGCATTTCTCCCCTGCCTTGCTGACGATGTCCAGCATTTCGAAACCTATGTCACCGCGGATTATTCGGGCCGAGCCGCGGCGCTGGCCAGCAGCACGGTCTGGAGCGTGTTCGACCCGATTGATCAGCCCGGAATCAGGCTCAAAGTTGACGGTTTTGCCAGTGTCTACGGCGAAACCAACGCAAATGTCTTTTCAAGTGCATTTATGGCCGCCGACCTGAAGACACTCGGCGACGTGATGGTTGGATACCAGCTCAACTGGAAGGACATTTGGATCAAGATCTATGCCGGCGCAGCCTACCAGGCGCAAACGCAAGCTTTCTGGGACGTGTGGCAGATGACTCAGCAGCAGAGCTATGGGGCTACTGCGGCCGTCGAGACCTACTGGAAAGGAAGCAGCGGCTTCTGGATTTCTGCCAATCTCTCCTGGCTCCAATTCGATAACACGACCTCGTTTTACGATCGCATCGCCTACCAGATCCTGCATGATATCGAAGGGCTTGACTTGTCCGTGGGAGCGGAGACTGGAGCCATGGTCAGAAATGCGGATATCTATAAGGACGGCAGGCGTCTCGATATCTACAACGAATATGTGAGGGAAGGCGCGCTCATCAATTTTCGCTATGGATCCCACGACTTGACCCTTTCAGGAGGCTTCGCGCGAGCCAGCGATGAGAATGCGTGGCGCCCCTATGCCACGATCAGCTACGGCAAGAAATTCTAATCCCCTTCAAAGGTTACTTTGGCCTAATTTGAAAGACTGGTTTTGGCGGACGAGGTCAGGATAAGGGCATCCGCAGTGCCCGAAAACACAAGCTGTGTTGAGCTTGCCGTTTGCTCGGTCGCGCTCTTAAGGTCTGCAGCGCCGGGCGGATGGGTATTCTCGCTCGCGAGAAGAGTTCCGCTGACCGCAGCGCCCGGGAAGTCGACTTTCAGCGAGCCGCCGATGCCCTTCTCGCCGCTCTGTCCCTCAACCTTGAGACCAATGCTGCCGGGCCTTACGGTTCCATCAATGCTCGCGACGGCGAAGGGAAACGAGCTTCCGCGAAGAACCCAGCCGAGATCCTGCTCGGCAAGAGCCGCGCTCAACGTGCGGGCCACCTCACCCTCCATCGAACCGCCTAGCGGGAACCGGATCGTGAAAGTTCCTGCCGCCGCGCCTATATTTTCGATCGGTTGATTGAGCGGCGTGGTCAACGCGGCCTGGAGCGTAATCGGGCCGCTGAAACCGAGCGGCAGCTGAAGTGCGCTGGCGAGCGCGCTTGCCTCCAGCCTTGAACCGCTCCCTCGCAAGGAAAGCATCCTCGGCTGTTCCCGGCTGACATCAAACCTGCCGCTTGCGTATCCGCCGAAAAGCGCAACGGAAGCGACGTCAACGCTTATGCGGTCTCGGGTCGCGCTCAACGCCAGCGCCAGTGGCCCTGTTTCGAGCGAGCCCGCCCGCAAACGATCGGCAGAGACGCGCAGATCGAAATCAGCGACGCGATCGATATTCCCGCCGGAAAATTTGAAAGCCGCCGCCGGGGATGATATCCAAGCAGGGGTCACATCCAGGGTGTCGTATGCGATCGTCCCTTCAAGACGAGGGCGAGCGCCGGTCATATCAAGGGCGAGGGAGCCTTTGGCTGCGTGGTCTCCGAATGAGATCGCGGCGTTATCGAGCGAGGCGCGCCTTTTGGACAAGGTTAACTCACCTGACAACGCAATCGTATCTGGCCTCTCCCATGGCGCCATGGCATCGAGGATCGCCTTCCCGCCACCCTCATTCACAGCTGCCCTTAAACGCAGCGTTCCGAAAGCCGTCTGGCATGCCGCAGCGCATCGCCCTCGGAAGGACGCCTCGAACCCCTCGCTTGTCACGTCCAAAGCGTAGAGGCCGCTCTCCGCACCTGGGGCGTTTGCCACAAACACGCCCGTGGATACGGATGCGACAGCGTCCTTGCCCAGCCTGACCCGGCTCAATTGGGCCCGCTCATAAGCCCCTCTCCCGCTGCCAGTGAAGAAAAACACCGGATCGAGCAATTCAACATCTGCAAAAGGGCTTCTCGCCGAGAGGGCTAGAGCAAGGCGAGCGGCTCCGAGCCCGTAAGACGATTAAATCGACTCGGGAAAGCCTCGGCGAAAAACGACGTGCGGCGAAGCGAGGACGAATCTCTTGAACTCGAGCCTTCCGCGCAAAAGAGCGGAAACTCGAAGCACCGCTGTAATGGACTCGGCCCTGGCACTTCGGATGGGGCCCTGCTCCGGTGCGGATTTAAGATCGACGCCGGCTGCCTCGACGGTAAGATTGGCAAAGCTCGCGACCCGAAGCGGCCCCGAAATGACCACCGGTCCTCCGCTCCACGCCGACAAGCTCTTGGAAAGAGCGACCCGGATCGCCTCGGCATCAACAAGAAACGGAAGAAGCGCGGCGAGTACAGCAGCCGCGAGAACAAGTCCACCAGCCAGAAGGCCGAGCCATCTTAAAGCATATCGAATTTTCCGGGCGATCTGATACATTTTTCCTTGGGAAATCGGGAGATGTGCCAGCCGCGCTGAAAACGTCGTGTTTTTCGACACAGCCGCCACCCCGTCACCCGGTCAATTCGTGTTTAGGTCTAAGAGCTTCGCCAGCCCTTGGCGACTCCTTCATATGGAGCTTGCACATGAAAACGACGCCGCTGTGGACACCCTCTCCTAAAACAGTGGAAAACTCGCGCTTGGCCCAATTCATGGCGGAGATCAACGCGGCGTCCGGACTGAACTGCCGGTCTTATGGCGATCTTCATGCGTTCTCAATTCGCGAGACCGATGCTTTCTGGGGGCGAGCCTGGGATTTCCTGGGGGTGATCGGAGAGCGCGGCGAAGGGCCAGTCTTTACCCCGGGAGAGCGATTCGAGGATGCGCGCTTTTTCGAGGGCGCACGGCTTAACTACGCCCAAAATCTGCTTCGTAAGAATGACGACACGCCCGCGCTCATCTTCTGGGGCGAGGACAAGATTAAGAGGACCATGAGCTGGGCGGAGCTGAACGCGGCTGTCAGCCAGGCGCAGCAGGCCTTCGCGGCGCTCGGCATCGGTGAAGGCGACCGCGTTGCGGCGCTGATCCCGAACATGCCGGAAGCAATCGTGGCCCTGCTCGCCGCTTCCTCGCTCGGCGCCATTTGGACCAGCGCATCGCCTGATTTTGGCGTTCAAGGCGTCCTCGACCGTTTCGGCCAGATCGAGCCGAAGCTTTTTATCACCTGCGACGGTTATTACTACGCCGGCAAAACGATCCGGATCGCCGACAAGGTCTGCGAAATCATCGGGAAGCTGCCGAGCGTCGAGCACGCACTTGTCGTGCCCTATCTCGGCGAGCCAGACCCTATTCTGAAGGCCTCTGACAAGGCGGAAAACTGGGCCGAAGCGCTTGGCAAGTTTGCGCCGAAAACCTTGGATTTCGCGCCGCTTCCCTTCTCGCATCCACTTTTCATTCTGTATTCGTCGGGCACGACGGGCACGCCAAAGTGCATCGTGCACTCTGCCGGGGGCGTTCTCATCCAGCAGATGAAAGAGCATCAGCTTCAATGCGATCTTCGCCCGGGCGATCGGCTGTTCTATTTCACCACGCTGGGCTGGATGATGTGGAACTGGCTGGTGGCCGGGCTGGCAAGCGGAGCCACGCTCGCGCTCTACGACGGCTCGCCCTTCCACCCGAACGGCAATATCCTGTTCGATTATGCGGATGAGATCGGCATCGCCATCTTCGGAACGTCGGCGAAGTATATCGACTCGCTGAAAAAAGCCGGGCTCAGCCCGCGCAAGACGCACCGGCTTTCGAGCATGCGCATGATCACCTCCACAGGCTCCCCGCTGGCTCCGGAAAGTTTCGATTTCGTCTATGAGGCCATAAAGCCCGACGTGCATCTCGCCTCCATCTCGGGCGGCACCGACATCTGCTCCTGCTTCGTACTCGGCAATCCGATTTCGCCCGTGCACCGCGGCGAGATCCAGGGGCCTGGCCTTGGAATGGCGGTGGACGTCTTCGACAGCGATGGAAAGCACATCGACAGCGGCAAGGGCGAACTCGTTTGCACCAAGCCCTTCACCTCGACTCCTGTCCAGATTCTGGAACAACTCCAACGGCTCGAAATACCGCAATGCCTATTTCGACCGCTTCCCCGAAGTCTGGCATCATGGCGATTTCGCCGAGTGGACCGAGAATGGCGGCATCATCATTCAAGGCCGCTCCGACGCGACGCTCAATCCGGGAGGCGTGCGCATCGGCACCGCCGAAATCTACCGGCAGGTCGAGCAACTGGAAGAGGTGAAGGAGGCCATCGTCATCGGCCAGGACTGGGATAACGATGTGCGCGTCGTGCTCTTCGTGGTGCTTGGCGACGGCCTTTCGCTCGACGACGCCTTGCGCCAGAAGATCAAGACGCAGATCAGGACGGGGGCGAGCCCAAGGCACGTGCCGGCGGTCATCCTGCAGGTGCCGGATATCCCGCGCACAAAATCGGGCAAGATCACCGAGATCGCCGTCCGCGACATCGTCCATGGCCGCGACGTCAAGAACAAGGAGGCGCTCGCCAACCCGCAGGCCCTTGACTATTATCGCGATCTTGACGAGCTACAACGGTAGCACCCCTCGGAGACCGTCCACAGCGTCCATGATCCCTGCCACACAACTGACCCAGGAACTCATCCGGTTCGAGACGATCAATCCGCCCGGCAATGAGTCTCCGTGCGCCTGTCATCTCGGTGGAATACTTGAAGCCTCGGGCTTCAAGACTCGCTACATACCGATGGCCCCCAATCGGGACAATCTCATTGCCTCAATCGGGGGAAGCGCGGCCAAGCCTCCCATCTGCTTTTCGGGGCACACCGATGTCGTGCCTCTTGGCGCCGCGCCCTGGACTGTGGCGCCCTTCGGCGGCGAGATCGCGGACGGCAAAATCTACGGGCGCGGAAGCAGCGACATGAAAAGCGGCGTGGCGGCCTTTGTCGCCGCTGCAGTCAGGCTTGCGCCGCGTCTTTCAAATACGGCGGGTGTCGTGCTTGTCATCAGCGCCGGCGAAGAGCGTGGATGCGAGGGCGCGAACTTGCTCGCGCGGCAAGGCATGCTCCCCAAGGCCGGGGCGATCACCGTCGCCGAGCCAACCGCCAACCAACTGCTGGCCGGGCACAAGGGCGTGTTCTGGCTCGAAGGGACGGCGCGAGGCGTGACCGCGCATGGATCGATGCCCGAGCAGGGCGAGAATGCCATCTACAAGGCGGCACGCGCGGCCCTGGCGCTTGGGGCCTTCGATTTCTCCGAAGACGCGCATCCCGTTCTGGGCCGGCCTACCTTGAATGTCGGCTGGATGAGGGGCGGGCTGAACGTGAATTCCGTCCCCGACGAAGCCCGTATGGGGGTTGATGTCCGACTCGTTCCCGGCGTCGATCGCGAGCGATTGATCGAGCGCTTCAGGAAAGCGACTGATGGTGCGGTCGCTTTCGAGGTCATGGGCACATCGGACGCCGTATGGACCGAGCCTGATGATCCCTGGGTCCGCGACGTCGCGGGCATCGTGCAATCCGTGACGGGGACCGCGTCGAAGATCGGCGGCGCAAGCTATTTCACTGACGCAGCCGCACTGAAGCCTGCAATGGGCGGCCCGCCCACGATCATACTCGGGCCGGGCGAGCCTTCGATGGCACATCAGACCGACGAGTGGTGCTCTATCAAACGGATCGAAGAGGCGGAGGTCATCTACTCCGAGCTCATCGTTCGATGGTGCGGACTTTGAGGCCGGAAGCTCACTTATCCTTTTCGATAAACCAGCTACATCACGTAGCTGGTTTTACGGGACATATGCCTTTATTTTCAGCATGGTAGAATTTAGTTCAGCGGGAATTTTTCGGCGGAGCCGCCGCATTCCCACCACTCAATCACCTCTTTTACCTTTTCGTCCCTCACGCGGTAAAATGCCCAATCAGCGGGGTTTAACTCTCCGTTATTTGGGTCGATGCCTATGGCTGCATTAAACTCCTCTAGCGCCTCCAAATAGATTTCCCGGTTGCTGATCCATTGCAGATGCCTTGCGTTGTTGTCGAAAATTAGTGTTTTCATTTTTCTTCTCTCTTCATTTTCTTCAACTCATCCACACACACGCAACAACATAACCATGGTTGGTAGTTTATTCTGTAACATGTAAAAAACTGGCACGAAAAGAAAAGTCCGCTTCCAATCAAAGCGCGCCACAGTTTTCTTGGCAGGAGTTTGCTCAACAAAATTCGGATAGGTGCATATGAGACGGCTCTTGCTTCCCGCCGTCGCCCTCGGCTTCTCGACGCTTCCTTTAGCGTCGGATTCTGCCTCCGCAAATGCGGTGAACGCGCCAGCACTCACCACCGCTGTTGATAAATCAGCGGGTGTTAGCAAGGTCTGTTGGCGCTACGGGTATTTGCATCGGCCCCACTGGCAACGCTGGGGATACCGGCATGGGTATACTGGCCCACCCACGGGCGATTCACACGTGCGGTATTAGCGTGGCTAAGGGATCGGAACCGCCGACGCAGCGCGGCATCTGAATTCGCACTGCGTAACAGGGTGGCTCAATCCTGAAACGGATCGTGCACCAGGATCGTGTCCTCGCGCTTCGGGCTGGTGGACAGCAGCGCGACGGGCGCGCCGATCAACTCTTCGAGGCGCTTTACATATTTGATGGCCTCGGCCGGCAATTGAGCCCAGGACCGCGCCCCTTGGGTGGATTCCTGCCAGCCTTTCAGCACCTCATAAATCGGCTGCACGCGCTTCTGTGCGCCTTGCAGAGCCGGGAGATGGTCGACTTCATGCCCGTCGAGCCGGTAGCCGACACACACCTTCACCTCGTCGAAGCCGTCCAGCACGTCGAGCTTTGTGAGCGCAATGCCGTTGATGCCGGAAACCTTGATCGTCTGCCGCAGGAGACAGGCGTCGAACCAGCCGCAGCGCCGCGCGCGGCCCGTCACGGTGCCAAACTCGTGGCCGCGCTCTCCGAGCCGCCGCCCCGCCTCGTCGCTGAGCTCGGTTGGAAAAGGCCCCTCGCCGACCCGCGTTGTGTAGGCCTTTGTAATCCCGAGGACATAATTGATCGAGCCCGGCCCCAGCCCCGAGCCCGTCGCGGCCTGGGCTGAAACCGTGTTGGACGATGTGACAAAGGGATACGTCCCGTGGTCGATATCGAGCAGCGCGCCTTGCGCCCCTTCGAAGAGAATGCGCTTGCCTTCACGCTTATGCCGGTCGAGAAGCAGCCAGACCGCGTCGATATAGGGCGTGATTTTGGGCGCGATCGCCGCAAGCTCATTGAAAAGCTCGTCCCCGTTGATTTCCGGCTGGCCGAGCCCCCGCCGCAGCGCGTTGTGATGAACGAGCGCGCGGGCGATCTTTGCCGGCAAAGTCTTGAGGTTTCTCAGGTCGACGACATGGATCGCGCGCCGCCCCACCTTGTCCTCGTAGGCCGGGCCGATGCCGCGTTTCGTCGTGCCGATGGCGCCCGCGCCCGCCGCGTTCTCGCGCAGCGCGTCGAGTTCCCGATGCATGGGAAGGATCAGGGTGGCGTTCTCCGCGATCCGTAGCTGCTCCGGCGTCACCGTAACGCCAAGCCGGGCAAGCTCGGTGATTTCCTTCTGGAGCGCCCACGGATCGATAACAACGCCGTTACCGATCACCGAAAGCTTGCCGCGCACCACGCCCGAAGGCAAAAGCGAGAGCTTATAGGTCTGATCGTTGACGACGAGCGTATGCCCGGCATTGTGCCCGCCCTGAAAGCGCACCACGATATCCGCGCGCTCTGACAGCCAATCGACGATCTTGCCTTTTCCCTCGTCGCCCCATTGCGAGCCGACTACCACGACATTTGCCATTTTTCGCCTTCGATCCGCGGATGCTTTCGAAACCACACACTACTTCAAGGCGCATCACATCGCCATGCTGAGAAATCAAAGATCAGAAAGCAAATCGTCGCTTTCGCGTGTTGGCCTTCCGCGTCAACCGGAAGCAAGGGGATAATGCCTTGAAATCGTTCTTCGACCGCCCTGGGCTGCTTCTGACGCTCGTCGCGCTCTTCTGGGCCGGGAACTTCGTGCTGGGCCGGGCCATCGTGGGCCTGATCCCGCCCGTGACACTCGCATGCCTGCGCTGGACGCTTGCAACCCTGATTTTCCTCCCTTTCGCCTGGCCGCATGTGAGGCGCGACGCCGCTGCCATCCGGAGAAGCTGGCCCATGCTCCTGTTCATGGGGGTCATGGGCGCGGGGAGTTATAACACGCTGTCTTATCTCGGCCTCGTGTCTACGGAAGCGGTGAATGCGTTCGTGCTGGGCGCCGCGGGCCCGATGTTCCTGGCGCTGACGGCCTGGGGTCTGTTCGGCGACAGGGTGGAGCCGAGGCAGCTTATTGGCCTTGGCGCGGCCTTTCTCGGCGTTCTCCTCATCATCGCCAAGGGGGATCTCTCCTCGCTTGCTGCGTTCAGGTTCAACACCGGAGACGTCCTTATCATCGCCGCCATGATAACCTGGAGCATCTACACCGCGTTTTTGAGAAAGCGTCCGCGCATCAGCTGGCAAAGCTTCAACATCAGCACCTACGCTGTGGCAGGAGCGGGCAACCTCCCGCTGGCCCTGATCGAGCACCGGATGGGCCAGAGCATGACGGTCAACGCCGTGACCGTGGCCGCAATCGCCTATGTGGCGATCTTCCCGAGCCTGCTCGCCTATATCTTCTACAACCGCGGCGTTGAGCTGCTTGGCCCTACGCGCACGGGGCTATACATGTTCCTCGTCCCGGTGTTCGGCTCGCTGCTCGCCGTTATCTTTCTGGGCGAAAGGCTGCACCTTTATCATGCGCTTGGCTTCGCCTTCATCGTAGGAGGCGTCGTGATCGGGATCAGGCAGCGCAAGATCAGCGCCGCCGAGGCGGCAGAGTAATCATTGTGTGCGCCGATAGAAATCGATTGTCGCCCGAAGCCCATCCTCGAAGCTCGTCGCGTCCCCCCAAAACCGCTTCGAGAACTTTTGGGTATTCACGAAGTATGGCCGGTCGACCTGGAAGCGCATTTCGATCAGCTCATAGGTCTGACGGTTAAAAAGGCCAGCCAGTTGGAGCAGGATTTCCGGGATGACCCTCATCTGGGGTTCGACGCCGATCAGGGCCGCGGCCTGTTCGATCAGGGCGCGATAGGTTTTCGCTGGCGCGTTCGGGACATGCCACGCCTGCCCGTAATCTTCGGGGGGCGCGTCGAGCAAAGTGACGAGCGCGCGGGCAAAGTCGGGCACATAGGTGACGTCGTGCGGAAAGATCACCGGATAAGGCGCGACAGCGGCCTTGCCCGCCAGCAGGTTTTTCACGCCGTAAGTCGAAATCACCGACGTCGGGACGTCCGGGCCATAAAAGTCGGAAGCGCGAACCGCGACCGCCTGCACGCGTCCGGCCCGATGCGCGTCCTGCCAAAGCCTCGTGATCTCCGCCCTGAGCTTGGGCTTGCGCCCGAAATCCGTGAGCGGCTTGTCCTCGATGAGAGTCCCCGTCTGCGGGCCGTACATGTAGAGATTGTCGGCGAAGATGAAGCGCGCCTTAGCCTTCTCGCAGGCGGCGAGCAGGTTCTCCATCGCCTTCGGCCAACTCTTCTGCCATATGCGCGAATCGTATGGGAATCCGAGGCAGCAGATCACCGCGTCGCTTCCCGCACAGGCCTTGGTCACGGCGTCCGCGCTCAGCACATCCGTCGGCACAAATTCTGCTGCGAGAGGCAGAGCGCGCGGATGCGAGCGCTGCGCCACGCGAACCTTATCGCCGCGATCTACAAGCAACTTTACGGTTTCCCGGCCCACGGCTCCGTAGCCCACCACGGTCACGTTCGCTGCCATCGCCCTCCCCTCCTTGACACTACGGTCATGCTATTTGAGTGGTGCGCACAAATGTAAGGCTGGATTATGCCAAAATTGCCGGCTATCGCCTGTCAGTGTGGGGAGGAAAATCATGAGTGTCGAGCAGGACATCGCGGATTTGAAACGGCGCATCACGCTTCTCGAGGAAGACGCGAAGAGCGAGAAGCTGGTGACGAGGCACATCCTTAGGAAAGTCACCGAGAACGAAAACATCCTCCTGGATGTGAAGAAGGAAGTGACGGAGCTTCGCAATGACCTCGCGCTTCTCCGCGCCGACATGCCCGGCATCATCGCCAATGTGGTCGGAGCGCTTCTTCGCGGCCAGCTCGGCAAAAATTGAACTTCGACCATTTTCATCACACTCGGAGCGATTGGCCTGCGCCTGCGTTTGCGCGCCTTCGCTTGAGCCGAGATGTTACGGAAAAGCGCCTTATGGACAGGTTAACGGCAGTAAGTAATTGATTTTGCTGCAAAAAACTGAAGGTAAGCTTGCGCCGCCGCGGCTGCGAAGCACCGCGAAGATGGTCAACTAGGCGCTGAGAGTGCTGTGCCTTTGAGAAGCACCCCGATAAGACCCCGGGGTGGCGCGTGGTTGATCTTGCGGAGAGCATCGAGGTGTGGAGACGCGGTGGCCATAAGCCGGCCTCCGCGCGAGGTGGCAACATGTACCCTAACTGCTCGATGAGTAAATATCCCCGGCGAAGCCGGGGGCTTTATTGGTGAGAGCCGCTCGAAGCGGCTGAATGGGGCCGCTGACGCGGCCCCCAATGGTCGGCGCCACAAAGTGGCGGATCAACGCCAGAGGTTCAACTGCTCCAGCCCATTGATCCTCCTTCTCCTGGTTCTTGATATAATCCCGGATCACCGTAAAGAACCTTGCGGCGGTATTTGGGAATGACCTCAAACTGCGGGCCTCCCCGGCGAAGCCGGGGGATCTCCAATACGGTTTAGTCGCACACGCCGACCACTGAGTCGCTATCCGGGAATACGCATACTCCCGAGCAGCAATTGTGGTGGGATACGCACCTGTAACCCGATCTGATGCATTGTGCTGCCAAGAGTTGGCGGCCGGGGCCCGACTGGTTGGTGTGGGGGAACATTGTCGTCACCACGCTCGGCCAATGGAGGAAACGGCTGGCAATAGTTGGTGAGGGGTTTGGGGATGCGTTGTTTGCCGTCGAGGGCACGGATGAGGCTCCTGTGAGGGCGGCTCCAACCCCGATGACTAACAACGCGATCGTCAGGGTCTTGCGACGAAACATGCTCATACCGGAACTCCCACCTGTTCAAAGTTGTACACGGCATTTTCATGCCTCAAAAAAAAACGCTAACATGCTTAATTTTGCCGTAAAGACGTGAACATCACAAGAACGCTTAGCTTGAGCTGTGTCGTTCACATTGTCGCACTAATCGAACGCTTACCGCACGCTGGTACCTTCGGCCTGACGAGCGCCACTCAAAACTCGGTCTAGATGGGCAGATTATAAGGCCGCTGCGGGTCATGGGCGGGATTGGCGTCTCGGGAGAAGACCGCATTAGGATCTTAAAGCTGCCTTGGCGCGTATGGTATCGAGAGAAAACCGGCAGGGCCAGTTTCGACCCAAGACAGATCCGCTTTATGGCTGCGCTAGTGGGACCTATGCCCCGCCCGCCTCGGTCTTGAGCCAGGCCGCGCAGCACGCCTTCGCCAGATCGCGCACGCGCAAAATATAGCTCTGCCGCTCGGTGACCGAGATCACCCCGCGCGCGTCCAGCAGGTTGAAGATGTGGCTCGCCTTGATGCACTGGTCGTAGGCCGGCAGCACTTGCAGATGGCGCTCGACATTCGAGCCGGGTTTCGGTTCGCCCGCCGCGAGCAGCGCCTTGCACTCCTTCTCGGCGTCGCGAAAGCGCTGCAGCAGCATGGCCGTGTCGGCGAACTCGAAATTGTGCCGCGAATATTCCTCCTCGGCCTGCTTGAACACATCGCGGTAGAGCACGCGCTTATCATCGTCGCGGCCGTTGTAGTTCAGGTCGTAAATGCTATCCACGCCCTGGATATACATGGCGAGACGCTCAAGCCCGTAAGTCAGTTCGCCCGCAACGGGGTCGCAATCGAAGCCGCCCACCTGCTGGAAATAGGTGAACTGCGAAACCTCCATGCCGTCGCACCAGACCTCCCAGCCGAGCCCCCACGCGCCGAGCGTCGGGCTCTCCCAGTCGTCCTCGACGAAGCGGATGTCGTGCAGCCGCGGATCGATGCCGAGCCGGACGAGGCTTTCGAGGTAAAGCTCCTGAATATTCGGCGGCGACGGCTTCAGGATCACCTGGAACTGATAATAATGCTGAAGGCGGTTCGGATTCTCGCCATAGCGCCCATCCTTGGGCCTGCGCGAGGGCTGCACGAAGGCCGCGTGCCAAGGCTTCGGCCCGAGCGCGCGCAGCGTCGTCGCCGGGTGGAACGTGCCCGCGCCCACTTCCATGTCGTAGGGCTGCAAGATCACGCATCCCTGCTCCGCCCAGAAATGCTGGAGCGTCAGAATCAGGTCCTGGAAGGAGCGGGCCGGGTTGAGCGTCGCCGCGGGCGTCACGTGTTTCATGAGCAAATGAACTTTGCGGAATTTAAGGATGTTTCGAGGGCCGCACGGTAGTCCGCGATCGCGCGACAATCAAGGGCAGCGTTGGTCAAGAGCGTTGGCCACGAGCTTTTCGCCCTCCCCTACGCCGCTGCCGTTCGATGGAGCAGTTGATTATTCAGTGCGATAATTGAATATTAGAAAGTCGCGGCTATCGATCAACCCATGCTAGGCGTCTTACCATAGACGCATAGTTTTTACGGACTTATCGGGAGGGGGATCTCGATGCGCGGCGGCCGTGGGGAAAGGCTTGCAATGACAAGAATTCTTGGGACTCTGCTGATTTCGATTTTGGTTCTGTCATCAAACGGGGCCTATTTGAGCGTGGCCGCAGAAGACAACGAGGATCCAGTTCACAGTTTAGCCGGTGGCTGGGCTGTGCCAGGAGCTGTTACCACGGTTACAATATACGATAATCACATCGTGCAGCACTCAAGACTGGGCCAAGGCGACATCACGCACGACAATGCGGATTACTACCATATACGTTATCGCGAGCGGAGTATGACATGCCATTATGTCGTCCGCATACCTTCGGCAACGGAGCTTTCCATGCTGAGGGAAGACAATCAGGAGCTGCCTGAGTGCGATTTGGGAGATTTGCGCCGCGTGCGCTATACCGAAGGCGTCCCCGGGGGCGTTACGGAAATCTGGGCGCAAATCAAGGACTCCGAGGATCCGAAGATCTTCGAAACTTTCAGGCACCAATTCGGCTCGAAATATCCGGATTACGACGCCAAGGCAAAGAAGCGCCTGGCTGAGCTGACGCCCTCGTCCGGTGGCCACGGTACAACTCCCGAAGGCCCCGCCACGAGCGATAAGGGGCCATCAACCGGAGACGTAATAAGCGACATAATCAAGGGCTCCGATAACCAAGGCAGAAGCTTGTCGATCACACCGGAGAGTTCCGTCTATCACGTCGGGGACGTGGCCAACTTCACGGTTGTTTCATCACAAGGTTGTTACCTTACTCTGCTGAGCCAGGACGACAGGGCGAGGGAGGCGACCGTGATCTTTCCGAACAAATATCAGCAGATCAACTGGATCCCTGGCAACACGCCAGTCACCGTGCCCGGCACCGATGCTCCTTTCGTGTTTCGTTTAAAGGATCGGGGAACAGAAACTGTCGTCGCAGTCTGCACCGACAAGAACGTCCCGGCTGACGGCATTATCCATGATTTCAGCCGCTCTGAATTTACCTCGGTCCCCGATTATGCCAGGGTCGTCTCTCGCGGCATCGAGGTTCAAAGAAAGAGCGCGGAGACTTACCAGCATTCAAGTAGTTTTCAACCCGCGCAAGCGAACATCTGGAGAGCTGTAATAAAGGTTCCAGTTCGTTAAGGGTACGCCGAAAAACAGGCGAGACCCCGACGATCAAGACCTTGACTACGAAGCCAAATGCGAACTTCATATTTTTTCATTTTGACTGTTGCCAGCCACCGCAAAGGGTGAGGCCATGAAGCTTATCGATCGCCGTTTCATAGTGGCAGCCGCCGCCTTCGCAACTGTTTTTGCAATCCTGCCTGCTACTGCCCAGCAGCCAAGCTCGGCGGATATTATCAAGAGCCTGACACCACCGAAAAAGCCGGTCACGCGCGGGCTTCGCGCTCCCGACCCGAAGGCGGCGCAAGAGCAGACCGTCATAAATGGGGTGCGAGGCAAGACGACACGATCGATCACGGTCGAGCAACGCACCAAACTGGCCGAAATTATCCCGACCAAGCCGGCCATCGATCTTGAGATCAACTTCGACTACAACTCCGCAAACGTCGGCCCCAAGGCTATCGACGATCTGATGAAGCTTGGCGTGGCCCTGCGCGACCCGCAGCTTAGCAATGCGATCATCGTGCTCGCGGGTCACACCGACGCCAAGGGTGGCGACGACTACAACAAGGATTTGTCAGACCGCCGCGCCGAAGCCGTCAAACAATTTCTGGTTTCCAAGTTTGGCTTGTCGTCCAACAACCTTGTCGCCATCGGTTATGGCAAGGAGCAGTTGAAGAATACTGCCGACCCGCTTGCCCCGGAAAACCGGCGCGTTCAGGTGGTGAACATGTCGGCCCAGTAGGGCACGCGCCGGGACTGGCTTAAAAGCAGCCGAGGATTGCGCCGCCAAGGTCGAGCAGAAGCGCCGGGCCTCGCGCGGCCATAAGGTAGGCTGCTCCGAGGCACAGCAAGGTCAGCCCGCCGATCAAGGTCCATTTCAGGCTTTCAGGCATGGTGCCTCGCTTTATTCCGCGGGCGTCGCCACAGCCGCATGACGCGGCGCGGCCTGCTCCCGGATCGGCAGGTGCAGAGCCGCCGCGATCACCGCAACCGCAACGGCCGCCCACCACAACATATCGTAAGAGTGAGTGGTATCATAGAGCCAGCCGCCCATCCAGGCTCCCATGAAGCTCCCGAGCTGATGGGAAAAGAACACGATTCCGTAAAGCATCGACAGCCAGCGCGGGCCGAAAAAGGTGACGATAAGCCCGCTCGTGAGCGGGATCGTTCCGAGCCAGAGCAAGCCCAGCAAAAACGCATAGATCAGCACGTTCGTCTCGGTCAGCGGCAGATAAAGCAGCGCCAGGAACACCGCGCCGCGCGCGAGATAAAGGAGCGCGAGCGCCAGATGCTTCGGCATCGCATCGCCCACCCGCCCGCACGCGTAGGTGCCGAGAATGTTCGCGCCGCCGATGATGGTGAGCGCGATTGCGCCAAGGCCGGGGCTGAAGCCCTTGTCGGCCAGGAACGCCGGCAGATGCACGGCAACGGCGGCGATGTGAAAGCCGCAAACGAAAAAGCCCGCCGTCAGCAGGAGAAAGCTCGGATATTTCAGTGCCTCGGTGAGCGCGCTTGCGATCCGCTGTTCGGAGTGAGCGCTGGGATGCGAGCCTGCATCAGCCCCAGCGAACGCGAACGCCAGCGGCGCCATGAGCGCGGCTGTTCCCGCCATGATCCAGAGCGTTGTCGCCCAGCCGGTCGCCTCCAGAATGACATGCGCATACGGCAGTGACACGAACTGGCCAATGGCGCTGCCCATCGTAGCGAGGCCGAGCGCGGAAGCGCGTTTGTCGGGCGGCGCCGCGCGTGCAATGACACCGAAAATGGCGGTGAACCCGGTTCCGCTCACGCCAAGACCGATCAGGGTTCCCGCGAGCATGAGCTGGCTTCCGCCCGTCGCTGTCGCCATGATCAGCAGCCCGGCGACATAGAATGCCGCCCCGGCGAGAACAACGCGGGCAGCCCCGAACTTGTCGCTCACCGCGCCCGCGAAAGGCGCGGCTAGCCCCCAGACGAGATTGAGGATCGCCATGGACAGCGAAAAGACCTGCCGGTCGAGATCGAGATCCTGACTGATCGGCTTCAGGTAAAGCCCGAAGGTCTGGCGAATGCCCATGTTGATCGCCAGCATCGCGCCGGCACACAGCACAAGCGTCCAGACCGGGTGCATCCGGCGCATGGCGTTCTCCTGGTTCGATCCTCTTCCTAACGCGCTCCTGCCTGGAAGGCAAAACGCAGTCGAGGCGGATGCGACTTTCATACTTGAGAATTCATTCCGAAAACGCCAGGGTGCGGATGGCCTGAACCAACGCGAGTCCCCGCATGATCCGCCTGCCTATGCGTATCGTCTCAGCCTATTGGCGCCTGACCCGTGGCGCGACGCTTGGCGCACAGGGCGTCGTGATCGACGATGAAGGCCGGGTTTTGCTCGTGCGTCACGGCTACCGGCCGGGATGGCACTTTCCCGGCGGCGGCATCGAGTGGGGCGAGACTGCGGAGACGGCGCTTGCGCGCGAACTGGAAGAAGAGGCAGGCGTCATCATGAAAGGCCGGCCCAAGCTGCATGGGTTCTTTGCGAATTTCACGGTGCTGCCAAGCGATCACGTCGCCCTCTTCGTGGTGCCGGAATGGGAGCGTCCCCGCATCCCGCCGCCGAACCACGAGATCGCGGAAAGCCGCTTCTTCGCCAGGCACGAGATTCCTGCCGACGCGGCGCGCGGCACGGAGCGCCGCCTTGCCGAAATCCTCGACGGAGCGCCCATAGAGCCGCATTGGTAATGCCCTATTCCGCAGCTTTGGGCAGCACACGGAGCGCAGGCCTGGCTTCCTCTTTTCGTTCCTCGCGGTGTCCCGAAAGCCAGCTCTGAAGCTTGTCGAGGTAGATGTAGATCACGGGCGTCGTGTAAAGCGTCAGCACCTGGCTCAGCGCAAGGCCGCCAACCATGGCATAGCCAAGAGGCTGGCGCAGTTCCGATCCCGTGCCCGCCCCAAGCATCAGCGGCAACCCGCCGAGCAGCGCCGCCATCGTCGTCATCAGAATGGGCCGGAACCGCAGGAGCGCCGCTTCCTTGATAGAAGCTTCCGCCGAAAGCCCGCGCTCGCGCTCCGCCTGAATGGCAAAGTCCACCATCATGATGCCGTTCTTCTTCACAATCCCGATCAGAAGGATGATCCCGATAATGCCGATCACCGACAGATCGAAGCCGAATATCATCAGCATCAAAAGCGCGCCCACGCCCGCGGATGGCAGCGTCGAAAGAATGGTGAGCGGGTGGATGAAGCTCTCATACAGCATGCCGAGGATGATGTAGATCACGACAAGCGCCGCGATGATCAGAAGCGGCGTGGATGCCAGCGAGCTCTGGAAGGCCTGCGCGTTGCCCTGGAAGCTTCCAACCAGCGTCTTAGGCGTTCCGATCTCCGCCATCGCCTTTTCGATCGCGGTGACAGCCTCTCCCAGCGACACCCCCGGCTGAAGGTTGAAGAAAATGGTCGCCGCCGGGAACTGGCTCTGGTGATTGATCGAGAGGAAGCCGGTCTTCTTCGTGTCGAAGGTGACGAGCGTCGACAACGGGATCATCTGGGCCGTGACCGGAGAGCGGACGTAGATGCGATTGAGCACATCGGTATCGCCCTGCAGTTCCGGCGGGATTTCCAGGATCACGTTATAGGTGGAAAGCTGCGTGTAGTACTGCACCACCTGCCGCTGGCCAAGCGCATCGTTCAGCGTGTCGTCGATCATTTGCGGCGTGATGCCGTAACGGGAGGCGCGGTCGCGGTTGATGTTCACGCTGAGTTGCGGCGCGTTCACGAGAAGATCCGTCGAGACGTCGGCGAGGATAGGGATCGTCTTCAGCTTGGCGATGGCCTTCGGGGTCCACTCGTTCAATTCCTCCAGGGCCGCGTCCTGCAGCGTGAATTGATAGAGCGCACGGCTAAGGCGCGCACCCACGGTAATGTCCTGCGCGGGCGACATGAAAGCGGCCGCGCCCGGCACTTTCGCGAGCTGCGGGCGAAGCCTGTTCATGACGCCGAGCACATCGCTGCCCCGCTCGTTATGCGGCTTCAGCGTCGTGAACAGCCGTCCCGCATTTTGCGTGTTGCCAGGCGAGGCGCCAAGCGCGGAACCGACATTATCTACGTCCGGGTCTTTGGCGATGATATCGGCGAGCGCCTGCTGGCGGCGGACCATCTCCTCATACGAGACATCCTGCGGAGCATCCGTCATCGCGTACAGGATGCCGGTGTCCTGAACCGGAAAGAAGCCTTTCGGGATTGCGATGAAGAGATAAACAGTAAGCCCGAGCGTGCCGAAGAACACCATCAGAGTGATAAAACGATAGTGGAGTGCGATACTAAGCGTTCGCTCGTATCCGGCGACGAGACCGTCGAAAAACGCCCCGATCTTGCTGCTCAGCCATCCGGGCTTATGCTCTCCCGCCCTGAGGAAGCGCGAGCACAGCATGGGCGTGAGCGTCAGCGAGACGATAACCGAGACGGCAATTGTCACCGTGACCGTCAAGGCGAACTCACGCATCAGCCGCCCGATGATGCCGCCCATCAGCAGAAGCGGAATGAACACGGCGACGAGCGACAGGCTGATCGAGAAGACCGTAAAGCCGATCTCGCCCGCGCCTTTGAGCGCCGCTTTGAACGGCTTCTCCCCCTTCTCGACATAGCGGTAGATGTTCTCGACGACCACGATGGCGTCGTCCACCACGAAGCCGACCGCGATCGTCAGCGCCATCAGCGACAGGTTGTCGAGGCTGAAGCCGACCACATACATGACGGCGCAGGTGCCGAGGAGCGAAATGGGCACCACGGCGCTCGGGATCAGCGTGGCCCGCAGGTTTCGCAGAAAGATAAGGATCACCAGCACCACAAGCGCAATCGTCAGGCACAGCGTGAACTCGACATCGAATACGGAGGCGCGGATCGTCGTCGTGCGGTCGCTGATCATGTCGACCTTGACCCCGGCCGGGATGACGTTTGCGAGCTTCGGCAGAGCCTTCTTGATGTTATCGACCGTCTCGATGACATTCGCGCCGGGCTGCTTGAAGACCACCAGCAGCACGCATGGCTTGCCGGTCGACCACGCGCCGATCTGGGTATTCTCAGGCCCCGCGATGGCATGGCCCACGTCCGAAACGCGGATCGGCGCGCCCTGCTTATAGGTGAGGATGATGTTGTCGTAGTCCTCGGGCTTCATGATCTGGTCGTTGGCCGCGACCGTGAAGCTCTGCTTTGCACCGTTCAGCGTGCCTTTGGCGGCATCGGCGGTGGTGTTTCCTAGAACCGTCCGGACGTCTTCAAGCGTGACGTTGCGGGTGGCCAGCTTTTCGGGATCGATCTGGACGCGGATGGCGGGCTTCTGCTGGCCGCCGATCAGCACATAGGCGACGCCCTGGATTTGCGAGATCTGCTGGGCGAGGATGTTCTCCGCGTAGTCGTCGGCTTCCGTGAGCGGCACCGTATCCGAAGTTACCGCGAGAATGATGATCGGAGGGTCGGCCGGGTTGAACTTCCGGTAGCTTGGCGGCGAGCTGAGCGTCGTGGGCAGCCGCCGCCCTGCCGCCGTGATCGCCGCCTGAACGTCCTGCGCCGCCGCATCGATATTTCTGTTCAGCTCGAACTGGATATTGACCTGCGTATTGCCGAGCGTGCTTGTGGATGTGAGCTGCGTCACGCCCGAGATCTGCCCGAACTGCTGTTCGAGCGGGTTGGCCACCGACGACGCCATGGTCTCAGCGCTGGCTCCAGGGAGTTGCGCCGAAACCTGGATGGTCGGGAAATCCACCTGCGGGAGCGGCGCTACCGGCAAATAAAAGTAAGCCGCGATGCCGGCAAAGGTGAACGCCGCCATAAGCAGCGTCGTCGCGATGGGGCGCGTGATGAAGGGTGCGGAAATGTTCATGAGCGGCCGGATGCTTCGTTGGCGGCAACCGGCGGCGTGTTCAGTTCAATGCGCGTATTTGGCTGCAATCGGTACTGGTTCGAGACGATGATCAGATCGCCTTCCTTGAGGCCTTTTTGGGCGACCGTCATGCCTTCATAAGCTGGCCCGGTTTCGATGGGTGCCATAGCCGCGTGCATTTCGGGCGTCGCGATCCACACGAAAAGGCCGTTCGGCCCTCTCTGCAACGCCGCCGTCGGCACGGTGATGGCATTTTTTTTGAAGCCGACCTGCACCTGCACGGGCGTGTACTGGCCCGGCCATAGCGCATCATCCTGATTGTCGAAAACCGCTTTCAGCCGGATCATCCCTGTCGTTTGGTCCACCTGATTGTCGATGACCTGCAGCTTTCCCTTGGCGACCGGTTTCTTGCCTTCCTGATCCATGGCAATAACCGGCACGTCGCCCGCCCGCTGAGCCGCGCGAATGGCCGAGAGCTGGGCTTCAGGAAGAGTGAAGACAAGGCCGATTGGGTGTTGCTGCGTCAGCGTCCCGATGAACGCGGATGTATCATTCGCCTTTACGATGTTCCCAGGATCGAGGGCGCGCAATCCGACGCGGCCGGGAAAGGGCGCGGTGATCGTGGTGTAGCTGAGGTTCGTCTCGGCCGTGCGGATAAATGCCTGATCAGCCTCAATCAGCGCACGGTCCACTCCCACTTTCGCGGTCAACTGATCGACGGTTTGTTGCGACGCAAATCTTTGCTGCGAAAGCTGCCTGCTCCGCTCGAGATCCTTCTCATCGCTCAGGAGCTGAGCCTGATCCTGCGCAAGCTTCGCCTTCACCTGATCGAGTGCGGCTTGGTACAAGCGTGGATCGATGATTGCGAGAACATCGCCCTGCTTGACCTGCTGCCCCTCAGCGAAGTTGACCTTATCGAGCGTACCGTCCACACGCGAGCGTATCTGCACGGTGTTGAGCGCCTGCACCGTGCCGATCCCCGATATAAGGACCGGGACGTCGCGCGCCGTTGCAGGCGTGGCCGTGACAAGGACCGAGGGAGCCGCGGACGCGGCTCGGGGCTGTGGCGCTGGAGCTGAATACCAGAAGTATCCGAAGACCGCCGCGACGGCCATCAACCCAACGAAGAGGATTCGAAGCATTCACACTCCAAATGAAAATCCCCAGCGAGGAAGCCGGGATAGAATGGCGTAGCGAGCTTTCTGGCTCGCTGCTCGATTGCGTAAAACTATGGCATAAGCCTCGCGGAACTCAAAAACAGCCCCCGCCGGACCGCATTCCCCAAGCACGAGAGACTCATCAAATTCGGAGCGAACCCTTGAACGCCAAGGTTTCATGCCCGCACGAAAGGGAGTATGGCGGGAAATTGGCCGGGCGAAAAGATGCACGGGACCGGCTGAGACATTGTTTTACAAAAATCCTGTAGAATAGATCGCAGAGGGAAACGATCACGATGCTACGAGCAATCTTCACGGACGCAGTGTTCTGCGCTGCGCTCTTCGTCGAATCCCTGGCCCTGCTTTCGATCCTGCAGGTTGTTGCAGGCTTGGAGCTTCGTGAGGAATTCACGCCGATTATGAGTTCCTATCATGCGAGGACCGCTCCGCTTTCAGCAATCGGCGCGGGCCTTTTCGCGGGCAAGCCGCCCGCGTGGTATGCGGACGCGCTTATCATCGCCGCGGTGCTTTTTTTTCTGTTCTTCATTGCGCAGGCGCGAAACGCAATGGCTCCCTACGACGATCCGGGGGCAAGCCCCATGGCCGAGGCCAAAGGCGTGGAAGCGGGCATCGACTTCTTTCTCCCGACGATCGTTTGCGTCATTGGCGCGGCCATAACCGCGCCCATGCTGCTGCCCTTTCTCACTCTGCCAATCGCGCTCTGGCTTCTCCTGAAAAGGCTCTTTGGAAAGCCCTCCTGGTTCAAAGTCTCGTCAAGCTATTACGTGAACACCGTTTTGCTCGCAGCCCTTGCCACAGGGATTTTCGCCATAGCGCGGTAAGCAAAGCTCGCCGGACGCGCCAACGCATCTCCGCCGCCGGTCATCCCGGAACTTGATTACCCGGATGTATCCGCCAGCTGAAAACATTGGCGAATTTTCGCTCCACTGTCGTGGCCGGGCTTGACCCGGCCAGTTATAACTTGGAATACCTTGTATTTTTCTGGATGGCCGCCTCCAAGGGGGTGCCATGACGACGGAACGGAGTTGGCGAAACATCCGGGGAATCAAGTCCCGGAAGGGCGAAGCCTTATCCTCGATCGTAACAAATTGAAGCGCCTACTTTTTTACGATCCCGGCTCGCGCTTGGCTTGGCCGGGACGACGAAGCTTCTAGCGAGCGGCGTCCGGGACGGCAATCTGTATCGCGCTTTTGAACCGTTCGCCGCTGCTGATTGCAAGATCCTCAGTAAATGCGCGGCTTCGGCTTGATATACTGGACGTCGTTCGTCAGCGTCCGCAGGTGAACGGGCCGGTAGTCCAGATTCACCGTCTTTTTCTCATAATCGGCGTAGGACAGCGTGTGCTTCAGCCAAGTGTCGTCGTCGCGATTCGGGAAATCTTCGCGGGCATGGGCGCCGCGGCTCTCCTGCCGGGCAAGTGCGCCCGTGATCGAGACCGCCGCCTGCACAATCAGATTGTTGAACTCCAGCGTTTCGACGAGATCGGTGTTCCAGACCAAGGAACGGTCCGTGACATTAATGTCCTCAACGCCATTCCAGACTTCATGAATGAGCTTGATGCCCTCGGCCAGCACGTCCGCAGTGCGGAATACGGAGCAATTGCCCTGCATGATGCGCTGCATCCTGCCGCGCAGTTCTGCCGTGGGCGTTCCACCCTTCGCGTGTCGGAAATTGTCGAGACGGGCAATCGCTTCGTCGCCCGCGCTGTCCGGCAGTTCCGGGTGCATCTGGCTTCGCTCGATGGTTTCGGCACAGCGCAGCGCCGCCGCACGCCCGAAGACAACAAGATCGATCAGAGAGTTTGAGCCGAGCCGGTTCGCTCCATGCACGCTTGCGCAAGCGGCCTCCCCGATGGCGAGCAGCCCCGGTACGGTGGCATCCGGATCGCCTGCATGGGGGCGGATCGCCTCCGCGTGATGGTTCGTTGGGATGCCGCCCATATTGTAGTGCGCCGTCGGTATAACCGGGATCGGTTGACGCCTGAGATCGACGCCCGCAAAAATCTTCGCACTCTCCGTGATGCCGGGCAGACGCTCGGCCAGCATTTTCGGATCCAGATGGTCGAGATGAAGATAGATATGATCCTTCTTCGGCCCGACGCCCCGCCCCTCGCGAATTTCGACCGTCATGGCTCGCGAGACCACATCCCGGCTGGCGAGATCCTTGGCGGTGGGAGCGTACCGCTCCATGAAACGCTCGCCTTCGGAGTTCGTGAGGTATCCGCCCTCGCCGCGCGCGCCTTCCGTGATCAGCACGCCAGCGCCATAAACCCCCGTCGGATGGAACTGAATGAATTCCATATCCTGGAGCGGCAGCCCGGCGCGGATCACCATGGCATTGCCATCGCCGGTGCAGGTGTGAGCGCTCGTGCAGGAGAAGTAGGTCCGGCCATAACCGCCGGTAGCGATGATCGTCTTCTTCGCCTTGATACGGTGAATGCTGCCATCCTCGAGGCACCAGGTCATGACGCCGCGGCAAATACCGTCATCCATGATGAGGTCGAGCGCGAAGTGCTCGATAAAGAACTCGGCTGCATGCCGCAGCGATTGCCCATAGAGCGTATGCAGCATGGCATGACCGGTGCGGTCCGCCGCTGCGCAAGTCCTAAGCGCCGGGGGGCCTTCGCCGAAATCGGTCGTCATGCCGCCGAACGGGCGCTGATAGATTTTGCCATTCTCGGTGCGGCTGAACGGCATGCCGTAATGCTCAAGCTCGTAAACGGCGGCGGGAGCGTTGCGGCACAAATACTCGATGGTGTCCTGGTCGCCGAGCCAATCGGACCCCTTCACCGTGTCGTACATGTGAAAGCGCCAGTCGTCCCGGCCCATATTGCCGAGAGCCGCGGCTATGCCGCCCTGCGCAGCCACGGTGTGCGAGCGGGTTGGAAATACCTTCGTGACGCAAGCCGTCTTGAGCCCGGCTTCGGCGCAGCCAAGGGTGGCGCGAAGCCCGGAGCCGCCGGCGCCTATCACCACGACATCAAAGGTGTGGGTCTCCACCGGATAGGCACGCCCGTTCAATCGGGGCGCCCCGCCGTTCGAGGCGCGGTTCAACTTGGTTGAATCAGGCATGAGCTACATTCCCAGGTAAAGCTTGATGATCGCGAGCGTGCAGGCCACGGCAACGGAGAACGTCCAGAAGGTATTCAGGAACAGACAGGGCACCTTGAGCCAGCGCGGCGCGTATTCCTCGGCGATAACCTGCATGCCGAGCCGCATATGAAAGGTTATCGATATGACGAGCAAAAGCGCCAGGACAGCGTGAAGCGGATTGGCGAAGAAGTGCTGGACGGCCGTGCGCGAAGCACCCACCAGCGAAAGCCCCGCATAGGCGATAAACGCCGCGCCGAAAATGTTCGACACCGCGGTGAGGCGCTGCATCCAGAAGTGATCCGTACCCGGACCACCCATAGCCGAGCCAAGGCCGCGGACTTTCTTAAGCTGCGTTCTATAGGTCGTCGGCATCAGTGGTTCCCCCATTCAGACAGCGCCACAAACCATAACAGCCCGGTCAGCGTCACAGATCCGAAGAGCGTTGCCCAGGACAGGGCGCGAACGGTAGTCAGCGAGAAACCATTGCCCGTGTCCCAGATGAAATGCCTGATACCCCCAAGCATATGGTGAATGACAGACCAAGTGAAACCCACAAGGATGATAAGGCCGACCGGCGAGCCAATGAACGAGCTGACAGCGTTGAACTGCGGCTCGCCCATCGCAGCGGAGATGAGCCAGGCCGTTAACAGAAGGCTGCCCCAATAATTAACGACGCCCGTGACGCGATGCATGATCGACAGGACCATGTTGACGTAGGGGCGGAAAATGGAAAGATGCGGGGACATCGGCTTCGGGGCCATGGGCCGGGCTCCCGCGATCGGCTTTGTTTCCGCCATCATGCAATCCTTCTTAACGCGGCGTGCGTTTTTTCTTAATGCAGGTCATACTGCGATGCAGCAAAGGCCGCAACAAACATCCTGCTGAACAACCGAAAGGCCTGCCTTGCGCGAAAAAGCGTAAGCGAGGGCGATTAACCGAGTCTAGAGGGTCGGAGCTGATAAAACTATTCTACAACTTGGCTATAAGCTGCGAAAAAACACGTTCTCGCAAAAGGCATTTCGGGCTTTCACATGCCGATCAAGGGTTTATGGTGCGCCGCACAAATTTTCGCGAGTTCGGCATGCCAGCCATGGCGGCAACTAGCCACGCGAGACTAAAGTGGCATAAGCACCCAGAGATCGAGATCGAGCAGCACCGCGGGATCGTACTGATCTCCTGTCCTGAGCGTGAAGCTGTCGGCGGCCTTGTCCTTCAGTGCGACAAGCCTCAGCCTCAGGGCTCCCACATCCGTCCGGTCCAGGCGAACCTTGTCCAGCACCTCGCTCCAGGCATAGACTGTATCGCTGGCGAAAGCGGGCGACACGTGCCGGCCGGCGTTGATGCCTGCCACATGAAACGCGTTCTCGAGGCCATCGAAGCTCAGCGCGCGGGCAAGCGAGATGACGTGGCCGCCATAAACAAGGCGGCGGCCGAACCGGCCCCGCACCTGCTCAAACTGATCGAAATGCACACGCGAATTGTTCTGGTAGAGCCTCGTGGCGAGTTGATGCTCGGCGTCCTCGATGGTCATGCCGCAAAGGTGGTCGATCTTTTCCCCCACCTCGTAGCTTCCCCACCGGCGCGAACTGCCTGAGAGGACGTTGCTGTAAGCGGCGGCGTCGATAGGAGGCAGCGCCGCGCCGAGCGTCTTCGCATCGACGGCCTCCTTCAATTGAGGCACATGCTCCTCTGGGGCCGGCGCAGACTTATCGCGCTTTTTCACCATGACCCAGCGCACATATTCGAGCACCGGGGCACCGTCCTGATTGCGGCCAATGGTGCGGACGTAAACGACGCCGCTTACCTTGTTCGAGTTCTCACGCAGACCGATGACCTCGGAGGTGGACGAGAGCGTATCCCCCGGATAGACGGGCTTGAGGAAGCGGCACTCGGCATAGCCGAGGTTCGCCACGGCGTTCAACGACACATCCGGCACCGTCTTGCCGAACACGATGTGGAAGACAAGGACGTCGTCGATGGGGCTGCGGGGGTAACCGATGGCCTTGGCGAAGGCGTCGGACGATTGAACCGCAAAACGCGAGCCGTAAAGCGCGGTGTAAAGCGCTACATCGCCCGTCGTGACCGTGCGCGGCGTAGCGTGCTCAATCACCTGCCCAAGCTTGAAGTCCTCGAAGAAGTTGCCGTCGCGCGATGTGCTCACACTGTCCTCTCGGTCCGCTGTTCAGGTTGAGCAAGCTATATCACCCTCCGGTGATTGGGGGGAAGAAGGCGATTTCGCGCGCACCGTGCACAGGCGTGTCATGGCTGGCATGCGTTTGGTCGACGGCCGCCCGGATAACCTGGTCGCGTTCGAAGGCTGAAGCATAGCCTTCGCCGCGTTGCTTAAGCCAGTGAATCGCGTCGCGCACCGTTTCGACGGAATCGGGAAGCGTCACCCGCTCTTCGCCGGTTCCGATGCGTTCGCGCACCCATGCGAAATATTTCAACGTCACTTCCATGATCCCCGCCATGCGCGCAAAAGATAGTCCGCCCCCGTATATAGGGCCAAACCGGCCGATGCCCAAAGCAGGCCGGTTCCGGCATCTACCACCAGTCGAAGGTTCCAGGACGGGATACGTGAAGCGAAGAGTAAGATTACAGCGGAAAACTGAGCCGCGGTCTTGAGCTTAGCCACCGGGCTTACGGATGCGCGAAGACCAGCGAACCGGGCATAGTCGCGCAAGCCTGCGATCAGGATCTCACGCCACAGGATGATCAAGACCGCCCACGCATTTAAGCCGTGAATGACGCCGTCGCCCCACAACAGCCAAAGCGCGGTGAGGACGAAAATTTTGTCGGCGATCGGGTCGAGGACCGCGCCAAAATCCGAAGCCTGTCCGGTGGCGCGCGCGACGAGGCCATCAAGGAAATCGGTCAGAGCCGCCGCGACGACAATCCCCACCGCGAGAGGCGGCGCCTGCGCCATGAGCACGGCCCAGGCCAGAGTCGGCGCAGCCGCGATGCGGGACGCGCTCAGGAGATTTGGCAGCGAAAAGATGCCGGCTGACCGGTTTGTGTTCTGGTCCATGGTTGCCATTCAGGCTGCGAAGGGCAACCTGCAAATATCGCAACAGCAGCGCCGGATAACAGCTTAACATTCAAGTTTTAAGCGGTTTTCGTCGTCTCGAGGGCGCTTGAAACGGTGACGCTATTTCTGCAAACTTAGAATGTAGGCGACCACATCCGCCTTATCCTTGGCGGGGATGATGAAGTCCGGCATGTCCTGGTGAGGCGTTTGCAGGATCACAAAAAGCGCCGCCCCCGTCATCCCAGGCGTATTTGCGATTTTGGCAAAGGGGGGCGATTTCGGATTGGGCGAGAGATAATCGTCGCTTCGAATAGCGTGGCATTCGGAACAGATTGACCGCGCATAAGCCAAACCCGCCTCTACGCTGCCATCCTGAGCGCGAGCCCCATAGCAAAGGGCAGCCGTGAAAAGTATAAGGGAATAAATCCGCACCATTAGCGAGCCCTCGAATGCATTTCGAGAGAGAACAAAACAAAATCAAAGGGTAAGTATGAATTACCCCCCAATGTTGGGATAACCGCGCAGCCTAAACGGCGGCTGCGTGGCGGAGTTCCGTATTCTGAGCCAGGTAAGCGTCGAATACCGAGCAAACAACGCGCAACGCGAGACGCGCCTCATCGGGCACTCGCACCTTGTTCCCTTCGAGTTCGCAGAGCCCTTCCTCCTCGAGGCCGCGAAGTTGCAACATTTCGTCCTGGAAAGCCTCCCGATCAGGAGCGTACTGTTTGCGGATGTCCTCGAGGTCAACTTCCATGTCGCACATCAGACGCTCGATGATCGCACCGCGCAGCTTGTCTTCCCCGCGGAAGATGATGCCTTTGGCGATCGGAAGAACGCCCGAATTCACGGCGCGACTGTAGGCCCCTGTCTCCACGATGTTCTGCGCAAAGCCGTCCGGCAGGGCCGAGATCGCGCTTGCTCCGAATGCGACGATGGTGCCGGCTTCGTCGTTGGTGTAGCCCTGGAAATTACGATGCAGACAGCCTTCGCGCAAAGCAATCGCCATGCTGTCTTCCGGTCTCGCGAAATGGTCGAGACCGATCTTCACATATCCCTGCTCCGCAAGGGCGTCGCCCGCGACCTGGGCCTGTTCAAAGCGCATCAGCGGTGTCGGCAGGGCCTCCTCGGGGATCATGCGCTGGTTCTTGGCCATCCACGGGACATGCGCGTAGCCGAACAAAGCGATGCGATCCGGCCCCATTTTCGCCGCCTGCTCCACGGTATTTTTGAGGGTTTCGGGCGTCTGATATGGGAGGCCATACATCAGATCGAAATTGACCGCGCTGATGCCCTGCTCGCGCAGGAGGTCCAGCGTCTTTTCGATCATGCTGATTGGCTGAACGCGGTTGATCGCGGTCTGAACCTTCTCGTCGAATTCCTGCACGCCGAGGCTTGCCCGGGTGCATCCGATCTTGCCAAGCGCAACGGCGTTCTCTGGGGTGAAAGTTCGCGGATCGATCTCCACCGCAATTTCGGCTTTGCCGAGGATGTTGAACTGGCGGTGAAGGGCTTCCGAGATGCGGATCATGTCCTCCGGCGCCAACGCCGTCGGAGTTCCACCACCCCAGTGAATGTGGCGCACGGAAATGCCTTGAGGCATAACGCGGGCCGCGAGCTCGATTTCCCGGATGATGGTGTCGACGTAAGTCGTAACCGGGGAATAGCGGGCGATAACCCGCATGTTGCACCCGCAATACCAGCACATTTGGCGGCAAAATGGGACATGCAGATAAAGTGAGATTTCCGAGCTGGGATCGAGCCGGGAAAGCCAGGTCTCATACCGCTTCGCATCCACGTCCGCCGAGAAGTGCGGCGCGGTAGGGTAGCTCGTGTAGCGAGGAACACGTGCGGAGAAGTATTTCGCAATCCCAGGTATCATGATTTGTCTTTCCCTGTGACGTTACGCTGCGAGCCGTCGCCGCGGCCTCTTTTTGTCCAAGCGATTTCGAATGCGCAGGAATCCCCGCCGGTCGCCTCGCAACTGATTTCACGGACGAAAGTGTTGCGGCTGACGAGGACTTCAAACAGGCGCTGGAATGTTCCGGCGTAATAGTCGCATTGCATGTGGTCGCCATGGCGTCCACGGCACAATGGGCATCTCTTGATCGAAACAATAACCGGATGCCCGTTTGCGACACTGAAGTCGCCGGTCCCGGAGAAGGTCCAGGAGTGCTTCCTGATTGTGCCGAGCAGAATCCGGCTCGCGAGAGAAGGCGGCAACACCTTCAGCACGGCCTGAGCGGGCTTCGGGATACGATTGGCGAGAAGATAGTCTCCGGTTCGAAGCCCGGCTTCGAACGCGATCTTTCTCGCCTCGCTCTCCTCAAGACCATCGAAGAGCGCCGTCTGCAGCGCGCCGACGTCCTCTTCCGGAACCATGCCCGTCGGCGGATGGGCAAGATGAGGCTCCAGATGCGCACTGGCGAAAATAAGCCGGGTGGTGTCTTCCCCCAAAACGTCGCGGAGGGTCTCCGCCACCCGGATTATAGCATTCGGACCAATACGGCCGGCTTCCGCCGATGCATGCGCCATTCGACGCGCCTTCTCCGTCTGTGACAGCCTTTAGTGGAGTGGTCGCCGTTTCGACCTTTTTCTCTTCGTGCTGGCCCGTCTTCCTCGTTGTGTGGTCGAAATCGTCCTCTTCGCGCTCGCCCCGTCCGCGCGTGGTGTCGAATCCGAAAGTCCACCTTCTTGAGAGACTGCGGACCCCAGTATTTCACGCGTCCGAGATCGTAGAATTTCCGTTCCCAGCCGCTCTTGAGGAACGCCTTGAGGCAGCCCAGCAGGTAACTGCGTCTATCCCTGCTCCAGACCCACGGATAGCCGAAGAATGCCTTGCGCATGTAGAAGCGCCGGTAATTGCTCATGACGTGATTGAGCAGTTGTGTGCGCTCCATGGCGTCCGGCTTCATGATCGGCGTCACAAAGTTGTATTTCTCGTAGTCGAAGATTTCGACCTTGTCGCTCAATTCCTGGAAGAGGTCCGAGAAAGGCCAGGGCGTGTACATCGCCCAGTTCGCCATATCCGGGTTCCAGTCCATCGCCATGCGGAACGTCTCTTCGAGCGTTTCCGGGGTCTCGTTCTCCAGGCCCACGATGAATTGCGCCTCGGTGACGATGCCGTTCTTGCGCAGAAGCTCGATGGCGCGCTTGTTCTGCGCGATCGTCGTCTCTTTGTTGAAGCGGTCGAGCTTCAATTGCGCGGCGGCTTCGGTACCAAGCGAGATGTGGATCAGGCCCGCGGCGCGGTAGAGTGGAAGCAGCGCCTCATCCCTGAGGATATCGGTCACGCGGGTGTTGATGCCCCACTTGACCGGCAGATTGCGCTTCTTCAGCTCTTCGCAGAATTCGACGAACTTCTTGCGGTTGATGGTCGGCTCTTCGTCGGCGAGAATGAAGAAACCCACCTTATAATCGCGGACGAGCGTCTCGATTTCATCGACGACCTTCTTCGGGTCGCGAATGCGATAATTCCGCCAGAACTTCCATTGCGAGCAGAAGCTGCAGGTAAACGGACAGCCGCGCGCAAGGTTCGGAATTGCAACGCGCGTCCCCGTCGGGATGTAAATATACTTCTCCCACTCCAGCACGCCCCAATCCGGATTGATTGAATCGAGGTTGGAGATCGGCGGCTCGGAAGGCGTCGCAACAATCTTCTTATCCTCGCCGGTATAGGCGAGGCCTTTGATCTCGGCCCGATCTTGGAGCCAAGTTCCCTTGTCTACTGCGCGAACGGCATTCACAAAGATAGCTTCGCCCTCGCCGCGCACAATGGCATCGATCCAGGGCGCTTCGGTTAGCACCTGCTGATACATGAACGTGGCGTGGATGCCGCCGAGAAACGTCACCGTCTCGGGGTGAGCTTCCTTGGCGATCTGCAACAGCCGCTCGGCCTTGTAGATCGACGGCGTGATCGCCGTTGCGCCGACGATGTCGGGCTTTTCTTTCGCGATAATGGCGCGGATATCGTCTTCCGACAGATTGTTCGTCATCGCATCGACGAAGCGAATGTCGGTGTAGCCCGCTGCCTTGAGAGGACCACAAATATAAGCAACCCACGCAGGAGGCCAGTTCCCAGCGATCTCCGCTCCGCCCGAGTGATAATTGGGATGGATCAGGATGATTCGCATAGGGCGCCCCCAGGAAGGAATGTCAGGTCAAGTTGACAGGATTGTGTGTCAACCGGAGATTACTCCCTTGGTGTGCCTGTGTTTTGATCTAGATCAAGGGACATACGTCATTTGATCAATCTGCGGCGTCAACTTTGGACTAGACTTAATAAAATTGCTTCCCAATCGCCTCCTATTTCTTCAGAGCGACGGTGTCCCCGATCGCAAGCGCCAGCTTTTGAGCCTGTCCAGCCGCTATCTCCAGAACCCGCGAAGCAGGGGCTCATCGATGAGATCACGTCGGTCGAAAAGGGCTCCGCATTATAGGCAATATGCTTGATGCGCCAGTCGTTGCCGATGAAAACCATATCCAGCGGGATGTAGGTGTTCTTCATCCACATTGTGATCTCATGCTCGTCGTCGAACAAAAAGATCATGCCGTGATCGTCTGCGATTGAACGGCGAAACATGAGGCCTTGTTCGCGCTTTGCTTCGGTATCGGCTACCTCGACATTCAAAAGCACGGGGCCATTCTTCGTTTCGATCGTGAGACTTGCAGGTTTAAAGAGAACATCTCCAAAAGCTGACGGCATTATAGAAAAGCTGAAAATCACAAGGGCCGCAAGCGCGGCCCTAGCGTTATTGGCTTGACCCTTGATCATGGGTCTATCCCTCTCAGTGCGAGGCCGGGTAGCCGGTTGCGCCGTCGGGACGAAGTTCGGCGGCCATAAGGCCTTTCTCGCCGTGGCCAAAGCGGACCTGCACAATTTGTCCAGGCCGAAGCTCGGCAAAGCCGAAGCGCCGAAGGGTTTCCATGTGGACGAAGATGTCTTCCGTGCCCGCGCCGCGGGTCAGAAACCCGAAGCCTTTGAGCCTGTTGAACCACTTCACCATGGCCCGTTGCCAATCGCTCTCGGGCATGACATGAACGTGGGTCCGCTGAGGCAGTTGCGAGGGATGAATGGCCGTACTTTCATCCATCTCTATCACGCGGAACGCCTGAAGCCCGCGATCGCGCCGAAGCACTTCGCAGACAATACGGGCTCCTTCGTAGGCCGTCTGATAGCCGTCCCGCCGCAGAACGGTGACGTAAATCAGAACGTCCGGAAGCCCTCCGTCTGGAACGATGAACCCAAAACCCTTGGAAACATCAAACCACTTGATGTGGCCAGCTATTACGAAGACGTCGATACTAGGTTGCTCTGCGATGTCGTTAAACGATGCAATCGTGGGAGGTAGTTTGTCCCCCATTGGTAAGTCCCCCGCTTAACTGAAAAACTTGGCGTCCGCAAAGGCCTCGCCCAAGACCGTCACGCACACCAACTCACTTGCGAAACATAACATCACTCTCCGCCGTGGCGAGAGAAAATTAACTCTTTCCCCAGCGCCCTTGCCTGCCCTCGTCTCGGCCGCTACCGAGGTCCGCGCAGCAAGTGATTGATAATCCGAAGCAAATTTTGTTCAAAATTGGGCAGGCGCCCTATTACGTGCTTTTACAAAAATGCCAGGCCGGCACACTTTAAACATCCGTCAGGTTGCGCAATTCTGCCCGATTGACCCGCCAAACAGCCCGCAAATCAATACGATCCGGGCTTCTAAACGCAAATCAGGTGTGAAGTCAGGTGCGGTTTCCACACTTGTTGAAACGGCTTCCATGGCGCCCCCATCTATGCGGAAGGCTTGGTATGCTGTGTCGCTTTGACATCACGGCTCGGCTTAAGGTGGAGGCTCCTCATGAAGTATCTTCATACAATGGTCCGCGTGACCGACATCGACAAATCGCTCGATTTCTACGTCAACAAGCTCGGGCTGAGGGAAGTCCGCCGCATGGAGCGGCCGGAAGGCCGCTACACGCTCATCTTCCTCGCAGCGCCCGGCGATGAAAGCGCGCAAGTCGAATTGACCTACAACTGGGATGCCGAAGCCTATGGCGAAGGACGCAATTTCGGCCATCTCGCCTATGAGGTCGACAACATCTATGAGACCTGCCAGCGCCTCCTGGATGGAGGTGTGACCATCAACCGGCCGCCGCGCGACGGGCGCATGGCCTTCATCCGCTCGCCCGACAACATCTCCATCGAGTTGCTTCAGAAGGGCGAGGCCCTGCCGCCCTCCGAACCCTGGGCTTCGATGCCGAATACAGGCAAGTGGTAGATCGCCGCGATGGAGCGTCAGGATTACACTGCGCTTGCGAAGTCGCTGCATTGGCTGATCGCCGCACTGATTTTCGTCATGTTCCCGCTCGCCTGGACGATGGGCGACTTCTCCGGCATCCAGAAATTCAAGCTCTACAATCTGCACAAATCGATCGGGATCACCATTCTCGCGCTGATGACGCTGCGTCTGTTCTGGCGCGCTTTTACGGCCGCCCCCGCTTTGCCGGAGCCGATGCCGAAACAGGAGCGCGTGGCAGCTCATCTCGGCCATTTCGCCCTTTACGCGGCGCTCTTGTGATGCCCGTGTCGGGCTGGGCGATGATATCGGCGTCGGACAAGCCCTCGGTCCTTTTCGGATACACCGCCTTCCCACTTATCCCCTGGCTGAGCGAGCTTCCCCTGGACCAGAAAAAGGCTACCAGCGAGATTTTCAAAGGGATCCACGAATTCACCGCAAACGTGCTTCTTTTGCTGATTGTCGTTCACGTGGCGGCGGCTTTGCGTCACGCCTTTATTTTGAGGGATGGGATTATGTCCAGGATGCTTCCGCGTTTCGGGCGCCGTTCGGCTTCGGCGCGCATCGCGCTTTTGGTTTTGACCGCCAGCGCGCTGAGCTTTGCAGGCCTGTGCGGACGCGACTGCGATGGAATGGGGCGTGAACCCTCAAAAAAGCGAGGTTGCTTTCGAAGCGAGCGGCAGCGGCTACAGCACCAAAGGTGTTTTCAAGGACTATAAGACGGAAATCGAGTTCGACCCCGAGACGCCGGAAGAAGCATCGATTCGCGTGACGCTCGACATGCAAAGCGCCTCGACGGGCGCAGCCGACACGGATCAGACGCTGCGGTCGCGAAGAGTTTTTCGATCCAGGCCGCTACCCCACCGCTGAATTCGCCGCGCGGGGCGCAAAGCCGGATGGCGACGGAAAATACATTCTGAACGGGCAACTCACGCTGAAAGGCGTGACCAAGCCCGTAACTTTGCCATTTTCGATCGATATTGCAGAGGGAACGGCGGCTGTGAAAGCCGAGACGAAAATCAATCGCCTCGATTTCGGCGTTGGTCCGGAAACCGTTGCGGGACTCGCCGTCGACAAAGACGTGAAGCTGACGATCGATCTTACGGGCGATGAGGCTCGACAATTGAAAGAGTGGTCCGCGTGAGCTTTTGCCGCAGCGGCCCGTCTTGATTAACCACGGCATAGGACCAGCTAAAGGGATGCCCGGATTGTGTGCAATTCCTTCGGAATGTGCTCGATGGAAACACATCGCCCAACGCTGATCTCAGTCGTCCTGCCCGCTTACAATGAGCGCGAGGGGCTGCCTCTCGTGCTGTCTTCGATTTTCACACGTTGGCGAGAACCGGCTTCGCCCATGAGGTCGTCGTCGTGGACGATGGGAGCGCCGACGGAACGCGTGAGGCCATGCTGGACATGTGTTCGTGCCAGCCCCACCTGCACTATATCCGGCTGTCGCGAAACTTCGGCAAGGAGGCGGCCCTGTCCGCTGGCCTCAAGATGGCTTCGGGCGATGCCGTCATCCTCATGGACGCCGATGGCCAGCATCCAACGGAGCTTATCCCGACGTTTCTCGATCGCTGGCGCCAGGGCTACGAGGTTATCGCGGGGGTGCAAAATGCTCGTCCCGAAACCTGGCTCAAGCGCCGGTTCAAGAGCATGTATTATCATTTCATGGAAGCGGGCAGTTCGGTGGTTATCCCGCCCGACGCCGGCGACTTCCGGCTCCTCGACCGGAAAGCTGTCGACGCGATCAACGCCCTTCCAGAGCGAAACAGGCTTATGAAGGGGCTTTATGCCTGGGTCGGGTTCCGGACCACGCTCGTGCCCTTTCAGGCCAGGAACCGCGTAGCGGGCCATACCAAGTTCACGTGGAGGCAGCTTTTCAGGCTTGCCTTCACCGGCTTGACCTCCTTCACCGTCATCCCGCTCCGTTTGGTGTCATTGGCGGGCTTTTTCATTTCGGTCTTTTCCCTGCTCTACGGTTTCTATCTCCTTTTCGATCATTACGTGAATGGCGATCATTTGCCGGGATGGGCCACACTATCGGTTGGCATGATGTTTTCTTTCAGGCGTTCAGCTTCTGGCGCTGGGCGTCATCGCCGAGTATCTCGGCCGCACGTTCGAGGAGGTAAAGCAGCGCCCGATCTTTATCATCGCGGAGGATAGCCGCCGAAAGGCCAGCCCCCACGCCAGCCTCGCCCGTCTACGATGCGACGCCGATAATGACGGACGCGCGCCTGCCAGATAGGCCGGCGATCCCATAAAATGAGACAGATCGCGATCTTCATTGCGGTTGGCTCCGCAGCCGCCCTGACGCATCTCACGGTGGTGGCCATTGTCGTGGAACTCTTCGGCCTGAACCCGCTTGCCGCCAATGTAATCGGGTTCGGCGTGGCTTTTCTCGTGAGCTTTTCCGGTCACGCCCGCTGGACCTTTCCGCTTTCGCTGGAGCGTTACGCCGCGGCGCGGACGCGATTCTTCGCCGTCGCATGCACCGGCTTCGTCCTGAATCAGGCCGCCTATGCGGAAGCCTTGCATCTCTTCGGCTCGCGCTACTATCTTCCCGCCCTTGCCGCTGTTCTTGTCGGGGTCGCTGTCGCAACATTCCTGCTATCGAAGCTGTGGGCTTTCGCGCAGCCGCAGGCTTAGGGAGCATGCTGTCATGACTGAGGGTGTGATCATCAACGCCGACGACTACGCGATGGACGGCGGCGTCGATGCCGCGATCCTGAAACTTGCTGCCGATGGCGTGGTTACGGCAACGAGCGCGATGGTGTTGTCGCCAACCTGGACGGGGGCCGCGGCGGCTTTGGCCGATGCTCCCCTTTCGCGGGGGATGCATCTCGATTTCACCTCGCCGTTCGCTGGAGACGTGTTTCCTCGGCAGACGATCACCGGCTTGACCATGCGCACGCATTCGGGCGTCTTGAATCGAAAGCTTTTGCGGAAGGAGATCGACCGTCAGCTTTCGCTGTTCGATAGCCGCATGAAGGCCCTGCCGGATTTCGTGGACGGGCATCAGCATTGCCACCTGCTTCCTTTTGTGAGGGAGGCTCTCCTCGATGCTCTCGCTGAGCGATATGGCGCCGACGCCCGCCGCGTCAGCCTTCGCAATTGCGCTCCGCGGCGATGGCGCGGCGTAAAGGCGGCGATCATCGCGCGAACCGGGACTTTCCGTTTGGAAACCCTGGCCAGGGAACGCGAGCATCAGATGAACAGCGACTTCGCGGGCGTCTACGATTTTAATGAGGACGCTGATCTCGAAGCGCTTTGGGCGGATTGGCTGAGCGGCCTTGAAGGCCGCTGTCCGCTTGTCATGTGCCACGTCGCGGAGCGCGGAGACCATGATGGCAGCGACACCATCAGAGGCGCGCGCCACCTTGAATACGATTGGCTTTCGAGCTCCAAATTCCGAGAGCTTACCCGGCGCCTTTCAAGAAGGCCGGAGCGCTGGCCTCAGGCCTGAACCACGGCTCCCAAGCCGGCGCGGGAGGCTCGATCGGCTTGCCCGTCAGGCGAGCAGTGATTTCCTTAACCGCCCCTTCAACGGGCCTGAACTCGAAGCGGACCACGTGCCTGCCTGCGGGCACCTCGATGGCGCGGAATAAAACATTCGCGCGAAGAACGTCGGCGGGCTTCCCATCGACGGTGCCGAACCACCAGGGATGCCAAACGTCGTTCAGCACCAGAAAACCGGCGCGCGGCGTGTCCACCGCCACCTGCACTTCCGTGTTTTGGTAGACTTGAAGCGTTACCGCCGCTTCCGGCAGAGAGACGGGCCTCGGCTGAAGGGTGCTCATGAGCTGCTGCCTGCCCCGCAGGAGGACCGTCCGTCTCGGATCGAAATAGGGCCAATGTCCGTCCTTCGCCATCCGCTCGAAATTCGCCGGCAACCAATCAAAGGCAAACAGAACGCGGGGAAGCGCGCGAGGGTTTTCATAGATGTAGGCGTCGCGCGTTTTCGCCACCAGCGTCAGATCCCCGGGCTTCAACGTCTTGTCTATCGTCTCGACCGGATGGTCGGTCGCGATGTAGCGCAGACCAAGCAGATCCGCCATCGTTGACCGGTATGATGGATATAGCGGCGTGAAGATGCGCTGATAGTCAGCCGCAATCGTCTCACCGGCGCCCATGCCAGCTTCCGCGATTTCGAGGCGAAGCGGATTATATCCAAATGTGTGATCGAAGCCGTGGATAAGACTGATGTTCGGCCACTCGAAGCCGAGCCCAACCATCTCCACCCTGTCGCGGCGCGGCGAATTTGCAGCCTGCACGAGATGAGTCTTAAAAAACGCGACCGTATCATTCTTGGTATCGGGGCGCATCTGATCGTAATAGGACGGGGTCTGCGCCGTTGACCGGTTCGGCCCATTGTTAATGGCGAGGTCCGCCGTCACGAACGCGGCGAGCCCAGCAACCGTCAGGAGTGCATATTGGCCCGAATATCGACTGGCAAAGACAAGCGCGAGCCACCCGGCCGTGAAAATGCCGATCGAAAGGAGCACGGGCTTAACCGCCATGGTGAAGTGCGAATGGGCGGCCGCGACACCAAGGCTTACGGCGAAGATGAGGGCAATGATTGCCGCCACCGCGAGTTTCTGCCGGCTCGTGGGCTCGCTTCCGGATAAAAAGCGGTGAAGAAGATAGCCTGCCAAAATCGAGGTCATCCCGCCGAGCGCGTATGTAGCGTCAGCTGGCCTGCGAAACAGATCGACTCCAGGCAAATAGTCGTAAGCCAGGGTGAAAAACCCGGTGTACCGGCCGAGTGCGAAGAGGAACAAGCCTGTTACCGCGATCGTGAAGAACCGGATTTCACGTGCAAAAACGCCGCCTCTTACAAAGCCTACTGTGAGAAGCAGAAGAATCGGGAGCGCACCGATATAGACTTGGCTCATATTTTCCGTCATCGAAAGCCAGTCTGCGTTCCATTCGATGCTTCCGGGACCCCAAAAAGGGAGGGTTGAATGGGCCCCGTAGAGATCGGGCACAACTGCCGTCAGAAGCGAAGCCGGATGCAGAGAGCCCCTGCCCGCCTCTTTGAAAGCGATCTCGGGACGATTGGAAGCTTCGACGAAGAGATAGCTCAGGATGATTGGCCCTGCTGCAAGAAGCGTGGCCACCGCGCCTCCCGCGAAGCACGGCGCAAGCGTTTGTTTGACCGAGGACCAGAACCGCGGCGCGCTTAACCAATGATGGATTGTATAACCGGCGAGGACATAACAGGCTATAAGGGCAATCTGTCCTGGCTCTACGAGCATGACGCCGGCGGCAAGACCCGCCAAAATCCCGTAGAAAACAGACTTCCGTTCAAGCGCACGGGAAAGCAGCCAAAGGCAGAGCATGGAAAAGGCAAAGCCCTCGATCTGCTTGATGTGCTGTATGCGCCAGATCGACGACCCGCCAAAGGCTGCAGCTAGCGCGGCAACTGCGGCGCCCGCCGGATGCCAGCCCCGATCCTTGAAGATCATAAGAACGGAAAAAGCCGTAAGCCCCAAAAGCAGGAAGCAATAAAGGTCGAGTTGCCGGAAACTCGGCTCGGGCACGAAATAGGCCAGCAGGAACGCCGGGGAGAAAATCAGCGATTGCGGGTCGGCGATTTGCGGAGACCCCGCAAAGACGTTATGCGTCCAGAAAGGCGATTGGCCGCTGTGAAGCGCATTTGCCAGAAACTGAAGCTGCGGCTGAAAATGGGCTTTCGCGTCATACGGAATGGTAACGGAGCCTGACAGCCAAGGCGTGGCGAAGATCAACCAGCCTACGGCTACCGCGCAAAATGCGGCGGCATAACTGCCTGAAACTCTCGCGTTCATAACCTGCTTTCCGGGAGTGGCGACTTTATGCGGTAAAAAAGTTGTGCAACCCCAATTTGACTTTTTTATCTCACGGCTTGGGTTGAAAGCCTTTTAACGGTGACGCTAGCGGAGACGAGGGACGCTGAAAATCCTCACCAAAAGTAGGAACTCGCTTGCGGCAAGCAAAGAGGCCGGGCGACGAACATTCTCTACAGCTCGTCGCGGCGCCGCTCAAGACAAGAGTTTGCGAAAATCCGGGAAGTATCCTGGTTATGAAACGGCACAAGGTCTTGCAGCCGCTCCGCCGTTGGGTATATTGCGGTCTTGCGCCGGACCGGTGCATGGAGAGGTGGCCGAGTGGTTGAAGGCGCACGCCTGGAAAGTGTGTAGACGGGATACCGTCTCGAGGGTTCGAATCCCTCTCTCTCCGCCACGAATTCCCGGACCGAGCGCCCCCCGCCAAGGCAGCGATGGTCCGTCTCAGGCATTTTTGACTGGACATTGCTCAACCTGACCTTGATTCCACTCCAAAATCCCGGCATGTTAGCGTCCTATTTTCGTCCGTAAGCATATTAACTGCGGGGCTGAAATGTTGCGCGGCATCCTCTTAAGCGTCGTGGGTACTGTGTTGCTTTGCGGGGGCGGCGCTGCTTCCGCCGAGAATGAGAATCAGAAAGCGCTCGTCGGGGAATGGCTTTTGCCCAACAGTGCGGATGTGCTTTCGATCGACGATGCCGCCAATTGGACCCATCCCAAATATGGCCGCGCCAAAATACGCGAATCGAATGACGAGGCCGACATAAGAGTCTTCTACGCCAGCGGCGGCGTTCGCTGCTCCTATCGAATATCCTTTGGCGATGGGGGAAAGACGCTTAACTTGAGCACCGTGGACCCCTCGCAAGATCCCGATTATTGCCCTGCCGGCAATCTTCGTGCCGTTGAAAAAAAGGCGGCTGCCGCCTCGCCTTCGGCAAAACAACCAGCCCCAGCGGACGAACCGTCCGGCAAGGCAGAGGTAGAAGGTCCGGCACAAGATCAGCAGTTTTTCGACGTACGATTGGCTCAAGCGTCGCCGCAGATGCAGGCTAAGGTGAAGGCGCTCCGTGGCGAGGCTCAACAGAAGAAATGGACTTTCAGCGTGGGATATACGACCGCGCTCGACACCCCTCTGGAGCGCCTCGCCGGGACAAGACTTCCGCCTAATGCGTTGGATATTGCGAAGAAACAAAATGAATTCGCCGATCAAGCCTTGAAGCTCATTCCGCGGGCATCACCCGCCGCCACGTGCTCGCCAGGCATGAAGACTTTCGATTGGCGCCGTTTGGGCAAGGTAACGCCCGTTCGGGACCAGGGGGGTTGCGGCAGTTGCTGGGACTTCGCAGCAATGGGCGCTTATGAAGCAAGCTATGGCATTGTAAACGATCTTCAAATCGATATTTCCGAACAGCACGCGCTGAATTGCGTCAAACCGGGCACTTGCAAAGGCGGCTGGTATCAGTGGGTTTTCAGTTGGATGATTTCTAACGGCGTGGCCGACGAGACCGTACTGCCCTACAAGGGGCAGGAAGGAACTTGCACGCCAGCAAAGAAAGCGCCCTATCGGGTGGCCGTTTCAGGATTCGTAAGCGATCAAGTCCTCATTCCCTCAGTGGAAGAGATCAAGGAAGCGATTTGCGCCCACGGACCCGTTGCGGTCGCGCTCCGTGCCACGCCGGCTTTCTTGGCGTACACGGGCGGCGTGTTCAACGAAAACGACCCAGGCGACGTCAATCACGCCGTCTTGCTTGTCGGCTGGGACGACGATAAGCGCGCATGGCTCATCAAGAACTCCTGGGCAACCACCTGGGGCGTGGAGGGCTACATGTGGATTGCGTACAACAGCAACAGCGTTGGGACGATGGCCGCGTGGGTGAATGCCGCCAGCTCGAAAGCTCCGAGTCCCGCCGGCATCGCCGCACTCGCACGTAAATATGGAATTAGCCAGAAGCAGTGAACAGTCAGGTCTGCTGTCATAGCCCCGGATGTGTGTCTCTATGGGGTAGCAACAGGCCTCATTCTTTGTGGCTTCGCCGAACTTTGTGGTTCGCCGAAATCCTCATCAACCCAGGTCTCGATCTCTTGTCTCGCTGAAGGTTGTGTTGACGGCCTTTCTACAGGAACTGAGAAAGGTCCAGCAAGAAGGTTTGACGCAGCCGCCATTTTCCTATTCAACAAATCTTCATTTCAGGGTAGAGGGTCACGCCATGGACACAAAATTCTCGATTCCAGCCGAAGATGCACAGGCCTACAGTCTCATGCGTACTTATGGCATCGCAGACGATGAACTGAGTGATTATATCTCAACAATGCTAGGTGAGATCAAAATCCTGGCTGAATACGCGAAGCTCCCGGACGTTGCGAGCCATGTAAAGTCTGCGATCGGCGAGCTAGAAGCGGTGAAGGCGTCGCGCGTCCCCTAAGTTAAGTTTTGGGCGCTGCATCGGCATGAGCCGGTATGGAGGTTGTGCGGCACAATGACCTGTGCGAACGGTCATTTGGCACCCTTCAAGAGCCTGCGCCAGATCAAGCCATCCAAGTGCAACCCCGCGGAATTGTGAAAGGCTTGGCTCTGCGTAATGTTCGCCTGGGCGAGCCCCTTTCAAATCTGCCATTTGCCAAGCACTGCATTGAGAGTTCCTCGCAATAAGAAGTCTATGAAGGCAAAGGAAGAAAAATACTAATCCATCTGCCTAGTTTATCTTACTCGACCGTTATGTGCAGTGTAAAGGTCTCCTGAGGCTGCTCCGGCTTCTCCCAAGGCCGCACATTTGCCAAGACAAGTTTCCCGTTGCCTTTCTTGGTCGATCGGAATCGAAATATCTGTATTTCCGGAGCTCCGGGGGCTCCCCCGCCTTTGACCGTAGCGCTTTCTTGTTCGAGGATGTCTGGCAAGGAAGCGACTTTCCAGCTGTAGCCTGTTCCCAACTGGACAGGCAGCCGAAGAGACGTGACATCATAAAGCTCGAGCGTCACATCTTTATTGTTATCTTCCTTGGTGTATTCGCACTTCTTATCCGCAGCGAGCGCGAGAGATGTAATTATCAGGGCAGTCCCTAATATAAGCGAACGCAGGAAGGTTCTCGCTTGTCCGGGCGGAAACAAAAGAAACGAACGACACATCATGATAAGCCAGTAGTCTGGATTGATTTGGAGAAGGCGCTAAAGCTTACCTGTACGTTTTCGCTATTGGCAGTGGAAAACGCTTAAGATACCATTCCCGCTGAGCCCAAGAACACAGCTCACCTTTTCGGACCCAAAGTTAACGTCGTATAAGTAGTACATATTGCCGTCAGCAGAGAGGTGCTTGCCCTGCTGGTTGATTGTGGCTGTCGGCCCTGCAAACCGCAGTTTTGTGAAGCTTTCACTAGCTTCCTCTCTCATTGCCGCAGCGAGACTTGGAGACATTCTGGAATATGGGGGCGCGCCCGAGCGGACCGACTCGAGAATCTCTCTGGCAAGCGCATCGCCGTCTTTTGCGCTGCTGCTTGCGGAGACCCTTTCCGGAACCGTCGGTTCCCTGGCTGAAGCTTCGGTCCAGCCCCTGGTCACAGCTTCGAACCTCGCGCTCCGAGGCGGATGGGTGTCGGTTCCCTCCGCAGGCATGACCTGATATGCAGCCAGGGCCTGATCGAGGGTGCCGCCTATCCGCTCCACAGCATGGCCGGCGAACGTGTCCGCCTGCAGTTCAAGTATTGGCCTGCTCCCGCCCGCCGAAAGCGTGTGGCCATTAAGATGGTGGCCAATTTCATGCGCCAGGATTGTCAGCGCCGCCCAGTCCGTGGCGGTTGTCTCTTTGATTTTCTGAATAAAAAGCAAGCTGTAAAGAATATACCGCTTCTGATCGTGGATGACAGCTGCCGCATTGGGAATATTGGCCTGCAACAGCTCGAAATTGGGCTCCAGGCCAACGGCATGAGTGATACGCTTAACGATATCGAGAGCTTCGGGTGTCGATTGAAAGTTATAAATTGTATCTGTGATTTTATCCCCGGGATAAAAGCTGCATGAGGACTTCACATCGAAAACAAGTCTCTGTTGTGCGAGAGCGAAAGCCGGAACGAGAAGAGAGGCTATGGTCATCAAGAAAGTGCGCCGCGTTGAACTCAAGCCGGGGAAGCAACCACACGGGGCAAGCTTGCCGGCGACGAGGCTCCGGCGCCTTTCGCGAGAATTGGACGGACTGCTTCTTGCCTCTGAGTGCCTGCAGCAGGTCATTGGGTCAGCTCACGAGCAACGCGAAAGCCCACGTTAGAGTAACGGTCTGAAGCGAGAGCTGCTTCGCGGTAAGCCGATCGCATATTCGCAGGCCCAGAGGCCCAGGAGCCACCTCTCACCGCACGCTTCGTACAATCTCCCAACGCAAGGGCCGTTCCATCTCCGGGTGCATTATCGTAGGACCGATTCCAGCAATCCTGCGTCCACTCCGCGGAATTTCCATGCATTTGGTAAAGCCCGAAGCGGTTGGCGTTGAAGGTTGCTACGGGCAACGTTCCTTTGACGGAGGAGGAGATCGGCGTCGGGCCGGCATCGTAGTTTGCTACCGCCGTCGAAACGCCATCCTCGAACGAATAGGGAGAGCTTGTTTTTGCGCGGGTCGCATATTCACGCTCCGCTTCGCTTGGAAGGCGATAGGATTTTCCGGTTTTCTTGGATAACCAGCTGACATAGGCCAGGGCATCGTACCAGTTGACGCAAACAACCGGGTGCGTATCGTCCTGTGCAAATCCGGGATTGAGAAATGAATAGCCGGTACGATCTTCGAACTTGCCGCCGATTTTCACGCGGCAGCTTTTGCCGGGGTTGTATCCGGTCTCCGTTACAAATGCCAAATATTGTTGTCTCGTTACGGCGTACCGCCCTATGGCAAATTGCTTGATCGTCACGTTGTGGATCGGGCCTTCTTCGGGCCGTCGTCCGTTTTCGTCCTCCGGCGATCCCATGGCAAAGGAACCGGCGGGAAGAACCACCACCTCGGGACATTCCTTGCAATCGCGAACGAGGTCTCCAGGCTTAACCGTCTTTGCGAGGTTATTGACGGCGGGCAACCCCTCCCCGGGTGCCGCTGCTTGAGAACCGCCTCGCGGCTTTTCTGGAGACGGCTCCAGTTCTCCCGTTGGGCGCGCACGATGCATTTCTCCGAGATCGCACTCGGACGGGTCCTGATCGTCGGCTCTCACGACCGACAGCTCGTTCTGAGAGTAGAGCTTGATAATGTAGTGGCAGACCATTGCGCGGCTGCGGTAAGACACCACAAAGTAATCCGCGTTATCGAACTTGATATCGCCTTGCCCGAGCTTGGAATGGGAAACCGCGTGGTTCCGCTTTATCGCAATTGATATTGGCGTGCCGCGGAGTTCCCATTCTCCCACAAGGTCTTGCACGGGATCTGCGTTTTGTCCCTGAACCGGAAAAAAATGCCCGCTTGCGAAAGTAAGCAGGCACAACAGGATCACATTCTGCAGAAGCAGTAGCATTTTTGAGTTCATTTTATTCAGCTTAGGGCTAAAAAGCTGAAATTGAAGTTATTCCCGATCGGCCTGCCGCCTCAGGGAGCCTCTTATGCAAGTCTTCTCCTCCGCTTCAGGAGTGGCTCTCCTCAGGGCGAATACGATCTCTTTTTGATCCGAACCCGACCCAATATTCACATTGTAGTAGCATTTCAGGCCGAAGGGGTATTCCAGGACGTAGTCCGCGCCGCCTTCCCCAGCCCTGTAGCTGCCCACCCAGGTGTCGCTAGGCCCAGCAGAATCTGAAAATTTGGGAATGTCACGGGTGATGTAGAATTTTATGACCCGCCCCTCGCTATTGTACCACTGCCCCAGAAGATAGTTGAGCGCCCGGTCGCCATGGCCCTGTGCCTGGGCCTGTGCCGTTACCGCCATCAACGATGCCACAATAAATGTTCCGAACCGTTTAGACATTTTATAAAGCCTTTCACGAATTCTCGAGTTAGCGATCGACGCTCTTGAATTTCCCCGCGGGGCAGCGATCGCCATCCTGGCGCGAGTCCGCAGCAGCAAATATCAATGTGTTCCCGCCATCAGCGACAGAGACGCGGTAAGAACACTTGGTTTCTATACCTTCATAGAAGACGGTAACGTCGGAGGAGTCTGTGCCGGCCCTGATCCTGCCGCGCCCGTATTTGGGATGGTACCAATCGCCATTGCGGCGGATCGTGAGCCTCTCATTCGTGTCCGGGATAGCCCAATCGCCGACCAGGTCTCGCATATCGACCGCGGCTGCGGGTTCGGAGCTCAACGTCAAGACTCCGCCAAACGTAATGCCGCATAATAAGGCGACGCAGCCTGTGGCACACGCCCGGCTAAAATAGTGCTTTGAAAACATGGGCTATCCTAACTCTGCCAGCTTGTTAGGTTACCAATAATCACTTCATTTCTGAACCTCAAGCTGAATTTTCAGTCTACTGCGCAGATCCGAAGAACATCACTAATTTTATCGAGGCGCGCGCAGCTGACGCCAGCCCCCGGCACAAAAAGGGTATCAGCAACTCATATGCCCCGACTGGGGCATCCTTCGCAGTCTCAACGCAAGCTCGGCGCCGCACTACCTTCAACTAAGCTGCCGGCGATCGTTGCAACCACATTTTATGCCCCCAGCAAGCCTTTGCGCAAGGTTGTTGGAGGGCAGAAGCTTCGTCAGGACAATCTGGACCGAGCATTTTCTCGTGAATGCCAGTTGTTACGCCGCATCGCTGTTCCGACTACAGAAAATACATTGGGTGAACTGCTCGGCCAGAAGAGCCAGATGAGTCACCGGAAGACGCAAGATAGGTAACATTTGCCTTGGTAAAGCGGGCGGCCACGGCGTTCCATCCTCGCTCGGCGAAGACAGGGCCTGCTGCGAAAGAGCTGAGTGTCTCCGCCGCGTTCCCGGAGGCGCGGCACGCGGTGGTAGAAGATGGGGCTGCCTGATAGCACCGTTTCCACGGCGCGCGCGCCACAGAGCGGCTGGGATGAAAGGCCGCGGCATCCGGCCTTGAGCTTAAACGCCGTTGCGGAATGGAGCTTATTCAGGCTTATTAAACTAATGCAAAGGCAAAGGCGGCACGGCATTGGACACTCGACCAATCTCGTGGGGAGACCTTCGGAGTGGCTTGCGAGCTGTGCCTTTAACGACAATCCGGTTCCGCTGCACATTTGGGGCGTGGTGGAAATGAACCGCAGTCTTTTCGATATGCTGGATCAAGCCGCCGATCTGGCCGAGGCGGGCGAAGCGTTTACCTGCTACATGATGGCCATGTTCGGCATTGATCCCGAGCAGCGCGAGGGAACTGGCCTCGGCGCCGGGCGCAGGCGCTATCGCTCATCCTTCCTGCGTTTGATCGAGGGCTGGGGCTTCGACAGCAACGGAGCGGAGGGCGCCGTGCTTAAGGGCTGGGTCGAGAGCCGGTTTGGCATTTGCCCCTTCTTCCATAAAGAGATCATCGAGCGCGTTTCCACCCGCGTGTGGGCCGCATATGTGGAAGAAAAGATGTCCAGCCGCTTCCACAACAATGCAATCCAAGTTCAGCTCGATCTGCTTTTCGAGTTCTGCCAATGGGCGATTCGGCGCTTTGCATATCCTGCGCAAACGCATTTGACACTGTTTCGGGGGATCAACGCCTTGGACGAGCATGGGATCGTGGAGCGGATCGACAAGCGCAACGCGGTGATTCAGCTTAACAATCTCGTCTCGTTTTCATCTGATCGGGCGATAGCCGGTTGCTTTGGGGATGCAATCCTTACGGCGAGGGTGCCGGTCAGCAAGATCCTGTTTTTCAATGGCCTCTTGTCTTCGCATCCGTTGCAAGGCGAGGGCGAGTATCTGGCGGTCGGCGGGGAGTACCGTGTGACGGCAGAGTATATCTAAGAGGCGCTTCGGTATGCCCACTCTGACTTTGGAAAACCGGGCCATGGCCGCGTTTCTGGGCTTTGCCATTGGCGACGCCCTCGGGGCCACGGTGGAGTTCATGACCAAGGGCGAAATCGCGACCCAATACGGCGTCCACCGCGAGATGACCGGCGGCGGCTGGCTGCGGCTCAGACCAGGGCAGGTGACCGACGATACCCAAATGGCTCTGGCGCTCGGCCGCTCCATCATCCGGCGCGGAGACCTGATCCCCCAGGATGTGTGCGAGGAATTCGCGGTCTGGCTGAAAACCGGGCCGGCAGATGTTGGCAACACATGCCGCCGGGGCATCCGGCGCTATATCTTGCACGGCACCGTCGAAGGCTCGTTCTCGGAAGGCGACGCCGGGAATGGAGCCGCCATGCGCGTGCTGCCGGTGGCGCTGGCGACTTCAGGTCAACCCCATAAGGCTGAGCCATGGTCGCTCGGCCAGGCGCACATCACCCATCATCATCCGCTCTCGGACGATGCCTGCCTGGCGCTCATCTCGATGGTGCACGGCCTCCTGCGCGGGCAAGGCAAGCCGGATGTCCGCCGAGCCAGCGCCGGCTTGGTGGAAAAGCACAAGGCGTTCCGTTTCGAGCCCTATCCTGGCCTGTGCTCGGCCTTTATCGTCGACACGATGCAAACCGTGCTGCACTTCTACCTTGGCACGCAATCTTTCGCCGATTGCCTCATCCAAACCGTCAATCAAGGAGGAGACGCAGATACTGCCGGCGCGCTGGCTGGAATGCTTGCAGGGGCTACGTACGGGCTGGACGCTCTTCCCCCGGGCTGGCTTGCCAAGCTCGACCGTAACGTGGCTGCCCAAATTCGCCTGCAAGTTCCGCTGCTCGTCGCCATTTCCGAGGGGAGAGGCCCCGGCAGGAGCGGCAGCGGCCTCGCCCGCGCTTGAACAGGCGCTTTCTTGCAGCATCAGGGAATAATATGCCGGCGAAGCGCCTCGGCCACGGCGTGAATGCGATTTCGAACGCCTAGCTTCACCTGCACTTTTTTCAGGTGCGTTTTCACCGTCTCATCACCGATGCCCAGATACTGAGCTGCTTCCTTGAACGGCATCCCGACCGATAGCAGGCGCAGAACGGCCAGTTCCCGCGGCGTTATGATGTAATCGGGCGATGCGGAGGGTGGGACAGCCAGCTGATCCAGCCTCAAGGCTGCGAAGCTCGCAGCTGTGAAAATCATAATTCTTACTGCGTCAGTGAAATCGTTGCCGAGAATGGTGGTTGACCAGAAGGCAATGACCCAGCGGCCGCCGACCGGGCATGCGAACCCGTCACGAGCGCCATATTTCAGCGCGAGGTCATATCCCCACCGGTCCATGCCGATAGGTTCAAGCATGTGAAGGCTTTCGCTCCAGGTGTGCGGGCCGAGGCTCGAGCGTGCCAGCAGATAACCGATCGGCACCTTGTAAGGGGTCTGGCTGATCCATTCCTCCCACCAGCCCCTGGGAACCGAATCATGAATAAAGACAGTCTTGCCCAGTTCGAGAGCCGACCAATCGGTGACTTTATCCGGGAAGCGAATGGCGGCGAGCACGTTCAGGTGGAGGCGTTTCGAGGTTATTGCATTCAGCCCATCAAGCACTTCTTTCGGCGTCTTTGCATCACCTACACAGCGTGAATAATCGAGAAGCTCCTGGGCCAGTCCATTAGGGAACTCCGCTGTCATACCTGAACTCGGATCCATGGGACTGATGCGTTTTCGCATTTCGATTGGCGGAGCTAAATTAAAGTATAGGTCGCAACTGACTGAGGCAATTGCTTTCTCCAGCTTACGGTCGATCCGTAGTCTGCCCTTCCCACAAAACGGGGATTGAAACGATCGTCGCATTATGCGGTGGTCCCCCGAAGCGAGGGGCACTTACAAGCGGGTACCACAGGAGATCCTTCAGGCGCGGGCGTCTGCCTCGTTCGTGCGCGTCCAATCGGAAGCGCGCGTCCGGCTGCTACTGGAAGGATGTCATCGTTGCTTGTCGTGATTGGCAACTCGCAACTGCACTCTTTTTCGAGCGAGGCGCATGTCTGATGAAAATCCAGGGTCTGAAAAGGACGACCCGAATTCCCAGGCAGCTGAGGCGCTCAAGGCCTGTGTGATCGCCGCCTACGAGCAGGCGCTGCGTGACGGGCTGACGCCCTGCGAAGCTCTTGCTGTCATGCTGGACTGGGCGTCAGAGGAATGGGGCCGTGTTTGCGTGGTCTAAGGCAGACTTCGCTCATCTGGCCAACGGATGCGGCTCGCTCCGCACTTCGTCATCCGGCCAAGCGAAGCGCGAGCCGGGATCGCAAAAAGGTAGGCATTTTCAGCTTGTTACGATCCCGGATAAGGCTTCGCCTTTCCGGGATGACGCCGCTGGCGACCCGGTGGCGCGTCAGGCAAACTCTGGTATAGTGTGCTGGCAAGCGTAAGCGTATGGGCAAGCATTGTCGTTCGTTGATGAAACTCAGCACCCGGAGGAGATCTGGGATCACCGAAAAAGGTGATGCGGCCTGTCGCGAGACAGCCATCGCCGATAAAACTCGATAGCTGTGGGAATCCTCCTGCCTGCGCGCTTTCCCGCCGGCGCGGAGTTCCCTGCCTAGCGCCGCTTCGATCCCTTACCGTTCGAACTGCCCCGGAGTTCAAGCCGCGCGGTAAGTGAGGCGCCATCCCTCGCGACAGCGGTAGCCTTTGCGGTGAATTCCAATGACGCCCTTGTAGCGGCGCCGACATCGGCACTGCTTAAGTTCATGTTTTCGAGCTGGCCTAGCATTGCCGAGATCTGCTCGATTTTTTCGAGCAAAATCTTGAAGGTGTTTATGAATTCTCTTTCAACCATGGATAACAGCCGGCGATGTTCGAATGAGACAAAATCACGGTGCTCCACACAGCCCCAGCCCCGTCCAGACCAGCCTTCGCAACTTCGATTTCCAGGCCGGGATACGGGAGTGCAACTCACCTGGAATAGCGAATAACTTGGAGGGCTCTTCAGCTAAATTGCAACAAGGTCGCAACGATTACTGGTTTCCTGCGATACTCCTATAGCATGCGTTAATTTTATCACAAATACAGATGCCATCCATTACGCGATCACGTAAGTAGCCGAGCCGGAGCGCCTAGGAAATCAGGCCCCAGCGAATAGCAAGCGCTACGGCGTGGGCGCGATTTGCTGCGCCAAGCTTGCGGTGAGCATTAGAGAGGTGCTTGTCCGCCGTGTGTTCGGAAACATCAAGGATGGCGCTGATTTCCCATTCGCTCTTGCCTTCCGCTGCCCATTTCAGGCATTCGATCTCGCGTGCCGTCAGCCCAGGGCATTGGCGACTTCTCCCGCTAGTGCGGAGATCGATTGCCCGCCCGATCGCAAATGTGGCGATCATGCTAATCATTCCACGGGCCGCCGGGGGCATGTCGACAGCTTCGCCTCCTAGAGACACCGCTGCGACCGCGCCATCGAGCGTGATAAACGGTACGGTAAACCCGGCTCTGAGATTGAATTCCTGAGCCTCGCCAAACATCGTGTTGACGATTGCGCTGTCTTCTCTGCCGGCGAAAGATGCGGCCTCGGACCAAAGGAACGGAGAGAGATCGCGCTTAACGCGCCGAGCAACCGGGTCGATGTGAACGTAATCCTGGCCGACATAGCGGTCCATCCAACCGGCCGGATACGCGGAAACAAGAAGATGTTGTTCCTGCAGATGCTCCTTAGGCGACGGAATGGTGCCCACAATCATTGAAGTGAGACCGTAGCGGCCAGTAAAACTCGTGAGCGCGTCGCAGATGCCCTGCGGAGTGGCGGCCCGGTTGAGCCTGTCAATCACTTCGTAGGTTTGATCCAACTTGATGCTCATCAGCCCCGAGAGCCAAGTTGAGATTGACTCCTCCGCTATCCAAGTCATCAAAGAAACTTACTTGCCGGATTCTCTCTCTGCAACCTGGAGCGCAATAAGTATGTCGAGGCGAGGCGCGCATATTGCCGCGCAGTCAGATCCGGTCTCAGCTGCACCGGCTGGCCAAGGAAAAGCTGCGGGCTGGAATTTAGCAGGGCATTTGCAACCTGGGGCCACGCGACGCCCGGTTCTGCTCGAGTTCATGGGAAAGCGATCCGGGAATGACGAGTGAGCGCCATATAAAAAAGCCAATAGATCCGCCACTTGCTCGAAATAAATTCTGATTTTCAATAATATTAGAAACTTTCCTTTATTGATTATAACGGAACGGCTGTCTAATGCTGCACTTATTTAGCAAAATGACTCAGCTTGAAATAAAGCACAATCGTTTCAACGCTGAACCGAAAGCGAGACCATAATGTCTCATCATCTCAATTCGCCAATTGCTCGCAAAGACGTCCGCCTAGACATCACAGATCTTTATGTCTTCCGTGGTGAGACAGGCACCGTGTTTGTGATGAACGTCTGTCACTCGATTGCGGGCAACATCCCAACACCAGGTTGGCACCCGGAGGGGATGTACGAATTCAAGGTCGACCTCGACGGCGATGCGGTCGAAGACCTCACCTACCGATTCACTTTCGATGACCGTGATCCGGATGGAAAGCAGCGCTTCGTGCTTCGGCTTATCACGGGCGCCGAAGCTGCCAATCCCAACGCGGAGGGCACTGTCCTCGCAAAGGGCAGCACAGATGAAGCGACCAGGACGCCAGCCGGCGTGCGCATCTGGGCAGGCAAGGCGGGCGATCCGTTCTGGATCGAGCCCGACGTGCTGCATGCGGTTGGCCATGCGTTCCAGGACGGCGCCGTCGTCGACCTGTCCGGTTGGGACCCGGCGAAGGCGAAGAACCTGTTTGCCGGTTGCACCGTGTATTCAATCGTGCTGGAAGTGCCCGATAGTGAACTTGCCGCCAAGGCAGGCCCCCACCGGCGCATCGGCGTCTGGGCTCTGGCATCGCTCGCGACCGATGCCGGCGGATGGCGCCCGATCAACAGGTTCGGCCTCCCCATGATTCATCCCCTGTTCACGCAGTTCAACGAAGACCTTGGCAACCGCCTCAACGCCGGGCGCCCAATCGACGATTTCGCGACATATGGCGAAACAATCATTCAGTCCGTCGCCCGGGTCGTTGCCGCATACGGAACTGCAGAAGACCCGCGGGCCTATGCGGAGAAAGTGGCGCACCGGTTCTTTCCGACCATGCTCCCTTACGCGATCGGCACTCCGGCCTCATTCGGTTTCGCCGAGTGGAACGGCCGCTCCCTGACGGACAACGCGCCGAATGTGATGTTCACGATTGCCGCGAATACTCCGGTCAGTCTCGGCATTGGCAAGGAGTTGGTTGCCTCGAAGCCCTCGAAGGCATTCCCGTATGTCCCCGCTGTCGTCTGAACCGCTGCAGAAAAAGATCAAAATGTAACTCCATCCTTCGATAGGCTCAGCTTATGTTCCGGCGTGGATATCCAGTTCAGTGGCGCTGATCGACGATCTGGTTGCATTTCTGGCATCGCTGACCGGCCTTCGGGCCGAACTGCAGGCAGCAGGCGCCACGGTTCATTTTGAAGCTTGAGCACGGGAAAGCCAGTTGAAATTGCGGACCGTGAAAGCATCGGGTCGAGTATCGTGTAATGGTGCAATGCCGGGTGTGTAGCGAGTTCGTCAAGCTGCGATCGACGGCGAAGTCTTTCTCGCAAATCAACAAAAATTAAAAAAAGACGTTGGCTAAAGCCTGTTCATAGACTATGGAGCGTGCTAGTTTTCCGTATGGATAGGGAAGGAGGAGCCCCCATGCAGCAAGTGAAACGTGCTTCTAAGGGTAAGCGATCGAAGGACGCTTTATCTGTTCTAGGCCTCGCAGGGATTTCCTTGGCTGCGACGACGGCAGCTACGACCAACAAATCGCTAGCGGGTATGCCATCTCCGGCTACAGCACCCGTTCAAGCCTTCTTGGCTGAGGAGGAGATATCTGACGTCACCTTGGCGACATTCAACCTGTTCGACAAGGAAACCATCGACCAATCTCGCTCCCTACTCCGCCTCACCGGTGGCTGCGGCAGATGTGGCGGATGCCACGGATGCGGTGGTGGATGCCGTGGATGCGCAAGATGCGGTGGCTGCGCCCGATGCGGCGGTTGCCGCGGTTGCGGATGCGGCGGCGGTTGGGGCGGCTGCTGCCTATCGTGGGGTGGGTGCAGACCCTGGTGCTAAGGCGCTAGCATTCTGAAAACAACGAATTAGCTGGCCGGGTCAGGCAGTCCTGATCCGGCCAGCGAGTTTTGCGGAAGCTCGCGTGAAAGAGCTGAGAAAGCATAAATCTCAGCAAGGTTTGAGTGGCCCGCGAACCTGTCGCATAACAGAAATTGCAAATAGCGAAGATCTGGCGGCTGGGGCATAAGCGCCTCATGAGCCGCAGTGAGAGGGTGTTTTCCCATCATGACTGTCGAGAACCGAGAGAGCCTCTTGCCGTTTAATGGCAATCAGGTTTTGCAGTTTGCTCCGAATTTCACGGTTTATTCGCTATCATCCGATGCGCTATGCCTCTATTCAGAGGATCGGAAATTCATTCTTCACGGCACACTCTATTGCGCGATAGCCGCGTTGATCGCCGAGAATGCAAGGAGTTCTCGCGATATCGTCAGCGTGCTGGAGCAATATTTTCCGTCCGAGCAAATCAACGAAGCCCTGAAGCGATTGCTTGATCGCCGCTATGTCGTAGCCAAGTCGAAGACCACCAGTGGACCCGTGGCCGCCTACTGGGCCAGTCTGGGCGTTTCGCCGGATGAAGCAGACAAGAACCTGGACCAGTACCGTATCCGCGTTCAGGCAATCGATGTCGCGGGTGAGGCGGAACTGAGCGCTGCACTGAGCGAACTCGGCGCACGCATCGTCAAGCGCTCCCCTAATCTTACTGTTACGCTGGTCAGCGATTACCTCGAAGAACCACTGGCGGACTTGAACCGGCGGCATCTGGCCGACGGGACACCCTGGATCCTCGCTCAGCCTTCGGGCATTTTCCCTCTGGTAGGACCTCTTCTCACGCCCGGTAAGGGACCCTGCTGGGTTTGCCTTGCTGACCGCATGAAGCGCAACCGCGAGATCAGGGGGATGCTCAGTCGAAGCGAGGCGCGCCTCCTCACTGTCTCGCCCTTGGTCCAGCAGACAGTCGGACAGAGCGGCATTCAGCTTGCGGCGATGGAGATAGCGAAAGCAGTCGCCTCCGGCTTCCGCACGGATTTGAGCAATCACATCGTGAGCCTCGATCTGACAGGCTCGACCATCGTCAGGCATCATGTGGCCGCGCGACCTCAATGCCGGGCATGCGGCTCCGAAGAGTTGCGCGATCCCAGCCGTGCGCCAGCTCCGGTCGAGTTGAAGCCGGGCGGCCGGCCTGTCATGACCAGTGGCGGCTACCGCACAATGTCATCGCGGGCGACAGTTGCCCGATATCGCAAGCACGTCAGCCCGCTCACGGGCGTGGTCTCGCGGCTGGAGCGCGTCGAGACGGATCTGCCGCTGAACACCTCGTTTTTTGCCAAGCACAATTTTTCCGCCCCTTCCCGAACCGTCCATGAACTCAGGGACGCGCTGGAAGGCAGCAGCTTCGGCAAGGGCAGCACGGCCGAGCAAGGAGAAGCCAGTGCTCTCATGGAAGCGATCGAGCGCTATTCCGGCGTCTTCCAGGGCGACGAGATCAGGATCACAAAGCGGTTCAAGGATTTCACTCCGGGCGAGGCCATCGCGCCGAACAGCGTCCTCAACTTCAGTGAGGCGCAACACAGCCGAGGCTTGGCCGACATCCCCGCTCAAGACGACGAGCCGGTAAGCCCCTACCTCTTCGATACCGAGACGGAGATGGAATGGTCGCCGGCCTGGTCGCTCCGCGACAAGTGTTTCAGATACCTCCCCACCAGCATTCTGTATTTCCACTACACGGGTCAGGTCATACCTTTCCACTCGGATTCGAACGGCTGCGCTGCCGGCAATACCCGTGAGGAGGCCATCGTTCAGGGCTTCCTTGAACTGGTGGAGCGCGATTCCTACGCCATCTGGTGGTACAACCGGCTGAAGCGCCCCGCCGTCAATCTCGACCGCTTCAACGATTCCTACGTCCGGGATCTCCAGATTCAGCTGGCCGAGACTGGCAAGCGTCTATGGGTGCTGGACATCACATCCGATCTTGGCATTCCGACCTTTGTCGCCATCGCGCACTGGGTGACGGATGGCGCCGAATATATCGAATTCGGGTCCGGCGCGCATTTCGAGGCGCGCATCGCCATGTTGCGCACGCTGACGGAATTGAACCAGTTCCTGTCGATGGAACTCATGTCGGAGGGGGCCAGAATTCAGAGAAGCCTCGACGGTGTAACGCCGCTACGGCTCGATGACTATCCCTTCCTGTTGCCGGGCGACGGCGAGGTGCTGGAGGCGGAGTTCGAACTCGAAGTTCAGTCACCTGGACACGGACAAGCAGGTGGCCACCTGCGTAGAGGTCGCGCAGCGGCAGGGCCTGGATTTCCTCGTCCTCGACCAAACACGCCCGGACATCGAGGTCCCGGTTGTGAGAGTGATCGTTCCCGGATTGCGGCATTTCTATCGCCGTTACGGGCCTGGACGCCTTTACGATGTCCCAGTCAAGCTGGGATGGTTGGAAAAGCCGCTCAAGGAAGACGAACTCAACCCGATCTGGCCCCATACTTGAGGATTTTGGCGTGCGCACTCCGGCACCGAAGCCAAAGCGAGGGGCATCTTCGCCAACGCTGTCCGCCCGGCTAGGCCGCTGGGCGAGAATCGAGGCGCACGGGAACGGAGCGGTCGTCGCCGTCTTCGATACCGGCACCGTGAGCTTGGGGAGATTTGGCGCGAGTGCAGCAGGTTGCTTGCAGGAGCTGCGGAGCGGCCTGCCACTGAGTTCGCTTGTGCCCGGCAATACCGACAAGGAGATCGATCTCCTTATTCGGCGGCTCGCTGCCAACGGCCTGCTTGAGTACAGCATCGGGCGCCCCGGAAACGCCGCGGAAGACCTGATCGTCTTCGAGCCGCAGGTTTTCGGCTACTGGCCGCACCTGCCTCGTTTAGACGACACTGACGTTCTCGTGCTGTCGCGATTCGCTTATTTGCGGCGCCGGGAGAACGAGATGGTGCTGGAATCGCCTCGCGCCGGCGCTCTGGTCAGGCTCTGCGATCCGAAGCTTGCGAGCCTGGTTGCGATGCTCTCAGCCCCGCAGCAAGTCGCGCAGCTGAAGCAGCTGGACGGTTTTCCGGGGATCGAGTTTCTCGCGCTCCTGGCGGATTGCCTCTTGGTTTCCAAGACCGACCCTGTCCGCGAAAGCAATCCCCGGCTTGCCGAGGGCGATCACGACCTTGCCCTATGGGACTTCCACGATCTTCTGTTTCACGCGCGCAGCACCGAAGGGCGGCACTCCAACCTGGTCGGCGGGGTTGCGCCCCATGACGGCATCATTCCTCAGCTGCCGGCGATGCGCCCCTCCTGGCCGGGAAATAAGATCGATCTTTGCGCGGTCCTGCCCCCAGATCGGGAGGCAGCACCCTCGATTGCCAAGCTCTTCCGGGAAACCCGGTCCATACGCGACTTCGATGACCGGCAGCCCATCACGCTTGCCGAGCTGTCACAGTTTCTGGACGGCGCCGTGCGGGCCTTGCCGCGCCCCGGCAGCCCGGAGCCCATCGCCCGCCCCTACCCTTCCGCGGGCGCCAGCTCCGAACTGGAGCTGTATCTCTCGGTCCATCTCTGCGAGGGGCTTGCCCCAGGGTTTTATCATTACGATGCGGGCGCTCATGCCCTGGTCTCAATCGAGGTTCCCTCGGCCGAGCTCAAAGCGCTGCTGACAGGAGGGGCGTCCGCGATGGGCGTGACCGCTCCGCCTCAGATCCTGATCACGATCGCGGCGCGCTTCGGCCGTGTGTCGTGGAAGTACTGCTCGATCGCCTACGCGCTCATTCTCAAGGATGCGGGCGTCCTGACCGAAGCGCTTTACCTCATGGCGACCGGGATGGGGCTGGGGGGATGCGCAATCGGGATCGCGAATATCGATCAATTCGAAAAGATGACAGGGGTCGGATTTCATATTGAAGGCCCGGTCGGACAATTTGCCCTCGGCCGTGGCGCTCCGTCGAAATCCTGACCGCCTGACCGCCGTCTTATTCTATCGCCTTTGCCCAATGAGTGCTGCTTTCTTCTCCGGAAGCCGAGTTCGCTCGTGCTTGCGACACCGTCCCTTCTCCCCTGGCGAGAGAAGCACAGGATGCATCGCGAGCGCTTGCGGCGAGCCGGAACTGCACGGCGATGGCCTCCCGTTCGGGCTGGAGCGGGCTTGAGCTTTCGTTACCCGCAGTCCAAGGCGAATTCGCTGAAGAGCTTCAGAAGAAGGAATGCAGAGACACGCGTCAGGGACAAGTTGACAAACAGACGCCGCCATACATGGGATGCATACAAAATGGACCATGTCCCCCGCGTCCGATTGAGCGCACGATGCCCTAGAAATCGGAGGCGATCCCCTTTTTCTCCCAATCGCCGTAGCGCGTGGGCTCGGGGCCTTTGCGGCCTCCAAGCTCCTTCTGGAGTGCGGCGGAATCGGCGTCCTTGCGGATCTTGGCCTCTTCCAGTGCGCGTTTCGCGGCCTCTTTGCGGCGGCGTTCGATCTCGTCTTCACTCACCTTTTGCATTCTCATCCTCGCATGCGTCCGCTTCCCTGAGCGGAGGGGCCGCCCTTTTTAGCGAACATCACCGGCCCGGAGCCCGCCGTCCTTCCTGCAGAAGATCAGGGCGCGAAGCGGAAATGCATGACGTCGCCATCATGCACGGTGTAGTCCTTGCCTTCGAGGCGCATCTTCCCCGCCTCTTTCGCTCCGGTTTCGCCGCCAAGCGTTACGAAATCAACATAAGCGATCGTCTCAGCGCGGATGAAGCCTTTCTCGAAATCGGAATGGATAACGCCCGCGGCTCCGGGCGCGGTGGTGCCCCGGGTGATCGTCCAGGCGCGCGTCTCCTTCGGCCCCGCGGTGAAATAGGTGATGAGCCCGAGGAGCCGGTATCCGGCCGCGATCAAACGGTTGAGCCCGGGCTCTTCCAGCCCAAGCTCGGCGAGAAACAACTTGCGTTCTTCGTCATTGAGGTGCGCGAGTTCGGCCTCGATCTTGGCCGATATAATGACGACCTCGGACTCCGCGCCGCTGAACCGCTCCTCGACCAGCTTTGAATAGGCGTTTCCGGCCCCCGCGCTAGCCTCGTCCACGTTGCAGACATAGAGCGCGGGCTTCGCGGTAAGAAGCTGGAGTTGCTGGAAGGCGCGATGCTCGCTCTCGGGAATCTCAGTCAGCGCGAGGCGCGCGGGCAGGCCCGCCGAGACAAATCTCAAAGCGGTATCCACGCATTGAAGGGCGGCCTTCGCCTCCTTGTCCTGGCCCTTCGCCTTCTTTTCGAGCGCGGGCCTCCGCCGCTCCAGGCTGTCGAGATCGGCGAGCATGAGTTCGGTCTCGACCGTTTCGGCGTCTGCGATCGGGTCGACGCGGCCCTCGACATGGGTGACGTCGTCATCCTCGAAGCAGCGCAGCACATAGGCGATTGCATCGACCTCGCGGATGTTGGCCAGGAACTGGTTGCCGAGCCCCTCCCCCTTGGAGGCGCCTCGCACCAGGCCGGCGATGTCCACGAAGGTCAGCCGGGTTGGAATCGTCGCCTTGGACCCGGCAATCTTGGCGATCTTATCGAGCCTGTCGTCGGGGACGGAAACCTCGCCCACATTCGGCTCGATGGTGCAAAAAGGATAGTTCGCGGCTTGCGCCGCCGCGGTTTGCGTCAGCGCATTAAAAAGGGTGGATTTACCGACATTCGGCAATCCGACGATGCCACACTTAAAGCCCATGAAATGTTCCGGGATGTCCTTTGACTGCTACCTTGCCCCGCCGCGAACGCGCGTCCGGAACCACCTCGCGAAGAATCCCTCGCCTTCCCGTGGTCGCGCCGGTGCTTCCGCCGGGCGCGGCTCAAAAAGCCGCCGTGGCTCGTGGATTTCCTCCGCTTCCTTGGCACGATCCTCCGGCGTGGACTCGAAAAGGGCCTCGGAAGCCTGCGAACGAAACAGTTCGACCTCGTGGGCGGCAGCAGCGGCGAGAGCGCCGTCGACAACCGGGTCGGTAACGTTCGGAACCAGCGTTGGCTCCGAAGCCGCTTCTTCGATCTCGGAGGCCTGAACAGCCGCCGAGGCGTCGGCATGGGCCACGCGCACGTCATCCGGGGAAGCATGCGCTTTGCCATTGGGTAACGGCGCGGCCCCGTTCACTTTTGCCGCCGGGGTTGCGGGCTTTCGTCCACGGGCGGCTTCAGCTAAAAAAGCGGCCTCGCTTCCTTCCACGAGCTTGGCCATCCCGCGCGCCACACCTTCGAGGAGCGGCGGAAGCCATTCGCGGTCGGATTTTGCAAAGTCCTGCAGGACGTAATGCGCGACAAGAGCCCTGTCGCCGGGATGATCGATGCCGAGGCGCACACGCACATACTCATTGCCTGCGTGTGCGGAAATCGACTTCAACCCGTTATGGCCGGCGTTTCCACCGCCCTTTTTTACGCGAATCATGCCGGGCTTCAGATCGATCTCATCATGAATGACGATCACATCGTTGAGCGGCAGCTTATAGAAGCGCATCGCTTCTCCAACCGCGCGCCCGCTTTCATTCATATAAGTTGAAGGCTTCAGGAGGATACACTTCTCAAGCCCGATCTGGCCTTCTGTCGTGTATCCTTGAAAACGCTTCTTCCAGGGCCCGAAGCTGTAGCCCCTCGCGATCTCGTCAACCGCCATAAAGCCAATGTTGTGGCGGTTGCCTGCGTATTTGTCACCCGGGTTGCCCAATCCGACGATCAGCTTCATGATTCTCATCTCTTTTTACTGATGAACTCGCCGAAGCGGGCTGCAAATTCCATGCAAGCCTATTCGCTTTTTTCCTCTTCGGCGGCCCCAGCTTCGGTGTCCGTCTCGGACCGCCCGGCTGCCGCGCCCGCGATCGTTGCGATGGTAAAATCGCGATCGATCGTCGGTGTAATCCCCGCTGGGAGGGTCACCGCCGAGATGTGGATGCTGTCGCCGATATCGAGGCCCGTCAGATCGACGGTGATCTTCTCGGGGATCGCATCGGCCGGACATGTGAATTCAATGGCGTGGCGCACAATATTCAAGACGCCGCCGCGCTTCAGGCCAGGCGAGGCCTCTTCATTGATGAATTGCACCGGTACGTCGACGTCGATCCGCGACGTACGGCTGACGCGCAGAAAATCGACGTGGATCGGGAAATCGCGAACGGGATCGACCTGGACCTCGCGCGGGATGACGCGCTCCTTCTTGCCGTCGATATCGAGCAGGTAGACCGTCGAAAGGAAATGGCCGGTCTGATAGTGCTGAAACACATTCTTGTATTCCAGCGCGACATTCGCAGGCGCCGTCTCGCCGCCATACACGACGCCGGGGACCATCTTTTGCGCCCTGAGCGCGCGATTGGCGAGTTTGCCAGTTCCTTCGCGCGCGATTGCCTTGAGTTCTGTAAGCTCCGCCATGTTCATCTCTGTTGTGTTAGGTGAGCGCGATTGTGCGGCGAACGGGCGCGCGGACCTTCGGCACTCGGGGGTGTCTCAAACCCTCTCTATAAGGGCAAGCGAAGCGAAAGACAATAAGGTGGTTCTATTGTCCTGTCTCTCCTTCGCCGCATGCCGCTTCTTTTTTGCTTGACCGGGGAACTGTCGGCTCTGCGAGTTTGCTCGGGAGACAGGGTGAGGGGGACGAAAGTCAGGCCCGCGCCCCGGCAGGCGAGTCGGAGAGGCGCGCGCGCCGCGCTCCCACCATCCAGCGGACGGAGCAAAGGCTGCGCCCCGGCGGTGAATGGATCGTTACCGTCGCAGGATCGAGCCGAAAAGTAAATCGCGCGATGGTTAACGGCTGCCGCGCCGGATTTATTTCCGGTCCAAAAACCCTAAATTAATGGTGTATAAAGCGGAAAAGGTGGACCAGAACGCCCTTTGGCAAAATGGATTTAACCCATTGAAAAGAAAGGGCTTTTGGCATGCCATTAAATAGAACTTAATGCCGGAATTTTTCCCATTACTGGGACGCGCAAAAGTCCGTTAAATATATTTCAAATTCGCATATTAACCGTATCAAGCCTTTCGAAGCGGCGCGTCGCGCGCCCTCTTCCAGATTTTTACCTTTAAAATCAAAGGCTTATCGCCTTTTACCTTCCGGTAAGGCGCTTTCTCCTACCATTTCTGCAAGGGCATCCACCGGTAAAAGGTTCAGCAGAATGCCGCATTCCGCAACAAAATGGCCCAAAAATCAATCAGCCGGCAAGCCGGCGGCTGCGGCGCAGACAGCGAACCGCCAGAGCGGCGGCGTTTGCTCAATCGAACAGGCTCGAAACCAACTCCTCGCCCGATGTGCGCATGATCGCCTCGCCGATCAGGCCGGCGAGCGAGATCACCTCGATGTTGCTCGCCACACGCACCGCTTCGGTCGGGACGATCGTGTCCGTGATCACAAGCGTTTCGATCCTGGATGCCATGATCTTGGCCACCGCGCCGCCGGAGAAGACGCCATGCGTGAGGTAGGCGGCGACCGACCGCGCGCCCTTCTCGATGAGGGCCTCTGCGGCGTTGCAGAGCGTGCCGCCCGAGTCGATGATGTCATCGATCATGATGCAATTCTGGCCGGCGACATTGCCGATCACGTTCATCACTTCGGATTCGCCGGGCCGGTCACGCCGCTTATCGATAATGGCGAGCGGCGCGTCGATGCGGCTCGCGAGGCCGCGCGCGCGCACCACGCCGCCGACGTCAGGCGAAACAACGGTAATGTTGCCCTCGGTGAAGCGCTTGCGGATGTCGCGCACCATGACGGGCACCGCGTAGAGATTATCGGTTGGGATGTCGAAGAAGCCCTGAATCTGGCCGGCGTGCAGATCGACCGTCAGCACCCTGTCCGCGCCGGCATGCGTGATCATGTTTGCGACGAGCTTCGCGGAAATGGGCGTGCGCGGCAGCGTTTTGCGGTCCTGGCGCGCATAGCCGAAATAGGGGACGACGGCAGTGATCCTCCGCGCCGAGGCCCTGCGGAGCGCATCGATAATGATGAGCAGCTCCATGAGGTTGTCGTTGGCGGGATAGGACGTCGACTGGATGATGAAAACATCCTCTCCGCGGACATTTTCGCGGATCTCGACGAAAATCTCCATGTCCGAAAAGCGGCGCACATGGCATTGCGTCAACGGCGTTTTGAGATAAGCGGCGATGGCGTGAGCCAAAGGCCGATTGCTATTGCCAGCGACCAGCTTCATGAGAGGGACATTCCATTTGTCACAAAAGGTTCACAGAAACAGCAACGAGCGCGCTTCTATCAGCGCGCCCGTTATCTGTAAACCGACGAGTGTGCAATTACCACCCGCACGTTGAAGCAGGCTACGATCGTATTAGCCGGCCGACCCGCTCGCGGCCTGAGCCTGCCCGGAACCTTTGCTCAGGAGCTTGGTGACCTCGGAGGCTGCAGCACCCGCCGCCTGCTCCGCGACCTCACCCCATGCACCATCCAGGCTGCCGGCGCTGATCTTGTTGTTCTGCACGACGGTCTTTTCCATCTGCTTGCCGGACGGATCGATCACGACCCAGCGGATGGTGATCGGCTGCTGACCGTTCGCAACTGTGCCCAACTCGACCTGTCCCTGGATCTTGTAGGTCCCGGCAGAGCTTGACGATGCGAGCTTGATGCCCTGGCGGCCGAGCGCCTTCCTCATGGCTTCGGACAGAGAAGTCTTTCCATCGCCGGGCGCGCCGCTCACAGTAGGAACGACCGCAATCACCTCTTGAGGTGCAGCCGCCGCCGTCTGAACAGGATGCGCCGGGGCCGAGGTATCAACCGCCGAAGCAAGCGACGCGGTCTCGGCCGGAGCCTTCGCACGCGGAGCCTTCGGAGCCGCGTTGGCTGCCGTCTTCACAGGAGCCGAGGCCGAGGTGTTCGTCGCCGCGGTCTTTACGGGAGCCGCTTCTGCCGGCTTCGCGCTCGCAACCACCGGAGCGGCAGCTGGCGCGTTCGGGTTCTCGATCCAGGCGTTCACATCCGTCGCAGACTTTAGGGCGACCTTCTGGATCGCTTCGTCGTTCACATGGTGCCAGGAATCGCCCCCGCGCTTCTGAGAAACGACTTCCTCACCCGTGATGGTGCGAACCTTGTTGCCAGCCTTGTCCATGACGTCGATCGTGTACGCCACTTTCGTGCCCTGCTTGGCCTCCGCTTGCGCCAAGTAGGTCGGCTTGACGACATAGACGGCATCTTTCGCGTCGACGATCGCAACGCCATTGGCCTTGATCGAAGCAGCGAGCTGGTCGTTCACCTTGCCGGCGTATTTTTGCGGAACGCCCTGTGCAGGCGCCAGCGCCACTGCGGGCTTGGCTTTTATGTTTGAATTGGCCGAGTCACCCTTCAGAAAGAGATCACCGCTGCAGCCGGTCAGGCCCGCAAGCAAAAGCGCCCCAGTCAAGAGCGACGCGGCACAGCGTGCTGCGCTCTGCGCGGCCGGTTTGTTCTCGCGCGTCACTTTTCCACTCCTTGATTTTCATGGCTCTAGGACGGCGGTACTTGACTATACCGGCACTTATTATTCCGCCGAATCTTTTTAACGAACAAAATCTAGCGGCCGCGACAAACGCCGTCTAGGCAGGGGAGCCACACCCACGCACCGCACTGCAAAAACCCCATGAAATCGGGGGTTGTTTGCCAAGTTATCCACATCATCGAAGCGCGATGGCGGAAATCTGGCGCCCGTAATCGGCCTCCCGCCGGTGGCAGGAACGCCGATAGCTGAAAAGAATTGATTCGTTCCCATAGGTGCACACGCCAACGTCGCTGATTTGTGCGATGCCAAGCGTTGCCAGCTTGTCTTGAACGTATTCGGGTAAATTGAAATGAATGTGACCGGGCCGGGCTTTCGAAAAATACCGTTCATTTTCCGCGCAGCCCGATACGAACGCTGCCTCGAACTCCGGGCCGACCTCATAGGCCGCTTGTGAGATGGAGGGGCCGATGGCCGCCGCGATGCGCGACGCATGGGCGCCGAGGCTCTCCATCGCTTCGACGGCGCTTTCAATGACGCCCGCTTTCGCGCCCTTCCACCCGGCGTGAACAGCGGCGACGACCCCTGCCGCGGCGTCGGCCATGAGAAGCGGCACGCAATCGGCGGTCAGTACGCCGACGGCGAGGTGGGGCGTGCTCGTCACGACGGCATCCGCCTGGGGGGCGTCGGACGCATCCCAGGGAGCATGTGCGATGACGGCTTTCGCGGAGTGAATTTGGTACGGTCCGATGAGGGCGGTTCGATGCACTCCCAGGACAGCCGCCGCCCGGCTCCTGTTCTCCTCCACGCGCGCGCGCTCGTCTCCGGAGCCCCGGCCGCAGTTGAGCGACGCGAAGATCCCTTCCGAAACGCCGCCGGTGCGAAGAAAGAAGCCGTGCGCGACGGCGCTCACTTCGAGGCTGGCCGCCCTCAAAGGGACCGGGCTATTCCCGGCTCCGATCTCGTCCGGACCGGTGGGCTTGGTCACATCCGCCATGACTTCTCCGCCTTCTAATGCTAAGCCGTTGTCCAAAATGGGGGTGGCGGCACCGACATGCCATTGGTCAAGGCGAGAACCTTGAACAGCACGCCCATCTGTGCCGGATCGACGAGACGAGCGACGCGGCTTCTCAGTTCCTCGGCCTCCTTTTCCGAAGTGCTGCCGAGGAGTTTGCGAAGACGCACCTCCAGCCCAAGCCTCAGCAGCCATTCCCCCATGGGCATAGGGCCGAAGGTCTGCAAATGCGCGTCCGCTGCGGCTTGCTTGAGCCGAACGAAGTCGACATGCGCCGTGAGGTCGCTCTCCCCTGGCATGTCGAACAGGCCGGTGAAACCGTGTCCTCTGACCGCCTGCACCGTGTCGCCCAAAGAGGAGCGGGAATAGCCATAATCGACAATAACAGCCGCAAATGGCAAACGCGCCGCGAAAGCTTTCATGATGCCGGGAATTCCGGGCCTATGCTCAAAGACATCGCCATCCTCGATCTGGCCAGGGGCTGCAGCGTCTGGCGTCTCAACCATAGAGCCGAGAGCGAACCGGAAACTGCCGTCCTCATAAGCGACCATACGCTCGCGCCATCCTCCGCCCGGAGCGTCGAACACGAATTGGCGCACGGGCAGACAATCGAAGAACTCGTTCGCGATCAGGATGATGGGGCCGTCCGGAAGCCGGTTGACATCCTCCTGCCAGAAGATCGGAACCTGGGCCGGAGCGAGCGCCGCTCTTTGCGCTTCCCGCAAGGGGTGCGAGGTCTCAATAAGGTGGACGGTGACAGCTTCAAGGAAGCCAGGCACGACCCGCAAAGCCCTGAGCGCATCAGCCATCAGCGTCCCACGCCCCGGCCCCAGCTCCACCAATCTGACCGTTGGCGGCTCGCCCATCTGCCGCCAAACCTCCCCTGCCCACAGCCCGATCAGTTCGCCGAAAACCTGCGATATCTCGGGCGCGGTGATGAAGTCGCCGTCTTGCCCGATCGCGTTTCTCTTGCGGTAATAGCCGTGCTCCGGATCGTAAAGGCACGCCTCCATATAATCGTGAAGCGAGATCGGACCCGTGGAAGCAATCCGCGCCGCCAGCTTTCTTGCCAGAGGCGTTGCGGGGGGCTCTTTGGACGGGGTTTGCGGCATCGTATCCCGAAATGCTTCATGGCTCGGAGCAAGCCTCGCCGAAGTATAGGCTGCCGATTGATACTGACAGTCGTGGCCGATTTGGCAAGCTGACGCAAGGAAGACAGAGGGCGGCCGCGGTCTTGCAAGCGCCGAGCGCTCAAGGTTGCAACAAGTGACCAGAGGGTGCGTTTCCCCTCCGAAAGCCTGACACTTCGGAGGAAACCATGAACAGGACGATCTTTACGCTGTTAGCGGCTGCTGCGTTGACAGTCCCCGCGATGGCCCAGCAGCAGGGAATGCGGCAAGGCTCGACACAGTTCAACAGGACGCACACCCGGAACGATCAAATGTCTCGCGACAGAGACGACATGATGCGAGGCCGATCTGCCAGAGCGGGAGACCGCGATAGGGACAGAGACCTGAACAGAGATAGAGGCACCTATTCAAGATCGGGCCGCGACTATGATCGGGATCGCAACCGCGGGCAAGCTATGGAAAGCGACCGGAATTGCGGGCGCTCTATGGGCGGGAGCATGAACAGCCAGCGTGAGGGGGGATCGCGCACTGCACGCAATCGAAATCCGGGAACCGGGATGCAAGGAGGCAATCCGTCGAACAATAGGTAGTAAGAAACCGCCAGGCAAAGCGAGGGAGCGAGGCGGAATCGCCTTACTCCCCGAGTGCGCTTCGCTCGCGTTCAGCGAAAACAATTGGGTCCGGCGGTCGGGTGAAAATTCTTCTCGATTGTCGTGACAATTGCATCGAACTCCCGCCTTTGCTGCTCAGGGTAGGTCAGTGCAAAAGCGTTAATGACACGCCCGCCACATGCGAAAAGCACTTTCTGATAGTAGATGCTGTCGCCGCGCACCCCCGAAAGGACGAACCAGCTTTGGCCCATCGGCCCGTAGCTGATCCGGCTGCCTCCCGAAAGCTCTCGCAGGATCGCGGCGCGATAGTCCCCAAGGCTGACGTTATCCGCGTTGTCGGCGGCCAGAGCTTTCAGCTTTACGAGACCATCGGCTGAACTGAGTTCGACGCCTCGTCCGTCCGGGGTTTCAGATCGACGATCCAGCACGCTGGCGGGAAAGAGAAGGCTGTAGCCGAAGCGCGCGCTGCGATAAGTCTCCCAGGTCCCGCTCTCATCAAAAGCCGCGTGAGCCCTGCCCGGCCCGCAAATGAGGGCCAGCGCCGACATGCAAAGGCGAATGAGCCGCGTTCTCTTCATCGCCTATTCAAGGCAATGGAGAGCGCCCCAGTTCCGGCGAACAAGGAGACTTTTCGTTACATTTTTTTGCGCAACCGAAAATGGCCGGCAGTTGTTTCCGCGTATTGCCGAGCGGCACCCACAGCCTGGCTGCGGGTCGTCGCAGGCGCAACCGCGTGGGTGTCTCATGTACGGATCGGATCGCCTGGAGCCGCCCCGCGGCCCCTACAGCAAGCTTTATGCCAAACTCGGGGTGTCTCCCGACGCATCCGCGGAAGACATCGAGTTGGCATACAAGGTCCTGGAGCAGACCTACCGGCCGGGCGGCGCTTATCTCGACGACGTGATGCACCTCGCGTTTACGGAAATCGCGAATGCCGCGGCTATTCTCCGCAATCCGAGAACGCGCAAAGCTTACGATCAAGGTTACATTGACGAGCGGGGAAGGCGAACGAAGGCGGGAATGGCGCGCGCGGCGCGGATTCGCACCATCGCCTTCGGGAGCGCATTTCTCTTGGCCGGTCTCGCCGGCGTTATGATCATGTCCTCCGGGGTGGTGACCCCGATAAACCGCGCATCGGAAGGGGCGGATAGCCTCAAGAAGGAAACTCAAGCGACGCCACAGGTGAAAATCACCCCTCAGTCTCAGGCAATTGAGCCAGCCTCGCCGCCCCGCCCGCAGGAGCAGGCTTCCAAGCCAGATGTGAAGCCACCGGGCGGCTCGCCGGCTGTCCACGCCGATGATCGCGATTACCTCCCTCCGCAGGCGGCGTTTGGGCCGTCAGCGCCCGCAGGCGATAGGCCGGTGGGGCACGTGCGGCCAACCGGAAAGCGTTACGCGTCCCTACCTCGAAAGAGCGCGGCAGCTCCGCAGCCCAGACAGGATCAACCGAACGCTCCCAGGCCGGAACAGCGACGGCTGACTTGCCTGTCGAAGCCGTCAAAGCCGGCTCAGCAAGACGTTCAATCGTACATCTGGTTCGGTTGGCCTCCTCATCAACCGCTGCGCATCTCAGAAAGCTTGAGGTCGGCTCACTGCCTCGCGTGTTTAACGAACCACAGTGCCGACTGTTCCGCAGCTTGCCGCTGAGCAAGCCCCAGCTCAGGGTTTCGGCGGCCGGATCGAAAGCTGCTGGAAGCCCTTGCCGAGCATCACCGGCTTCTGGCTCGATATGATCCGGTTGTTGACGCCAACCCAGCCGATCTCACCCGACAGCCGCCCATACTCGATCTTGGGGCACCGGTTCATGACGACCTTGAGGCCCGCCTCCTCAGCCAGCGCCGCCGCCTCATCGTTGCGAACGCCAAGTTGCATCCAGATGACCTTGATGCAGAGCTTGTCCTTGAGCGCGATCGCGTCGCGCGCAATGCCGAGCGCGGCCTCCGAGTTGCGGAATATGTCGACCACATCGACGTGCTCCTCCAGATCGGCAAGCCGCGCGAAAACCTTTTGGCCCAGGATCTCGCCGCCCGCATGCCCGGGATTGATCGGGAAAACCCGATAGCCTTTCGCGATGAGATACTTCAGCACGAAATAGCTCGGCCGCCGCGTGTTCGCGCTCGCGCCCACAATCGCGAAGCTTTTCGCCTCCTGCAAAATGCCCGCGATAGTGCTGTCGGGATAGCTGTCGTCGTCCATGATCGCCCCTGCCAAGCTGTAAGAGGCATATAAAGGAAAACGCTGCGTTGCGCATCCTTCCCCGCGACATCACATGAGGGCGAATCGGCGGCCGCCCGCGACCCACGGAGATCAGCCATGGATGAAAAATTGCAGTATCAGATCCGGATTTATCTCAATGACGCCTTTGCCGATCTCGCGCGGCGCAGCCCGGACGATCCCGCCTTGAAGCCGCTGGCCGACGTTCTCGCCAGGCACGACACGGTCATGAAATCGGTGTTCGACGCCTTCTCGGACTATGTCGAGGAAGCCGAGAAGCAAGGGGTGGACAAATTCCCGCTCTATAAATGGACGAAGGCGACCATCGAAGACCCGGCCAAGAAGGCGAAGCACACCAAGGTATTCACGCTTTATGTCAGCGGCGACGAGGTCTACGCGAAGGACCTCGCGGATGCGCTCGAGGCGGATTTGCAGCCTCTTATCGGCGGCGAAATCGTCTCGCGCCTGACAAAACACGACACCAACCCTGCCAGCAACCCGCAGATGCCGGAACGCTTCCGCTGACAAATTAGAGCATCGCGCGTTTAATCGAACTCGGGGACCGAATGCTTTTTGCATGCACGTTGGACCTCTCTCTTAACTCCCGGATGGGCTTCTCGCTTGCGTTTTCGTCCCGGATTTGCTTGAGCTCCAATGTTAAGAAGAAGCGCCTTGCCGACAGGTTAACAAGCTAAACTATTGATATTGTTGTATAAAATTCAGAAGAGACGGCGCTCCGGGCGCGCGCTCCACTCCGATTCCTGCCCGTCATGGTTAACAGGAGAAACCGAAAACATATTTAACGGACTTTTGCGCGCCCACTTAAGGAGAAAATTCCGGCATTCAATTTTATTTAATGGGTGAAGAAAGCCATTCGGCTTCAATGGCTTATCAGTAAAAGCCTTAAGGTCTGAGGCCCCTCGTCTCCCGCCCCATGAACCAAATGTTAAGCATAAAACGGACGAAAATAGACCACGGCACGCTCGCGTTAACCGCTTTGGATTAACGTCTGGCGCTGTAAACGGATTGTTTACCGGGAGGCGGAGGTCGGTCGCCGTTCAAAATGGCAACGCCTCCCTGCATTCGATCAGATGCCGGCGGGTCGCGACGGTTCCGATTTTGCGCACGCTGCGCTAGCGTCGGAAGATAAATGGGACGATATGCTTAGCAAAGGACCAGTGACGTTATATTATGGGCCAAAGAGTCAATCTGGCATTGGTCACGTTGTTATTATCGCCGGCAAATCTGGCGATATTTATGATTTTTATGACCCTAAGGCAGTCAACAGTACCCCATCACGCCGAGAATACCTGCTGGCAGGCCCAAGGTAGCTGTGCTGCAACTTCTCACTCAGGACCCAATCCATTCCGGCTTGCGTTTCTCCAGGAACGCGCCGATGCCCTCCTCTGCGTCGTGCGCGAGCATGTTCTCGACCATGATGCAGGCGGTGTAATCATACGCCTCCACCAGCGGCATCCCGGCTTGGGCGTAGAAGGCCTTCTTGCCGATTGCGAGCGTAAGCGGCGACTTGCTCGCGATCCTCTCCGCCACCTCGATGGCGGCTGACATAACGTTGGCGTCGGGCACGACCCAGTTCACAAGCCCGAGTTCTTTCGCCTTCGCCGCGGGCACCATGTCACCAAGAAGCAGCATCTCCATCGCCGCCTTGCGCGAGATATTGCGCGACAGGGCCACCATCGGCGTCGAGCAGAACAGGCCGATATCCACGCCGGGCGTGGCGAACTGCGCGCTCTCACCCGCAACCGCAAGATCGCAGCTGGCCACAAGCTGGCAGCCTGCCGCCGTCGCGATGCCGTTCACGGCAGCGATCACAGGCTTTTGGCAGGCAACGATGGCCTGCATCAACGCCGAGCAGCTCCGCATCGTTTGCTCGAAGAAGGCGCGGCCCCGATCGGGGTCCTGCCTCCGCGCCGTCAACTCCCTGAGATCGTGACCGGAGCAGAAAGCCGGGGGCGCGCCGGTTATGATGATGGCCGCAACTTCCGGCATCGCGCCCGCGCGATCGATGGCATCATTCAGCGCGGCGCTCAGATCCAGCGAAAGGCTGTTGCGCGCAGAAGGTCTGTTCAGCGTCAGGATGCAGGCAGGCCCGCGACGCCCCTCGACCAGCCAACGCCGTATCCATGGCAGCCTCCCTTCAGGCCAGCATACTTCAATTGAGGCCAAGTTTGACCGTAGCTTCGATGTCGGGCTTCATTTCCTGGACGACGGCGACGTTCTGCGGCGGAGGCTCGCGCGCGAGCTGATCGCCGAGATCGTCGAGATTCTCCTTGAGCCGCTCTTTCTGTTTTTCGTTGAGAAGGCCGAGCTTTTCCAGCTGCTTGATTGCGGTGTCCTTGTTCTTGTCGAGCGTATCCCGGGCGATGCCTTGCGCCGGTCCGGCCGTTACGTAAACATAGGCCTGCCCGATTGCTCTTCCCGTGTCCGACCATTCCTTGAGGTCCGCAAAGCCGTTTTTGACTGCGATGCTTTGCGCCTGGGTCTGCAGTTTGCTCGACTTGATCGCTTTCAAAACGACGCCGACGGGGTTCTTCGAGATTTCCGTATCCATACCGGCTCGCATTCCCTCGCTCAGCGCTATGGCGCGCATTTCCGAGAACGACGCGAGAAAGCGGGAGACGTTGTCCTGGGTGAGGGCCACATCCTTCGCCGCGACAGGGCCAATCGCGGACAAGACAGCGACGCCAAGGCCAAATAGAATGGCACCGGCGCGTTTCATGAAATCGGCCATGCTGCTCAATCCCTCCCGATCATTGGACACTTCGTAAGCGCCTCCCATGGCCCCAAATCTTGGTGAAATCACGGAACCGATGTTGCACGATCACGACGCCCCCAAGCTAGCACACCCCAAAATGTCGGCGGCAGAGGTCAATCTGTTCCTCTCACAGGTATTTCCCCAGATCGACATTGGAAGAGCCTACAGGGTCGAAGAAACCCGGCACGGCTTTGCGAGGCTGCGCATGATCTACGGCGACCATCTGCTCCGGCCGGGAGGCACGATCTCGGGGCCAGCCATGTTTTCGCTCGCCGATGTTGCAATGTATGCGGCGGTGCTGGCGTCGATCGGACCTGTTGCGCATGCGGTGACCACCAATCTCACGATCAACTTTCTCAGGAAGCCCGATCAGCGCGACATGATCGGCGAAGCGCGGCTGTTGAAGCTCGGCAAGAGGCTCGCGGTGGGAGAAATCGCGCTCTTTTCCGAGGGCGAAACCGAGCTAGCGGCGCATGCGACCTCAACATACTCGCTGCCACATTATTGAGGTATTACAATACCTTTGATGCGGTGTTATGATACCTATATTTTAAGTCATTGTTTTTGCAAACGAATTTTTGACACGCGCTTGTTGACATGCGTGGCTTGCTCATCTATCTCTTTTTGCGAACGGGCCGTGCGGCCCTTTTTTCATTGGAGCCGCGGGCTCAAACCGGACACACGATGAAAACCTATTCCGCAAAACCATCAGATATCGAGAAGAAGTGGGTCTTGATCGACGCCGAGGGCCTTGTCGTCGGCCGCATCGCAACGATCATTGCAAACCGCCTGCGCGGCAAGCATAAGCCCACATTCACGCCGCATATGGACGACGGCGACCACATCGTCGTCATCAACTGCGAGAAGATCGTCTTCACCGGCAACAAGACGAAAGACAAGATCTACTACCGGCACACCGGTCATCCCGGCGGTATCAAGGAGCGCCGGCCTTTCGAGATCCTCGGCAGCAAGTTTCCCGAGCGCGTTCTCATGAAAGCCGTTGAGCGCATGGTCCCGCGCGGTCCGCTCGGCCGCAAGCAAATGACGAATTTGCGCATCTATGCCGGACCGGAGCACCCTCACGCGGCGCAAAATCCGGAAATGCTCGATGTTCGTGCCATGAACTCCAAAAATGTTGCGAGGACGCGCTAATGCCTGAGACAAGCGCAAAAACTTTCTCGAGCCTGGACAAGGGCGCGGGCGCTCCCGTCGCCGAAGACCGGTCGCGGCCGGTTCACGTGCAGAAGCTCGACGCCCATGGGCGCGCTTATGCGACGGGCAAAAGAAAGAACGCCGTAGCCCGCGTCTGGGTCAAGCCCGGAAACGGCAAGATCACGGTGAACGACAAGGACCACGAGGCGTATTTCGCGCGGCCCGTGCTGCAGATGATCCTGAAGCAGCCTCTCGTGACGGCGAACAGGTCTAGCCAATATGACATCATTGCGACCGTTTCGGGCGGCGGCCTTTCCGGGCAAGCCGGCGCGGTTCGCCATGGTCTTTCGAAAGCGCTGACTTATTATGAGCCCGCCCTTCGCGCCATCCTGAAGAAGGAAGGCTTCCTGACACGCGATCCGCGCGTCGTTGAACGTAAGAAATACGGCAAAGCGAAAGCACGCCGCAGCTTCCAGTTCTCGAAGCGCTAACGGTTGCAGGCCATGCCTTCATCCCGCCGTCAGCGCCCAGCCGGGAAGGCGGCGGGGCAAAAGGTCAAGATCGGGGTTATCGGCGCCAGCGGATATACGGGCGCCGATCTTATCCGGCTTGCGGCCTGTCATCCCCACATGGAAATCGCGTTGCTCGCGGCGAACACGCATGCGGGCAAGCGGCTTTCCGAGGTGTTCCCGCATCTCGGGTTTATCGACGCCCCATCGCTCGTCAAAGCCGAGGACGCAGACTGGTCGAGCTGCGATGCCGTTTTCTGCGGGCTTCCGCATGGCACAGCCCAGGATGTCATCGCGACCTTGCCGGACAGCGTCAAAGTCATCGACATGTCCGCGGATTTCCGCCTCAAGGATACGGGCACCTACGCCAAGTGGTATGGACGGGAGCACGCGGCGCCGCATCTGGTTGCGGACGCGGCCTATGGGCTGACGGAGTTCTATCGCGAGCAGATTGCGGCGGCGCGTCTTGTCGCCTGCCCTGGGTGCTACCCCACAGCGGCGCTTCTGGCGCTGCTGCCGTTGGTCAGCGCGAAACTCATAGAGCCTTCGGACATCATCATCGATGCGAAGTCCGGCGTCTCCGGGGCCGGCCGTTCCCTGAAGCAAAACATCCTGTTTTCAGAGGCTGGCGAAGGACTATCGCCCTACGGCATCGCAAGTCACCGGCACGCGCCGGAAATCGAGCAGGAAATCTCGGCGGCGGCTGGCGAAACGGTCATTGTGAATTTCACGCCTCATCTCGTCCCCATGAGCCGAGGCGAACTCGTGACGGCCTATGTGCGGCTTAAGGATAAGCATAAGGCAGAGGATCTCACGGCGGCTTTTGGCGAGCGATATCGAGATGCGCCTTTTGTGCGCGTGGCCCCGAAAGGAACGCTGCCCTCCACACAATTCGTGCGCGGATCGAATTACTGTATGCTCGGCGCCTATGCCGACCGCATTCCAGGACGTGCGATCATCATTTCGGCGATTGACAACCTCGTCAAGGGGTCGGCGGGTCAGGCTGTGCAGAACTTCAATCTGATGTTCGACTTTCCCGAAACCACTGGCCTTGAGCAGCAGCCTCTTTTCCCCTAACGGGATCGCGGCTTGCATCAATACCACACAGTTTCGAAAAGTAATGCGCCTGTGTAAATGCCATAATCGGTGGTAGGTCGTTATGATAGGGAGCGATTGCTCCCTTTGAAGTCTTCCCTATCTGGCCGCTGCCCCGAGGACACCATGGTCCGCAACGTTATCATCTCCGCCCTGGCTGTTGCATCCGTTCTGTTTGCCTACCGCGATCATCAAGCGAGCAGGACAGCGGAGCAGCAGTCCCAGCTTCTCATCGAGACACGCGATAAGGCCGAGAAAGAGCTGCAGTCCCTGCGCGACAAGCTTGCGGCAGAAGAGCGCGCCCGGCAGGTGGCGGAGAAGGACGCGAAAGCCGTCTCCGCAAAGCTGGCTGAGGAGCAGACGGCACGGGATGCAGCCGAGCAGTCAGCCAAGGCGTCAGGTGAGCGTCTGTCCCAGGTTCAGAACGCGCTTACAAATGCTGAGCAGGCCGCGCGCGACGCCCGTGAAGCTCTAGACAAGGCGCAGAAGGACCGGGATCAGGCTCTGGAGACCTTGGCGAAGGAGCGCAGCCGCGCGGCCGGTCAGCCGAAACCTGCGGGTTAAGCTTCAAAGCTAGCGCAACGCTCAAGCCGGGAACCTCGCCATTTCCAGGGGCTTACGACTGATGCGTTCTTGCACCACTGCCAAGCCAGAGCATTCGAAGTGTTTGAAAACTTGTCGCCAAGCTCTTTACGAAATAGCTACGATCGCGCATAATCCGCCGCAACCGGGCAAACTATCGGAACCCGTGGAACTACGCGTTGAGAATAACCCGCATCCTGCGGTAAAAAGGTACGCATGTCTTCCCCCGATAACTGTTATGCCTGCGTGAGCCAAAACATGGTCTAGCGGCCATGTTTTTTCGTTGGGGAAGAGGAGTGCTATCCCATGCGCCAGACCGGAACGGTCAAGTTTTTCAATCAGGCGAAGGGCTTTGGTTTTATCACACCGGACGAGGGCGGGAAAGATGTGTTCGTTCACATTTCCGCGGTCGAGCGTTCCGGAGTGGGAATGCTTGACGAGGGCATGCGCGTAACCTATGAGACGCAGCCCGATCCGAAGGGCAAAGGTCCGAAGGCTGTGAATCTCGAGCGTTCCGACTGAGTCGGCGAACTCGGGGGCAATCCGCCCTTCTGGGGCATTCCAAAAATACCTGCAAAGCATTGCTTGCGTTGAAGCGCAAGACATCTTAATTGCGTTCGATGCGCTTCCTGGATCAAGCAAAAGTCTACATTCGCTCGGGGGACGGCGGGAATGGCTGCCTCTCCTTCCGGCGTGAGAAATTCATTGAGTTCGGAGGACCGAACGGCGGCGACGGCGGCCGGGGCGGGGACGTGTGGGTTGAGTGTGTCTCCAACCTGAACACCCTCATTGATTTCCGGTATCAGCAACATTTCAAGGCCAGCAACGGCAAGCACGGGATGGGCGCCAACATGACTGGCCCGGCCGGTGACAGCGCCGTGTTGAAGGTTCCGCCAGGAACCCAGGTCTTCGCCGAAGACAACGAGACGTTGCTTGCCGATCTCGTGGAGCCGGGGCAGCGGGCGCTGATTGCGGCTGGCGGGAACGGCGGCTTTGGGAACACACATTTCAAGTCATCCACCAACCGGGCGCCGCGGCGTGTGAACCCGGGCCAGCCGGGCATCGAGATGACGATCTGGCTGCGTCTCAAGCTCATCGCGGATGCAGGAGTCATCGGGCTGCCGAATGCTGGCAAATCCACCTTCCTCGCAGCTGTCAGCGCGGCCAAGCCTAAGATCGCGGACTATCCCTTTACCACTCTTCATCCGAACCTTGGCGTGGTCAAAGCCGGGGATACGGATTTCGTGCTCGCGGACATTCCAGGTCTGATCGAGGGCGCACATGAAGGTGCTGGCATTGGCGACCGCTTTCTTGGTCACATCGAGCGGTGCCGTGTGCTCCTTCATCTTGTCGATGTGACCGAGCCCGACGTCGCAACGGCCTACCGCACTATCCGCGGCGAGCTTAAGGCGTATGGGGCAGATCTCAACCGCAAACGGGAAATCGTGGCCCTTTCCAAATGTGATGCTGTGACACCGGAAGAGGCAGAACGGAAGGCCGCGGAGTTGCAGAAAGCGGCGCGGAAAAAGCCGCTTATGCTTTCCGCAGTTTCAGGGGCTGGCATCCGTGAGGCGCTTCTTAAGCTGGCAAAGATTGTAAGAGAACCAAAAGCGGAAGAGCCGAAGCCTGGGTCTGAGTGGCAGCCCGAAGTGTCTTAAGCGCCGCTTTCCCCCTCGAAGGTGCCGATCCCGCTCGGACTGAGGAACAAGAACTCTCGCACCAAAAAGGAACGGCCGGGCTCCGCCCGGCCATTGCAACGCGCTACGGATTATCGCCCTCTCAAGTTAGGCGACAGCGCTCGTTTTGTTTGTGGGGATGCTCTTTTCGTTGAAGAGCGTCTGCAGATCGCCCGACTGAAACATCTCGGTGATGATGTCCGCGCCGCCCACGAATTCGCCCTTCACGTAGAGCTGCGGAATTGTCGGCCAGTTCGTGTAGGCCTTTATGCCATCGCGCACGTTGTCATCTTCAAGCACGTTGATATCTTTGTAGTTAACGCCGATGAAGCTGAGGATCTGAAGTCACGCGCCCCGAAAATCCGCATTGAGGGAAGTCTCTTGTGCCCTTCATGAATAGCACCACATCGTTCGTGGTGACCTGACCCTTTATCCAGTCCTGTACGTCCTGCTTCGTCATTCACTCTTCTCCTCAAGCTCGCTGTTACATGCGCCTGCCCGCCTGAAAAACAAGCGCCGTAGGTTCAAGAAGCCGTCTCAGGCGTTTTCGTCTGGAGCGCAAGCGCGTGCAACTCGCCGCCGACATTACCCCGGAGCGCCTCGTAGACCAGCTGATGCTGCTGAACCCGTGTCTTGCCCTTGAAGGCGGAGGAAACCACGGTTGCAGCATAGTGGTCGCCATCGCCCGCAAGATCCTCGATGGTTACTTCGGCGTCGGGCAATCGCTCCTTGATCAGGCGCTCGATTTCCTTGGGAGTCATGGGCATGACGGTTGTCCTTCGTATCTTGCGAAAGCGTACTGGCGGAAGGTGTGGTGCGCAATATATGGAAACGAAGCGCTGCTCAGGCCACCGTTCCCATAAATTTTGGAAGCCAACCTTCATGCGCTGTGCGAAGAGTGCTTAAGCTAAGCTTGTCTTCGCCGGAAATCACGATTTCGTCGCCTTCAATGTGGGCAGCTATTCGCGCCGGCAGACCGGCCGCTCGTGCTTGCTGAATGATCCTGCTGGCTTTGTCTTGGCTGGCAGCAACAAGATACCGCCCCTGATCCTCACCGAAAGCCATTGCATGGGAGGGGAGATCGGCGGCGTGCGCATATCGGAACCCGCGCCGCCCGGCCAGAGCCATTTCGGCAAGCGCCACAAGCAGACCGCCATCGGAAATATCGTGAACAGTGGCGATTGTCCCCGCCTCTACGAGCTCACGGACAAAATCACCGGCCTTCCGCTCTGCAACGAGATCCACCGGCGGAGGAGCGCCTTCGAAGGCCCCCGTCGCGTACTCCTGATAGAGCGATTGCCCCAAATGTCCGGCCTCTGTCCCGATTACAATGACGACCTCCTCGCCGGGCTTGAAAGCGAGTGTCGCGACGCGACGGCTATCGGCGATTAGACCAACGCCGCCAATGGCGGGCGTGGGCGGGATCGCAATCCCGTTCGTCTCGTTGTAAAGCGATACGTTCCCCGACACGACCGGAAAGTCGAGCGCCCGGCACGCCTCCGCCATCCCTTCGATTGCGGCGGCAAACTCCGCCATGATCTCGGGGCGTTCCGGATTGCCGAAATTCATGCAGTCGGTCAAGGCCAGCGGCTTCCCGCCAGCAGCGGTAATGTTGCGCCAAGCCTCAGCAACAGCCTGCTTCCCGCCCTCGAAAGGATCAGCCGAGCAGTAGCGAGGGGTAACATCGCAGGTCAAAGCGAGCGCCTTGTTCGTGCCATGGACGCGGACGACGCCGGCATCGGAGCCGGGCCGCACCATTGTGTCGCCCATGACCATGTGGTCGTACTGCTCCCAGATCCAGCGTCGCGAGGCGAGATGCGGCGAGCCCATCAGCGAAAGCAGCACATGCGAAAGGCTGTTCGGCGCCGGAACGTCGTTCGCGCTAATGTCAGCCGGCTTTGCGAGCGGCGCGATCGGCCGGTCGTAAACCGGAGCCTCGTCGGAAAGCATGGCTGTCGGCAAATCCGCCTGAACGAAGCCTTTGTGCCTGATCGTAAGACGGCCGGTATCCGTTGTCTTTCCGATGATGGCGAAATCCAGCTCCCACTTGCGGAAGATGCTTTCCGCCAGCGCCTCCGAGCCGGGACGCAGCACCATCAGCATGCGCTCCTGGCTTTCGGACAGCATCATTTCGTAAGCCGTCAAGGCTTCTTCGCGCTGCGGAACCAAGTCGAGATCGATCTCGATGCCGGAGCCGCCTTTCGATGCCATCTCGACAGACGAGGAGGTGAGGCCCGCCGCGCCCATATCCTGGATCGCGAGGATCGCGTTCTCGGCCATCAGTTCGAGACACGCTTCGAGCACAAGCTTTTCCGTGAACGGATCGCCAACCTGCACTGTCGGGCGCTTCTCTTCCGTCTGCTCATCGAATTCGGCGGATGCCATCGTTGCGCCGTGGATGCCGTCGCGGCCGGTCTTTGAGCCGACATAGACCACGGGATTGCCTGCGCCGGAGGCCGCCGAGTAGAAAATGCGGTCGGCGTTGGCGACCCCGACGCACATGGCGTTGACGAGGATGTTGCCATCAAAACGCGGGTCGAAGTTCGTCTCGCCGCCGACGGTCGGAATGCCGACGCAGTTCCCATAATCGCCGATACCGGAAACGACGCCTGCCACGAGATGACGCGTCTTCGGATGGTCCGGCGAGCCGAACCGCAGCGCATTCAGCATCGCGACGGGGCGCGCGCCCATCGTGAAGACATCGCGCATGATGCCGCCAACGCCGGTCGCCGCGCCCTGATAGGGCTCGATGAAGGACGGGTGATTGTGACTTTCCATCTTGAAAATCACAGCCTGCCCGTCGCCGATGTCGATGACACCCGCGTTTTCGCCCGGGCCGCAAATGACGTGCGGCGCTTTGGTCGGAAGCTTCTTCAACCACACGCGGGACGATTTGTAGGAGCAATGCTCCGACCACATCACCGAAATAATGCCGAGTTCGGTCAAGTTCGGCGCGCGCCCCAGCATTTTGCAGGCGTGCTGAAACTCATCCGGCGGCATGCGGTGCGCCAGGGCCAGTTCTTCGGTCGCAATGACAGGCTTTTCAGCGGACGCGGAGCTCATACCCTCAGACTTGATGGAGGTTAGCACGATGGCCGACGTTTCCGACCATAAGGATGGCTTTTACGACGCGCGCTGCTCGCGGTCGAGTTCGTATTCCGCAATGCCGACTTTCAGCATGTCGTAGGCATCTTCGAGGAATTCCTCCTCGTCCATGTACTCGACATAGCTCGGGAAATAGCCTGCGTCCTCTTCCTCTTCCTCGGCCGCGTCGGTTGCGCCCGTGGCCTGGAAAGTGATGCTGCCGTCCTCGTTCACATAGACGGACGCAAGCGTTTCGTTCTCCGGCTTATATTTGATCTGCACGATCGGATCGCCGTTGTCTTCGCTGACCGCGAAGTCCAGACGCTTGCTGTTGATCTGCTCCTTCAATCGCTGGCAAAGCTTACCCGCTGTTTCGCGTCTCGCCTGCGGGTCGAGCTTGGCGGTTTGCATTTCGCGCTTCACTTCGTCAACTTCTTCGTCGAAACTCATGTGGCGATCCTTTCGCTAGAACTTTTTGAGCCTTACGCCAAATCTGCAACGCTTTGATCAGTTCAAGCCCCGTGTCAGCAACTCGAAAAAGCGGCGCCCATCCGTGCCGCCAAGGGCGGCATCGGCGGCGCGTTCGGGATGCGGCATGAGGCCCATGATGCGATGGGTGCGATCGATGACGCCGGCGATGTCGCGCCGGGAACCGTTGGGATTACCGCGATCTCCAGTTTCGGGACGGGGAGTGTAACGAAACACGACTTGCCCTTCGCCCTCAATCCGGTCGAGGGTATCCTCCTCGGCGAAGTAAGAGCCGTCCTTATGCGCGATGGGCATTGTGACCTGCTCGCCAGGAGCATAGGCATTCGTAAACGGCGTGTCCGCCCGTTCCACCTTCAGCCCGACATCGCGGCAGATGTAATGGAGAGAGGCATTCCGCATGAGCGCGCCCGGCAATAGCCCGGCCTCGGTCAGGATCTGAAAGCCGTTGCAAATGCCGAGAACTGCAACGCCACGTTTGGCTTCCGCACTGACCGCGCGGACGATCGGCGAATGAGCCGCCATCGCGCCCGACCGCAAGTAATCGCCATAGGAAAACCCGCCCGGCAAAACGATCAAATCCACCGCAGGCACAGCCGTTTCCCCGTGCCACACCATCACGGGCTTCTTCCCCGTGACGGCTTCTAGCGTCACCGCCACGTCGCGATCGCAATTCGAGCCAGGAAAGACGACAACAGCGCTTTTCACAACAGTTCCACGCGGTAATTCTCGATGACGGGGTTTGCGAGAAGCTGGCGGCACATGGCTTCCAGTTCGCCCTTCGCCGAAGCTTCGTCCATCGCCTTGAGCTGCACCTCGATGAGTTTGCCCTGGCGCACGTCTTCGACATTATCGAAGCCGAGCGAATGGAGCGCATGCGCGATGGCCCGCCCCTGCGGGTCGAGCACCCCGTTCTTTAATGTAACCGTGATGCGTGCTTTCATCGCGCGCGTCTCCACACTCCTGATCGGCCTAGCCTATTTCGATTGCACAAGCACCGGGCCTTTTGGCTTAGGCGCCGGATTCTCCACAAGAATGCCGAGACGCTTGGCGACTTCCGAATAGGCTTCGATCAAGCCTCCCAAATCGCGGCGGAAGCGATCCTTGTCGAGTTTGTCCTTGGTTTCGATATCCCAAAGGCGGCAGCTGTCGGGGCTGATCTCGTCAGCGAGCACAATGCGGACCTGATCGTTGTTCTCATAGATGCGGCCGAACTCCACCTTGAAGTCCACGAGCCTGATTCCGATCCCGAGAAACAGGCCGGTCAGGAAATCGTTGATGCGCAGCGCCAGCGCCATCATCTCGTCGATCTCTTGAGGCGCGGCCCAGCCGAAGGCGGTGATGTGCTCCTCGGTGACCATCGGGTCGTTCAGCTTGTCGGCCTTGTAGTAGAACTCGATAATGGAGCGGGGCAGCGGCATGCCCTCTTCCAGGCCGAGACGCTCGCAAAGAGAGCCGGCCACGACGTTCCGAACCACCACCTCAATCGGGATGATCTCAACCTCGCGGATAAGCTGCTCGCGCATATTGAGGCGGCGAATGAAGTGCGTCGGCACGCCGATCTCATTCAACCGGCTGAAAATGTACTCGGAAATGCGATTGTTCAGCACGCCCTTCCCCTCGAAGCGCTCGTGCTTCTTGGCGTTGAACGCTGTCGCGTCATCCTTGAAGTGTTGAATAAGAGTGCCGGGTTCCGGCCCTTCATAAAGAACCTTCGCCTTTCCTTCATAGACGCGGCGGCGGCGGTTATTCATAGGAGACCCCCTTCTCGTGAAGGAAAATAAGCAAATGGGATAGGCCTTGAAGCGTACTTCAAGCGCATATTTTCGTCATTGTCACGCGTTCCCACAAAAATACGAGCCTTGTCAGGCTTCTTGTCGAATATGTGCGCGGCCAAAACCATTTACCTCCCTCTCGGCCGCTCCTACATTTAGCTCAATAGCTCTGTTGACGCAGCCCAATTGAGCGCCGACCATGCTATGATAATCATGCAAGGCTTGCACCAGAAGATGGCTCTGCGGGGTGCGCGATTAAAGTCCCTGCCGGGCAGGCCACGGAGGCGATACCCCAGATGACAACATTCGACGAACGCGAGCATGCTTACGAAGCGAAATTCGCCCACAATGAAGAGTTGCGTTTCAAGGCCAAGGCCCGCCGGGACAGGAGGTTCGGCGCGTGGGTAGCTGCGCAGTTGGGCCTGACCGGCGCCGCTGCCGAAGACTACGCCATAAAGGTCGTCCGCGCCGATCTGGCGCATCCTGGCGACAAAGCTATCGTCGAGACGGTGCTGAACGATCTGAAGTCGAAGGGCCTAGCCACCGATGAGCGGAAACTCAAGGCGAAGCTCTTAGACCTGATGGGCGAAGCGGTGGCCGAACTTGAGGCGGACAAATAGGCCGCCAATCGGTTGCAGCAAGTTTCGACGGCCCCCGCGCTGGCGGCGGGCCGTTTTATTCCCCCTCGTTCTATAAGACGCCGAGCTTCTTCTGTAGGCTCGATGAAGATGTGGTGTATTGGAAGACAAGCCTTTTGCCGGGATAAACGATGCGGTGCGCCTGCTGCGCCATGAGCGCGGCTTCGTGAAAGCCGGAAAGGATGAGCTTGAGTTTGCCCGGATACCAGTTGATGTCTCCGATGGCGAAAATGCCCGGCTCCGAGGTCTCGAACTTCTCCGTATCCACTGAGATAAGGTTCTCGTGCAGGTTCAAGCCCCAGTTCGCGATCGGGCCGAGCTTCATGGTCAGGCCGAAGAACGGCAGAAATCTCTCGGCCTCGATCTCGAACTCCTGCTCGCGGCCGCCGCTGACGGGTCCCCGCACGGTCAAAGACTGAAGCTCGCCGCCCCCGCCGTGCAGCTTCGTCACCTGCCCTAGAACGAATTTCATGCGCCCTTCTTGAACAAGTGCCCGCATTTTGTTCACTGAGTCGGGCGCGGCCCGGAACTCATCGCGGCGATGGATGAGGGTCACGCTTTTCGCGACCGGTTGAAGGTTCAGCACCCAGTCAAGCGCGGAGTCGCCGCCGCCGACCACGACAACCTTCTTGTCCCGGAAGGCTTCCATCTTTCGCACGGAGTAGAAGACCGATGTGCCCTCGAAGGTCTCTATGCCTGCGAGTGGCGGCCGCTTTGGGGTAAAAAATCCCCCGCCCGCCGCAATGACGATGACTTTTGCGAAAAACGTCGACCCAGCGTCAGTCTCGACCTCGAAGCCGCCTTCGACACGGCGGAGCAAATCGACGCGCTGCCCGAAGTGAAAAACAGGCTCGAAAGGCTTGATCTGTTCCAGGAGGCGGTCCGTCAGCTCTTGCCCGGTCACGACAGGCAGGGCCGGAATATCGTAGATGGGTTTCTCGGGATAAAGCTCCGTGCATTGGCCGCCCGGCCTGTCGAGAATGTCGATCACATGTGCTTTTACATCGAGCAGTCCCAGTTCGAAGACCGCGAACAGTCCAACGGGACCCGCTCCTATGATGAGAGCGTCAGTTTGAACAGCTGTTGCCATGGTGTGTATGGAATCGATTCTTTAAATGAACTGCGGGGCCATCCGCGCCGGTTAACCTAATTCTGGTGCTCCGGGATGCGGACGACAAGTCCGTCCAGTTCAGGCTTGAGGCGGATTTGGCAGCTCAAGCGGCTGTTCTTGCTCACCTCGAACGCGAAATCGAGCATGTCCTCCTCCATGGGAGACGGGTTGCCCGTCTTCTCCTTCCACGCCTCGTCGACATAAACATGACACGTTGCGCAGGAGCATGCGCCACCGCATTCCGCCACAATCCCGGGAACCGCATGCTTGATCGCCGTCTCCATGACGGTCTGGCCGGGCTCTCCCTCGACCGTATGCGTCGTTCCATTGTGTTCGATATAAGTCACCTTCACCATCGCACCGCCATTCCCTTGAATTGTCGTTGTTGTGTAAGGGAGATAGGGGCGAATTTCCAGGTGCCAATTCGAATTGCTCAGTGCGGGGAACAGTCATCGCCGGTTAACCACGATTAACAAGTCGTGAAAAATATCTGTGGTTTTCGTCTGGATAAGTGCTGACGGTTCATCGGCGCGGGGCGAATCGCAATATTAAGCATACGAAGTTCATGTGTTTTGCATTCTTGCATTGAGTTCGGAAACAGATAGTTTTGGGCGTACGGTAATCTTTTTTTAGCCTTAAAAACGCATTAGCCAAAACGCGGGATGGGGACGGTTCCAGAACGCTGTCGGAGCGTGCGTTTGAGGGGTCATGAGGATCTGCCTTGAGTTGAAGCTCACCGTTGCGACAGGGTTTTCCAGCCGGTCCAGGCGTCGCGTGAGCGGTATCTCAGCCACACCACATGAGGTCAGGACGGCCTGATGAGTCAAAAACAAGCGATCTCCCAGACGCCTGCGCCCATCGACCTCAAGCCTGAGGATGAGGCGCGGAAGGCAAAGAACGGCGCTCCTTCTCCCGAGGCGGCTCCCAGCGCACCCTCGGGTGAGGTTCATTCCGTGGCCAACCGCGACCCGCAGCAGCCGAAGCCAAACCGCCCGCAGGCGCCACGCCGCATCTCCGAAAACGGTGATAACACCGTTCAGATATCCTCCCCTGCGCAGCCCGGGCGGCCCGCACCGCAAAAGCGTCCTCCGGCGCCAACGCGTTCCCATGTCCCCGCCAACGACGACATGCCCTCGATCGGCGGCCTGATCTATGCGATGCAGCAGCGGCCGTCGCGGTCGCCATTCCTGATCGCGCTCATTGCATCGGCCATCTGGTTCGCCCTGGGGCTGCTCTTGTCTTGGGCCGTGTTCCAGAAGACCTTCGATGCCTCGGGAAGCACGATTGATCTTCTGTCCAATCCGGCCATCGCAGCCGTTGTTGCGACCGTCATCATTCCCATCGCGCTCTTCTGGTTCCTGGCCATCCTTGTCTGGCGGGCGCAAGAGTTGCGTCTGATGTCCTCGGCCATGACCGAGGTCGCCGTCAGGCTTGCGGAACCCGACCGCATGGCGGAACAGTCGGTCGCCTCGCTTGGCCAGACGGTGCGCCGTCAGGTCGCCGCCATGAACGACGCGATTTCACGCGCGCTTGGGCGAGCCGGCGAGTTGGAAGCGCTGGTTCACAACGAGGTTGCGGCGCTTGAGCGGTCCTACACGGAGAACGAAAATCGGATCAGGAACCTGATCAACGAACTCGCGAGCGAGCGTGAAGCTCTCGCCAACAACAGCGAGCGCGTCAGCGAAGCCTTGCGCGGCATCGGCAGCCAGGTGACGAGGGAGATCACAGCCGCGAGCGAGAAAGCATCGCAGTCGCTCGGTCACGCCAGCACCACGATGACGGAGGCTTTCGCCAGCCGCGGGCAGAAAATTACCGCTGCCGTCACCGCCGCCGGAACGGCAATCGACGAGAAGCTTGCGGAGCGCGGCGCGCGGATCACGGAACAGCTCGTGCGCCATGGCGCACAGGCCGCGGAATCGCTGCGGATGTCGAGCCTCGAAGTCACCCGCGCGATCCAGGAGTCATCCGACCGCACAGCAGCCGCCATTTCCGCGAAGGGCAACAGCCTTGTCACGTCCGTGATCGGCATGAGCGAGCGCGTCGGACGCGAGATCCCCGTCCTGCTTGAGAAGCTGGGCACCGAGCAGACCCGGCTCAGCACGATTATCGATGGCGCGGCGCGCAATCTGTCGGCTCTGGAATCAGCGCTCGCCGAGAAGACGCAGTCTCTCGGAACCACGCTCAGCGAGAGGACAAGCGTTCTTCAGACGGTCTTGAGCGAGCATTCCCGTCATATCGATACTTCCCTTGCCGAACGCATCCAGGGGCTTGAAACGATCCTTAGCAGGCGGACGCATAATTTCGAGGTCAGCTTGAGCGAGCGGACAAAGCAACTCGATGCGACGCTCTCTCAACGCGCCCAGGCTTTGGAGGCGTCGGTTTCAAAGCATACCGGCTCCATGCGCGACACGCTTGAGAAGCACTCCGGCTCGCTGGAGCATACCTTGGCGCGGCAGGCCGCCTCCATCGAGCGCGTTGTCTCTACGAACTCCGCCAGCATCCAGAAGGCGGTGGAGGAACTGGCAAGCCGGTCGACAAGCGGATCCGATGCGCTGGCCACGCAGGCACGCGTGCTGAAGGAGGTCTCGGCAAACCTCGTGAACCAGCTTGGCGGCCTCACGAAGCGTTTCGAGGATCAGGGTCAGGCTCTCATCACAGCGTCCCGCACATTCGAGGTGTCGAACTCGAAGGTGGACTCCATGATGGAGACGCGGCAGGCGGGCTTCACAAAGCTTATGGAGACTGTCACCTCGCGGGCAGCCGAGCTCGACCGCATGATGAACTCCTATTCCAACATGCTTGAGCAGTCTCTGAGCCAGGCCGAGCTTCGCGCTCGAAAGGTGACGGAACTCCTCGCCAAGGATTCGGCGGACAAATCCCAGGCCGCGATTCGCGAGATCGAACGGCTGCGCCAGGATGCTCAGACGCACACCCAAAAAGCGGTGTCCGAGTTGCAGGCCAACTTCACCTCGCTTTCCGATCAGGTCTCGAGCCAGCTCACGACGCTGTCATCGAAGTTCTCCGACACAACGCGGGTTGTCCGCGACACGACCCGCCGCGCCGCGGTCGACCTCGAGACGGCTCAGACCGAGCTGCAGCGCCACGCGAAAGTTCTGCCGGAAACGGCAAAGCAGAGCGCTTCCGCAATGCGCCGCGCTTTGCAGGATCAGCTTTCGGCGCTCGATGCCCTGTCGGACTTGGCCAACCGGCACGCATACGCCAGCGCGGTTTCCGCGCCGGAGCAGCGGATCGAGCAGCGCCGTGAGCGCGAACAGCTCCCTCCACCACCGCCTGCTCAGGAAGCAGTGCTACCGCCGCCGCCTCGTCCTTCCTACGACTACGGCCAGCCCCCTACCGAGAAGCCCGCTTGGCCCGAACAGCAGCCCCAGGCGGTGCAACCTCCCCGTCCCGCGCCCGTACCACCCGTAGAGACGCCGCAGCTCGCCGCACCGCAGCCGTCCTTCCAGGAGGCTCCGTCTCAAGACCGTCGTAATCAGTGGTCCTTGGGCGATCTTCTCGCCCGCGCTTCCGAGGATGACTCCAACTTCTACGAGAGGGACGACTTTACGGGCTTCCGCCCCAGGGTCAGCCTTATCCAGCGCGAACCGGAAATGGCCCCGATGACCTGGGCATGGATTTTACCATGAGCGATATCGCCTCGTGCATCGATGAGAGGCGCGTCATGGATATCTGGCAGAGGCTGAAGCGCGGAGAGACCGACGTGCTGAGCCAGCGCGGCTTGTACCCCCGCCAGGGCCAGCCGATCGTGGATCGCGTGCAAAGGCGGTATGAAACCGATACGACCTTCCGCGGCATCGTCGACCGTTATCTCAGCGACTTCGAAAAGATGTTGCAGGATTTGAGCCGCTCAGACCCAAGGGGTGCAGGCGTCCAGTCCCGGTTGGCTTCGGATGAGGGGCGGATTTACTTTGTGCTCGCTCACATCAGCGGAAGGCTTGGCGCTTAAAGGGCGGTCAAACGCCCCTTACAGAGCCAGCTTTGCGGAAACCGGAGTGTGGTCGGAGGGCTTGTCCCAGGCGCGGGGGCGGCGGTCGATTTCCGCGGATACAAGCCGGGCAAGGGCTTGAGGCGATAACAGGATGTGATCGATCCTCAGGCCCAGGTTCTTCTGCCAGGCGCCTGCCTGATAATCCCAGAAAGTATACTGCCCGCCACTCGAATCGCAGGTGAGCACAGCGTCGGTCAGGCCCAGGTTCATGATACGCCGGAAAGCCTGCCGCGAACTCCAGCCTGAAAAGAGCATCCTCGACCCAGTTTGCCGGATTGTAGACATCGCCCGGACGCGGGATGATGTTGTAATCCCCGGCCAGCACAAACGGCTCTTCATAGGAGAGCAGGGTTTCCACATGCGCCTTCAGCCGGGCGAGCCACTCAAGCTTATAATCGAGCTTCGGCGAGGCGACCGGATTACCGTTCGGCGCATAGATGGACGCAACGCGGATCGCCTTGCCGCCGGGTAGCGAGATCACGGTTTCGAGGTATCGGGACTGCTCATCGTCCGCGTTGCCGGGCAATCCCGCGATCGTTTCGTCAATGGGAAACTTGGAAAGGATCGCCACCCCGTTGAACGATTTCTGGCCCAGGACCGCGCAATTATAACCGAGGTCTTCGAATGTCGCGCGCGGAAATCCCTCGGTCGTACACTTCAGCTCTTGCAAGCACACTATAGCGGGCGCGGCTTGCTTCAGCCATTGCGCGCAGGCCGTCTCCCTCTGCTTGATCGAATTCACATTCCATGTCGCGACGGTGAGCACGGGCGCGCGCTAAACGGAGAAGGATGTGCCGCAGCCGCACGAAGCCGTGGCGTTCGGATTGACGATTTTGAAGGAAGCGCCGATCAGATCGTCCACAAAATCGATTTCAGACCCCGCCATAAACGGAACCGATACCGGATCGATCACGACCCGCGCGCCGGACTTCTCGATGACGAGATCATCCGCGTTCGTTTGGGACACAATCTCGAAATCGTAGCGGAAGCCCGAACAGCCACCGCCTTGAACGCTGATGCGCAACGCATTTTGATCACCCTCCCCTGCCACGATTTCCCGAATCCGGTTGGCGGCGCGGTCGCTCACGCTTATGTTGGCATCCATAGTCATTCGGATTGTTCGCCTCTCTTGAACATTGCTTAGTTTGGGCGTTCGCGGCTCGTTGTCAACCGGCGTGAGCCGAAGGGGATGAAACGCATGACGGAACTGACACCCTACGCTGCGCATCCCGAAGAGAGCCGCGGCCGCCTTTACGATGAAGCCCCCTGCTCCACCCGGAATGTCTACCAGCGCGACCGCGACCGCATCGTCCATTCAACGGCATTCCGCCGCCTCATCCACAAGACCCAGGTCTTCATCTATCACGAAGGCGATCACTACCGCACACGGCTGACCCACAGCCTGGAGGTGGCTCAGATCGGGCGCACACTGGCCCGCGTGCTTCGGCTCAACGAAGACCTTGTCGAGGCCATCTCCCTTGCGCACGACCTCGGCCACACACCCTTCGGTCATTCCGGCGAAGACGCGCTGAACGAAGCCATGGCCGCCGTCGGAGGCTTCGATCACAACGCCCAGAGCCTGCGCATCGTCACCTTCCTCGAACACCGTTATGCGGCATTCCGCGGCATGAACCTCACCTGGGAGACGCTGGAAGGCATCGTCAAGCACAACGGCCCGCTCATCGACCACGACGGCGCCCCGCTGGCAAAATACGCCGAAAACGGGCTGCCGCTCGCCATCCGCGCCTCCATGCAGGTCCAGGATTTACGCCTCGACACCTATCCTTCGCTCGAAGGACAGATCGCGGCGCTCGCCGACGATATCGCCTACAACAACCACGACATCGACGACGGTTTCCGCGCCGGATATATCGCCGTGAAAGAGCTGGAAGAGGTGCCGATGGCCGGGCGCACGATCGCTCTCGTTCGTGCCCGCTATGGCGATCTGCCCGACGCGCCTCTCGTCTATGAAATGAACCGCCGCATGATCGCGAGCATGGTGCAGGATGTGCTGGCCGAAACGAGGGCACGAATCGCCGCCGCCAATCCTTCCACGATTGAAGACATTCGCGGATGCCGGGAACCGCTTGCTCAATTCTCGGAAACAATGGCCGCGGACATCACGGACCTCCGGCGTTTTCTTTTCGCGAAGGTCTACAAGCATCCGGCCATCGTTCGAAAGATGACCGAGGCGCAACATGTCCTCCGCGAGCTTTATGCCTATTTCGCCGAGCATCCCGAGGACATGAATTTGGAGCCGGGGCGCGAGGCAGAGATTGCTGACCCGATTGCCAGGCAACGGGCGGTCGGCGATTTCGTGGCGGGAATGACCGACATGTTTGCGCTCAAAAAGCACGCAGCCTTGTTTGACACCCGCGAAAAGTGATGCCGCGCCGAACGCCTGCACATCGAGGGCGGATGCGATATCGGCCAAATACACGGGATTGCATATATATTTATTGACAATTTTAGGTTGTCGCCCTCAATCCCATCGAGCCTAACGATGGTGATTTTGAGGTCACGAAGAAATGCCACCAGATTGTCCGGAAACGGGACCAGCCCTTTTTGAGGTTATCCTTTGTTTCAAAAACAAGTCATGGCTGTTTTCGACCTGTGCTTATTCCTCGCACTCGAAGGCTGCACTGGAATTCGCCGAAAAACAGTTCTCCGTCCACGCGCTTCATCATAAGCTTGGCAACATAAAAGCCAGTTTTGCTTGCGTAATGGATCAGCTTGACGACTATTACTTCGCCAAAAGGAATGGCAGGTGGCTGATCTCAACACATCAGGCTCGGCCCATGCCCAACCGCACCCCAGGCATTAGTTTGATCCAGGGTCAAAATGGTTTCTGCGGATCGTGCGGCTAGAGTGCGTCCGGAAAAGTGCGAAGCGGTTTTCCGATAAGACGCACGACAAAATAGAAACTTAGAGCCCGCTTTTGATTCCATCAAAAGCGGATAGGCTCTAAGCGAAAACAAGTTCTGTAGAATACCCATCGGCGAACACAAAGCGCCCTGAAAATCGCCGCAGCGGGGCCATTGTTTCCTTCGATTTTTAATCCGTACTCTTCCCAGTTCGTAAGCTTCTGGGCGATGCACGCGGGATGGCTCAGGCAGACCCCGCGTTTCCGGAAAACATTCTCCATGCAAGGAAGCAGTTATGCGGAACTTAATAAAAACAGCGGCAGCGGGCGCGGTCATGATGCTGATGACAATGGGAGCGTGCATTGCAGGGCCTGTCGGCGCCCCACTCTTCGAAGGGGCTGCCGAAAGCGGCGTGATGCCGGTTCAATATGGCTTTTGCCAGCGCCTGCGATGGAAGTGCGAGCATAAAAATGAGATCGGTCAGGAAGGCGAAGGCAACTGCCGACGCTATCGCGAAGAGTGCGGCGGTCGCTCCAGCTACTGCGAGCGCCTGCGGTGGAAGTGCGAGCATAAAAATGAGATCGGCCAGGAAGGCGAAGGCAACTGCCGACGTTATCGCGCGGAATGCGGCAGCTGGCGCTGATGAGTTGAGAGGAGCGGGCGCAGCCACCGGCGCACGCTCTTTTGATTCACATTTTGCTGCATAAATAAGCTCTGGGCGTCTGCATGATCGCTCGCGGGATTGCGCGTGATCCGATAATGCGCCAATGACATTGCCATGAACATATTTGCGATTTTCGAGAACCGCATTAGCGGCGTGCTTGGGTGCGTTGCGCGACGAAGGCATCCTGCCAAGCGATGCGAAGCTCGACGGTTTCGTGGTCGAACCACCCCGCGAAGCCGCACATGGCGATCTTTCCACCAACGCGGCAATGATGCTTGCCAAGCCATCGCGGCAGAACCCGAAGGCGCTGGCGGCGACCATCGCCGAACGCCTCGGCGCGGCTCCCGATGTGGAGAAGGTGGAGGTCGCCGGTCCGGGTTTCATCAACATCACGCTGAAAGCCGAATTCTGGCCGGGCGTGTTGCGCGACGTTCTAAACGGCGGCGCCGATTATGGCCGAAGCGCGCTTGGCGCAGGCGAGCCCGTTAACGTCGAGTACGTCTCGGCGAACCCGACCGGCCCGATGCATGTCGGCCATACGCGTGGAGCCGTGTTCGGCGATGCGCTTGCCAATCTACTCGCCTTCGCAGGCTACAAGGCAACGCGCGAATATTACATCAACGATGCCGGCACCCAGGTGGATGTGCTGGCGCGTTCCGCCTTTCTTCGCTACCGCGAGGCGCTTGGCGAGGACATCGGCGAAATTCCGGCCGGGCTCTATCCGGGCGACTACCTGAAGCCCGTCGGGGAAGCGCTTGCGAAGGAGTTCGGGAAAGACCTTCTAGGCGAAAACGGAACATAAGTGGCTTCCGCTCGTGCGGGAGCGGGCCATCGCCGCGATGATGGATATGATTCGGGACGATCTCGCCTCGCTTGGAATCCGGCATGACGTCTTCTTCTCGGAGCGTTCGCTTAACTGCGGCGGCCATGACCAGATTGCGGAAACCATCGAAGCTCTGAAGCAAAAGGGCCTGATCTACGAGGGACGCCTTGCTCCGCCGAAAGGCAAATTGCCGGACGACTGGGAGGACCGCGAGCAAATCCTGTTTCGCGCAACCAACTTCGGAGACGATACGGATCGCGCTCTCGTCAAATCCGATGGCTCCTACACCTATTTCGCGGCAGACATGGCTTATCACCGTTCGAAAATCGAACGCGGCTTCAAGACGCTGATCAACGTGCTCGGCGCGGATCATGGCGGCTATGTCAAGCGGCTGACGGCAGCTGTGAAGGCGCTCTCGAACGGCGAAGCCGAACTCGATGCGAAGATTTGCCAGCTCGTGCGCCTTTTCCGCAGCGGCGAGCCCGTCAAAATGTCGAAGCGCTCCGGCTCTTTCGTGACGCTCCGAGAGATCGTCGAAGAGGTCGGGTCTGGGCCAGTCCGGTTCATGATGCTCACTCGCAAGAATGACGCGGCGCTCGATTTCGACTTCGACAAGGTGCTCGAACAGTCGAACGACAATCCGGTGTTCTACGTCCAGTATGCGCACGCCCGGGCAAGTTCGGTGCTCGCAAAGGCGCGGGAAGCATTCCCGGATATGGACCTCGGCGCACCCTCGCTCGCAGGCGCGGATCTCAGCCTATTGACCGACGAAGCGGAACTTGCCCTCATCAAGAAACTGGCGCAGTTTCCGCGGGCCGTCGAAGGGGCTGCGCAGGCTCACGAGCCGCACAGGATTGCTTTCTATGCCCATGAAGTAGCGGCGGTATTCCACAGCCTTTGGAACTCGGGCAAAGAGTTCGCCACATTTGCGGTTCATCGTTTCGGCTAGTTCGGACATTACGAGAGCGCGTCTTGCGCTTATTACAGGGGCCGCGCAAGTATTGCGATCCTCGTTGGACTTGCTCGGCGTAGAAGCAATCTCCGAAATGCGTTAGTCCCCCAAAGGTCCGTTCTATCACAGGTGGAGGGAAACTCTTCGATGTCTACGAATGACGATTCGGCATCGCGCCGCGGACGTCGCGCCGACCAAGGGGAGCACCGTGGTTCTGGCAGACCGGACCGGGATGACAGGTGGGAGCAGTCGTCATCGCGTGATCGCGCCCCCGCGGACCCTTATCAAGACCAGCGCGCGCGGGACATCCAGGCGCAGCGCGGCGGCTATTCCAATTTCAGCAGGCAGGCCTACCCAACTCAGCCGGAGCCAACCCTGCCGCAACCTCAGGGGCGCTATCAGGAACCCGTTCAGCGCAGTGATCCTGCGCGCTACGTCGAACCGGCCCAGCAAGCCTATACGCCCCCGCCGCCGCCCTACGAGCCGGAACCTCCGCATCTTACCTTCGATTCGGGGCGCGATGACCTTTTCGGGCGTGACCAGGGAACTCCCGCCTTTGGACATAATCCTTATGCCGCCCAGGGCGCGAGCTATCAGAACGATCCTTACGGTCAGAATCGCGGGCAGCAGCCTCTGACGCCAGCAAGCCCCCGGCGCGAGGAGCCTCAGTATATTCAGCGCGAAGCTCCTGCCTCGCCGCGCGATGACTACGAGCGCAATTTTCCGGGCCGAAACACCCAGGAAACGCAGGCGTCGCGGTTCTTTCTGCCGGATGAGGAGCCCCCTCAGAAACAGCGTCCGGCTCAGCCGGATCGAGGCTATACGCCTCCTCCTCCGCCCCCACAACAGCAGCAATACCCAGCGGAGGCGTATCCGCCGCAAGATCAATACGATACCCCCTACGAAGAAAACTGGGCCGACGAGAACGCTTTTCATGAGGACGACGAGGGCCAACGTGAGCTGGTCGCCCAAGAGAACGAACTCGACGAAGACTTCTTCGCCGACGAGGATGAGCTGGAGAACGATCATCTCCCGGCGCCAAAGCGCAGCCGGAAGAAGTTGATGATCGCGGCCGTGCTCACAGGCGCGATCGTTGTCGGGGGCGGTGGCGCTTACCTGTATAAGACGGTCAGGGGTGGAGGCGGAGAGGAAACCGCAACGCCGTACATCCGCGCGGATAACAGGCCTTTGAAGGAACTCCCCGGGAACCCCGGCGGCAAGCAATTCCCGAATGGCGAGAAGACGATTTATGACCGGCTGACACCAGACGGACAACAGATTTAGGCCGCGGCTTTCACGCCTTCCGTACCGGCGGCGGCGGCTCCTGCCCAACCCGCGGCAGGGAACTCGCTCGAAGAGCGAATCGATGAAGCTTTGAAAAGAGCACAACAGGCAAACGATGGTCCGCAACCGGTCGCGAGTCCGCCGGCACGCGGTCCCGATCAGCCAACCGTTGTGAGAAGTGAGAGTTACCGCCCGGATGGAACACGCGTTGACAGCACCGGGCGCACCACGGTTACGCCAACCATAGTCGATATGAATGGCGGCCAGCTTCCTCCGCCCTTTGGGACCGCTACGCAGACAGCCGCTGCGCCAGCACCGGCGCAGCCCGCGGTGGCGTCGCCATTCCGGACGGTTCCGGTCCAATCCACGCCAGCTCCCTCCCAAGCCCCGACCGCGCGTTCGGCTTCCCTTACTCCCGCGGAACCAACAGCCGTTCCAACCGGCGGCTATTGGGTTTCCTTGAAGTCGGCTCCGGATGAGAAAGCCATTCAGAGAGATCTGACGGTGCTTACCGACAAGTATAGATCCGTGCTTGGCGATGTTCAGCTGAGCTCCAAAATCGCAGACCTGGGCGCAAAAGGCGTACACTACAGGGCCGTCGCCGGACCGCTCAGCTCGCGGCAGGAAGCCATGGAGCTGTGCCAGAAGATCAAAGGCGTTGGCGGCGACAAGGCGTGCTTCGTTACCAATTAGGCTAACGAAGCACTCGAAAGCATAATGCCGGAACGTTTTCCGCGCATTATGTTGAGCTGCGTCGATTCTAAAACCTGACATTAACGCTCGCGCGTGTTAATCGGCAGGCACCTGCAATTCTGCACGCGGCTATGATCAACACAATTAAGAACACATACCGTCTGACGAAGGCTGGCGCGACGCTGGCCTGGTATGGGGCTGCGTTCGTGCCCGAACTCGGTGATGCTTCCAGGGCCGCTGCGCGTTTTGCGCGGAACCGGCAACGAAGTGCCGGTCGCCAAGCGCAAAGAAAAAGGCGAGCGCCTTTCCAAGGCAATACGGGCGCTTGGCCCCACCTACATCAAGCTTGGCCAATTCCTTGCGACGCGCCCCGACGTGGTCGGGCCGCAACTCGCCAATGCGCTCGGATCGCTGCGTGACCGGCTTCCTCCATTCTCTGTCCGCGAAGCGCATGAGGAGATCGAGGCCACTTTCGGCAGGCCCTGGAACGAGGTCTATGAGGACCTCGGCCCGCCAATCGCGGCCGCGTCCATCGCGCAAGTGCACAAGGCGACGGTGCACACGCCCGGCGGACGGCGGGCCGTGGCGGTGAAGATTCTCCGGCCGCACATCGAAAAGCGATTCGAACGCGACCTTGAGAGCTTCTATTTCGCGGCCCACGCAGCCGAACGATTCTCGCCGCAGACCCGCCGCCTTCGCCCCGTGGCTGCCGTGGACGCGCTGGCGCAGTCGGTGGTGCTGGAGATGGACCTGCGCCTTGAGGCGGCCGCCATTTCCGAAATGGCCGAGAATGTCGCCAAGGCGGGCGACGTCGGCTTCCGCGTGCCCCAGGTCGATTGGCAGCGCACCGGCAAGCGCGTCCTGACCCTCGACTGGATCGACGCCATTCCGCTTGAGCGACTTCGCGGCTATCGACGCGTCCGGGCTCGATCGCGGGGCTCTCGGCCTGAACGTCATCCGCTCCTTCCTTAAGCATGCCATCCGCGATGGTTTTTTTCACGCGGACATGCACCAGGGCAACCTGTTCGTCGACCCGAGGGATGCAACCTCATTGCCGTCGATTTCGGCATCATGGGGCGGCTCAGCCCGAAAGAGAGCCGCTTTCTCGCCGAGATTTTGTATGGCTTCATCACAAAGAACTACCTGCGCGCCTCCGAAATTCATTTCGAGGCGGGCTATGTGCCGGCAGACCAAAGCGTGGCCGCTTTCGCCCAATCGCTTCGGGCCATCGGTGAGCCGATCATGGGCCGTCCCGCCGAGGAAATCTCGATGGCGCGTCTCCTGACGCAGCTTTTCGAGAACACGGAAGTGTTCCAGATGCGCATGCGCCCGGAGCTTCTGCTCCTGCAGAAGACAATGGTCGTCGTCGAAGGCGTGGCGCGTTCGCTCGATCCGAGGCTGAATATCTGGATTGCGGCCGAGCCTGTGGTCCGGGATTGGCTCGCGAATCAACTCGGCCCCCGCGCGCAGTTGCGGGACGTGGCCGCCAACGTGAATGCGCTGGCTACCGCCTTGAAACACGCCCCCAGCTGATCGAACGCGGCGCCAAAATCGTGGATGCGCTCGAAGCCGAACAGGCGGAATCGAAAGAGAGGAACCTCGCGGCGCCAGCCGCTGGGCTACCGCAATCCCGTTATGGATCGGAACGGCCGCGCTGATCGCGATCGCGATCAAGCAGCTTCTTGGCTGACATCAGGCCGATGCTGGCCAAAACTGCATCCCGCGCGTGCGGTGCTGACACCGAATCGCAAAGAGGTTTGCGCCTGCAACGATGCCGTGCGCGCGCACCGCGCGCGTGATGACATCGCCCCGGTCGGCATCGCACTCTTCGCTTGCTTGTTAAATCAGGCGAAGCTCGGCTAGCGCGGCGCGCATCGCGGGCGGCATCGCACCGTCAGCTTTGGGTGCGTTCGATCGAGATCCTCGGCGCATCGCTCCCCGGGCAGATAGCGCCACCCCTGAAAGGGACGGCGGGGCACGGGGTCCGTCGCAACGAGGACGGGATCGAGTTCGAAACCGCAGCGCAGGATGCCATCGGCTCCGCGCACTTCCTGCAGACCGGCAATGCACTGCCTCGCGCGGATGAAGCCGCCGATCACCCAATAAAGCGAAGATTGCGGCCCGAAACCCTCCCGGCGCGGCGTCTGCCGTGTAACGTGCACGACTCTTGCCCTGCCGCGAGACGGTTCCGCTGCCAGTCGGCAAGGTCTTCGATGGAGTCGCAGCCGACGCAGAGATTAACGATGTGAAGATCATGCCTCTCATTAGCGCAGCCTGCGCAAAATCGGAACCGGTTGCGACGCGATTTTTCTTAACGGCCTGGGACTGTGCTGCGGCTGGCTTTCGGCGGCGATCATTGCGACGAGGCGGGGACGGTTGCGAAAGCCTTCACCAAACCTGTCATCGCCATCGTGGACGACGCTTCGCCACGCGCCTTTCGTAAACATTTCGTTCACTGCGTCGAGCCTTCATACTTATACGGTTAACAGAAGCGCGCCGGAATTATTTCCCGCCGTGTGTTGGTAAAAAACTTCTTTAAGCGGCGCGAAACGGAGGAAAGCAGCGCCTACGGTCGGACAAAAGGGAGGCTGCTATAAGCTACTGAAACTGCTATATTTTTTATTGTTAAAAATGACCCATTCAATAAAATCTAATGCCGGAATTATTCCATTTACTGGGACGCGCAAAAGTCCGTTAAATATGTTTCGACATGGCGAATTAACGCTTGCGAAGAGCCGGATCGCACGGCGCAGGCAGCGGCGATCGGCGTCCCGCTCTGCCATTTTTCCCATATTTATCAGAGGCTTGAGCGCGCTTAAGCTGCGTTAACCTGGCATCAAGGCGATTTCGCTGAAGATCTTCCAGAAGAAGGAATGCGGAGACAACAAACAGATGCCGCCATTTGCAGGATGCCTACAAAATGGACCATGCCGCTCGCGTCCGATTAAAATGCACGATATCCTAAGCAAACTTCTCATCTGGCCAACGGATGGGGCTGGCTCCGCACATCGTCATCCCGGCCAAGCGAAGCGCGAGCCGGGATCGCAAAAAGGTAGACGTTTCAATTTGTTACGATCCCGGATAAGGCTGCCCCTTTCCGGGATGACGGCGGCAGCAATCCGTTTGCACGTCCAGCGAACTCTGCTTCGCAGCCACCCCTGAAAAATCGAGAATTCGCGTGCAGCTTCCCAAGGATGTGCAAGGCTTTACATTGAGGGCGCGCGCGTTTTCGCCTACCTTCCCGCCATGACGACAGAACCAACACTCCATGTCATCGGCGCAGGCCTTGCGGGCTCGGAGGCGGCGTGGCAAGCCGCCGAGCGCGGAGCCGATGTCATCCTCCATGAGATGCGGCCCGCGCGCTTGACCGAGGCCCACAAAACCGGGAACTGCGCGGAACTCGTCTGCTCGAATTCCTTCCGGTCCGACGACTGGGAAACGAACGCGGTCGGCCTCCTGCACGAGGAGATGCGCCGGGCTGGCTCACTTATCATGCAGGCCGCAGACCAGCACAAGCTGCCCGCGGGCGGTGCGCTTGCAGTCGACAGGGAAGAGTTCTCGGCGGAGGTCACGGCGAGGCTCGCGGCTCACCCCCGCATCGAAGTCCGGCACGACGAGATTGCCGCTTTGCCGCCTTCCGATTGGTCCTCCGTCATTATCGCGACCGGCCCACTGACCACGCCTGCGCTCAGCACCGCCATCAACACGCTCACGGGCGAAGATGCGCTCGCCTTCTTCGACGCCATTGCCCCCATCGTCTTGCGCGACAGCATCGACATGGACGTCGCCTGGATGCAGTCGCGCTACGACAAGCCCGGTCCGGGCGGCACGGGGGCGGACTATATCAACTGCCCGATGGACCACGAGCAATACGAGGCTTTCATCGACGCTCTGCTCGCAGCCGAGAAGACCTCGTTCAAGGAATGGGAAGTCTCGACGCCCTACTTCGAGGGATGCCTGCCGATCGAAGTCATGGCCGAACGGGGCCGCGAAACGCTGCGATTCGGCCCGATGAAGCCGGTCGGGCTGACCGAACCGCGCACGGGGCGCTCCCCCCATGCCGTCGTGCAACTCCGGCAGGACAACGCGCTCGGGACGCTGTGGAACATGGTCGGATTTCAGACCAAGCTCAGGCATGGCGAGCAGACGCGGGTGTTCCGCATGATCCCCGGCCTCGCAGGTGCTTCGTTTGCACGGCTGGGCGGACTGCATCGCAACACGTTCCTGAACAGCCCGAAGCTGCTTGATGAGCGCTTGCGGCTCAAAGCCGATCCGCGCTTGCGGTTCGCGGGGCAGATCACAGGCGTCGAGGGATATGTGGAGAGTGCCGCTATCGGGCTTTTGGCGGGACGTTTCGCCGCCGCCGAGCTTTTTGGAGGCGACGCCCTGCCGCCACCGCCGACGACCGCGCTCGGCGCGCTTCTCGCTCACATAACCGGCGGTCATTTGACGGATGGTCAGAGAGCGGCGCCCGCAGTTTCCAGCCGATGAATGTCAATTTCGGCCTTTTCCCGCCTTTGCCGGAAAGCGGCAAACGGCTTAAAGGGGCGCAGCGTGGCCGGGCGCGCAAAATAGGGCTGTCTCACCGCGCATTGGAAGACCTCGGGCCTTGGCTGAAGGATGACTCGCAGCACGATGCGCTGCGCTTATCGGCTCCGCTTGGGAACGCCTTGTAGGATGTTCGCGAGCGCATACCTGCCATGCAGCCAGAGAAAATGCTGCGGTGCGGCAGCGATAAACTTGCGACCCGCAGCAATGTTTGCCACATTCAATTCACTATCGTTCCCAAAAGCCTACTTCCAGGAGCCGCCATGGTTCAGCTCACGCTGCCGCAGAACTCGAAAGTGCGCAAAGGCAAAACCTGGAACGAGCCGACAGGCAATAAAGCCGATTGGGGGCAGTTCGACATTTACCGCTGGGATCCGGATACCGGCGAAAATCCGCGCCTCGACACATACTGGGTGAACCTCAAGGACTGCGGTCCGATGGTGCTCGACGCTCTCATCAAGATCAAGAACGAGATCGACCCCACCCTGACCTTCCGGCGTTCCTGCCGCGAGGGCGTCTGCGGCTCCTGCTCCATGAATATCAACGGGACCAACACGCTCGCTTGCACGCTCGCCATTGAGGACGTCAGCATTCCCGTTCGCATCTATCCGCTGCCCCATATGGATGTGATGAAGGATCTCGTGCCCGATCTGACGCACTTCTTCGCGCAGCATCGCTCGATCGAGCCATGGCTGAAGACGGACTCACCGTCGCCCGTAACCGAGTGGCTGCAGAGCCGCGAGGACAGGGAGCAGCTTGACGGCCTCTACGAATGCATTCTCTGCGCCTGCTGCACGACCGCCTGTCCCTCTTATTGGTGGAACGGCGCGCGGTTCCTGGGCCCGGCCTCTCTCCTCCAGGCACGGCGCTGGGTTGCGGATAGCCGCGATGAGTCGACGGGCAGCCGTCTCGACAATCTCGAAGATCCGTTCCGGCTTTACCGCTGCCACACCATCACGAACTGCGCGCAAGTTTGCCCAAAGGGGCTGAACCCCGCAAAGGCCATCGCGGATTTGAAGAGGTTGATGGTAGAACGCCAGCTGTAGACGGCCTGTCGGGCGTTATGCCTGGAAGGCTGTACAGTTCCCTCATCCATGGACAGCAGGGAGAGATCACCGAGTTGAAGACTTCATTCAGCGAACTCGATGGCTGTCTCTGCTATTTTCTTGGGGATGTCGCCAAGCTCTTTTTCCCTGGCAATGACATAGATTTCTCGCGAAGATGCCGGCGCCGGTAGCGGCAAGAATCTCAGTTTCGGCCAGGAAGCCCGTCCCAGCATACTGGCAAGGGGCGTCACGATGCTCCAGCCAAGGCTGCTGGCCACAGTGGCCATGACCGCTTCCGGATCGTCGAATTCAAGCCGGCCTTTTGCTTCGACACGTGTGCGCCTCAAATGACGCTCGGCTTGCCGGCCAAGCGTCGTCCGGGTGCTGAGCCGCACAAGATCTCGCGTTTGTGCCAGTGTTTGCAGGTCGTTGCATTCCTCTGCCGCGGATATCGGCAAGACGAGGATCAGTTGCTCTTTCAGAATGAGATGGCGCTCAAGATTAGGCTCGTCTTCCAGGGGATCGGATGAGATGACAATATCCGCTTCGCGGGTCAGAAGCGCCCGGCTGTGATGACCGGTCAGCCCGCCATGAACAGACCACTGCGTCGCGAAGCCTTGAATTTTGGAAACGAGTTCGAGGCCGATCGTTCCCGCAATCGTCTCCACAAGGCAGATGTTCAGCTTCGGCAGCGCCGCCGCTGCAGGCTGGCGCGCTAACTGGATCGCTTCCCTGGCGGAAAGCAGCAATCCGCGCGCCTTATCCAGAAGGATGGTCCCCGAAGTCGTCAGTGCCATCGGCCGGACGTCGCGATCGAAAAGCTGCACGCCGAGGGACTGCTCCAGATTCGCGACGATCTGACTGACCGCGGATTGCGTCAGCCCCAACAGGCGAGCCGCCCGGCTGATGCCGGCGCTTTCGGCGACCTGCACAAATACGTTGAGCGACCGGAGGTTGAGATCGACGGTATCATAGCGAGCCCGCTCTGGGGCTAATCGGCTCCGGTTGCGATCCATCACGTGGTAAACTCTTAAAGATCGAAGCGATAACGCGGGGCAAGCAATTAGTTGTATAAGCGTTGCTTATGATTATTACACTGTGATCCAGAAAGTAAACCGAATTGATCCTTCGTGTCCGCAGCGCATCAGAAAGCGTGTAATCAGAGGCCAGGATGCAACACCAACGCTAAGGTTGTGTTGTCCTCTTGCGAACAGAAAATTAACGCTAAACTAAGACTTGATTCGGCATATGTGCTAATTCCTAACGCGTCCCCCGCGGGAGAAGACGATGAAAATCCTTCGTGACCCATTTCGGTCTGCCTTCGGGGTTCTCGCGTTCTCTTCCGTCTCAATGGCATCGCTCAGGGCCGCCAGCGCAGCCGGTAGCCTCTCCGATCCTTCGACCTGCGCATTTGGAAACGCCAACGCCGTTCTGATCGGCGCCGTGCTGGCGGGGACGGCAGCCGGCTGTGCCGTGCTTGCGGTCTTATTCAGGGAAAAGGCGCATTGGTATGCCAAACAGCTCCTGCGCCAGAAAGCGCGTCTCGATTCCCTACAAGCCATTGAGAATAATTTCCGGGCGCTCGCGTCGCTAGAGCCCCAGGCTTTTGTGATCTGGACGGACGCCAACCCAAAACTCGCGCTTCACAATCTTCCAGGCCCGATCGGCGTGCCGGTAAAGCTGGCGCAGCTCCTGCGCTTCGGAGCCTGGCTTCATCCCGACGACGCGGGAAGGACCGCCGAAAGCTTGAACCGCCTGCAGACCTACGGCGAACCCTTCGTTGCGAATGCAAGCACGCTTGAGGGCCATGTCATCGAGATTTCCGGCGCTGTCTCAGGCGCGGACACCGTCTTGCGCATCCGGCCGTTCTCGCCCGTCAACAAGGAACTCGTCCGCCTGATTGGCGAAAACAAGCGCATGAAGCAATCTTTGCAGGACCGCGAAAGCCTGCTCGACAGCCTGCCGATGCCCGTTTGGCTTCGCGACGCGAAAGGCGCTCTGACATGGGTCAATGCCGCCTATGTGAACGCGATCGGCGCAAAGAGCCGGGACGAAACCATCGAGAAAAAGATCGAGCTCTTTGAAACGCGGCAGAGGGCCGATCTCCTTCGCATGAGCCAGTTGAAAAAAGAGGGACGGCTCAAACTTCAGACCATCATCAACGGCGGCGTGCAGATTTACGAGGCTATTGCGGCGCCGCTTGAGCGCGGAAGCGGCGGCGCGGCCTTCGACGTTGCCCCGCTCGCCATCGCCAAGGATGAGCTTGAACGGCAAATGGCCGCTCACAGCCGAACGCTCGACAAGGTCTCCACCGGCGTTGCGGTGTTCGGCGGCGACCGCAAGCTTGTTTACAGCAACGATGCGTTCGCACGCACCTGGAGCCTCGACAGCACTTGGCTCGCGGAGAAGCCTTCGGCGTCCGAGTTTCTCGACCAGCTTCGCCAGCGCCGCCTGCTCCCCGAGCAGCCCGACTACCGCAGATGGCGCGATGGCAAAGTGCTCGCATGGGATCGCAACCGCACCCTCGACGAGCTTTGGCACCGCCCCGACGGAAGAACCGTGCACGTCGTAACCGATTGCCGCGACGACGGCGGCGTGACTTTCCTTTTCGACGATGTAACGGAAAAGCTTTCGCTCGAACGCCAATTCCACAGCCTGATCGAAGGCCAGCGCGAAACACTCGACCACCTCAGCGAAGGCATCGCCGTGTTCAGCGCGGATGGCCGCCTGCAATTGTTCAATCCGGCATTCCAGGCCATCTGGCGCCTGGACGCCGAGAAGCTCTCGGGCACGCCTCATTTTGAGGGGATCAAAGCCGCAACGGAGGAACTCGCCCCGGACCCGGACTTCTGGCACACGCTGCGGGAGGCGATCACCGGAATGCCGGAAGCGCGGGACACGTTCAGCGGCACGGTTGCCCGCCGCGATGAGACACATCTTGCCTATGCGGTAACGCCGCTGCCCGATGGCGGCACGCTCCTGACCTTCGCCGACGTCACCGACAGGAAGCGCTTCGAGGAAGTCCTGCTGGAGCGGAACGAAGCCCTGGAAGCGTCCGATCGCTTGAAAACAGCGTTCCTCAGCCACGTTTCCTATGAGCTGCGCACCCCGCTGACAACCATCATTGGCTTCTCCGATCTTCTGGCTGAGGAAGTAACCGGTCCGCTCAATCCCAAGCAGCGCGACTACCTCAACGACATCAAGACGTCGAGCCAGATGCTGCTCACCATCATCAACGATATTCTCGATCTGGCCGTGATCGACGCGGGAGCGTTGGATCTCAAGCTTGCGCCGGTGAAAGTCGAGGACGTGATCGAGGCTGCCGAGCTTGGCGTGCGGGAGCGCCTGTCGCGTGCGAAGGTCAATCTCGACGTCCATATCGCGAAGGGCGCAGGCACGGTGATGGCCGATTACAACCGCCTCATTCAGGTCATCTATAACCTTCTATCGAATGCCATCGGGTTCTCGCCCGAGGACGGCACCATTACGCTCACCTGCCGTAGAGAAAAAAGCGGCATAGCGATCAGCGTGCAGGATACCGGGCTCGGCATCCCCGAGGAGGAGCAGGCGACGGTGTTCGAGCGCTTCGAGTTGCGTGGGCGAGGATCGCGTCACAGGGGCGCCGGTCTTGGGCTGTCGCTCGTGAAAAGCATCGTACAGCTTCACAAGGGCCGCATCGATCTGCGCTCCACGCCAGGCGCTGGCACAACGGTCACGGTCCACCTGCCTGACCGTCACCCGGCATTGCAGCAAAAGGATAAACCCGGTTCGGAGAAGGGCGCACGCAAAGCAATCGCGGCGCAGTCCTAAGCCGTTTCCCGGCCAGTCACAGCTCGCGCCGCGTTTCGTCATCCCGGCCAAGCGAAGCGCGGGCCGGGATCGCAGAAAGATAAGCGTTTCAATCCGTTACGGTCCCGGATAAGGATTCCGCCTTTTCGGGATGACAGCGGCGACCGTTGGCGCGTCAGATAAACTTTGCCTCGAAAAGCGAACTTGGGGTATCAGGCTGCCGCGCTTGCGACGCCTCACTCTAAAGTGAGCACAAGTTCGACCGGACCCTGCGTATGCTAGCCTCAAATGAACTAGGTTGAAAAAAGGGTCCGCGTCGACCCCATCATATTTTCGAATGCCGGGAGATTGAACATGCAAAAGAGCCTGGTGGTTGGCCCAGCCGAACGGCGGCGCATTATCTTCGCGAGCGTGGTCGGCACCACTATCGAGTTCTTCGATTTCTATATTTATGCGACGGCTGCCGTCTCGGTCTTCCCGCTTCTGTTTTTTCCAAAGGGCGAAGGAACTGCCGCACTCCTCGCGTCCATGGCCACTTTTGGCGTCGCATTCGTAGCGCGGCCCATCGGATCCATTCTGTTCGGTCACTTCGGTGACAGAGTGGGCCGAAAGGCCACGCTCATCGGTTCACTGTTGCTCATGGGCCTTGCCACCTTTGCGGTGGGGTTGCTGCCGACCTATCACCAGATCGGATTACTGGCGCCAACCCTTCTTGCGATTTTGCGTTTCAGCCAGGGACTGGGGCTCGGCGGCGAATGGTCTGGCGCTGCTTTGCTGGCGACCGAGACCGCCGAGCCGGGCAAACGGGCCCAGGCAGCAATGTGGCCTCAACTCGGCGCGCCATTTGGCTTTTTGCTGGCGAATGGTTTCTTTCTGGCCCTCACGATTTTCTTTGGATTTCGTTCCGGCTCCGCGCAGATCGACGACCACTTTCTAGCGTGGGGATGGCGCATACCGTTTCTCATGTCCATCGTCATGGTTCTGATCGGTCTCTATGTGCGAATAAAATTGCATGAGACCCCTGTTTTTGCCCGTGCCGTCGAACGAGGAGAAAAGCTCAAGTCGCCATTGGCCCAGGTTCTACGGAACAATTCCCGTGAGCTTCTGCTGGGCACCTTCATGATGGTTGCCACCTATGGGCTTTTCTATCTGATGACGACCTGGATTTTGTCTTATGCCATTGGGAAGGTCGAATTGGGTTTGCTTGGCATTGACTACCGGGAATTTCTCATTCTGCAGCTGATGGCCGTGGTGCTGTTTGCCGCGTTCATTCCCGTTTCCGGGTATCTCGCCGATCAGTTTGGACGCCGTCCCTTCTTGATAGCCGTGACATGCGGCATCATCATATTTGGCCTGAGTTTCGGTCAGTTCTTGTCGCCCGCAACGATGGGTTCTGGTGCTTCGGCAAACTATGCCCTCATGCTTGCGTTCCTGAGCTTGGGGATGAGCCTCATGGGCCTCACCTTCGGTCCCATGTCAGCGCTCCTGCCGGAACTCTTCCCCACCAACACCCGCTACACGGGCTCAGGCATAGCCTACAACATGGCCTCGATCATTGGCGCCGCCTTGACGCCTTTCGTGGCAACCTGGCTCGCATCGAGTTACGGGCCGGGCTCCGTCGGTCTCTATCTCGCCTGCCTTGCTGGGCTTACGCTGCTCGCCCTTCTTTTAAGCAAGGAAACTCGCTCCACGAATCTGGAGACGATGGAAGAAGAGGCTGCTGCCGCCGCTATTGAAGTGACATCTCCCTAAGCTAAGCTTGGCGGATGCGTTAACCGATCGCCACGGCCGTTATCGCGGAAGCCTTATACGGGATCGAAATCTATTGAAGCGCTTACCTTTTTGCGGCCCCGGCTCGCGCTTCGCTTGGCCGGGCTGACAATCCGTTAAGGGTCAGGCCATAGGCCCGCGTGGTTGAACACCCCTTCCCTCCGTCACAATTCCGCGGGATTCGGGCAATAACGCCCACATCTATGGTGAGTCTCCAGCCGACGCTCTGGAGATGGCGATTTCCAGAGGTGGGACTGTGTGGGACGTGGACACTCCCGAAGCGCTGAAGGCATTGGCGAGCAGGCTCGCGCCTTTCGTCTCGCCTGTGGATTTCATCGCGCTTCATGGCGATCTCGGCGCGGGGAAGACCACCTTCGCGCAAGGGCTGCTGCCGGCACTCGGCATCGAGGACACGGTCACGAGCCCGACCTACCAGCTCGTGCAGAACTATGCCGGCCCGCGGCACACGATCTATCATTGCGATTTCTACAGGATCGAGCCGGGCGAGGACGAGGAAATCGGCTTTTCGGAACTTTGCTCCACGGGTGCCGTCCTTGTGGAGTGGCCCGACACAATCAACCGCAGCCTGCCGCCCGACCGGCTTGAGGTCCGGATCGAAGGCGAAGGCAACGCGCGAAGGGTTTGGCTGACAGGATTCGGCGCTTGGAAGCGGAAGCTTGCGCGCTTTCGGGAGGTCCAGGGGTTTCTCGATGCGAATGGATGGGGTGGCGCGCAGTGCATCGCCATCAGGGGGGATGCATCGGCCCGCCTGTTCTCCAGGCTCAAGCGCGGGTCGGATATCATCATGCTCATGGATTGGCCGCCCGTCAGCGACGGGCCTCCAATCCGCGATGGCCGTCCCTACTGCCAGATCGCCCATCTCGCCCGCAGGGGCACCCCTTTCATTGCCGTTTCCGATTGGCTGCGCTTGAAAGCGGGGCTTAGCGCGCCCGCTGTAGCGGCCTTCGATCTCGACAGCGGCCTCTTTCTCGTCGATGACCTCGGCGATGCGGTGTTCGGCAATCTCATAGCGGGAGGCAAGTCGCTCGATCCGCTTTATGCGCTCGCCGTCGATGGCTTGCTAGCGGTCCGCGCTTCGAAGCCGCCGCGCGATCTTCCCCTGCCGCACGACGCCCCATACCGGGTGCCCGACTTCGACCGCGAGGCGCAGGAGGTCGAGTTGGACCTTCTTTTGCAATGGTATTTCAAGCTGTTTCCGACGGGCTGCGCGCCGGAAACGCTGACGCGCACCTTCTTCGAAGCGTGGTCGCCCTTTTTGGATTGGCTTCCGACACAGAAGCAAGACCTCCTGCTGCGGGACTATCATTCCCCCAACCTTCTTCTGTGCGAAGAAAGAAGCGGCCTCGCCAGCCTCGGCATCATCGATTTCCAGGACGCTGTTTGGGGTCATCCCGCCTACGATCTCGTGTCGCTCTTACAGGATGCGCGACTTGAAGTGCCGGAAGAGACCGAACGCACTCTCTACGCCCGCTATTGCGCTGGCGCGGAGAAAGCGGACCCGAGACTTCGATCCCGCCTCGTTCGCGAAGGCCTATGCCATCCTCGGCGCTCAGCGAAACACCAAAATCCTCGGCATTTTCGCACGCCTGTCGCTGCGTGACGGCAAGAATGGCTATCTTGCACATTTGCCACGCATCCACTGCTATCTGCTCCGCAACCTCGCCCATCCGGATCTCAGGCCGCTTAGAGCGTGGTATGAAGCCCACGTGCGCCCCGCCTCCCAGACGCCAGCGATTGAGGGGCGACGGGCCGGAGAAGGTTGGACCGGATATGGAGACAGCGGAGAACGGCCCGATCAACACCGCGATGGTGTTAGCGGCGGGATTTGGAACGCGGATGCGTCCGCTGACCGATCGCGTTCCCAAGCCGCTGTTGAGGCTCGCCGGACGGCCGCTTCTCGATCACGCCCTTGACCGCCTCACCGAGGCTGGCATCGGGCGAGCCGTCGTTAATGTCCATCATCTCGCCGACCAGATCGAGGCGCACCTCCGTGGCCGCACTGCGCCGCACATCATCATTTCGGATGAACGCCAGTGCGTCTTGGAAACGGGCGGCGGCGTTCGCAAGGCGTTGCCGCATCTCGGACGGGGCCCCTTCATCGTCCACAACTCCGATTCCGTCTGGAGCGAGGGCGCGAACTCCAACCTGAAGATGCTGATCAACGCCTGGGAGCACGAGCGCATGGCGGCGCTCCTGTTGCTGGCGCACCGCAATTCGAGCATCGGCTACGATGGCCTCGGCGATTTTCATAGTGATGCCACAGGGCGATTGCAGCGTAGGCGGAAGGGCGAAGATTCGGCTTATGTCTTCGCGGGCGTGTCCATTCTGAACCCGCGGCTTTTCGAAGGCATCCGCGACGAAGCCTTTTCCTTGAACGTGATCTTCGACCGGGCAAGCGCCGAGGGCGCGTTGTTCGGCGCGGTGCTCGAAGGAACATGGATGCATGTTGGAACGCCTCAAGCGCTGGCGGAAGCGGAAAGCCATTTGAATGACGGCTGGCGTCTCAGAGCCTAAGCCGGGGCCTTTCGCGGGCAGCTTCGCGATCGTGAACTGCCCGGCGCACGCGCCCTTCCTGAAGACGCTGGCGGCTTCGATCCTTGATGGCTCGATCTGGAACGCAGGCGCGCCCGAGCCGCACGACCTGCCCGGCCTCACCGTTTATCTGCCGTCACGGGCCGCCGTTCAGCCCCTCAAGCTCGAATTCCTGTGGCTTTCGCCGAATGAGGCCACCTTTCTCCCCCGCATCCGCGTTCTGGGCGAGGCCGACCCGCTCGACCTGTTCGCGAATTACGGAACGCGGATGGAAGCCGCACAGGACCGCGATTGCGCTTCTCGAAAAAGCGCTGGCCGTTCCTTCCGCCTTCACTGAGCTTGAGCGGCAGATCCATCTCAGCAGCTATGCCCTGGAAGCTGCCGCGAAGATGCGCAGCACAAGAATGGCGCCGGGGGAGCGCCTTTTTCCCGATGTCCCTGCAGTCAGCGCGGCCGCAATCGCAAGGGAGATCGCGGCGCTCATCGACGAAGCGCACAACGAGGCGGCAGACCTCTCCCGCATCGATAAGCTCGACAGTTCACAAGCGACCGGCGGCGAGCAGCTATCCCTCCAGCTTCTCCGCCATGTGCGAAAGAGCTGGGATGCCCACAAGCAGAAAGAGCGCGGGCTAGACGCACAGGAGCGGCGCAACCGGCTCATGGCAATCGAGGCTGAGTTCCTCCGGCAGAGCTACGCGCCGGCTATCATCGCGGGCTCGACCGGAAGCGTGGCCGCAACCATGACGCTGATGGAGACGCTGAAAGGGCGCCCGAACTCAGCGATCGTGCTTCATGGCCTCGACCGCAATTTGGACGCCGAGTCCTGGGCTGCGCTGAGCAACCATCCCGAGCATCCGCAGCATGGGCTGTATCAGCTTCTCGCGAAACTGGGCGAGCGCAGGGAGGCCATCCCCGACCTCGAATGCGAAAATGTGCGTCGCGTGACGTTCCTGAGCGAGGCGCTGCGGCCTGCTTCCACGACCGCGCAGTGGGCCAGCTTCGCCAACGCCGAGAAAAAGGCGGTCGGCAGCCCTGCGCCCGGCGTGGCCCTGATAGAGGCCGAAACGATCCAGGACGAGGCGGCGGCCATTGCGCTGATCCTGCGGGAAGCGCTTGAAACCGAGGGCCAGACGGCCGCGCTCGTGACCCCTGACGAGAACTTGATTAGGCGCGTGCGGCATGCGCTTACTCATTGGGGACTGACGAACCCGGTTGAGGAGTGGAACCCGGAAACCCTGGTTTTGCGCGTCGCCGTAACCGCTGCGAACGGCAAGCCGGAGGATCTCGTCGCGCTTCTGAGGTCCGCGCAGGGCGAAGGCGCTGCTGCCATTCGGCGCTTTGCCGAGCTCATCGACCTGGGCGTCCTGCGCCAGATGTGGCGGCCATCGTCCATGCTCGGCATTCCCGCCGCGTTGGCGCGCGCCCAGCATGCGATTGCAGCGGGAGAAGCTCGCCATCCCGCTATGAAACGCATCGAGGCGATCGAGTGGGAGGCTGCGCGCGCGTTCGCTGAGCAAGTGCTTGAGGCTCTGTCCCCACTCACCTCCATGGCGGAGGAACGCCTCAACCTCCGGGAATGGATCACCGCTCACACCGACGTCATGGGCCACCTGGCGGAGCTTGGACTTGGTCTCGCTTCCTTGGACGAAGACGAGCCATCTACCCTCGCAGACGCCGCGAAAGTGGGCGCGTCATCGCTCAGACTGGACCTTCCGGGCTACGCTGGCTTCTTTGGTGAAATTGCTTCCACGAGGCAACGGGCCGCCACGGAGAACCCGCATCCGCGGCTGTTCTTACGGAGGCCCCTCGATGCTCGCCTGCTTGACGCCGACGTAATCGTGCTTGGCGGATTGAATGAGGGAAGCTGGCCGCAAATTTCCGGCCCTAATCCGTGGCTCAATCGCAGGGACCGCGCGTTCGTCGGGCTTTCCCCGGAAGAGCGGCGCATCGGCCTGTCCGCGCAAGACTTCACGGCGCTCGCTGCCGTCGCGCCCCGTGTCATTCTGACTCGCGCGAAGAAGGTGAACGGCAGCCTGAAGCGACCGAGCCGCTGGATCGCCCGCTTGACCGCTCTCGCCAAAGGGGCGCGCAAGCTCGACACGTTACAGCCCGAAAATCCGTGGCTTTCATGGGCGCGTTTACAGCGCGCGCCCGCGAAAGTGACGCCTGTGGGTTGCCCCGCCCCGCGGCCGCCCCTTGCAGCCCGGCCGCGCCGGCTGAGCGTCACCGCAATCGAGACGTGGTTCGCCAACCCTTACGCGATCTATGCACGGCAAATTCTCGTGCTCGAACCCTTGCGCCGAATCGGCGAGACGCACGACGCGCGCGACAAGGGCATCCTCTATCACGCCGCGCTGCATCACTTCTTTCAGGCTCACCCCGGCCCACTGCCGCCGAACGCGGGTGTGGAACTGGTGCGCTGCCTGGACAAGGCGGCGGATGAGTTGGGCTTCAATCTCGAAAACGCCCCCTTCTGGCGTCCGCGTTTTGCGCGCTTTGCCGACTGGTTCGCGAGCACCGAGGGCGGACGCCGAACTAACGTTATCGCCTTGAAGAGCGAAGTTGGCGGCAAGCTGAAGCTGGGTACAGCGTGCGGACCTTTCGAAGTGACCGCACGCGCCGACAGGATCGACATTCGCAATGACGGCGCCGTATGCATCTATGACTTCAAAACCAGCGCAAACACGGCGAAAACCTCGGCGGGACGGGGCGCACCGCAACTCGCGCTCGAAGGGCTCCTTGTTCGAGAAGGCGCTTTCGCGGGGATTCTGCCGGGCTCCGATCCCGAACTTCGCTACATCGTCGCGACCGGAGGCGAACCGCCGGGCGAAATCGTGGATTTGAAGGTGCCGTGCGGGGAAGCGATCCGGGCAGCAGAAACCGGGCTGCTGCAGCGCATCGCTCACTTCGACGATCCCGACACGCCGTATGCTTACGAGATCCGCGCCATATTCCGCGATAAGGCGGACAACGATCCCTACGCTCACCTTGCACGCGTGAAGGAGTGGTCCGCAAGCGGCGACGAGGAGGCGGGCGATGACTGAGCTATCGCCTCAAGGGCTGCTGGAGGCCGCCGAGCGCAAACAAAGGGCGGCTGCCGATCCTGCCGTCTCGGCGTGGGTCCGTGCGAATGCGGGCACCGGCAAGACTCACGTCCTCGTCCAGCGCATTTTGCGCCTGCTCCTGTCGGGTGCAGACCCGCGCTCGATGCTGTGCCTCACCTTCACAAAAAACGCCGCCGCCGAAATGGAAACGCGCGTGCTCGCAAAGCTCGGCGAATGGGCTACGGCCGACGAAAATGCGCTCTCCAGCAATCTGGCGAAGCTGCTCGGCAGGCCGCCGAACAGTGGCGAACTCGCCGCCGCGCCCTGCCTGTTTGCGTCCGTGATCGATGCGCCCGGCGGTCTTGCCATCATGACGATCCACGGCTTTTGCGAGCGCGTATTACGCCGCTACAGCTTTGAGGCCAACGTCCCGCCCGGTTTCACCGTGCTGACCGAGGAGGAAGCGCGCGACACCCTTAGCGCAGCCCAGGCTCAAGCCTTTGCCTCGGCCAGGAGCGGGCCTTTGCGCGATGCCTTGACCACCGTCGTTGCCTATGCCGGGGAAGCCGATTTCTCGCGTGTGCTCGAGGCCATGCTCGGGCATCGCAATGAGGTCGCCCACCTCATGCAGGTTTCGGGTGAGGATCGCTTCCAATACGTCGAGGAAAGGCTCCGCCAGCTTTTCAACGTTGCGGACGATGACACAAGAGAAAACCTGCTGGCTCGCTCCGCTTTGCTGCTAACCGAACGGACCTTAGATGATGCGGTCCTCGCGCTCTCGCGGGGCGGAATAACAGATCTGAGAGCAGCGGGGCGATTCCACGCCGTAAAGCTGGCAGTAAACGCTGAGCAGAAATGCGCCGCGTTGAAAGCTGTATTTACGACAACGGCCGCCGAGCCCAGGCAGTCGCTCATGACAGCGGCGGTCAAAAAACAAGCGCCGACGCTCAATGATCGCCTCGTGAAAGCGCAGGCGGCCTTTGTCGCTCTCGACGAGCAAATCTGCGGCCTGAAAGTCGTCGAGGCTACCATGGCGCTCCTCCGCCTTACGGCGGCAATCTTCGATCGCTACGAGGCCGAGAAGCGCGCGCGGGCAGCGGTCGATTTCGACGACCTCATCGGCAAGACGCTGAGCCTGTTCTCGCGGGAAGACGTGGCCGACTGGGTGCTTTATCAACTCGATGGGCGGATCGATCATGTCCTAGTCGATGAAGCGCAGGATACCAGTCCCCAGCAGTGGAAGATCATCGAGAGCCTCGCGTCCGACTTCTTCGCTGGCGAGGGCGCTCGCGTTTGTACGCCGACGCTTTTCGCGGTCGGCGACGAGAAACAGTCAATCTACGGTTTCCAGGGCGCGGCCCCCGAGTTGCTCGCCCGAAACGGCGCCTCCTATGAGGAGAAAGCTCAACAAGCCGATTTGCGCTGGCGCAACGTCGATCTCAATTTGTCGTTCAGAACGCTCGCTCCTGTCCTCACAGCCGTGGATAGCGTGACCGGCGCTCTGCCTAGCCTACGGCACGGTTCGTCCATGCCCCATATCGCGCATCGGCACAGTGGCGCTGGCATCGTGGAACTATGGGAGCCCGAGAGAGGGGAAAATGTGGAGAAGGGCACCGTCTGGGAGCCCGATGCCCCCGCATCCCCGAGCGCAAAGCCGGCCGAAGCGCTCGCGGCCAGAATCGCGGCGAAGATCAGGCATTGGCTGGAGAGCCGCGAGGCGCTTCCATCGAGGGAGCGCCCGATCGAACCCGGCGACATCCTCGTTCTGTTGCGCAAGCGCCAACCTATGGCGGGACTGCTGCAGGCCGCTCTGAAACGGGAAGGTATCCCCGTGTCTGGAGCGGATCGCATGGCCTTGCTCGACGAGTTGGCCGTCATGGATCTGATGGCGCTTGCCAGTGCGCTGCTTCAGCCGGAGGATGACTTGGCGCTTGCCGAAGTTCTGAAGAGCCCTTTGTTTAACTTTTCCGACGACGACCTGTTTGAACTGGCCTTCGGCCGGGAAGTATCGCTTTGGCATGCCCTGGAGACCTCCGGCGCCAGCGCCTGCGATGACAAATATGCGCGCGTGGCCGCCAAACTCACCGCATGGCGCGACCTGGCGCAATGCGTGAACCCATTCGATTTCTTCTCCCATATCCTCGAGGCCGAGGGCGGTCGCAAAGCCTTCGCAGCAAGGCTCGGAACAGAATGCTTCGACGCTCTCGACGAACTGCTGAATCTCGCGGAAGCGTTTGGCTCACGGCCCCTTTTGAGCCTTCCGGAGTTCCTCGTCTCCCTTCGGCGGGGCGCTTCTGACGTGAAGCGAGAGACCGATCAGGGCGCGCGCGAGGTGCGCGTCATGACGGTTCACGGCGCGAAGGGACTTGAAGCAGACATTGTCATCCTCGCCGATGCTTGCAGCAATCGCAGCGCTTCCGCCGCTCCTGTCACCTTTGTCCCGAGCGTCGGCGGCGAGGAAGGAGCCCCCGCCGTTCCGATCTGGGCGGTCAAGGGCGCGTCGCGCCTGGCGGTGGTTGCCGAGGTCAGGGCTCGCCTTAAGGATGAAGAACATCGGGAATTAGGGCGGCTTCTGTATGTCGCCATGACGCGAGCGCGCGACCGTCTCTATATAACGGGCTACCACAAGGGTAACCTCCCCAACGGCTGCTGGTATGAGACGATCAAGGGCGCACTCGTTTCGAAGATGGAGCAGGAGGCCGACCCCCAGGGCCGCCCCGTTTGGCGGTACGGTTCTCTTGCGCAGTCTCGATCCCTTGCGTTGTCCGTGCAGAATGCGGACAGGGAAGCGGCACCCCCGTGGCTTGCTGCTCCCGCTCCCGGCGACTCGGCGTTGCCAATTCTGTTACCGTCCCGGATCTCTGGCGAAAGTAGCGGTCTACACGCTCAGGGGAAACCGAAAGCTCATGACCGCAACCAGGCAAGAGCAAGGGGCGTCTTCATCCATAGACTTCTTGAAGTTCTGCCGCATCTTCCGGCTGCGGAACGTGCAAACGCTGCGGGCGCTATTGCCTCAGCCTTCAATGGCGAAATCTCAGCGCGTGATAAGGACGCCGCGATCGAAAGCGCTTTCGCTGCCCTATCCAGCCGCGTTTTCAACGGTTCCGTCGCCCAGTCTTTAGCCGAGGCCGGGATTGCTGTTACCCTTCAGGACAGTTACGGAAAGCGCCGGGGCATCATTACGGGGCAAATCGATCGGATTTCCTTTACCGGATCGGAGATCCATATCCTCGACTATAAGTCCGGGATCGTTCACCTTGATGCCCGCTTGCAATCCCCCTTTCACGGGCAGCTTGCAGCCTATAGGCTCGCTCTCCGTCGGCTTTATCCAGTCGCGAATATTCACGCCGCTTTGTTCGATACCCGCTCAGCCGCGGTCAGTCGAGCTGAAGATTCGCTGCTTGACGCTTTGCTTGCGCGGTTGACCAACACACTTCCGAAGTGAAGCCGCACAAGCGGGTTCCCTCCCACAAAAAAACCTCCGCCGAGCGGAGGTTCTGTGCCTGTCTTGAGCAATGGCAGGAAGACAGAGTGTTGCCGCCGAAATCGGCGGCAACGTTGAGCGGTTATTGAGTCCTGACCGAGGCTTTCTCAGGAGATGGACCAGCAAGCGCTGGGTAATCCTTGAGCATGCTTGCCCCGTAGAGTGGCTTAAATGCACCTTGGTGGCAGGTAGCGCAGAAAGCCTTTGGCAGATCGCCAGCAGGGCCTTTACGCCCAGGCACGTTCGCATAGAGCGGCGTCAACGGATTGATGTAGTTGTTGTTGATGTCGCGAACCAGGCGAATGCCATACCACGCGGTTACACGTTGTGGCGTGCTCCCACTCCAAGTCTGGAAGTACTGCGTGTTGTGGCAGTAGGTGCAGTTGACCCCAAGACCCTTTGATATCGCCATCATGAGCGCATAGGTCCACTCAGCCTGCTTGAGAGACTGGCGGTCCGTTGTCGGGAGCGCTGTGGGGCCCATGACGCGGATTTGCTGATCGCCCTCAAGAAACGGCGTGAACGGATCGTAGGGAAGGGACGTCAATCCAACCTCTGGAGCCCGCCTATTCTGGCCGGCCTTGTTGCCGAGCAGAGCGAGAGACGACCTTGGCGGAACGGGAGTGTACCACACATTCTTCGGAACTGGATTGCCCCGGTGGCACGTATAGCACGTCACACCCGCACCATTAATGGCGACGTGATTTTTCCAGTCGGCGTTCAGATGACGAGTCATCTGAATCATCCGGCGGGCTACGACCTTTGTATAGAGCGCGTCTTCAGCGAAGTTCGCGCCGTCCTTGTGGCAATAGGAGCAGCCTTGTTCCGGTGCAACCCATTTCGCAAAGGCGGTCATCTGGCGCAGAAGCTCGTTTGAATCGATGTCTTTGAGCACCTGCACGTTCTGATACGCGTCTGCTGCCTTCTGTCCTGAGGGATCGATCTTGTCCTCAGGCTCCGGAACCGCATTGAGAGCCTTCGTCGTGGCACTGTTGATGTCCCGCTTGTTGTAGATTTGGACCATCCCAGTTCCACGATAGCCCCACTGCACCCATTCCACGGTAGGACGTTGGAAGGTGTAGTAAGCGAAGATGACTAAGAGTACCGCACCGCCAATCAGGGCTAGGCCTATTGTTAGGATACGCTGTTTGTAACTCATTTTGGTGCTCCCGTAAGCGTAGCCGGGTCGATGACGACGGGGAGAACCTCTGGGTATGTGGGTACGATGCCGTGCTTAATTCCCCAAAGATACCAGTTATCGACAACCGTTCCGGTCAGAAGAATGCCGATACCCCCAGTAAGCGTGCACAGGACAGCGAACCACCAAGCCCAGCGATGGATGGATTCCATGGAAGCATTGAAGCCCATGGTCCAGCGCCAGAAAAGCCCTGCCCGCTCGAGGGCCGTGCCCCGGTCCGTCGTCTGCTCGATCTCGCGTTCGCCGCCGTAACGGCTGACCGCCAAGATCGTGGCGCCATGCATCGCAAAAAGAAGCGTGGAGCCGTAGAGGAAGGCGATCGACAGCATATGGAACGGATTGTAATAGAGGTTTCCATAGCGAAGCGAGAACGCCGCGGTCCAGTCGAGATGCGGGAAGATCCCGAACGGAGGAGCTTCACCAAAGCTGCCCATCAAGACCGGACGGATGATACCGATAGACAGATAGAGGAAGATCGCCGAAGCGAAGGCCCACGGGATGTGAGTTCCGAGACCGAGCTGACGGGCACGGAGAAAGGTCCGGGTCCACCAAAGCAGGATGGACAGGGTCAGGAAAAGACCGGCAGCAAGCCACCATCCGCCCTCATTAAGGGGAGGAATCTTAAGGCCGTTCGCTGGCGCGGGCGGCTCAAGGGCGAGCCAAAAAATCTGCTTGACGAACTGCACCGGGCTCCAGTCCACGGAGGCGGCCATGTTCAGGCCGATGATCTCGATGGCGATGAAGCCGCAGATAATAGAGGCTACGCCGGTCAGTCCGAGATAGATGGGACCGACTTGGGCGTCGCCCAGTATGCCGAGCAGGTATATGTGGAGGGGGCGCGTGCCCGTCCGGCCATATTGGTCGCGGTAAAGAGGGACACCCAGATGGGCTGGACCCTTCACCTGAACCTGAGTGAAGATGTTTTGATATTCGGCCATGATCTGTTGCCCTACCTATCGCCAGACTGGGATGTTGAACCACCAGTTCCACCACTCGGGCCAGCCCTTCGTCCAGAACGGTCCGCTGGCAATGATGCAGCATCCGCTCCAGAAGGCCGCGTTGATAGCGCAGAAGAGGCCGATCCTGTGAATGCCAAGGGTGCCAGTGGAATACCCCAGCAGGTCGCGCGCGAAAGTGTTCTCGTGCTCTGGAGTTTTCACGGTATCGCCATCGCCAGGATTAAGCGCGGACAGCACAAGACCGCCGTGTAAAGCCAAGAGAAGCGTTGTCGTGAACAAGAACGCAATGCCGAGCATGTGGAACGGATTGTAGTGGAAGTGCAGATATTGGTATCCGGTATTTGAGACCCAATCGAGGTGGCTCAGGATGCCGTAGGGGAAACCAAAGCCCCAAGCGCCCATCAGAAGTGGACGAATGACGACGATGCTGACATAGGCAAAGATAGCAAAGCCAAAAGTAAAGGGTATGTGATACCCGATACCAAGCTTCCGGCAAATCTCAACCTCCCGCAACGCCCACGATACGAACGCTCCAACGGCGCATATCGTGATGATCTGCCACAACCCGCCCTGTGCGAGGGGAGCCATGCCCAAACCATATTTCAGGTCTGGAGGGGCGATATTGATTTTCCAGATGTTTGTGGTGTGTCCAAGCATGGCCCCCCAGACAATGAGGGCGGTGCCCAGAACGGCGAAAAAGAACGTGGTGACCCCGAAAAATCCGACGAAGAACGGGCCCACCCAGAAGTCGAATAAGTCGCCCCCTACAAGGGTGCCGCCTCGAATGCGGTACTTTTTTTCATAACTGAGCAATGCCATCGCTCACCTCCAGCTAGGAGGCGAGCAATCGCTCGGCCTCCTGTGAAAAAATTCCGAGAAAGCGGGCGAGGCCTAACATATTCCCCACCCGCCGTCCTGATTGATCCCAACCGTTTAGCGAGCTGGAAGAGCGGTGTTGGAGGAAGCCGCAGCCTTTACCGCACCCGTGTCGATCCAATTGTAGCGAGTCGTGCTCAGCAGGATAAAGTGGATCAACAGCGCGAGCACGATCAGGAACGCAAAGAGCGCGACAAGGACACGGCGGGGATCAAAGAGTAGCCAAATGCGCCACATGTGTTTTTCTCCTTATGAAAGATATTGGATGAAGTTCAGGGCTGCGGTGTGTACGTCTTCAGGAATGGACGCAATCGGCCCAGCCCAAGGACGCCAATTCCAAGCGAGCACGTGCGCAATGATTGCGACGATGCTGAATCCTATAAAGCTCGCTACGAAAATGCTGTGAAATTCCTTCGCCTCGCCTTCGGTCAGCCCGGTGAGCGAGACATCCCTTTCTTCTTGAGCCATAAGCTTGATCTCCGCTAAAGTGGACTCTCTGTCAGTTACCGCGCATTACCCTCGCGGCCGGGTTCGCCATGGCGTGATCCGCCATGGAGTTCGCTTGCCCGGTCCAGCCGGACGAATTCTTACCCCTACCGCATGAAAGCGAAGGGGATGCAGGTGTTGGCCGCGGCGCGTGCCTCGGCAAATACCGACTTACGCTGACTGTTGCTGCGGCGCGGCGCGAAAGCCCGCCTCACAAGCCCAGCAGCGAGAAAAAGGGGAAACGTTGCGAGAAAGATGAGCCGGAATTCTTTTGCCTCTCGCGCTCTGATGCGCGCATGCGGTCCGTTGGCGTGCGGATGATAAGCGGACATGCTCACCTTCCCCCTCGGTATGCGATACGCAGAGAGAAAGTCATGCGGCCCTCCCATCGACAGCATTAGCGATGGATACACCGACGCGTTTTGCCGTTACCTTGGTTTCGCCTGCCTCGCGGGCTGCTTTTTCAGCAGCGTCACGGAAGCGCTTTGCGGCCGAAATCCTCACAAGCACAGGCTGCGCCTCCACCATTTCGTCGAGCAGAGTCTTTGCATCCTCCTCCCAGGGAAGCTGCCGGGCCATTCTTGAAGGGGTCGCCTCGATCCGGTCCAGGTCCTTTCCCAGCGGCAGGATGTTGAAAAGCGCATCGAAGAGCGCGTTACAAACCTCCTGAACAATATAAGTCGCTCCACCGTAGCCCATGAATGGCGTACCGATATGGCGGCGAATGATCGCGCCCGGGAAGGACGCAGGGATGTACATCGACCGGCCGCCGCTTTCGGCGAGATACATGCGCTCGTTGTAGCTGCCAAACAGCACGAGCGGCGGCTTCTCCCGCACGAGACGCCTCGCCTCCTCGTTGTCGGGCTTTACGCCTGCCCGGCGCGAGATAGCGAAGGTGCAGGGCAGGCCCAACTCATCTTCCAGGAAGTGCCGGACACCGCGCGCATAGGTCTCGTTTGCTACGATCGCAAAGCTGGCTGTTCCGAAAAAGTCTTGCGTGACCGAGCGCCAGAGATCCCACAACGGCTTGATCGTGGTGTGTTTTTCGCGCTCGATAAACGGCTCCGGATCAAGTCCGAGAACTTCGCCGAGCGTGCGAAGGAATTTCGTCGTCGAATGAAGCCCGATAGGCGCCTGCAAATAGGGCTTGTCGAGCGCCTCGCAGAGCAACCGCCCGAACTCGCGGTAAAGACAGATATTCGCCTCCGCTTCCGCAAGCCTCGGCACCTCGTTAAGGTGAGCGCCGAGCGGGAAGACCATATTTACTTCGGCGCCGATGCCCTCAACCAGACGACGGATTTCCGCCACGTCCGACGGCATGTTGAAGACGCCGTAACATGGGCCGATGATGTTGACGCGGGGCTTTGCGTCAGCCGCCCTCGGCTTCACCTTCAACTTCCGCTTGGCGCCGTATTCGCTCCAGAGCCACATCATGGCCCGGTTCGCGCTTTGCCACTGGTCCTCGTCTATGGTTCTCGGCAAAAAGCGCTGGATATTCGTGCCTTCTGGCGTCACGCCGCCACCAATCATTTCGGCGATGGACCCCGTGACGACGACGCTCGGCTGCTTCGGATCGAGCGTCTTATGCGCGCGCTTCATGGCCTGCTCGGTGCCATGCTGACCGAGTTCTTCCTCGGAAAGCCCTGTCACGACGATTGGCAGTTCGTGCGGGGGGAGCGCGTCGGTGTAATGAAGCACGGCCGTCACGGGCAGATTTTCGCAACCCACCGGCCCGTCAATGATGACCTGCAGCCCCTTGATCGCGGCAAACACGTAAACCGCGCCCCAATAGCCACCTGCTCTGTCGAGGTCGGCGATCAGCATCCGATGGCCTCCTCTGGCATTTTGATGGACGGCTTCTTTAGCTGCAGTTCCTGCTTCTTGGGCGGCGCCTTAGGTGCGCTTTCCCATACACCGGCGTTATGACCTTCTCCAACCCCTTCGAAGAATTCCTTCATCTCATCGAAGCGGCCCTTGCTCGCGATCGCGGTGTTGACGACATGGGCAAGCGATCCCGCGCCAGCGACGCCCATGAGTGGCCGTGCCGAAATGAGGTTCGTGAAATAGAGGCCTGGGATGGCGGAAGCCTTCGCATGCTGCACGACGGGCGTCGTCCCGATGGCGAGATCGGGCTTGAACTCGTCCACCGCCTGAATGTCCTGCTCCAGCGAGGCCCGGTACTGCACGTGCACGCCCTTAGCCAGAAGCCACTCGCGATCGGCATCGGACCAGCGGGTACGCGGACAGGCGGTGCCGACATAGGGAACGTCCGCGCCGCTTTCGATGAGAAGCCGCGCAACCAGCAACTCCGAGCCTTCGTAGCCCGAGACAGTTATGCGCCCTTTGATGGGCGTTTTCGCGATAGCGTCGCGCACGGGCGGCAGTATGCGGTTAAGCGCGGCGTCAACGGTGGAGCGGGCAATCCCGCACGTCTCTGCAACCGAGATGAGCCAGTTCGCCGTCCCGTCATAGCCGACGGGCGCTGACCCTGTGATGGAACGGCCCGCAGCTTCGAATTCGCGGAAGGATGCGGTGTAGAAGGGATGGATTGCGGCCACCGCGGCGCAGTCGAGCGCCGCATAAAGCTCACGCCATTCCCGGGTGGGCACAACAGGACCGGCGGCAAGCCCGAGCGGCTCCAGCATCATGCCGATGGTCACCGGGTCTGCAGGGAACATCTCGCCCACGAGCGTGATCGTAGGCTTCTCCGCTCTGCCCCCACGAGGAGCTTGCACGGGTCCCTGCTCGGCTTCCGTACGGGCATAGCGCAGCATGGCCGCCGCCAGAACGTCCTTGGCTTCCGCATGAGTCGGGACGCCAAAGCCCGGCACGTCGATGCCGATGATGCGAACGCCGTTGATTTCCTTAGGCAGGAGCCGCAGCGGAACACCGGAGGCAGTCGGAACGCAGAGGTTTGTTATGATCACCGCGTCATACAGTTCCGGGTCGGCGAGCTTGAAGACGGCTTCGCGGATATCTTCGAAGAGCTTGCCGGTGACAAGCGTCTCAGAATTGAAGGGAACGTATCCCACTGTCCGCTTTGCGCCGTAGAAGTGCGAGGTGAACGTCAGGCCATAGACGCAACAGGCTGAGCCGGAAAGCACGGTTGCCGTGCGGCGCATGCGCAGACCAACACGCAGCGAGCCGAAAGCGGGACACATGCTTTGCGGCTGATCGTGCGGCCCTTGAGGATAATCCTTCGCGTACTGTTCGAGCACCTCGCTCTTGCCGGCAGCGACCGCGGCCTTCTTCATTTCGGCCGCGCCCGCGTGACACCCAACGCCCGCTCCACCAACCGGGGCGGTCGCCTCGGCTTTCGACTTGTCGGCCGTATTCTCGGCAGCCGCGGCACGTCCGGCGTCGTCGTAGACGACTTCGCCGGAAGCGGCTTGAGAGGATTGGCGATCAAGTGCTGTCATAAACTCACTGCTCCCTTACGCGACGTCGTAGACGATTTCGAGGGACGGCTTCTCGACGATCTCATGGCCGCGCATGTCGGACTGGCTCGCTGGATCGAGGACAACACCACGCCCAACCGCGTCACCCTTGAAAAGGCCGAGCAAGCCATCCTGAGAAAGAGGCGTCGGCCGCACAGGGGGCGCCTCCGCAACATTCTTGGCGAGCGTCTCGAACACGGCCGCCCACTGCCCGCCCGGCTTGCCGATGATTTCGTAATTCGCGCTTTTCTTGCGGATGTCGTCGTGTTGCGGAATCGCGGACAGCACAGGAATCCCGACCTCCGCGCAGAAGGCTTGCGCCTCGCCCGTGCCGTCGTCCTTGTTGATGACCATGCCGGCAACGCCGACATTGCCACCAAGCTTACGGAAATATTCGACCGCCGAGCAGACGTTATTGGCGACGTACAGCGACTGCAGGTCGTTCGAGCCGACGACGATCACCTTCTGGCACATATCGCGCGCTATCGGCAGGCCGAAACCGCCGCACACGACGTCACCAAGAAAATCGAGCAGGACGTAATCGAAGCCCCATTCATGGAAGCCGAGCTTTTCGAGAAGCTCAAAGCCATGGATAATGCCGCGTCCACCGCAGCCACGGCCCACTTCTGGCCCACCGAGTTCCATCGCGAAAACGCCATCGCGCTTGAAGCAGACGTCGTTCGATCTGGACTTCCTCGCCCGCCGCCTTCTTCTTGGAAGACGTCTCGATGATCGTCGGGGTGGCGCGGCCGCCAAACAGAAGGGATGTCGTGTCGCTCTTGGGGTCGCAGCCGATAAGCAGAACGCGTTTGCCCTGCTGAGCCATCATGTAAGAGAGGTTGGCAAGCGTGAAGCTCTTGCCGATCCCGCCCTTGCCGTAGATCGCTATAATCTGCGTTTCTTTTTTGGCTTCGGTCGCAGGAACAGCGTCAGGCTCGATAGCTGCTTCCGCGCGAAGCGCAGCCGCTTGCTGCTCGAGGGCAGTCCCTTGATCTACATCCAAAGTCATGCGCACTTTCTCCAATCTAGAACCATCTTCAGGCAGGCCGGATCTTCGAAGGCGGTGCGATAGGCGCTGGGGGCGCCGTCTGCTGTACTGCGATGCGTAATGAGACCATCAAAGGACAAGCGGCCACTGTCGACCAATTGCTTGACGGCAAGCATGTCCGCCTTTTGCCACTGCGCGGCTACCCGCATCCGCGCTTCTTTCATGAAGGCGGGCGGGAAGCTGAAAGAGAGGCGATCCGCGTAAAACCCGGCGAGTATGATTTCGCCGCCGGGAGCAAGGCGCGACACGAGCGCATCAAGAATTGATGAGTCTCCGCTTACATCGCAAACTACGCGATAATCCCGGCGAGGATCTTGATCGGGATCAACAACCTGGTATCCCACGGCCCCGCCGAAACGGCTTTTATTCTTTTCCCACACCGTTGGCGCTGGCGACCCCGATGCGACCACGATACGCGCGATCAGCCGGCCGAGAACGCCATGTCCAACAATGAGATCGGCTGCAACGCCCTTGTCGGAGAAGGCTGCGTGGTAACCTGTCGCGCCCAGCGCAAACAAGATACCTTTTTCACCGAGCGCTTCGCCGATCGGTATCGTACGGCTCTCGGGCAAAACAACGCGCGACGCAGTGCCGCCAAAGAGGCCGCGGATCGCTCCGTAGCAGTTTGCACCGGGCACGAAAACACGTTCGCCCACGCGAATTTTGGTAGACGGGCCAGCCCAGGAAACTCGGCCCACGGATTCATAGCCTGGAACGAGAGGATAGCCCATCCCTGGGAAATGCGGCATGCGGCCTGACCATAAGAGCCGCTCTGTGCCCGTGCTAATCCCGCTCCACTCGACGTCGACGACGACGTCGGTATCGCCCGGAGTTGGCAAGTCGAGCCGCTGAAGCCCAAGTTGCTGGGGCTCCTGCAACACCACTGCTAAGGTCTCCATTGGGAACTCTGGAAGGCGGGCCATGCAGACATCTATCTCTTCACAAGTTCGTGTGTCATCCTAGCTTTACCAGCTGATATGTCAATTCAAACTTACACTAAGTGTTTGCAGTCAAGGGCGAGCTACCAGCAGGCGCACGAGCAGCGGCTGGCAGGTCGAGCGCCTCTCAATGCGGCAGAAATCCTGCCTCTCGCAAAAGCGCCTGCAATTGTTGCTCCGTACGCGGCCTTCCCCGGCCCATAGCCATCAGATAAAAGCTGAAATAGGCGGCAACCTTCTCCGCGCCCGGCGTTCCGGCCATGGGCTCCGCTACGAGAAGCACGCCCTCCTGCGGCAATGCGGCGCGCACGGACTTCAGGATGGCCAGTGCTGTTTGGTCGTCATGGTCGAGAAGAACGCGGATGAGGGAAATTATGTCGGCGCTTTTCGGCAGATCCTTCAGGAAATCCCCGCCCGCAACGGTGGCCCTTTCAGCGATCCCGGCGTCCCTGAATTTGGCCATTGCGAGCTCGGCGACCGCCGGCATGTCGAAAAGGACAAGCTCAAGATGGAGGGCGCGACGAGCGGCATTTAAAAGGAAAGTGCCATTCCCGCCGCCGACATCCATGAGGCGGCGATGCGGCTTGAAATCGTATGCATCCATGATCTCCTGAGCAATGGCCGGTTGCGTAGCGGCCATAAGCCCGGTGTAATCCGAGACCGCATCCCGGCTCGCGCCGGTGTCGCCTTCGGCATAAGGCCAGTAGGATGCAAGATTGGTCGCCTTGCCGGAGCTGTCCGGCTTTGGCGCATGACTTTCGTTGCGGAGAAGGCGGACCGGGTCGTCCAGATCGCGATAGAGAAGCGCGTGATGCTCCACCATGGTGGCGAGGCCGGGGCTCGTCAGCATCGCCGCGCCGAGACCGCCAAGGCCGTAGCGGCCACCGCTTCGCCGCTCGACAAGACGCAATCCAACCGCCGCCGTGAGAAGCCGCCCCGTTGCGTCTTCATCCAAATTCAGCCGGTGAGCGATCTTCCCGACGGTAAGCGGCCCCGGCTTCAAAAGATCGAACAGCCTCAATCGCACACAGGCAAGAAGCACCTGGGAATAGACGAACCCCGAAACTAAATCGAAGAGAGCGCTCGCCTCGCGCCGCGCGATAATGCGCGTAGGCGGGAAGGTTTCGGCAAACCGAATAAAACGCGGGCTTGTCAGACAACGGTCGCGAAAGGCAAAAAACCGATCAATCAACGCAGTAAGCGCGCTGGGCTTATCCACTTTCACGATATTTTGGGCTGGCGTCACTTCGAGTGTCATCTATAGTTGTCACCTCGATTGTCACCTTAAATGGACAGTCCTCGCGCGGCATGTCAACGCCGTTTTGGGAGAGCAGTCTTTGCACGAAAGCCGCATTGTTGTGGTCGGCGCCGGGATTGGAGGCTTGGCAGCTGCGGTGCAGCTTGCCGCCGAAGGCTGCGGCGTAACCGTTGTCGAGAAATTCGACGGGCCTGGCGGAAAAATGCGCCAGGTGCACGCTGGCGGCGCATTGGTCGATGCCGGTCCGACCGTCCTCACAATGCGCGAGGTGTTCGAAGGTATCTTCGAGCAGGCGGGCGCATCGATCGAAGACTATGTTACGCTCAAGCCGGCGGAAGTGCTGGCGCGGCATGCCTGGGAAGCGGGCGGCGAACTCGATCTCTTCGCAGACATCGCCCAGACGGTGGATGCCATCGGAGCCTTCGCGGGAGCGGACAACGCGCGCGGCTATCTTTCTTTTTGCGCCGAAGCCACGAACATCTACCGAATCCTGAACCCCTCGTTCATTCGCGCACAGAAGCCGAGCCTTCTCCTTCTCATGTGGCGCGTGGGGCTGCTCAACTTCGCCGATCAGTGGAACATAAACCCGTATGAGAGCTTCTGGAACGCCGTCTGCCGGCATATGAGCGACCCGCGCCTGAGACAGCTCTTCGGGCGCTATTCCACCTATTGCGGAGCATCGCCCTTTTCGACGCCCGCCACGCTCATGCTTGTGGCGCATGTCGAGCAAAGCGGCGTCTGGCTGGTGGAAGGCGGCATGGTTCGTCTTGCCGTAGCGCTTGAGAGCCTTGCACAGCGTCTTGGCGTAGTCTTTCGCTACAGCTCGGAAGCGGCGAACGTGCTCGCCGCCAATGGCAGGGCATCGGGTATCAGATTGAGAAGCGGCGAGGAGTTGCATGCCGACGCCGTCGTCATCAACGCCGACCCCTCAGCCGTTTCCAGCGGGCTGCTCGGCTTCGCCGCCCAAAGCTCGGTTCGTCGCATTCCTTCCCGCCGACGCTCTTTGTCCGCCCTGACATGGGCCTTTCAGGCCGAAGCAAGCGGCTTCCCCCTGGCGCGGCATACAGTATTCTTTCCAAATGCCTCCTACGCGTCGGAGTTCAACACGATATTCAGGCGAAGGAAACTGCCGCCCTCCCCGGCGGTTTATATATGCGCGCAAGATCGGGATGATCACGGCAGCAAATGTGCCGAGGGAGCCGAACGATTTCTCGGCATCGTGAATGCGCCGGCCATGCTCGATGGAAATGCGCTCAGTCAATCGGAGATCGAGGAATGCGAGACAAAAACCTTCCGGCTGATGGCAAATTGTGGCCTGACGCTGCGGCCAATGGATGGAGCCATGGTCAGGAGGGCGCCTCAGGACTTCGAAAAGCTGTTTCCGGGAACGGGGGGAGCGATCTACGGGAGAGTGCCCCATGGGTGGATGGCCTCGTTTCAGCGGCAGGGGACACGGACACAGCTGCCCGGGCTTTATTTCGCGGGGGGGAGCGTGCATCCGGGGCCGGGCATTCCGATGGCGGCCATTTCGGGAAAGCTCGCATCGGAAGCTCTGCTGGCAGACTTGGCTTCGATGAAACGGTTCCGCCCAATGGCTACGCCTGGTGGTATGTCGATGCGTTCAGCGCCGACCACCGCTTCGGACTGACGATCATCGCCTTCATCGGCAGCGTCTTCTCGCCCTACTATGCGAAGCAGAGGCGGATGTCGGGCCATGCCGACCCGGCTCAGCATTGCTCGCTCAACGTTGCGGTTTACGGTCCCGGTGTCGGCCGATGGGCCATGACCGAGCGCTGCTCGAAGGCTTTGAGGCCGAGCCGCCGACGAGCTCGCTATCGGGCCGAGCGCCGTCATGTGGGACGGCGACGCGGCTGCGCATCGAGATTGATGAAAAAGCGCCGCTCACAATGGCTCCTTTGCGTGGCACGGTCACGCTTGAGCCGGAGATTCTCCCCGACTTCGTCGCCGACTTTGGAACAGGCGGCCGTCACCGCTGGTCTCCTATTGCTCCGCGCGCGCATGTCGAGGTTCGCCTCGAGAATCCATCGCTCGCCTGGAATGGCACCGGCTACATGGACATGAACCGTGGCGACGAGCCTATCGAGGACGGGTTTTCCTATTGGACCTGGTCCCGCGCGTGTCTGCCGCGCAAGGCCGCCGTCCTCTACGATGTGACGCGGCACGAAGCCGGCAGTTCGTCCATGGGCATTGAAGTCGCGGCGGACGGCAAGGTTACGCCTATCGAGGTACCGCAGCATTGTACGCTCGCGACGACCCCGATATGGAAAATGCCAAGGGAGACCCGCTGTGACAGCGGCCAAGCGGCCAATGTCGCGAAGACTTTCGAGGACACGCCTTTCTATTCCCGCTCGATGATCGCCACGCGCCTTTTAGGCGAGCCTGTCCACGCGATGCATGAGAGCTTGTCGCTCGATCGTTTCAGAAAACGCTGGGTGCAGTCGCTCTTGCGCTTCCGGATGCCTCGCGTCGCCCTTTAACTGTTACTCAATCGCATCACCAAAGCTGAATACTTGTGGAAAGAAGGGCGCGGCATTTGTTTACAAGGGCGAATCGGCCCTCGATAGAGTTGTCCACAACAATACTGCTAGGGGCAAAAGACTATGGCAGGAAAGAAACCAGCAGCACCTTCGAAACCCGCGGCGAAAGCCGGCTCGAAGGCGCCCGCTCCCGCTAAATCGGCAGCCAAGCCGAAAAAGGGCAAGTAGGCTTCCAATCATTTGGAGTATTGCATCGAGCGAGGCGCGTTAACCGCGCCTCGTTTTGTTTTTTTCGCCTTGCCACGCTCGTCCCGGAAAGACGCGGAACGCGGCTAATCCGAGATCTTATCATGCGCTGACTTCTGGGCGATCCCGGCTAGCCGCAAGTGGCTTCCAGATGACCTAAGCAGGCATGCGTCGCTTGACCAGAAGGCCGTGAGCGGAGCTTTTTACTTTTTGATCGGCTTGTCCGTTACTGAGGATAAGCAGGGATAGTCAGCTCGTGGCCTAGATCCGGCTGCGTGGTCCGCATGTGTATTATTCCGGCCCCGGTTGTATGATTACTTTCTTCTACCGACGCAAACTCCAGCTTGGCGAATCTGAACTGTCACATTCGGATGCTATGCGCCAGAAAGTCTAATCTTGTGATCCGTTAACGGAGTTGCGGAATAGCTTTCAACGCATTTCGTCGCCTCGCAATGACCAGAGCAAGGGGCCGCGCACGGCAAGCCCTGTAGAGAAGCGCACCTTCAATTCTACGGACGGGACGCTTTGCCGTCGGGCGTTCTCGAAAGAGCGCATCCGCTCCGGCTGAAGCCTGCCGGGCTCGGCAGCGTCCGGGCCTATTGCAAAAACATGTGATTATCTGAACCCTGTAACATCTTTTGGAGCATGTAATGAAAATCAGAAACTTGTCTGCTCTCAATACTCGCTACTGGGTGGGGATGTTAATTGCAAGTGTCGTGGGCACCACGCTCGGCGACTTTGTCTCTACCGACCTGCAACTTGGGTTTGTAAAAGGCCTATTGCCGTTGACTTTTATCCTCGTCGTAATATTCGTGGCAGAGTGGAAAACAAAAGTATCAACAGAAGCTTATTATTGGGCAGCAATTGTTTTGACTAGGACTATGGCAACTAATTTAGCTGACCTTGCAACTCACAGCCTCAAGCTCGACTACGCATGGCTAGAAGTTGCCCTGTTTTCGTTTCTCATGATGATCATGCTGCTTCCCCGACCAAATATGGGCTCTCCTACCAATCAATCCGCGGCAATTCATGGAGCGTTAACACCCCTATCAAAGATAGGTATCCGATACTGGGTAATGATACTGATCGTGAGCGTAATCGGCACCACTCTCGGTGATTTTATTTCCGATAACATGGGTTTAGGCGCCGAACAAGCGTCTCTGGTTTTGGGATTGATCTTAACGATTGTGCTTTTTGTGAAAACCAGGCTTGAATTACTTGGTAGCGTCGCTTACTGGATCACCCTTATCATCGTGCGTACAACCGGAACCGTATTGGGCGATTTCCTTTCGGGAGAAGAGGGCCTCAACCTGGGCTTTTTGGGCGCCGCTGCCTGCACGGCATTTTTGCTCGTTTGTGTCCTTCGACTGTGGACCTCAGACAAGATTCCAGACCTTCGCTGCGACAATGCGGGAGAAGCTATCGCTATAAGCGAAGCGGAACAACCGAAGCTATCATAAGTGCCGGCGGGCCGAAATTTGGTGTCGCCTATGAGCGGCGCCGCTCTCATCGTGTTCGCCGGGGGGGGACCACTAAATACAGAGGCGCTTGTCGGCAAACCCCGGGGGCCGGACGCTGATGATGCTCACACGGCGTGGATCGTGTTGCGCATCGCCCCGATGCCCGAGATTTCGGTCTCCATCACGTCTCCCGGCTTCAGCCACTCCGGCGGCGTGCGCCCCATGCCGACGCCGGGAGGCGTGCCAGTCGCAATAGCGTCGCCCGGTTCGAGGGTGAGTCCGCGCGAGAGTTCGGCGATGATGCGCGGGATCTTGAAAAACATGTCCTTCGTGTTGCCGTCCTGCTTGACGGCGCCGTTCACGCGCAGAATGAGCCGCAAATTATCCGATTCGAGATCGGCGGCGGGAACGATCCATGGCCCCATCGGTGCGTGCCCGTCGAGGCTTTTGCCCTTGAACCACTGGCCGCCATGCCAAGTCTTCTGCAGGTCGCGCGCCGAAACATCGTTCAGCACAGTATAGCCGAAGACGTACTCCTCGGCCTCGCCCTCGGGAATATTGCGCCCGCGCTTGCCGATGACGACCGCAAGCTCGACCTCCCAGTCGATCTGTTGCGAGATCAACGGATCGTAGGGGATTGAGTCGAATGGCCCGTTGAGCGCACTCGTGGCCTTGGTAAAGAACACCGGATGTTCGGGCAGCTTCTGGGCCGCGTCGCGCATCTTGGCGCCCTCCGCGAAATGCTCCAGGTAATTCCAGCCGACGCAGAAAATGTTGCGGGTCAGTTTCGGGATCGGCGGCAGGAGCCGGACATCGCCGAGCTTCAAGCCGGTATGCACATCCGCAGCCGCCACCTCCCGCACTTCCGCCAAGCCTTGCGGACCGGCCTCAATCAGGGCCGCCATGGACTTGCCGTCGAAGCCAAGCGCAATCTTCGCCTCATGAGCGGCGTGCGCGACGTCGACCACGTGTCCATCGGCTCGGACGAAGCCGAGGCGCGGATGGCCTTGCTCGTTGGCGTAAGTGAGAAGGCGTAATCTCGAATCCAGCGGCACACCAATGCTTGTCATCTCTTATCCTTGGGTTTTCCCCCTCATCCTGTCCTTCTCCCGCAGGGGGAGAAGGGACGCCGTTTCTCCCTCTCCCCTGGCGGGAGAGGGGCGGGGGTGAGGGGGCCTATCTCTTCCGAACAAATGCGGCCGAGCGTCACTCACCCCAACCCGCAACGGCTTTTACCTCAAGAAACTCCTCCAGGCCAAAGCGGCCCCACTCGCGGCCATTGCCGGACTGTTTATAACCGCCGAACGGAGCGGCCATCTCGATCGACGCGCCGTTTGCATTCACGGTGCCCGCCCGAATGCGCCGCGCGACGCGCCTCGCCCTCTCAACAGCGCCGGACGAAACATACCCCGCGAGACCATAGGGCGTGTCGTTGGCGATCCGCACCGCGTCGTCCTCGTCCCTGTAGCCGATGATGGACAGCACCGGGCCAAAGATCTCCTCGCGCGCGATGGTCATGTCGTTCGTGACGTTGGAGAAAACGGTCGGGCGCACATAGAAGCCTTTGTTGAGATCCGCTGGACGCCCCGGGCCACCTGCGGCGAGGGTTGCGCCTTCGTCGATTCCCTTCTTGATCAGCGCCTGGATCTTGTCCCATTGCGTGCGGTTGACCACTGGGCCAATCGTGGTATCCGCCGCCCTCGGGTCGCCGGGCTTGGTTTTGTCCGCGACGGCTTTGGCGATAGACGCAGCCTCATCCATGCGCGCATGCGGCACGAGCATCCGCGTCGGAGCATTGCAGGACTGGCCAGAGTTCATGAAGCACTGCGCCGTGCCGCCCGTCACCGCTTTCTGGAAGTCCGCGTCCTCCAGAATGATGTTGGCGGATTTGCCGCCGAGTTCCTGGCTCACGCGCTTCACGGTTGGAGCCGCACGCTGCGCCACATCGATCCCCGCCCGCGTCGAGCCGGTGAACGAGATCATGTCGAGCCCGGGATGGGCGCTCATCGCAGCGCCAACCTCCGGCCCCAACCCGTTCACAAGGTTGAAAACGCCCTTCGGAACGCCCGCCTCATGCAAGATTTCCGCGAAGATCAACGCCGAGGTGGGCGTATATTCGGAGGGCTTCAGCACCATGGTGCAGCCCGCCGCCAGCGCGGGCGCGACCTTGCACGCGATCTGGTTTATGGGCCAGTTCCAGGGCGTGATCATGCCCACCACGCCTACCGGCTCGCGCAGGATTGTGGCCGTGGCGAGCCGTTCCTCGAAGGCATAGCTTTTGAGCGCTTCCAGGACGGTCGTGAATTGCGCCAGCCCTGCCCACGCCTGCAAGCGCTCCGCGAAAGGCAGAGGCGCGCCCATCTCGTCGGATATCGCGGCGCCAATGTCCTTCATCCGCGCGATGTAGGTCGCGATGACCCGATCGAGGAGCGCGACGCGCTCCCAGCGGGGGGTCACGGCGAAACTCTCGAATGCACCCTGCGCCGCCGCGACCGCCTTTTCGACGTCGGCCGAAGAGCCGAGAGCCACCTCATACATCACTTCTTCCGTGGCGGGGTTCACCACCGGCATGGTCTTTGGATCAGCCGGGCTCACCCAGCTTCCATCGATATAAAATTTGAGGCGGTCGATCATGAAGCGTTCCCTGTCCCAGAAGGCTATTGAGCGGATGCACTCTTCTTTGCAGAAGAATACCCTTCGATGAGATCCGCGCCGACAGGAATTTCGACCGACGTTCCTTTCAGGTCCGCGGGCGTGATCGGCGCGACGCGTCCGCCCAGGCACTTGCCCAGAAAAGACTCGGCGATGGCGGTGAACGAGATGTTGTTCTCCGGCTCCGCAAAGCCGTGACCCTCGTGGCGATAAAGCAGATAGGTGACCGGGATGCCCTTGGATTGCATGGTGTCCACGATCTGATCCGATTGCTCTTTATTGACGCGCGGGTCGTTCTCGCCTTGCGCGATCAGCAGCGGCTTCTTGATTTTATCCGCCAGATAAAGCGGCGACCGCTCTTTCAAGAGCGTCCGGCCCTCTTCGGTATCCGGGTTGCCGATGGACTTGAACAGTCTTGCGCGGCCGGCGGCCCAATAGGGCGGAATCGTCTTGATCAGGCGGTCGAGTTCGGACGGGCCGACCAGATCGACGCCACAGGCATAGGTTTCGGGGTTGCGCGTGAGAGCGGCAAGCGTTGCGTAGCCGCCATAGCTTCCGCCCATGATGGCAATCCGCGACGGATCGGCGATCTTTTCGTTGATGGCCCAGGCGACGCCGTCCAGAAGATCGTCGTCCATCTTCCGGCCCCACTCCTTGTCACCCGCATTCACGAACGACTTCCCGAAGCCGGTCGAAGACCGGAAATTCACGCTCAAGACCGCGTAACCGCGATTGGCGAGCCACTGGTGCATGGCGTTGTAGCCGATATGGTCGCGGGACCAGGGGCCGCCATGAACGAGAAGCACCATGGGCAGCGGCTGGTCCGGCCTGCCAGGGTGCTCCGTATCCGCATCCCTGGGCAGGGTGAGAAACGATACGAGATCGAGCCCGTCTCGCGATTTGATGACCACCGGATGCATGGCGGCAAGTGGCGCGGCGGCGAGCTTCGGGCGTGCGTCGAACAGCTTCGTAAGCGTCTTCGCATCGCGGTCGTAGATATAGGATGTGGCGGGCCGGGTTGGGCTGCTGACCGAGACAGTCCAGAGCTTATCGTCTTCCGTCCGGGAGCCGACGCCCCATTCGCTGCCGAAATTCTTGTTCAGGAACTCAAGGTCGGGCGCGTAGCGCGGCCCGAGCGGTTTGTGCTCCGTTCGCTCGTAGTTCACCGAATAGGCCAGAGGGACGTGCGTGTCGGGGTCGCTGATGATCCCTCCTATGTCGGCTCTGGGGTCTTCGGCAAGTGTCTTTTCCTTGCCGGTGGCGAGATCGATGCTGGTCAGCGCGGCTGTGTTGCGGCCCCGGCTGTCGAGCATGAACACCGTCTTGGCGTCGCCATCGAGCGCAAGCATTCCGGTGTTGGCGTTGTCTTCCGCCGATATCTGCAGCCAGGGCTCCCACTTATCGCCGTTTGCGCGCAGGATTTCCTCGCCGCCGTCGTCGGTTGGCTTGGAGGCGAGGCGCGGGGTGAATGTGTCATCCGCCTGGAAGTGAGAGAAGCCGGGATTTTCGGCGACGAGTTTCAGCTCGCCCGTTGCAAGATCGACACGGAAGAGATCGGGATAGCGCTTGTCCCGCCGGTTGAGGGTGACGAGGATCTCGCCGGGGATCTTGCGGCTGCGCCCCGCGAAGGAGCCGCGAACGCCAGGGAACGGGGTCAAATCCTTTGTTGTCCGGTTGGCGACGTCGACGGCGTAAACGCGCCAGTTCTCGTCGCCGCCCTCGTCCTGCATGTAGATGAGGTGAACGCCGTCGTAGCTCCAATGATACATCCGGATGCCGCGCTTCCTGTCATCGGTAACCGGCACCGCAGCCTCCGGATTACCGATCGGCGCCACCCAGACGTTCATGACGCCATCCTTCGGAGCGAGCCAGGCGATCCACTTCCCGTCGGGGCTAACCTCGGCCATACTTTTTTCCGGATTTCCGAACAGATCCTGCCGGGGAATCAGCGGCGCCTCGTCCCCGGCCCTTGCAGGAAGAGCGAACACCACCATCGCCAGAACAAACGTAAGCTGCAGCATAGTGACGGGAGCAACACTTTCATTCTTTTGTCTCCGGAAGGCTTGATTGCGAAGAGTTGAGATCGAAGTTTATGGCAAAGGGCTACGAATTATTGTTGTCCTGAAGTAAGAAGAATAGCCTCTAACCGGAAGAGGGACGGGCTATGCGGATTTTTCGTACTTTCATTGTTCTTGGCCTGCTGCTGTGCCTTGTCCCTGCGCTTAGCCTGCTGGCGGCCGGGCTGATTGCGCGATGGGCCGGCTGCGAGCTCGACCTCCCACCCAATACGCCACTTCCCTGTGCGATCCTGGGCGGCGATTACGGCGATGTGCTTTTCGCCCTGGCGGAGTTCGGCTGGTACGCTGTCGGGACGCTCCCGGCTTTCGTGGCGCTTCTGGCGGGATGGCTTGTTGTAGAAATCGTCCGTGCAATGGGACGGCCCCGGAAGACGCCGCGTCAGCCGCAACAGTTCTCTGCCTCACGAAGGCTGCGTCAGCCTCCAGCGTCGCGCCAGCCTCAGGCGCCAGCGGCTTCCCGGAACCGCGCGCGGGGATCGTAGGGCCTTTTCTTCGACCATTCCTGCATGAGGTGCTCGAGATCGCTGTCGATAACGGCTGGCAGTACGATCTTGAGCGTAATCATCTGATCGCCATTCGCCCCGGAGCGGTTGTTTTTCACGCCCTTGCCGCGCAGCCGCAAGACCTGTCCGCTGGAGGCCCCCTTGGGTACGGCGACGGTGACACGGCCGCCGATGGTCGGAACCTCGACTCGCGCGCCCAGAACTGCCTCGTTCAGGGAAATCGGCAGCTCGAGCGTGATGTTATCGCCCTCGCGCGAAAACAGTGGATGGGGCTGAATCCTGAGTTCGATGAGCGCATCGCCGGGCTCGCCGCGGCCTGCGCCCGGGCCGCCCTTGTGCCGGAGGCGAAGCGTCTGCCCGGTCTCGACGCCCGCCGGAACCGTGATATCGAGCGTCTCATTGTCGGGGAATTGCACCCGCTTCTTCACGCCGTTGACGGCCTCGAGGAAGCTGATTTCGAGGTTGTAGCGGTAGTCCATGCCGCGCATGGTGAAGGCGCCGCCCTGCGCTTTGCGCCCGAACAGATCGCCGAAAATATCGGAGAAATCGCCCGAACCCGCGCCACCGAAACCGCCGCCCCCGTATTCTCCTTTGCCGAAGCCCTGCGCGCCGCCTGCATATTCGCGATAGAATGGGTTTGCACGCTCATTTCCCATGCCGTCGATCTCACCGGCGTCGTAGCGCTTGCGCTTCTCCGGGTTACCCAGCACCGCGAACGCCGCCGAAACCTTTTTGAACTGCTCCTCGGACTTCTTGTCGTTCTTGTTCTGGTCGGGATGCAGGTCTTTCGCGAGCTTTCGGTACGCTCTGCGGATCTCGTCGTTGGTAGCGGTGCGTTTGACGCCCAGGAGAGCGTACAGATCTTTATTCATGGTACTCGAAGCGGTGTGATGCATGGCGTAAAGTTATGACGGAAACCTCCTTGTGGCAGATAGGCGTCAAGCTTGGCTTATTCCACATATAAAATGAGTTTGCACCCCGCTTATCCCAAGTGTTCTCCTAAACTTATCGGAAGAGACCTCCTAGAAATGTAGTTTTCGACGGAGCAAGCGACTGGGAAATCCGCACTTCAGATGGCAGCCCAAGCTCGCGCGAGACTGATCGCAAACGGCGCCGGAGCTGTTCCCCGTCAAGGGCTCCAAGCTCCGGAGGCAAATTCAAAATGAGCGTCCCGCCCTCATACGCCAGCGCCGTTTGCGGCAAGACGCCCTTCATGCCGGCGGACAGCGTATGCGCAAGGCGAACGGTCTGCCCGACGATAAGCGCCCTTTTCTGCTGCTGACGCGAGATCATCGCGGCAAGCTTTGGCAGGAGTTCGCCGACAAGCTTGCGCTCGTAGCGATGATAGACCGAGAGCGCCAGGAACGCGCGGCCCGGATGATCGACGCCGACGAGCCCCGATTGGGCGACAAGCACGGCGCTCTGTTCTCCGCGATAGTCGGGGTGTGCGCGCCAGGAAAGGTCGGAAAGGAGGCAGGCCGCATGCCGCAAGCGGCGCTCTTCATGAGTTTCCCGGGGGCCCGGATCGACGAAGAGCCCGTCTGTCCACGCAATCAGCTCCCTGGCGTGCTCATCGGATCTTGCGCGGAGGCGAGCCACGTTTTCGCAGGCGGCCAGCAGCGGGTCCCGAGCGCGCTCGGTCTCGCTCAAAAGGCCGTAGATCGTCCCCTCGCGCACGCCGAACGCCGAGAAGACGACGTCGTCCGGCTGCATCTTCCTGATGATCATATTGAGAAGGAGCGCACCGAAAGGCAGGGTCTCCTCGCGCCCCGCCGATAAGCCGTAGAGACGTTTCAAGGATGCCGGAGAACTGTTGGCGTAGCGCGCCGTGATCTGCATGACTTTGCGAGCATCGAGGCGATAGCCGTGAACGGCGGACAAAGGATAGCCCGTTTGGCTCATGTGAAGTTTCGCCAGCGCGCGCCACGTTCCGCCGACGGCATAGAATGTCGCGCCTCGGGCCTCGCTGAGCCAGGTCTCAGGCGCCAGCCCCTCCTCGATCAGCGGAATGGCTTCGGTTTTCTCGCCGTGGGTCTTGTCTACGAGCGAAAGGCTTCCGAGCGGCAGCGAAATTTTATGATCGAAAGACTTCCCCTGTAATCGCACCAGCTCGACGCTCCCGCCGCCCAGGTCGCCAACAACGCCGGCGGGGTTTTCGAACCCTGCCACCACGCCCGTCGCCGCCAGTTCCGCCTCTTCCGAGTTGCCGATGACCCTGATCGGCACGCCGCAAGCCTCCTCGGCACGCGCCAGAAACTCAGGCCCATCCTCCGCCCATCGCACCGCCGCGGTTGCGAAAGGGTGGATGTCGCGCGCTTTGACGCCGCAAATGTCGGCTAGCTTGCGAAAGCGGGCGAGCGAGGACAGCGCCTCGGGTACGGTTTCGCCATTCAGCCGCCGCGTCGAATTGAGATAGCGGCCGAGTCCGCACATCGCTTTTTCCTGGAAAAGCGGGGTCGGAGCGCGTTCAAGGGCTTCATAAACGACAAGCCGGATCGAGTTCGAGCCAATATCGATGACGGCTACTGGCTTTGTGCCCAGAAGCCGTCCCTGTGCCGGATAATCCAAGTGTCACCTTATGCGTGGCGAACCGCCGCCGCAGCGAAGCGGCGTGGGAAATTTTGCTTCAGGGCGCCCCCGCGCCCCGAAAGACTGGGATTGGTCATGAAATATTCGTGGGCGCTGAACGATTCCTCGCCCGGCCTCAAGCGAAAACGCTCGGATGTGCCGTCGCTGCGAACCCTCCAGCTCTGCAAATTGTCCTTCAGATTGGCGATCATGATCTGGTCCAGAATCTGCTCGTGGACGGTAGGATTCGTTATCGCGGTCATAGCCTCGACGCGCCGCTCAAGGTTGCGCGGCATCATGTCGGCGGAGCTGATATACACGTGCGCTTCGTCGGATGGCAACCCGTGTCCTGCGCCGAAACAGTAAATTCTCGAATGCTCCAGGAAGCGGCCGATGATGCTTTTCGCCCGGATGTTCTCCGAAAGCCCCCGGATGCCGGGCTTGAGGCAGCATATCCCGCGAATGACGAGATCGACGGGAACGCCCGACATGCTCGCTTCGTAGAGTGCGTCGATGACGTCGGTATCGACGAGCGCGTTGAGCTTCATCCAGATGGCGGCCGGGCGGCCCGCCCTAGCGTGCTCAATCTCTGCGTGAATTTCCTCGATGATCCGCGCCTTGATCCCGTTTGGCGAAATGTACATCTGCTCCAGGTCGCTCGGGCGGCTGTATGTCGTGACGTAATTGAAAATTCTCGACACGTCGCGCCCGATCGCGGGATCGGCCGTGAAGCATGAAAGGTCGGTGTAAATCTTCGCCGTCGCCGGATGGTAATTGCCGGTTCCGATATGGCAATAGGTCCGAAGCTCTCCGTTCTCCTTGCGGACAACCTGCCCCAGCTTCGCGTGGGTCTTAACATCGAGCTGGGTCAGGCCGTAGACGACATGCACGCCGACCTCTTCGAGCTGCCTCGCCCAATCGAGGTTGTTCAGCTCATCGAAGCGCGCCGTGACTTCGATCATGACGGTGACGCTCTTGCCCGCCTGCCGCGCATCCCTCAAGGCCTCGACGATGGGGGACTTTCGGGAGGTCCGGTAAAGGGTCCATTTGATCGCGACCACCTCGGAATTGGAGGCTGCCTGCCGCAAATATTGCAGAACGATGTCGAAGGATTCGTAGGGGTGGTGGACAATGATGTCTTTCGCCGAGATCGCCGCGAAGCAATCGTTGTCGTACTCGGCGATGCGCTCGGCCATGCGGGGCTCAAAAGGTTTGTACAAGAGGTCGGGGCGGTCGTTGACAATCAGCTTTGCAATGTCCGCGATCGCGAAGAGGCCATCGACAATGACCACATCGTCGCGTCCGGCCTTCAGGCCCTCGATGATGAGCTCCCGCGCGCCTTCGGGTAGCGAAGCGCTCATCTCCACGCGGATCACTTCGCCAAGCTGCCTCTGCACAAGCGCCCGCCTGAGAACCTTCTGAAGGTCTTCGCTCTTCTCCTGGAATTCGATTTCGCTGTTGCGCAACGGCCGGAAAAGGCCAGCGTCTCTAATCCTGAATCCTGGCAGAAGCATATGTGCGAACAGCGAAATGACTGTTTCGATGGCAATAAAACGGATAGCGGGCTTGCCGTTCTCGCTTGTCGTCTGTGGCAGTCGGATGAAGCGGTCCAGGCCGTTCGGCACTACGACGAGCGCGTACATGGAGCGCGGTTCGCCTTCGTCTTCACGGACGCAGTCGAGCACAAGGACAAGTTCCTGGCTCTGGACATGCGGGAAAGGATGCGCGGCGTCCACCGCGACGGCGCTGAGCGCGGAAAAAATGCGCCTCATGAAATAAATTTCGAGCCAGCCCCTGTCCTCTTCCTGGAGCGTCCTCGCCGACAGAATGTGAACCGATTCCGCCGCCAGCTCTTTCTTGAGCGCGGTCCATCGGGCCTGCTGGCGTTCCGAGATCGCCGCAACGGCCGCGTTGATTTTCTGCACCTGCTGCTTTGGAGTCATGCCATCCGGCGAGACTTCGAGAATGTTCGTGACCGCCTGCTCGTGAAGGCCCGCGACGCGTACCCGATAAAATTCATCGAGGTTCGAGCCCGAAATCGCGAGAAACCGCACGCACTCCAGGAGCGGATTACGCTCGTTCTCGGATTCTTCGAGCACGCGCTTATTGAATTCGAGCCAGGAAAGCTCGCGGTTGAAGAACCGTCCCGCGCCAAAGGCTAGAATTCTGTCCCTGTAGGTCGGGGCGGGCTCGGCTTCGACGAGCTTCATAAGCAATACCTCCGGCAAGACAGGGATCCCGCTCCACTGAGGCAATTTTATATGCCGACATGTAACGGAGCACTTTAACAAGTGTGATCAAAACCCGGCTACGGGTCTATAGGCTCGTCCCTTGCGAGAGTTGGCCGCCGCTACCCGCCCCCGCCGAAACGATTATGGCTTAAGGATGACGCGGCTGACCGCAGGCTGCAAGATCTCTTTCGCTACGCAGACCTCCATAGCCTCGCCAACGAATGGGCGGAATCGCACCCCCGGACTGTAATGAACAGCCCAGAGCCTCGCAAAGGGGCGTAATACGAACCAGCCTCCAAACATCGGACGCAAGTATCCAGCTATGATTAATTAAACTTATTAAATAAAGAGGCCACGCCTGCCTCCATGCGGCTATCATCTCAAGCAAAACCAAACTGAACGCAACCTTACTCGTCGTCATAAACTACTATTAAGCAATACGAATTACAGCTAAGAAAGCGATTCTGCGCCTGTTTTGCCCTTAGCGACATGGATGTATTATGGTGACAAGCGCACACCCGTTGCTGATAAAATCACCAATAGGGAAAGCACGGCACGCGCTTTGGCCCATTGTAACGCTTGCAGTCTCCTACGCATTGACGGGTTGGATAGGCTTCTTGTTCGCGGCGCCGCCCGATTACGCAAGCTTGGTTTGGCCACCAGCCGGAATAGCCCTTGGCATAACGCTGATTTTCGGCCGATCGGTTTTGCCAGGCGCGTTCTTAGGCTCGCTCCTCATCAACTGTTACATCGGCGGCGTACTCTCATCAAGTGAACCGCTCTTCGCAAGCAAATTGGCCACCGCGCTCGGCATTGCCGCCGGCGCGACATTGCAGACGCTTGCAGGCCACTATTTAATCACACGCTTTTGGGGCTTTCCCATACGGCTGCGCCGGATCGGTGATATTTTCTTCATGTTTCTTGTCGCGGGTCCGGTCGCTTGCATCACCTCGGCGACAGTCGGGGTTGGATCGCTTTACTTTTTCAATGATCTTTCTTCCAGTCTGTTACTTTCCAACTGGATAACTTGGTGGGGTGGGGACACATCTGGCGTGATGCTTGTCTTGCCGCTGATTTTGATCAGTCCGCTTGGAACATCCATCTCGGTTTGGCGTGGCCGCAAGCTGGAAAGCATTCCGCTGGCAGCGCTTGTAACCCTGATCCTGCCTCTCGCCATAACATTCTATACTTGGAAATCGTTGTCGGAGAGCCTTTTTAGCTTGGGTATGACGAAATTCGCAGCTTTGGCTCGTGAAAGCGAGACGGCGCTTAAACATAGACTTGCCTCCTACGATCACGCGCTCGATTCAGGCGCAGGTTTCGTTGAAAATGTACCGCATTTGACGCGCCAAGGCTGGGGAAGCTTCGTGGACGCTCTTCATTTGCGGGTTTCTTTTCCAGGGATAAGAGGTCTCGGATTGATCGACAGGGTCAACCCGGATGGCGTTCCGCAGTTTCTCGAGCGGATGCGCAAAGACGGCGCGCCGGATTTCGATATTCATCCACCCACGGCAAAGGATGAGTTCTTCGTAGTTTCCTACATAGAGCCGACCGGAGACAATCGGCCTGCACTCGGCCTCAATATCGCCTTCGATCACAACCGCCGGGAGGCCGCTATATTATCGATGGAGAGCGGTAGATCGGCGATTACTGGCAAGATTATGCTCGTTCAAGATGAGAAGAAAACGCCTGGTTTTCTTACTCTGCACCCACTCTACGAAGGAAAAAGGATACCTGAAACAGTAGAAGAAAAACGGGAAAAACTCATTGGCTGGGTTTACGAGCCATTCATTGCCAGGGATTTTATGCGTGACCTCACAAAAAGCCAAGGTGAGCTTCTCGATCTTAGCATTTTCGACGGCAACATTGAAACGGACGATGCCCTTATTTACAGCAGCGAGGCCCACAAAGGCGCTTCAACCCCGCTCTTCTCCGTGCGTAAGACCCTTAAACTCATGCAGAAGCGCTGGACACTCGTTTGGACCAGCACGCCTTTCTTCGAACGCCTGGAGAAGCGGCATGATGCTGACTTTGTGCTGATCGGAGGAACTGTATTCTCAGCTCTTTTCGGCGCCGTGTTGATGCTTGTCGCCGGGCGTAAAGCAGCGCTCGAAGAGCGTGTCAGAACGCGCACGGTGGAACTTGAAGCGGCCCGTCTTGCGGCGGAGGAGGCCAACCAGGCGAAATCCATATTCTTATCAAACATGTCTCATGAACTCCGGACGCCGATGCACGCCATCCTTGGCTACGCAGAAATCAGCCTTACCGCCATCAACGAAGAAACGCCGCAAAGCACCGCCAAATACATCGAAAAAATAGTACTTTCCGGCGAGCGCCTGCTGAGACTTCTCAATGATCTGCTAACCTTGTCTAAGTTGGATTTGGGCAAGATGCAGTACAAGCTCGAGCCGGCCGATCTGAAAGAGGCCGTTGGCAGTACGCTAACGGAGTTGGCCCCTCTCATAAAGGCAAAGAACTTGGAAGTGTGCGCCAGCTTTGGTGATTGCACGGAAGCGCACTTCGACAGACATCAAATCATTCAGGTTTTGATAAACCTTCTCTCCAACGCGATTAAGTTTTCCGGCGTGGGAGGTCAGATCGTCATTGAAGTTTTTGAAGAGAGGCCCCCTAGCGGCGGCCCAGCGCTTGGCTGCAGGATCACCGATGGCGGGCCGGGTATTCCAGACGGCGAGCTAACGACGATTTTTGACAAGTTCGTTCAAAGCAGCAAGACGACGACCGGCGCCGGCGGAACAGGATTGGGCCTGGCGATTTGCCAAAAGGTCATCGAGGCTCATGGCGGGCGCATCTGGGCGGAAAGCGCCTTGCCCGTAGGAGCCGTGTTCACATTCCTCATCCCGAAAGAGGTTTCCTCCGGCTGAGTTACCATCTATCGCAGCTGATTAAGCAAAACCTCGCAGAACTTGACGCACACCACAAAATGACGGGAAATTGCCCGGGGTAGCCGCAACTAATCAGCGCGCAGTGTCGGGCCAGCCGGAAAACATTGCTAAGCGGCGCGGTTGTAGGCCGGATTGCCGGCGCGTCAGGCTAGCGCCAGGGGCCGGTTTGCCTCGAAGGCAGCAGGGACCGGCAGTTCAACCGTAAACACGGCGCCGGGCCTGTCGGCGCGGTTGGCTGCGGTGATGGTGCCGCCCATCGCCTCGACAAACCCACGGCAGATTGCCAACCCGAGCCCGGTGCCCGCACGCTGACGATCGCGCCCTTTCACGCGGTGAAATTTCTCGAATATCAATGACAGCTGATCTTCGGGAATGCCCGGCCCCTCGTCCATCATTTGAAGCCGGACCACACTGCCGCTCTTTCTCGCCCTGAGCGTGATTGTAGACGAGCGCGGAGCATATTTTGCGGCGTTGTCCAGGAGATTGACCAGCACCTGCTCGATGAGCATCTCATCGAGCTGCAAAAGCGGCAGGTCCGGCTCGACGTCGAGGCTGATCTTGAAATCCGCAAGAAGGCCCTCGGTTCGATGCAGAGCCGTGCCGATCATATCCGACAGGTCCGTCGGCTGACGCCTGAGCTCAATTGCGCCTGCCTCCAGCCGCGTCATGTCGAGGAGGTTTCCGACAAAGCGCGCCATGCGGCCAGCCTCGGCCTCGATGGTCCCGATCATTTCGGCGCGCGTTTTGGCGTCGAACCGTTCTGCATACTCGCGAAGAGAAGTCGCCGCGCCGAGGATCGAGGCCAGCGGCGTCTTCAGATCGTGCGAAAGCGAGGTCAGGAGCGCGCCGCGCAGCCGCTCGGTCTCGGCAGCGACCCGCGCGTCGTCCATCTCCTTGGCGAGACGCACCCTTTCAATCGCGACGGCGGCCTGGTCCATGAGCGCGTCGAGCAGCCGCCGTTCGTCAGGGGTGAGGAGGATATCGCTTCGCCGGCCGGCCGCGAGACCAACGACTCCGATGACGCCCCGGCTTGTCCGAAGCGAAAGAAACAGGCGCGGCGCTCCCGGCAAGGTATCCGATCCGCGCCCGGCGGAACGGCCATGTTCAAAGCACCATTGGGCCGCGCCGAGGTCGGCCTTCTCGATGACTTCGCCGGGCGGGAAGGATGCGCCGACACTCAAACGCCCATGGGCATCGGGCAGCATCATGACCACGTCCGCTCCCAACGACGCCGCAATCTGAGAAACCGACGTGGAAAGCAAATCCTCGAGCTTCGCCTGACTGGCGAGACTGCTCGAAAAGCCGTAGAGCGCGCTTGTGATCGCGGCCCTGTTGCGGGCCAACTCCGCCTGCCTGCGTACGCGCGCGGTCAGGTTGCTGACAATGAGCGCCGTGAACAGGAAGAAGAAGAGTGCAGCGACGTTGACGGGATCGGCGATTGTGAAGCTGTAAATCGGCGGTATGAAGAAGAAATTATAGCAAACAGCGCTCGCCAGGGCCGCGAGAAGCGACGGGCCGAGACCGGAGAGGTAGGCGACGCCAAGCACTCCCATCATGTAAATGAGCGGCACCGTCTCGCCGCCGAAATACGGCTTCAGAAGTTCCGCGGCAAGCGTGCCGCCCGCTGTCACCCAAGCCGCAACAAAGTAGCCGGCAACGTTTGCGCCCTCGGTCGTGGTCCTGACGGTTTTTCGGGGAATCGCCTCCTCTTTCAGCGCCTCGCCCGCGATCACATGCACGCTGATATTACCCGAGCTCCGGACAAGATCGTGAACCACCGACCCGTAGAAGAGCTCGAACCAGCGTGTGCGGCTGGTTTTGCCGATCACGATCTGGGTGACATTGTTCGCGCGGGCGAATTCGATCACGTCGTCGGCGACACGCCCGCGCGCCGGAAGCGTCGCGGCGACGCCGCCGAGCCGCTCGGCAAGGCGCAGCGTGTCGGCGATGCGGTCCCGCTCCACCACCGAAAGGTCCTGGCTGCGCAGCGTTTCGATGTAGAGCGCCGTCCAGGGCGCGCGCAGCCTGTCCGCGACCCGCTTCGTATAGCGGACGAGAGCGGCGCACTTCGGGTCTTCGCTGATGCACACAAGCACGCGGTCGCCTGCGGCCCAAGGTCCTGGGATGGCGTGCGCCTTCATATGCGTGAGGAGTTGCTCGTCGACGCGCTGGGCTGTGCGGCGAAGCGCAAGCTCGCGAAGCGCCGTCAGATTGCCTGGCGAAAAGTAATGATCGAGCGCCCGCTCGGCTTGCTTTGGTACGTAAACTTTCCCCTCGCGAAGGCGCTGCATAAGCTCGTCCGGCGCAAGGTCGATGACTTCGATGTCGTCGGCTCGGTCTAGGATGGAATCCGGCACCGTCTCGCGGACGCGGATGCCGGTGATCTGGGCGACGACGTCGTTGAGACTTTCGACATGCTGGATGTTCAGCGTGGTGTAGATGTCGATCCCGGCCGCAAGCAGCTCTTCGACGTCGAGATAGCGCTTCGGGTGCCGGCTGCCTGGCGCATTCGTGTGGGCGAGTTCGTCGACAAGGGCGACCTGCGGGCGGCGGGCGAGAAGGGCGTCGAGGTCCATTTCATCCAAGACCCGGCCCTTGTATTCCATGGTCTTCCTCGGGATGATCTCCAGACCCTCAAGGAGCGCCTCGGTCTCGGCCCGCCCATGGGTTTCGACGACGCCAGCCACGACGTCAGCGCCGGCCACTCGGCGAGAGCGCGCCGAAAGCAGCATTTCGTAGGTCTTGCCGACGCCAGGAGCAGCGCCGAGAAAAATCTTCAGATGGCTGCGCCCGCCCTCTCCGCTGCGCGCCAGTTCGAGCAGGGCGTCGGGCGAAGGGCGATTGGGTTCGTCGGCCTCGCGCATGGGTGCACCTCAAAGGCCAGCCGCATCAGACGGAAAGCACGTTGGCAATCTTAACCGAAGCCAGGGATATTGCCCCTGAATTGTGGTGACACATGCGACGCGTGGTCAACCGGCAAGGATCGGCACCCTGGAGCCCGCTACGCGCCACCCCCGGCTTCGCCGTCGCAATCGCTGTCCTCGATACCGGCGTTCAGCTCTTTCAGCACCTTCGCCGCGAAGGCCCGCGTGACCTTCTTATGCTCGGCGAGGGCAAGCTTATCCAGCCGCTCGGCAACCGTCTGCGCGGCGGCCATGGAGCGCTCGATGCGCGCAACGAGATAGGAGATGACGTCAGGGGCGACTTCAATCTGCCGGTCGCTGAAATGCTTGAGAAGCAGCGCCGCCAGATGCTCTTCGTCCGGCGGCTGGATTTCGGCTGCGGGATAGGAGCGCATGCGCGAGCGCAGATCGGGGAGCGATATCTCCCATTGTCCGGGCGGCGTCTCGGCCGTCAGCAGAATGAACGAGCTGTGCTCGCGGGCAAGGTTGAGATGATGGAAAAACGCCGTTTCGCAGAAGGCGGATAAATCCACGTCCTCGACGATGAGCGGCGGATAGGGCGCGGTCCAGATATGCTCCGCCAGTTTGCACGCCTCGATGAATTCGCCGCCCGACCGGTTTCGCCAGATATTGGCGAGGTAGGTTTTCCCCGACTGCGGCGGCCCGAAAATCACCGCCGCGGGCGCGTGCCAGTCCGGCCACGTCGTGACGAGCCGCAGCGCGTGCTCGTTCCGCGATGTTATGAAGAAGTCGGCTTCGTCCCAGCTCTGCTGGTGCGGAAGGTCGAGCGCCAGTTGTGAAGGCATCACGCAGCGTTACCTGCGGATGGTTTCGGCTTTGCGCTCATCTTCTCCTCGCCTTCGTACATGGGGCTGCCATAATACTTGCGGACGGCGAAACGCACCAGAACCCCGATGGCCGCGGCCATCGGCACCGCAATCAGGAGGCCCGTGAAGCCGAAGAGATAGCCGGAGGCGATCAAGGCGAAGAGCAGCCACACCGGATGCAGCCGCACCTTGTCGCCGACGATTTTTGGCGTCAGTACGTTGCCTTCCACCATCTGGCCCAAGACGAAGACGCTGCAAACAAGGGCGATCCTGGTGTAGTCCGGCCAGAACTGCGAAAGCGCCACGCCGCCCGATACGAGAAATCCGCTCGTGGAGCCAAGATAGGGCACAAAGCTGATGAGCCCCGCGCCAAGCCCGATGACCAGGCCGTAGTTGAGGCCGATCGCACCGAGCGCTACCATGTAGAACGCGGATACGATCACGAGCACGATGAGCATGCCCCTGAGATAGCCGGAAATGGTCCAGTCGATCTCCCGTGCGATTTCCTTGATGGCGGGCGCATCCTGCCTCGGCAGCAGTTCCTCGACCCCGGCAATCATTTCGTTCCAGTCGCGCAGGAGGAAGAACGTGACGACGGGCGTCAGGAACATGAGCGCCAGCGAGTTGAAGAGCGCCAGGCTGCCCTGAAGCAGGGTCTGAAGCTGCCGGAGGAGCCACGGCGCCAGGTCTTGCGTAATCTGGCCCTGAGGGTCGGAGGTTTGTCCGGTGCCGAGCTGCTTCTGGAGGGGCAGCAGATAAGTCCCGTAATGCTTGAAGACGTAGGCGCGTGCCTCCTGGTAGTAGCGCGGCAGTGCCTGGATGAGCTGAGCAAGCTGATCGATGAGGGGCGGCACGATCAGCGCGACGATCAGCGCGATGATGAGCGCCACGGCCGCAATAATGATGAACGCAGCCACGCCGCGATTGATGCCCCAGCGGCCCATGCGCTCCACGAAGGGCTGAAACAGGTAGGCGAGCACGAAGCCGGCAACGAACGGCAGAAGGATCTCGTAAAAGACGAGCAGCCCGACCAGCGACAGCGAGAAGAACAGCACCCAGAACGTGGCGTTGGGCGAAAGGCGGATCGTGCTGTCGGGCATGACGGCTTCGAACTCCTTGGGTGGCGTACCGGACGTCAACGCGAGCGGAGATGCTTAGTTTCCGGCTCCCAGCGATGTCATAGCGGTTGCGCCGAAGGAGATAAAGTGGGGATCGCCCCGCGATAGGTGCAATACGGCTTATTCGCGTGAGGTTGCGGCAAGGGACTGGAAGAAGCTCTATGCGGAACGATCTCGAAACTTAGTATAAAACTCGATTACCGGGGACTGACGTCAGTACGGGCGCTGCGTAACGATAATGGTGCGGAGATTACTTGGCAGCCCCGAGCAGAAGACCCTCGCCGGAACTGATTGATGCGCGGCTCTCGCAGCTGATCTTGGGCCCGTTGGTTACTGATGATTAGAAGCCGAACACCCATAGTTCACGTAGTCCTTCAAAAAACGCTTGCACTCCGACCGTATCGTCTTATTCAGAAAAAGAGGAGGTTCTAAACGAATGTTGTCTACCGATGGTTGACATTATCGGTAGCATCATGCCGATGCGATAACAGGCTGTAAGAGGAGACGGACATGACAATAGATTGGCTGGAGGTCGTTTTGCGAGCGATGGACCTGTTCCTTGCAGTCCTAAAAGCGCTCGGCGTGGGACAGAAATGAAATACAATTTCGCTGGCCTCCCGAAACCGGATTGCGGATGCACGCGGAAGCGCCACAATGTCTCGGGAAACATTGGGAAAATTGGTTGGAGGGCTTTCTCGTCAGGCGGTGGCAAGGTGGGAGCAGCCCTAGGATCGGGACCGAAACAGCGTCCCGGACGTGGAGACTCTCAGCAAAATCTCTGATGTGTTGCAGGTGGACTTCTTGTGGCTCCTGACCGGCCGGAAGTTTAGTCCAGCGGTAGAGGGCGATAAGGGAGCACTGATACCTGTGTACGATCTCCAGGATTTTCACACCAATAGTAAGATCCTGTTTTATAAGAGGACCCTGCAGGACGTTGGAGAGAGGGGTGGGGCGTTTTATGTCGGCGATCTCGACCTCGACAATGCCCCAGAATTTCTGCCCGGAGACATCTGCATCGCCGATCCAAGCGTGCAACCGCGGCCCAAAAAAATGGTTGTGGCGCGGCTCACCGACAAAAACTTAAACCTGATGGCCCGCTACATTATTACGGGGCGCGACAACAAAGGGCTGCCCGTGGTAACGCTGACTCCGTTGAATGATGGCTACCCTTCTTTTTCAAGCGATAAAGACCGCTTTGAAGTGCTCGCGGTCGTGGTCGAGCACCAGCGTAATCTTCGAAACCGGGACACCTAGCAGCCTGTCGGACTCGAGGTGTCGCACGCAATCATATGAGCAAGCTCAGCTTTAGAATTTGGATTAATGCTAAATGCAAAGCGATTTGTTCAAATCATTGCGCAATGTTCTATTTATGTTCTTAAGTCCGACAGGCTGCTAGTGTCCTGAAAGAGCATCGGGTATCGACGCCAAGATCGTGATTTTCTCAAATTGGGAGAACCCTGATCGTTTCCATCACAACATTATCCAAATTGGTGTCCCTGCAAGTGGCGAATGGGAAACACGCTTGAACCTTCCAGGCTAAGCCGGAGCCCCCTCGGGTTCGAGCGTAATCTTGAGCTTGTGGCCGGTCGCCTTGGCAAATTTCATAAGCGTGCGAGTGGAAGGCATCGTGCCGCCGCTCTCCAGCCGCGCGATCGCGGTTTGCGTCGTATTCATGCGCTCCGCCAACTGGGCTTGAGACAGGTGCGCGCGGGTGCGTGCCTCAATCAAGGTGTTGATGAGAGCATATTCCTCTTCGAGATCGTCATAGGCCTTTTGATAGGCGGGATCACTTTCGTAATCCTTCGCGTGGATATCGCTTGCCTTGATTGTCCTGGTCTTGCTCAATGTCAGCCCCTCGGCCCTCTGAAGAGCCTTTTCAATCTCGCTCCGCGGTGTCTTTTCCGTCTTCTTGACGAATATTCTCACGACGACGACGCGCTGACCGATCCGGGTTACATAGAGGGCGCGGGCAATTCCGCTGCGTCCCTTTAAGCGGATTTCCCAAAGCGGTCCTTCAATGTGCCGCGCGAGTGGGAAATGTATCCGCTCCAAACCGTGGTCCCGGATCAAACCGGCGATCCGTTGAAAGTGCGCGCGCTGATCCGGTGGGAGAGCGGCGAATTCTTCGGCTGCCGTTTCGGTCAGTTCTACAATCCATGTCATTATAGCAAAAATGTTATGGGTGAGCAATTACGAACCCATAGCAATTGAAACGGTCGAGTTGAAGTGGATTTTTTACAAAAGGTCGCAAACGCTGTTCCGGGATGAAAAAAACCATCCCCGCCGCCGCAACGGCAAGCTCGTCGCAGCCGCTTTACGCCGACGGCGCCATCCGCTGGCAGCGCCTTTCCGATGGCGAGGAGTTGCTCGCGCTGTTCGTCCACGCCAAGGATCGCCGTTACATCCCCTGAACGCCCGAAAGCTGCAGCGCTGGACATATGATCGGCGTCATCCCGAATGGCGGCCGGGATGTTAACCAAGTAGAAAGTTTATGACCTGTGAAGACCACGGATCAGCGCAAGCGTTTCCGAGGTAACAAACGAAGACCCGCATCCGGAGCGGAGCACGCGGCGCTTTTCAGCCCGAAGCCTTCCAACCGAAAGGCGCAAAACCGCGCCAGAAAGGTGAACGTTTCGTTTAAGGACGGGGCCGCTCCGTAATGGTAAATCGCTAGATGGTTAACGGGAGCGGCTTGGATTTTATTTCTGGTCCAAATCGGGGCCAAACAGGTTAATGCGAAGTAAAAGGAGGGTTAGCCCGCGCATAGGCGGACGGCGATAAGCCATTGAAATAGCGAAGCTTTTGTCATGGTTAATCAATTATATTTTTGGCGGAAATGGGACGCGATAAAGTCCGATAAATATGTTACAAATTCGCGCGTTAACCATCCAAGCGGCCTTCGCCAGCACGGCGAGCGCCCCCCGACCCTGCCAACCATCCAGAAATATCCTTTGAAATCAAAGGCTTACGCGCCTTAACCTCTCGACAAGGCGCTTTCTCCTAAGATCTAGAGCTGAAGCAAACCGGCTGCAAACGCAAAGGTGAGGCGAGCCGGGGGATGGACCAATGATTTTGGCAGGTATAAAAACAGCCCCCGGTTGCCTCACTGGAGCCGTTCTAATCCTTGTCGCTCTCGAGCCCGCCGATGTGATACTGCGAGTAGAGCTGGAGGCCGAGCTTGTCCACCAGGTCGAGCTGGGTTTCGAGGAAATCGATGTGCTCTTCCTCGTCGTGCATCAGCTTCTCGAAAAGATCGCGCGTCACATAATCCTTCACCGCGTGGCAATGGGTGGCCGCTTCCTGGTAAAGGTCGCGCGCCTTGTGTTCGGCGGCGAGATCGGCGTCGAACACTTCCTTCACGGTCTGGCCGATACGCAGCGGATCGAGCATCTGCATGTTGGGGAAGCCTTCCAGGAAGATGATGCGCACGGTGATCTTGTCGGCGTGCTCCATCTCCTCGATGGATTCCTTGCGCCATTGCTTGGCGAGCGACTTGTAGCCCCAATTATCGAGCAGGCGATAATGCAGCCAGTATTGATTGACGGCCGTCAGCTCGTGTCGCAGCGCGGCGTTGAGATATTCGATAACTTTGGGCTCGCCCTTCATTTTGTTCTCCGGTTCGTCAGCGCAAGGAGTAAACGCAGTGAGGCCGGGTTGGATCGGCCTGCGGGGACTATAACCGGCGATCTTGTGGGATCTCTTGAGAAAATCAAGGAGAGGTCGGGCTTCGAGGTGTCAGGCGACTTTCGCGCTAAGCTTTTCGGTAACAGTTTCCAGGCGCGTCCTCTCAATGATCTCGCGCATAGAGCGTACGCAGCGCCCGCATTGCGGCTCGCAGCCCAAATGCCTGTGGACCTGGCACGGTGTGCGTGGCGGGTTCGGAGAGCCAAGCGCGGTAAGAACCTGCTTGTCGCTCAACACACTACAGGAGCATATGATCATTCGCCGGAGCCTGCCTTCTAATCAGGAACACAAGAAGAGATAATGCTGTTCTGTTCAACAAGGCAATCAAAAACATAATTTATAATCATTCTAATGTCTCGAACTTGGCACATACTAAGTTATATCTGAGAAAACCTTCGAATTGCTGTACTTATAATAATTCTAATCTGCCCCCGCGGATGCCGCCTCTTCGTAGGCAAGCGAGGCTTCAAACCATGCTTCTTCAGCAATCTTAAGCTCTTTCGCTATCGCCGCTCGTTCAAGAGTAAGTGATCGCGCCTTGTCCGGCTGCTTCTCATAAAGGCTGTGATCGCCAAGGCTCAGATCGATGGCGGCAATCTTCTTTTGCAGCACCTCCACGCGCCGTTCGTGCTCGGTGAGCTGCTTGCGAAGGGGCGCGAGCTCGGCGCGGCGCTGGGCGGTCTGGCGGCGTTCCTCCTCGCGGGTGCGCTTAGCGTCTGCGCCGTTCGCTTTGGAAGCGCCGTTCTGCTGCTTTCCGCGTCCGGCAAGGCTTTCCTGCCGGTAGCTTTCGAGGTCGCCATCATAGGGCGTCACAGTGCCATCGCGCACGACCCAAAGCCGGTCGACGGTGGCTTCGAGCAGATGGCGGTCGTGGCTGATGAGGATGACCGCGCCTTCGTAATCGTTCAGCGTATGGATCAGCTCCTCGCGGCTGTCCACGTCGAGATGGTTCGTCGGCTCGTCGAAGATCAGCAAATGCGGGGCATGGAACGTGGCCAGCGCGAAGAGGAGCCGCGCCTTCTCGCCGCCCGACAACTTTTCCGACGGCGTATCCGCCTTGTCCGCGCCAAAGCCGATGCCAGCCACCTTCGCCCGCTTCTGCGCCTCGGTCTTGTCCGGCATCAGCTCGGCGATGTGATCGTAGGCCGAACGCGCCGGACGCAACTCGTCCATCTGATGCTGGGCGAAATAGCCATATTCGAGCTTCTTCGAAGCGCGGTAGATACCGGAAAGGGGCGTGAGCTTCCCGCAAAGCAGTTTTGCGAGCGTCGATTTGCCATTGCCGTTCGCGCCGAGCAGGCCCACGCGGTCGTCGCAATCGAGCCGCAGATCGATCTTGCGCAGCACCGGCTTTTCGGAGTCATAGCCGACGCTTGCGCCCTCAATGCGGATCAGCGGATTGCCGAGCGGCCGCTCCGGCGAGGGGAAGCGAAAGGGCACCACCTGCTGGTCGACCTCCGCCGCGATAGGCTGCATTTTTGAGAGCGCCTTCAACCGGCTCTGAGCCTGCTTCGCCTTTGTGGCCTTGGCGCGAAACCGCTCGACGAACGCTTCCATTTTTTTGCGCGCGTCGTCCTGCGTCTTCTTCAACTTCAACTGCAAGCGCTGCTGCTCGCGCCGCGTCTCCTCGAAGCGATCGTAACCGCCTGTATAGAAGGTGAGCCGCCTGTCATTCAGATGCAGGATGCTGTCGACCGCATTGTTGAGGAGATCGCGGTCGTGGCTGACGATGAGCACCGTGTGCGGATAGCTTGCGATGAAATCCTCAAGCCAAAGCGCGCCTTCAAGATCGAGATAGTTGGTCGGCTCGTCGAGAAGGAGAATGTCGGGCGCCGCGAACAACGCGCCCGCCAGCGCAACCCGCATCCGCCAGCCGCCCGAAAACTCAGAGCAAGGGCGCTGCTGCGCCTCTTCGTCGAAACCGAGGCCGGACAGGATGCGTGCGGCGCGAGCCGGGGCGGAATGCGCATCGATATCGCCGAGCCTTGTGTGAATTTCGCTGATGCGATGAGGATCGTGGGCGGTCTCGGCCTCCGCGGTGAGCGCAGCCAGCTCCATATGCGCCGCGAGCACCGTCTCAAGCAGCGTCTCCGGTCCTCCGGGCGCCTCCTGCGAAACGTGTGCCAGACGCGCGTTCTTCGGGAAGTTGATGGAGCCGTCGTCGGGATGAAGCTCGCCGGCGATGAGGCGCAAGAGCGTTGTCTTGCCCGTGCCGTTGCGCCCGACGAGGCCGACCTTATGGCCTTCGGGAATCGCCGCCGTAGCGTGCTCGAACAGGGGCCGCCCTTCAATGCGGAAGCTTAGATCGTTTATGTGCAGCATTGGCGCAAAATGCTGCGGAACCCTCGCCTATGCAAGGCGCAATTATGCGCCTCAAAGACCACCGAGCTTTGGCACCCGACGCCACCTGAGAAAGCGCTTCGAACGGGCTATAGTTAACACTCGCCTGATACTTTACTATTTATTCATGCGCCTCCGCTAACCTTGTATGTGTGGGAGGCTGTGCACGCGGTGGGGGCCGCGAGCGGCAGTTTCGCGAGACGTGCGTGTCCACGAGCCCGATGCGGCAAATCGGGGCTTCAAGGACGTGATGTTACGAAGGAGGGCTGGGCGATGGCCCAAGTCACAGTAGTCGTAAATGGGCGCAGTTTCAGGATGGGGTGCCGGGACGGCGAAGAGGCCCGGATTCAAGAGCTTGCCGCGGAAATCAACTCGCATGTGAAACGCATCCGGGGCGGGACAAAGGCCGTGCAGGATGACAGGCTTTTCCTGATGGCGGCCCTCATGATGGCCGACCAGCTCTGGGATGCGCGAGACGAGATTCAAAAGCTGCGTCAGATCGCCGAAGCGCGTGCTTACCACGTGATCGACGGAGGTGCGCAGGCCATGCAGCGCGACTTGTCCAAAGCGATGGACGCCTCAAGCCGCCTCGAAACACTGCATCAGCGCGCCACCGGCTAAACCGTTCTCGCGCGGCTATGCGTAATCGCAAGGCCGCCCGAGCCAAACGCCCAGACCTGGATCAAACCGCCGGCAATAGCCAAATTCTTCAGGGCCTGGTCATATTCACCGAAATTTGAGCCGATAGACATCGCGATCATGAAGAGAGCTAGAAGCAAGGCGACATAGCGTGTTCCAAGCCCGAGCGCGAGGAAGATGCCGCCGCCCAGCTCGATCCCGGTCGCAATATAGAAGGCCCAGTCCGGATATGTGATCACGGCGATGGGTGCGCGGACATCTGCCGGCGAGGAGAGATGCAAGACGTGCAGGAACCCGCTCACCAGAAAAATTGCAGCCATCATTATCCGGCCCAAGGCCGCCATATAACTTACGCCTGTCATCGTGGTATCCTTCTCTCGCGTCCTCACAAACAAGCGCGGCGGCGGAAAAACATTAAGCCTTCGCGCACTGGTTTTTTATCGATGGATTCATTGCGGGGCTAGCAATTTCATCCGCATGCTTTATATGGAATTTGCTGCGGGGTGCGTTAGGGGCTCAATGAAACCCGGGCCCTATAAGATCCTTAAGGGAGCTGACCCTGCCGGGGCCGTGGCCTCGGTTATTTGGCGCCCACCTGTTTACCAGGGACCCAGGGGATCGAAACGCCCCGACGGCCTTCGCGGCTCCATTGATATTGACCGAAATTGTGCGGGCTAGTTCCATCCATTATCGTCACCTGACATCGGAAGAGAAGGCGAGGCTCAGGGCGGAAGCCATCTCCCTTCGCAAGGAGATATGTCTGAAGAACGGAGCAATAGCCGCGCAAACGATCGCCGAAAAGGGTGTTCCCCTTGTTCAATATCTCGGCGCCGCTGATACCGTAGGCGGATATCTTGCCCTTCGCAGCGAACTGGATCCGCTGCCTCTTCTCAAAGCTCTTCACACCCACGGTTTTCGCATCGCGCTGCCCCGGACGGGCAAAGGCACCACGCTTTCGTTCCGGGAATGGGAGCCAGGCGCACCCCTAGAGCGAGGGAAGTTTGGCGTTCAGGAGCCAGCCGAATCCGAGCCTGCGATACAGCCGGCTCTTGTTTTTGTGCCGCTCGTCGCTTTCGACCGCAAGGGCAACCGTCTCGGTTATGGCGCGGGCTATTACGACGCCTTCTTGCGCGACATGCGGACCCGACAGCGTGTGCTTGCCATCGGTGTCGCTTTCGATGAGCAGGAGTTTCCGGATATTCCACGCGAACCGCAGGACGAGCCCTTGAATATGATCCTTACGCCCTCGCGCGTCATTGCCTGCGGGGACTGACGATGCGGCTCCTGTTCCTCGGCGACGTGCTGGGCCGGTCAGGCCGGAACGCGGTGTATGAAACGCTCCCATCACTGCGAGACCGTCTCGCCGCTGATTTTGTCATTGTGAATGGCGAAAACGCGGCAGGCGGCTTCGGCATCACCGAAGTGATTTTCCAGGATTTGCTCGACGCGGGCGCCGATGTCGTCACAACAGGAAACCATGTCTGGGATCAGCGGGAAGCGCTTGTCTTCATTTCCCGGCAAAAGCGCCTTCTCAGGCCGCTGAATTTCCCGGCAGGCACGCCGGGCGGCGGAGCCGGGCTTTTCAGGGCTGCCAACGGCGCTGACGTGCTGGTTTTGAACGTGCAGGGACGCGTTTTCATGGACCCGCTCGACGATCCTTTCCAGGCTATCGAGCGCGAGGTGTCGACATGTCCTTTGAAGGTGGGCGCAGACGTCATTTTCATCGACATGCATGCCGAAGCAACATCGGAAAAGCAGGCGCTTGGTCTCGCCTTCGATAGCCGCGTAACGGCCGTGATCGGAACGCACACGCATGTGCCCACAGCCGATGCGCGGGTTCTGCCCGGCGGCACGGCATTCATGACCGACGCCGGTATGTGCGGCGACTACAACTCCATCATCGGCATGGACAAGGGCGAGCCACTGCACAGGTTCACAGCGCGCATTCCGTCCAGTCGCTTCTCCCCGGCGCTCGGACCGGCGACAATCTGCGGCGCCCTGATCGAGATCGACGACGCGACCGGACTTGCCGTGTCGATCGAACCCATCCGTGAGGGCGCGCCGCTCGGCGGAAACGGCGGGCGCAGGCTCTGAACCCTGCCCTATCCTGTCAGAGTCGTGATGAATTCCTCGATCCCAAACAGGAAGATACCGGCGCCGCCGATCAAGAAATGCGAGATGGCGGCAGCGAGCAGCGAATTCGTCCGGGCAAAAATCCAGCCCCAGAAAATCCCCGGAATAAATGCGGCGAGCGCAAAAGCGAGGCTGATGTGCGAGTGAGCCGCCGCAAAAACGAGGTTGGAGACGAGGATCGCCCACAAGCAGCGTTTGAAATCCGTACCGGGCAGGAAAGCCTGGAGTGGCGCTTGCAGGCAGCAGCGCGCCACGAACTCCTGGATGGGAGTCAAAATCAGGTAAAGGCCGACCGCCAGCCAATAGAACGGCGACATCATGATCTGCTGCTCGTTCATGCGAAGGTCGGCGAAAGTGAATATGGAGAGGTGTGAGAATGCCGCCGTCGTGTGAATAAGAAGCCATTTCAGACCGACGGCTGTCCCGATGAAGGCAAGCGAGGCAAGAACCGAAAACTCTGTGGCGTTTCGCCAATTTGCGGTTTGGAGGCCAAAGAAGGCAGGCGGAAATCCGCTGCGCAAGATAACCGGCCCCAGCACGAGCGCGAAAAACGAGATGATGAAGGGGCTGATTGCAAAATTTACCTCGATTGCGCGCTCGAACTTCGGCAACGCACTCAAGAGCAGCGTGTAGAAAGACAAAAGCGATAGGGTCGTGACGAGGATGCGGCCGATCGCGGTCTTGTAACGCGAGAACTCGGCTTCGTGCTGGATAGTGTCGAACCGGCCGGCCATCAACTCACGAAGCTCTGCGGCGAGTTGCTCTCGGAGCGCGCCAATGATCGAAACGCGCAGGCGTTGCAGCGACGGCGTGGCATCGCAGGTGGTGCAATCGAGAACGGCGAGCGTCAAAGGCGTTTTCGCAACAACGCTGTTGGAGGCTGGCTTGCCGTCCAGGAACGAGATTTCGCCGAAAACCTCATTCTTGCGCCGGACCGCGATCTCATAATCCGTCACGCGGCCGCCCGGGAGCGACCGGCCTGTTTTGCAGATGGCGGCCTCGCCATCGAGCACAACGTAGAGACGCCCCGGTTTCTGATCGCCCTCGCTCAGGATGCGATCGCCCGCCCCGAAGCTCAGGATCGTGATGCGGCGCTCTAACTCACGCCAATGCTCCTTGGGCAACCCGGCGAAGAGCGGAATATCCTCGATCCGAATGCGGCTGGTAAGGGCGGTTTCCATTCAGAGCCCCTTTCAGCCGCATTATACCGCCCTCGCTCAAGAAAGTGCGGAGAGCTTCGGCTCGACGTAGACGCGGTCGCGGCGCAAACGCTCCGCAACAAGGAAGGCGAGTTCCAGCGCCTGATCCGCATTCAACCGAGGATCGCAATAGGTGTGATACCGGTCCGAGAGGTCCGCATCCGAGATGGATTGCGCGCCGCCCGTGCATTCGGTCACGTTCTTGCCCGTCATCTCGACATGGAGGCCGCCGGGATAAGCGCCCTCGGCCTGGCACACGTCGAAGAAAGTCTCGACCTCGCGCAGGATCGCGTTGAAGGGCCGCGTCTTGAATCCGCTCGCCGCCTTGATGGTGTTGCCGTGCATGGGATCGCAAGCCCAGATCACCGATTTGCCTTCCCGCCGTACCGCGCGGATGAGATCGGGGAGGTGCACGCCGACCTTCTCCGCGCCGAAGCGGCAGATCAGCGTCAGGCGGCCCGGCTCGTTGGCGGGGTTGAGCAGATCGAGAAGCGTGAGCAATTCCTGCGGCGTGATGCTCGGTCCGCACTTGATGCCGATCGGATTCTTGATGCCGCGCAAGAATTCGACATGCGCGTGACCGGGCTGGCGCGTGCGGTCGCCGATCCAGAGGAAGTGCCCCGACGTGGCATAATAGTTGCCGCTCGTCGAATCGACCCGCACGAAGGCTTGCTCATAGCCAAGCAGCAGCGCTTCGTGGCTGGTGTAGAAATCGGTTGTGCGAAGCCGCTCCGAGTTATCGGACGTGATGCCGCAGGCGCGCATGAAGTTGAGCGTCTCCGAGATGCGGCCCGCCAATTCCTCATAGCGGTTCCCGGCGGGGCTGTCCTTCACGAAGCCGAGCGTCCATTGGTGGACGCGATCGAGGTCCGCATAGCCGCCTTGGGCGAAGGCTCTGAGTAAATTGAGCGTCGCCGCCGACTGCCGATAGGCCTTGAGCAGCCTCTGCGGATCGGGCGTGCGCGACTGGGCCGTGAACGCGATGTCGTTGATGATGTCGCCCCGGTAGCTCGGCAGTTCCACGCCGTTCTGCGTTTCCGTCGGCTTGGAGCGCGGCTTGGCGAATTGCCCGGCGATGCGGCCGATCTTCACCACGGGACGGCTCGCGGCAAAGGTCAGCACCACCGCCATCTGCAGGAATACCCGGAAGAAATCGCGGATCGGGTCCGCGCCGTGCTCCGAGAAGCTTTCGGCGCAATCGCCGCCCTGCAAGACAAAGGCGCGCCCGGCGGCGACCTCGGCCAGGTTCTTTGTCAGACAGCGCGCCTCGCCCGCGAAAACAAGCGGGGGGAAGCTCGCGAGTTCCTTCTCGACAGCCGCATGTGCTGCCTCGTCGGGATACACCGGGACCTGCTCGATAGGTTTTTGCCTCCAGCTGTCCGGCGTCCAACGCGATGACATAGTCTCTCCTCTGCGCGCCGCCCGCGCGCCGTGATGCCCAGTTCACGGGAGTGTTATACGGGATACAGCCCGCAGTTGCCAGTATCGTAAACGATACGTTCATCTGCGGTGGGGCGCGCGATCACCATCCGCGCCGAGAAGGAAATCCCGGGATGGCGCAGCCCCTGGCCCCATCGACGCCTCGGCCCGGGCTGCCTGGCGCACCGCTTCAAGAACAGCGAGCCGGGCTTTCCGGTTTCGCGCAGCCACGAGCGGCACGAGCCGGATCACCGGTTTGCCGTGACGGGTGAGCACAATTTTCTCCCCTGCTTCGGCGAGGCGCATAAGCTCGGTAAGCTGTGCTTTGGCGTGGGATACTGAAATCTGCAAGACGATCTCCTCTTGCCGGTCGATGGTCCAAAACAAAATGCGATAGACCAAAATCGAGAGCGGTTAAGCCAAACATCATTGGCTGGATAAGATCTTAGGAAAAAGCGCCTTGCGAAGCGGTTAACGCGTTTAAGCCATTGATATAACTCATACAATTTCCAGAAGGCTCGCGCTGCCAGCGGTTCAAAAGGCGTGGCGCTCGTTAACACATTATATTTAACGGACTTTTGCGCGCCCACTTTCGTCCAAAAATACAATCCGTTAGCCTTGCGGCTTCAAGCCGGAAAGGTTATTGTTTTCAAGGGGTTCCGCAGCTAATCCCTGGACCGCGAACGTGGGCTGCTGTCATTTCTTGGGAGTTTTTTAAGCAACTTCTGGCCGGAAATAAATGCTTGGCCGCCGAAGTTAACCACTTTCGGTTAACGGCTAGCGCGGCGACAATTCGCTTACCATTATGGCCTGCAAAACGCAGGCGGCGCGCCCCGCGCTACAAGGCACTCACGATATCGGTTTGGGCGAAATTGTCGCCGATATAGAGGAGCGGACATTCATGCTCCTTTGCCGTCTCGTAGGCGAAGCAATCGCCGAAATTCAACCCTGCGGGATGCACGCCCTTGCCCCATTTCTCATAAGCTGCGGCGATGCGCCGGGCGGCGGCAGGGGTCACACTGACAATTTCGAAGGCAAGGCCCTCGAAGAGAGTTTGCATTTCATCGCGAAGATTGCGCCGCGCCGCCACAATCAGCGCCTCCGCCATCGTGCCCGCTGAGATCAGGACATGAGGCTCGGCCTCAAGCGCGGCGGCGCAGGCATCGGCTTCCGGCTCGGATAACAGGATCGCCATCAACGCCGAGGTATCGACGGCGATCATTCCGGCAGGCCATCCGCCCCGTAAAGAAAGTCCTGGGATCGCGCCGCGGTCGCACCCGGCGTCGCCTTGGCCCGGGCGGACTTGCGCACAGCTTCAAGGACAGCGCGCCGGGATTTCCGGTCCCGCGCGGCCACGATTGGCACGAGCCTCGCCGCGGGCTTGCCATGGCGCGTGAGAACGATCTCGTCGCCCGCCTCGGCGCGGCGCACGAGCTCGGTCAGCTGCGCCTTCGCATCGGTGACGGAAATCTGCATGGCATTCCTTTTTTAGACCATCTATGGTCTGAAATAAAATGAAGCCTTTCGGGGCAAAATTCAAGGCCAATGGCTCGTCCAGAGGCCAGATGCGGCCCGCCTCCGGCGGGACTCCCGGTTGCAGTTGTCGCGACTGCTGCGGCCTGAAAGGGGTAAGGAGGTAAGGATTAAGGATTTAACGTCCTGGCCACACGAAACCCAATACCGTTGTACCGGTCGTCGGTGGTGTCCCCGAAGCGGTACGCGGAGCGGAGGATCTGAGGATCGCTGCCCAGGAGCCGCCGCGCAAAACGCGACTGCTGCAATCTCCGCTTGTCCAAGGCCGAGCCATCCGCCGGAGCGCCGTTGTAGCTGTCATTCCAACAATCCTCGACCCATTCCCAGACATTGCCGTGAACCTGATAAAGCCCCCAGGGATTGGGCTCGAACGACTTCACCGGTAGCGTCTTTTTCCGATACTGACCTTTCTTGCCGCCGCCTTTATAGGGGGCCATGCTGCCATCGTAGTTCGCCTGTTCAGGGGTGATCGATGAACCCCACCAGAATGGTGTCGTCGTTCCCGCCCTGGCAGCGTATTCGCGCTCTGCCTCGGAAAGAAGGCGGTAGGTTGCGCCAGTCTTCTTCGAAAGCCATGCCACATAGGCTTTCGCGTCGTCCCAGCTCACATTGATGACGGGACGGTCGCCGCGACCCCAACCGCTGTCGCCCGGCTTATATCCGCCACAGCCGCCCGCCGCCACGCAGGCGTCCCACTCGGCGAACGTCACCGCAAATCTGCCGACAGCAAAGGGCTTCGCAATCGTAACCTTGTGCTGCGGTCCTTCATCATCGAACTCTCCGGCTCGTTCTTGGGCGATCCCATGGTGAATCTGCCGGAAGGCACGACCACCATCTCCGGGCAGTCTGGGCAATCCTTGAAGCTCTCCCCAGAGCCGGGCTTCACGCAAAGCCGTGCCTCCGGCTGCGCCACTGAAACAAAAACACCGTCGCAAGTCTGAAGCTGCAGGGGCGTCTGCAGTATTGCCGACGCATGGTCCGGACGCGTAATCTCCGCCTGAGGCATGTCTTTCGGCAGGGCGAACGCCGCCGCAGTCTCGCACCCGGCGAGGCAGAATTTGCCGATTACGCCATCGTAATAAGCAGGGGTCTGCTCATGCGGCACGGTCGCTGCCAGAGAGTGGACTTGCTTTCTTACCTCTCGCGCCAGTTCGGCTATTTCGATGCCCTTCTGATGCATCAGCGGGAGGAGTTTGCGCGTGAAGACTGAGTTCGACGGAATCGGGATCGGTGAGCGGCGGCGGAAGTCTGTCGAGCGCTGTTTGCCCCGCTCCGGCGGAATAAATGATAAAGGTGCCGTTGGGCGCGCCCTCCTTCATATTGGCGAGGCCACCCGGTTTCGCCCCCGGAGATCGAAATTCATCCGGGATGAGGGGGTGCTCGCGGCAGGCGTCGAGAATGAGCAGGCTCACCCCCGGTCTTCGTTTTTTGAGGTCGAGGAGGAGTCGGAAACGCTGATCGACTCGCGCTTCGATTTGCTCCTGGCGCCCAAACTCGATGTTCGGAATATCGCTGGGAATGAGGAAGTTCAGTCCCTCCACCTCGATGCCGTGACCGGAAAAATAAAATGCCACGACATCGCCTTCCGACACCTTGAGTAGGAGTTGCTGCCATTTGGCGTTGAACGCGGATCGACCCGCATTCTCGACTTCGGTCACTTCGAAGCCAAGGTCCTTTAATGCCTGCGATACAGCCCGCGCATCATTGACCGCGCGCTCCAATTGCGCATGGGAAGCAAGATTGACGTACTTATCATTGCCGATGACGAGCGCGACGCGCTTTTCCGCCAGCGCGGCCTGCGCTGTCGCGATCAGCCATACGGCGATCAAAATGCGCGCCGCTTTTCGAAACATGCCTTCTGCCCCCGAAGCGCAGGCTCATCTTTATAATTTTGCGCACTTTGCACAGAAGCAGCGCTCGCGCAAGGCCGGGTGGATAGCTGCGGACCGCTTACTTGCGCGCCCCGTCATCCCGGCCAAGCGAAGTGTCGAGCCGGGATCGCCAGAAAAACAAGCGTTTCAATATGTTACGATCCCGGATAGGGCTCCGCCCTTCCGGGATGACGCCCGCGGCGTCCGTTGACGCGCCCGATACACCGTCTTAGGGGATAGCTGCGGACGCCAAAAAAGAAATGATTGCGACCGGACGGCGCTGAACTTTAGACATAGCGCCACCCACATCAGAGACAGCCATGACAAAGTCCCAAATCGACGAGGCGACGGTGAAGCGGATCGCGCACCTCGCCCGAGTGAAAGTTTCATCGCAGGAGGCGCACAGCCTGCAGCGCGAGTTGAACGGCATTCTCGCCTGGGTCGAGGAGCTGAACGCGATCCCGACCGATGGCGTCGTGCCGCTGACCTCGGTTGGCGGAGCGAAGCTGCATATGCGCACCGATGTCGTGACCGACGGCGGAAAGGCCGCCGACATCGTGAAAAACGCGCCGAAATGCGAAGACAATTATTTCCTTGTCCCGAAGGTTATCGAATAAACCCATGACATTGAACAGTTTGACGATCTCGGAAGCGCGCGACAAGCTGCGCTCGAAGGAGATCAAAGCCACCGAACTTACCGAGGCTTGCCTTGTCCGCCATCGAGGCGGGGAACGAGGCGCTGAACGCGTTCGTGCTCGTCACGGCGGACAAGGCGATGGACGCCGCCAAGGAGTCGGACAAGCGGCTTGCGGCGGCCAAGGATGTCCGCGCGCTCGAAGGCATCCCGCTCGGGATCAAGGATCTCTACTGCACGAAGGGCGTTCGCACCACGGCGTGCTCGCACATCCTCCAAGGCTTCGAGCCGCCCTATGAATCGACTGTTACGCAAAATCTTTGGGATGCGGGCGCGGTGATGCTCGGCAAGCTGAACATGGACGAGTTCGCGATGGGCTCGTCCACCGAGACGAGCCATTTCGGGCCGTGCATCAGCCCCTGGCGCGCCAAGGACAAAACCGAGAAGCTTGTGCCGGGCGGATCGTCCGGCGGCTCGGCCTCTGCCGTCGCCGCAGGGCTATGCCTCGGCGCGACGGCCTCCGACACGGGCGGCTCGATCCGCCAGCCCGCCGCGTTCACCGGAACCGTGGGCATCAAGCCGACCTATGGCCGCTGCTCGCGCTGGGGCATGGTCGCGTTCGCGTCATCGCTCGATCAGGCGGGGCCGATCGCGCGCTCGATCCGCGATGCGGCGCTCTTGCTCCAGACCATGGCGAGCCATGACCTCAAGGATTCGACCAGCGTCGACAGGCCGCTTCCCGACCTGGAAAAGGCGCTCGGCCAGCCGCTCAAGGGCCTGAGGATCGGCATCCCGAAGGAATACCGCGTCGAAGGCATGTCGGCCGAGATCGAGGCGCTCTGGCAGAAGGGCATCGCGATCTTCAAGGATGCCGGGGCGACAGATCGTCGATATCAGCCTTCCGCATACGAAGTCCGCCCTGCCCGCTTATTACATCGTCGCGCCCGCCGAGGCGTCGTCCAATCTCGCGCGTTATGACGGCGTGCGCTACGGGCTACGCGTCAATGGCCGCGATATCATCGACATGTATGAGGAGACGCGCTCCGAGGGCTTCGGCGCGGAGGTGAAGCGCCGCATCCTGATCGGCACCTATGTGCTGTCGGCGGGCTATTACGACGCCTATTACCTGAAGGCGCAGAAGGTGCGCTCGCTCATCAAGCGCGACTTCGATGACGCCTTCGAAAAGGTCGACGCGGTCCTGACGCCGACGACGCCGACGCCCGCCTTCGCGCTCGGCTCGCAAGGTGGCGCGGACCCGCTCGAGATGTATCTGAACGACATCTTCACCGTGACGGTGAACATGGCGGGCCTGCCGGGCCTGTCGGTGCCTGGCGGGCTTCTCCAGCGAAGGCTTGCCGCTTGGGCTGCAGATCATCGGCAAGCCGTTCGACGAGGCGCTCGTTCTGCGCGCCGGACAGGTGATCGAGGATGCCGTGGGACGCATGCCGATCCCTGCGCCGTGGTGGGCGAACGGAGACGGAGAAGGCCAGCATGCCGGCTCAAAGGAGCCGATCTCGAAGAAGCCGGCGCCCAAGAAGAAGCCGGCTACGGTCGAAGGCGAAGCGACCGCGAAGAAGGGGGCCGAAAAATCAAAGCCCCGGAAAAAGCAAAATGGCTCGACGTAAAGCGGAAGACTGCGAAAGCATGGATCAGGTGCGCGTCGAAATCGACCGCATCGACCAGTTGCTTATCGATCTCGTGGCCGAGCGCTTCAGCTATGTAGACCGGGCTTGGCAGCTTAAGAAGAATCCAGGCGAAGCGACCGTGCCGTGGCGCATCCGGCAGGTGATCGACAAGGTCGAGGCGCGTGCGAAGGAGCGCGGGTTGCCGCCGGAACTTGCTGTTGCCCTCTGGCGTCAGATGATTGGTTGGTTTATTCAGTACGAGGAAGAAAAACTGGGACAACGCGGGGAGGCAACAGACGAGGATGCTGGTTCTTGAAGACACATCCCCTGCCCCCGTCCCGTCACTCCAGCTTGAACTCCCTCACTCTGGGGAAAAGAACCGGGATAAGAGGACACCTGTACGATTTAGGCTTGGTCTTGTGGCGATGACTCCGGCGTTGATGTTCGCAGGCCTCGCCGCGGGCGAAGCGCACGCTGATAATGTGGATTTGAGGGTCGATGTCAGCGGGCTTCGAAACTATAAGGGCCGCGTCGCAATTATGCTATGGGCCGACTCGGAATATAATTCATCGTTTCCCGACCCGAGCAAGGTTCAGTTTCGCGACGAGCGCTCGGGAGACGCCCCATGCGACTTTTCGCAAGCCTCGATCTGCCGGAGAACCATCGAGAGCGTTCAGAACTTGACGGTCTCGTACACGTTCCACGATATACCGCAGGGCGATTATGCGGTCTTTGTATTCCATGATGAGAACAACAATGGCGTGCTCGACACGGGCCTCTTCCACAGGCCCTTGGAGGGACGCGGTTACAGCCAGGTTCTCCCTGAAGACTTGAACCCCATCGCGGCGAGGATCACCTTCCACAGGGCGCGCTTCGCGTTGCCTGTGTCGAAAACAATTGTGATCGGGCTTCGCTATCCTCCGCGATGGTAACGCGGTAAAGATTTCGGCCCTTTTCGCCATCGCAAAATTGGACTTGATCAATGGCACAGACAAGAAAAGAGAACCTCCTCGACGGCGCAACCGGCCAATGGGAAGTGATCATCGGCCTGGAAGTGCACGCGCAGGTGCTTTCGAACGCGAAGCTTTTCTCGGGCGCGTCGGCGGCGTTTGGCGGCGAGCCGAACAACCATGTGAGCCTCGTCGATGCGGCGATGCCGGGCATGCTTCCGGTGATCAACCAGGAATGCGTTGCCCAGGCGATCCGCACAGGGCTCGGCCTCAAGGCGCAGATCAACAAACATTCGGTGTTCGACCGGAAGAACTATTTCTATCCCGATCTGCCGCAGGGCTATCAGATCTCGCAGTACAAATACCCAATCGTGGGCGAAGGCGTCGTGATCGTCGATCTCAAGGACTACTCCTTCGAGGTTGGCATCGAGCGCCTTCACCTTGAGCAGGACGCGGGCAAGAGCCTCCACGACCAGGACCCGAACTTTTCCTATGTCGACCTGAACCGCTCGGGCGTCGGCCTGATGGAAATCGTGTCGAAGCCCGACATCCGCTCGGCGGAGGAAGCGAAGGCCTACGTCACGAAGCTTCGCACCATCATGCGCTATCTCGGCACCTGCGACGGCAACATGGAAGAGGGCAGCTTGCGGGCGGACGTGAACGTCTCCGTGCGCCGTCCGGGCGAGCCGCTCGGCACGCGCTGCGAGATCAAGAACGTGAACTCCATCCGCTTTATCGGGCAAGCCATCGAGCACGAGGCGCGCCGCCAGATCGACATTCTGGAGGATGGCGGGAGCATCAAGCAGGAAACGCGGCTGTTCGACGCCAAGGCCGGCACGACGCGGTCCATGCGCTCGAAGGAAGAAGCGCACGATTACCGTTATTTCCCCGATCCCGATCTTCTGCCGCTTGAACTGACGGACGCCTATATCGATGAACTCGACAAGGCGCTGCCGGAGCTGCCGGACGAGAAGCGCGCGCGCTTTATCACGGAGTACGCGCTTTCGGCCTATGACGCGGGCGTTCTGATCGCGGACCGCGCTTCGGCCGATTTCTTCGAAACCGTTGCGAAAGGCCGAGACGCGAAGCTCGCCGCGAACTGGATCATGGGCGATTTCTTCGCCGCCCTGAACAAGACCGGCAAGGACATCTCTGACAGCCCGATTCCCGCCGCTCATCTCGGCGAATTGATCGACCTCATCTCCTCGAACGTGATCTCTGGCCGCATCGCGAAGGAAGTCTTTGAGCTGATGCTGCAGACCGGGCAAGCGCCAGCGTCGATCGTGGAGGAGCGCGGCCTGAAGCAGGTCACGGATACGGGCGCCATCGAGAAGGTGGTGGATGAGATCATCGCCGCAAACCCGAAGCAGGTCGAGCAGGTGCAGACGAAACCGAAGACGCTCGGCTGGTTCGTCGGCCAGGTGATGCGCGCCACGGGCGGCAAGGCAAACCCCGATGCCGTCAACGCCATCCTGCGCGAGAAACTGAAGGTTCCGGAGGAGGTTTAACCTCCGCCGCTGCGCGGGAATCGGCTGCCCCGAAATGGAGCTCACAGATGGTTCAAATACCTGTGGGCCAAGGTCACGCTCGATTGAAGTATATGTGACCAAGTAAAAGTCATCCGCCACGAAGAGGGCTGCGTAATCAGAGCAGTTCAACTTCAGACAGGAGTTTCCAGATGGCTCTTACCCGTTACATTGGTGTTTTGGAAGTGCTGGCAGTCGCAGTGGCCGTGATCATCACGCTTGCTCCCCTGGTCCCTTACGGGGTTTAAGGGCAGGCCGCACGCTGCGGTTTAGCATCGATAATGCAAAGAATTTCAAAGTCGCGGCTCAAAAGCCGCGACTTTTATCTTGTTGGAGGAGTTCTTTCGCAATCGGAATGCCATGGCACGGGGTCTCAGCGCATTGGCAAAATCCCATCGGCTCGCTCTTCTGTTAACGCGCAGCTCAAGCATTTGTAAGGCGACTTCACCTTCATCTCAAGTATATGTGACCCACAAAAAGTCATCCAGCCCGCCCTCTCCAGCGTAGACAGTACAGTTGAACTTAAAAGTGGAGATTTGGTATGGCTCTCATCCGTAGTTTTGGCGCTTTGGAATGGATGGCCATTGCAGTGGCCGTTATCATCACGCTTGCTCCCCTGGTACCATACGGGATGTAAAACCACTGGCGACGCCCGTCGCCTGGAACTTGACACTCGTACCTGAGGCCGTGGAGGCAACGTCTCCGCGGCCTCCAACTTTTTGGTCCCCCGCAACTGCAAAGACTGGGGAGCGCAAAAGCTGCTTCGGGGTTATCGCCTTCTGAGCACATGCAGCAAATCGTTCGACAATCCGAACTTTTGTGGCAAAGTGCTTGAAAATATCCGGCGGCCCCCTGCCCTTCGGAAAAGAGGTCAAGAATGCCCCACGCGATCCGCGTTCACACCTATGGCGGCCCTGAAGTCCTGAAGTGGGAAGAGATCGAGGTCAGCCAACCCGGACCGGGCCAGGCCAAGATCAGGCAGCACGCCGCAGGTATCAACTTCATCGACGTCTATCATCGGACCGGCCTTTACCCGCAGCCCTCCTTCCCCTTCACGCCCGGCAGCGAGGGCGCGGGCGAGGTGATCGCCATCGGGCCGAGCGTGACCGACGTGGCCGTTGGCGACCGCGTGGCTTATGCGGGCGCGATTGGAGGCTATTCCGACGAACGCCTCATCGCGGCGGACCGGCTCGTCAAGCTGCCGGACACTATCAGCTATGAGACGGCAGCGGCCATGATGCTCCAGGGCATGACGGTGCGCTATCTCATCAAGAAGACCTACTCCGTCACCAAGGACAGCGTCGTTCTCTGGCACGCGGCGGCGGGCGGCGTCGGGCTGATCGCCTGCCAGTGGCTTTCCGCGATCGGCGCGACCATCATCGGCACCGTCGGCTCGGAGGAGAAGGCGCGCCTCGCCGAAGCAAACGGCTGCACGCACACGATCAACTACCGGACGGAAGACTTCGCGCCGCGCGTGAGGCAGCTGACGGGCGGCCGCGGCGTCGACGTAGCCTATGACTCGGTTGGCAAGGACACCTTCCCAGGGTCGCTCGACTGCATCAGGGCGCTCGGGCTTTGGGTGAGCTTCGGAAATGCCTCCGGCCCGGTGCCGCCGTTCGAGATGGGCATTCTCGCCACGAAGGGATCGCTCTACGCGACGCGGCCCACGCTCTTCACGCATATCGCGACGCGCAAGGGCCTGCTTGAGACCGCGAACGACCTTATCGAGATGGTCAGCTCCGGGCGTGTGAAAATCCAGGTCAGCAAGACCTACCCGATGGCGGACGCGGCGCAGGCGCATCGCGATCTGGAAAGCCGCGCGACGACCGGGTCGATTGTGCTGCTCGCGGATTAGTCCCCTCATCCTGTCCTTCTCCCGCAAGGGGAGAAGGGACGGTGTTGCAGCGGGCACAGACTGCTCCCTCTCCCCTTGCGGGAGAGGGCTGGGGTGAGGGGTTTTCCCTGCCGTCAACAGATGCTTAGACGGTGACCACCGCGCACGCTGGACGCAATCCCATGAGGCTTCTATAGCTGGCGCAAACCAGCTTTTACTGTTTTGGAGACGAGAATGCTCGATCTCAAATGGATCCGGGAAAACCCCGCCGATTTCGACGCCGGCCTCGCGCGGCGCAGACTGCCGCCGATGTCGGCGGACGTGCTGAAGCTCGACGAGGAGCGGCGCGCGAATACGACAGGCGCTGCAGGAAATGCAGGCGCGGCGCAACGCGGCCTCGAAGGAAATCGGCAAGGCGAAGGGCAAGGGCGGCGATCCCGCGAAGGCCGAGGCGCTGATGGCCGAGGTCGGCGGGCTGAAGGAGCAGATCGCGGCGGGCGAACAGCGCGAACGCGAACTCGACGAGCGGATCAAAACGCTGCTGTCGGGCATCCCGAACATGCTTTCGCCCGATGTGCCGGACGGCAAGGACGAGAGCGAGAATGTCGAGCTGCGCCGCTGGGGCACCCCGCGCGACTTCACGAAAGAAGGCTTCGAGCCGAAGCAGCATTTCGAGATCGGCGAAGCGCTGGGGCTGATGGATTTCGAGGCGGCGGCCAAGATTTCCGGCGCACGCTTCACGGTGCTGAAGGGCGGGCTGGCGCGGCTTGAACGCGCGCTCGGCCAGTTCATGCTCGACGTGCAGACCGGCGAGCATGGGTATACGGAGGTCAACCCGCCGCTGCTCGTTAAAGACGACGCCGTCTTTGGCACGGCGCAACTTCCGAAGTTCGAAGAAGATCTTGTTTCGACGGTTCGCTCAAGCCTCTCTACCGAGCAACTGCAAGGACCTTCGAGGAATCTCATCTAAGACGCGAATGCAGCTTAAGGACAGAGCTTGCGATCCCGATCGCGCCTATATGAGCAAGAGGCTGCCTGAACATTATGCTGACATGGAGATAAAGATGCGATGCAGAAGGCGGATCAATTGACTTCAGCATGACCACTGAAGTAGCGTTTCGAGCTTCCATCTGATACGAATGCTAAGTAACAGAGAATGTTGCGAGCAACGCTTTGGCTCGTCCCAACAGCGGAAGTGCCGCTGACAAACCTCGTGCGGGAGAGCATCCTCGCCGAAGCCGACCTGCCCTATCGCTTCACGGCGCTGACGCCGTGCTTCCGCGCCGAGGCAGGCGCGGCGGGCAAGGACACGCGCGGCATGATCCGCCAGCACCAGTTCTACAAGGTCGAGATGGTCTCGATCACAACGCCGGATCAATCGCAAACCGAGCACGAGCGCATGACGAACTGCGCCGAGGAAATCCTGAAGCGGCTCGAACTGCCCTATCGCGTCATCGTGCTCTGCTCCGGCGACACCGGCTTCGCCTCGCGCAAGACGCACGACATCGAAGTCTGGCTGCCCGGCCAGAACACCTATCGCGAGATTTCGAGCTGCTCCAACTGCGGCGACTTCCAGGCGCGGCGCATGCAGGCGCGCTTCCGCCCGAAGGATGCGAAGGACGTGCAGTTCGTGCACACGCTGAACGGCTCCGGCCTCGCGGTCGGCCGCACGCTCATCGCCGTCATCGAGAACTATCAGGAAGAGGATGGAAGCATCCGCGTCCCCGATGCACTGATGCCCTATATGGGCGGCATCGCCCGCGTCGGGATCGCTCAGTAGAGGGCTGAGTATGAGACGATCCCGGATAACGCCGTTGGCGTTTCCGGGGATGACGCGATGACGCTTACACTTGTCGTCATCCCGGAAAGGCGCAGCCTTATCCGGGATCGTTCAAGACGCTGACAATGCAGTTTTACGTCTATATTCTCTCAAACGTCCGTCGAGGTGTTCTCTACACCGGCATCACCAATGACTTAGTGCGAAGAGTTCACGAGCATCGGTGGAAGTTCGTCGACGGCTTTGCAGAACAATACGGCGCAACGCGACTTGTGTATTTCGAATGCCATCAAACTGCAGAAGGTGCGATCACTCGCGAAAAAGCAGTCAAGCGTTGGCGGCGTGATTGGAAGTTTGAGCTTATTGAGAGCCGGAATCCAAACTGGGACGATCTGTGGACCGAGATTACAAGGTAAAGGTTGCGTCCTGGACGATCCCGGATAGCGCCGTTGGCGCTTCCGGGATGACGCGATGACCTCGGGATCGCTCAAACAACGAAGATAATCGTGGATGACGCCGGGTAGTGTATGGCGTACAAAGTCCGCATGCGAATTCTCATTACGAACGACGATGGCATCGAGGCGCCTGGCCTGGATGTCCTGCAAAAGATTGCGTCCGACCTCTCGAACGATGTCTGGGTGGTCGCGCCCGAAACTGACCAGAGCGGCGCGGCGCATTCGCTGACGCTGCACGAGCCGCTTCGCTTACGGAAGCTTTCGGAGCGCGTGTTCGCGGTCAAGGGCACGCCGACCGACTGCGTGATCATGGGCGTTCGCTACATCCTTCAGGATGAGACGCCGACGCTCGTGCTGTCCGGCGTCAATCGCGGGGCGAACCTCGCCGACGACGTCACCTACTCGGGCACGATTGCGGGCGCGATCGAAGGCGCGATGCTTGGCATCCCGTCCATCGCCATGAGCCTCGCCATCGACTGGGAAAATCCCAAGAAGATTTATTGGGAGACCCCCATGGAACTTGGCGCGCCCCTTGTGCGCAAGCTGATGGAGGCAGGCTGGCCGTCCGATGTTTTGATGAACGTCAATTTTCCAGACCGGGAACCAAGTAAAGTACGCGGTATTCAGGTTACGGAACAAGGCAGGCGCGATCAGGATTACTTGCGCATCGAAGACCGCATGGATACCCGGGGCAATCCCTATTACTGGCTCGGGTTCAAATCGCGTTCGCTGCACCCGGCCAAGGGAACCGATCTCTTCGCAGTGAGATCCGGCGCGATCTCGGTAACGCCGCTTTATTTGAACTTAACGCATAGTGATACGTGCCGGAAGCTGGCGGGGCTTCTGGAAACATAGCGGAAGCGGGCCTAAAGCACCGCTTCAGGAGTGGTGCTCATGGACGAGGCGCTGCGCGATCTTCTCAACAGCCTGCAACACGCCGGCATCGGAGACCCCCGCGTGCTTGGCGCCATCGCGAGAGTTCCGCGCGAGCTTTTCATTTCCGACGATGCTCTCAAGCCTCACGCCTATGCGGACGAGGCTCTGCCCATCGAATGCGACCAGACCATCTCGCAGCCCTACATCGTCGCCTATATGAGCGAACGGCTGAATGTTGCCCCCGATCAGGACGTGCTCGAAATCGGAACCGGCTCTGGCTACCAGACGGCGATCCTTTCGCAGCTTGCGCGCCACGTTTTCACGATCGAACGCCATCTCGAACTTCACGATCTGGCCGCGGAGCGATTTCAGCGGCTTGGGCTTCATAATGTCACGGCGATCTGCGCGGATGGCACGGCCGGGTGGCCCGACAACCGGCTCTTCGACCGGATCATCGTAACGGCCGGCGCCGCCCAGGCGCCCGACGCGCTTCTCGATCAGCTTGCGCCCTGCGGGGCGATGGTCATTCCCCTCGGCCCTCGCTTCGATCAAAGGATCACGCTTGTCACGAGGACGAACGGAAACCTTGAATACCAGACGCTGATCCCCGTCCAGTTCGTACCACTGTTGCCGCACGATCATTGACAAGCCTTATCCAGGCGAAGCGCGAAAAAATAGCAAGCGTTTTAAGAAATCTTAAGCGTTCCGCCCCTAAAACTTTTATGCAAAGTGAGGTGCGGCGATGAGTAGTGTGAATGCGGCGGGCAAACGCGGGCCCGGAGTTGTCCGCGCGGCTGTAGGCATCAGTTTGGGTTGTGTACTTCTGGGGGGGTGCAGCGCAGGAACCGAGCGATTCACGGGTTTGGAGTTCGGAAGCGGGTATGAGGTTGCGCCTCCTCCTTCCACGTCAACATCGAAAGCTGCTATCAACACGACGCAATACCGCGCGCCTCAACAGACGGCGAGCACTCAACCGCAGCCGCAAAGCGGCATTCAGCTGGCAAGCGCAACGCCTGAACAGTCAGGCGGATATCTGCAAGTGTCACGGGTCGATCTTCCCCCGGTTGAGCAGCAAGCCTCAGGTTCATCGGGGGTCAAAACGGCCGACGGCTATGGCCCATACGGCCCGCCCCCGCTCTCGGATGGCACCTATGCCGGCCCGCGCGTCTATTCGCCCTACGATCAGCCGGGCGGTTATGGGCCGCCTCCGCCAAACGGAAACTACGGCCCGCCTCCCGGTGGTTATAATCCTCCTCCCCCACAGGGCGGCGGCTACTACGGCGGTGGCCCAAGCAACTATACGCCGCCGCCTCCCCCGCAGGGTCCCGCGGCTGTTCCCTATGGCTACCAGGGGCAATCGCAAAATCAGCAGGATGGCCGGGGATACAATAGCGCTCCGCAGGGCTATGCCTACTATGGGCGTGATCAGAGAAACACCGCATCCGCGGACAGCAGGAGAACGGCAAGGCCCACCGGCCCCGCCGTTGCAGATGCGTCGCGCGGAAAGGTGGTAACGCTTGCACAGGGCGAAACCATCCTTTCGCTTGCCAAGCGGCACGGCGTGACCGTCGAGGCGATCGCACGAGCGAACCACCTTCGCGGCGGTCCGATCGTGCCCGGCACAACGCTTTTCATACCGGCAGCGACAGCACCCACTCAGTATGGACAAGCGCCAATGCCGCAGAGGACGAAGGCCGCCGAATGCACCGGCAGCCAGTGCTACACTGTCCAGAGAGGCGAAACCGTAGGCGCGATCGCACGAGCGCATGGCGTGACGGAGCAGCAACTTCTCGCAGCGAACAACCTGCCCGACGCGCGTTCGCTCAGGGCCGGGCAATCCATTGCCATTCCGGGCCAGGCGGCGCAGGCGCCAAAACAGGCCATGGCCTCAGCCACGCCTCAAAACCGCCCGGCTCCGCGCTCCGGCCACGCTGCCGCTCCAGCCAGCGCCGCCGCTGAAGAAAGCCTTCAGGAATCCGAGGAAGGGAAGCCTACAACTGAAGTCAAGGTGTCGACGGTCAAGCACCCCGAGCCGACTTGCGAAGCCGCTCTCGCCAACCCGCTTCCGCGCATGGGCAAGACCTTCCGCAAGCCTGTCGAGGGCCTCGTCATCGGCCAGTTCGGCCCGCAGCGCGATGGCACCGTGAACGAGGGCTTGACGATCTCGGTCCCGAAGGGAACGCCGATCAAGGCTGCGGAGAATGGCGTCGTTGCCTATGTCGGCGACGAGTTGCCGGGCTTCGGCAACCTCATCCTGATCCGGCACGCCGAGGAGTATGTGACAGCCTACGCGCACGCTGACGAGATCGTGGTCAAGAAGTGCGATGTGGTGAAACGCGGGCAGACCATCGGAACCGCAGGCGCGACGGGAGATGCGAGCCAGCCGCAACTGCACTTCGAGATCCGAAAGAACGCGAAGCCTGTCGACCCGTCGCCGCTGCTGGGGTCGTAGGACGGAAACGGAGAGCGTCTCCGCCCATTCAAGAAGCATCGAAGATGATGAAGTCCCGCCTCTCGCGGGACTTCTTTCGTATTGGCGCCAGGATAGCCGTCCGGGCGAGGATCAGTCCTTACCCTCGTATTTGAAGGAAGCCTTCAACTTCGCCCGGTAGGCCGACACTTTGCCGTTTTCGATGACGAGATCGAGTTCCACAATCTCCGCGACGCGAAGATCCCGGACGCTTTGCGAGGCCCGCTCAACGGCGGCGGCTGCCGCCTTCTCCCACGAGTTCAGTGCTGGTGCCTATGAGCTCGATAACCTTGTACACGCTTTCAGCCATGCCAGTGTCCTCCAAAGATACGAGGATCGCACTCTTTGCCCCGCTCGCCAAGCCGGAGTGAGCAAATCTTAGGCAAATGGGCGTGACAGTGCAGGCATGCCTAAGAGGGATAGAACCACGCCGGTACACGCGGCGAAGGTTACAAGCAGCGTTTGCCGGGTTTGCTTAACGCACCACCGGATCGCCGCGGCCGTCGTCCCCGGAAAGGCAAACCTTATCCTGGACCGTAACAAATTGAAGCGCTTACCTTTTTGCGATCCCGGCTCGCGCTTCGCTTGGCCGGGATGACGACGCGCCGGTTCGCAGATCGCATCAGGGCGCAGGCAAAAACCGAACGCCTGCACCCGCCGTGAAGCATTACGCCAGAAAATCCTTGCAACCGGGGAGCCGTCCACACACGGCGAAGTGCGGAGCAAGTGGCATCCGTTGGCCAGATAAGCGAAGTTCCCTCAGCCCGAAACCTCAATGGGCCGGGCGCCAAAGGCGGCTTATCAAGCGCCGATCGTCGTGGCGGCTCGTGCTGTTCTTCGATCCCAACTGGGCCGCAAGATCGGCGATGCGATCGAAGCCGGCCGCGACGGTCATCATTTGCTCCCTGGTCCGGGGATCGTTTACCGTTTTCGTGAGGGAGCGGACTTGTTCAGCATGACCGAGCCAAAGCTGGGCGTCGTATAAGGTGGACTGCATTCGATTGTTACTCACCACTAGAACCAATCTGTCCGTCACATTTTCCTAGAATTTTGTGAAAATTATGTTGACCGGTGCTCGCACGCCACGACCGCCCAAGCGGAGGCATTTTCGGGTAAGCTCTCCGCCACCAACGGATGCGGCTCGCTCCGCACTTCGTCATTCCGGCCAAGCGAAGCGCGAGCCAAGATCGCAAAAAGACCTGCGATTCACTGTGTTACGATCCCGGACAAGGCTTCGCCTTTCCGGGATGGCGGCGGCGGCGATCCGGTTGCGCGTCGGTCAAACTCGGCTTAGGACTTGGCCTCCCGGCGGAAGAGATGGCCATATGCATCGCGAAGAAGGTTCTTCTGCACCTTCCCCATTGTGTTGCGAGGAAGGCCATCCACGAAGAACACCCGTTTGGGCACCTTGTAATTAGCGAGCCGGGTCTTCAGCGCTTCGATTACATCTTTCTCTTGCGAGATTCGCGTCATCGGCGAGGACCACGACAGCCATAACGCCCTCTCCGAAATCCGGGTGAGGCACCCCGATCACCGCGCTCTCGACCACGCCCGGCAAGGCGTCAATCTCGCTCTCCACCTCTTTCGGATAGACATTGAAGCCGCCCGAGATGATGAGATCCTTGCCGCGCCCGACGATGTGGACATAGCCGCGGGCATCGATCTTGCCGAGATCGCCGGTGATGAAAAATCCGTTGTCGCGGAGTTCGGCTTTCGTCTTCTCAGGCATGCGCCAATAGCCCGTGAACACGTTCGGCCCGCGCACTTCGATCATGCCGATTTCGTCCTCCTCGAGAATCTCGCCCGTCTCGGGATTGACGACACGAACCTCAACGCCGGGCAATGGCAGCCCGACCGTGCCCGGCACGCGGTCGCCATCATAGGGGTTGGACGTGTTCATGCCGGTTTCCGTCATGCCGTAGCGTTCGAGAATGGCGTGGCCGGTGCGTTCGAGAAAGCCGCTGTACGTGTCCGCAAGAAGGGGCGCCGAGCCGGACACGAAAAGGCGCATATGGGCCGTCGCCTCGCGTGTCAGGCGGGAATCGTCGAGGAGGCGAACATAGAAGGTTGGCACACCCATCATGGTGGTGGCGCGCGGCAGCAACCGGAAAATTTCGTCGCAATCAAATTTCGGGATGCACAGCATCGTAGCTCCCGACATCAATGCAACGTTGGTCGCGACGAACAGGCCGTGCGTATGAAAGACCGGCAGCGCGTGCAACAGCACATCGTCCGGCGTGAATTGCCACGCCTCGACCAGCGCCCGCGCATTCGACGCGAGATTGCCATGGGAGAGCATCGCTCCTTTCGACCGTCCCGTCGTGCCGGATGTATACAATACGGCGGCGAGATCGTCGGCGGATCGAAGTACATCTTCGAATATATCCGGCTGCTCGTCGGCAAGTGCAGTCAAAGTGCCATCTGCATCAGTTCCGAGCGTGAATAACTTAGGCACACCCGCTCGTTCGCAAAGTGCAGCAGGCTTCGCTCATGCCCGGGCGGCAGACAAAAACGGAAGGTTCGGCGTCGCGCAAGAAGTAGTCGAGCTCTGCCTCAGTATAAGCCGTATTGAGCGGCAAATAGGCTGCTCCGGCGCGCAGACATGCAAGAACGAGGAACAACGCCTCAGGAGATTTTTCGACCTGACCAGCGACACGATCTCCCGGCTTCACGCCACTGGCCTTCAGCGCATTCGCAAAGCGCGACGTAATGCCGAGAATGTCGCTGTAGCGGTATAGCTTACCCTCGCTTGTCTCGATTGCAACCTTATCTATGTCCGTCCATCGAGAACTCAGCTCGGAAAAAAGGTTGTCGGATCTTGGCACTTTAGAACCCTGCTCACGTGAATATTTAGAGTACCAAGACCACGGAAGAGTTGCCAAGACAATCGTAATTGAAGAAACTTAGACGCATGCCTGAGTTGATATTCCGCACGCAGAAATGCAAACACCAAATATGGTCATTCATTCACTTCGCAACCACGAAATATCGCGGGTTGCTCTAAGTTCTGAAAAGTTGATCTAGTGGAAAACTTGGCAAATAACTGTGCGTCGTGCGAGCTCGGCCAAGAAATGTATACGATTTTGACCGAGCGGTCGGACGTTTATCGGAGGGCGCCTGCGCTGACAGGCGCAGCGCGCATATCCGCGGGTATCTTGAAGTCCTTCGCCGCGGCCCCGCGTAGCTGCGCCGCGACCTTGGGGAAACCGGTCCGGTTGCTATAGTCGGGAATACGGGACCTTTTGCGCTCGCTATCCGCCGTCAAGGTCTGGGCGCAGATCAGATCGATGACCGTGATCATAGCAATAGAGCCTAGCGCCAACCCAACGAGCGGCTTCCGGCGGCTGTTTCCGAACGCGCCCACAAGCGAAAGCAGATCGAGGCCATCCCCTGCCACCCTGCCCCAGACGAAGGGCGCCGGGTTGCGTGATGCGAGGATGGCGACGCCCGTCGCAACTTCCCGGAGGCCGTAGGAGGCGATCAAGCTCTCGCCGCCGCGAAAGCCAAGGGCGCGAGATAGGCGATGGGGCGCGACAATCTCGATCAAGCCTAGCGCTATGCTGAACCAGCCGAGGCGCTGCGCGAGATGTTCGGCGGATTTGTTTTTCGACGCCGGCATCCAATCCATGATCCGGGCGATAGCCTTCACCATCATGACACGGCTCCATCTGGCCTAAGGAAAACCTTGACGCATCCATCGAGTTTCTCGCGGAAGGTCTTGTACATCTGAGGGCCATCGCGCAGCGCAACCTTGTGGGTGATGACGAAGGACGGGTCGATCTGGCCTTCCTCGATGCGGCGGAGAAGATCGCCGGCCCAACGGTTCACATGTGTCTGGCCGGTTCGCACCGTCAGCCCCTTATTCATCAGCGCCCCGAACGGCACGTTGTCGAGAAGGCCGCCATAAACGCCAGGGATGGATAGAACGCCAGCGGGGCGGCAGGCGAAAATCATCTGGCGCAGGACGTGGGGGCGGTCTGTTTCCAGCATCACAGCCTGCATCGCCCGGTCGAGGACGGAATTGAAGGAGGCGGTGGCGTGCGATTCAAGGCCAACGGCGTCGATGCACTTCTCCGGGCCTTTTCCCTGGGTGAGATCGTTCAGGCGCTCGAACACATCCTCATGCTCGAAGTCGATGATTTCGTCCGCACCGCCCGCCTTGGCCATCGAGAGGCGGTCGGAAAGCCGGTCGATGCAGATGACTTTCTTCGCGCCGAGCAGCACCGCGCTCCGGACGCAGAATTGGCCAACCGGCCCCGCCCCCCAGATTGCGACGGTATCGGTGGGCTGGATGTCGCATTGCACCGCAGCCTGCCAGCCCGTCGGAAAGATGTCGCTCAGAAACAGAACCTGCTCATCCGAGAGGCTTTTCGGAACCTTGATCGGGCCGACATCGGCAAAAGGCACACGCACATACTCGGCCTGACCGCCGGGATAGCCGCCCGTCAGATGCGTGTAGCCGAACAGGCCCGCCGTGGTATGGCCGAAAGCCTTGTCGGCAAGACTTTTATTGCGGTTCGTGCGCTCGCAAACCGAAAAGTTGCCGCGCTTGCACTGCTCGCACTCGCCACAGATGATCGTGAAGGGGACGACAACGCGGTCGCCGACTTTCAGCTTCTTGTTGGCTTTTCCGACCTCGACGACTTCGCCCATGAACTCGTGGCCCATGATATCGCCGTGCTTCATCCCTGGCATGAACCCGTCGTAAAGATGCAGATCGGACCCGCAGATCGCGCAGCTAGTCACTTTGATGATCGCATCACGGCCATCTTCGATCTTGGGATCGGGCACCGTTTCGTAGCGAATGTCTTCAACGCCTTCCCAACATAAGGCTTTCATCCAATAAGTCCTCTCCTCGGCGAAGCATGACCGCAGCTTCAGGTGCGGCCCTTGCATCAACTCTTGTAGAAGAGGACAGATGTCGGGAGTTTTTGTTTCAAGAAACGTCGATGAAATATTAAGAAATGGGCTTACCGCAAACCGGAATAATTTCGCTGCGGCAGATAAGCTTGTGTTTTGCTTTGAGACGCTGCGTTTACGCTCGCGCCATGACCAGGGCGGCCCCGACAAAAATAAGCCCAACGCCAATCCATCGCGTTCTTGTCACCTGTTCGCGCAAAATCCAATGCGAGAGAACGGTGATGGCGATCAGGTTGAGGCTCAGGATCGTGAAAGCCACGCTCACGTCGAGCAGCTTCAGGGCCTCGGTGTAGATCAGCGCCTGCAGCGCGAGCACGATCACACCCGCTGAGATCCACATGAACCAGCGGACTTTGGTAAGCACCGATTTCTTCAGGAAGACCTGGCCAAGCCCTTCCAGAAAGGCGCAAAAGACGACGAGGAGAATGCCAAGCGTGGTTCCTGTCATGGGAGTGTGCTCGTGTCCTTCGTCATTGGATTTGTCTGACTTATAAACCATACGCCAGCAATAACAAAAACGACACCCGCAATTTCAAAGCCGTCAACCGCCTCATTCAGCATCAACACGGATACGATTGGAACGCATGCATAGCTCAGGGACGCAACCGGTTTCGCATAGCTGAGATCGGCTTCGCTCAGAACCATCAGCCAATTGAAGAACTGAAGCGCCATGATCGCGACGATGCCAAGAACGGCCGGGTTGCTCAAAAGGGACCCTATGGCCGCCAGCGGCGCGGGATCGGAGGGGGTATCGAGAACGGCTGATTTCCAGGTGACTTGAAGGAGGGTGTCAAACAGAACTGCTGCAAATAGCCCGGTCAGGAGTTTCCATCTCAAGCGTGCTTTCGATATCATTCCGCGGCCTCGCTTACGTCTTCTATCGCCCTACCTCAAACGCTACAGCCCCCAACTGTTCCCAGCGCGCTCTAATGAGCCCTTGCATATTTCGCACCAACAAAAAAGTCCTTACCCCAAAAGCGTGTGGATTTCGCTCCAGATTTCATAAAAGTTGAATATGTTGGCGCGAGCCTGTTGCCGGCACAATACAGTGCCGTCGACGCTTCGCGCATAGGATGGATCCCTCGAAAAGAGGATATTTTCCAAATCACGTTTCCGCGCATATCTGACCGCTTTCGGAGAAATGAAGGCAACCCGTAGGGGAACTCGGCAGACTAATAAGACCTCGGCAAGCCGAGCACATGCTCCGCAATGAACGCGAGGATCAGGTTCGTGGAGATAGGCGCGACCTGATAAAGCCGTGTCTCCCGAAATTTCCGCTCGACGTCATAATCCTGCGCGAAGCCAAATCCGCCGTGGGTTTGCAGGCAAGCATTGCCAGCTTCCCACGACGCATCGGCCGCCAGCATCTTCGCCATGTTGGCCTCGGCCCCACAATTTTCGCCCCGTTCATAGCGGTGCGCCGCATCGTGCACCATAAGTTCCGCGGCCCGCATGGACGCATAAGCCTTCGCGATCGGAAACTGGATGCCCTGGTTCTGTCCGATAGGACGCCCGAACACGACCCGCTCCTTCGCGTAGGCGGTCGCCTTTTCCAGAAACCACTTTGCGTCGCCGATGCACTCCGCCGCGATCAGGATGCGTTCGGCATTCATGCCGGACAGGATGTAGCGGAAGCCCCTGCCCTCCTCGCCGATGAGATTGGCGGCGGGGACGCGGACGCTATCGAAGAACACCTCCGTCGTGGAGTGATTGATCATCGTGCGGATCGGCCGGATGGTCATGCCCGCCTTTTTCGCGTCGCGCATGTCGACCAGGAAGACCGAAAGGCCGTCGGTGCGTTTGGCTGCTTGTTCCTTGGGCGCTGTCCGGGCCAGAAGCAGCATCAGGTCCGAATGCTCGGCCCGGCTCGTCCAGATTTTCTGGCCGTTGACAATGTAGGCATCGCCGTCGCGTTTTGCGGTCGTCTTGATCGAGCCGGTGTCTGTGCCGCTTGTCGGCTCGGTGACGCCGAACGCCTGCAGCCGCAAGCGCGCCGTTCGCGATTTCGGGAAGCCACGTTCGTTTTTGCTCTTCGCTGCCATGGCGAAGGATCGTTCCCATGGTGTAAACCTGCGCATGGCAAGCGCTGCCGTTGCATCCCGCGCGCTGGATTTCTTCGAGGATGGCCACCGCGGCGGAAAGCGGCAGCCCCGCGCCCCCATACTCCTCCGGAATCAGGACGGACAAAAACCCCTGCTCGCTGAGCGTCCTCACAAACTCCGCCGGATAAGCCGCTTCGCGGTCCAGCTTGCGCCAGTAGTCGCCTGGAAAAGCTCGGCACAGCTTGGCGACCGCTCGCCGGATATCACGCAGTTCAGCGCTTTCCTCGATCGCCTCGTACGCCATGTCCCGCCTCCCGCTTACCGTTCATCTGCAAGATAATGGCTTCGCTTCAGAGAAGGTCAAACCGCCAGCGGCGGTCAACTACAGAACCATCCGGCGGGAGAAACGCACAGGCCGCTTCTCCGCCGCAACGGCTCCTCTTGCCCCTGGCTTTGGCATTTGTTATCCCTGCAAGCCAGGATGACAGCTGTTTCATCCGGAGGGGTGCTAGAGTGGTTGAATAGACCGGTCTTGAAAACCGGCGTGCGGGCAACCGTACCGTGGGTTCGAATCCCACCCCCTCCGCCAACTGGGCACTCTAGAGTTTGCTGACATCGGCCGTGGCACTAATTCATTGCCCACATGGGCGTGAAGTATGATCGGCTCCACCTAAGCTAACGCGACGCCCAAAGGTTAGCGCTTCAGATCGTCATTCTCGGTGAGATGGTATAATTCCATTCCGGGTGGAATATGTCGCCCTTGATATTGAGGGTCGCCATGTCGGCGTCACTGACCTTTATGCCCTTCGGGTAGTCGTGTGTTATCAAGCTCGCATTTTACCGTAAGGCCGGTTTTGGCCTCCGCCGCCGCAAGCAGGCGGCGCGATCGTTCGTTCAGATCGCGCTCGACCGCCGTGAAGCGTTCGCGAATCACTGATGTGTCAATCATCCCAGATTTCCAGCGACTTTCCGCCCGCGCCGGAATTCCGACGCTGAAGTCCAAGGCCGGCCCGCCGGCCTCACGCGATTCTGTAGACTTTGGGCGTCGCCTTAGGCAAGCACAGTGCGGCGACGTCATTATCGTAAAGACGGATCCGCCGCTCCTTTCGGTGCTCGTGGCTCCGATTGCCTGGATCATGGGCTTGCGCGCCATCAACCGGCTTCAGGATCTCTCGAAGTTGCGACCGCCCTTGGCATGAGCAATAAAAGAATTCAACGGGGCGTTTTCGAACGTGTCATCAGAGAAAGAGGATGTCATGCGGTGACGTCACCTCGTCGTGTCTTGCGCTGGAACGCAACTGTCCACCCCTGTTCCCAACGCCATACAAGCACGATGGCCGCTACAGTAAGGCGGTCGCTTTTGTGCCTGCATCGAAGCATCGACCTGTTTGAGACCACGCCATGAACACTCAACTGATACCTCCCGCGAAGAAGATATCAGCCGCCGATCGATCCGAGGCCCAATCGTGCGCTACGCCGATCGCAGCATCTTCGTCTCAACCCGCACCTTGGTCTCCTGATTGAGAAGATTGAGAAGCAACACGACACGGTCGGCCTCGCGGATCTCGAGGATCTGGCCAACCAAACCATCAAAGGGGCCGCCATTGATGACGACGGCTTGACCGGGTTCAAATGGCCTTACTGGTTTATGAATGGCGCCGTCGATCTCGCGCACCTTCAGGCTTTCGACGAAACCCGAGGGAAGTAAGGCTGGAACTTCCCCATTCCGTAACACGGAGCGAACCCCGAAAGTGCCGAGAAGTGGGCGCCATAGTTGCTGCCGAGCTTGGTATTCAACGAAGATATATCCTGGGAATAGCGGGCGCTTTGCGTCATAAGCCCTTCGCGCATGCTTGATGCGCTTCACAATCATCGGACAATAGGGGTGGAAATCCTGCCGTATGAGGTTTTCCATCGCCAAATCTTCACGATGAGGCTGAGTGGTAAGGACGATCCAATTTGATGATGGAAGGCTATGGCTTATTTGCATTGAACTTATGACCTCGAATACTTCAATGAACTAGCATTATAGATAGGATGGCCGGCTTGGCCCCAAAGCTTCAGTTAAACATGGCGCTCAACGCGTTCCCGCTCCATGAGAACGGTCTTCAGGTCCTCGGCCACCATTTCTTTCACAAGCGCCGGAAATGAAATCGTTGGATTCCAGCCCAAGACATCCCTGGCCTTAGAGGCATCGCCGAGCAGAATATCGACTTCGGTCGGCCGGAAATAATCCGGATCAACTTGCACCAAGGTTCGTCCGGTCTTGGCATCGGCGCCAATTTCGTTGACGCCCTCCCCTTTCCAGACAATGCGCGTGTTGGTCACCGCAAAGGCCGCTTCGACAAATTCTCGCACTGTGTGGGTTTCCCCGGTCGCCAGGACATAATCGCCAGGCTCGTCCTGCTGCAAAATGGCCCACATGCCTTTGACAAAGTCCCTGGCGTGGCCCCAATCGCGTTTCGCGTTCAGGTTCCCGAGATAGAGCCGATCCTGGAGGCCGAGCGAGATGCCTGCAACCGCGCGAGTGATTTTCCGGGTCACAAAGGTCTCGCCGCGCAACGGGCTCTCATGATTGAAAAGGATGCCGTTGGAGGCATGCATGCCATAGGCTTCGCGGTAGTTGACGGTGATCCAGTACGCGTAGATCTTGGCGGCGGCATAAGGCGATCGCGGATAGAAGGGGGTCTTCTCACTCTGCGGGATCTCCGCGACTTTGCCATAAAGCTCCGATGTCGAGGCCTGATAGAACCGCGCCTTCTTCTCTAAGCCCAAGATGCGGATGGCCTCAAGAATGCGCAGCGGGCCGATCCCGTCGGCATTGGCGGTGTATTCCGGGGTTTCGAAGCTGACCTGGACATGGCTTTGAGCCGCGAGATTATAAATCTCATCCGGTTGAACCTCCTGGACCACGCGGATGAGGTTCGTGGAGTCCGTCATGTCGCCGTAGATCATGCGGAAATGCGGGTCGCCAATGTGGGGATCCTGATAAAAAGAGTCCACGCGCCAAGTATTAAAAGAAGAAGACCTACGCTTAATACCCCAAACCCGATAGCCCTTTTTCAGAAGCAATTCGCTCAAATAGGCGCCGTCCTGGCCGGTCACGCCAGTGATCAATGCTCTTTTTTCCATAACTCAAGCTGCTCTCAGTTTTCCGTAATTGTCGCAATACCAACTGTAAGTTTTGGCGAGGCCCTGCTGCAGGGAGGTTTTTGCTCGCCAACCCAGTGAAGAAAGCCGGCTGACATCGAGGACTTTCCGCGGCGTCCCGTCCGGGTAGGAGGGATCGAAGGCGAGTTCTCCCTTGTAACCGACAACCGATTGCAGCACCTCGGCAATTGCCCGAATGGTCAGGTCCGTTCCGGTTCCGACATTCAGCGCGATCGGATCGCTGTAATTTTTCATGAGGTAGACGCAGGCGTCGGCCAGATCGTCGACGAAAAGCAATTCCCGGAGCGGTGTCCCTGTCCCCCAGACTGTCACTTCCGGCAGGTTCTCGACCTTTGCGTCATGAAACCGCGCCATCAATGCAGCCGCCATGTGCGAATGCTGCGGATGAAAATTGTCGTTCGGGCCGTAGAGATTGGTGGGCATGACCGAGATGAAATCGCAGCCATACTGTGCCCGGTAAGACTGGCAGAGCTTGATGCCTGCGATCTTCGCCAGGGCGTAGGACTTGTTCGTGCGTTTCGAGCGGTCCCGTAAGAAGCGCCTCTTCCCTGATCGGCTGCGGAGCTTCGCGCGGATAAATGCAAGAGGAGCCGAGGAAGAGAAGCTTCTCCACCCCATTCTTGAACGCCGCCTGAATGACGCTCAGCTCGATCATGAGGTTTTGATAGAGAAAGTCGGCCGGATGAAGCTTATTGGCGAGAATACCGCCCACTTTTGCTGCGGCCAGGAAGACCACTTGCGGCTTCTGGACCGCCATCCACTGCTCGACCGCGGCGCTCGACTGAAGGTCGACCGAGCCTCTGTCCACGGTTAAAAGAATGCAATCCTCGCTGGCAAGCCGGCGGATTAAAGCGCTGCCAACGAGACCGCGATGACCGGCAACCCAGACACGCTTTCCGGTAAGATCAAACCCCACGCGACCCTCTAAATTGCCTTCTGCCCCACCGAAGGTAGCAAAACAAAGCTCCCACCCGCCGGGATTTGCTCCGCTTACGCTATTGACTTATTTGATTTCGATGGGGGCCACAACTGCGCTTGGCAGGTAATCCACTTAATTGTTTCGACCGATGCCTTAAAGTCGACCGGCTTCACGCAGAACCGTTGGAGCGAACAGCGATCGCATGCCACGCGGTGAAGAAGAAGCGGGCTCTCACGCGCAACGCTGGCTAGGGCTTCGCACCAGATCGCGGGTACGCCCCAGGAGACGATACGCAAGCAAACCGAGAAGCTCGTGCTGAACCTGCTGCGCCGCCTCCCCGCTTTCCGTCGGAGTGTCGTGCACGGGCCAGGGCTCGATCTCAAAACCAGTGGAACAGAAAACCGTCAGCGCCCTGGGCATGTGAACCGCCGAGGTAACGAGAACCCATCGTTGTCCGGGCTTGGGCTGCGCCAGGCTTTTACTGAAGAGTGCGTTCTCGTAAGTATTTCTCGCGCGCAAATCGAGCATCAGCCTTGGGAGGACGGAATTATCTGAACTCGCCAAAGCTATTTCGGCCTCGCCCGGGCCAGTCAAAAGTACGGCTGCCAGAGGATAGCGCTTTGCCAGCTTGATCGCTTCGCGCACGCGGCGGACGCCGCCGCCCAGAACCACGATGCCTGTCACATCATCGTTTTCGGCCAGCGCGGCTTCCGGGATCAAGGCCGCCAACATTGGGGCTGCGCGTGCGACCGCGGCGTCCCTCGCACCATGTGCGCTCAAAAGACCAGCCGTGGCGGCCAGAAAAAGACCGCAAACAGCGAAGGAGGGCACAATCATTGTCGCCTTACGCATCACTCATGACCTGAATTAGAATGACACAAAGAATAATTCAGCGCCACATCCGCGACTTGAGCCGCGCGCGACGGCGAGGCGAGTTCTTGCAGGGGCGCTGTCGCCCGCGATCCCCCGAAGCCAGAACCGAGGCCCTGATGTCTTTGTATTCATGTTACGTGTGCTCGTTTCCGGCTGAACGGCGGCGATGAAGGCGCCACGCCAGCGCAGCGTCATATTGAACCCCTTGATTTGCCCGAGGCTTGTCTACCGATAGCTTCACCGCAGCAGCTATGGTTCGAAGGGGAGATCGTCAGCATCCTTGGCCGGGATCAAAAAGCCGACGCCGCCGACACGCTTGCTCACGATTTTCCATCGGGCTCGGCTACCGCTCCGCGAAGTTGGGGCTCGTGCATCGTGCCTTTAATCGGACGCGGGGTGCCAAGGATCGTCGCCCCGGAATGCGCTCGGCGCATGTCCGGGGCCGTAACAAATCGAAGCGCCTTTTGCGATCCCGGATACGATGTCAGGCGTCGTACCGGGCTGACAGGTTTGCCGATTTTACGCACTTCGCTCTAAAGCTGGACGAACCCCTCCGGAGCCCTCAAGGTCCAGCGCACGCCATCGGGATCGAACCGGTAGTCCACCTCGCCTTGCACCGCTTCCGCAGCCATCCGCTCGATGACTTTTCGTCCAAAGCCGCGATGAGCGGGGGGCTTAACCGGAGGACCGTCCACCTCCGTCCAGGTCATTTCGAAATAACTCCGGCTGCCTTCTTGAGCCGTAACCCAGCCAACGATGATCTTGCCCCGGTCGTTCGAAAGAGCTCCGTACTTGATGGCGTTCGTCGCGAGTTCATGAACCGCCATCCCTATGCCCTGGGCGGCTTCTGGCTTTAGAACGACAGGATCGCCGGATAGGATGAGCCGGTCCGCTGTCACTCCGAAAGGCGCAAGTTGCGATTTCACCAGCTCCGCGAGCGGGACATGCACCCAATTGCCCGACACGATGAGGTCCTGGGACGCCGATAGGCTTTGCAAGCGGCGGGTCAGATTTTCTGCGAATATTTGCGGATTTAAGCCTTTTGCCGACTGATGAGCGATGGCCTGAACAACCGTCAGCAGATTTTTGGCGCGATGGTTGACCTCCCGCATCAAAAAATGAGCGCGCTCTTCGGCCATCTTGCGCTCGCTGATGTCGCGGATGATCGCGGACGCCCCTAAAATAGAGCCGTCAGAGGCTCTGAGAGGGGCAAGGTTCACAGAAACATCGACAACCCGTCCGCTCTTGGTCCTCGACTGGGCATCGAAGCTCGAGATATTCCCATTGAGCGCAGACCGGATCGCATCGAGGTTTTCGCTACCTTTGCGCTCGCTCAAAACAAAAACAGCCGTTTGCGCCAAAGCTTCCTGTTCGGAGTACCCGAAAAGCGCCGTCGCGCCCGGATTCCAAGAGCGGATTTTTCCGTCGCGGCCAAAACTGACAATGGCGTCTTGCGACTGTTCGACAATGGCAGCGAGTTCGATTGGCGGCAACGCTCGCCCGCCGCTGCTCGGTTATATCCCGGGCCGTTGCCACGAGTTGGCTGATCGATCCCTTTTGGGTTCGCACAGGGCTGATGGTAATATCCCAGCAATTCTTGGCGCCCGTCGATATCGCGTTTCGAACTTCAAGACGATGCGTGTTGCCCTGGAGAGCCGCATAAAAGGCCTGTTCTATGGCGGGCCATGCGCCTTTGGACCACAAATGAGACCAGGGCCGCCCGCGAAGCTCATCGAGGCTCGAAGCGCCCAAAAGTTTCAGGCCATTTGGATTCACATATTCGAGGCCGCCGGCAGGATCGACAACCATGATGCAATCGGCGCTGGCTTCGAGGACGCTTCTTGCAAACTCCTCGCTTTGCCGGAGCCTTGCCTCGCTCTGCCGCAGGCGCAGCAATGAGCGCACGGCGGCGACAAGCACGATCGGCTCGACCGGCTCGACGAGGTAGGAGTCCGCGCCCTGATCGAAGGCTGCCGCCTTGTACTCGCCGGTCACGAATGTCGCCGACATCTGCAGGACCGAAACCGAAGGATGCGAGACCTTGATGCGTCTGCACACTTCTATGCCGGAGATGTCCGGCAACTTCACGTCGAGCAGGACAAGAGGCGGATTGATCTCCCTCACGAGGTCCAACGCTTCGCTTCCGGTCGCGGCTTCCCGCACTTCAAAGCCGGCTTGCTGGAGGATGCGGGTCTTCGCGTAGCGCAGCGCTTCCTCATCGTCGACGTTAAGCAGAATACCGGTTCTATGCATGGCTTGCCGCACACTGGACGCAGGCGCTTTCGAGAGCATCGAGGATGACATCGCGCGTCAGATTGCTCTTCGAGATGATATGCTGGAGGCCTCCATACGAGAATATATTCGAATTTTCGAGGGAGGCGGACGTCACGACGACGGTTGGGACCAATGCGCCGTCTTGTGAGCCGAGGCTTTCGAGTACGGCCAAGCCGTCGATGACGGGCATTGTGAGGTCGAGCACCATGACATCGGGGCGCTCCGAGGCAACGCGTTGCAAGGCTTCCTCGCCGTTCGAGGCTTCCGTAATCGCGTAAATCCCGGCGCCGCCGATCCACTGGCGCAGGACGTAGCGGAACGTATCGTCATCATCGACGACCAGAACCCGTTTCTTGGCGGATGGCTCGATGGGCGCGCCCGCCGGAACATGCCCATAGGTCAACGGCAATGTCAGAGTGAACGTGGCCCCCCGGCCAAGCTCGCTTTGCACGGTGATATCGCCGCCCAGCATACGGGCGAATTGCCGGGAGAGCGGCAGGCCGAGCCCGGTTCCCTTTTGCCTCGATTGCAGGCGGTTTTGAACCTGCGCGAATTCCTCGAAAATGATCTCCTGATGCTCGGGCGCGATGCCGATGCCCGTGTCTCGCACTTCGATAGTCAGGAGGCTCCTTTCCTCATCCCGCGACGCGCTGACGCTGATACTGCCCTTCTCCGTATATTTCAGAGCGTTGGAGACAAGATTGCGCAGAATTTGCGTAAGCTTGGCCTCATCGGTGTAAAGGTCCGTGAGCTTCTCTTGAGCAGCAAAAGATAGCGTGACCGCGCTTTGCATTTGCAAAGGCTTGAGCGTGCCGCGTAACACCGCGAAGATTTCTTCGATCGAAAACGTCGATGGCGTCACTTCCATCCGGCCGGCCTCGACTTTCGCGAGGTCGAGAAGGTCGTTGACGATCTCAAGCAGGTTTTCGGCCGATTTTCGGATCAGGCCGACCTGTTTCATTTGTTCGGTGGTGAGCGTGCCGTCGACTTGATCGGCAAGAAGTCTTGACAACGCCAGGACCGAATTGAGGGGCGTGCGAAGTTCGTGGCTGATATTGGAGAGAAAGCGAGTCTTCAGGTCGCTTGCCTGCTTCAACTGTTCGGCGCGCTGGTCGAGCTCCGCGTGAAGAGCCACCACCCCCCGGTTGGTTTCGTCAAGCTCACGGCTGAACTGTTCAAGGCTGAGCAACAATTCGCGATTTTGGTCGCGCAACGCCGTCAAGGGGTCGTCGTCCTTCTCGCGTCCGAGAACCGCCGCGATATTGGCGAGGGTGCCAGCCGGAATAGGCGATGAGGCTGAAGGCAGCCGCTTCCGGAGTTCGACGATAGTCCCCTTTGTCAATGTTGAGCGGACGTCAAAACGATCGACAAGACGTTTAGCGCCAATGAGCCCTCGGCCGGCTCCCGGCAGATGCAGATAACGGCCGTCGAGGATGGCGTCGAGATTGGTGATGCCAGGGCCTTTGTCCGTTACCCGGACAAGAAAATACGGGGACGAACCGTTCTCTTCGACCCCGATCTCAATCTTCCCGCCGTGGCCATAAGCGAATGCATTGCGCGCGATCTCTGAAACCGCCGTCGCCACCCGCGTTTGATCTTGAGTATCGAAGCCGAGCAACTCTGCGACGCGCCTTGTGCGCTGACGCGCGTTGACGACATCGGCTTCGATCTCTACCGCAAGCGTGATGATGAGGCGGATCATGCGTCCTCTCCCGCGGCCACGAATATCGTTGTGTCGTCGCGTCCGCGCTCGAAGTCGCGAAAAATCACGCCCGCGGCCAGCGCCGGGCTCGCACGCAGAAGTCCGGGATATTTGAGGATCGACCAGCCGGAAACGATTCCATCGGACGCCAGTGCGACGCGAGACCCCTTGGGAAGCGGATAATCGAAAGCCTGAATATGGCGCACGGCCAGTCCGGCTGTCCCGTTGAGCGATACCATCCGGCGAACCGAATCTTCGGCGAAAATCGCCCCGGCGATGTTGCCGATGCCGGCATAGGTCACCAAGCCTCGTTCGTAGTCGAGACGGGCGATGGCGATGGCCGCGCCGCGCGTCTTCTTCAGTCCGGCATTGATGGCCCCGACAATTGCCGTGACCGGCGCGCCCGCTTGCTGCCGGAAAATGCGGACGGCTTCCTGCGCCGCCTCGAAGGCCCCGTATCCATGTCCCAATCCATCCGCGACAAGCACCGTGGTTTGGCTGCCTTCGGAGACCTCGGCCCATGCGTCGCCACAAACCTCTTCGCCTTGCTTGGGGATCGACACGGCGCCCCATTTCGGGCGCGTCCGATGTCCGGCGCTGCGGCTCGCGTAAAGCACAGCAAGCATGGCCGTCCCCCCGCCCGGCAGTGTCGAAACTTCAAAGATGTCGCTAAGCCGTCGCAGTGCGCCAAGCCCCGTGCCGGGACTGCCCGCAGTCGAGAAGCCGTCGCGCGTAGCTGCCGCCAGGTCCGCGATTCCGTCGCCCTTATCAAGCGACAGAATTTGCACGGCGTAGCCGGAGGGGGCCTCGATCAAGCCCGCGATCAAAACCCCGCTCGTTGCGTGCTTGAGGAGGTTGGTCGCAAGTTCGGTGACCACAATGCCGACCCGCCCTGCGTCGGCTTCGCCGAAACCGGCCCGTTCCGCGATCCGGATGCACTCACGCCTTGCCTCCGCGACATGGCTTGCGTCCTCAACGGGTAGTTTCAGCTGCATCCTATTTCCAGCGGGCTATTGAAACGCGCGTCCCCTGACCGACCGCAAACTCAATGGTAAACTCATTGCTGAGGCGCTTTGCTCCGCCCAAGCCCAATCCCATGCCTTTATTTGTTGTGAAGCCATCCGACATGGCCTGTTCGATGTCGCTAATACCGGGGCCTGCGTCTTCGAACGTAAGTCGCACGCCTTTTCTTGTCCCGTTTTGCAGGAGCTCCATTACGACATGGCCGCCCTTTCCATGAATGATGGTATTGCGAGCAAGTTCGCTCGCGGCGGTGATGATCTTGGTCTGTTCGACGAGCGACAAGCCCGCGGCGATAGCGAGGTTGCGAACGCTTTGACGGACCGCGACAACTTGTTCATCTGCGAGGAGCGGCAACGTCTCACTCTTCAAGACCTGCATATGTCTCTCCCTCGCCGTTGAGGCGGCTACGGATGAGGTCCATGCCCCGCTCGACATTGAGCGCGGTCTTTACGCCTGAAAGCGAAAGGCCAAGTTCTACAAGAGTGATTGCCACAGCGGGTCTCATGCCGCAAACCACGGTTTCGGCATCAAGAATACGCGAGACGGCGGCGATGTTGTCGAGCATCCGTCCGATGAAGCTGTCGACAATTTCGAGCGAAGAGATATCGATGAGCACGCCTTTGGCGCCCGTTTCAGCAATCCTCGCCGTCAGGTCTTCTTCGAGCGCGGCCGCTATCTTGTCGTGCATGTCGACCTGAATCGTGACGAGAAGTATCTCGCCCATCTTCAGAATAGGTATGCGCTCCATTCGACGTCTTCCTCTAAACGGCGGAGGTTGAAGCATCTGTCTGCGCGGCCTTTCTGGAAAGAAACGCTGCGGCCTGTCTTGACGAGCGCAAGTTTGAAAGCGTCGGCAAGCGTCGCCTTCGAGTGCACATTCAGCTCGACGCCGAGATGCACCATGGTTTGGGCGATCTGCGGCCGGATGCCGGAGATGATGCAATCGGCCCCCATGAGCCGCATCGCCGCCACCGTCTTCAAAAGATGCTGCGCGACAAGGGTGTCGACGGTGGGTACGCCCGTTATGTCGATGATCGCGATCTGGGCGCTCTGCTGCACGGTTGCCTCGAGCAGGGTTTCCATCACGACCTGAGTGCGGGCGCTATCGAGAGTTCCGATCAACGGGACGGCGAGAATGCCGTCCCAGAGTTTCACCACGGGCGTTGAGAGCTCTGCGATCTCCCGGCTTTGCCGGTTGATGACCTCTTCCCGCGCCTTGACGAAAGCTTCGAAGGTAAACAAACCGAGCCTGTCGACGATCTGGGTTGCTTCCCAAATGGCCCGGCTGACCTGCGCCGCATCGCGCCCATAAACCGCAGTCAGTCTATTGAAGAGCGGCTCTTTCAGCGAAAAGATGAAAGTTGCGGTTTCGCTCGGAGAGTACCCCTGGACGGCCCGAGAGCGTGAGATATGCGAAAGCATCTCCCGGATTTCACCATAAGCATCGCTGTTTATGTCAGCCCCTGAGGCCAACGCGGCCCTGAACACCTTCAAAAACTGCTGACATTGAGCCGAGAGGTCCTGCACCGACATGCGCCCGGCGCTCGTAGCCCCTGCCTCCTTTAGTTTTCCAAGCCACTCGTTCAGAATTTCATTTTCGCTGGTTTCAACGATCTGCGCGAGCCCGTTTGAGCGCATATTCGGAGGTCCCCTCGTAATGTTTCCATCGTCCTATGGGATGATCGACAACCTAGGTTGTGAGCAAGAAAGGCAAGCTGTTAGGCCGTAGATTTAGTATCGGGAACACGAATGCCTAGATGCGGGGAGTAAAGAGTATCGCAGGCCGGCGATGCCAGGAGGCAAACCGGGAGACTAGAGCCTATCCGCTTTTGATGGAATCAAAAGCGGGCTCTAAGTTTCTGTTGTCGTGCGTCTTATCGGAAAACCGCCAGCCGGAGGCAAGTTCGCACCCATTCACTGCCTGCGCTCAAGCGAGCTTGCCTCCGATAAGCTGTACTGGAATCTAAGAGTTGGCAGTACGCCTTATCCGCGGGAAGCCCTGCCGACGCCCGCAGCATGTGGGTCAGGACTTCCCGCGGGGCGTACTAAGCCAACTTCGCTGATCTGGCCAACGGATTCGGCTGGCTCCGCATCGTCATCCCGGCCAAGCGAAGCGCGAGCCGGGATCGCCAAAAATGTAGACGTTTCAATTTTTTACGATCCCGGATAAGGCTTTGCCTTTCCGGGAAGACGGCGGCAGCAATCCGTCGGCACGTCCGGCGAACTCTGCTTGGCGCGGCGTGCGCAAATCGGAACCGGGTTGCGAACGGTCTGGGACTGTGCCGCGACGCATTTTGGGCGGCGATCATCGCGAGACGGGATGCGTCAGGAAGCCTTCGCCAGACCGCCATTGCCATCGTGGACGACGCTAGCCACGCGCGCTTTTATAAACATTTCGTTCACGGCGGCGAGCCTTCATACTTATGTGGTTAACAGAAGCGCGCCGGAATTATTTCCCACCGTGTGTTGGTAAATGACTTCTTTATGCGGCGCGAAACAGAGGAATGCCGCGCCTACGGCAGGACAAAGGGCGGATACTATAAGCCTTTGAAAATGCTATAGTTTTTATTGTTAACGAATGACCCATTAAATAGAATCTAATGCCGGAATTTATCCCTTTACTGGGACGCGCAAAAGTCCGTTAAATATGTTTCGACTTCGCATGTTAACCATGGGCACACCCGCAGGAGCGCGGTACGAAGTTGTCCGTCCCACGATTTTCCGTATTAGTATCAATGACTTGGTTTGCAGTTAACCTCTCGGCAAGGCGCTTTTTGTTAAGATTCGGCTCAGGAAAATCCGGAACGCAAACGCGAAGTAGAAGGGGCCGGGGATAAAGAGAGATGCCGCTTTCACACTGTGCATACAAAAACCATCCCGGCGCCCGCGTCCGATTAAGGGGCGATTTCAAATCTCGATTTGCGTGCCGAGTTCCACCACCCGTTCGGCGGGAATCTGGAAAAACTCTGTGGCGCTCGCCGCGTTGCGCAGCATCAGCTTGAAGAACATCTCCCGCCATAGCGCCATGCCTGGCGGCAGCCGGGGGACAATCGTCTCGCGGCTGACAAAAAAGGACATCCGGTTGAGATCGAAAATCTGGTCCCCATGCGAGGCCTTTTCAAGTGCGGCGGGAACATTGGGCTGCTCCATGAATCCGTAATGCAGAATTGCCCGATAGAAGCCCTTTCCGAGGTCTGTGAGTTCGACCCGGTCTTGGTCCTTGACGTGCGGAATTTCCTCGGTGACGACAGTCACCAGAACGTTCCGTTCGTGCAGCACCTGATTGTGCTTAAGGTTGTGCAGAAGCGCCGAGGGCAATCCTTCCGGCCGGCTGGTAAGAAATACGGCCGTGTTGGCGACCCGGTGCGCCCGCGGTTCCTTAAAGCGCAGGAAGTCGCTGACTGGCAGCGAATGGTTTGCAATCGCTTCGAGCAAAAGCACCCGCCCCCGCTTCCATGTCGTCAGGGTCGTAAACGAGGCAATTGCGATCGCCAGCGCAAACCATCCGCCTTGCCCGAGCTTCATTGAGTTCGAGGCTAAGAACAGCGCGTCGATCACCAACAGAGAGCCGAGCACGGGAAAAGCGACCCACGCAGGCCATTTCCAGAGCCGTATCGCAACGAAGCAAACCATGATCGTGCTGATAATCATCGTGCCGCACACCGCGATGCCATATGCAGCGGCCAGGTTGGTCGAGGACTGGAAGACCAGCACTGACCCGATAACCCCAACAAAAAGAGTGAGATTCGTGAAAGGGACAAAAATCTGGCCCGCCTCGCTGGACGAAGTATGGGTGATCTTCATCCGGGGAAGATAGCCAAGTTGGATAGCCTGCTGGGCAACCGAAAACGCGCCTGAGATGACCGCCTGGGACGCAATAACCGTCGCAGCCGTCGCAAGGAGCACCAGCGGCACCAAGGCCCATTCGGGGGCGAGCAGGTAGAAGAGGTTTTGTGAACTCGCCGGGTTCGTCAAAAGCAGCGCCGCCTGCCCGTAATAGTTCAGCATCAAAGCGGGCAGCACCAGGATGAACCATGCCAGGCGGATCGGGAACCGGCCGAAGTGCCCGAGGTCAGCGTAAAGCGCTTCGCCGCCAGTCACGGCAAGGAAGATTGAGCCAAGCGCGAGAAAGCTTTCCCATGGGTGCCGGATCACAAGGTCCGCGGCATAGGCCGGATTGATGGCCGCGAGCACAGCCGGTTCGCGAATGATGTTTATGATGCCGAGAAGCGCAATCACCGCGAACCAGAGGCACATGACCGGGCCGAACAACCTCCCGATAAGGTTCGTGCCATATTGCTGAATCCAGAACAGCCCGCACAGGATCACGATGCTGATCGGCAAAATATAGGATTTGAACGCCGGCGCGACGACATTGAGACCTTCGACGGCGCTCAGAACGGAAATGGCAGGCGTAATCATGCTGTCGCCGTAGAATAGCGCAGCCGCGAAGATGCCAAGCAATGTGACGAAAGACGCCGCCTTCGACTTTTTGGTCAGTTCCATGACGAGAGCAAGGAGCGCGATGCTTCCGCCCTCGCCGCGATTGTCGGCGCGCATGATAATGCTGACATATTTAAGCGTCACCAGTGCCATCAAGGTCCAAAGCGTGAGCGATACGCCGCCAAGAACTTTTTCTGGCTCAGTCCCCAATCCATGCGGGCCGCCGAAAGTCTCCTGCAAGGTATAAAGAGGGCTTGTGCCGATATCTCCGAAAACAACCCCGATGGATCCGACGACGAGTGCCTGCAAATTCCTGGATGTGCCTTCCCGCCCTGCACCTGAGGAGCCTGATTCGAAAGGAGGCTTCGAAGGTGCCGCCGGCGTGACCGGGTCGTACGTATTCTGGGCCATTTCGCCTCCGGTGTTTTCAGAGAGCCCGTATGGAAGATCACACCCTCGCTCAAGAACTTGGCTTTGACCATCGTCAAGACTGCCGCAAGGCGCCCACGCCCGATGGCTCTTTCTGCCCTGTTCCCGTCAGTCTGGTTCTAAGATACTCCGGTAACCCAGCAAGTTTGTGTTGATGGCCTTTGACCCAAAGCAGCGTTTCTGGCTATCTGCTATGGCATTCTGGCAAAGCTAGCTTGTGTCAAGCCCAAGACCGCTCAACCTGTAAAGCTGCCGGCCACTCGAGCCTGGCTAAAACTTTATCTCTGTGACCCTCAATTAGGCTAAGGGTTGACGTCACATCGTTTCACCTCCGCAAAGAGAGAAAGCGCTTCACATGACGGTTATTGATGGGGTGCCTCCCTTATTCGCGGAGGCTTTTGCGAAACAAGGGTATACGACGCTGACTGAAGTGCAACGCGCTGTCCTTGCGCCGAATGTGGGTGAGGCCGATCTTCTCGTTTCGGCGCAGACGGGGTCAGGGAAAACGGTTGCCTTCGGTCTCGCCATGGCCTCGACCTTGCTGGGAGAGAAAGATCGCTTCCCAGAAAACTCCGACCCATTAGCTCTCGTTGTTGCGCCCACCCGCGAGCTGGCAGTCCAAGTGCGCCTTGAACTCGAATGGGTCTATGCACCCGCGAGGGCCAGAATGGCAGCCTGCGTAGGGGGCATGGACATGCGGCAGGAGCGCCGAGCGCTAGCCAACGGGGCGCATATCGTCGTTGGCACGCCAGGCCGCCTTCGCGATCACATTACGCGCGGTTCGCTCGACCTTTCATCGGTGCGTGCCTTGGTCCTCGACGAGGCTGACGAAATGCTCGACCTGGGCTTCCGGGAAGACCTCGAGTTCATTCTGAAGGCGGCTCCGCCTGAGCGGCGGACCCTGCTCTTCTCGGCAACGGTGCCTAAACCTATCGAAACCCTGGCCAAGCGCTTTCAGAAAAATGCCATCCGGATTTCGGCCAACAAGGGCACACGGCAGCACGCCGATATCGATTATCGCGCGATTTCCGTAGCTGCAGCGGAGCGGGAAAATTCCGTCATCAATGTCTTACGCTATTTTGAGGCGAGCGGCGCGCTTGTCTTCTGCGCCACGCGGGAAGGCGTGAAGCATCTTGCGAGTCGTCTCGGCAATCGCGGGTTTGGCGTTGTCGCGCTGTCGGGCGAGCTCAGCCAACATGAACGCACGCGGGCGCTTCAGGCGATGCGGGATGGCCGCGCGCAGGTCTGCGTTGCTACTGACGTGGCGTCGCGCGGCATCGATTTGCCAAATCTCGATCTTGTAATTCATGCCGATTTGCCGAGGGACAGCGAAGCCCTATTGCATCGAAGCGGCCGAACGGGGCGCGCGGGACGCGCTGGCGTCAGCGTCATCATCACGCCTCACAGCAAGCGCCGGAACATCGAAAGGCTTCTAACCCTCGCGGCAATAAAGGCAACCTGGATGCAGGTTCCAAGCGCAGAGGCCATCCTCCAGCGTGACCAGGAACGGCTTCTGAACGACCCCGCGCTCGAAGGCCCGCTGAACGACGAAGAGCTTCGCTTCGCCGAGGAATTACTCGCCACGAAAAGCCCGGAGCAAATCGCGGCGGCGTTCTATCGCCAAAACCAGACCCGCCGCCCGACGCCGGAAGAGTTCGTCGATAGCGGAGGAGACGCCGGCAAATCTGAAACGCCGCGCAGTGATTTCGAAGACGGTGTCTGGTTCAAGCTCTCGGTCGGACGGAAGCAGAGAGCGGAGCCGCGCTGGATACTGCCACTCATTTGCAAGGCTGGGGGGATCACCAGTCGCGACATTGGCGCCATCAGAATCTTCGAAACCGAGAGCCTGGTTGAGGTGAGCGCGGGCTCCGCTCAAAGCTTCAGCCGCGCTCTGGTCAAATCGGGGCGGCGAGAGGATTCGATCACGATTACGCCTATGAACGGTCGACCCGAGCAGCGTACCGACCTCGCGGATACGGGCGCAAGGAAAGGGAACCGCAAAATGCCTGGGGTGCGGCGCAAAAAAGCGCCGCAGACTTCATCGGCCGCTCGAAAAAGTTAAGAGACATGTGGCCGTCTTTACCGACCGGCCGAATGATCGCATTTTGGAATCCCTGTCTAAGCGCTGAACCCGTCGCGCTTCAGCCGAACAATAGCAAGATCGAGAGCAGACAGGAATTTCGCTCGGTCACGCGGCTGGAACGGCTTCGGACCGCCGGTAATTTGGCCTGCCGATCGCAGATCAGCCATCAAGTCGCGGGTCGCGAGTGTCATGCCTATGGATGCCTCCGTGAAGGCTCGACCCGTGGGCGCAATGACATCCGCGCCTGACCTGATGCAGCGATGTGCGAGTGGCACGTCGGCGGTGATGATGATGGCGCCGCGTGAGACCCTTTCCGCGATCCAATCATCCGCCGCGTCGGGATTGCTGTCGACGACGACGCGCTCGATTAAGGGCGTTCTCGGAACCGCCATGGCGCTATTGGAGACGACGTAGACCTTGATGGAATACCGCTCAGCCACGCGATAGATTTCTGCCTTTACCGGGCATGCGTCGGCGTCGACGTAAATTGTTATCGCCTTAGCAGCCTCGGACAAAGCAGTACCCCCCAACAAACGAAGCCATAGATACCACGGTCAGCAATAGCGCGAAACCGCTGGAGGAGACATGCTCCAGATTCGCAGCCCGCCGCACATTTCAAAAGCAGTAGGCCCGTGCCCGGGAGGGGCTGGCGTCGACCGAAACCTAACGCCTTAGCTGGGAAATTTTAGAAGGTCGACGGCGATTTGATTGCATGCCTGATCGTCAAGGTCTTGATGCAGCTTAGTCGTTTAAATCAAGCCAAGCTGGTATTTCAAATTGTCATGAGAGTACTTTTGACGGACCAAAACATGAATTCTGCCAGCCTGCTCCTGCAGCTTTGCACGACTTAAATCGGCTGGAATATGCCAATGCTGGCGCAAGATGGCTTCAACTTTATCGATATCAAGGGTCATGGTTTACTCCGATCGCTAGCAAAAGGGACAGGTAATTAGAGGAAGGTACTTCTTATCTTTCCTCCTCCTCCTGAAAAATTTTAGTTCTATATGCTTGTATGTCCTTGCTGACCTGAATTCAACTCTTATTGAACATGAAAGCGATGGTGTCTAGAACGCCCAACATGTAAGCATCAGATCTATGTGGAATTTTGTCGTCGTACTCTTTGACGCATTCTTGATATGTTTTCATTTGCCTGATTTATTTTTTACATCTCGGTTGCACGAATTGCTTGAGATGAATGCCAGTGCCGTTGGAAAAGGATTTCCACGACATGAAGGGGCTAGAGCTGAGGGCGACAGAAGAGAATGTAATCCCTCATTACGGCCCAATTTAGTCGGATTTGGATTGAGCATAATCGCCAGGTCTGCAATTGATGCCGTGGACGGTTTCCACCGGGGCGTAAAGGGGTTGCCGATCCCAACAGTTCGCCGTTAATCAAGGTTCCCGCACATGGCAGAAGAAAACCGCTTGCCTCGCTTTGCCATTCTCATCGATGCCGACAACACATCGCCCCGCATCGCCGCTGGCCTTTTCGAGGAAGTCGCCAAATTCGGAGAGGCGAGTGTGCGTCGGATCTACGGAGATTTCTCCGGCCAGCGCTTGAAGTCATGGGCCGAGATCTTGCCCAAATACGCGATCGATCCCTACCAGCAATTCGCTTACACCACGGGCAAGAACGCCTCCGACATTGCGCTTGTGATCGACGCCATGGACCTGCTGCATAGCGGCCGGCTGGACGGTTTCTGCCTTGTCTCCTCGGACAGCGACTTCACCCGGCTTGCCTCGCGTCTTCGCGAACAGGGCGCCGACGTCTATGGCTTCGGTGAGCAGAAGACCCCCGAGAGTTTCCGGCAGGCCTGCCGCAGATTCATTTACACGGAGAACCTGTTGCCCGAGGCGCAGGTTGCAACTCCCGAAGAGGGGCCCTCCCCCAAGGCTCTCGAGCCGCCGAGCGCGGCCATTCCCCTCTTGAACAAGGCCATCGCGCAAATGGAGACGGAGGACGGCTGGGCCGGCTTGGGCGTGGTGGGGCAGCGCCTCGCCAATATCGCCTCCGATTTCGACCCGCGGACATACGGCTATCGGAAGCTCAGCGATCTGGTCCGGAAAACCGGAGCCTTCGACCTCGATCAGTCGGAGGGCCGATCCTTGCGCATTAGAGCAAAGCCCGCACAACAAGCGAAGACCGGCGCCAAGAAGACAACTGCAGCAAGCGAATAGGGCGCGCGCAGCCTAATCCTCGTGCTGCCTAAGGTCGCCGGGTGATCTGCCAGACTTTCCGGCTGAACCTGCGGATTGGTTCAAACCCGCGGTGATGACCCCAGCGTTAAGTTTCCGCGCTTGCGAACAGAATATTTGTTGCGGGGAAAGAGAGCACGGCGACAACGACCGGCGCTTCGACAGCGGACGCTTAAGATCGCTTCCATGGTCAGCAATAAATGAAAACGCCCCGCATGAGTTCATGCGTAGGAGAGGTCGCCTCGTTTTTGCAACTATTCGCCGCTTTTGCGGATGCGGTAATTGATGATCCGGATAGTTTGTTATTGTATGTATATATAGATATACACGAACAATAAGCACATCTTGCAGTCGACTTATGAGGGCATTTGTTGGCCGTTTAATGCGTGCCTTTGTTTTATTATAGTTATAGAGGCTTGTTTTTATGGTTGCTTTCCCCATATCTATATAATGCAAAGAATAAGAATACGCCCTGTTTTGGAAAGACAAAGAACTTATATAAATTATGTTTATTCATGCCGCGCCTGACACTGCTGGGCTCTTGGAGACCTTAAGGGGAGGGGGTGGAATTGTTTACGTTTTCGCGCCATTCGATGACCCTTCCAGGAATATCCCGCCTGCCCGAGCCAGAAAGCTGGGATCAACTTGTCCGGATCGTATAACGCGATAGCCGGACGGGTGACTTCAAGGGAGTTGGACGGAAAGAAGTTAAGTCGGTCGGGCGCAGAGGTGTTGCTCGAGGGCGCGGTGCCTGACGTTAAGCAAGGTGAAGATGACGCGTCCGAAATCGAGGCATCGAATGGCGTTATTCGTGCTATAGACAATGTGCTCATGCAGCCAAAGGCATAATTATCCGCAGCTGACAGCGTGCCTTGCCGCTTTTTTTTTCAGTCCGGACAGAAGTCAACGCTTCAGCGCGCCGGAGCTTCTATCGCGGAGAGCCTTGTTAAACCCTAGCCTGGAGGAGGCAGATTTGTCTCACAAGTTCACCATCGGTCAAACGGTCCATCTTGCCCCAAGCAATGCGCGTCGCGCTGTTGAAGGCGATTACGAGGTCCGCCATCTCATGCCGCCGTCAGACTATCAATCCGAGCCGCGTTACCGCGTAAAGAACATGGCGGAACGGCACGAGCGCGTCGTTACCGAAAGCGATCTCACTCTGCCGCAAGAGAGTGCAGAGATCTAAGAAGAAGTCTCCCGTTGGGCAAATCTGAGCGGACAATCAATGTCTTTCTAAGCGATTTTTGTGTTAATTCTGCGTAAGAATTGAGGTCGTCGATGTCATCCCAACCCTATCTTAGATCAGCGGATGATGGGACTTATGAACTTCTGGTCCCGTTCGGCAAAGGGTCCGTGCATATTCTTCCGTACTGCTTCCACACTGCGGAAGACGCGGCGAACTGGCTCGCCAGCCGGAAGGGCCGAGAGCTAATCCAGCACATTCGCCCCAAAGGTGAAAAAACGGGAACGTATCAGCCGTCACTATACGCCTCAAACGAAGCCCGCGATGTCCTCGCCATTAAGTCCCTGGTCGTGCGACAGCCGGTTCATGTTGCCGCGACGTCGATATGAAGCTGATGAAGTACTCCCTGTTTAGAAAGGCCCTGGAGGATCAAGCTTATCGCTTACACCTTGTTGATGTTCGCCGGAGTTAACTCCCTCCTGGCCTAAGGTGCCGTCGATTTTCTTCCAGGTGCACCGTTCTCTTTGTGATATAGGTTTGGTGACAGCATTTCGCTGGCTCTCGCGCCCGTCTCGGCTTCCACGGATCGAAACGCGGGCTACTCGGGAGCGAGCGTGGCTGCATGTGTTTTTCGGCGACGGCGAGTTTCTCGGCCGCCTCGATCACCGCGGTGATCGGCGTTGCCACCCTCAGGCAAGTCAAACATCCGCGCGAGCTGCCTTTGGCAGCCATGCCACTTCTCTTCGCAGCCCAGCAGGCCGTCGAAGGCGCTCTCTGGCTACAATTGCCGGCCGTTGGCGGCAGGGACGCGGTCGCTGCACTTACCTTGAGTTTTCTGGTTTTTGCCAAGGTCCTGTGGCCAGCCTACGTAGCGCCCGCCGTGCTTCTGATCGAGCCCGATCACCGCCGCAGGCGAGTTCTTTACGCCTTGGCCGCGCTCGGATGCATGATCTCGCTCTATACGCTGAACCGTCTTATCGAGAACCCGCCCCCTGTCGCCATCTGCGGACATAGCCTCGATTACGGAGGTAAGGAGTACGCACTGTCCTGGCAGAGTTTGCTCTATCTCGTGTGCACCTGTGTTCCGCTCCTGCTTTCATCAAGCGAAGCGATCCGGAGGTTCGGCGCAATCGTGGTGACAGGCTTCCTGGTCTCCGTCACCACCTATTTCGCGACTTACATCTCGGTCTGGTGCTTCTTTGCCGCTGCGGGCAGTAGCGTTCTTTACTTCTATTTCAGACGTGCCGCGCAGCAGTTGTCCAAACTTAGTCCAAGCCCTTAACCCGGCGCCGCCCGGAGATCGCGGAACGAGACGAGGCGGCGTTGCGTCTCGTCCCACAATGTCAGCCGAACGCAGCGGAAGCTCTCAAGCAGCGTCAGCCGGCCAATATTGCGGAGTTCCGGATGGTCGCGCAGCACCTGTGGCAGCCGGTAATAGGGGATGCGGCTACTGAGGTGATGGACGTGATGCACACCGATATTGGCCGTCAACCAGCGGAGCGCAGCGGGTAGATCGTAATAGGAACTGCCGTGTAAGGCCGCTTCGTGCAAAGTCCAATCCGCGTTGGCGTCCCAAACCGTGTGCTCGAACTGGTGTTGGACATAGAACAGCCAAACTCCGATCGTGCCGGCGAGAAGCGCGATCGGAAGGTGCACAAGCAGCACTGCCTTGGTGCCGATCAACCAAGCGAGTGCAACGGCGATTGATGCAATCGCAAGATTGGTGGCCATGGTGCTGGCCCAGGGCCGCCAGCCGGCGCGCATCATCCCCAAGGGCAGGCGATTCTGCAGGAAAAACAGATAAATGGGGCCGAGACCGAACATGACCAAAGGATGCCGGTACAGCCGATATTGGAGCCGGCCCCAGCGCGAAAGCGCGTTATATTCACCGACGGTCAGCGTGGCCACGTCGCCGATGCCGCGACGGCCGAGATTGCCACAAGTGGCGTGGTGGATGGCATGCGTGTGGCGCCAGTGACCGTACGGCGTCAAGGTGAGAACGCCGATGACGCGGCCCGTCCAATCATTCGCCCATCTCCTTGAGAAAAAGGCACCATGACCGCAGTCGTGCTGGATCATGAACAGGCGCACCAGAAAACCAGCGGCAGGGATGGCGATGAGCAGCGAAGCCCACCAGTAACCCCAGGAAAAAGCGAACCAGCTCGCGAGCCACAGCCCGACGAGCGGCAGCGCCGTTATCACGAGTTCGGCAATGCTGCGCGCATGGCTCGGCTCGCGGTAGCGGCTAAGGATCTGGCTCCAGCGGCGTGCCTCGCTTTTCGCGGGCTGCGTATTGTTGTGTTCGATGTTCAAGATAAGGACCATTGGCCATTGGCGCCCAGCGGGATCGGCACGCAACCCGGCGCCTCGCCGGTTATGGCCGTTGTCTCTTGTGTATTGCCAAGCCCATCTTCACAGACAACTCGCGGGGTGTGCGCGCAAGCTTAAATGGAGCACCGTATCCAAACCCAAGCTGGTATATGGCTGCTCACTTCGCGAAAGACGAGGTCGCGCGCAAGTTTCGCAACTGCGCGCAAAGCGCACAGCAAGTGTGCTGCGAGCAACAATTCCCCATTCTCGCAAATGCTCTCTTGCCGGATAACTGGCGCCTGAGCCAGAACGTTGGTTGGCCGGAACTAAGCGCGGAACAGAGCTCGCAATGCAAAACGATCCCGAAAAGGACTCCCTACTCGCCCATTTGTGGGCCGACCGCCGTTATGCGGCCATGCTGGGGCTCGGCTTTAGCGCGGGTATTCCTTATCTTCTTGTGTATGTGACGCAGTCCGCCTGGCTGTCGGAGGCCAAAGTTCCGATCGAAACGATCGGGCTTATGAGCGAGCTCACCATTGCCTATAAGTTCAAGTTCGTCTGGGCGCCGTTCCTCGACAAATACGACGCGCCGGTTTTCGGCGCCCTTCTCGGGCGCCGGCGTGGCTGGATCGTTGTCTCGCAGATGGCCGTCATGCTGGCGCTGGCCGGCATCGCCTTCGGCGATCCCTCTCAGTGGCTTGGCTATACGGTGGCCTTCTCGCTCGCCCTCGGGCTCGCCGGGGCAACGCAGGACGTGACGATCGACGGCTGGCGCATCACGGCAGTCCCTGTCGCCAAGCAATCGGTCATGACAGCCATTTCCGAGATGGGATATCGGGTCGGCACGCTGGCCGCCGGCGCCGGCGCGCTCCTTCTCGCCGACAGCTATGGCTGGCGCTGGGCCTATCTCTGCATGGGAGCGCTGATGACGGTCGGAGCGATATCCGCATTCGTCGCGCCCGAGCCCCAATCCGACTTCACCCAGAAACATGAGCATCCGGGTTTCGTCGCCGCGGTCGTTGCGCCGATCAAGGAAATGGTAACGCGGCTCGGGCCGCTCGCCCTTCCCATCTTCCTGTTGATCGCCGGCTTTCGAATGCCCGGCTACATCTCGAGCGCCATGGCCTTCCCCTTATTCAAAAGCCTGAACTACTCCGACACGGACATCGCGACGGTCACGAAACTGTTTGGGTTTTGGGTCGCGCTCGCAGCCACCTTTTTCAGCGCCTACATCATTCGCAGGATCGGCATGATGCGGAGCCTATTGGTGGGCACGATCGCGGGGTCGGCCTCGCATCTCAGCCTCGCCTGGCTCTCTGCGGACGGCGGCAGCGATTTCTGGATCTTCGCCGTCGCGTCCGGCATCGAAGGTTTTGCCTATGCCTTCGCGCAGGTGGTGCTGATCAACTACATGTCCTCGCTCACCGCGACGGAACTCGCCGCGAGCCAGTTTGCCCTTCTGACCTCGCTGTGCGCCCTTCCGGGCAGTCTCCTCGCGGGAAGTTCCGGCTTTATCATCGCACACACCGGATTCACGATGTTCTTCGTGCTCACCTCGCTGATCGGAATCCCGGTCGCGGCTCTGTGCTGGTACGTGGTGCGTAAGCACGCCGATGTGATGCCAAATCCGGAGCGGCATGGATCGACCTGAGGCTGCGTTGGCTTTCGCGATTACCGAAACGGCCGGAGGAAAGACATGGTGGTTTGGGTCGAGTCGCAATCCAGCATCGTGATCGCCGTGCTCGTGCTTGCAGTCTGCTACGGGTTGGCCGCGGTCATCTTCGCTGCGTCTGTGATAGTTTCACGATGGCCGATCGCCGCGGATTTGAAGGCAACGACGCCGGGCCTTCTATCGCCGCTCGGGACGATCACCGGTTTGCTGATCGCTTTCCTTGCAGTTCGCGTGTGGACAAATTTCGATCATGCAGACGCTTATATTGCGCAAGAGGCAAGTGCAATTCGCGAGTCTGTCCTGCTTGCCAATGCACTGCCGGGGGATACGGGGAACGCCGTTTGCAACGGCGTGAAGACCTATCTTGAATTCGCAGAGACAGAAGACTGGCCCGCAATGGCGCAGGGCCGCGCGAACTTGCGGCAGCTGCCGCCCGGGCTTCCGGTCGCGATTAGGTCGCTCGTGTCATTTATGCCGGCAACCCCTGGTCAACAAATCGCCCAGCAGCGTGCGGTCGTGGCGCTGGAGCAGGCCCTTGAGGCTAGGCGCAGCCGGATTCTACTCAGCAAAGCGTCGATCGCGCCGATCCAATGGATTGTCATTTTGACGCTCGACGGGCTAATGCTGGTGACACTTGCCATGGTGCATATTGATCGCCCTGCGGCTGCCGTCTCCTCCATGCTCGTCCTGTCGACGGCCATTGCTGCTACCCTGGTTCTGCTCCTGGTCTACGATCGCCCGCTCAGCTCCGGCGGCATCACCCTACAGCCTATTGCGCTACGCGAAATCAAAACCGTCTACGCGCCGGGATCAATGGACGACTTATGTAAAACCGCGCCCTGAGCCGCCGCCCTTTCGGCCGCCGGTAACGTACTTCCCGGCGTCACTCTTCGCGACGGCGATGATCTGGGGAACGGGCTGATGCAAGCCTTCGGGTTGGGCAAAACGCGGTTTAGTTTGGGAGTTTCGAAATACCTTATGGCACTACCCTGCCTAGAGGGAGTTTCCAGCTATGGTCCGCAGTTTCGACCACCTTACGATCGTCGTTCGCGATCCCGCGCCCGCCCGCGCGTTTTTCGCGGTACTCGGCTTCCAAGAGGCCATCTCATGCATCATCAAGGGCGAGGAATTTGCCCGCTACATGGGCGTTCCCGGTATCGAGGCGGAGCACATTACCCTGGTGCTCGAGAATGCGTCGCCTCGAGCCGAAATCCAGCTCCTGCGCTACCTGCATCCAGAGGCGCTGCCTGACGAGCACATCCGCCAACTGAACAAGATCGGCATGAACCACATTTGCTTCAGCGTGGACGATATCGAGGCGGAGGTCGCGAACATCCGGGCTGCCGGTTTTCGGACGCGCAACGAGATTATGGACTTCCATTCGCGCAAGCTGGTTTTCCTCGACGGACCGGAGGGCGTAACGGTGGAACTGTCGCAGTGGTACTGAGGCGGCGTCGCCCTCGAAGACTCGTCGCCCGTGAACTATTCATAGCCGACTGAATTCACTGGAGCTTTCGGCAGAGTTCCTGGTTAGGTTTGGCAGGATTCGGCGACGGCTCATGGATGAAGTAGTGGGCTTGGTTCTGCTCTTTTCTTTTTTTGCTTGCACATATCTGCCGCCTCGCATGAGCAACGCTGGCCGCTGTGAAGGCAAGGCAGAGCGTCAGGAGAGCAGTTCCATTTCTTCTTACCTTCCTCGCTGCTGCATTGGCCTCCACAGGAGCCATAACCAAGCTCGCAATACGGCAGTTCCTGAATAAGAAGCACGGGCGGGCGGGGAAAAAAGTTGCCTTTGGGGACGGAGATCGCGATCGGCGTCGCAGGCAGCCCATCTTGCGAATAGAGCCGCGTTGAGGTCGCGACCAGGACAAACAAGATCAAGCAAGATCGCAGCACATGGTCCTCCTTATTCGGATCTACCTCTGCCTGAGCGGTTGGCGCTTACGATAAGTGAGCTGCCGTGCCGGGTATATCTTTGTTTGTGAGGCGCCTGATCGAATAATCGAAAAAACGATTTCGTCAATGGCGACAGAGGCGCGCCGCGTTTATGAAGCTTGTGGTAGCTTGAGATGCGACACACCACCGCCTGGGAAAATTCTGATAATCGATGCCTCTGCGGCTTAAGTCACGGTGGGAGCAGTTTTTTGGGAGGGAGTTGATGAGCCAGGTCCGTGATCGGGCGTTCGTTCTGGTCACCGGTATGTCCGGGGCCGGCAGGAGCACCGCGGCGAAGGCGCTGGAAGACCTCGGCTGGTTCGTGATCGATAACCTGCCGCCCGCGCTGCTTTTCTCGTTGGCGGAGGAGGCCGGACGCGTGAAGCTGCCGGCCGACAAGGTGGCGGCGGTCGTCGATGTTCGGTCCCTCGCGTTCACCTCGGACCTGAACGCTGCCATCAAGGAGCTGGAAGGCCGTGGCGTCTCCGTCCGGGTGCTGTTCCTGGAGGCCAGTGACGAGGCTCTGGTCCAGCGTTTCGAAAACGTCCGCCGTCCTCATCCGCTCCAGGGCGACGGGCGACTGGTCGACGGAATCGAGCGGGAGCGCGCCATCCTGCGCGAGGTCCGGGCCAACGCCGACCTGGTGATCGACACCTCCAAGCTCAACGTGCACGAGTTCCGCAAGAAGATGGTTGCCTTCTTCGGCGGCGGGCAGCGCTCCGGCCTGATGATCAACGTGGTCTCCTTCGGCTACAAGAACGGGCTGCCGGTGGACGCCGACCTGGTTGTGGATTGCCGCTTCCTGCCCAATCCGCACTGGGTGCCGGAACTTCGTCCACTGAGCGGGCTGGACGCCCCCGTTCAGGAGTACGTTTTAGGACAGGCCGAGGCGAAACAGTTCCTCGATGGCTACGTGGACTTGTTCGACCTTGTGGCAAAGGGCTATGCCCGCGAAGGCAAGAGATATGCCACTCTGGCCGTGGGCTGCACGGGGGGCAGGCACCGCAGCGTCGCCATGGCGGAGAAACTCGCAGCGAGGCTGCGCGAGCGCGGCATGGAGGTACAGGTGAACCACCGGGATGTGGGTCGACAGTGAGCATAGACTAAACCGGCCCCTTCTACTTCGCGTTTGCGTCCCGGATTTTCCTGAGCCGAATCTTAACAAAAAGCGCCTTGCCGAGAGGTTAACTGCAAACCAAGTCATTGATACTAATACAGAAACTCGTGTGACGGACAACTTCGTACCGCGCTCCTGCGGGTGTGCCCATGGTTAACATGCGAAGTCGAAACATATTTAACGGACTTTAGCGCGTCCCAGTAAAGGGAAAAATTCCGGCATTAAGTTTCATCTAATGGGCATCTCACAAAGGAGAAAAACCAATCCTTTTCAATGAGTTAGGGCCGCTCATCGGCGACCGCTCTAAGGCGGGGCGCTCCTCCCCTGGCGAGAGATGAACCATTAATAAAGTATGAATTAGACCGGAAATAAATCGGGCGCGCCTCTGTTAACCACTTTTCTATTAATGCTCGGCGGCGGTGACGAAGGGTTTACCATTCCGCGTGCGGCGAGCGCGCCGTCCAAGAGGGGAGATGGCCAGATCAGCATCCTGCGTCAGTGAAACGATGGTCAGCCGGAATGCTGCATTCTGGGCCGCTAAGAAAATGGCGTCGCAACCGGTTCCGATTTTGCGCACGCCGCGCCTAGGCTCTAACAGGCTGCTGAAAAACTCCGAAGCTGACTGCCACAAGCCTGCGAAATGAGGTCTGTGGCCGAGCTGAACCGAGGCGGATATGCTCAATCGGCATTCAGCTCGATCCTAGAGCGTGTCGGCGAAAGCCGAAAAACCTTTTTCAGCAGCCTGCCAAAGCAGCTAACCACCGGGTCGCCTGAGCGGTAAAGCAGGCCATTCAATTCTTTGAACTCGTTCAAAGGACCGAGCGCGGGTCGGGCGCAAAAGCATTGTGCTCGTCGAACTCTTGCAAGCGCCAGCAACCTTTAGCGCCACGCTCGAGGGTTCTTGCGCTCCTGCCCCTTTTCTTTACAGAAAATCTGGTATAGCAGCGCGATCACGCGCTTGATGTCGTCGTCCGCGATATTGTAGTAGACGGTCTTCCCTTCTCTTCTCGTTGTCACAAGCCCGTCAAGGCGCAGGCGCGCGAGTTGCTGCGAGATGGTTGGCTGGCGCAAGGACAACGTGTTTTCGAGGTCCGTCACCGAGCGCTCTTTCTCAGTGAGGAGGCAGAGGAGCAGCAGCCTCGTCTCATGAGAGAGGGCTTTCAGGAACTCGCTCGCAAGGCGAGCATTGTGCATCATGCGGTCGAGCTGCAGCGCGCAATCATCGGCTGTCTCGTCCTCCGCATCGAGCTCCTCGACAGGAAGGCTCGCTTTTTCGGTGGTCATGAATTTTTTCCTTGAATTGCGATATTTCAATGACTGACATTATGATATATGAATATCGGCCACTCTGGAAGCAAGTGCTGCTCTTTTCCGGGAACGGCAATGCTGCCATGCAAATTGCTTGCCAGCGGCACAGCGTTCGCGAGACTAGCTTTTCAGCGTTCGGTAGCGTGACTCCTCGAAGATGCCTTCGGGTTTGCGGCTTTAGCAAACTTCGCCCATCTGGCCAACGGATGCGGCTCGCTCCGCACCTGGTGATCCCGGCCAAGCGAAGCCGGGATCGTAAAAAGACCGGCAATTCAATCTGTTACGATCCCGGATAAGGCTTCGTCTTTCCGGGACTTGATTACCCGGATGTGTCCGCCAATCCCGTCGCCACGGCCGCCCTTGGAGGCGGCCATCCAGAAAAATACAGGGTATTCCAAGTTAAACTGGCCGCCTCCAAGGGCCGCCTCCAAGGGCGGCCATGACGAAGGAATTAGCGGAAACATGCGGGTAATCAAGTTCCGGGGTGACGACGGCAATGGCTATGGTGCTGGTTGTCTGGTTTGGCCTAAAGCAATGGCCTGGGCACCAAAGCCTGGGCCAACGCCTTGGCAAGGCCATCGACCGTATAGGGCTTGTCGAGCACCGGAATGTTCATCCCGGGCAGCTTGATATCGTAGCCACTGCAGATGATGAAAGGGACCTCCTTCTTCAGGAGTTGCGTGGCGATATCGCTCGAAAGTTCAGCGCCGAGGCGTACGTCCAGCATGACGCAATCGAAAGGTTCGCTGCTTTCAATCCTGGCCAACGCTCCGTCCACCGACGTTTCGGCGCCCGCGACGATACAGCCCAACTCAGCGAGCATCTCTTGCGCGACGAGAGAAGAAAGGTCGTCGTCTTCGATAACGAGAACGCGGATGCCCTTCAATTGTGGTAGGTCCACCATCCCGCCTCCTGCCGTACCACAAAAAGCAAGTTAAACACTAAGAAGCTTCAGCTTTTCGATAATACTTAAGCTTGTCTCTCTATATATGTATGCGGAGGGTATAGCACCATTTCAAGATTTGCAGGCGCCTAAATTAACCACAGCCGCGCAGAACAGCTCTTTGTCGCAACGGAAAAGAGCTTCATGCCCGAAGCCGCTAAAACCTTCAATATTTAGGAAAAAGCAGCCGTCCCCACAGGACTGCTGCCATAGTTTGAAAAACTGGAGCGGGCGAGGCGATTCGAACGCCCGACCCTAACCTTGGCAAGGTTATGCTCTACCCCTGAGCTACGCCCGCTCTTGCAGATGACTTTGTGCCACCCGCCGTGAACTTATTACGCAAACTTTCGAACGATGCAAGCCCCCTTCATTCTTACCTCTAAAGAATGGTGTGTATGGACGCGCTCGCCGCGGACCTCTTCCGCTTTTGGCGGCCTGATTTTACATCAAACAGGGTTGGGCTCGAATAGGGAGCGGTCGCGTGACATCGGCTTTGCATGACCTTACGGCGCTGGAAACTGTTGATGCAATCCGCGCCAGGAAGATAACGGTTTCTACCTGCACCGCCGCTTTGCTGTCCCGAATCGAGGCTTGCGAGAGCGAAATCCAGGCCTGGCAGCATCTAAGCCCACAGCAGGCGCGCGATCAGGCAGCGGCTCTGGATGCGCGCGACGATTTGCGGGAACTCCCGCTTGCCGGAGTCGCCGTTGGCGTAAAAGACATCATCGATACGGCGGATATGCCCACGGAGAACGGCACGGTGCTCGATGCCGGGCGACGTCCCTCGGGGGATGCCACGGTTGTCCGGCTCCTGCGGGAGGCGGGGGCGGTGATCATCGGCAAAACCGTGACGACGGAACTTGCTTTCATGCAGCCGGCGCGAACCCGTAATCCCCGGAATGTGGAACATTCCCCCGGTGGTTCCTCTTCGGGCTCGGCAGCGGCGGTTGCGGCGGGCATGGTTCCCATTGCGCTTGGGACGCAGACCAATGGGTCCGTCATCCGGCCCGCTTCTTTTTGCGGGCTTTACGCACTCAAGCCGACGAATGGGCTTTTCCCAACGGATGGAATTCTGGAAGAAGCCCCGACTTTCGACACGGTTGGAATCTTTGCGCGTTCGCTGGAAGACGTGGCTGCTGTTGCGCAGGTGCTTGCAAAGGGCGGCGAGAAAGCGCCGGCGATTCCCAATTATCTCCAGGCTGCGCGGGAGGCGCTGCCAGAGGCGCGGTTCGCCTTCGCGAAGACACCCGCCTGGGCCTTCGCGGAGGACAGCACAAAGACCGCCTTTGCGGATTTGGCTGCGACCCTGGGGCCGTCTTGCGATGAACTTATTCTGCCTCCCGACTTCGATCAGGCGATCGCCTTTCACCGCACCGTGATGCTTGCAGAAATCGCCCTGAACCTTGGCCGCTATTACGACCGCGGCAAGGAACGGCTAAGCGCCGTGATGCAGGAGGCGATAGAAGCCGGGCGGGCCGTGAGCGCCGTGGATTATGCGGAAGCTCTTCGCGAACGCGCGCGGCTTTATCTCAAGCTCAAGGCGCTGATTGCACCCTATGATGCCATCCTGACGCCATCCGCGACGGGACCCGCGCCGCTGGGGTTCGCTACGACAGGCGATCCCATTTTCTGTTCCCTTTGGACCTACCTGGGTGTCCCGGCCCTGAACGTGCCCGTGCTGACCGTGAATGGCTTGCCGCTCGGGATTCAACTGACTCGGCTAAGGTTTGAGGAAGACAGGCTTTTTCGCGCCGCGGCGAGCTTGTGCCGCGCCCGGATTTAGAAAATTAATCAAAGCAGGAAAAATACCTATCAACAGAAATATTTTTATGATAATTGGTGCTCTTGGTGCGTGCGCTTTTCAAGGCGAAGTGGAAAGCGTAAGGCGGGCGGCAAGCCCACAATAATAATATGGCGGCCGGTGTGCGAATGCTCGCGATTACTCGCGGGTTTGGTTGTCATGCGTTGTTGTGAGGTTGTATGCGTTATCTTGCCTTACTCTTAGCTGCGGCTGGAGGCCTGCTTTTCTGCGAGAGAGCCGAAGCTGCCTTTACGAAGGCTTTTCAGTCCGGCGCTTGGGAAGGCACCGCTTATTTCCGGGATGATAATGGAGCTATTTCTGTATGCTCCGCGAGAACTCAGTACGAAAATGGGTTCAGCCTGTCAATTGCTCTTCAGCCTGAAGGGAAATTAGCACTGCTCATTATCAGACCCGAAGGATTCACAAACTCCCTGGTCCAATATACTCTTTACGCTGACAGCAAGCTTCTACATGCCGGGCCTGGCACATCCGAAAGCAACGGCCAACTTCTTCGGATCGACATCCCAAACTCGGAAGATACCGTACAAAGCCTCCAGCGCGGAACGACGCTTCGCGTTTCTTCGAGCTTCGGGGATACCATATTCAGCCTTAAAGGCAGTGCGGATGCTATTGCGGAACTTCGCCGCTGCGTGAAAAGCCAAGGGAAGGACGCTTTTGGCCCCGGACGGGAAAAGGATCAAAGTCGCCTCGGCGATCCGAAGCCGGCCACCGGGATTGATAGCGCCGCGCCTCGCTCCATGAGCCGCGATCAACTCATCCCCTACGCGAACGAAATTCTGCAGAACGCCGGCTTCTCCGATTACCGGTTCCTGCCTCAAGGCACGGGCGAAAAGTCGAATGCGCTGATGTGGCAATTCAAGGACGGTTCGGTGGGGTCGCTCGCCGCAGTGGAAAAAGCAGGGTCCATGGACCTGGACCGCTACATCGGCGAAGTCACTGCCGACGATACCATGAGTTGCAAGGGAGAGTTCGCCAATGGCAAGCATGCTCCACGCTATGTGAACGGGGCCGAAGTCAGAAAGGTTTTCGCGTCGTGCAACTCCGGTCCCCGCTCGTTTTATGCCGAGTATGCGTTTGTGCGAATGCCGAACGGCTTCGTTGTCAAGCTCACCTCGGTGAAGGCTGGCTCAAGCGTCATGTTCGGCAGAGGGAGCCAGGAGACCCCGGATGACCTCGACAAGGTGGCCCGAACTGAAGCGTCAACTCTTGCCATTCTCTCCAAACATTAAAAGTTAAGCTGACGCGCTTATAAAATCCGGCGACGCGCGGCAGACGTTTCGCTTTCCGCAAAGCGAAAGATCGGCTTCGAAGGGACCAAGAATTCCCCCCCCATTATTCCCCGCCTCAGTCTTCATTCCTCCCGATTTGCCTCCCCCAACAACAGGTGGTGCCCTCTCCCGCCATATGCTGCCATTGTCCTGATGCAGTCACGATATGTTATATTGTTACATGTGTGGCCTTGACAGAACGGCAGTCAGTCTGGCTAAACGGCGGCAGGAAACAGGCTTAACCCCATGACGCCAAAGCCACCTCGGCCGGCTGGACTCGGATAATTCAAAAAATCTTGATTTTATCAGGCGCTTTGGCCTGCATGGCTTCTTTCGTGTCGGCGGAAGAGCACAGGCAGCTTGGCGCGCACGTCCACGGGCATGGCCATCTGAACATCGCCTTCGAAGATAAGACCGTGTCCATTGAGCTCGAAGTTCCGGGTGCCGACATCGTCGGCTTCGAGCATGAAGCAACGACGGCCGAGCAGAAAGCCGCGATCGAGGAAGCGAAGGCGAAGATCGCCGATGGCCTGTCTCTCTTTACGCCCGTGGCCGCAGCCGATTGCACACAAAAGAGCGCAAAAGTCTCGATCGAAGCCGAACACGAGGACGAACACGAGCATCACGCCGAAGGCGCAAACCCGGACGCCAGGGCGGAAGAGGAAGGCCATCATCACTCCGAGTTTCACGCCGAATATGACTTCGAGTGCGCGTCACCCTCGGAGATCAGGTCGATGACCTTCGGCTACTTCAAGGCGTTCCCAAATGCGGAAGCGCTGGCAGTGTCGCTTATTTCCGCTAAGGGACAGGCGAGCTACGAGGTCAGGCGCGATAAGCCCCGCCTCGATCTGACGGGGATCATGTGAGCGACTTGGTGGCTCTGGCGGAAGCTCGAAGCGTGAAAAGTGATGCGCCCGTTCCGGATATTGTCCGCATGTCTGGCGTGCGTTTCGCCTGGCCGGGCCGCAACGCCTTCAGCCTCGACATTGAAAACTTTACGCTCACACACGGGGAGCGGCTTTTTCTCGTCGGCCCCTCGGGTTCCGGCAAGTCCACCTTCCTGAGCCTTCTCGCCGGGATCCTGACGCCCCAGGAGGGCGTCATCGAGGTGCTGGGCACCGACATTGCCAAGCTGCGCGGCGCGGCGCGGGATCGCTTCCGCGCGGAGCATTACGGCATCATTTTCCAGATGTTCAACCTCTTGCCCTATGCCTCGGTGATCGACAATGTCCTCTTGCCGCTCAGCTTTTCGACCAGGCGGCGAAAGCAGGCCGAGGCAAGTGGCGGGGTTCACATCGAGGCGGCGAGGCTGCTCGAAACCCTGGGCCTCGAAAAGACGGTCATCGACCACGCGTCGGCGTCGAATCTGAGCGTCGGCCAGCAGCAGCGGGTGGCCGCCGCCCGCGCGTTGATCGGTTCGCCTGAACTCATCATCGCGGACGAGCCAACGTCCTCGCTTGACCGCAATCGGCAACAGGCCTTCCTCGATCTTCTCTTCGCCGACATCGAGGCTGCCGGCGCAACCCTTATTATGGTCAGCCACGACGAAAGCCTGAGCAGCCGCTTCACGCGGGTCGTGAGCCTGACCGACATCGCCAAGATTTCCCGAACGGGGCTGAGATGAGAACGGAATTGATCTACCCTTCATCCTGTCCTTCTCCCGCAAGGGGAGAAGGGACGGTGTTGCAAGCGCAATCGCACCACCTCTCCCGGAGGGGTTGGTGTGAGGGGGCGAAGCCTTGATCATCTTCCGCCTCGCGCTGCAATCGCTCGCCAATCGCTGGCTCACGGCGCTCCTCACCATCTTCTCCATCTCGCTCAGCGTCATGCTGCTTCTCGGCGTCGAGAAAGTACGGACCGGCGCGCGGCAGAGCTTCGCCGACACGATCTCCGGCACGGACCTCATCGTGGGCGCGCGCAGCGGAAGCCTGAATTTGCTGCTTTATTCCGTCTTCCGCATCGGCAACGCGACCAACAACATCACCTGGAAGACCTATCAGGACATCGCGGCGCGGCCCGATATTGCCTGGATTGTCCCGATCTCCCTGGGCGACAGCCATCGAGGGTTCCGCGTGATGGGAACGACGCCCGACTACTTCAGGCTCTACCACTACCGGCATGGGCAGCCGCTCGAATTCGCATCCGGCGCGCCGTTCAACGATCTCTTCGACGCCGTGATTGGCGCGGATGTCGCCGCGCAACTCGGCTACAAAACCGGCGACAAAATCATTGTGGCGCATGGGCTTGGTTCCGTTGCCTTCGTCGAGCATGATGATAAGCCTTTTCGCGTTTCCGGCGTTCTCGCCAGAACCGGCACGCCCGTTGACCGTACCGTCCATGTCAGCCTCCCGGCCATTGAAGCGATCCATGTCGACTGGCAGAGCGGCGCGCGCGTCCCCGGCCAGAGTGTATCCGCTGACGACGTGCGCAAGCTGAACCTGGAGCCGAGGGCGATCACGGCGGCGTTCATTGGGCTTAAATCGAAGCTGGCGGCGTTCCGGCTGCAGCGCGCAATCAACGAATATCCGGAGGAGCCGATGTCCGCCATTCTGCCGGGCGCCGCGCTTCAGGAGCTTTGGGAACTCGTCGGAACCGCGGAAACCGCCTTGTCTGCCGTGTCAGGCATGGTGGTCGTGACCGCGCTTCTCGGCATGGTGACGATGATCCTCACGACACTGAATGAGCGCCGCCGCGAGATGGCGATCCTGCGTTCGGTCGGCGCAAGGCCGCTTACGATCCTCTCGCTCCTCGTCACCGAGGCCGGTGTCCTTACGTTTTGCGGGGTCGCGCTCGGCACAATTCTTCTTTATGTCGCCTTGATCGTGCTTCAGCCATTTATAGACCGAACTTACGGCCTACATATCGCTATCGATCCCCCGACATGGGATCAACTGGCTGTGCTTGCCGCTATTGTGGCTGCGGGCTTCATCGCCGGGCTGCTTCCGGCTCTGAGGGCTTACCGCCTATCTCTAGCGGACGGCATGACTGTTCGAACCTGACGGAAAGATTGAGATGACTCGCATTCTTCGTGCCGCCGCTCTTTGCTTATTGACCGTGGCCACGCCGAGCCTTGCCACCGAAGGCGAGCCCACCATGGACCTTGCCTGGGGCAGGCTCGTTCCGCCAGCGCCGCCGGTGCAAACCATGAAGGCAAAGAGCTTTTTGTCCGGCGCGACACCCTTTGCGGGCGCGGGTGGAAGCGAGCCCCCTCCCCCGCCAGCCGTGGATGACAAGCGGTGGTTGTCCGAACGCCGACTTCAGCCCGGAGCGGGCGGAGCGCCCGCGGTTGTGACAGAACTGGAGGGCAAGCATGTGCGGATCGGCGGCTACGTCGTGCCGCTCGACTTCGAGGCGACGAACGTCAAGGAGTTCCTGCTCGTCCCATTTGTCGGCGCATGCATCCACGTCCCGCCTCCCCCGCCGAACCAGATCATCTATGTGAAGGCCGCGAAAGGCTTCGATGTTGAAGGCTCGTTCGATCCCGTATATGTGACCGGAACACTGAAAGTTGCGTCCCAATATACGGGGCTCGCCGAGACCGGTTATTCCATCGACGCCGACAAGGTCGAGACGCGCAAGGACTAAGTAAACTTTGATAATCTGGGGGCAACGGATTTATTATCGCCTACTCGGCGCTTCGTCATCCCGGAACTTGATTACCCGGATGTTGCCAGCAGAAGAAGCCATAAAAACATTGGCGATCTCACCGAGAATGACGATCTGAAGCGCTAATCTTTGGGCGTCGCCTAACGCTAACGGAAGGCCATAAGAAAAACGCCGCCAACTCTTCCATGAAGGCGAAATCGCCGTCCTCGTCCGGCACCTGGCTTCCGGGGCCGGTTAATTGCGTTCCCTTGTTCATTTAAGCTTGATGCCGTGTTGAGTGCGCTTCGCTCGCTGCCGGGACCCGGCGCGTCGATCGAGATCGATCTTCGCGACCTTGATGGGCGTGCGCATGTGGTCGAGCACGCCGTAGCGCGACCATTCCCAGAAATAGCCGTAAACCGTCGATCGCGGCGGGAAATCCTTCGGCTGCTGCCGCCATTGGCAGCTCGTGCACAAAACGTAGCGCACCGCGTTCATCACCTCACGCATATCGGTTTCGCGCGGCCTGCTGCCCCGCTGGGCTGGTGGGATCAGAGGCTCGATGATAGCCCATTCCGCATCCGTCAGATGCTCGGATAACGCCCTCCCGCGCCGCATGCTGCTTGCGCGCTGCCTCAGTCCAGCGATTGCCCCCTTGATTCGCCTAAACGCGCTGAAATCACAGGGGATCCTCGAGATTCAAGAACTTTCTGGTCAGGCTCTTAGAAACATAGCTAAGGCATTGAATATCCGTTTCCGCTATAAAATAGCGATGCCAATGCGCGATTACACGACCGTCAGCCGTCAGGTCGCGAAGCTTGAACGCCTCGATCTGGTAGAACGTCAGGAAAGCGTCACAGATCGGAGGGTGAGCGAGGCGATCGTTACCCAAAAGGGCAAAGCGACGACCGACTCGGTTGACGCGGCGCGCGAGAGGATTGGTCGCCGCATCTTTGAGACGTGGGACAGGCAAGAAATTGACGAACTTGTGCGCCTCATGCGGAAGTTTGCGGATGCCTTGTCGAGCGAACAGCCTGCCGGTTCATAATGCAGCGGGTTCATGGCCTCTTTACCTGAACGCATAGGCATTATCGCCAGAGCTCGAAATCGAAATTGGCGCGGGGACAGGTTAGCCAAGTCAAAAAATGTCCCTTACAAAACAGTAAGACCAAAATTGATATTAGCCTGCGCCGGGTTTCAAAGCGGGCCGCACGGTCGTTCCGGGGGTTTATTTCAGGTTAACCATCACGCTGTTGATTTTCCCGTCGAACGCAAAGGGCCGCCTGTCGAAATAGTCGAGCGACACCGGCGAGCCGAGATCGATGCCAACATCCAAAGTCTCGCTGGCGGTGAAGGCCCCAGCCACGGTACGTTTCACATCGAGTTGGCCGACTTCGGCGCCATCGACCTTCAATACGATCGCCGCTGCCGCGCCCGGCTTTGCAATGGTGGTGTCCACCTCGATCTTGTGTTTGCCCGCGGTAAGCTTCCCTTTCGAACGCCCGATGTAACGCTCGATAATCATCATGTTGTATTCGTAAACGAGTTGCCCTTCGTCCATGTAAAGCGTAAGGCCGCCGCTCGCGCCGCCAAGCGCGTAAAGAACCCCCGACGCGTGCTCACCGAATTCAGCGTCGATCGTGACATGGTTGCTCTCACGGCCAAGTCCCGGCGCAGCAAACTCGGGCATTCTCGTCGTCGTCGCGTCGAACCGCCAGCTTTTGTAAGGCGTCGAGATGCGGTCCTCGGGATGAAGGCGAAGCCAAATCCCGGCGCCAATCGGGAACACCTTATTTTTCTCGGCTTCGGCCAGAAAGAGTGCCTTCATCTTGGTCAGACGCTCGGGCTCTTTCCCGGCGAGATTTTCCGCCTGCGAGAAGTCCTTCGTGAGGTCATACAGCTCCCAGACGTCCTTGGCTGAATCCCAGTCCTTCAACTTCGCGCCGGAACCGGCGGTGTCCCAGGGGACGAGTGGGCCGAATGTGCAGGCATACCAGCCTTCGTGATAAATGCCGCGGCTGCCGTTGTTGTCGAAATATTGCGTGTGCTTGTGCGTTTCCGCATGCGCGTCGGCGAAGGTGTAGGCCATGCTGACGCCGTCGATGGGGACCTGCTCGAAACCGTCGACGACTTTCGGCGGCTTGATATCGAGGATCTCGTAGATCGTCGGCACGATGTCGTTGACATGATGGAACTGCGACCTCGGCGTCTTGTCCGGCTTGATGCGCGCGGGCCAGGAGACGGCCATCGGGTTGCGCGTGCCGCCGAAATGCGAAGCGATCAGCTTCGTGTATTGGAAAGGCGTGTCGCCGGCCCAGGCCCACCCGGCGTGATACATGTTATCCACTTTTGGACCGCCGAGCGCGTCGAGGCCGCCGAGATTATCGAGCGCCTTGATATGCTGATCGAGTGTGCTGGGAATGCCATTCTGGGCCAAAAGTTCGCTGATCGTGCCCTTCTGGCCTTCGGCGCTCGAACCGTTGTCGCCCCAGACATAAAAGACCAAAGTGTTGTCTTTCACGCCCAGTTCGTCGAGGCCGTCGATCAGCTTGCCGACCTGAGCGTCGACATGTTCGGTGAAGCCTGCGAACACTTCCATCAGCCGCCGCTGGAAAGGGCGCTGCGCCTCTGGGATGCTGTCCCATCCGGCCATACTCTCGGCGCGCGGCGTGAGTTTGGCGTCCGCTGGAATCCAGCCCAGTTCCTTCTGGCGCTTGAAGACGCGTTCGCGCAGCTCATCCCAGCCGTCATCGAAGCGGCCTTTGTATTTGTCGGCCCACTCCTTGAAAATGTGGTGCGGCCCATGCGCGGCGCCCGGCGCCCAATACATGAAGAAGGGCTTGTCGGGCGAGAAAGCGCGATGACGCTTCATCCAGGTGATCGCCTTGCCGGCAAGGTCTTCGCTCAGATGATATTTCGGGTCATGCGGCGGCTCGACCGCGTTGAAGTTCTCATAGAGCCGGGGTTCCCATTGCGATGTCTCTCCCGCCAGAAAGCCATAGAAATAGTCGAAGCCAACGCCCTCGCCCGTGGGCCATCGCGTGAATGGCCCCATGGCCGTCGTCTCGGTCGCGGGTGTGTTGTGCCATTTCCCGAAGGCGGCGGTCTTGTAGCCATATTCGCCGAGCACCTTGGCGAGCGTCGCCGATGTTCTCGGGATCACGCCCGTGTAGCCGTCCCAATCCACGGCGCGCTCGGCGATGGTCCCGGATCCGACGCGCTGATGATTGCGTCCGGTCAGCAGCGCTGCCCGCGTCGGCGAACAAATCGATGTCGTGTGGAACGTGTTGTAACTGATCCCCTCATTGGCGATGCGCGACAGAGTCGGCGTATGGACCGGGCCGCCATAGGTGTCCGGGAGCCCGAAGCCGACGTCATCCAGAAGGACGATGAGAATATTGGGTGCGTCCGTAGGCAGATGGCTTTGCTCCACGCGCCGGCGATGGATGGAATCCTGCAATCGCGGCTCGGCCACGCTCGCCGAGGGCGCTGGTGCGAAGGGAAGGACCGAACCGTCGTCTGGACCGGCAGCCGCCTTGCCTGGTAATACCGCCGCGGCCAAAACGAACCAGAGGAAGCTGTGCGCAACAAATCGAAGAAGAAGTGCCGCGCGCCGTGACCTCCAACCCATACCTACCCCCCTGCTACAAGCCTAAGCGCTCGCGACCAACCAATTTCAATGCCGCGCTCACTCTCCCGGCAGCGCAGCCTTTTCGTGCGGCATGCCATTGTCGTCGATATCGAAGTCGGGATCGAGGACAGTTTTGCCCTGTGCGCCGAGAAAGGCCGGCTGGGCCTTGATCCACTCGCTCGGCTTTTGCTGCTTTGCGTATTCAATAAGGCGCGCCTCAAGGTCGCGTGCCACGTCGGGATTTTCCGAGGCGACGTTGGTTGTCTCGCCAGGGTCCTTGGAGAGATCGAACAGTTCAGTCTTGCCGGGGAGCAGAGCAATCTTGACGAGTTTCCAATTGCCTTTGCGAATGGCTCCGCGGAACGCCTCGACGTTGATCAGAACGTCTCCATTCGGCGACGGCTTGCCTTCCGACAGGGTTGGCCAGAGATCCTTGCCGTCCATTGGATGGTCCGGACTGCCCTTGCCGCCTGAAAGCGCGAGGAGCGTTGGCATGACGTCGACCATGTGCACGGGATCGTTCACCACCCGAGGCTTGAGATGGCCTCGCCAGGATACGAAAGCCGGCACGCGAACACCGCCCTCGTAAAGGCTGCCCTTGCCGCCGCGGAATGGCGCATTCGAAGCAGGAGCCTTGGCTTCCCGCGAAAGCCCGCCTTCCTCGCTCGCCATCTCTTCCTTGCTTCTTGCGCCGGTTGCGAACATCCCGCTGGTGGCGCCGCCATTGTCGCTGGCGAAAATGATGATCGTATTGTCCAACAGGTTTTTCTTTTCCAGCGCCTTGACGATCCGGCCAACGTCGTGATCCAGCGACGAGATCATGCCTGCATAGGCTTGCCGGGTCTTATCTTTTATGGACGGATAGAGGTCTTTATACTCTTCGGGCGCTTGGTAAGGGGCGTGGGGCGCCAGCGAAGCGAAGTAGAGAAAGAATGGCGTTTTGCCGTCCTGTTCATCGATGAGCTTGACGGCCTCGTCGCCGATCAGGGTCATGTAATACCCGGGCTCCTTCAGAAATGTACCGTTGCGTTGCCAGTCGATGATGCCGCCGCGCTCACGCGTGAAGTAATCGACCTCGCCAACAAGGTTGCCGTAGAAGTAATCGAAGCCGCGATTTTGCGGCCAGAACTTCTTGTCGGCGTGACCGAGATGCCACTTGCCGGTGAGAAGCGTGCGATAGCCCGCGTCCTTCAAAGCCTGCGGCAGTGTGCGTTCATCGGTGGGCAAGCCGTAGGTGTGGCTTGGGAAGATCACGAGCGTTTGCAGCCCGTACCGCATGGGGTAACGCCCGGTCATCAGCGCCGCGCGCGACGGCGTGCAAACCGGCTCTCCGTAGAAGGACTCCAGGCGGACGCCCTCGTTTGCGAGCTGGTCGATGTTCGGCGTCTTCATCTCGCCGCCACGGTAGCCAAGGTCCGCGTTGCCGAGATCGTCGGCCATGATGAAGACGATGTTGGGCTTCGAGTCCGCTGCTTGAGCAGCGCCACATGTAAAGAAGCAAACAGCCGCCGCGAGAGCGACTGCTGCTAGACTGGAAGAAGAACGCGATCGCAAGGTCATGCTTCCTTTTCTGGAAAACGTCTGGGCAGACTTCGCTGGATGCGCCAACGGATCGCCGCCTTCGTCGTCCCCGAAACGCCAACGGCGTTATCCGGGATCTTAATAGATTACAGCGCCTGCTTTTTTGCAATCCCCGCTCGCGTTTCGCTCGGCTGGAATCACGGAGCGCGGTGCAAGCGGCGTCCATAATGACGTCCTTGGCTCAATGAGCGAAGCTTTCTTCGTTACGCTTTGACGGCCTCGTCGATCACCCGGGCAAGATCCGCGGCACGAAAAGGTTTGGCAAGGAGAGGCAGGGCGCCGGGGCCAGGATCGATCGAGTCGGTGTAGCCGGTGATCAGGACGGCGGGAAGGCCGGGCTTCATGAACCTTGCGCGCCGTATGAGGTCGACCCCCGTCATGCACGGCATTCTCTGATCGGTGACAAGAACGTCGAAGTCCTCACCGGAGGCGAGATGTTCGAGGGCGCTCTTGCCGGAAGACACCTGAACAACAGAGTGGCCGATCGCCTCCAGCATCGCCGCGGCGCCCGCCCGCACGAGATCGTCGTCATCCACAAGCAGCACGGACAGCGGCTGAGCCGGCACGTCGGCTTCGGAGGCTGCAAAGGCCACGCTTTCGACCGTGGAGATATCAGCAGCAGGCAGCCACAAAGTTGCCGTTGTTCCTCTTCGGGGCGCGCTTTCGAGCGTCAGCTGGCCGCCGGATTGTGCAGCCAGGCCATGAACCATGGAAAGGCCAAGGCCGGTGCCCTTTCCGATTGCCTTTGTCGTGAAGAACGGTTCCACGGCGCGGGCCAGCGTTTCCGGCCTCATGCCAACTCCGTTATCCGCGACGGCAAGGCAGACATACCTGCCCTGGGCAAGGGCTTGGCCCTCGGCTCCTACGTCTGCAGCCCTTGCCGAAATCGAGATCGTGCCGCCGTCCGGCAGGGCGTCGCGAGCATTCACCGCGAGGTTGAGAAGAGCCACCTCAAGCTGATTCGGGTCGACGCACGCGGCGGGAAGATCAGCCGCCATCTCGACGCGCACCTCGATCCGCGGTCCAAGCGAGCGTGCGATGAGATCGAGCATGCCTCGGACGAGATGGTCCAGGTCAACAGCGCGGGCTTCGAGATGCTGGCGGCGAGCGAAAGCGAGAAGACGCTGCACGAGGATGCGGGCACGCTCGGCCGACTGAAGCACGCCCGAGATCAGGCGCAAAGCCTGCGGGTCGTCGCGGCACTTCCGCTGCAAAAGGTCGAAGCTCCCGACGATCGGGGTCAGGAGATTGTTGAAATCGTGGGCAAGCCCCCCGGTGAGCTGGCCAATGGCCTCGAGTTTCTGACTCTGCCGCAAGGCTTCTTCCGCCTGGCGCCTTGCGGTGATGTCTGCAGCCTCCGGTATAATCGCCACGACGTCGCCGCGGGCATCTCTGATCGGGCGCATAGTAAAGTCGAACCAGCGCAGCCCGATTGGCAGGGTCAGGAGAAACTCCATTCGAACAGTTTCTCCCTTAACGACCGCTTCCCAGGCTGCCCGCACCTTTTCGGGCATGCCCGGCGTTGCTGTGAACCAGGGCGTGTCCCAAAAAGGTTTGCCGACGACTTCTGACAAAGGTGCGTTGATGCCTCGAAGCGATGTCGGATTTGCGTCGAGCAAGGTCCCATCGATGGCGACAATGCCCTTGTACTGGTAGCTTGTCTGAAAGATTGCGCGGAAGCGGGATTCCGACCGCTCGAAGGCCTCGGCCGCCTCTCTTTCGGCGGTAACGTCGCGGCCGTTGGCGTAGATAAGACCGCCGTCAAGCGCCGCGACCCACGAAATCCAGCGATACGTTCCGTTCTTATGGAGGATTCGGGCTTCATAGCTCTTGAGTTCCTGCGCCGCCGCTGTGGCGAGCGCCGCCTTGCCCGATGCGCGATCCTCGCCATGGATGAAATCAAGATAGCTTCGTCCGATGATGTCTTCAGCCCTCCACCCGAGGATTGCCGTCCACGCGGGGTTTGCGGCGCGAAACACGCCTTTTGCGTCGATGACGAGAAGCAGGTCGCGCGCGTTGTTCCAGGTCCGGTCGCGTTCCGCTATCGCCGTCTCGACCCGCTCTTCCAAAGTGGCCGTGAGCCCGCGCAGGGCTAGCTCGCCAGCGCGCTGTTCCGTGATGTCGGTGTGGACGCCGACCCATTCGCGAAGCCGGCCGTCCGGATCAAAGGTTGGAACGGCCCGGATCGAAAAGAGACGCCATTGGCCGTCCCGCCGGCGTACGCGGTGTTCGAATACGAAAGTGCTCTGTGCTTCGACGGCGACTCTCCACGCGTCGATGGTTGGCTGCGCATCGTCCGGATGAACCGCCTTTGACCAGCCGTAGCTCTGATAGTCTTCGTAGCTTTGTCCGGTCAGCGCAGCCCATCCCGGCTGCTCGCCCGACATCTCGCCTGCGGCATTGTTCGTCCAGAGAATACCTTCCACGGCGTCGATGGCCGCGCGAAATCTTTGCTCGCTCTCACGGAGGCGCTCCTTGTCGCGCCTCGCCGCTGTGCCGTCGAGCGCAATCACGAGCATGCAGTCGAGGCCGTTGCGATGGATGGCGCTAACGCTGTTGCGCACCAGGGCAAGGCTTCCGTCGGGTCTTACGTAGCGCGTCTCGATATCGAACGAGGCGCACCGGCCGGCCGCGGCGGCTTTCAGCAATGGCTCGTCAAAAACGAAGTCGTCCGCGTGAATGATGTCGTGCAGCCGGAGTTTGTGAAGCTCTTTCTGAGAACGCCCCGCAATCTCGCAAAAGCTCGCATTCACGAAGGTGAAGCGGCCGTCGGCGTCCGTTATTGCGATAGAGGCGCCGCACTGTGCGAGGATCGCCTCGAGTTCTCTCTCATCCTGCCGCCCGGGCAGCGTTATTTCGCTTTTTGGCACATCGAGATCTTGTTTTTCCATCATTTCCAGGAGGCAGTCGGCAAATTCTTCATGGGACGCGCCTGAAGGCTCTGCGGGTTAACCTCAACTGGGCCTTCGTGTTCCAGGCGACCGCATCGAGCACGGCGACGGGAATTCCACTACAACCTGCGTGATTTTTTGTCAGAACAAAACATGAATATGTCAGGCCGAGTTGACATCATGCGAACGTTAGGAGAACAAACTCGCGAAAACGGAAGCGAAACCGAGCGCCTTGGCCCAAAGAAACCTTCGTGCAATCGAGTTGTTCAAGGAATATTCTTTCCACGGAGAAAAAACATGCTGAAATCCTGCATCGTGGCGATGGGTGCCCTGACAATGTTGTCGGCGCCTGCATTCGCAGATTACTACATCGTGCACGGCCCCGATCGCCATTGCCGTGTTGTGGAGCGTGTCCCCGAGGGCAGCGACTTTGTCCGTGTCGGCCCGCTTCGCTTCGGAACGCGCGACGAGGCCGAAGGTCAGGTCCGCGTCGTCTGCCACGACAACGGCTACTATCGTGGCGAGGCACGCCGCGGCGAAATGCGTGAGCACGAAGAATATCGGGAAGAGCGCCGCTGACGCGGAGTTTGCGCTTTGCTTGAATAATGAGGAGGCCTGCGATTTCCTGCGGGCCTTTTTTGCGTTGGGGGGTCAGTTTCGCCGTCTTGCCCGCAAATAAGTGCTGCCGAAAATGGCGGGGGCATGTAAATCTTCCTCACATGAGCTGGAAGCATTGCGGCCCAGGGCGGCGCGGATATCATCACGGCAATCTGCGAGAAGCGCTCCTTCAGAGCGCGCTGAGCCTGATTGGCGAAAAAGGACCGGCCGGTTTTACAATCGCCGAGGCCGCGCGTCTGGCGGGAGTGAGCCCCGCTGCGCCCTATCGGCATTTCCGCGATCGGGAAGAGCTGATGGCCGAAGTCGCGGGCCTCGGCTTCGAGCGCTTTGCAAACGACCTCGAAAAGGCGTGGCATGGGGGCAGTCCCTCGCCGCTCGAGGCGCTGCAAAACGTTGGGCGAGCCTATCTTGCCTTCGCCCGCAATGAGCCCGCTTACTACGCGGCCATGTTCGAGACGGGGCTGCCGAAAACGGAGAATTCCGGGCTTCAGCGATCGGCGGACCGGGCGTTCGAGGTGCTGTATACGGCAACAAGGAAGCTGATCGAGAAACTGCCGGAGAACAGCCGCCCGCCCAGCCAGATGGTCGCGCTGCACATCTGGGCGATGTCGCACGGCATAGCCTCGCTGTTCGGGCGGGGAAATGCGCATCCGGGATCGGCGATCTCCCCGGAAGAGTTGCTGGAGGCGGGCGTGCTTCTCTATCTCCGAGGGCTGGGATTGGCCGGGGGGGCGGCGCCGGCTGCTACACTTTGACGTATGTGGCGGCGAACCTGCTGCAGGGTGAATATGCGTGGTTTACAGTCAGTTGGTTCGGCTATAGGCTCTATTGTCAAGTTTAGATTGGCTGCCTGAAGAGGTGCGCCACATGGTGTTGCTTCGCCCTCTCACGAGCCAATGACCGACTTGAGGCTGAAGTTCCAACACAGGAGAAAAGCATGAATCCTGCACTGATTTGGATTAACATAATCGTTTTTTCGGCGATCTACGCGGCTTACCTCCTCAATCGGCCCGGCGCTCCCGGCCTTCCGACCAATTCCTATTATCTCAACGGCAAAGGGCCGAAGCCGTAAGCTGAAGGCGTCTCCGACTTCCCGCGAGGTTGAAGATAGGCGCGTCGAGCTTAGCTCCTCGCGCCATTTTCTTGTCTGCGGACAGGGAAAGCAACGGGTGCCCCCCTCTCTCACTTAGTATCCCACCGGCCGCGCGTCGGTCACGAAGGGGTGGTACTGGTACAGCCAGGTCTCGGTCAGAACCTTGTCGCCGGATTTGAGATACAGGCGCATCTCGACGGGGTCGTGTCCATCGACGGTAAGATCGAAATGTGCCCGCCAATGCCCAGGCACTTCGTCCGGCACGGCCTCGGGCATGATCGAAGAAAATTTCCCGCGCGACGCCCAGAGAACAAGTTCAGGCTTGACGCCAAACGGAAGCTCTGCGAGCGGGCCGCCCAGGAACTCGACAAGGAATTTCCGCACGCCAAAGGGACGCGCCTGACCGGGCTCGCCACCCCGGCCAAGCCGCGTCGCGATGCAGCGGCCAAGCGCGGTGGGAAAGGGCTCGTCCGCCAGCCAATGCAGCCGGTAGTGAAGGTCGATGCGATCGCCGGGCTGCGGCTGCTTCTCTGGCAGCCAATAGGCGATGACGTTGTCCATGATCTCGTCGTCGGTCGGCATCTCGACGAGTTGGACCGCACCCCTTCCCCAGTCGCCCATAGGCTCGACCCACGCCGACGGCCGCCTGTCGTAGCGCACGCCGTCGAGATAGTGATCGAATTCGCGGTCCCGCTGAAGGAGCCCAAAACCGCGCGGGCGCTCATCCGAGAAGGTGGAAATGGTGATGTGCGCCGGATTGTTCAGCGGACGCCAGATGTGTTCGCCGCCTCCGCTCCACATCGCAAGCCCGTCGGAATCATGCACCTCAGGGCGCCAGTCGATGCCGGGCTGCTTCAATGTCTCCGAGTACCAGTACATCGATGTAAGGGGCGCGAGACCGAGCCGTTCCACGGGCTGGCGAAAGAACAGCGTGTTCTCGATCTCCATCACCACGCCCTTCGTCCGCTCCATGACGAACTTGTAAGCGCCGGTGACGCTTGGGCCGTCGAGAAGCGCATAAACCGTGACCGTCCGGGCGGCCGAGCCTGCAGGCAGGAACCAGAAGGCCACAAAATCGGGAAACTCTTCGATGGCGTTGCCGCCGGGCGTGAGCGCTATCCCGCGCGCGGACAAGCCCACCTGGCCGAGTTCGCCTTTCGCCCGGAAATAGGATGCGCCGAGGAAGGTCACCCACGGCTCTGCGATGCGCCAATCCTCGGTGCCGGCTTTCGGCTCGCGCAGCCAGAAGCCCGCAAAGCGTGAGGGATTTGGCGGAAGCTTTGCTGCAGCGCTGTCCGCTGGGATTGAAAAATAGTCCGGGTCGTAAAGGATCTCCCTCGCGCTGCTGGTGCCATCGCTGGAAGGGTCCACCGCATACATGCGGACGGTCTTGGGGAAATATTGCCCGACATGCATGAAGGTGATCGGGAAGGCGCTGGGATGGCCGTCGCCATAGAGCGCGAAGTCGTTCTTGTATTTCAATTTGCCATGCAAGTCGTAGTCGATCGACGCCACAAGGCCCGGATCGGGTCGGGGGGGCGGGCTGTACGGGGCCGCCGCGAGCGCTTGCGCATGCGCTTTCAGCCAGTCGGAGGAAAAGGGCTGGGGTTCCCCGAAACGGAGATTTGGAGACGCCGCATTCGCGGGAAATGCCGCGAATGCCTGCGCGGCCAGCGCCAGTTTCAGGAAATTACGGCGGTCGAGCATGATTAGGATTGCCCTCTGATAAAGCTGCAAGGTCCCGCAGGTTCAGCCGCCCGCGTTCTCCGCGACAGTCTCTAGCGGGGCAGTGCAAAAATGGGAAGTGGCAATTCTTCTGTTATCGTCCTTTGGTAGAACTTGGCGCGCGTCAGTTTTCCGCAGCCTCTCGGGCGGACTAAAAAAAAGCGCCGCCAAGGGCAGCGCTGCGAATAGGGAGTGAGTTGTAAAAAACTACATAGTATTTCTTATTTGGTCCGAGATGGTTATTTTACGTTAAGTGGCCGATCGCGCTGGGGTTGCGTACCGTCCGGCGGGTATTTCGGCCCGTTGAACCGGCGCAAAGGCGTGAGGTCGTTGCTCGGCCGCTCGAAGCGGACCCCTCCGTTGTTACGGACGGCGGCGCTGTTGGGATAAACGTCACCTTGCGGCCTGCCGTAGAAATATCGCCGCAGACGGTCGATGAAGCGCTCACCCTGCGGGGCCGGAGCCCCTGTGCCGTAAGAGTCCTGCTGCTGCGAGTTCTGGTAATAATCGCTGCCGCTGTTGCCCCCCGAATAGCCGTATCCTCCCTGGCCTGAATAACCCTCGCCGTAACCACCTTGGCTCGCCGAAGTCTGGCCATAACCGGAACCGTAGTAGGATGCTCCGCCGCTGCCGTACCCATAGCCGCCAAAATCCCCGTCTGAAGGATTTTGATAAATGTAGGGCCTCAGTTCGTCGCTTGGATGAAACACGACGTGCCGCTGAAACATGACATGCTGACGGTAAGCATTGCATCCATGGCCGCAATAACCGTTGCGGACGCGGTTGAACCAGCAGAAGGCTCCGCACCTTTCGTCGCAAGGGTGGCCGCCGCAGCCCCACCCCCGCCACGGCTGGCTTCCTTGATCTCCGGTCCAGGGCCACGCGCCCTCGGGCACTCTCCAAACCTCCGGTTTAACGTCGGCGCCTGTATAGACATTGACCGGGCCGTAGATTTGGACATTTTGCGGTCCGTTGCCGCCGTTTCCAAGATTGGTGCAGGAGTAAGTCCAGCCGCAGGCATATTGAACTTTCGTCACGGCTGATGTCTTGGAAAAGGAATGCGAAAGCGCCGCGTTCGGAAGGGGCGCTGCAAAACCGCCATTGCCCGCACTCGCCGCGATTACGAGGGCGGCGGTTAACAGCATGAAAAGGAAGCGCTTTTTCATAAACAGCCTCGACCTTGCTTTCCTCAACAGTAGGTCGATTTTCTTAAACTTTGAACTACCGGCCCCGGCGTTGTGAGATCTCGGTTAATTTTTTGACTTGGACAATTGCCGCTTTGTTTCGCACGCCTATTTCCTGCCGTGATCAATTTCGCTATTGACGGGCATCACCTCGCAGGGAACCTCTCATGTCACAGCATACCGAAACGCGCCGGATCACCGCCCCCGACATCAAGGCTCGGAAGGGGCGGCAGAAAATCGTGTCGCTGACGGCGTATCACGCGCACACGGCCCGTCTCATCGATCCGCATGTCGATTTCCTCCTGGTCGGCGATTCGCTCGGGATGGTGATGCACGGCCATGAGACGACAGTGCCGGTTCCCCTGGAACTCATGATCATGCATGGCGCGGCGGTGGTGCGCGGTTCCAGGCGAGCGCTCGTGGTTGTGGACATGCCTTTCGGCTCTTACGAAGAGTCGCCGCCCGTGGCCTTCCGGAACGCGGTGCGGGTCATTAAGGAAACGGGTTGCGGCGCCGTGAAGCTCGAAGGCGGCCGCCGGATGGCCGAGACGATCACCTACCTTGTCGAACGCGGCATTCCCGGTCATGGCGCATATCGGGCTGACACCGCAATCGGTAAACGTGATGGGCGGCTTCAAGACACAAGGACGCCATCCCGAGGAGTGGGCCGCCATCGAGGCTGACGCCGCCGCCGTCGCGGAAGCTGGCGCCTTCGCGGTGGTGCTCGAAGGCATGGCCGAATTGCTCGCGGCGAAGATCACGCGCGCTATCTCCATCCCGACCATTGGCATCGGGGCTTCAGCCGAATGCGACGGGCAGATCCTTGTGCTGGAAGACATGCTGGGCCTCTCGCCGACCGTCCCGAAGTTCGTGAAGAAATTCGCGGAGCTTGGCGCGGCCATAGAAGGCGCCGTCAAGGAATACGCCGAGGAAGTTCGCACCCGCCAGTTTCCGGCCAAGGAACATGTTTACGCGATGGCCAAACCCGCTGCCGTAACGCCGCGAGTCACGAAAATGTCCAAAAGGAAGCCCAGTGGAGCATTAAACTAACGTGGGCGATTGCGACCGCGTCAAGATGCGCCACAAAGTCTTCGGATTAAGATTTTCTGTCTTCTTCCCTTGCAACGGCCGCTGTCCTATCTGTTGCGAATCAGTCACTCGGAATTAAGGCAAGAGCGCCATGAGCAATGATGAAAGTTTTTTCCGCGAGGTCGAAGAAGATTACCGGCGCGAGCAGACTGCAAAATTCTTCAAAACCTATGGCGCTTATCTCATTGCCGGTGCTTTTGTCATCCTGGCGATTGTCGGGGGCTACAAATACGAGACTCAGCGGCGGGCTGCCCAAGCCGCCAGCGGCGGCGATGCGCTGTCCAATGCGATAAACTTGGTCGAGGCCGGGAACCAGGAGGAAGCCGAGAAGGCGTTCGCGAACCTCGCGGGCAGCGGATCCGGTGCATATCGCGTTCTGGCCCGCTTGCATGCAGCGGCCGAATCGGTGGCAAAGAGACAATTCGAAGTCCGCGCTTCAGGATTATCGCGGAGTAGCGGACGACAGTGTTGCCCCCACCGCGCTTAGGGATTTCGCGCGCATTCAGGTTGCGGCCCTGTCGGTGGACAAGGAAAGTTACGAATCTTTGTCGCGTCAGTTGGAAGCCTTCCGGTCGGGAACGAGCGAGTGGCGGTTTGCTGCCAAGGAAATTCTGGGCCTCGCCGCTTACAAGGAAGGCAAGAATGCAGAAGCGGAACAGTTGTACCGCGAGATCATGAGCGATGGCGAGGCGCCTCCAGGAATGCGGCAGCGGGCGCAGGTCATGCTGGCGTTGCTTCTTGAGCAGTCGAAAGCGGCGCCAACTGAATCAACGGGGACAAAGGACGGGGCAAATGAGGCGAAAACACAGTAACCGGGGCGCAAGCCATCCGCTCTTGCTGTTGCAGTCAGTTTCGCTCTTCACAGTTATAGCTTTAGGTCTCGGCGGGTGCGAGTCGATGGGCTTGAGCGAGCCGAGCGTTCCTGGTCTTTCATCCGTCACGTCGATGTTCGACAAGAAGCAGGAAAAGCTTCCTGGTCGCCGGATATCCGTGCTGAAGGCCGACGAAAAGGGGGCAATTTCCGCGGCCTGAGGCTCCCGGCCCGATCACGCTGCCGCCAGCGGTCACGAACGCGTCGTGGAGCCAACCTGGGGGCGTCGCGACGAATGCGCCGGGCCATCTCGCCATCGGGGACGCCTTGCATACCGTTTGGACGGCGGATGCCGGCGAGGGCTCATCGAAGCGCGAGCGGCTTACGGCCATCCCGATCGTCTACGACAAAAAGATTTTCACAATGGACGCCGAAGGGATGGTCCGCGCACATTTCGGCGCAGAACGGGGGCGTTCTCTGGAGTTTCAGCACCGTCCCGGACGCAAAAGTCGGGTTTCGACTATCTGCATCCCTTCAACTCGAATAATGTTGCGCGCGCAGGCTTCGGCGGCGGGATCGCGGCCGACGCGGGCAAGATTTTCGTCGCGACGGGATACGGCACGATGATTGCGCTCGATGCAGCAACCGGTGAGCCGGTCTGGAACAAGAAGCTCAATATTCCGATCCGGGAAGCGCCGACGGCTGCGGATGGCCGCGTGTTCGTCGTCAACTCGGAAAGCGAGCTTTACTGCCTGAAGGCTACCGACGGCTCGGACCTTTGGACGCAGAAGGGGCTTCCGGAGAGCGCGGCGGTGCTGACAAGCGCAAGCCCCGCCGTTGCGGGCAATCTGGTCTATGTGCCTTATCCATCCGGCGAAATCACCGCCATCGATGTCAAGAGCGGCCAGCCGAAATGGACGGATTCGCTTGCCAAGGGCAGCATCAACAGTTCGGCGACCGCGATCGGCGAAGCGGCTCGCCCAGTGGTTGACGGGACGACGGTTTTCGCAATGAGCCGCGGCGGCCAGTTGATCGCCACCTCGAAGGACAAGGGTGAGCGGCTCTGGACGCGCGAAATCAGCGGCTCGCAAACGCCCTCGGTTGCCGGAGACACGCTGTTCGTCGTCGATACCACTGGCAAGTTGATCGCACTGACCCGCAAGGACGGCAAGGTGCGCTGGGTCACGCCCCTGCCCGGTGAGGGCCGCTGGAGCGGTCCGGTACTCGCGGGCGGCAGGCTTTGGCTTGCCTCCTCCGAAGGGCTCTTCGTGGGCGTCGACGCGGCTTCCGGAACGATCGGCGATGCAGACGGATCTCGGCTCTCCGGTCATGATCACGCCGGTTGTTGCTGAGGGAAGGCTTTACGTTCTGACGGACAAGGCCAAACTTATAGCCATGAACTGATCCGTAAGCCTTAGAGGGCTACGGGCGAGAAACACTCTTACGGCTTGCTCAGCGCCCATGGCTTACACCGTCGCCATCATCGGCCGGCCCAATGTCGGCAAATCGACCATATTCAACCGGTTCGCGGGCAAGCGGCTTGCGCTGGTTGACGACATGCCCGGCCTGACGCGCGACCGCAAAGAGACGCGCATCCGCATCGGCGGGCACGATATCATCCTGACCGACACGGCAGGCTTGGAGGATGCGGAGCCCGGCAGCATCGCGGCCCGGATGCGCGACCAATCGGAGCAGGCCATCGCCGAGGCCGACCTCGTCATTTTCGTGATCGACGCGCGCAGCGAATTGACCGCCGCCGACAGAGGCATCGCGACCCTTGTCCGCAGTTCGGGAAAGCCTTTCATCCTGGCGGCCAATAAAAGCGAGGGGCGCGCGGCGGACGCAGGGTATTACGGCGCTTTTGAGCTCGGGCTTGGGGAGCCGCTCGCGATTTCGGCGGAGCATAATCTCGGCTTTTCCGATCTCATGTCCGAGGTCAGCCGTCGCCTGGATGAACTGCGCGAGCGCGAAGGCGATGGCCTGGCGATGCGAAAGCGATGAAGAAACCGGCGAAGGCCGGAGCCGTCCGCTGAAGCTCGCGATCGCCGGGCGGCCCAACGCCGGGAAATCCACGCTCGCCAACGCGCTGCTCGGCGAGGAGCGGATGATCACCGGCCCCGAAGCCGGCCTCACCCGCGACGCCATTGCCGCCGATTTCGATTGGAAGGGCAGGAAAGTCCGCCTCTACGACACGGCAGGCTTGCGGCGCAAGGCACGCATCTCGGCAAGGCCGGAGACGCTGGCGGTTGGCGACGCGCTGCGCGCCATCCGCTTCGCCGAGGTCGTCGTGCTGCTCCTCGACGCCGAAACGCCATTCGAAAAGCAGGACCTCACCATCGCCGATCTCGTCGAGCGCGAAGGGCGAGGCCTCGTCTTCGCGGTCAACAAATGGGACCTGGTGGCGGAGCCGCAAAGCCGCCTTGCAGAGTCTGAAGACAGCCGCCGAGCGAATGCTGCCGCAACTCGCGGGCGCGCCGCTCGTGCCGGTCAGCGCGCTCTCGGGCCGCGGGTCTCGACAAGCTGATGCAGGCCGCCTTCAAGGTTTACGAGGCCTGGAACAAGCGCATTCCCGACCGCAGAGCTGAACCGCTGGTTCGGCGCGGCGCTGGAGCGCCATCAGCCGCCCGCCGTATCCGGCCGGCGCATCAAGCTGCGCTACATCACGCAGGCCAATGCGCGTCCGCCAACCTTCATCGTCTTCTCGTCGCGCCCCGAGGCGCTGCCCGACTCCTATCTGCGCTATCTCGTCAACGACCTGAAGAAGAGCTTCGGCCTCGGCCCGACGCCGGTGCGCCTTCACGTGCGCAAAACCAAAAATCCGTATGCCGAGCGAGGACGAGAGGCCGGGCAAGCGATGACCGCGCCGGAATTCTGGTTCTATCATCTCGAAAGTCAGCCGCTTCAGGCCGTGCTGCCGGTTCTGGTGGAGAAGACGCTTGCCCGGGGCTGGCGCGCGCTGTTGCGCTTCTCCACGCCTGAGCGGCTTGAAACCATCGACAGCGCGCTTTGGACTTATCGCGACGAGTCTTTCCTGCCGCACGGCAGCGCCGCGCGACGGCCATGCCGACCGCCAGCCCGTGTTTCTCACGCTGGATGACGCCAACCCGAACGGCGCGGCGGTGCTGTTTCTGCTTGAAGCGGCGGAGGAGCGCGAGCCCGAGCGCTTCAGTCGCGTGATCCGCCTTTTCGACGGCGCAGACGAGGAGGCGAAGGCGCTGGCCCGCACCGAGTGGAAGCGCGCCAAGGCGGCGGCTTCGAGGTGAGCTATTGGCGGCAGGACGCGAGCGGCGCCTGGAAGAAATCTGCGTGAGGAGTGGCGTGCGCCCGCCTTGACAGGACTCGTCCCGTGCGAGCTAAATGAGGGTTAAGGGGCCATAGCTCAGTTGGGAGAGCGCTGCAATCGCACTGCAGAGGTCGTGAGTTCGAATCTCATTGGCTCCACCAAAATTCCGAGAAATAAGGGGCTTAAGAACCCGCCCACTGATGCGGCGAGAGCCTAGGCTATCGCCAAAGCAGCGTGAAGCACCGCATCAGCTCTTGAATTGTGGCTCTCAGCCTTTGCGGGTGAGAACACCAGGCGAGCTTATCGAAAGGAAATCGTGGCCTTCGCCGCTTTTACCTGTCGCCAAAATGTCGCAGCAGCGGTCGCAAATTTCTCAACCCAGGTGACGGGCAAGCAAACTCGAGGACGGGGATTCGCCAGCCATCATCAATCGAAGCATGTCAGCGCTTAAGCCGATTTTGCCTGTCGCGCCACCGGATCTCCGCCTCTGTCATCCCGGAAAGGCGAAGCCTTATCCGGGATCGTAACAAATTGAATTGCCTGTCTTTCTACGATCCAGGCTCGCGCTTCGCTTGGCCGGGGTGACGAACGCGGAGCGAGCCAAATCCGTCGGCCAGATGAGCGAAGTTTTCTTAACAGCCTTCTCCCGGCACTCCTCTTTGGACACGGTCCGGCGCTACTGCGACAACCGGGCCGATCACGCCAGTCAGGTCGCCCACGTGCTCGATGCCATTCCTGGTTAGGGGCGGCGACATGGCAAAGGTGGAACGGCCGGCATCGTTGATGGCGCTCTAGTCCTTTGGCTTAAGCGTGGCCTTCGAGAAGGTAGACAAGCCCACTTTGCCCGAGATAGATCGATGGACCAAAGACATGCCATCGAGGGGGGAAGGCGATGGACTACCCAGCTGGTTCGACGGCGGTGCGGCCGCGGTCGACGGGAATGCCCTGGCTTGTGCGCGGAGACATCGACGGCTTCTTCGGGCTTGCGATCGACAATCTCGTCCAGCTCCTCGTGATCGTGGCGCTGTGCCGAAGCGTGCTCGGCTTCTCCGACAAACTGATCCTGGGCACGATCCTGCCGGGTGTTGCCGTCTCGCTCGTGGTCGGCAATGTGTTCTACGCCTGGCAGGCCAAGGCACTTTCGCGACGCACCGGGCGTAGCGACATCTGCGCGCTGCCCTATGGCATCAACACCGTATCGCTGTTCGCTTTCATCTTCCTCGTCATGCTGCCGGCGCTCATGGCGGCCAAGGCACGCGGGCTTGGCGAGGAGGAGGCCACGTTGGCGGCCTGGCGCATGGGCCTTGTCGCGTGTTTCAGCGCAGGCCTGATCGAACTCCTGGCAGCGCCATTCGCCGAGCGCCTGCGTCGCGCCACGCCACGAGCCGCGCTGCTGTCCACGCTCGGCGGCATCGCGCTCGGCTTCATATCGTTCTCATTCCTGTTCCGGACCTACGCGAGCCCGGTTGTTGGGTTCACGACGCTTGGCGTCATTCTGCTGGTCTATTTCGGCAAGGTCCGGTTCAGGGGCGGCTTGCCGGGCGGTTTCGTCGCCGTGATGCTGGGTGTCGCGCTGTCGTTTGCGATGGGTCTTATTCCGCTAAGCCCGCCGTCTTCACAGACGCTGGGCCTGCACTTGCCTGCGCCGGTGCTTAGCGACATCCTCGCCGCGCTCAGCTGGCACGATGTCCTGACCTACCTCTCCGTGATCGTGCCGATGGGCATCTTCAACGTTTTGGGCTCGCTCCAAAACATCGAGTCCGCCGCTGCTGCCGGCGATCCGTTCCCGACGGCGCCATCGCTCGCGATGAACGGCGTTGGCACCATTGCCGCAGCCCTGTTCGGGTCGTGCTTTCCCACCACGCTCTACATTGGTCATCCGGGCTGGAAGGCGCTTGGCGCGCGCGCCGGCTATTCCATCTTGAACGCGGCGCTGTTCACCGTTCTCTGCCTGACGGGCTCGCTTGCCTTTGTTGCGTGGCTGGTTCCGATCGAGGCTGGAATGGCGATTGTGCTGTGGATCGGCATCATGATGGCCGCCCAAGCGTTCGAAGCGACACCGCGTCATCACGCCCCTGCCGTGGTCATGGGCCTGCTGCCGGGTCTTGGCGCATGGGGTGTGCTAATGGCCAAGGATGGCCTTCGCGCGGGCCACGCAACGTTCTCGCCTGAGCTTGTGGCGAAAATGACCGAGACCGGCAACTACATCGGCGGCGGCTTTGCGCTGGAGCAGGGCTTCATCTTCACGGCCATGATCCTGTCGGCCATCACGGTCCATCTTATCGAGAAGCGCTTCGCGAGGGCCGCACTTTGGTGCCTTGCTGCCGCAGCCCTGTCTGGAGTGGGTCTGATGCACAGTTATGTCTTTACGCCCGCCGACACGATCGGCAGTTTTGGCGTTCCCGCCTGGCAATACGTGGCCGGGTACACGGCTATGGCAGCGGTCTTCCTCGGAGCCCGATGGCTGGTCGTTGATTACGGACTAAAGCGCGGTGCGAGCGAGCGTGCACACGGTGAACAAGTGATTCATGTGTCAGCGATTGCAGCATCATCCGGGCGTCGCGCATCCGATTAAGGGCGCGATGGTCTAGCGTTGCGTTTGCGGTGAGGCGGAATGGACCCGACAGACGAGCCTTTTGCGCCGGCGCCAGGCGAGGAAAACGGGCCGGAAAACGCAATGAGCCCTCACACGGAAAGCTCTGGGCTCGAAAGGCTGCTGCTCGTGCTCGCGGTGCTTTCGGCCGCGCTGGTCTTTTTGCCGCTGACCGCCGAGACGGCCTTGCTGCATTGGAACATCATCGGCACAGAACATGAGTTCGTCGCGCTGCTCCGCAAGCTTGGGTTCTGGAGCTGCCTCGCTTGCATGGCGGCATCTTGGCTTCTGGAAAAAGACAAAGAAGAGGGCGGGCATCAGGCCATCATCTTCGGCCTGCTCGCCGGCCTTCTCCTCACCGCAACCTGGGCCATCGAGACGCTTGTCCCCTTCGAGGGTTGGTGGCAGGCCTTGCGGCTCACCCCCGCGGCGGTTTACGGCGGCCTCGCCTATGCGTTCCTCGCCAAGGAGTTCCGGCAGCGATCGCGGCGTTCCTCCGGACGATGAGGAGGCATGATGGGCTGACGCGCTACACACAAAGCGTCGTACAGGCCGATGCGGACTATCGCCGATTCCGGATTGCGCCGGCTACTGAACCGCCATTGCCGCCCGGCGTCAGCCCGATACTCGAAGCGTGCGGTTCGCTATTCAGGTTGTGCCAGCAGGTGCTTTGCGGCTGTTTCACCAAAGTGCGCAGCTTCCTCGAAAGTTCGGAAAATATCCCCTCCGGTTCGAACGATGGCGTTGGTGATCATAAGATTATCAGCGCCGCCAAAGGCCTCGATCATGTTTCCGTCCGGTCCGTGCGGGATGCCATTGTTATGCGTGATGTTGCTCCAGCCGCCGTATATGTCTTCGACGACACGATCCTCAAAGGTACGCTTATCGGGCGTGTAGCCGATGATAATTACGTTCTTTCTGTAGCTTAACGCAGACATAAAACCCACCTCGAAGGCGGTTCCGACGTCCATCGAAGGTCCATGGAAGGGCGACATGTTCGCCAGGATCAGTCCGATCCGGCCGTCACCGCAGCAATCGAGCATCATCTTTTCATTGGCATCGCCGATGAATTGAATGGCCTGTGCCGGATTCTTGAACAGGTCGTCTGGCACTTCATTGTCTAATGGAAAATGCCCCACTATTCCCAGGGCGCGCAGGTACGCTATTTTCCGCCGGCCAATTTCGTGGGCACGCGGAAAAAAGACATCCGGACCAGCAAGGTAGGCGTGGATTTCGGCCATAATATCCGCAATTCCTTTGTAGGCAGCCTCGCTCGCCTAGTACGCCCCGCGGGAAGTCCTGACCCATTTGCTGCTGGCGCCGACAGGACTTCCCGCGGATAAGGCTTACTAACAACCTATTGATTCTAGTACAGCTTATCCGAGGCAAGCTCGCTAAAGCGCGTGCGGCAAATGGGGGCGAACTTGCTCGGGCTGTACTAGCCCTATTGAGTCCAAAAGCCTGCGAATTCTGGCGAGGAAGCCGCGCGAACCGGCAGTGAGTCTCGCCATTCATCAATGTATTGTCGTATTCACAGATATGAATGATTGTCATCAATCCGTAAATATGCTAGCTTTGCAAAAATTCGCTGTTGCAAGTTTTTTGGAACAAAAAACCAATCTCGGGAAACGCGGGCAAATTTAGACCCAAGACCGATTTTGAGTAGGGAGGTTGAATGACGAGCGACGATGCGCCAAAGACAGCGCAATCCCAAAAGCATGCAACGCCGCTTCTGGACGAGTTGGAAACAGGGCCATGGCCGAGCTTCGTGACCGGCTTGAAGAAGTTGCGCGACGCAGAGGATAAGCCCTACGCGCCGATGGTGAACGACCTCCTCGGCCAGCTCGAGCATTCCTACGAGAAGCGGCTCGGCTTCTGGAAGGGCGGCACGGTTTCGGTCTTCGGCTACGGCGGCGGCGTCATTCCGCGCTTTTCGGAAGTGGCCGACAAATTCCCGGCCTCGAAGGAATTCCACACGCTCCGCATCCAGCCCCCGGCTGGCTATCACTACACCACCGATCTGTTGCGCCAGCTTTGCGATGTCTGGGAGAAGCACGGCTCCGGCCTCATCGCCTTCCACGGCCAGAGCGGCGACATCATGTTCCAGGGCTGCACGACTGAGAACACCCAGAAAGCGTTCGATGAACTGAACGAAATGGGCTTCGACCTCGGCGGCGCTGGCCCCGCGCTCAGAACCTCCATGAGCTGTGTGGGTCACGCGCGCTGCGAAAAGTCCTGCTACGACGAGGTCAGGGCACATCGCGCGGTCATCAATAACTTCCTTGACGAGATGCACCGCCCGGCACTGCCCTATAAGTTCAAATTCAAGTTCTCGGGCTGCCCGAACGACTGCGTGAACGCGATTCACCGCTCCGACTTCGCGGTCATCGGCACGTGGCGCGACGCCATGAAGGTGAACCAGGACGAGGTGAAGGCCTACGTCGCCAGCCACGGCCGCAAATATACCATCGACAGCGTCATCGCCATGTGCCCGACGCGCGCGCTAAGCCTGAACGACGACGACACGCTGGACGTCGACAACAAGTCCTGCGTGCGCTGCATGCACTGCATGAACGTGATGACGAAAGCGCTGTCCCCCGGCGGCGATCGCGGCGTCTCGATCCTGGTCGGCGGCAAACGTTCGCTCAAGGTGGGCGATCTCATGGGCATCATGATCGTCCCCTTCATGAAACTGGAGACGGACGAGGATCGCGAGAAGCTCATCGAGTTTGCGACCAAGCTCATCGACTTCTTCGCGGAGAACGCTTTGGAGCATGAGCGTATCGGCGAATGCCTGGACCGCATCGGTCTGCCGGCATTCCTCGAAGCCATCGGCGTCGAACCCGATCCGAACATGGTCAACCATCCGCGCACGTCCTGCTACGTCCGCACGGACGACTTCACCGCCGAAGCCGAGAAATATTTCGAGCGCAAGGCCAAAGAAGCCGGTTTGACCGTCGCTGCCGAATAAAAGGGAGCGCGGGGCGCATGCTCGACCTGCGCCCCGCCAGCCGCCATTGGCTCAATTCGATTTCGCGGAGACTTCTTCGATGAACGCCCCTGCCAAGCCGCGCCGCCCTGTTGAATCCGGTGTGCCGGACCCGTTTCCCTACATGCATCCTGTCTTGAAGAAAAATTACGGCCAGTGGGCCTGGCACGACAGGCCACGGCCCGGCGTGCTGCATCACGTCGCGAAAAACGGCGACGAGGTCTGGACCGTCCGCGCCGGCACGCAGCGGCAGATGGATGTCTTTACCGTCCGCAAGCTGTGCGATATCGCGGACCAGTTCGCCGAAGGCCATGTGCGCTTCACCACGCGCAGCAACATCGAGTTCATGGTCTCTTCCTTCGAGAAGGTCCCTGCACTGATCCAGAAGCTGCAGGCGGAAGGCTTCCCCGTCGGCGGCACCGGCAATTCCGTCTCCATGATCTCGCACACGCAGGGCTGGCTGCACTGCGATATTCCGGGCACGGACGCCTCGGGCGTGGTCAAGAGCCTGATGGACATGATGTATGATGAGTTCATCAAGGAGGAGATGCCGAACCGCGTGCGCATCACCACCTCCTGCTGCCAGATCAACTGCGGCGGCCAGGGCGACATCTCGATCAACGTGCAGTACACGAAGCCGCCCAAGATCAACCACGACCTCGTTTCGAAGATCTGCGAGCGCCCTGCCGTCGTCGCGCGCTGCCCGGTGGCGGCGATCCGCCCGGCCATGGTGAACGGCAAGCCCTCGCTCGAAGTGGACGAGCAGAAATGCGTGTGCTGCGGCGCTTGCTATCCGCCTTGCCCGCCCATGCAGATCAACGGCGCGGACTCCACCAAGATTGCGGTCTGGGTCGGCGGAAAACACTCCAATGCGCGCTCAAAGCCATCCTTCCATAAGCTCGTGGTCGCCAATCTGCCGAACAATGCGCCGCGCTGGCCGGAAGTGGCCGATGTCGTCCGCAAGATCCTCTACGCCTACAAGGACAACGCGAAGGACTGGGAGCGCATGGGCGAGTGGATCGAGCGCATCGGCTGGCCGCGCTTCTTCGAACTGACGGGCTTCGCCTTCACGAAGCACCACCTCGACACATGGACGGGCGCGCGCAAGACCATGAACATGTCAGCGCACGTGCATTTCTAGGCGGGAGAGAGAAACGTGCAGCTTGCAATCGTCGTCAATGAAGGGCCGTACACGCATCAGGCGTCCGATACGGCCTATCACTTCACGAAAGCCGCGCTGGAGAAGGGGCACGGGATCACCCGCGTCTTCTTCTACCACGACGGTGTCAACAACGGCACGCGGCTCACCGTGCCGCCGCAGGACGACCGGAACTTGCAGAAGCTTTGGAGCGAGCTCAGCGAGAAGCATAAGCTCGATATGGTGGTCTGCATCGCGGCGGCGCAGCGGCGCGGCATTCTCGACGCCGATGAAGCCAAGCGGCATGGCAAGGATGCCAGCAATCTTGCACCGGGCTTTCGCATTTCCGGTCTCGGCCAACTGATCGAAGCCGGCATCGAAGCCGACCGGCTCGTGGTCTTCGGGGATTAGGGGGAGGCCATGGCCAGCAAGAAAAAATTTCTCTACGTCAATCGCAAGGCGCCCTACGGGACGATCTATGCGCTGGAGTCGCTCGAGGTTGTGCTGATCGGCGCGGCGTTCGAGCAGGCTGTGAGCCTCGCCTTTATCGACGACGGCGTGTTCCAGCTCATGGCTGGCCAGGACACGGCGGCCGCGGGCATGAAGAACTTCTCCCGCACCTACAAGGCACTTGGCGATTACGAGGTGCGCAAGTTCTACGTCGAGCGCGAGTCGCTTGCCGAGCGCGGCCTTACGGTCGAAGACCTGATGCCGATCACCTACGAAGACGAGGATGAGGATTACGCCGAAAAGCCCTCGATCATCCCCGTGAGCCGCGCCGAAATGGCGGCCATCATCGCCGAACAAGACGTCGTTTTGAGCTTCTAGGGGGGAACCATGTCCACGCTTCATACGGTGAACAAATCTCCCTTCGAACGGAACGCGCTTCAGAGTTGCGTGGGGCATCTTCTGCCTGGAGACGCGGTGCTCATGATCGAGGATGGGGTCGTCGGGGCCCGCAAAGGTTCGTCGGCGAGTGCTATTGTAAAGGCTGCGCTGGAAAATGGCGGCGTCTTATGTGCTCGCGTCCGACCTGGCGGCTCGGGGCATGAAGCCCGGCGATGTGATCGACGGCGTCAAGCTCGTCGACTATGGCGGCTTTGTCGATCTTGTAACGCAGCACGCGCGCACCGTCTCCTGGCTTTAGAAAAACGAACGCAATCGGATAAAACCGCGGAGTAGAACATTATGTCCATGCAATATAAAGTCGGCGACATCGTCGCTGATCACGATGAGGAAGGTTACCTCACCGACATTAACGTCTGGAACAGGGATCTCGCGCTGCTCATTGCGAAGAGCGAGAACATCGAGCTGACTCCCGAGCATTGGGAAGTCATCGATTTCTTGCGCGAATATTATGACGAATACCAGATCGCGCCGGCCATCCGCGTTCTCGTCAAGGAGATGAAGAAGAAGTTCGGCCCGGAGAAGGGTGACCAGAAGTATCTTTATCAGCTGTTCCCCTACGGCCCCGCGAAGCAGGCTTGCAAAATCGGCGGACTGCCGAAGCCGACCGGGTGCGTGTAGCACACTCGTCATGGCCGCCCTTGAGGCGGCCATCCAGGAAGCGTGCGCTCCGTCAACTGGATGGCCGGGTCAAGCCCGGCCAGGACAAAAAGCGGAAGCGACGCACAACAATACAATAAAACCGGGCGCAGACCTGGGCCACTAGGGACGGAATTGCGTGCAAACCACGATTTACGCGCTCATGTTCTATATTTCGGCGACGATTTTCACCGCCGGGCTCGCTCTGCGCGTATGGCAGTACGCCAGGACGCCGGTCCCTTTCAAGATCCCGACGACGCCCGCGCCCGTAACGCGCACCGGGGCAGCTTTCCGCGTTCTCCGCGAAGTCACCATCTTCGAAAGCCTGTTCAAATCCAACAAATGGATCTGGCTGTTCGGCTGGGTCTTTCACGTCTCGCTCGCTCTCGTGCTCTTCCGCCATCTACGCTACTTCACACAGCCTGTATGGCCGCTCGTAACGCTGATGCAGCCCTTCGGCGTGTATGCCGGTTTCGCGATGGTGGCCGCTCTTTTCGCGCTTTGGGTCCGGCGCGTGGCCATGGCGCGAATGCGCTATATCAGCGACGTGTTCGATCATCTGGTTCTGCTGCTCCTGATCGCGATCGGCGCGTCGGGGCTGGCGATGAAGTTCGTGGCGCACACCGACATCGTTTCGGTGAAAGGGTTCATCCTCGGGCTGATGGCCTTCGACTGGCAGCCGCTTCCGGCCGATCCGCTGCTGCTCACGCATCTGGCGCTCGTTGCCGTGCTGATGATCGTCTTCCCCTTCTCGAAGCTGCTGCACGCTCCTGGCGTCTTCTTCAGCCCGTCGCGAAATCAGGCCGATAATCCTCGCGAGCGCCGCTATGCGCCCGCTCGCACCTCCGTCAGCAAAGCATAGGGGGCGCAGTGGACCGAATTGAAACCGAGGAGAGCTCGCTGCATCCGGATCCGCTGGAAATTCCAGAGCTTGCCTCCGGAGCGATGGCGAAAAGCAAGCCCTACCATGCGTCTGCGGCCCATCAAACAGCGCTCGGCTTTCCCGGGGAACTGGTCGAGAACTGGCAGGAAAAGGCGATCCTGAAGCTCGGCGAACTCGTCAAAAACAACCGCGCGCTGCGCTTCTACCTAGACGGATGCGTTCGCTGCGGCGCCTGCACAGATAAATGCCATTACTTTCTCGGCACGGGCGACCCGAACAACATGCCGGTCGCGCGCCAGAACCTGATGCGAAAGGTCTACCGCCGCTACTTTACCCTGTCCGGCCGGATCGCGCCCTGGCTCGTGGGCGCGGAAGATCTGACACGCGAGGTGCTGAACGAATGGTACAGCTACTTCCATCAGTGCTCCCAGTGCCGCCGCTGTTCGGTTTACTGCCCATTCGGCATCGACACCGCCGAAATCTCCATGGCCGCGCGCGAGATCATGGACACGATCGGCATGGGGCAGAAATATTCGAACGAGATCATCGGCAAGGTCTTTAAGATTGGAAACAATCTCGGCCTGCCGCCCAAGGCGCTGAAGGCGACGCTTGCGGGGCTTGAGGAGGAGATCGAGGAGGAGACGAGCGTGCCCGTTCGTTTGCCCGTCGATGAGGAAGGCGCGGACATCCTGCTCGTGACGCCAAGCGCAGACTTCTTTGCCTCGCCTCACATGGAAGGGCTGATCGGCTACGCGAAGGTGCTGCACGAGGCTGGCATCTCATGGACGTTCAGCTCGCACGCCTCGGAGGCCGCCAATTTCGGCATGTTCATTGGCTCCTATGAAAACATGCAAAAGGTCGCGCAGCGCATCGCCGACGCGGCGCGCGCCCTGAAGGTGAAGCGGATCATCTTCGGCGAATGCGGCCATGCATGGCGCGTCGCCTACAACTTCCTCAATACGCTCGCAGGGCCGTTCGATCTCCTCGATAAGCGTTATCCGATTCCGCAGCACATCTGCGAATTCACTTATGATCTGATCCAGCGGGAAAAAATCCGCCTCGACAAGTCGAAGAACGACCACATCCGGCTCACCTTCCACGACAGTTGCAACGTCGCACGCGCATCGCGGATGGGCGACAAGCCGGGCGGCCAGTTCGAGATTCCCCGCGCGATCCTGCGAGCCAGCTGCAATCACTACTACGACATGGACCCGGACACGATCCGCGAGGCGACGCTCTGCTGCGGCGGCGGAGGCGGTCTTCTGACCGACGAGCTGATGGACCTTCGCATCAAAGGCGCGTCGCCGCGCATGAAGGCGCTTCGCGAAGTCGCGGACGAGCACGGCGTGACGCACATGGCGGCCATCTGCGCGATCTGCAAAGCGCAGTTCTCGAAGGTGCTGCCGACCTATGGCTTCGACAGGGAGGCCATCGTCAGCGTGCATCAGATGGTCTCGAACGCCATCGTGCTGACAGGCTCGAAGCAGGAAGAGGAACTGAACGGCAAGGCAGAAGCCCAGGCAGCAGCACCTGCAAAAGAAGACGGACCGGCGCACATAGCTGCTGCGGAGGAGGATGAGTGATGGATCGAGGAGAAGCATCCCGCGAGCAGCACACAGTCCGCCCCCGCGTCATCCCGGATGGGCGCTCAACCCGCTCCCGCGTCATCCCGGAAAGCGCTTTGGCGCTTATCCGGGATCATTGCAAACTCCGCACGGCGTTTTTGACGATCCCGGAAAGCGCGTATGCGCTCCGGGACTTGATTACCCGGATGTGTCCGCCAATTCCGTCATGGCCGCCCTTGAGGCGGCCATCCAGAAAAACACAAGGTATTCCAAGTTATAACTGGATGGCCGGGTCAAGCCCGGCCATGACAGTGGAGCGAAAATTCGCCAATGTTTTCATGGCCGCTTCTGCTAGCGGAAACATCCTAATCAAGTTCCGGGATGAAGATAGCGGCGAGAGGGCGGCATGAGACTGGCGGCCGTCATTGCACTCCTGCTCGCCGTTGCGAATACGTCCGCTTTCGCGGAAGACCTCGTCCCGCATCCTCCCAAGGGTAAGGGCGAGCACTGCGTCGCGCCCACCGAATTCATGCGCCGCAATCACATGAGCATGATGAAGCATCAGCGCGACGAGACCGTGCATGAGGGTGTGCGCGGCAAGCCTTTCAGTCTTGCGGGATGCATGGACTGTCATGCCGTAAAGGGAGCGGACGGCCAGCCGGTCGCTTATGCGGATTCCAGGCACTTCTGCCGAAGCTGCCACGACTTCGCGGCAGTCTCCATCGACTGCTTCGAATGCCATTCTTCCAAGCGGGGGTCGGAAAAAACGCAAAGCGTACAAAGGACCGTTCCCTCGGACTTGGCCGTTGCGGCGGCTCTCTTTCAGGAGAAGCGCCAATGACTGAAAGAAAGCCCATTGATGGCGGTAGGCGCGCTTTCCTGAAGAGTGCGGCAGCCGTGACGGCGACACTGCTCGCGCCCGGTGTCACGCTCTATGCCACGAGCGATGCGGTTGCCGCCGAAACTGCGCCTGCTTCTTCGAAGATGCGCTGGGGGCTTCTGATCGACGCCAGCAAATGCAAGGACGGCTGCTCGGCCTGCATCGATGCCTGCTCCAAAGCCTTCGGCTGGACGAGCACCGGGCGCCCTGAGACCGACCCGCAGTGGATCCGGAAAGTGACGGCGAAAGATCCGCGAACCGGCGCGGGCTTTTCAGTGCCGGTCATGTGCCAGCACTGCGCGAACGCGCCTTGCGTGGATGTCTGCCCCACCGGCGCTTCCTTCAAGCGCGCGGACGGCATAGTGCTGGTGGATCGCCACATCTGCATCGGCTGCCGCTATTGCATGATGGCCTGCCCCTACAAGGCGCGCTCCTTCGTGCATGAGCCCCTGGAGGATCAGAAACCGGATGCGCCGCGCGGCAAGGGCACGGTCGAAGGCTGCACGCTGTGTGCGAGCCGCATCGACCAGGGCGGCGTTCCGCATTGCGTCGAAGCGTGCAAGGCGGAAGGCGCGACTGCGATCCTTTTCGGCGACCTGAACGACCCTTCGAGCGAGATCGCTAAGCGCATCGCGACATACCGGACGACCCGCATCCGCGCCGATTTGGGCTGCGACACGGGCGTCTACTACACAAACATCTAGGGCGGACTGCGATGAAGCCGATCCAGAGGACAAAGCCGTGGACCCGTCATCCCGGAAGCCGCTTGCGGCTATCCGGGATCGCAAAAGCGAAGGCGCGCGATGTTTTGCGGCCACGGATAAGCGCTGAGGCGCTTTCCGGGGCGACGAACATGATGAACGCTTCACTCGGCATGGGGCGCTAGAACCGAAATGGCAAAAGTCGCATATCAGAAGCTCACAGATCACAGCGCCTTCTTCTGGGGGCTGCTCGCCTTCCATGTGCTCGTCATCGCGGCCGGGCTGAGCGCCGCCTTTTACATGGAGGAGCACGGCCACATCGTCACGGGCATGTCGAACCAGACCGTGTGGGGCACGCCGCACGTCTTCGCCGTGTTCCTGATCGTCGCGGCTTCGGGCGCGCTGAACGTCGCCTCGTTTTCCTCAGTCTTCAACCGGTTGGCTTATAAGCCTTACGCCCGCCTTTCCGGTGTTCTGGCTATCGCTCTACTCGTAGGCGGGCTTGCGGTGCTGGTGCTGGATCTGGGCCGCCCGGACCGGCTGATCGTCGCGATGACGACCTATAATTTCCGTTCGATCTTCGCTTGGAACATCTATCTGTATACCGGCTTTATTGCCGTCGTCGCCCTTTACCTGTTCGTGATGATGGACCGGCGCGTGTCGCGCTCCAAAACGCCAACGCGATTGGCGGGCGGATTTGCCTTCTTCTGGCGCTTCGCGCTGACGACAGGCACCGGCTCGATCTTCGGTTTTCTCATGGCCCGCGATGCCTATTCGTCCGCGATATTGGCCGTCTTGTTCATCGCCGCCTCTTTCCTCTATGGGCTGGCCTTTACAGTGCTGGTGCTCATGACGATGGGCCGGGAAACGAGGCAGGACCTTATCAGCGAGGATATGCTCGGCAAGTTTCGCGGTCTTTTCATCCTCTTCGCGCTGGCGGTTCTGTACCTCACAGCGGTTTTCCACCTGACCAAGCTTTACGCTCCGAATTACCGCGACGTGGAAGCCTTCCTGCTGCGGGATGGCGGCATCTACACGCTTATCTTTTGGATCGGGCAGATCTGGCTCGGACTCTTACTGCCGCTGACAATTCTTGTCTTCTTCGGGCGCGGCCGCGATGCCTGGCGTGCGATGGCTATCGCGGCGCCATTTTTCCTGATCGGCGGCGTCGCCCAGATGTACTTCACGATCATCGGCGGGCAGGCTTATCCGCTGCAGCTTTTCCCCGGCATGGAGGTTTCAAGCTCTTTCCACGATGGCGTTGTGGCGCAGTATTGGCCGTCGCTGCCGGAGGTGCTTCTGGGCCTGAGCGGCGTTTCCATCGCGATGCTGTTGACCGGTGTCGCATTGAAGCTTCTACCGTTCCTGCCGCGCCCCGCGGACGCCTGATACAACACGGAGCTACCCATATGATCCACCCACCTCACCCCTTCGCCCGCTTCGTGAAGATTCTTGGCCGGGGAAAGACGCTTTCCCGCTCGCTGACCATTGAGGAAGCGCAAGAGGCGATGGCGATGATCCTCGCCGGAGACGTGTTGCCGGAGCAGCTTGGCGCGTTCCTCATGCTTCTCAGGATGAAGGAGGAAAGCGCAGAGGAGATTGCGGGCTTCGTTCTCGCCGCGCGCGCCGCTATGACGCTTCCCTCGGCCCTGCCACAGGTGGATGTGGACTGGTCGTCCTATGCGGGCAAGCGCCGCCAGCTCCCCTGGTACATCCTCTCCGCGCTCATGCTCGCCCGGAACGGCACGAGGGTTTTCATGCACGGCGCGGATGGCCACACCGAGGGCCGCGTCTTTACCCGCGAGGTTCTGGAGGGCTTGCGCATTCCTGTCGCCTTGAGCTTCGAAGAGGCCGCGACGCATCTCTCTCGGCGCAATTTCGCTTACATGCCTCTCACGGCGATCAATCCCATCCTCGCCGACCTTTTCGGGTTGCGCTCAATCCTTGGCTTGCGTTCGCCGGTGCATACGCTGTCGCGCATGCTCAATCCGTTTGCCGCGCCGGTCATGCTGCAGGGCATCTTCCACCCCGGCTATATGCAAATCCACCAGAAGGCCGCTCTTCTGCTCGAACAGCCACACATGGCCGTGTTCCGCGGCGAAGGCGGTGAGATCGAGCGGCGCCCGAACAAGCCTTGCGAGGTGCTGACAGTTCATAACGGAGCCGTCGAAGAAGAGCGCTGGCCGGTTCTCATTTCCGATCCTCGCCAAGCCCCCGAAGAAGACATGAACTTCAACCGGCTCACTGCGGTCCTGCGCGGGGAAGCAAGAGACGAATACGGCGAGGCGGCCGTCACCGGCACGCTGGCTATCGCTTTGAAGGCGTTGGGCCGTGCGCAGACAATTGAAGCGGCTGAAGCGCAGGCGAACGCCATGTGGGAAAGCCGCGACCGGCTGCGAGCGGTGGCATAGTCATGGCGCGGGTTCTCCTTTCGGCGGCGCACAAGTCCTCCGGGAAAACCACACTCTCGGTTGGGCTCGCCGCCGCGCTCGCCGCGCGCGGGCTTGCTGTCCAGACGTTCAAGAAGGGGCCGGACTATATCGACCCCATGTGGCTGTCGCATGCGAGCGGGCGGTCCTGCTACAATCTCGATTTCAACACACATACAAACGCTGAAATCCGCGATAGCGCGGCGGCGCGAGAGGCGGCCGCGGATTTCGCGTTGATCGAGAGCAACAAGGGTCTGCATGACGGCGTCGACCTCGAAGGGTGCAACTCGAGCGCTGCGCTGGCAAAGCTCCTCAACGCGCCTGTCATCCTGGTCATCGACACGCTGGGGATGACGCGAGGAATCGCCCCGCTTGTCCTCGGCTATCAGGCATTCGACCGGGAAACGAATATCGCCGGGATCATCCTCAACAAGATCGGCACGCTTCGCCAGCAGGACAAAATGCGCCAGGCGCTGGAGCGCTACACGAACATCCCCGTGATCGGCGCCGTGCCGCGAAACAAGGATTTCGCGATCACAGAGCGGCACCTCGGGCTTATGACGCCGTCCGAGACGCCCGAACTTCGCGCGATCATCGCGAGGCTGAGGAGCGCCGTCGAGGATGGCGTCGATGTGGATCGCATTCTTGCCATTGGCCGCGCCGCGCCAGCGTTGCAGGCCGGTGTTCCGCTCAGCCGCCCGCAGCGCCGCGGCCAGCGCATTCGCATCGCGGTCGCCCGCGACAGTGCATTCGGCTTTTATTACGCCGACGATCTCGAAGCCTTCGAGCCCGCAGGCGCGAAGCTCTGCTTCTTCGATGCGCTCTCCGACAACCGGCTCCCCGATGCAGACGGCCTCTTCATCGGCGGCGGTTTCCCAGAGACGCAAGCGGCTGCGCTCGAAGCCAATGCCGAACTCCGCGCCGACATCGCGCGCCGCATCCGCGCGGGCCTTCCCACCTATGCCGAATGCGGCGGCCTGATGTATCTGGCGCGCTCCATCCAATGGAAGGGCGTGTCGCATCAGATGGTGGGCATCATTCCAGCCGACGCGGTGATGTATGAACGGCCGCAAGGGCGCGGGCTCGTGCTCCTGGAAGAAACGGAAAACTCGCCCTGGCCTTCTGCCGGAGGCGCATCAAAGGCAGGTGTCCGGGGCCATGAATTCCATTATGCCGCCCTGGAAAATTTGAGCGAAGGGCATCGCTTCGCCTACCGCATCACGCGCGGCGTAGGACTGGGCGGCGACCGCGACGGCATCGTGATCGGCAATCTGCTCGCGAGCTTCTCTCATCTTCGATCGAGCCCGACCAACCCTTGGGTGGAACGCTTTACCGCCTTCGTGCGCTCGCACCGGGAACGAGCCGCTCAAGCTGCTTCGATTTGTACAGATCGCGTCAACCGGGTTGCTCCTGTAATCTAGAGCCTACCCGCTTTTGATGGAATCAAATGTGGGCTCTAAGTTTCTGTTTTGTCGTGCGTCTTATCGGAAAACCGCTTCGCACTTTTCCGGACGCACTCTGGAATGCAACCTGAGCGTGGATGAGGGCGAGATGAACAGGTTGGTCGTCAACGTGTTTTGAAGAGCCATGCAACAACGTCCGGACGCATTATCCTTGACCGCGACGCGCGACATTCCATCCATGGCGCTCGGGAAGGTTTTGCCGCGAGGACTTAATGGCCTAAAGCAAACTTCGCCTGACGCGCCACCGGGGCGCCCCGCCGTCTTCCCGGAACTTGATTACCCGCATGTTTCCGCCAGCAGAAGAAGCCATGAAAACATTGGCGAATTTCTGCTCCACTGTCACGGCCGGGCCATGCCCTTGGGCTTGACCCGAGGGTTGACCCGGCCATCCAGTCGTAACTTGGAATACCCTGTATTTTTCGCCTCCAAGGGCGGCCGTGGCGACGGGATTGGCGGACACATCCGGGTAATCAAGTCCCGGAAAGACGAAGCCTTATCCGGGATCGTAACAGATTAAATCGCCGGTCTTTTTACGATCCCGGCTTGCACTTCGCTTGGCCGGGATGACATCCGTTGGCCGAGTTGGTGACGTTTGCGCACGGGCGCTAGTCGTTTGGTTGTTTGAGCTTGGCCAGCACCTGATCGAGCGAGAAGCTCGCGGCCTTCTGGCGGGGCGGAAAATCCTTGAAGGTGGCAAGGAACTGCCCGACATAGGTCTGTGCCGGGACCAGCATGAAGGCGTGATCCAACAACCAGTCGTAATAGGTATTCGATGTAATGTTGGAGCGCTCATAAGGATCAAGGCGCAGATTGTAGATCAACGGCACTCTAAGATGCGTAAAGGGCTCCGCCCATACCCGCAGCGTGCCGGGCGCCCTCTGTTCCAGGAAGACGAATTTCCAGTTATCGAAGCGAAGCGCCGTCAGATCGCCATCGTCGGAGAAGTAGAAGAACTCCTTGCGCGGGCTCTTTGCTTCCGCCCCGGTCAGGTACGGCACGAGGTTGTATCCGTCGAGATGCACCTTGTAGGTCATGTTGCCGGCCTTGTAGCCGGTGAGCAGCTTCTCCTTGATGTCCGGCACGCCAGCGGCGGCAAGCAACGTTGGCGCCCAGTCGAGATGTGAGACGATCTCGTTCGATACGGTTCCCGGCTTGATCTTACCCGGCCAGCGAACCATGGCCGGAACCCGGTAGGCACCTTCCCAATTCGAGTTCTTCTCATTGCGGAACGGCGTCATGGCCGCGTCCGGCCACGAGTTCATGTGCGGACCGTTGTCGGTCGAATACATGACGATGGTGTTGTCCTCGATGCCCAGCTCTTTCAGCTTGGCAAGAACGGTTCCGACATTTCTGTCATGATCAATCATCGTGTCTGCATAGGGACCCATCCAACGGCCGGCCTGGCCGAGACTTTCGGGCTTGGTATGGGTGCGGAAATGCATGTGGGTGAAGTTCACCCAAAGGAACACCGGCTTGTTTGCCTTCACCTGCTTGTCGAGAAACTCCGCTGAGCGAGCCGCGATGTCGTCGTCGATGGTTTCCATCCGCTTCTTGGTGAGCGGCCCGGTATCTTCGATTTTCTGAGTTCCGTCCGGATTCGCGAAGCTGTAAATCACGCCCCTCGGCCCGAAGTTCTTGCGAAAGTTTGGGAACTCCGGATCGTTGGCCTTCGGATAGTCGGGAAGCTCCGGCTCCTCTTCGGCATTCAAATGATAGAGATTGCCGTAAAACTCATCGAAGCCGTGCGCGGTGGGCAGCATCTCGTCCTTGTCGCCGAGATGGTTTTTGCCGAACTGGCCGGTGGCGTACCCTTGCGCCTTCAGCAACTCAGCAATGGTCGGGTCTTCCTTGCGAATGCCGAGATCCGCCCCCGGCAATCCAACCTTGCTTAGACCTGTCCGGAACACACTTTGGCCCAGGATGAAGGCTGAACGTCCCGCGGTGCAGCTCTGTTCGCCATAATAATCGGTAAAGATCACCCCGCCTTTGGCGATCGAATCGATGTTGGGGGTGCGGTATCCCATCAGGCCGTTTGTGTAGGCGCTGATGTTCGACTGCCCGATATCGTCGCCCCAGATAATCACGATGTTGGGTTTTGGGGCTGGCGCCTGCGCTGCGGCACAAACCGGAAACGCTAACGCAAACACGGCGACAAGCAAAGTTCGCACTTTTACTCTCCTAACCGGACTCGAAGACCCGAATACACTAATTAAGGGAAGCAGACTGAGTTAAGACAGGCTCAGCTTTTTGCTGACTTTTCGACAAAGATGCAGTTGTTGATACGTCCGACCGGGAGCGTTGCAAAGGCAAGGTTCACCTTTTCACGATGTCGTGATACGGATAACGGATTGGCAGCCATCACGTGGGACGGCTCGGAGATGGCTGCCGTATTCGTGGCGAGTTTAGCGGCAGGCTACCCACGTGCGGCAGACGCGGCGACCGCTGACAAGATGATAAGCGGAGCACCGTCTTCCACCGACACAGCCAACCATGACAGCTTCGGATTGAACCGCCGGCGTCTCATTGCCACCTGAGAGGGTGACGGCTTCAGCCCCCGCGATCGAAAAGAAAAAACAGGCGGCCGAGAGAGACATCGCGAGCAGTAATTTCATAACTTTACTCCTGAATTTAAACAAACTTTTCCTGGCCTACGGTATGTTAACATAGATTAATCTCAATTTTCAAACAGCCAAAAGGGGAATCGTAGCCGGTTCCATTTCCGTTATTCGATAAGCTCGCGAACTCGCGGCCGGTCGACTACAGACCTCGATAACGCCGCGCCGCATCGGCGATCACCACTAAGTGACGCCAACGCGGGCCGGATGCGTTGCTTTGTCGGCTTGACTGCGTCACTATTGCCCAGACTGAGGCGAAAACCGTGAGAGAAGGTGTTTTCAGGTCTCAACAACGTTGAAGTAAGCGACACGCCTGCGCTCTCACCCACCGCCCACCGCCGCCTGAAGCAGAGTGTCGTTTGTCATTCTCACGCATCGAGCAACGGAGTTTGTTATGGGTCTCCTGGATGGGATTTTAGGTGGCGCTATCGGCGCCGCGTTGACAACGGTCATAAGCGGCCTGATTGAAAAGCATGGCGGCGTAAAGGGATTGGTCGACGAACTTGAACAGAAGGGCCTCGGTCCTGCCACCAAGTCATGGATCGGCATGGGAGAAAATCAGCCGGTTTCGCCTGCCCAAGTCAACGACGCCCTTGGCGCGAATACCTTGAAAGAACTCGCTGCAAAGGCCGGGATGTCGAGCGAGGAATTGGCCGCTAAACTCTCCGAGTACTTGCCGAAGGCGATCGATAAGCTTACCCCACAGGGCAAGATTGCTTAAGACGGAGTTCGGCGAACCCAAACCTTGATCAAGCCGTCGGCGCTTTGCCGGCGGCTATAACGTTTCTGTCATCTATGCCCGTTGGAGGTTTCCCGTGAGCGCGAAAGCAGAATCCGAAGCTCGGCTCTTAAACGCGGCAGAACTCGAGAGTGTGAATGCTACTCGCGAGCCCGAGATCAGGCAGCTATCCCTGGAACAACTCAAATCGCTGGGCAAGCGCCTTAGACAATCTCACGACCGGGCCAAGGATATCGGCGCACGCCAGCAGCGCGAGATGCGCGGGAAGGCAGAGCCGCGCGGCGCAAAGCCCGCCCAGGACAACACTGGGACGATGGCAAAAGTGCAGGCGCTTTTCGAGGCTATCCAGCGGCTTGATGCAGAGCTTTCTCGCCGTGAGGAGGCGGATGCGGCACACCCCAGCGAGGCCGATACGGCACACCCCAGCCAAGCCGATCTCTCGCGCCATGCCCTTGAGCTCAAGCTAAGCGGTCAGACCGAACATCATCCCGACGCGGGACGCTCGGCATCCGAGGGGAAGCAGATGAAAGAGAGGAGCACGCCAGCGAAGATCGGAACAACCAGGAAGGAGATCGGCCGTGTCTCTCAAGCTAATAAAGTGGCGCAGGCTCGCAAGGATGCCCCGAAGTAACTTGAGTGGTTACTGATCGATCGCCAACGGCGAGACAGCCAGAGACTCTTCTTTGTCGAACGAAGGTAGCGGTATCGAAAAGCGACCGCCTGTCGCGATCAACCCGCTGACAATTGCGCTGACCATACAAAGGGAAACAAGTGTTTCGCTTATAACAGCGCCTGCCAACGCACATAGAAGCAGCAGAAATACAGGTCGTTGAGAGGTGGTGCGTATACAGATCGCGCCGAGGATAATTATTAAGAAAGAAAGGGCCAGACCAGCCCAGCCAAGCGAAACACCCCTAAGATCGACGCTTGCTGCAGATCCTATGCCACCCAATACAACCAACGTGATTATTGACGCTAGTACGCCGTATAACCCAGCCAATAGAGCTAACAGTGCGCCTGCTTTTCTCATAATGTCACGCGATTACTAAAACTACACCATGTAGCTGCCTACAATAGCTGAAAAACTCCACCCGTCATAGTTAGAACTTTAACTCAAAGTTAAGACCGTGAGCGCGAAGGGAGGAAGTGATTCCGGTCGAAGCAGACTTCAGTTCGGAGCGCCCGCTGTCGCTGGAGATGGCGCTCGTCGCGGAGAGACAGAACCGTGGCGGCCCTTTGACGGATATAGATTACGAATTCAAGGGCCCCGACGATCGCAGATTGAAACCGCTAAACCAGTCCGCTCGGCTCGTAGTCGAGGTTTGACTATGGCGCTGGGCCGACGCTGTCAGATAGTCATCAACGGATGGGGTTCGATCGGCGGTTGCCCATGACCAACCGGGCGGCTCCGTCACAACCCTTACTACGGCTGTGGATATCATTTTATTCTTTTTTTCTACTTATTCGTCAGAACGGGTCGAGCCACCTGTTTAGCCGCCTTGCTTTCTGTGAACATGGCTTTCGATTTAGTCGAATAGGGAGAAGGATCCCTGCTTTTTTGGAGGGGTGCTTGACCTGAGTAATCCCTCCCCCTTTCCGCAGCGAAATCAAAATCTTTAACGAGAGACTCGATGCATCATGGAAAATGCGCCCGGCTGCCGCTGATGCGCGGAAAATAGGTCTGGCCGCTGCTTTCTCCAAAGCTCCGGCGGACCTCGGGTGGGATAACCAGCATCGATTGGGGAAACGGTCGGTACCGATAATCATACCATCCCGCGCGGCTTGCGGTTATTCGCCCGGCCTGCTAGCCATCCCCCCAAATAGAGAGACGAGGGGAATATGGTTGCTGAATGCACAAATGGCCTCGATACGGGGTTCGTAAGCCTCGGGTATGCCAAAGTCGCGATACTCGGCGTGGTACAAGGCATCACCGAGTTGATGCCCATATCCTCGACCGCACATATGCGCCTCGTGCCGGCCGTTCTCGGCTGGCGCGATCCAGGCTCGGCGTTTTCGGCCGCAATGCAGCTCGCAGCATTGGCGGCCGTGATCAGCTACTTCTGGAGCGACATCCGCCAGCTTGTGTTTGGGTCGGTGTCGGCGGTTGCGCGGAGGGATTGGCGCGACAGGTCGTTGCGGTTCACGGTGGCCATCGTGCTGGCGACAATACCCATTGTTATCGGCGGCCTGCTCCTGGCGCCCGTCCTCAATGCCTGCAACTCACCTTTGCGCAGCCTGTTGGTCATCGGCTGGGCTAGTCTGGTCATGTCGCTGCTCCTGGCGCTTTCCGAAATCCTGTGCCGGCATCGCCGCACGCTAGCCAAAGCCACACTGCTCGACGCTATGATTGTCGGCATCGCGCAAGTCGGTGCGCTGATCCCTGGCGTTTCGCGCTCCGGATCGACACTGACGGCGGCGCTTTTCCTCAATTTCGACCGGGCGGAGGCGGCCCGCTTTTCGTTCCTCCTGGGTCTTCCGGCCATCACGCTGGCTGGTGTCAAGGAATTGTGGGAACTGCGGCACGCCAGCCTGGACGCGTATGGATGGTCGGTGCTGGGCGTTGGGCTTGTCGTCGCGAGCCTCTCGGCTTTTGTCGCCATCTGGGGATTGCTGCGGATCCTGGAGAGGTATTCGGCCTGGCCCTTCGTTGTCTATCGCGCACTGATGGGTCTCTTCCTGGTGGGCGGCAGCTATCTGGGATGGCTTGCCTCTTGAGAGTAACCGACGGGGCGATGACAAGGGGTGATAAGCTAGACCGTCACCTCTTCCACCCCTGCACCGTACTCGCCTTCCTGCATCTTGATTGCCCCGCTATCTCCGCCGCCCTCGATGCGGAACCCGGCTACAGGCCAACTGGCTTTTTGCAGGACCGTTGCGAAAGGCGGCAACTCGTTTTTGACCATTAGACCAGCTTGCGTTTGCGTCTGGCTGCCTGGATTTCAGATCTTAGCAAGAAGCGCCTTGCCGAGAGGTTAATTGCTGTAAGCCATTGATAACGAAAGAAAAGGTCAGACACTGCCGCCGCACCGCACTGACGAAGCCAGCGAATATAGTTAATAGGGGCCACCCGAAACATATTTAACGGACTTTTGGGCGCCCACTTTCGTCCAAAAATACATTCCCCTAGCCTGTCGATTTTTGACATAAAGCTGAGCTTTTTCAGTGGGATACGCGGCCTGCTCGCCCGGCCGGACGCGGCCGCTCTGATGCTTTGGACCTGTGGGGAGCGCAAATTCAGGCCGGAAATAAATGCCGTTAACCATCGCGGGTTAACGCTTAAGCGGCTTACCATAATGGCGCGCCGGTCGATTGTAAGGCGCCATAGGCTTACAAGGCGGAGATAGCGGGGTAATCAAATCCTGCATCGATGGCAGAGGTCACGCGCAGGCATCGAGCACCGCTTTCAGCTGCGAGCGCAGGGACCCCAGGCGCGGCGCGAACGATCCATCGAACACCGCGGACCCGATGGTGAAGGCGTCCACCCCGGCAGCCGCGAGATCGCGGATCTGCGCAGGCGCGTGGACGCTGCCGGCGACCAGCAGGATGCCGTCGCCGCCGCGCCGCGCCGCGCGCACCAGATCGAGCGGGTCGGCCTCGGTCGCCCGGTAAGCAAGCAGATCGACGCCGGCGCAGCCCATGCCCTGGAACCGGCGGCAATCGTCCTCGACGTCTCCCGGCGAGCCCGCAAGCTTGGTCGGATGTTCGAACGGCCGGCCGGCGAACGGCAGGTAGCGAACCGCGCTGCCAGCGAGGATCGCGAGCACCTCCTCGACCTCTGTCCCGCCGAGCAGCCGATCGACGCCGATGTCGCGCGCCACCCGCGCCGAGCGCAGGCAGGCCTCGCGCGACGTGCTCACCACCTCCATGTAACTGGTCGCACCCGCCGCCTTGATCCGGCAGGCGAGTTCGGCCAACACGTCGGGGCTCACGCCGATGTCCTTGAATCCGATGTGGGCCAGCCCGAGCGGGCGGATGTCATCGAGCACATCGAGACAGTCGGCAACCGTCTGGTCCGACCGGGTCAGCATGAAGACAAAGTCCATGAATGTTCGTTTTCCTGGCCTGCGGAAGACAGAATAGTAACACAGCAAGGTCGCCGGCATGAAAACAGCCGTCATCCTCCACGGGAAGCCTTCGAGAGACGAGTATCGGACCCAGTAAGCCCAACCCTTCGAAGGCTGCCGCTAACCAAAGCCGCGAACGCTCGATTTCCCAACGATTTGTTTACGGCGGACGCCCAGCCCTTGGTACTCTGGCGAAAGCAGACATACCACCAAACGCGCTTGATAAAAGTCGTGGTGCATCGGGGCTATTAGCCTGTCCTGAAGCATCGGTTGGAATAAGGGTAACGCATGGATACGTTCGAGGTGACGCCCACAGCCACTCGCGAGTTCAACGCGGCGGAGATCGGCGCGATTGCACACCTCTACCGCGGCGAAGTCTATCGCAGCACCGTGTGGCGCACGCGCCTTGATAACACGACGAACTGGGCCGTGGCCGGGCTCGGCCTTGCGATGTCCATCTCGTTTTCGCGCACAGAGGCCTCGGCGCTGCCGATCCTCCTGATGGGGGGCCTGATTGTTGTGTTCCTTTTCTTCGAGGCGCGCCGTTACCGCTATTTCAACGTCTGGCGGGCGCGATGCCGTTGGATGGAAACGAACTTCTACGCGCCGATGTTGCTTGGAAAGGGCTGCACCTGCGGGACCGGGTGGGAGAAGGTCCTGGCGCGCGATTACTGCGAACCCGCAATACCACATCAGCTTGACCCGCGCGGTCGGGCGCAGGCTGAGGCGCACTTATTGCTATGTCCTGACGATCCAGGCTCTGGCCTATCTCGGCAAGATCATCATCCACCCCACCCCGGTGACCAGCTTCGGCGAATTCGTGCATCGGGCTGCTATCGGCCCGATCCCCGGAGAAGCGATCCTGGCTGCGGGGGTTCTCTTCAATGGCGCCTGGATCATCTTCGCCCTCCTCACTTATTATACGGATCGGCACAGCCATCCAGCTGGGCGGGTGAGCATGGGGTGACGCGCTGGAACGCATTGGGAGTTCGTGATGCAAAACATCAAGGGCGTTCTCATCGATCTCGATGGCGTCGTCCACCAGCGTGGAGCGCCTATCCCCGGCTCGATCGAGGCCATCTCCCGGCTGCGGCAGCTCAATCTCGATTTCCGGTTCGTGACCAATACAACAAGGACTCCCCTTCGCCAGATCGCCGAGGAGCTTGAAAACGCCGGTGTCATTGCCGAGCGCTCGCATGTGTTTACGCCCGCGTTAGCCGCAAGGGCCTATATCGAAGATCACGATCTCGACCCGTACTTTTTGACCAGTTCCGCGTTGAGGGAGGATTTCGCCGGCCTCAAAGCCGGGAGCAGGCGCGCGGTTGTTATTGCAGATGCCTACAACGAGTTCAGCTATGCCAATCTGAACGAGGCTTTCCGGCTGATCGAATACGGCGCAGAGTTCCTAGCGCTCGCTACGAACCGCTCCTTCCGTGATGCCGACGGGCAGCTCAGCCTCGATGTCGGCGGCTTCGTGGCCTGCCTGGAATACGCATCCAACCGGAAAGCGCACGTCCTCGGCAAGCCCTCGCCCGATTTCTTTCGGTCAGCCGTGGCGCCTATGGGCCTTGCGCCCGGGGACACGGCGATGATCGGCGATGATGCCGAGTTCGACGTCAGCGCCGCCATCAAGGCCGGTCTCCGCGGCATTCTGGTTCGAACCGGCAAATACAAACCCGGCGCCGAAGACAGTGTCGATCCGAAGCCGGATGCCGTCGCACAAAATCTCCTGCAGGCGGTCGATCTTATTGCATCGACGCGATAGTCCGGTGAGACAAGTCAATTTCGCGGCGCAGTCGCGGAGCGGCGACACTCTCGCGTCCCCGCTCCCGCACGAATGCACTCTATTGCCCGCCAAGGCTCGGAGCCTGCTGCGCGCGTGTGACCGCCGGCGGGTTCCATTTCCCGGTCAGGGCCTCCGATCTTGGCGCATACAGGCGGAGCAGCAGATTGAACGCCCCCTTCGGGGCGGGGAGCCAGTTCGGCTGTTTGTTGGCGCCCGGGCTTTCGTTCTGGAAATAGAGATCGAGGGAGCCATCGGGGTTCTGCTTCAACGGCATCCAGCTGCTCAGCGCAAAGCGGTTGAGCGGGTTGGCGACCTGGAAGCCGCCGGAATCGTACAACGTGATCGACCAAAACGCGTCAACGGGAGGCGTTGCGCCCTTTTCGAAATGGAGGGTGTATTTATTTGCGCCATCAAGCGGTTTTCCGGACTCGTCAAAGAGGCTCATCGGATAAATGGCGTCTTCTGGAAGATTGGCGCCGAGACCAAACTGAGCGACGATCGCCCGCTTGAGATAATAGTTGCCATAAACGCCCATCGTATCGGTATTCATCGACCACCCGTTCGCGACTCGCGCAAGTGTCGGCACCTTCCACGTCATCAGTTGGCGGGCATCGTCGGGAGCCGTCGACAAGGCAGAGCGAATGCCGGGGGCGGTCTTGTCGAGATCGAAGCTCTTGCCGGGCTCAAGCCCAATCCGCTTCAATTGAGCAATGATTGGCTGGTCGGTGAGGTGCGGTGGGATAACCTTGAGCAACTCGGCCGCGTAGGCGAAGAACTTGTCCGCGGGCATGGTGTCGACCTGCTCCTTAGGCGGCGTCTTCATGTCCACCTTGGGATCGATGGTCGCCTTGGGCGGCGTGGGAGTTTTGCCCCATTCCGAAAGCGGCGTGATTTTGTAGCCCGCCTGAATCTTATGAACGGCCTCGTAATCGGCCGGCCCGTCGGTCTTTGTCCGCCCAATGATCCAAACCAAAGGCGTGGGCGCGCTGATGCGCGTTATCCCCGAAGGGACTTCGCCACTCCAGCCGGGAGGGGTAACGAGGAAATTGCCCGCCTGCGTGCCCGTCGTCCGCCAGCCAGGCGAGGCAAACACGTCCGTCCACATGTCGAGCATCGGCAGCAGGTAGTAGCGGCCATGGGTGTCCGGTGCGGAAACGACCATGGGCTCCCTCGTGAGGTCCAGCCAGGCGCTGGAATACAAGGTGTCGAAGTTCGGCCGCACCACAACTCTCATGTCGGCGGGCGGATACTCCGGCGCGTTGTTGAACATGTTCACCGGACCCTTGCCGAGCTCCTTGCCGGGTTCGATGTTCGTCATTTGCTTGCGCGTGACGTCCATGGTCACGAGCGGATAGAAGTAGAGATAGGCATTAACGCCGATGGCGTGCGCTTCCTGTTCAGTGATGGCGGTCTGTGCGCCAGCAGGAAGGGTCGCAGCCAACATCACGGACCCGAGCAGGGTGGTCAGAAATCTGCGCCTCATATGTACATTCTCCACGGATACAACCTGGACGGCGCCGGCAAAACTAATTGCTTCGGCTGTTCGCTTCTTGAATGGATAGACGTTGACAGCATTGACCTTTGTCAATGTATCACAGCGGGGGCAGGCTTTCAGCATCGGGCGGGCGCCGGGCGCTACAGAAACGTAGCGGGCGCCGAACCGGCAGCGCGACCTTGTTTCGGCACCTCGAATCAGTCAAATTCGATGCAGGTTCGTGCTCCAAAGGTCACGGTCAAGATGATTTTCAAAAATCCGCACCGAAATAAGAAACCTGTTTGCTGTCTTAAGGCCGCGCTTACGCATGTCCCTCGGCCATTGTAGAATGAAAGGTTCAAATGAAGTGTCCAGCGTGATGATACCCAGCCTGCAGATAAGGGCTTTGATCGCATCGCCTATCGTTCGATCAATCGCCTATCCAAGAGAAGCCCGTAAAGGGAGCCTCTGGGCTGAGTTGCTTCACGTGCTGGGTAATCCGCGGGAGCTGAGGAGCGCCGCCATTGTAGCATCCATCTTTTTTGTTGCATCGCTCGCTGCCGCGCCTGTGCTTACGCGGGATGAGAACAAGCTTGCGGCAGAGATCAACGGCAAAACGCTCAAAGCCGCAGCTACAATCAAAGCTCCATCGAGATTTCCGCTCCGCGGCAAAAACTGAGGCCGGTCGCGCCCCGCACCCTCTCATAGTAACGAGAGCCTTCCAATAGGAAGCTTCGGGGTCGTGTCTACGCGGAAAAGACAATCTATTATCCCGGAAACTTTGGCATTTCTAAGATGGTAAAGCCGTTGTTCGGGCAATCAACACTTCAATAAAACGTGATTCTGGCGCACAAAGTTGCCATTTTACGATTGCCCCGTCGCCACTAGCAGGATCGACCTCCGATGAACCAAGAGGAGACCCCGATGCCGTAGAAGTAAGTTCCTATTGGGCCTGCGCATTCCACACCCTTTGTAGTTATTGTGGGATAACGAGTATGTGGTGGAAGTTCTTGTCTGGGTTGGTGTTTGGCCTCTTCTGTGGCTCTCTCGCTATAGCCCCTATGTTTCTCGCCGCTCATCAGCAGAATGGGGCGCTTTCGTTAGCTACCCCTGAGTACGCTCCCCAAAAATTCAGCCGCCTGACCGCCGAAGAGATCAATCGGCGAACGCTCAAGGCCGCAGCCTCAATCGAAGGCTTCAACCGGAGATATTGAGGCTACTGGCATGCAAAATAACTATAACCAGCTCCGCCGCTTGAGAGATCTGCCCACGGCGAGATATATGATCTGGCGATGTTTTAACGTATGTTTGGAGTGGTAGGCAAATGGCATCTGTTTTGAGCGATGTGAGCCTCTGGCTCGAGCATGCCAGGGAAGTCCGTGCCCTCAGCGGCGTAATTTCCGATCCGGAAGAGAAGCGGCAAATGCTGGTGGTGGCCGAGGGCTTCGATCGCATCGCTGAGCTTGCCCAGGAACTCGAGCATCAAAGCGCAGTACCGGCTGTCAGACTGATCAACTGCTGCGAAGCGCTGGCGTAACCACATCTATTCTTGCAAGCGAATGACCGTGAAAAGCTGGGGCAGGCGCGCTAGTGAGCCGGTCTTAGCTCAGCGCGCCCGCCGTGTCGCGGTTTCGGATAAAGGTAGCGTAGCTTACGATTTCCCTGATCAACAGAATAAATGAGCCATATCCACAGTTCGGGCGCGTTTGCGTCTGCCGGCCGGTAAGGGTGGCCTGGAAGCAAAAGAGAGCCGCGGGAGGGCGCGCAGCCCAGGGGCAATTTAGAACTCTGCCGCATTACAACGTAGATGTGGGGATGCTGAGAATTGGGGCAGGCAGTCTATTTGCGGTGCTTTTTGGGGCAGGAGGCGGTCTTGGGGGACGAGATGGCTTGGTCTAACACCGCTACCCGAGTTGTAAGCCTGCGGTCAGCCTCGCGAAGGTCATAGCCACATCCATTCCGACATAAATCTTAAGACCGCCGTTCGCAAACTGGCAACCATAGCAGGCGGGTGCCTCACCTTGTGGCGAGGTAACGGGAACTATTGCCGGAAATTGCGGCACCGGCAGAGAATTCACATAGGCAAAACCGATACTTACGGAAAGCACAAAAGCTCCTTCCTACAGGGGGGACGGCCGGTTGTGTGCACTTCATCAATACGCACGCATTTCTTGATATGCTTGAATTGCACAATCTTTAATTGAGTTGGCTTATATTTTCCGCATCAGCCGGATAAGGGATGTTTCCTATGGGTCACAAAACAATAACCGTGCTCGAAGCGCGCCGCCGCTGGCAGGCTGGTCTGCTTCCCGCCTTCGATGAAATCACGCAGATGTGCCTGACTATCGTTCGTAGCGCAGGCAAGAATGGCAAAGTCTTCGCTTCCCTCCAAAGTTATCTGGATGGCGGCATCACGATTGACGGAACGTCATATCGACGCCGCTCCATCCTTTTGGCGATCCACGATATGACGGAGGAGAAAGAAGCGCCGGCGGTGTTTCAAAGCAAAATCCTCACCCAGTTGCGCCATTTGAAAGTCTACCCCATTCCACAACTGAAGCTTTACCCGGATATCGCAACAGCGCTCCTCAGGATCGAGGTCGTGATGAGGCTGTCAGCCATACAAGCGCGGGAGAAAGCAGAGCGTGAGCGTCATCTCGCCCCAGAGAAAGTTTTTTATTGGCAGGATCTCCGCCAGCGGCTTTATTCCTCGATCGAGACGGCTTCCACCGAGCTCGAGGGCTTTATGCAAACCCTTGCGCCCGCGGCTCGAGCGAGGATGATGGCTGCACGCATAGCCAGCCACCTCATCGGGCGAGCTTCGACGGCAAATTCAAGCCACGCAGCCGTCATGAGCGCATAAGCGAACGTCACGAGCCATTTCCTAGCATTGCCGCGGCAATGCTAGGGCTCGCCCTCGGCAATGAAGTTAACCCCGCTCTCATTTATGCTGTTGTGGTATAAATTTAGACTATTCAGCCAGCAACCCTGGCGGAAGCCAAGTTGTGGCAAGCGTGGCTCGGCTGCGGAAAGTCCGAAATAGAGCTAAATGCAACTCCCATCTTCAAGAAAAATTGCACCATACAAGCTGAAGTTTAATGTAACTTGTTTCTCGACCCGTTGCTCAGCCGGCGCTGCAGTTGCTGTTGAGCGGGGGGAGCATTGCAGCGAGCAAAGCGCATATTCAGGTCGTGCAGCGGGCATGTGCAAACGTAATGCGTAAAGGGAGCAGGACTGACAATGCGAATTAAAAGATTGCTGATTTCCGCGGTGGCCATGGTGGGATTATCCGCATTAGGCTTATCGGCTTCAGCGAATGCCGCAGCCCCCACCGCTGCGGGTGCAGGTCATGATCCTTTGACCGCCAAGGGTAAGAGCACTTTCACGCTTATCTACGGCGGTGGCCACGGCGGCGGTGGCGGTGGCGGGTTCCACGGCGGCGGCGGCGGTGGTGGTTTCCACGGCGGTGGCGGCGGCGGCTTCCACGGTGGCTTCGGCGGTTATAGAGGCGGCCTCCGCGCCTAGGAGGCAGGTTGGCGGCTGAAGGCGGTTTTGCCCGTCCGTATGCATTCGCTGCCCGCCCCGCTTTTTATCGTGGATATGGCCTCGGTGTAGCCTATTGGGCATACCGCCTGGGGCGGCGGCGTCACTTGGTATGGCGGGTCGTGGTTTGGGTTGGCGCCGTTCTTGAACGGATGCGGTGGGCTGGCGCCGGCCGTGGTACGGAGGATGGGGCTGGCGCCGCGCTGGCTGGTATGGCGGCTGGGGCTGGCCCGTTGGCGTAGGGCTCGTCGGCTGGGGTGGCGGAAGCTGCTACTTGAATTGCCGCGCCGCTGGCTATGGACCGGGTTACTGCAGCGCTTACTCCTATAATTTCTGCTACTGAGCATGTCTGATTAAGGGGGCCGCGAAAGCGGCCTTCAGACCGCAAACCTCTTTTTCGCGGGGTTTTTTGTTTGGCTGAACGATCAAGGCAAAGTTCCCTCGCTTGCCCCCGAAATCAATCACCCGCCTCTTCCTGGAATGGAAAAAAAGAGGCAGCTGCGCTGCCTCTTTCTATTTTACAAACAGCCATGAATTGCCAGGCAGCGGCGAAAGCGCGGCCCAAGACGGGCCAGCGCACGGCGCATTCACGACGCCAGAAACCGCAGCGGCCCCACTGCACAGGTGTGACGAGGCCAGATTCCGCGGTGGCATTGACGGCGGGAAGCGGGCTCTGAGGAACCGCTTGGGACGGAAGTGCACAAAATGCGAGAGGCGTGATAACGGCGGCGAGCGCCAGGAAGCGTTTCATGAGAAAAACTCCGCGATTGATTTCCTATTCCAAGGACGCTGGAGAGTGCGCAAACCATGATTAACATGAGATGAATACCATAAACCTAACTAGTGCAGCCGGAGGCAAGTTCGCATCCAGCAGCTGGAGGCGGCCATCCAGAAAAATACAAGGGATTCCAAGTTATAACTGGATGGCAGGGTCAAGCCCGGCCATGACAGTGGAGCGAAAATTCGCCAATGTTTTTATGGCTTCTTCTGCTAGCGGTCGACGCCCGCGGCATGTGGATCGGGCTTCCCGCGCGGGGCGTGCCAGCTAGGAGCGCGCTGACAGCATGAAGTCCGGCGCCCGATCCGGCTGGGTGGTGACGACCGGCTTCGGCATCACCTCCTGATTGCCGACCACAGCAATGCGGAACGACTGGACGAGCGCGGCGAGGACCAGCGTCGCCTCCGCAAGCGCGAACTGTGCCCCGACGCAGATGCGGGGGCCGGCGCCGAAAGGGAGATAACTGTATCGCGGCGGCTGCGGCGTACCAGGCAGGAAACGCGAGGGATCGAAGGCATCCGGGTCGCGCCAGAGACGGCGGTGCCGGTGCAACACCCAGGGCGCGATCATCAGCACAGTGCCGCGCGGGATCTCAAGATCGCCGGCGCGGTCAGGCCCGATCGCCACGCGGATCATGGTAAAAGCAGGCGGATAGAGCCTTAGCGCCTCGTTGACGACGGCGCGGGTCTGAACCAGAGAAGCCAGCGCGTCAGGTGCGCCCCGGGTCCAAGGTCGAGGCCAGCCGTTTCGGTGGCAATCGCGTCCTGCCAGCGGGGCGCATGGGCAATGAGATAGAGTGACCAGAACAGAGTGATCGCTGTCGTCTCATGACCGGCGACGATCATGGTTGCAACCTGGTCGCGCAACTGCTCGCGGGAGAAGGCCGCTCCGGTCTCGGGGTCGCGCGCGGCGCGCAGAAGATCGAACAGGTCGCGGGGCGCGCGCTCGTCCTCACCGGCGGCCAATCGCGCATCGATGACGCGGTCTATCAGCGCCATCCAGCGCTTCTGAAAACGCCGGCGGGCGAAGTCGCGCGGAGCAGGGAACGACGCCGGCAGCAGCAGGTCGAGCAAATGGGGTTGCGAAAGCCGGACGCCATAGTCGGTCAGCATGTCCCGCATCTCGGCGCCGAAGTCGCTCATCTCGAGCGAGAACATCGAACGGCCCGCGATCTCCAGAGCGGCGAACTGCATCTCCTGCAACAGGTTCAGCGGCGCCTCGGCGCGCTGCCGTAGCGACGCGACGGTCTCCTCCGCGACGCCCGCGATGTGCCGGGCCAGCATCGGGATCAGACGGGGCGCCATAGACGGCGCGATGGTACGCCGCTGGTGCCGCCAACTGTCACCCTCGCTGAGCAGCACCCCGTCGCCCGTGATCGGTCGCAGAATGCGTATGGCGGCCGGTGTGCGGCGATAATTGCCGGGGTTATCGACCAGCACTCAATGGAATCGCCTCGGGTGCGTTGATGAGCATCCGCGTCCGGCCGAGCAGACGGTTGACGACGACGTCGCGCTCATACGCCGCATCGGGCCAGATCAAAAGCGCATTCGTCCGCGATGCCCGCAAGAACTGGCGGAGACCGAGCCGCTCTGCCGGATACACCGGGCGCGGCGGCGTGTAAAACGTCGCTTCAAGGGCTGTCGTGCTCATCCGGACTCCGTGGGGTTCAAACAGCAGAGCCACCCGAACCTTATCTCCTGAGTGTCTGAAAAATCCGGTATAGAATAGAATGAACCTTGAGCTTAACTCTGATCGATCATAGATATGTTATCGATCTCCTTCCAATTTTTAGACGAGGTCAAGATCCAATAATAAAAACAAATATACCTTCAAATAACTTCCGTGTGGATCAATGCTGGGCCTTCGGAGAGCGCATCCATGTTTGAAAAGGGGTTGCTCGAAGGTCAGCGCATTCTCATCACCGGAGGCGGCAGCGGTCTCGGCCGGGCGATGGCGGAGCGCTTTCTCGTCCTCGGCGCCGAGATCTTCATCTGCGGGCGGCGCACGGGCGTGTGCGAGGAGACGGCGGCAGAACTCATGCCCGGCATGGCGGCAAGGTGACCGCTTTCGGCGTGGACATCAGAGACGCGAAGGCCGTCGACGGCATGGCCGATGAGATCTTCGAGTCCGGGCCGCTCACCGGGCTTGTGAACAACGCGGCTGGCAATTTCATTTCACGCACCGAGGATTTGAGCCCCCGCGGCTTCGATGCGATCGCCAATACCGTCATGCATGGCACGTTCTATGTCACCCAAGCGGTCGGCCGGCGATGGATCGCAGGGGGACATCGAGGCTCGATCCTCTCCATTCTCGCAACCTGGATTTGGAACGGCGGCCCTTTCACCGTCCCCTCGGCCATGAGCAAGGCTGCCGTTCATGCCATGACCATGTCGCTCGCCTCCGAATGGGGCCGCCATGGCATTCGTCTCAACGCAATCGCACCGGGCGAAATTCCGACGGAGGGGATGAGCAAACGGCTTCGGCCGACATCCGCTCCCGGCGAGCGCACAGCGAAGATCAACCCGATGGGACGCGTCGGAACGGTTGAAGAACTGCAAAATCTTGCGGTCTTTCTCATGTCGGATGGATGCGATTGGCTCACCGGCCAGACCATCAGCATGGACGGCGCCCAGGCACTCGCTACGGGCGGAAATTTGTATAACTTGCGCGAATGGAATGACGAAGACTGGCGGCAGGCTCGCGAGGCTATCAAGGCGCAGGACGCCAAGGACCGCGCGGCCCGTGGCTGAGAGAAAGTCGGGCGAGCGGGACTGGTAGCCGATGTATACCGGCGAACACGCGAAACTTCGGCCGCACGACCCCGCGTTTATCATGGCGGGCTCGGGCGAGACCGTAACCTACGGGGAGTTGGAGGCCCGCAGCAATCGCCTCGCCCATCTGTTGCGCCGCCTCGGACTGGTCCGTCTCGACCACTACGCGATCTTCATGGAAAACAACAGCCGCTACCTCGAGGCCTGTGGGGCGGGCGAGCGATCCGGGCTCTATTACACCTGCGTAAATTCTCACCTGACTGCGGGTGAACTTGCCTATATCGTCAATAACAGCCAGTCCCGCGTGCTCATCACCTCGCTGGCCAGGCTCGATGTCGCGCGCGTGGCGCTTGCGGCCTGTCCGAAGGTTGAATTGTGTCTTGTGGCCGATGGTCCGGGAGAGAGCGAGCGCATTGCCGGCCTTGAACAGGCGACCGCAGCGATGCCAGCGACCCCAATCGCAGACGAGAGCATCGGCGCTCCCGATGCTTTACACGTCGGGAACGACGGGACGCCCAAAGGGCGTTTTCCGCCTGCTTCCCGAACAGCCTCCCGCGAAGCCGTTGCCTGTGCCCGCTTTCCTGCAGAGGCTTTACCGGTATCGCGAAGGGATGATCTATCTTTCTCCCGCGCCGCTTTATCACGCAGCGCCACTTGGCTCGGTCAATCTCACTATTCGGACCGGCGGCACCGCCATCATCATGGAGCGGTTCGATCCCGAGAAATATCTGGAACTCGTTCAGGCGCTACAGGGTCACCCACACTCAGGTGGTTCCGACCATGATCGCCCGCATGCTCCGGCTTCCGGATGCGGCGCGGCTCTCCTACGACCTGTCATCCCTGGAAGTTGTTTTCCACGCGGCCGCCCCGTGCCCCGTCCCCATAAAGGAGGCCATGATCGAATGGTGGGGGCCTATCATCAACGAATATTATGGCGCGACCGAGGGACTTGGTTTCACGGCCTGCACCAGCGAAGAATGGCTTACCCGCAAGGGAACGGTCGGCAAGGTCGTTTTGGGCGACCTCCGTATTCTCGACGAAGCGTTTCAGCCCTGTCCTCCCCGTACGCCGGGCGTGATCTGGTTCAAACCCACGTCGCCCTTTGAATATTTCAACGATCCTCAAAAAACACGCGAAAGCCGCTCGCCGGACGGCGTCATGAGCACCGTCGGCGACATCGGCTATATGGATGAGGAGGGCTATCTTTTTCTGACCGATCGGGCGAGCTTCACAATCATCTCGGGCGGCGTCACGATCTTTCCGCAGGAATGCGAGAACCTGCTCATCACCCACCCCAAGGTCGCCGATGCCGCCGTGTTCGGCGTCCCCAATGCGGATTTGGGCGAGGAGGTGAAGGCTGTCGTGCAACCCATGCCGGGCGTGACACCGGGGCCGGTTCTCGCGGGCGAGTTGATTGCGTTCTTGAGCCAGTCTCTTTCGCGTCAGAAGCTGCCCCGCTCGATCGACTTCGAGGACGAACTGCCAAGGCTCCCAACCGGCAAGCTTTATAAGCACTTGTTGCGCGACCGCTATTGGCGGAATGCGACGCACCCGGGTCGCTTGAGAGCGAAGGGATTCTCGTTCTTCAAAGAACCGGCCGCCCCAGAAGGAAAATAAAGCCAGGCCTCCGCTTGTTCGTATTTGGCATCGAATTCAGCAAGGATTTTGGCGAGGGCCAAATGGCAACCCGATGTAATTCAATAGGGGTTATAATTCGGCTTGTATTTCTCCGTTTCTACACTTAGACTTGCTTGTGCCGAGGAAGGGAGGTGACACTCAACGGGAAGGAATGCCCTATGCGAAGCGTCATCTTGGCAATACTGGCCCCTGCGGCGATTGCCTTCACTGCTCTGCTTCCGCAGCGGTGCCTGCGCCCCAGTCGGGCGTCAGAGAAAGCGCTCTGTAACCATTGACGTGGCCTATCGGCACGTCAGATCGACAACTGTGAGAGGTCCTCGCGGAGGCATCTACCACAGCCGCACGGTTGTTACAGGACGTCGAGGAATGCACGGCGGCATATATGCCCGCAGAGGCGTCTCCGTGCGCGGTGGCAGATATATCGGACCTCGGCGCGTCTACGCAACCAGAGGCGTCTGTGGTGCGCCGTGGGGCGTATATTGGACCTCGCCGCGTATATGCGACGAGGGGCATCCATGTGCGCCGCGGCGCGTTTTACGGACCACGCCGCATCTATGCAACCAGAGGGGTCTTGTGCGCCGCGGGGCATATATTGGACCTCGCCGCGTGTATGCGACGAGAGGGGTCCATGTGCGCCGTGGGGGATTTTACGGACCACGCCGGGTCTACGCAACCAGAAGCGTCTCCATGCGGCGCGGTTCGTTTGCCGGACCTCACCGTATCCATGCAACAAGAAGCGTCTCCGTGCGGCGGGGCGGCCGCGTGTATGCGAGCCGGAGCATGTCCGTTCGCCGTCGATAGTAGGCTCACGGATGTCCTGAGGCTCAGAACGAGCTGAAGAGCGTCATTGTCACGAACGTATGCGGGGAATTCATTCCGCATACGCCTCGGTTCAGAAGGTCGTCTCCCCGGGCCAAAATCCGGGCGGCGGCAACTCCAGCAGAAACATGCGCGCTCAGCTATTGAGCATGGGCGTGAGGTGTGCGGCCGCCTCAAGGAGGTTCGCGACATGGACCTCCGCCGCTACGTCGAGCCGCTCCTCGGCCTGATGGAAGCGGTTCACATGGATGACGCGAAAGCCGAAGGCGGCGGCGCCGGCACAATCCCAGCCATTTGCGGACACGAAGGCGATCTCATCGCGCTGAACACAAAACGCCGTGCTTGCAAGTTTGTAGACTTCGGGACTTGGCTTGTAGATGCCCACAGCGTCGACCGAGAGTATGCAGTCGAGGAAGGCGCCGAGATTCGCCGAGGTTACGGCCGCGGCGAGCATGGCAGGCGAACCATTCGACAGAATGCCGGTTCGGGCGCCGGCACTCTTCAAAGCCGAGAGGCAGGGCGCGGCGTCGGGATAGGCGGCCAGCGAGGTATAAAGCGTCAGGAGTTTCCCGCGCACCGGCGAGCCGGACAAACCGTTTGCCTCGAGCACATAATCGAGGGCATCGGCCGTTACCTGAGAAAAGTCGGCGTATCGGCCCATAAGGCTTCGAAGCCATGTGTATTCGAGCTGCTTCGTCCGCCATTGTGCCGAAATGACGGGGCCGCTCGCCCCAAGCTCAGCCGGAAGAGCCGCCGCCGGGGCGTGAACATCGAACAAGGTTCCATAGGCGTCGAAAACACAGGCTTTCACCGGCCGGCGTAATCGCGGTCTTTAAATTCGTGGACGCGAGATCCCAGAAATAGAAAAGGCGCTCGCCGACGAATGGCCAGCTCTTAATGCTCTCAGAAGCCGGCGGGATCGAAATGTCTCCCGCGCTGAGGCGCTGAGAAAGGGACGTGACGCCCTCTATCGTGCTCAGCCCGAGCCAAATGATCGGCCCCGTGAAGACGAGAAGGCTGATCGCGGTCACAAGCACCGCCGCGAGCTTGCGCCGTCCGCCAAGCAGACGAGCAGTCCAGGAAAAGGCCGGATAAAGGGTGACGGTGAGAATGAGGCTCCATAAGGCGATCGACATGAAAGGGCGCAGAAGAGCAATCGCCCAGTACACGAGAAAGAAAAAAAGGCCGAGTTTGACCGCAAGCTCGAAAATGTCGTCGGCGGATTGAACGATGGGACGACGAAGGGCGGAGAGAGCCGCATCCGTTGGCCAGATGAGCGAAGTTTGCTTTAGCGCTATTCCGAGACGATAGGTTTGGCTTCATGCGTCATCCAGGCCGCGAACAACTCCCAGGTTACAGCGAGCACGATCGGGCCGACAAAGAGGCCGACGATGCCGTGTGCCACCACGCCGCCCATCAGGCCGATGAAAATGACGAGCATCGGCGTTTTCAGCCCGTGAGCCATGACAAAGGGGCTCAGCACGTTATTCAGGATGCCGACCGGCCCCAGATAGGCTGTCAGCGCCAGAGCAGTCGTCGTATCCATCGAGTACCAAATCCAAAGCAGCACCGGGATGAATAACAGCCCCTGGATCTGGAGGATTCCGGTGACGAGCACGCCAAGGGCAAGAAAACCGCTCCCCGGTATTCCAGCAACGAGAAAGCCCAGGCCCGCAAGGATGGCCTGGAGAAAAGAAATTCCAATGACGCCTTGCGAGACGTTGCGGATCGTCGCGCCCGCCAGCCTCACAAGCTCCTGGCCGCGTGTCGGCAGGATGCGCTGAGACACAGTCCTCACAGCCTCCAGCAGTGAAGGAGCCGGCGGAAACAAAACGCCCGCGATAATGAGCGAGACCAGGAATGTCGGAATCCCGGTGGCGGCGCCTTCCGCCATCCTGCGAGCCATGCCCGTCAGCGGCGAGAGATAAGGCAGCGCCTCGGTAATCGCAGTCTTTAAATTCGTGGACGCCAGATCCCAGAAATAGAAAAGGCGCTCGCCGACGAATGGCCAGCTCTTAATGCTTTCAGAAGCCGGCGGGATCGAAATGTCTCCCGCGCTGAGACGCTGAGAAAGGGACGTGACGCCCTCTATCATGCTCAGCCCGAGCCAAATGATCGGCCCGGTGAAGACGAGAAGGCTGATCGCGGTCACAAGCACCGCCGCGAGCTTGCGCCGTCCGCCAAGCAGACGAGCAGTCCAGGAGAAGGCCGGATAAAGGGTGACGGTGAGAATGAGGCTCCATAAGGCGATCGACATGAAAGGGCGCAGAAGAGCGATCGCCCAGTATACGAGAAAGAAAAAAAGGCCGAGTTTGACCGCAAGCTCGAAAATGTCGTCGGCGGATTGAACGATGGGACGCCGCTCGCCCGGAGAGCGGACTTGCGTTGTTTTCGTTTCGCCCATGGCCGTCCCCTTATTGCTCCTCACGCCGCTCGCGCTGCGCCACGTCATCCCCGTAAGGCAAAGCCTTATCCCGGATCATAAGGAATTCAAGCGCCTGCCCTTTTGCGATCCCGGCTCGCGCTTCGCCTGGCCGGGATGACGGTGCGATTCGCAGCCTGCAAGCTGTCTTTAGTCAATCACGTGATAGCCGCCGTCAATAAACATCGTATCGCCGGTGATGAGTTGCGCCGCGTCGTGGGCGAGAAAGGCGGTGGCCATCCCCACGTCCAGGACACTGACGAGGCAGCGCGATGGCGCTTTCTCCTGGGCTCTGTGAAGAAGTTCATCGAATTCGGGAATGCCCGAAGCAGCGCGCGTTGCAAGAGGCCCTGGCGAAATGGCATGCACGCGAATTCCCTTGGGGCCGACCTCGGACGCGATGTACCGCACCGCGCTTTCAAGAGCAGCCTTCGCCACGCCCATGATGTTGTAATGCTCCACGACCATCTGGCTGCCGTAATAGGTCATGGTGAAGAGCGCGCCTCCCTTCGGCATCAGCGGCTCCGCAAGGTGCGCCATGCGGATGAAGGACCAGACGGAGACGTCCATGGTCTTCAAGAAGCCCTCCTGGGGCACGTCGATCACACGGCCGCAAAGCGTTTCCTTGGGCGCGTACGCAATCGAGTGAACGACGAAATCGAGCGTTCCCCATTCCTTGGCGATGCGGTCGAAGACGGCCTCCATCTCCCCTGGTTTGCAGACGTCCAGCGGCATGACGATCTTCGCCTCAAGCTCCTCCGCGAGCGGCTCGACATATTTCCGGGCCTTGTCGTTGAGATAAGTGACCGCAAGCTCTGCTCCCAATCCTCTGAAGGCCGCAGCGCATCCCCAGGCGATGGAATGCTCGTTCGCGATGCCGACGATGAGGCCTCTTTTGCCTTCATGCAGCTTGGCTTGGAAATGCGGGATCATGGAGGCCCCCTTTCAAGTTTTGCGCCCGGTACGCGCGCTCAGTTGCCCGGCCTCACCAGGGCCAGGGTATGCTGAGCGATCATGAGCTCTTCATCGGTCGGGATGACGTAGACGGCGACGGCGCTGTCCGGGGCCGAAATCAGCTGCTTTCTGCCGGCATTCGCCGCCTCGTCGAGCTGCACGCCGAGCCAGGCCAGCTTTGCGGCAACGCGCGCCCGAATTGACGCCGAGTTTTCGCCGATGCCCGCCGTGAACACAAAAGCGTCGAGGCCGCCCAGCGCCGCCGCGAGCATGCCCGTGAACAGCGCGATCCGGTAGACGAAATAGTCGATCGCGAAGGCCGCGCGCGGATCGGTGCTCGCTTCCAGTTCGCGCATGTCGTTGCTGATGCCGGACAGGCCCTTCAGCCCGCAATCGTGATACAGCAGGTGCAGAACCTCGCCGCGCGCTTATGCCCTCCTGCTCGATGAGGTAGAGCACGACGCCCGGATCGATCTGGCCTGAGCGCGTTCCCATCGGCAGCCCATCCAGCGCCGTGAAGCCCATCGTGCTCTCGATGCTTTGCCCATCCTTCAGTGCGCACATGGAGGCGCCGCTGCCCAGATGGGCCACGATGACTCTTGTGTTCGCGTGGTCAGGCGCGACCTCCGGCAGGCGTGACGCAATGTATTCGTAGGAGAGGCCGTGAAAGCCGTAGCGGCGGATGCCCTCGGCATGGAAGCGCTCGGGAATCGCGTAGTAGTCGGCGACGGCGGGGTGCTTCCGATGGAACGCGGTGTCGAAGCAGGCAACCTGGGGCAGCCCCGGCCGGTTGACCATGATCGACCGGATGGGCTCCAGATTATGCGGCTGATGGAGCGGCGCGAGCGGGATGTAGCGCTCCAGGCGGTGGAGAACCTCCTCCGTCACGAGAACGGGCTGATCGAAGTCCGGGCCGCCATGCACGACGCGATGGCCGACTGCGATAGGATGGATGTTAAGCTCGTCGCGCAGCCACGCGCCCGCCGTATGCAACGCGGCCGGAACGTGGGGCACTGCTTCCGTGGTATACGTTCGCTCGACCAGAATCTTGCCTTCGGCCGACTTCGCGGTCAGGTGCGGCTTTGTTCCGACACCTTCGATCTTGCCTTCAAGCTGGCTGCTGAGGGCGCCGGACTGATCGACGCCGAAGAGCTCGAACTTGACGCTCGAGGACCCGGCATTTGCAACAAGGATGGTGTCCATGGCGTTCAGGCCGCCGGCAGGTTGACTTCACGGCGGCGCGCGTCCGCAGCAAGAGCCGCAACCGCGCACGACGCCAGTCGGGCCCTGAGCGAATCCGCGCGCGACGTCAGAATGATCGGAACTCTTGCGCCCAGCACGACACCGGCGGAATCGGCCTTCAAAAGGAAAGTGAGATTCTTTGCCAGCATATTGCCCGCCTCCAAATCCGGTACGACCAGGATTTGCGCCCGCCCGGCCACCTCCGACTTGATGCCTTTGATCGCCGCCGCCTCCGGGTCGATGGCGTTGTCGAAAGCGAGCGGACCATCGAGAATGCCGCCGGTAATCTGGCCGCGATCCGCCATCTTGCACAGCGCCGCCGCGTCGATGGTCGAGGGGATTTTCGGCGTCACCGTCTCAACCGCCGACAGGATCGCAACCCGGGGCGTCCCCTGCCCCATGTGCGTGTAAAGATCGATGGCGTTCTGGACGATGTCGCGCTTGGCTTCGAGGTCCGGGAAAGATGTTGATCGCCGCATCCGTTATAAGCAGCGTCTCTTTGTAGGTTGGCACGTCCATGATAAATGCGTGGCTGATGCGGCGCGCTGTCGCTAAGGCCCGAGGTCTTGGAGGTGACGCTCCGCATCAGTTCATCCGTATGCAGGCTGCCCTTCATCAGGACTTCGCCCTTCGCCTCCTGGATGAGCTGAACGCCCTTTTCGGCGGCTTCCTCGCTATTCTCGGCGTGCACGATCTCGAACCGGCTTATATCCAGGCCGAATTTCTGCGCGACCGCTTTGATTTTCTCCGACGGCCCAACAAGCACCGGCTCGATGAGTTCGGCTTCCGCGGCCTCGACGGCGCCCCGGAGCGAGGACTCATCGCAAGGGTACACGACGATCGTTTTTGGTGACTTGACTACGGCCGCGCGCGCCATCAGCCGCGCATACTTCTCGTGCGGGGCTCTTTCTTCGACGACCTCCATGCTCATGGTTTCCCCCCTTTTTTCGGAATCGCAGCGGGGGTTCGAGAGTTTCCGGAAGGGTCCAGCTTTGGCACGAGCTTTAAGGTCTCCCCGCGCAGCGCGGGCCTTGCCCCTGTTTCATCAAGCCCAAAGAGCTCTTTGACCCTTTGCAACCGCTCGACCGCCTCCCCTGTAAGCTCCCCGCTCGCCTCAAGAACCTCCTTTATCGTGTCGAAGGCTTTCTGCCTTGGCGCGGCATCCGTCGGGAGAAGGGGCGGAATCGCCGCGAGCGTTGCTTCCGCATCGAGCAGCAGCATGAAGAACTGGTCGCGCGCCATCGTCTTGAATTCGGCGAGCGTCATCTGCGGCGCTTCCTGCTCGAGCCTGATGCGCTTCAAGGCGTTCACGCCGCGCTCATCGACCCGGCCACGGGCCAGGCCCACATAGATCAGGCCGCGAATGGCGCATTCCTGCAATCCGCCCCTCCTGATGCGCGATTTGAGATCGGCGATGCGGTCCTGAACGAGTTCGCTGTGCAGGGCGGACTTGGGCGCGGCCCGCTGCGGTTGCGACGACTTCGGATCGACTCCCGCCACAGCCTGAACCGCCGTCGATCCGTAGATCGACAGAAACAGCGTCTCCATGAAGGCGTCGCGCATCTTCCCCCAGCTTTCGAGGGCATGGACGATTTGCCCGGATGCGGTCTTTTCCGCAATGAGGAAGGGGTTGTCCGGCGACACCTCGAACCTGTTGCTGCGGACCCTTTCCGCAATCTCGCCAAGCGTCGTGCCCAACGGGGTCTGGTCGCTCACCATCTCATATTGCAGGCGCAACGGATGCGTCATCCGCATCCAATCGGCGACGGCCGGGGTGATCGTGGCCTTCACGAGCGGCTGAAGGAAGGTGCGATAAAGCGCGAGATTAGCCTCCGAAACATGGGCGACGGTCGCGAACATGCGCTCGTCTTCCGGCTCATGGCCGCCAAGCGCGCGGATGTCGTCCAAGGTTCGCGGATCGCAACGCATGATCCAATCGCCGGTGACGAGATCGCCGTTTGCTGTCGTTGCGGATCTTGCGTTCGAATCGCGCTTCGTAGAGGCCGGGAGGCAGCATATCGATGAGGTCGATGTTGCTGGATAACTCGCTGTGCTCCTTCTTCGCGATCCCGCCCGAAACGAAAATGCCGAGATGGCCGACCTTCTCGTGGATGGTGTAGACGATGGTCTGCCCGTAGGACCGGATCTCATCGACATCGTCATAGAGGTCGAGAATCCACCCGAGCGCCTGTTGCGGCGGAGTGATGTTGTCGCCTTTCGAGCAGAACACCACGATCGGCGAGCGGATGTTGCGCAGATCGATCGCTGTGCCGTCGGACAATTTCACATCACCGGCGGCGAGCTTGTTTCCGATGAAAAGCTCGTCGACGATCATCTGAATTTCTTCCGCATTCAGATTGACGTGCCCGCCCCACCAGCGCTCGAATTCGAGATAGCGGGAAGCCTCGGTGTCGATCTTGGAATAGAGATTGTACTGCTTGGACCACAGCGTGTTGGCGGGGTTCAGACTCTCGAAGTTCTGCACGAGCCAGGCGCCGTCGAACTTGCCGGCGCCCAGATCGCTCGTGAACGCCGTCAGCCAGCTCCCTCCGAGGAGGCCGCCGCGTGTAGCGCATCGGATTGATGCCCTGCAGGCCCGCCCAGTAGGACAGCGGGGAACCGGCGATGATGATCGGCCCGAACAGCTCCGGCCGGATCGCCGCCAGCATCATGACTGCCCAGCCGGCCTGGCAATTGCCGATCACGCAGGGCTTGCCGTCCGCCTCGGGATGCAGCGCCATCACCTTTTCAAGGAAGATCGCCTCGGCTCGCGCCGATATCTTCTATGGTCTGGTCCTGCATCGGCTCGGGGAGGAAGCCGACGAAATAGCAGGGATGGCCCGCCTTCATGGCCACGCCGATTTCGCTATCCGCCTTGAAACCGCCGATGCCTGGGCCGTGCCCTGCGCGCGGATCGACGATCACGAACGGCCGGGCGGTCGGGCTGATTTCCACGTCCGCCGGGCGGAATGATGCGCACCAGGATGTAATTGACCGGCCTTTTGAAGGTGCGGCCGTCAGCGACCACCTCGAACGAATAGTTGAGGACGTGCGGCGCCAACTTCGCGCTGTGCTCGCGGTACTGATTTCCGCGCTGACGCAGGGTGTCCCAGAACAGGATTTGCCGCTGGACGAAATCAGTGGCGTACTCAACCGCGGGGCCGAATAGCTGCGGGAATGCTGCCCAACCGATAGGGGCTTGTTTCGATTTATCGGGATCGCTCACGGCGGCCCTCCCTCGCGCATGGCGTACTCTGTAACTCTTGCAGCGTAAGCACACAATTGTAGGTATCATTGACGGATGTCAATGCTTGCTGCGTTCCGACCGCTTTCTCACATTGCGGAACAATCGCATGGGCATGGAGCCCGATGGCGGCAGTCGCCACGATCTGTTTTGCGGCGGCAGCCTTCGACAAACCACACTAATATTGCTGAGGGACCTGTTTCCGTCCGGCCAGGGACTCACGGTCGTCATATTTTCTTTTGTTGGATCGTTTCGGAAGCTCAACCTTCTCTGACGGCACCTCCTTGTAAGGGATCAGGCTCAAGATGTGCGCAATACAATTCAGCCTCGCACGGCGCTTGTCGTCCGACCGGACGATATGCCAGGGCGCATGATCGGTGTCCGTCTTCTCGAACATCTTATCGCGCGCCTCCGAGAAGTCGTACCAACGGCGGTAGGACTTGAGATCCATGGGGCTCAGCTTCCACTGGCGCAGCGGCTCGCTGATGCGAGCCAGAAAGCGGCGTTCCTGCTCGTCCTTGCCCACCTCGAGCCAGATCTTGATGAGCTGAATTCCGCCGTCGACGATGTACTTCTCGAGTTCGGGACAAAGCTGCAAAAACCGCTCGTACTCCTCGGACGTGCAAAAGCCCATGACGTGTTCCACACCGGCACGGTTGTACCAGCTGCGGTCGAAGACGACGATCTCGCCGGCGGCGGGAAATTGCTGCATATATCGCTGAAAGAAAATTTGAGTTTTTTCCCGGTCCGACGGGGCAGGCAGCGCCACAACCCTGAAAACGCGAGGGCTCACTCTTTCCGTCATGGCCCGAATGGTTCCGCCCTTTCCGGCGGCGTCGCGGCCCTCGAAGACGATGATAATCCGGGCTCCGGCTGACTTCGCCCACGCCTGGAGGTGGCAAAGCTCGACCTGAAGATCGCGCAATTTCTTCTCGTATTCCTTCCTTTTCAGCTTCTTCTTCTCGACGGGCTGCTCCACGCTCATTTTTTTCTCCCGTTCATTGGGATTACACGGTGCCCATGTTCTGCGGCGGCCTATCCATCAAACGCTTTAGAAAGGACCTCATCAAGCGTCTTGACGCGGTCGAGCCCCCCAGCTTTTTCGTCCATCCCATCCGCTCGCAATAAGTCCCGCGACGTTCCATGGGCGCCCACGATGCGCAGTGCGATGCCCAGCGATGCTAGCTCGCTGTGAAGATCATGCAGCATCCGCGAGCCCGCCAGATCGAGATGAGGCGAGGCCGAGAGATCGCAGATCACCAAGCGAATATCGGACGGACCATCCGCACGAAGCCGGTTCAGGACACGTTCGAGAACGGAATCGGCATTGACGTATAGGAGGGATGCTTCCGGACGGAAGGCGATCACTCCGGGGAGCGGCTCGTTTTCAGGGTGCCGGGCAAGATCGGAGTAAGCATTTGTACCGGGGACGCGGCCGAGAAACGCCACATGCGGCCGTGATGCGCGGATCAGCAGCATCACCACTGACGCCAGGGCTGCGAGAAGGATGCCCTGCAGGATGCCGAGAAGCAGCACCGAGCCAAGGGCGATCGAGGCGGCGTAGAAATCGAGACGGCTGATGCGCCACATGCGGAACAGGGCCGGGAAATCCAGCAATCCGGATATGGCAGATAAGACCACGGCAGCCAGGACCGCCTTCGGCAGGTTTTCCAGGAGGCCTGTGAGGAAGAGGAGGCAAAGCGCGAGCGTCACCGACGCAAAGACAAGAGCGAGGGGCGTGCGCGCGCCAGTCTTGTCGTTCACGGCCGATTGTGACAGGCCCCCCGCCACCGGATAGCCGTGTCCCAGCGCGGTCGCGAGATTGGCGGCCCCGATCCCGAGAAACTCCTGCCTTGGATCGACGGCATAGCCATGCTTGGCGGCGAAGGTTCGGGCAGCGGAAATGCCTTCGATATAGGCGAGCAGCAGGCACCCGGCCGCGAGCGGAACGATGCCTTCCACGTCGCGAAGCCGCAGCGCTGGCCCTTCAAGCGTGGGGAGGCCAGAGGGGATCGCGCCCGTTGTCGGCACTCCAAGAGCGGGAAGCCCGAGGGCGGTTGCCGCCACGATTGACAGCGCCACAACGCCAAGCGCTACCGGCTTTCCGGGAAGCAGGCGCTCACCAACGGTGAGGAAAAGGAGGGCGACAATACCTATGGCAAGCACCAGGGACTGGGTTTGGCCTAAATGTCCTGCAAACAGCGCAGCCCGTTCAAAAAAATTATGTCCTCCGCCTTGCACGCCAAAGAGACTTGGCAGCTGCGTCATGGCAATCGTCAATCCTGCCCCAGCCTTGAAGCCTACGAGGATGCTGTCGCTGATCAATTTCACGAGCACGCTAAGTCGAAAGGCCCAGGCAATCAGGCAAAGCGCGGCCACGGTGAAGCCCGTCAGGCTGGCAATCTCGCCGTAGCGCAGCGCATCCCCGCCCGCCATCCCCCCTACGGTTCCGGCAATCATGAGCGATATGGCTGAGGTGGGACCAATCGCCAATTGGCGCGATGAGCCGAACAGCGCGTAGCCCAAGCCACCCAGGAGATAGCCGTAGAGACCCACTTGCGGAGGGAGGCCTGCGAGACCGGCATAGGCAAGCGAGACCGGGATAGCATAGGCTGCGAGCGTTACGCCGGCGACGGCGTCGCCCGACAACCAGGCGATGCGGTATTCCTTGAGCCACCGCGCTGGGCGAAAGGACCAAAGCCAGCCTAGCGGTGCCGAGGCAGGATGCGAGCCATTCATGGAGCTTAGCGACGCTTCCGCTGTGAGCCTAAAATCTGCGCCTCATGACGTACTTCCTGCGATGGTGTACTGGGTAAAGTGTATTTTATTAGAAACGATCGCCGCTCCTTGAGCGGAAGTCATCACGGCCTTAAAAATTGTATCGTGCAGGGATAATAATCTGCCTCTCCTTGATGGATGTCAAATTATCGGGTATCTGTTATCGGCATTATTACTGTAATAAATAAGCCATCAGTCTAGCTTAAGTTTAGCTCAAGGAGTTCGGGATGGCCGCGAATGTCGACGATATCCTGCCCAAGGCATCGGACGTTATGATGCGAATTGCGGAAGCCCAGGCGCAAAAGGCTGCCGCACACGATCGGCAAAAGGCCGCGGAGCAGGCCGAGAAGGACGCGCTGACCAAGAAGCTGAGCCAGCCCTCCGGCAAGACGGAGGAAGAGAAAGTCCAGCTGGCGGCCACAGTCATTAAGCGCGCAATGGACAACGGCCTGCTCGAAGTGCAGGTCTATCGTTTCCCCAATGCTATGTGCACCGATCATGGGCGCGCCATCAATCAGGCTGAGCCGGGCTGGGAAAAAACGCTGACGGGCATTCCGAAGGAGATCTTTCACCTCTGGGAAGACCATCTGCGCGAGAAGGGCTACAAGATCCGCTATCAAATCCTCGAATTTCCGGGTGGGTTGCCCGGGGATATCGGCATTACGCTTAGCTGGCACTAAACTCAAATTGGCTTGACCGCCAAGGTCTTTGCATCCCGCCACGCATAAATTTATAAGCTTTTTCTGGTTCATCGTTAAGTGGGTCCGCAAAACAGGCCCACTTGTCGTTTGCCATTTACGGAAGCCGCACCCTGTTCGGCATAAGGCCGGAAGGTGGCTCTGCACATAAGGAAAGGGCCGTGCATGCGTAACCCACTTTGGCTCGCAGTGCTTCTTGCGGCGCTCAGCACTTCCTCCTTCGCTCAAAAGACTGCGCCTACGCCTCAGGCGGTGCCGGTTACGACCGTCATCGCGCAGGAGCGGCCCGTTGCCCAGACGAAAGACTTCGTCGGCCGTATCGAAGCCATGGAGCGCGTCGATGTGAAAGCCCGCGTTATCGGCTATCTCCAAGCTGTGCTATTCAAGGAAGGAGAACTCGTCAAGGAGGGGCAACCGCTCTACCGCATCGAGCCCGATCTCTTCAAGGCGGCTGTCGAACAGGCGGAAGGCGCGCTTCAGGGCGCGAAGGCATCGAAGGAGCTGAGCAAGGTGGAGCTCGATCGGGCGAACCAGCTTCTGGAAAAGACCTATGGGACGCCTCAAAAGCGCGACCAGGCGAAGGCAGCGGATGACAATGCCGCCGCAAACATCATCAAGGCGCAGGCGGACCTCGATACAGCCGAGATCAACCTCGGCTATACCGCCATCAACTCGCCCATCGCCGGCAAAATCGGCCGGACCAAGATCACAAAAGGGAACGTCGTCTCGCCTGACAGCGGCGTTCTCACGACGATTGTGAGCCAGGACCCGATGTACGTGGTCTTTCCCGGTGAGCCGGCGTGAGTTTCTGGCTTTGCGGACGCAAGACAAGCCCACCGATCGAGACAGCATCGCGGTCACGGTCCGCTTCTCCGATGGCACCGTCTATGACCAAAAGGGGCGCATCAATTTCGTCGATGTCAGCGTTGACAAGGCAACGGATACCGTCACCGTTCGTGCAACCGTGCCCAATCCGGACGGCGTGCTGATGGACAGCGAACTTGTCCGAGTCAACGTCGACAGTGGAAAGCCTGAAGAGCAAATCGTTATCCCGCAAGCGGCGCTGATCGCCGACCAGCAAGGGACATACGTTTTCGCCGTCGAGGACGGGAAAGCCGTCGATCCGCCGTGTCAAAACCGGTGGCGAGGTTGGCGCCAATGTTGCCGTGGAGTCCGGGATTGAAAGCAGGCGAACAGGTCATCGTTGAAGGGATACAGGGTGTCCGGCCCGGTGCGCCAGTCATCGCCTCGCCCATGCCTGAAGCAAGGAGCTAGGCTGTGCTGTCCTCCGTCTTCGTCGACCGTCCAAGGCTCGCGATCGTCATAGCGATCGTCACCACCATCGCGGGCGCGGTCTCGCTCCTCGTCATTCCCGTTGCGCAATATCCGGATGTCGTGCCGCCGCAGGTGTCCGTCACGACGAGCTACCCCGGCGCTTCCGCCGCCATCGTCGATGCGACCATTGCCCAGCCGATCGAGGCGCAGGTCGTCGGCGTCGACAAAGCGATCTACATGAAGAGCGTCAGCGGCAACGACGGCAGCTACACGCTGACCGTCTCATTCGAGCTTGGCACCAACCCCGACATCAACACCGTCAACGTGAACAACCGCGTTCAGGTGGCGCTTTCGAAGCTGCCGCAGGATGTGCAGAAGCAGGGCGTGACGGTTAAGAAGAAATCATCGGCCCTGCTCGGCGTCATCGCGGTCTATTCGCCGAAGGGCACGCACGATCCGCTTTTCATCTCAAACTATGTCACCATCAACATCCTCGACCAGATCAAGGCCACGTCCGGCGTCGGCGATGCCACCCTCTGGGGCCCGCAAGACTACGCCATGAGGGCCTGGGTGCACACGGACAAGCTTACCGGACTGGGGCTGACGACCGGCGACGTCATCAACGCCATTCAGGCCCAGAACGTGCAGGCTGCCGTGGGCCGCATCGGCGCCCGCCCGATCTCCAACGATCAGAGGCTGCAGCTCAACATTCAGACAAAGGGACGCCTCAACTCCGTTCGCGATTTCGAGGACATCGTCATTCGAACCAACCCTGACGGCTCCGTTCTCCGGCTGGGAGATGTGGCGCGAATTGAACTCGGCGCGGCGAACCTGGACATCGAGACGAGGCTTAACGGCAAGGCGGCGGCCGTGATGGCGATCTACCAGACGCCCGGCGCGAACGCGATCACCACCATGAACGCCATCCAGGCCCAGTTGGCAGACCTCGCGAAGGCCTTCCCCGAAGACCTCGATTGGAAAGTCACTTACGATCCGACGGTCTTCGTGAAGGAGACTGTTCATGAGGTGCAGAAGACCCTCGTGGAAGCCTTCATCCTGGTCGTCCTTGTGGTGTTCCTGTTCCTTGGCAGCCTCCGCGCAACTCTGATACCCGCAATCGCAGTTCCGGTCAGCCTGATAGGCGCGTTCATTGTTCTCAACGCCATCGGCTATTCCGCGAACTCGGTTTCCTTGCTGGCCGTCGTGCTTGCCATCGGTATCGTCGTGGACGACGCGATCGTGGTGGTTGAGAACGTCGAGCGCGTCATGGAGGAGCATCCCGAGCTCTCGCCTGCCGACGCCACAAAGCTGGCGATGCGCGAGATCACCGCGCCGATTATCGCGATCACGCTCGTGCTCTTGTCCGTTTTCGTGCCCGTTGCCTTCATACCCGGCATCTCGGGCGAATTGTTCCGCCAGTTCGCCGTGACGGTCGCGGTTGCGATGTTCCTGTCCGCGATCAACGCGCTCACGCTCTCGCCCGCGCTCTGCGCCATCCTCTTGAAGCCGCATCACGGGCCAAGGCGCGGCATCATCGGATGGGTGATGCGCTCCATCGACTACGTCCGCGATGCTTATGGCAGTGCGGTGGCCCGGCTCGTCCGCATTTCGATCATCGGGCTTGTCTTCGTCGCGGCTTCCATGCTCGGCGTTGTCGGGCTTTCGAAGATCACGCCCACGGGCTTCCTCCCCGAAGACGATCAGGGCGCATTCTTCGTCGTGACGCAGCTTCCAGGCGGCGCTTCGATCGCCCGCACGCGGACGTCGTGCAAAAGGCCGAAGAGATCCTGGCGAAGGAACATTCGATTGCGGACTACACCTCGATCATCGGCCTGAACTTCATCGACAACTATTCCCAGTCGAACTCGGCCTTCTTCGTTGTGACGTTGAAGCCGTTCGAGGAACGCCGGGGCGCGGCCGAAAGCGCAAACGGCATCATCGCGCGGCTGAACACGAAGTTCCGCGAGATCCAGGGCGGGACCGTGGTGCCCTTGCCTCCCCCGCCCATCATCGGTCTCGGCACGGGCGGCGGTTTCACCTATGTTTTGAAGGACTTGAAGGGCGGCGATCCGAAGGCGCTCGCCCAAGTGCTGCGCGGGCTGCTTGTTGCCGCCAATCAGGACCCGAAGCTCAACCGCGTGTTCAGCACGTTCTCAGCGACGGACCCCTCCATCTATCTCGATATCGACCGCGACAAGGCGCAGATCCTCGGCGTGCCTCTGAACTCGCTGTTCCAGGCGCTGCAGGCCTCTCTCGGCGGCTACTATGTCAACGACATGAACCTGTTCGGCCGCACGTGGCAAGTTCAGGTTCAGGCCGAGGCGTCGGACCGGACGAGCATCGACGACATCTATCGCATCAACGTCCGCAACAACGAAGGCCAGATGATCCCGCTGCGCAGCCTCGTCGAGCCGCGCGTTATCGTCGGGCCGCCAGCGTTGATCCGCTACAACAACAAGCGCGCGGTTACGGTACAGGGCACGCCTGCCCAAGGCGTTTCATCGGGCCAAGCCTTGGCCGCGATGGAGCAGGTTGCCGCGAAGACGCTGCCTCAAGGCTTCTCGGGCGAATGGACGGACACGGCGTTCCAGGAGAAACGCGCCGAAGGCAAGACCGCCATCATCCTCGGCTTCGCGTTCCTGTTCGCCTTTCTGTTCCTCGTCGCGCTGTATGAAAGCTGGATCATCCCGGTGCCGGTTCTGCTTTCGGTGTCGGTGGGCGTGCTCGGAGCCTTCGCGGCGATCATGCTCGGCGGGCTCACCCTCGATCTTTATGCGCAGATCGGCATGGTGGTTCTCATCGGGCTTGCGGCGAAGAACGCGATCCTGATCGTGGAATTCGCAAAGGAGAAGCGCGAACACGGCGAGCCGCTGCTCCAGAGCGCCATCGAGGGCGCACGTCTGCGCTTCCGGCCGGTGATGATGACCTCGCTCGCCTTCATCCTGGGCCTCTATCCGCTTGTCGTCGCGGAAGGCGCTTCGCAGCTGGCGCGGCGCGACGTCGGGACGCCGGTATTCGGCGGCATGATCTTCGCGTCGTTCCTTGGCATCTTCGCCATTCCGCCGCTTTATGTGACGTTCCAGTGGATCGCGGAGAAGCTGAAGCGAGGGCCGGCGCAAGAGCATGAACCCCAGGAGAAGGCCAAAAACTCGCATGCGCCCGAGCGGCTATCGCCAGGGCCGGCGGAGTAGGTGGGATCGCCGGCGGCCATCCCGGTTGGCGCCGGCAAAGCCGCAGCGCTTCGCGGCCTTGCCACCGATGGCACGGCATCGCTCCGTCAGCCGTATTTATCAACGATATCCCGCAATGGGTCGCCCGTGGATGGCCCCAGCATTATTTGACGTACGTAGGAATGGTGCGTAAAATTCGTCCCAATCCAGAGCGCGATCATCGGAGAACATCAGCTTGCAGATTATGAACCTCTTCCGCGGCTCCAAGAACGCGGTCGACTATCAACCGGGCCAGGAGATCATTCGCGAGGGCGAGCCCGGCGACGCGATGTACGTGGTCCTGGAAGGCGAAGTCGAGGTTTGCGTAGGCGGCAAGGCCATCTACACCTCGGGGCCGGGCGGCATCGTCGGCGAGATGGCCTTGATCGACAGATTGCCGCGGAGCGCGACCGTCGTGGCGAAAACGGCCTGCAAGGTCGTGCCCGTCGATGAACGGCAATTCAACTTCATGGTCCAGGAAACGCCCCTTTTCGCCATCACCGTGATGCGCGTCATGGCCGACCGGCTGCGGCGGTGGCCGAAACAAGAATAGAACCCTCTGACATCTTCAGGCATCACCAAAGGGTTCGGCTTTCGAAACGGGAGGCCGTGCGTTTCAAAGCGCCGCGCTTCGACGACCAAGCATAAGGCGCAAATTTCGCGATAAAGATGAACAGTTCGCTGTTGCGCGCTTGTATTAACCAAAAATGGTTAACGCAGGGCGCGGCCATGGTCTATTTTGTGCGTTTTATGCTTAACAGCCCGTTTATCCGGCGCGAAACGAGGCTCCTCGGGCCTTAAGCCGTTCACCGATAAGCCATTGAAAAGGAATGGCTTTCGATCACCATTAAATAGAATTGAATGCCGGAATTTTCTCCTTAACTGGACGCGCTAAAGTCCGTTAAATATATTTTCGGTTTCCCCTGTTAACCATGACGGCGCGCCAGTCAATGCGGCGCACGCCCCGGGAATGCCGTCCCTCCAGAATTTTCTGTAATAATATCAGTGCGTTATCTGTTTACCTGCCGGTAAGGCGCTTTTGCTTAAAATCCCAGATCAGGAAAATCCGGGACGCAAACGCACGCGTGAAGTTGGTTCGGGGACGAAATGAGGTTCAATGAGCATGCAAATAACATCCGACGCCCACGTCCTTTTAAGCAGAGTTTGCCGGACGCTCCAACGGATCGCCGCCGCCGTCATCCCGGAAAGGCGAAGCCTTATCCGGGATCGTAACAGATTGAAAAGTCTACATTTTTTCGATCCCGGCTCGCGCTTCGCTTGGCCGGGATGACTAGGTGCGAAGCGAGCCGCATCCGTTGGCCAGATGAGCGAAGTTTGCTTAAGCGCACGAGGCTCTAGGCGCGCTGGGAACCCCGGTCAGCGAGAAGCAAGAACGAATAGGCCATCCAGGCAATGCCATGGAAGGCCAAGTCTACACCAAGGCAGAGGCCTAACACCCAAAGCCCGGAGCCGGGCCATTGCAAGAGGATTACAAGCCCCGCGATTATGCTGACCGCCCCGGAAAGCATGAAAGCCCGGCGTCCCCTTCCCATGCTATCGGCGAGGACCACGCGCGCAAGCCCAGACATGATCCAGACAATGCCAAGCACCAAAGTCAGGCTGATCGATGCCTGCAAGGGATTGAGCAGCAGGATGATGCCGCCCGCGACATAGAGAATGCCAACAAGCATATCGAAGACATATCCCCTATGGCCCCGCCCTCTCAGCGCCTGCAGCACTTGATAGGCTCCAGCCACGACGACCGCGGAAGCGATCCAAATGGCGCTGACGGCGGAGCCAAAGGCAAGATTGGAGAAGACGAAAACGCCCGCGAAGAGCAAAACGATGCCGAGGATGGTGTAGACCCACCATGATCTTGCTTTGCCTTCACCCGCTGAGGTGTCCGTCAGAGAAGGAAAGGACGCCATTGAGACCTCCCAGGAATGGTGATCCGCTTATGACCGTAGCCTGTTCGAGCGGATGTGGTTATCGAGGATAAAGTAGCTAAGGTTGCTTGACCACTCCTGAAGCGCCGTTCAAACCTGCTATTCGCTCGAGAAATTCTCGATCCTTTTCGCGAGAGGCAAAATGGTTCGGAACGCTTTCATCATCGCCGCCCTGTTCATAGCATCAGTCGGAGCGGCTTTGGCGGGGGAAGCAAGCCCCGCCGCGCTGGTCACCAAGGTTTATGGAGTTGCCGGGCCGTCGGGCCATTACCAGAAGCCTCTTGCGATCTTCGTCGAGGCCCCCTTACGCGAACGGTATCTGTCGAAGCGGCTTCGCGCTGCTCTCGCCGAGATGGATCAGCGCACGCCCGAGGGCGATGTACCCAATATCGATTTCGACGTGGTCTCGGACAGTCAGGACCCTGACGTGCGCGATCTGAAGATCACAACGGAAAGCGAGAGCGCCGGGCAAGCGGTTGTCGCCGCGGATTTCAAGTCCCACGACGATACGGAGCGGACCGTGCTTCGCTATGAGCTTGTGCTCGAAGACGGCGCGTGGAAGATCAATAACGTCGCTGCATCCGGCAAGAGCAACTGGCGCGTGAGCGAAATCATCGCCGGCGAATAGCCGGACACCCACACGATCCCGCTAATCTGGCCAACGGATTGTCGCTCCGCGTCGTCATCCCGGCCAAGCGAAGCGCGAGCCGGGATCGCAAAAGGGGTGGCGCTTCGATTTGTGGCGGTCCCGGATAAGGCTTCGCCTTTCCGGGATGACGGCGGCGATCTGCTGGCGCGTCCGGCAAACTCTGCTTAGTTCGACACCGGCGCCCCGACTTAACATTTAAGCTGCGCTCGGAAGCCCGGCGAGCGCCATGGCGAGTTCGCCTTCGTCATAGTCCTGATCGACGAGCCTGCCGTCGAAATAGGCGATATAGGCGCCCATATCGAAATGGCCGTGGCCTGACAAGTTGAAGAGGATGGTCTCGGCCTTTCCTTCCTTCTTGCAGCGCAGCGCCTCGTCGATCGCGCAGCGCACCGCATGCGTCAATTCCGGCGCCGGTACAATTCCTTCGCAGCGCGCAAACTGAACGCCCGCGTCGAAGCAGGTCTTCTGATGATAGGAGCGCGCCTCGATCAATCCCAGCTCATACGCATGCGACACCATCGCGCCCATGCCGTGATAGCGCAGGCCGCCGGAGTGTGTGGATGGCGGCATGAAGGTCGACCCGAGCGTGTGCATTTTAATGAGCGGCGTCAGATGGGCCGTGTCGCCGAAATCGTAGGCATATTTGCCGCGGGTGAGCGACGGACAGGAGGCGGGTTCGACCGCGATGACGCGGCGCTTGCGGCCGCCGCGGAGTTGCAGCCCTAGGAACGGGAACGCAATGCCCGCGAAATTCGAACCGCCGCCCGCGCAGCCGATGATAACGTCAGGGTCATCGCCCGCCATCTCGAGTTGCTTGATCGCCTCCTGCCCGATGATGGACTGGTGCAGCATGACGTGGTTCAGCACCGAGCCGAGGGAATATTTCACCGCCGGATCCTTAGCCGCAACCTCGACGGCCTCTGAAATCGCGATGCCAAGCGAGCCAGGGCTATCGGGATGTTCGGCAAGAATGGCGCGGCCGGATTCAGTCTCATTCGACGGCGAAGGGATGCAGCGCGCGCCGTAGGTTTCCATCAAAGCGCGGCGATAGGGTTTCTGGTCGTACGAGCAGCGGACCTGAAAAACCGTTACATCAATGCCAAACAGCGCGCCCGCAAATGCCAGCGAAGAGCCCCACTGCCCGGCGCCGGTCTCGGTGGAAAGGCGCGTGATGCCCTGCTCCTTGTTGTACCAGGCCTGCGGCACCGCCGTGTTCGGCTTGTGCGAGCCAGCCGGCGAAACGCCCTCGTTCTTGAAATAGATCTTGGCTGGCGTTCCGAGCGCCTGCTCCAGGCGCCGCGCCCGGATCAGCGGAGAAGGACGCCACATGCGATAAACGTCGCGGATCGGCTCGGGGATCTCGATCTCCCGCTCGGCCGACACCTCTTGCATGATGAGCGCCATCGGAAAGAGCGGTTCCAGATCGCCGGGACCGGCCGGCTGCTTGGTGCCGGGGTGCAGGACCGGCGGCAGCGGAACCGGCAGATCGGCCGTGAGATTGTACCAGAATTTCGGAATATGCGTTTCGTCGAGAACGAACTTGACCTGGTTGCTCACGCTGACCTCCCCTTGGAAAACGTGGGCGGAACCATACACGAGGAAAACGCAAGCGCAACCGCGTCATTTTGGATGAATCCCGTCTCAACCCGATCTGATTTGGGAAAATTTCTGCCAAGCGGGGCGGCGCTTTTCGACGAGGTGGGCGCGCGCGCCTTGGAAAGGCCTGGATCGTTCTCATCATCTCGACCGTTCCCCCCGCAAAGGCGCTGTGCAGGCAGCGACAGCGTTGCTTTCCCGTTGGAGTGCCCATGAGTTCCGTCACGTTTGCAGCAGACGCCGAAAGCACTCGACAATCGTTGCCGATCAGGCTGCCGCTGCGGCGCGTGCTCGCCATCGACGCCTTCCGGGGGCTGACAATTCTCGTCATGATTTTCGTGAACACGCTGGAGGGTGTGAAAGGCATGCCGTCCTGGCTCTATCATGCGCCAGATGGCGCTGACCGCATGACGTTCCCGGATCTCGTCTTTCCCGCGTTCCTGTTCATCGTTGGAATGTCGATCCCCTTCGCGACCGCACAGCGGCTTGCCGCAGGAGACACTTTCTGGCAGCTCGGCCGCCATGTGCTGACCCGAACGCTGGGCCTCCTGGTGTTCGGCGTCTTCATGGTGAACGCGGAGGGAGGCTATAACGAAGCGGCCATGCCTCTTTCGATCGGGTTGTGGTCTCTCCTGTTCTACGCTTCGGCGCTCATGGTCTGGAGCGTTTATCCGTTCCATAACAAGAAGCTGACGGCTGCGTTACGGGTAGTGGGCGTAGCGGGGCTTGTTACGCTCGCCCTGTTGTTTCGCGGCGGCGAGGACGGGAGCATGGGGCTTTCGCCGCAATGGTGGGGAATCCTGGGCCTCATCGGCTGGTCATACCTTTTTGCGAGCGTCATATATCTCATTGGACGCAAGCGCGCCCAGCTCTTGCTTTTTGCGCTGCCCATTTGCGTGATGTATTACTGCCTGGCGCAATCGGACGCGGCCCAGTCTTCGCCCATCCTGCGATTCATGGCCGAGCAGGCGGAAAATGCGGCTCTCACGTCGATTGTGCTCGCCGGCGTCCTCACGGCGCTATTGTTCTTCGACGCTCGCGGCGAGGGAACGCCACAGCGCTTCGGTGCGGCGCTCCTTCTGGCGCTTGCTCTGCTCGTCGCTGGCGTTCTCCTACAGCCGTACTATGGACTATCGAAAAACGAGGCCACACCGAGCTGGGCGCTCGACAGCGCTGCAATTTGCGTCGTACTGTTTGCTTTTCTCTACTGGTTGATCGATCTGAAAGGACGGCAGGCGTGGACGGCCTTCTTCCGTCCAGCGGCCGCCAATCCCCTGCTGATCTATATCATTCCGAATATCGTCGGCGCGCTGATGCTCTGTTTGCACTTGACCCTGCCCGCGCCGCTGACCCACGGCCTGACCGGCCTGCTTTGGGCTGTAACCTTTGCACTTGCCGTGCTCGCAGTGGCGACCGTCCTGCAGCGGATGCACATCCGATTGCAGCTTTAAAGCGGAGGCAAGCTTTGACTTCCTGCTCAATACCATCCCGATGGTGATGGTCGGCCTCCTGACGCCGATGGAACCGTGATCGGCGCTCCTCTCATTTCGGGACGGCGAAGCCTCGCAGGATCAGCAATCGGCGGCATGCCGGAAACGCAGGAGGTAATCGATATCTGCGCCGAGCACGGCATCGTCGCCGATGTAGGGATGATCCGCTTCCTGGATATCAACAAGGCTTACGAGCGGCTGCTGAAGAATGACGTGCCTGAAGGGGTGATACGAGCGCAAAGTTCACAGGAGAACTCGCATGCGCGTTGGCATTCTCGAAATGCGCATTGCGCGCCCCGCATTCTTTTGCAACGGCGATTATTGTTTTAAATCTGTGCGCAACGGCATTCGAGCGCGACCAACTGAGTTGAAGCGGATTTTTCAGGTTAATGGTGGAGGGGGTTGGATTCGAACCAACGTAGGCTTAGCCAACGGATTTACAGTCCGTCCCCTTTAGCCGCTCGGGCACCCCTCCGAAGAGAAAAAGACCGATGGAATCAATACACTAACTTTCGCGCACTATTCCTCATCGATCTGGACCACTGATTTGCAGCTTGGCCTACAATTTGTCAATCCCTTTTTGCTCGGGAATGTTCTTTCTTTGTTCCAAGCCTCGGAAACTTTATACAATCCCCGCGCCTTTGAGCGGCTGCAGCCTTCCCTGGTCGCCAATGCTGTGCCACGAAGACGAACTTCAGCAGCCGAAAAGCGCCGCCGATTTTGCCCAGTGCGAGGGGCTCCGCTTCGCGCTAAGGTGGGCCAACCGTTTCCAAGTGGAAAGAAAAAAGAATGGACATCGACGATCTGGAGCCGCGAAAGCAGCCTTCAAAGCCAAAAGACCTCACACTCTATTCCGTGCCCGACCTGCGGGCCTACGTTGATCTTCTGAAAGCGGAGATTTTGCGAGCCGAGGCCGTGATCAAGCAGAAGGATGCGCATCAACACGCAGCGCACACATTTTTCAAGAAGTAAGGCCCCGTCGCGGCTCAAGCAGCGGGGAATTCGATCCTGATGCGCTCGATGTGGCCATCGACGGGAGACGCGGGTTTGTTCGCCGGAGCAGAGTTGTTGCCGAGGATGCGTTCCAGCCTCATAATCCGGTCATGCAGGCGGAAGCTCTCCGCGATCAGCGTCTTGAACGCCTGCGGGAGAGCCTCAAAGCCTTCGGGGCGCGTTGTACTTTGGGCGGAAAGGGTAACCCGATGCCTGTGCGTATGCGCTTGCGCGGCGGTGATTTCGCCCGAGGCTATCGCGCGCCGAACCAGGAGCCATGAGGCCAGCTGCGTGAGCCGGGTCGTCAGCCTGATGCTTTCCGACGTGTAGGCGAGGCTAGCCGGAGGCGTCAGGTGCTTGGCGTCCGCCCTGCCCGCGCCATCAAGATACTCGGCAGTTTCCTCGACGAGGTCCATCCCTTCGCGAAAAAGCTTCATGAACTGAGGCGACGTCGTGAAACGATCGCCAAACGACAAAAGAGCAGCATTCTGGAAGTCTTTGGAAACGCAGGAGCTCTTCATAGTGTTCCGCCATACGCATAACGACCGGCGCAGAACGCGCCGGACACGACACAGCGTAGCCGGAACTGCCTTTAAAAAAGTGAAGACAGGAGGCTCGCTCCGGCCACAGTAGCTAAAAAAAAAGCAGCATCAAGGAGGCGTCAAAAATAACCTAAAAAAAATAGCCGCATCGTTGATGCGGCCACAAAGTTTTTTGGAGGTGTTTCCGGGTCGACCCAGCTTACGTGTCACAATAATAGCAAGAGCCTGTTAATTTGCGGTAAAGAGTTAACGATTGGCCGTTGCGGAATGAGCTGGAGTATACGCCATGAAGACAATCGTCATTCGCGAGCCAGGCGGCCCGGAAGTCCTTGTCCCCCAGGACCTTCCAACGCCGGAGCCGCGTGCGGGAGAGGTTCTGATCCGGGTTGCCGCCGCCGGCGTCAACAGGCCCGATGTTCTCCAGCGCATGGGCCTTTACCCGCCGCCTCCCGGCGTCTCGAACATTCCAGGCCTTGAGGTCGCTGGTGAAATCGCTGCCCTTGGCGAGGGTGTGTCACAATGGCGCATCGGGGATAAGGTCACGGCCTTAACGGCTGGAGGCGGCTATGCCGAATATACGCTGGCTCATGAAGGCTCCTGCATGAGAGTGCCGAAACACCTCGGCATGGCGGAAGCGGCTTGCATCCCCGAAACCTTCATGACCGTCTGGCATAATGTTTTCGAGCGCGGCGCTCTGAAGGCGGGCGAAAGCTTCCTCGTTCACGGCGGATCGAGCGGTATCGGCTCGACCGCGATCCAGCTCGCGGCGCATTTCGGCGCGCGCGTCTTCGCAACGGCGGGCAGCGACGAGAAATGCGCTTACTGCGAGGATCTCGGCGCGGAGCTCGCCATCAATTACAAAACGAAGTCCTTTGCAAAGGAAATCAAGGAGATGACCATCGGCCGCGGCGTGGACGTGATCCTCGACATGGTTGGCGGCGCCTATGTCCAGGATGACATCGCCTGCGCGGCTGAGGACGGACGCATCGTGCAGATTGCCTTTCTCAAAGGCGCACGGGTCCAGCTGGATCTTATGCCACTGATGCTGAAGCGGCTGACGCTCACGGGCTCGACGCTGCGGCCAAGAAAACTCGAGTTCAAAGCCCGCATCGCAAAGGAGCTTCAGCAAAAGGTCTGGCCGCTCCTCGAAAGCGGGGCGGTCAAGATCGTGATCGACAAAGCCTTTCCCCTCGGGCAGGCGGCCGAAGCTCACCGCCGCATGGAGTCGAACGCGCATATGGGCAAGATCGTGCTCGACGTCGCCTAAAGCAGACTTAGCTAATCTGGGCAACGGATGTCATCCCGGCCAGGCGAAGCCGGGATCGAAAGGATGTAGATGTTTCAATTTGTTACGATCCCGGACAAGGCTTCGCCCTTCCGGAACTTGATTACCCGGATGTTTCCGCCAATTCCGTCGTCATGGCCACCTTTGGAGGCGGCCATCCAGAAAAATACCAAGGTATTTCAAGTTATGCTGGATGGCCGGGTCAAGCCCGGCCATGACGTTGGAGCGGAAATTCGCCAATGTTTTCATGGCTTCTTCTGCTAGCGGAAACATCCGGGTAATCAAGTTCCGGGATGACTGCGGTTGCCATCCGTGGCGCGTCCGGCTAGCGGGCGTTCTCAGGAGCCCGCTTCAAAAACGAGGAAATATTGCCTCGGAAGGAAGTCTTGGCTTTCCACCGGCTTATACCCCGCCGCTGCCAGCTCCTCCGTGACCTTCTCGGGCGAGATGCGATGCTCAGCGGGCGGCCCGATCGGCGAATCCGCTTTGAAGTCGACAATCGCCAGCCGCCCTCCGGGACGCAGCGACGATTTCAGCTTGGCAAAGTACGGGACCCTGTGCCCGATGTGGTGATAGGTGTCCACCACCAGAATGAGGTCGACGGGTTCCGGAAGATTGGCGGCATCCGCGCTCGCCTGCACGGGCACAAGGTTCACGAGCTGCTCGCGTTGGGCGCGCTCGCCGAGGTAGCGCACCATATCTGGTTCGACATCGGCGCGCGAAGACTTTGCCATCGGGAACGCGCTTCGCGATCCTCGCGGCAAAATAGCCGGTGCCCGCGCCAACGTCCGCCACGCGCGAGGCGCGGTCCAGATGCAAAGCGTCAACGACCTCTTCAGGCTTCTGCCAGGCGTCCCGCTCCGGTTTGTCGAACTCTTTCGCCCACTTCTCCGCGTCGTCGAAGCGGCGATGAAAGGCGCCGTCGGAGCCGTCCATATGGTGCCCATGATGCTGGCTCATGTCCTCTCCCGCGGGCATTTCCTGCATCGGCTGCGCGAGAGAAGCGCCGAACGCCATCGCCATTCCCACAATCCCAAGAACAGCCGTGATCGCCACGATCCTATATTTCATCCCACACCTTTAGCTTAGCATTGGAAACTGCCTTCCCAGCAGCGGAACAGAGCCCCCGCTGCCGGCAAAGCTTCCTTATGACGGAAACCCATGCTCAGAACATGATGCCGAGAGAGGCGTTGAGCTGCCAGTTTTCCCCGATTTGCGGACCGTTGAGGTCCTGATAGACTGGGAAACCGGCCTCGATCGCGAATTTCGTGTGCCCAAGTCCGAACTGGTGGCCGGCGATCTCGATGCCGCCGAACAGATCCACGCGCTCGCCGCCATACCAGCCCGGATATGCGCCTTGCATCGCGCCATATATCTGCGGATCTTTGCCATCGATCTTGCCCTGGACGGTGCCTGCGACGCGCGCCGTGGCCGTAATGCCCGGAATGAAGGTGTAGCCGAGCCAACCTGTCAACTGGTTGATGTCGCCCCAGTGGTAACCCTGGTTGCTGTCCAGCGCAAAGCGCCCGCGATACAACGCCCCCCACGACCACAACTCCTTCACGCCGGTGTAGGTCGCGCCCGGCAGGAAGTCATAGGTTCCGGTTCCAAGCTGCATGCCGTAATTGGCACGCATCGCCATATACTGCGGGGACTGAGGGGTGCCCATTGGACTCAGCATATTCATCTGCTCGGTTGTGCTGCCCGTTGGGAGGCTAAGACCGAAGTTTAGATGGATATGATTGATGCCGTCCTCGTACACGCGGACCATGCCCACGACAGATACATCCCCGAAACCATCGGTGCTATAGGTTTGCGTGCCGAGAACTTCGCCCATCATGGACTTCATGGCGCTATAGGTCGTCATGGTCATGTCTTTGTCGACGTAGTTGCCCATGACCATGATATTGATGGCGTCCGTCACACCGTAGGTCACGCCGAACATGTTCATGTCCGCGTCCATGTTGCTGGGCACGAAGCGCAGGGAACTCTGGGCCGCCGCCCGAGATGTTGGGTGTCTTGAGAATGGTCGCCGCCGAGATTTTGTCGGTGCCGATATAATTGCCTTCCATATTCATATACATAGGCATGTACATCGCCATGAACTGACCCTGGCAGACCATGGCGGCGGCAGAAACGCCGGCGGGAAGCGTGGCATTGGAATTTCCGCAATGTGCCATGCCGCCCGCAACTGCGGGAGCATCCTTCAAGCTGCCCGGCTCACTGAGATCGGCGGCATATCCAGCACCGGAAAAAATAATTGCAACGCACGTACACGCACTCGCCACACTGCCGCTTATGCGGGAGATAGTCATTATATTTGCCTCATCCGGTGCAAAGCCCCAGCGCCCTGAAGATGCTTTCCCAAGCAGTTTCGCGAGCGCAACTCCTATGTACGTAAAGATACAGGATTCGCTCGACTAAGCTCTGGGTGTTGCGGCGCAAAGAGGTGGCTGTGGCTCAGCAACATCACCGGCGGGAAAGTGCCTATTAAGCATGCGAAAACGAGCGTTAGGCTCAGCTGTTCCAGCGCTGAACCTGAAGGCGGTCGCGAAAATCGACGTTCCGGAAGGACAGCTGGCTTATGCTAAGCCAGCGAGGGGGTGCTCTGCCCCCCGCTGCTTCTGCCTCAGTCGATGCCGACCATGACATCGGAGGACTTGATGATGGCGTAGGCGGACATCCCCTCCTTCAGCTTCAAATCCTCCACAGCCTCATTTGTGATAGATGAGGTAACGGTCGCGCCATTGACGTCGATCAGGATATGAGATGTTGTGGCGCCCTTGATGACCTTCGTGATCTTGCCCTTGAGCACATTCCGCGCGCTGATTTTCATCGAAGCCTCCGATCTTGAAAGCCTGCTTGGCGGTTTTCGCCTCAGGCATTCCCATGAAGACGGACGCGCGGACATCTTGCAACTCAACTAACAGCGAATAACGCTCAGTTCGGGCCTCGCATCGAGCCTGCCTAATCCACCGCCTCTCAATCGACCGTTTGCACAAAACCAAACCACCCACTATATTGCCTCTTCGATTGCCGTTCCCCACACAAACGACAAAGACGCCCAGGAAGCTGAGAGGGATCGCTTCCAGGACCGGAGGAAGTTTATGAGCGACAAACCCCTGATGCCAAAGGCGACCGCCGTCTGGCTCGTCGAAAACACCTCGCTGACCTTTGAGCAGATTGCGGATTTTTGCGGCCTTCATGTGCTCGAAGTGAAGGGCATAGCCGATGGCGACGTGGCCCATGGCATTCGCGGTTTGGACCCGATCACTTCGGGTCAACTCTCTCGCGAGGAAATCGCTCGCGCCCAGAGAGATTCGGCCTACAGGCTGAAGCTGTCGCGCTCGAAGGTGTTCATCCCCGAAATCAAGACGAAGCGCGCGCCGAAATACACGCCCGTTTCGCGCCGCCACGACCGGCCTAACGCCATTCTCTGGCTTCTCCGCCATCATCCCGAGCTGCGCGACACGCAAATCATGCGCCTTGTCGGCACCACGAAGTCGACTATCGAGTTCCATCCGGGAGCGCACGCATTGGAATTCAGCCAATCTGCAGCCGCAGGACCCGGTTGCGCTTGGGCTGTGCTCGCAGGTCGACCTCGATTCCGAGGTGCAGAAGGCTGCAAAACGCACCGCCGAAGAACATAAGGACGACCCGGTTCCGGCAGGCGTCACAATTCAGCCGCTCGAGGACCAACCTTATCTCGATATCGAGGAGTGGAAATAGCAGGCTGAAGGCCGCCCACTTGGGCACATCGTCATCCCGGCCAACTGAAGCGCGCGCCGGGATCGCAAAAAGGCCGGCGCTTCAATATGGAACGATCCCAGATAAGGCCTTGCCTTTCCCGGGATGACGGTAGTGGATCCGGCAACCTTGACTTAGAATCGGGGTATTGTCATGCAGACCTATCTCGACCTTCTCCGCATGGTGCGCGAGCGCGGCGTCAAGCGCGGCGACCGCACCGGCACGGGCACGCTGAGCCTGTTCGGGCATCAGATGCGGTTCGATCTCGGGCAGGGCTTTCCACTTCTGACCACCAAGAAGCTGCATGTGAAATCGATCATTCACGAGCTTCTCTGGTTCCTCGCAGGCGATACCAACATTGCCTATCTGAAGACCAACGGCGTTTCCATCTGGAACGAATGGGCCGATGAGCGTGGCGATCTTGGCCCGGTCTATGGGGCGCAATGGCGATCCTGGCCCGCTCGCGATGGCAGCAGCATCGACCAGATAACCGAGGTGGAGCGGGCTCTGAAGACAGACCCGAACTCACGCCGCCATATCGTGGCGGCCTGGAACCCGGCGGACCTGCCGCGCATGGCGCTCGCGCCCTGCCATTGCCTGTTCCAGTTTTACGTCGCCGAGGGGCGGCTTTCCTGCCAGCTCTATCAACGCTCCGCCGATGTGTTCCTGGGCGTGCCCTTCAACATCGCGTCTTACGCGCTCCTCACCATGATGATGGCGCAGGTGACGAACCTTCAGCCCGGCGAGTTCATCCACACCTTCGGCGATGTCCACCTCTACCTCAACCACATCGAGCAGGCGGACGAGCAACTTCGGCGCGAGCCGAGGCCGCTTCCTAAGATGGCGTTGAACCCCGCCGTCCACTCCATTTTCGGCTTCACATACGCGGACTTCACGCTGTCCGGCTATCAGCCGCATCCGGCGATCAAGGCGCCTGTCGCGGTTTGACAACAGCCGCCGAGTTCAGCCTGTCACTTATTGTGGCCGTTGCCGAGAACGGCGTCATTGGGCGCGAGGGCAAACTACCCTGGCGGCTCGGCAGCGATTTGCGCCGCTTCCGCAAGCTTACCATGGGTCACCCGCTGATCATGGGCCGCAAGACCTTCGAGGCCATCGGCAAGCCGCTCGACGGACGGGATTCGATTGTCGTAAGCCGGAGAAGCGCGAGTTCTACAGCAAGCCCCGCGATATTCCATGCAGCTTCGCTCGAAGAAGCTCAGACCATCGCTCGCAGGCAGGCCACGGCGCGCGGCGTAAAGGAGGCTTTCGTCATCGGCGGGGCTGAGCTTTTTGAGGTAGCTCTGCCGCACGCGGACCGAATCTACCTCACGCGCGTGCACGCATCACCCGAGGGCGAAGTGCATTGGGAGCCGCCTCTTGGCCACAAATGGCAGGAGATTTCGCGGGAACACCGCCAGCCAGGCGATCGCGACCAGTTCCCTGTCACCGATGTAATCCTGGAGCGTCGCAAGGGTGCTTGACTCGGCCTACGCGCAAGTCCATATGCCGGGACACATCGGGAAGCGGGGCCGCATAATCCCAGGAAATGAACGCCTATGCCTCGCGACTGACGAGATTTGTCAAATCGTGACCGTCATTGACATCCTTTTACAGACCTGATGAATAGCCAAGCGGGCGGCCCGGGAGCGGCAACCCTGCCGATTGCGAAGGAATAATATCATGCCGTGGAATCAGAATAGCGGCGGCGGCTGGAAAGGCGGTTCTGGAGGCCCCTGGGGTCAAGGGCCGGCTGGTGGTGGGCAGCAACCCGATCTCGAGGAGATCCTCAGGCGCAGCCAGGACAAGCTCCGTCAGGCCATGCCCGGCGGCATCGGAATCGCCGGTTCTATCCTCATTTTCCTCGTCGTCGCTGCAGCCGTTGGCTATTTCGGTTTCACGGTCCGCATCAACCCGGATGAGCGCGGCGTCGTCCAGCGCTTTGGTAAGTACGACCGCGAGCTATACAACGGCCTCAACTTTCGTTGGCCCTACCCTGTCGAGGAAGTGACCGTCATCCCCTTTACGCGGCAGAACCGGATCGAAATTGGTTTCACTTCCGGTGCGAGCGGGGCCTACGGGCAGATCCGGTCGCCGAACCGGTCTGAAGAAAGCCTGATGCTGACCGGGGATGAAAACATCGTCGACGTCAATTTCAGCGTATTCTGGAACGTGAAGGACGCCGCCGCCTTCCTTTTCAACGTTCGCAACCAGGGCGACAGCCTCGACGCAAATTCAAACGTGAAGGCAGTGGCCGAAGCCGCCATGCGCGAGGTCATCGGCCAGAACGAAATTCAGCCGATCCTGACAAAGAGCCGCCAGGAAATCGAAGAGTCGGTAAAGGGTCTCCTTCAGCGCACGCTCGACAGCTACAAGGCCGGGATCAACATTACCCAGGTTGTCCTGCAGAAGGTGGACCCGCCTGCGGAGGTGATTGCGGCGTTCCGCGACGTTCAGGCCGCCAAGGCCGACCAGGAGCGCGCCCGCAACGAGGCGGAGGCCTATGCGAACCGCGTCATTCCCGAAGCGCGCGGCGATGCGCAGCGTATTTCGCAGGCAGCGCAAGGCTACCTCCTGCAATCGGTCGCCGAGGCAAAGGGCCGGACGGATCGTTTTCTGAAGGTCTACGACGAATACCAGAAGGCCCCGGATGTTACCCGCCGGCGGATATATATCGAGACCCTTGAGCGTGTTCTGGGCGGAATGGATAAGTTGATTATCGACGAAAAGACAAGCGCCAGCGGCGTGGTCCCGTACCTTCCCCTTGGCGATCTGCAACATTCCGGGCAGACCGGAGGCCAGCGATGAAAGCAGTTATCGGAGTCCTTCTCCTGCTCGTAGTCGCGGCGGCCGCTGCCATCGGGTTTTCTGCCTTCATCGTCAACCAGACCCATCGTGCGCTCGTCCTCCAGTTTGGCGAACCCGTAAGGGCCATCGACGAACCGGGCCTGTATTGGCGCACCCCCTTCATTCAGACGGTAGAGCAATTCGATCGCCGGATTCTTGATCTGCAAACCGACGAGCAGGAGGTGATCGCCTCGGATCAAAAGCGTTTGATCGTCGACGCGTTTGCCCGCTACCGGATCAACGACCCGCTGGCGTTCTATAAAGCCTTCCGGAGCGAAGTCGGTGCGCGTCAGCGCCTTACAGCCATTGTCAATTCCACCATCCGGAGCGTGCTCGGCCGCGCAACCTTCATCGATGTCGTCCGAAATAAGCGCGACGATCTCATGAAGCAGACGATCAAGCAGGTCAACGATGACGTTCGCAACCTCGGCGTGGAGATCGTGGACGTTCGCATAAGGCGCGCCGATTTGCCCGAAGCCAATAGTCAGGCGATCTACCGGCGCATGCAGACGGAGCGTCAGCGCGAGGCTGCGGAGCTGAGGGCGCAAGGCAGCGAGCAATCCCAACGCATCAAGTCGACGGCGGATAAAGAAGTCACCGTGCTTCTCGCCAACGCAAACCGCGATTCCGAGCGGATGCGCGGCGATGGCGACGCGGAGCGTAACCGCATCTACGCAGAAGCCTTCACAAAGGATCGCGAGTTCTTTGCCTTCTACCGGTCCATGCAGGCCTATGAGGAGGCGTTGAAGGGCGGTCATACACGGATCGTGATGTCGCCGAACTCCGAGTTCTTCCGCTACTTCAACGGAGGAGCGCTCAAGCCGGGAGACGGCGTGAAGGCGCCAACAGCGGAGCCGACCGGGTCGAGCGCAGCCGCTTCTACCCCGCCAGTGCGCTGATCATCGCCGGAAGGGCAGAATCGTTAATCTTTCTCTGATATCGGCAATCGAATTAGGAAGATTGCACTCGGCTGGTTTATGCCCCACTTTATGGGATAGAGGGCTGCGTTTGCCTAAGCGTCTTTCGCGGTTCGCTTTTCGTGTTCTTATGGCTGAGGCCCCAATGACGATCCACCATCGTTTCCGGCTGTTCCTAGGAGCCGCCGTGCTGGTACTTGCATGCGTGGCAGGCGCCCCCCGGTCATTTGCCGTGGACGCAAGGCCTGACGTGTCCTTCGCCGATATCGCAAGCCGTGTGAGAAATTCCGTGGTGACGGTCGCGGCAGCCGTCGTGGACAACAGGCATGTCACCGTTGACAGGCGTCGGCTCGGCCGTGGCCGGGAGAGCCATGCCGAGGGCGAGTCTCAGTCCTTCCAGGACTTCAGCCCGCTCCGCCCGAGGAGAGGTCCGAGCGAGCCAGCCCGTCAGTTCACCTCTATAGGCTCAGGCTTTATCATCGATCCGAGTGGCCTGATCGTCACTAACAATCACGTCATCGAAGGCGGAAACGCCATTTACGTCATCCTGACTGACGGGACGGAGCTGAAAGTCGACAAAGTCATCGGCCGCGACCCGAAAACCGACGTGACACTCCTCAAAGTGACGCCCAGAGCCTCAAAGCCCCTGCAGGCGGTGCCTTTCGGCGATTCTGGACGGATGCGGGTGGGCGACTGGGTGATCGCAATAGGCAACCCCTTCGGCCTGAACGGCACCGTCACGGCGGGGATCATTTCCGGCCGCGGACGCGATATCAATGCCGGTCCCTATGACGATTTTCTGCAGACCGACGCATCCATCAACCGTGGAAATTCGGGCGGCCCGCTGTTCAATGCCCTGGGCGAAGTGATCGGGATCAACACCGCGATCTTTTCGCCATCTGGAGGCAGCATCGGCCTTGGCTTCGCAATCCCCTCCAACACAGCACAACGCATCCTTGACCAGCTCAAGCGCTATGGGGAGACCCGGTGGGGCTGGATCGGGGTGCGCCTTCAGACTCCAAGCGACGATCTGGCAAACGGCTTTCATCTCGCCAGCGCCGAAGGGGCGCTGATAGCCCGCATAGACAAGGGCAGCCCTGCGGATACGGGCGGCCTGCAGGAAGGCGACCTCGTTCTCTCCTTTGCGGGATCCGATGTGAAGCATGCCCGGCAGCTTCCCCGCATTGTTGCACAAGCGACAATCGGCGAGGACGCGGAAGTTGTGGTTCTTCGCGGGGGCGAGCGTAAAACATTGAGAATCAGGGTTGGGCTTCTTGAGGAGTCGCCGCATGGGCCCGCGGCGATGGCCTCGCCCCACGGGAAACCCAAACGCCATAAGATGACCTTCCAGTCTTTGTCAGACGAAAGCCGCGAGCGCTTCTCGCTAGCCTCCGACGCCGAGGGAGCTGTAGTGACTGCTTCGGAGGAGGCGCAAGAAGTTGCGAATGTACAACTGCGGCCCGGCGATTTGATTATCGAAGCAGCACATCAGCGGGTTCGCAGCGGGGAAGATCTTGAGGAGCGCCTGGCCGAGCTGAAACGCATGTCGAGGTCGGAAGCGCTGCTGACCATTCAAGACCGCGATGGCGGCATTCGCTTTGCCTCGCTTCCGCTCGGCGATGACTAAGCAAACTTCGCTCATCTGGCCAACGGATGCGGCTCGCTCCGCGCTTCGTCATCCCGGCCCGAAGCGCGAGCCGGGATCACAAAAAGACTGCCGATTCAATTTGTTACGATCCCGGATAAGGGTTCGCTTTTCCGGGATGACAGAGGCGGCGATCCGGTGGCGGGTCAGGAAAACTCTGCTAAGCATTCTCTCGGGCGCAAACAAGTTTCTCAAGGCGATCGCGAAGTCGCCAATCTATGTCTACCGCTATGGAATCTCACCGCTGCTCGGACCGCGGTGCCGCCATTTGCCGACCTGCTCTCAATATGCCATCGACGCTATCGATTTGAACGGAGCATGGGTCGGCGGCTGGCTTACCGTGGGCCGGATCGCTCGCTGCCACCCCTGGGGCACTCACGGCTACGACCCCGCACCGGACCTTCGGCACGCCGGGATTCCCTTCTGGGCGCCCTGGCGCTATCTCAGATATTACCCGCGCCAGGAAAAGGCCAAAGCTTGAGAGATCAGGCCGAAAGCCTGGATACCATGCCTTCGATGCCAAACACGAACATCCCGGCGCCGCCAATCAGCAAGTGAGACGCGGTAGCGGCCAGCAGAGAGTTCGTCCTCGCGAAAATCCAGCCCCACAGCATGCCGGGAAGAAAGGCCGCCAACGCAAAAGCGAGGCTGATATGAGCGTGCGCGGCTGCGAAGACGAAATTCGAGGCCAGGATCGAGACCCAGCGCCGCTTCAACTCGCTGCCGTGCAAGAAAGCATAGAGTGGCGCCTGGATGCCGGACCGAGCCACGAATTCCTGCAACGGCGTGAGCAACAGATAGATGGCGAGCGCGAGCCAATACCATGCCGACATGGGTACGGGATGGCCGCCCACTTCGACATCCGCACTGTCGATTAGCGGGACGCCAGAGAAACTGTCGGAAGTGCTGATCAGCAGCCACTTGGCAGCCACGAAAAGCATCAGGAAAAAGAGCGAAGCACGCAGGGAATAGGCAAGCGCTGGACGCCAATTATCGAAGCGCAGACCGAAGAATTTCAAAGGGAAGCCGCTCGTGGCGATGATAGGCACGAAGCAGAGGCCGAAAAGCAGGATCATCAGCGGGCTCAGCACGAAATTGGCATGAGCCAAGCTTTTGAAGTTCGGCAGAAAGCTCGACGCGAGCGTATAGAACGATAACAGGCACAGTGTGGCGACCACGATGTGGCCTACGCCATTGCGATAGGCGGCGAACTCGTTCTCAAGCTGGAGGGTGTTGACGCGGAGCGTCATGGATTCGTCAGCGTGCCTCGTGAGATGGTGGCGCAGCTTATTCGCCACGATATCGCGCAGCCGCTTCGTTGTGCTCCTCCGCCGCGACCCGCTAAGATCAACGACAGCGACAGTGACCTCCGACATCGCCATGAAGGAGACGGCGCTGGGCTTGCCATCGACGAAAGACATTTCGCCGAATATCTCGCCCCGGCGCATGGTGCCAAGTTCGTAGCTGGTCGGCTGGCTTTCGAGCGGGGAAAGCCCCTCCTTCGTCAAGGCCACCTGCCCGTCCATGATGATATAGATTTTGCCGGGATTCCTGCTCCCTTCCTGCAGGATCACGCGGCCGGGCATGAACTTCTTGTGTTTTACGTGAGGCAGAACAAGTCGAATTTGCTGACGGGATAGACTTGTAAACAGCGGATTTTCAGGAATCTCAATAAAACGGCCTCTAACGCGCGCCGGCAAGCGTGATTCAGTTACTGTAACGAGCGCGTTTGCCAATTCAACCATGATCTCCCAAAGCCGATCCCGAGTTTCAGTTTAACTTGTGCTCCCGTATATGCAAGGTAAAACCATCCGTTAGCAAATCGATCCAACAGGCATTCCAGCTATGCTATTCTCAGAAACAAGATTATGTGTACGGCGAGTTGAAGAACCTTGTGATCAACTCCACACCTCACAAGCAGCCGCCCTCGACAAGCCCAGCTCCCTTCCTCATACTCCTCCTCATCGGAACTCTGGACAAGGCGAGAGTCATGATAGTCTTTCCTGGGCCAATTCTAGGTTAATGGAAACGCCTGCCAGTTTTTAGCCCCGTCGCGCGCGAGCGATGCCTTCCCCCTCGTGACCGCACTGTATGAGCGCAGTCCACTTTTCGATTTACGCTTCTTAATTCCTCTCGATTTCCGGCCTCGTCCCTAATTCCTTCAAGGCTTCGATCAAGAATTCTTCCAATCCCATGATGGATGATAACTGAAATTCTTGCGAAAACATTTTTCAAAATACCGTGAACGAAAGGGAACCCGTTGAAAACTCTGGCATGCGCAAAGCCCAAGGCTGGCGGCTCTCTCCGCCAGCCCCTCTGATACTGGCTTTTGCTGCTCGCCAGGCTATGCCGCCTCGCGTTTGCGCGGCTGCTTTGCTCCGGCGACATCCGGCGGCACCGCCTCGGTGGAAATTCGCCTGATCGCGTCGGCAAGGGGCATCGTCTCCTGGGCTTGGCTGCCGAGCCGGCGGATGGACACCGTCTGTTCCTCCGCCTCGCGCTTTCCGACCACGAACATCACCGGAATTTTCGCAAGGCTATGCTCCCGCACTTTGTAGTTGATCTTCTCGTTGCGAAGATCGGTCTCGGCCCGAAGACCCGCCGTGGCGCAGGCCTCCAGCACCTTGCATGCATAATGATCGGCGTCGGAGACGATGGTCGCCACCATCACCTGCACCGGCGCAAGCCACAGCGGGAGGTGTCCGGCGTAGTTCTCGATGAGGATGCCGATAAAGCGCTCCAGGCTGCCAAACATCGCCCGATGGATCATAACGGGAGTGTGCTTCGCTCCATCCTCCCCGATGTAGAAGGCGCCAAGCCGCTCCGGGAGGTTGAAGTCGAGTTGCACCGTCCCGCACTGCCAGTGCCGGCCGATGGCGTCACGGAGCGTGTATTCGAGCTTCGGCCCGTAGAATGCGCCTTCGCCGGGGCTGATCGAGTAGGGATGGCCGATCCTGTCCAGCGTCACTTTGAGCGCCGCCTCGGCCTTGTCCCAGATCTCGTCCGAGCCAACCCGCTTCTCAGGCCGCGTCGACAGCTTGATGATGACATCCTCGAAGCCGAAGTCGCGATAGATCGACAGGATCATGTCGTTCATCTTGATGCACTCGTCGATCATCTGATCCTCGGTGCAGAAGATGTGCGCGTCGTCTTGCGTGAAGTGGCGCACGCGCATAATGCCGTGAAGCGCGCCCGATGGCTCGTAGCGATGCACCTTGCCGAACTCGGCGATACGAAGCGGCAGGTCGCGATAGCTCTTGAGGCCATTCTTGAAGATCTGAATATGGCCGGGGCAGTTCATCGGCTTGCAGCAGAAGACGCGCTCGTCCGGGGTTTCGGTGACGAACATGTTCTCGCCAAACTTCTCCCAGTGCCCCGATTGCTCCCAGAGTTTGCGCTCCATCATGTCGGGGGAGTTCACCTCGACATAGCCGTTCGCTTCCTGGCGGCGGCGCATGTAGTTGATCAGCTCCCGGAACAGCGTCCAGCCCTTGGGATGCCAGAACACCGAGCCCGGCGCCTCTTCCTGCAGATGGAAGAGGTCCATCTCGCGCCCGAGCCTGCGGTGATCGCGCTTCTCAGCCTCCTCGAGCTGACGGAGGTAGGCCGCAAGCTGCTCCTCGGTTGCCCAGGCGGTTCCATAGATGCGCTGCAGATGCTCGCGGCTCTGGTCCGCGCGCCAATAGGAACCGGCCACCTTCATCAGCTTGAAGGCCTTGCCGACCTTTCCCGTAGACGGCATGTGCGGCCCGCGGCAAAGGTCGAGCCACTCGCCCTGGCGGTAGATTTTCAGGTCCTGGTCCTCGGGGATCGCGTCAACCAGCTCGACCTTGAAGCCCTCGCCGTGCGCCGCGAAAAAGTCCTGAGCCTTGGCGCGCGACCACACCTCTTTCGTGAAGGGCTTGTCCGCAGCCACGATGGCGCGCATCCGGTCCTCGATTTTTGCGAGGTCGTCTGGAGTGAAGCTCTCTTCGCGGTAGAAGTCGTAATAGAATCCATTCTCGACCACGGGGCCGATGGTGACCTGCGTGCCGGGATAAAGATCCTGCACCGCCTCGGCCATCACATGCGCCGCGTCATGCCGGATCAGTTCCAGCGCTTCGGGATCGTCGCGCGTGATGATCCTTACGTTGGAGTTCCCCGTAATCGGGTCGGCGATGTCAGCCAGCGCGCCGTTCAGGCTGATGGCAACCGCCTTTTTCGCAAGCGATTTCGAGATCGATGCCGCGAGTTCCGCGCCGGTGATGCCGGACTTGTATTCACGAGCGGAACCGTCGGGAAAAGTCAAAGTAATCATGGGTGGCCTCTCACTCCCGCCTACCTGCGCGGGTAAGATGTTGGTGATGCGTCCTAATGTGGTCGGGCGCGCCGAAAGTCAAGGATCAGGGCAAGGAGCGCCCGAAGACGCCCCCAGCCGCGATGGAGTTATCCACGGGCGAAGCGAGCGAACTTCGCCTTCGGCGTGTCGAGCGCGGCGGCGCCAAGACGGCGCAGCTTATCCTCCTCGTACGCCTGGAAGTTGCCCTCGAACCACTCGACATGGCCGTCGCCCTCGAACGCGAGGATGTGGGTAGCGAGCCGGTCGAGGAAGAAGCGATCATGGCTGATGACCACGGCGCAGCCGGGGAAATCCTCCAGCGCCGCTTCGAGGCTCGACAGCGTCTCCACGTCGAGGTCGTTCGTCGGCTCGTCGAGTAGGAGCAGATTGCCGCCCTCTTTCAGCATCTTGGCGAGATGGACGCGGTTGCGCTCGCCGCCCGAAAGCAGGCCAACCTTCTTCTGCTGGTCCGGCCCCTTGAAGTTGAACCAGCCGCAATAGGCGCGTGAGTTCACCTCGCGATTGCCGAGCTTGATCTGATCGAGGCCGCCAGAAATCTCCTCCCAGACGTTCTTTTTCGGGTCGAGCGCGTCGCGGCTCTGGTCGACATAGCCGAGCTTCACCGTATCGCCGATCCGGAACGAACCTGCATCGGGCTTGTCCTTGCCGAGGATCATTTTGAACAGCGTCGTCTTGCCCGCCCCGTTCGGCCCGATCACGCCGACGATGCCGCCGGGCGGCAGCTTGAAGTCGAGCCCCTCAATGAGCGTGCGGCCGTCGAAGCCTTTCTTGATGTGGTCCGCCTCCAGGACGATGCCGCCAAGCCGGGGACCCATCGGGATTTGGATCTGCGCCTTGCCGACCTGATCGCGGCCGGCCTCCTCGGCGAGCTTCTCATAAGCCTGGATGCGTGCCTTGCTCTTGGCCTGCCGCGCCTTGGGCGACGCCCTGATCCATTCCAGCTCGCGCTGCATGGTCCGCTGCTTCGCCTCGTCCTCGCGGCTCTCCTGCGCGGCGCGCTTGGCCTTCTGCTCCAGCCAGCTCGAGTAATTGCCCTTGTAGGGCACGCCCTGCCCGCGATCGAGCTCCAGCGTCCATTGCGTGATGCTGTCCAGGAAGTAGCGATCGTGGGTGACGAGGATCACGCAGCCCGGATAATCTTCGAGGTAATGCTGCAGCCAATCCGTGGACTCGGCGTCAAGATGGTTGGTCGGCTCGTCGAGCAGCAGAATGCCGGGACGCGCCAGCAGCAGCGCCGTCAGCGCAACGCGGCGCTTTTCGCCGCCGGACAGGTTCTTCACGCTCGCGTGCGGCGGCGGGCAATTCATCGCCTGTAGCGCCTGCTCGACCTGCGCATCGAGGTCCCACAAATTATGTCCGTCGATTTGGTCCTGCAGGCGCGCCATCTCGTCCGCGGTCTCGTCGGAATAGTTCATGGCCAGTTCGTTGTAGCGGTCGAGCATGGCCTTCTTCTCCGCCACGCCCTCCATGGCGTTGCCGAGCACATCCTTCGTCTCGTCGAGCTGCGGCTCCTGCGGGAGATAGCCCACGCGAATCCCGTCAGCGGCCCACGCCTCGCCCTGGTGCTCCTTCTCGACGCCCGCCATGATCTTGAGGAGCGTGGACTTGCCCGAGCCGTTCACGCCCACCACGCCGATCTTCGCATCGGGCAGGAAGGAGAGCGAGATGTTGCTCAGCACCTGCTTTCCGCCGGGGTAGGTTTTGGAAAGCTTCTGCATCACGTAGACGTATTGCGGAGGGGCCATGGGGTTTCCTTCGTTGGATTGCGTTGGGCGCTTCGCGAGATGCATGGCCGCAAGCATGATGGCGGCGCTTAAGCAATGCGAAGACGCGGAAATCAGGCGCTTTATGTAGCGGATCGTTCGCTGCGGCTCAAGGCGCTGTTGGGATCGCGAAAAACAAAGGCATGGAATTTTTGGCCTTTGCCGTCGCGTTGTCCTCGCTGAAAAGCGCTATATTGGGAAGGAGGCTGCCATGGACTTAGTGATAGAACACCTTCCGGCAAAGGCTTTGGAAAAGCTGCGCGAGAAAGCGAAGGCGTCAGGCCGCACAATCGAGGCGGAGGCTGCCGCCATCCTCGTGGCTTCCCTGGAGGATACGGAACTTACGTTTCTGGATGACATTGACGACGTTCAGCGCATGGTTTGGGAGGCCTATGGCGGCAGGCTTCCCGGCAACGCCGTCGATGAACTCCTGGCCCAGCGCAGGCTTGAGGCTCAGGCCGAAGCTGAAAAGCTGGGATAGCGTCTACCATCGCAGTTGTCTTACCCAACATACTTTCAGCCGCGCTAATGCCGTGCTGCAAGATACAGATCGACCAAACCAATGGCGATCATCACTAAATCGACTATTGTCGGCGAACGAAGTCTGATGAACTTGGAGATAGACAAAGCGTCCTCCTTCTCCTACCGAAAGAAGTCAGTCTAAAGTGTTGGATTTATACTGGGCTCTAACAGCCCCATTTCTTATCCATAAATGACTTTGGCGCTTTCGTCAACCACCATAACGCATCCCGTAATTCTCTAGTTTACCTCAGAACCGACTCCGCAAATCGCGATGATGCTCTACCACCACGGCAACAAGCTTCATTTGTTCCCGGCCGTTCGAAAAGCGCGGGAACGCTTCGTTGAAAGGAACGATTTCAAAGATCGCTTGGCCTCCGCTGTCATAACCGGTAATCGCGCATCGGCCAAAAATATTTACGCTTGGCTGTATCAGCCGCGCCACCACTACGGCACCGGGTTGAGGAACTCTACACGGTTCTGTAATAACGACGTCAACGGGTCTGTACTCTGGAGAATTTGAAAGATCTGAAACTTGAAAACCGCAAGACCCCTCTTGGACAGGGAGTAATGTTCGCTTAAAAAATAGGAGGCGAGTTTTGAGATGAAAATCTTCAAGGCAGTAAACTGGCACTAAAACTCCCTCTTTGCTCTCTGCGTCTGGGGCGAAGCGCTGTCCCGTTAGTAGCCAGAGGAAGTCTATTCTCAACGCGTCTGCAATTTTCTCTAACGTCTCAAGGTCAGGAACGCTATTTCTTTCCTGGTCCCAAGGGCGCTCCCATCGAACCACGGCCTGACGGGAAAGACCTCCAACAACCTTACCTAAGCTTTCACGCGACATTCCCGCCGTTTCCCGCGCTTCCTGAATTCGCCTTGGAAGCCCGGCGAAGTCGTATCCCATGTCCCTACCGCCAATCTTGTAACTTTCGGTTTACACCTAGCATCTGTAAGGCGGCCAAGCAACAGACATTGCATTCGATATGCTATGTGTGGATCGGCGATAGCTATCAATAGTGTACTGCTTGCACATCCGCGCTTCAGGTGAGCGGCAAGCATCACGGAGGGCGCTCTGAACGAGCTGCCTCTCGATCCCTTGCCTCGCATTGGCTCTCTAGGATATACGTCTAGCAAGTGTATATCTTAAGGAGGATGGAAATGCGCGTCGCGAAATGGGGCAACAGCCTTGCCGTTCGACTTCCGGCTTCCGTCGTCGAAACGCTTGGCCTTCAGGAAGGCGATGAGGTTGAGATCGTGATAGCTGGAACACACCGCTTTGAGATCGAGCGCGACGATAGCCGCGCGCGCGCTTTAGCACGGCTGAAGGCGCTGCGCCGGCCTTTGCCCAAAGGCTTTCGCTTCGACCGCGACGAAGCCAATGAGCGCTAACAGCTTCCTCGACACCAACGTTCTGATTTACGCTTTCTCGGACGATCCGGCGAAGGCGGAGCGCGCCGCGGAGGTGCTTGCGGCTGGCGGGAGCATCAGTGTGCAGGTATTGAATGAATTCGTGAATGTTTGCCGCAAGAAGCTGAAGCTCGATTGGAAGGAGATCGAGGAACGGCTTACAGTCGTGCGGGCGCTTGTCAGTGAGGTTGTTCCGGTCGGCGTCGACATGCACGAGAAAGCCGTCGAACTCGCCCGAGACAACGGCTTTTCCTTTTATGATGCGCTCATCGTTGCGGCTGCGATGGCACTCAATTGCCCCGACCTTCTAACCGAAGATATGCAAGACGGATGCGTCGTAATGAACCTTACGATCAGGAATCCATTCGCCAGCCCGTAGGCGTGGGCGTTAAGACCGAAGTGCGACGGAGCCCGGAACGAACACCACACCCAATCCATTGCCCTCCAAAGGAGCAAGCAATGACAGATGACGTAAAAACTGTTCCCCTCCCCGGCGCGACAGGCGGCCATGACATCCCGGCCGGAGGCATACCAGGCAGCGGCGGGATCGATACCGGCAAGCCCGGCTATGGCAGCGGCGGCGTGCAGCCCGTTCCCAATCCGTCCGGCATTCCGGGCAAGCCGCACACCGGCGAAGGCGAGGACAAGGGCGATCTCGCTCCCGGCCCCGATCAGGCGTTGAACGACATCAAGAAGGGCTCGCGCTAGAGGCCGCCCCCACGGCGCGGCACGCCTTTGTTAATGATCCGTTGCCGCGCCGCTTGGTTAATTGCGTGGTGGTTAACAGCGACGCGCCGGCATTTATTTCCGGTCTAATTCACACTTTAATAATGGTTCATTGGTCGCGAAGCGAGGGGCGTCGTGCCTTTGATTGGAAGCGGATAAGCATCTATAAGCCCTTATAAAATAAGGGTTTTCAATCTTCGGTCGGTGCCATTAAGTAGAATTTAATGCCGGAATTTTTTCCTTTACTGGGACGCGCAAAAGTCCGTTAAATATATCCGCAGTTCGCATTTTAACCATATCCGCGTCGTTCCTGACATCCGTGGCGCATGCCTTCTTCAAATTTTTCCTTTATACATCAATGTGTTGTCCCGCATTAACCTCTCAGCAAGGCGCTTTTTCCTAAGATCCTGGTCTTGGCAATGTGAACGGAAAAAGAAAGCGCAATCTGGTCCAGAGGTTCGAGAGAGATGCTGCCTTTCGCAACGAGCATGGAAAATGCCGGGACGGACCGGCCGGAAAGCAGCTCAATCCCGTCGGCGCGTGCGGAAAACTTGGCTCAGAGCCCTGCCCTCCTCCGGGAACCAAGGCTGCCCCCGAGCCATTGCTCCATGAAAGCATTGGAGTTGCAGCGATGGCAGATACAACAAGGAGCACGACCGGCGGAGCGGACGGAATGAGCGGCGAAGGCGCAGAGGCCCACCGCATGCAGGCTCGGCCGACAACGCTGCCGACAACGCTGATGGCGAAGAGGACAGGGATCGGGTCCCACACGGCGGAAGACTTGGAAGGCGGCCGACACGCCACGCCCCACGACGACAATGACAATGTGAAGAAAGGACGCAAGTCGGCCGATCCGGATCGCATCCGGAACAACCTCGACCGCTACCGCGAGGAGATGGTGGAGGATGCGCCGGCTTCGAACTCTCCGGAGGACAACCCGTAGAGCGCCATTCCCCCAATAGTGCGCGCGCGCAGAAAAAAAGGAGCTCTTTCGAGCTCCAGTTGGGCGCCGCTATATGCTTCGTCCTCGAAAGAAGTGTGCGACGAGCGACACGACTAGCAGCACGAGGAAAACGTAGAATATGATCTTCGCAATGCCGGCCGAGGCGACGGCGACGCCGCCGAACCCGAATACACCGGCAATGATTGCGATCACGAGAAAGGTTAAGGCCCAGCCTAGCATGCTTTTCTCCCTGGAGAATTACTTCTTCGAAGAGCAAACACGCCGACTCTCCTGCGCGTTCCTTAGTCGCCTTTTGCCTTACGCGGAAACGATACTACGGGCGCGGGCTGGAAGCGCCGCTCGTCGCGGAGCCAGAGCGTGCAATCGATGGCGGCATCACCCGATTCGATCATCCAGAAGCCGTTCGCCTCGCCTCGCATCCGGCTGGATAAGGCAGTGGGCGCTCCAACCGCCACCATCGGCCGGCCTGCGACCTCGGTTTCGATGGCGTAGCTTTGATGGATGTGGCCCGACATGATGAGATCGACGCCGCACGCCGGCGAAAGCCGAAAGGGCCGGGTTTGCGCGCCGGACAGGCTCCGCTCTTGGAAAGCCCGGAACCTTCATCAGCGGATGATGGGCGGCCACCGCCTTGAACCGCTCCGCCGGTGTCGACGACAGCGCCGCCCACGCCGCCTCGATGTCGCGAAGCCTTGCCGTTCCTTCCTGCCAGCGCAAATGCGGCTGCCAGGGCCGCGTGGTGTTGAAGCCGAGCACCATGCCGTCCGGACATTCGATCACCGGCATGAGGTCGGCGCCGCCCGCCGCACGCTTGTAACGATGAAACGGGTTGCGGAAGCGCTGGACGAGATTGAAGTAGGGAAGATCGTGATTGCCGGGAAGCACCAGCGTTGGCGCTTCAAAAGTCGAAAGCCAGACTCTCGCTTGCTCGAACTCCCTTCGCCGCGCGCGCAAAGTCAGGTCGCCTGCGATCACGACCACATCAGGCTTCTCCGCGTCGATCACCGCCCGCAACTCCTCCGCAAGCCCTTCCGGCACGCTTCCGAAGTGGAGGTCTGCGGCAAGAGCGATCTTCATTGCTGGGCAAGCGGCGCGAAAACCCTCAGCGCCTTTGGATGGATTTGATAATGCAGCGGTGTATTGAGCGTCTCCACCTCCCCGTCATTGGAAAGACGCAGCTTCTTCTTGCGCGTGTTTATGATCACCTTTTTCGCACACAGGCAGTCGAGCCTGTCGTCCCCGCTCCAAAGTCCCATCGCTGCTCGCGCCAGCACCCACAAAAGGCCGAGTCCGCTGTGCGGCTTTGCGATGTAGATGCCGAGCCTGCCCTGGTCGAGGGCTTCGCGCGTGAAGGTAAGCGACGGTTCGCGCCTGTAGACGTTGTTCGAGACGGCAAGAGAGAGAACGCGGACGCGACGCCTGTTTTTCTCATCGTCATCGATCGAGAGTTCGAGATGTCTGCGAGAAGCCAGGATATTCCGTAGCAATTTGAAATATCCCTTTATGCGGGGCCACAAAGGTTGCCCTCTGAGGTTCTGCCGCTCCTGGCTGACTTCCGACGGAAGACCAAGCATTGAGTTGCAGAGAAATATCTCCCCGTTGACTTCCGCGACATCGATCTCGCGGTAACCGCCGCTGGCGAGGACATGCGAGGCGGCGCGCGGATCGAGCGGGATATGCAGATCACGGGCGAGCCGGTTCACCGTGCCAAGGGGAAGAATGCCAAGCGCAATCCCCGAGCCAAGGAGGCGGCTCGCTGCGCATCGGATCGTGCCGTCGCCGCCGCCTGCAACAAGAATATCGGGAGCCGCGGCGACCGCTTTGTCGAGCGCGGCCTCGATGTCTTCGGGCTCCACGACGTCGATCGTGATCTCATGGCCGGCATCCCGGAAAGCGGTTTCAGCCTCGTTGGCAAGCTGGTCCACCGAATAACCGAGAGCGCTTCCGGCTTTTTTGTTGATAACGGCGTGAACGCGCATTGGTTTGCCTGCCCCCGAGTCGAAACACCCCTGCGCAACACGAAAAGTCGAAACAAGGTTTCCTATTTATTGGAGCATTCAACGTGGCCGCGGCGGCCACGCTTCCGAATGAAAGCGATGCTACTCGCCCTGATTTTGCGCGTCGCGTTTCTCCTTGGCCGCACGCTGGCGCTCGACCATTTTCACCGACAGGATTGAAAGCTCATAGAGGAGCAGCGTCGGAATTGCGAGGCCGGTCTGGCTCAGGATATCGGGAGGAGTGAGGACGGCAGCCACCGCGAAGATGATAACGACGGCATAGCGCCATTGTTTTCGCAGCCATTCCGACGATACCATCCCCACCCGCGCAAGCAGCGTGAGGACGACAGGGAGCTGGAAGCAGAGGCCGAACGCCAGGATCAGCGTGGTTATAAGATGCAGATATTCGCTGACCCGCGCCGTGAGCTGGATATGAACCTGGGCATCGCCCGCCTGCTGCATCGACAGGAAGAACCGCATCGCGAGCGGCATCACGAGGAAGAAAACGATCGCCCCGCCGAGGAGAAAAAGGATGGGGGTCGCAAACAGGTAGGGTAGGAAAGCCTTGCGCTCGCTGCGGTAAAGGCCAGGGGCAACGAACATGTAAAGCTGCGTCGCAAACATTGGGAACGTCAGCACGATCGCTCCGAAGACGGCCACGCGAAGCTGCGTGAAAAAGAACTCCTGCGGCGCGGTATAGATCATATCGATCCGCGTCTCGCCGCCCACCGCAAGCTTATACGGGACCAGCAGGAAATTATAAATGTTCTGCGAGAACATGTAGCAAAAGAAAAAAGCTACCACGAAGGTGACTACGCAATAGATGAGGCGCCGGCGCAGCTCGATCAAATGCTCGATGAGCGGCGCTTTCGTCTGGTCGAGGTCGTCTTCTTCGGGGTTTGCCACAGCCATCGCGATGCGCTCACGCTACCGGAGCGACGCGGTCTTTGGACGGCTTGGCCGCAGCAGCCGCAGAGGTCTGCTGTTCCGAAGCGCCCGGCGAATGAATTGTATGCGTCGTAGTCTCTGGCGGCACCCCGGCGCCTTCCGTTGCAGATTGGGGACCAGGTTCCGCATCTGTTGGCGTCTTCGGATGCTGCGTCTCCGCCGCTGAAACATTATTATCTGTCAGCGACGACTGCGAGGAAGCTTGTTCAGCCGGCGCGACAGGCTTTGGAGGCTCCTGATTGATGGCGCGCGCGATACTGTCCTTGAGCTGGTTCGCCGGGTGAAGCGAGCGGAACTCCTGGATGTTCTTGTGCAGATCCTCGTAGCCTGCCTCACGAACGGAATCCTCGAACTGCCGCCGGAAATCGTCCGCGGTGCGCCTCAGCTTCGCAGTCATCCGCCCAAGACTATGCAGAACCTGCGGCAATTCCTTGGGGCCGATGAAAATCAGCGCAATGACCGCTATAAGAAGAAGCTCAGACCACGCGATATCGAACATCTAAGACTGCCGCCCTCAAAAAAAGCCTGCCGCATCGGAAGGCTTAAGCCTTCGTCTCCGTTCCCGTCGGAGCCTTTGCTTCCGTGCGGGCGGGTTCGTGGTCGAGGGGCTTTGGCGTGCCTGCCGTAGCCTGTGTGGATTGCGGGGGCGCTGGCTGGGAGTCGTCTTCCGAGAGCCCCTTCTTGAAGCTCTTTATTCCCTTGGCGACATCACCCATGAGGTCGGAGACCTTGCCCTTGCCAAACAAAAGCACGACAAGCAGCAAGACAATAAGGAGCTGCGGAAGAACTCCACGTGGCTCCAAACATCGAGATCCTGAGGCATCTCCATCCACTCCTTCGCCCTCCCCTCGTTGGGTGGGCATTCATTACTTCATTTGTCGAACTGAACGTGGCTGCACGCCGATGCCGTGTCAAGCGCGGCAATCCAGGCATAGCGTCTCACGCGAAATCTTGGTTCATTTGACCGGGACCGCCGCCATGATACAGCATCGGTCGACCCTGTGCCACGCTCAACCGGCAGAAACCGCCCGGACCGGAGCGCGCGGAGCAATCTCGTCTCCGGCCTGCTCATTTTCGTTATCTTCGGCATCGTCCTCGCGCGTGCACGCCTGGAGCCTCGTCCTCAAGCGGATCTTCATCCTCGCGAAGCGCAGCGCTGTCATTAGGCTCCGGCACGCTGAAGCCCGGAGGGAGATTGCTGTCGAGGAGACCTGCGCCCTTCAGCTCGGACAGGCCGGGCAGATCGCGAATGGTATCGAAGCCGAAATGATCGAGGAACGCCTCTGTGGTGCCATACGTGACGGGACGTCCCGGCGCGCGCCTGCGTCCGCGCAAACGGGCCCACCCGATTTCGAGGAGAACGTCGAGAGACCCCTTGGAGGTGCTGACGCCCCTTATTTCCTCGATCTCCGCCCGCGTGACGGGCTGGTGATAGGCGATGATGGCGAGAGTTTCGAGCGCGGCCCGCGAGAGCTTGCGCTGCTCGACCGCATAGTGCTCCAAGAGGAAAGAGAGATCCTCCGCCGTCCTGAAAGCCCATTTGCCGGAGACGCGGACGAGGTTGACGCCACGGCCCGCGTAAAGCGTCTGCAGTTCTTCGAGGAGCTGGACAACGTCATCCTTGGCCCCGAGATGCTTCGCAAGCGAAGCTTCGTCCATGGGCTCGGCCGCCGCGAACAGAAGGGCCTCCAGGATCCTGAGCTTCTCGCGCCTGTCCGCCGAAGGCAGGCGCGTCACATTGGACGGCAAGGGCAACGGCAATATGGGCACGCGCCCGCTGTCGCCACCTTGCCCTGATCTTGTGCCATCCTTGCCTGCCATCGGGAACCTTCCGTTATCCCCAGCCTCTTCGACGCTAGTTCGCCTGATTTGGGGATGATGCGCAAGAGGCCCAAGAGGGGCTAGCAACCCGCGTCGACCTTCAGTGGCATTCCGGCCCAACCACACTGCGGAAAACACACATTTTCAATCAATTGGTCAGGCTCAACTAACCCAAATGACACCCGCAGGGTTTAAATAAGAAAGAAGCGACAACCTTTGGTGGATTGAACATACAAAGCGTAGCGTGGAAGTACTCCGATACGGTTCATGTCGTGCAGCGACCCTGAAGCGCATCGCTAGAACGACCCGCACGTCAGACTTGCTCCAGGTTGAAGTTATAAAGGTAGTTCCCGGTTGCGCTCCCTAATGGGATGGAGTGTCCATGTCTCAACAGCATGAAATTGATGACGATCTTGACGCCGCCTACGTCTCCCGTGTCCGGCCCCATATCGAGCGCCTGGCCCAAGCTGACGAAGACATCATCCTCGATTTTTCCAAGGTTGAATTTGTCGACAGCTCCGGTCTCGGCGCGCTCGTGTTCATTCACAAGCAACTCGTTTCAAACGGGCACAAGCTTCGGGTTGTGGGGTTGAGGGGACAGCCCCTGCAGCTTTTTACCAATTTGCATCTCGTCCCTCTTTTCTGCGATTGAGCATACGAAGACGATTGGGCTGACCAGCGTCCCAAGCGGGCTTCACAGGGCATGATAGCCTTCGGCCGACCATCCCGCCTCGAAGCTCCGCCCGCTTCCCCGCATAGAAATTGCTCTAAAAGTATTGACCAACAGACCCCATGAACCTATGGTCCATTCGGATTTGCGCACAGCTGGGCTGTGTACGCGTCCTATCCCTCGTGGAGCCCATAGCTCAGCCGGTAGAGCATCTGACTTTTAATCAGAGGGTCGATGGTTCGAATCCATCTGGGCTCACCACTAACCCAAGGAAATATAAAGCCTTTTATTGTTGAGCCGATATTTATAACCCTCTTGGTGGCCCATCGGTGGCCCAAACCGGACAGCCGCTCTCGGAGCGGTCGCTGGGCAAGGAACATCTCCAAACGGTCGGCTTGATACAGCTCGGCGAGATTGCTGACACTTTGAAGAGTAAGCGGGTGTTGGCTACCAAATATGCGCTGCCTTACTGCTAGGGCGCGCTTGAAAAGCGGTTCAGCCCGGTCTAGACGGCGCTGAACGTAGTAGAGTTCCGCCAGATTGTTCAGGCTTGGAATTGTATCTGGATGCTCAGGACCAAGCGTGTGCTCATATCCCGCCAGCGCGCGCTTATAAAGGGGCTCGGCCTCGCCGTAGTGGCCCTGGTCCCGATACAGCGCCGCCAGATTGTTCATACTTGTAAGCGTGTACGGATGCTCCGGACCGAGCGCATGCTCATATCCGGCCAGCGCGCGAATATAAAAGGGCCCGGCCTCGTGATAGCGGCCCTGGGCCTGATACAGCAGGGCCAGATTGTTCACACTTGCAAGCGTGTCTGGATGCTCCGGACCAAGCGCGTTCTCATATCCCGCCAGCGCGCGTTCATAAAGGGGCTCGGCCTCGTCATAGCGGGCCTGGGCTTGATACAGCAAGGCCAGATTGTTAACGCTTTGGAGCGTATCGGGATGCTCCCTTCCCAGCGCCCGTTCGCGAGCTTCGAGCGCCCGCTTGTGAAGCAGTTCAGCCTCGCCATAGCGACCCAGGGCCTGATACAGCAGGGCGAGATTGTTCATACTGGTAAGCGTGTCTGGATGCTGTAGCCCGACCGCGCGCTCATAGCCTGCCAGCGCGCGCTTATGAAATTGCTCGGCCTCGTCATAACGGCCCTCGGCATTGAAGAAACTCGCCAGATTATCGACGGTTCCGAGCGTATAGATATGCTCCAGCCCGAGCGCCTGCTCACAGGCGGCAAGTGCTCGCCTGTTCCATTCGGATCGCCAATTTCGCACTGGGGGGCGGCGTTTATGACGACCGCAATGGTAGAGTCGAGGAGAGGCGCGGTGGCTTGGGGCTCTGGGAGCCATCACTCCGTTTCCTCTCCCCGCTCATCGAACGCAACGTGCGGATTTCCCGCATTACGCTCTCCGACTGGCTTCGCGTGCGGCCCACGGCGTATATGATCGGGGCAAGCGTTCGAGACGGATGAGACCCAGTTCTCCGTAGACGACTTCGCAGGAGAACCGCGCCGTTCCGCGCCCTTGGACCTTATGTCGTCGCGTGAGGAAGTCGCGCGCCCGCTGATAGACGTGCCAATCGACGTGCTTGTACGCGCTCGCAGTCGCCCCGTAGGAGAAGTAGTGCGACCAGCCGAGCAGCATGCTGTTCAGCTGGTCACGCACGTCTTCCCAGGGCGCCATGTTGGCAGGCACGAGCGTTTCGCCGACCTTGGTCTTGAAGCGCTGCATACTCTTCTTGGACGGGCTCGCGCCCAGGTACCACTTCCCGTTCTTCTTGAACCAGTGCGGTCCGAACGAGTAGCCAAGGAAGTCAAAGCGCTCCTTGCGGGCGTCTTTCAGCGAGGTCTTTGCCTCGTTGATGGTCAGCCCGAGCTTGGTCATCACCGCCTTTGTCCACGCCAGCGCCTCCGCCGCGCGACCGCGGCTGAGGATAACGAAGTCATCAGCATAAGAGACGACGTGGGCGCGGAACGCTTCGCCGCATCCGGACAGACGCCAATATTTCAGGAACCGGTTCATGTAGATGTTGGCGAGCAGAGGGCTTGCGACGCCGCCCTGGGGCGTGCCGCGCTTGGCTCCCTTGCCGCCGCTCATGCGCCGGGTTCCGTCCTCATCCCGTTCCTCGATTGGTGCCTTTAGCCACATCTTGATGAGGCGCAGCACATTGCGGTCCACGACACGCCGGGCGACCGATTTGAGAAGCTCGGTGTGCGGGATCGAATCGAAATACTTGGATAAATCGGCATCGACCGTATCGGTGTAGCCCCGGCAGAGATGCCGGTGCACCGCCTTGACCGCGTCCACCGCCCCGCGTTTGGGACGGTAGCCGTAGGCCGTGTCCTCGAAGTCGGCTTCGAAGATGGGCTCCAGCACAATCTTGGCCGCGGTTTGGACCACGCGGTCACGAAGGGTTGGAATACCGAGCGCGCGCTCGCCTCCGCCATTTGGCTTTGGGATCATCACGCGCCTCACCGGATTGGGCCGGTACGTCTTCGAAACCAATTCCTCGCGCAAGCCCGCCAGCCAAGCCTCCAGGCCTTCCTCCTCGATCTGCGCGAAAGTCATCCCGTCGACGCCCGGCGCTCCCGCATTGGCGCGGGCAAGCCGGTAAGCGTGCAGCAGAATGTCGTCGCGACAAATCTTGTCGTAGAGCACATAGAAGCGGAAGGCGGGCTCCGCCTTCGCCTTCACGTAGAGCTTCCTCTGAAGGGTCCGGATTTTATCGGGTGTTTCGAGGCTCATCGCCAATCACCTTGTCCTCACCATCTTCGAAAGCGTGCCAGAAGTCAGGGCCCTTTGCTCCGCCGGCGTTACCCGGCCTCGACGCTCATACGCCCCTGTCCGACTCCCGCCGTGGCCATCGCCTGATGCGATGTCGAGGCCGCTACCCTCGCCAGCGACGGGTCTCCCTCGTTGCTCGAACCACCATGCGTACGTGCCGTGCCCACTACCCCGGCGGATCGGAACGGGTGCATGTGTCGATTGCTTCCCCATTCCACGCGGCCTTCCCCGAAACTCTGGGTGGGTCGGCATCCGCATTGTCCTTTTCGAGGCCTGCTCAGGCTTCACTCGCGTTACGGCCCGCACGCTCGCTCAACCGCCCAAGGCGGCCTTTGTCACGGGGCTTCGACGGGACCAGTTACCCGGCCACGCCGCCCGTCAGCTACCAGCTCAATCGACAACTCGCTGGGTGGAACCCTCCTCCACAGGTGTTTCGCGCCTTCGAGGCGCACCAGAGATTGCGGACATCGGTAGCGACGCTGGTCATTGGCCTGTTTGACCAGGGAGCATGGTCGGCTGTACCTCAGCTAACGGACGCGGCACCCACGAGTTCCTCGGGCCAATTGCGGTCATTTCGGTCAGCCCAATGAGTTCGCCTGCCGTTCGGGGCTCGTATACAGCGGCCGAACTTGGGTTGACCGATGAAGCCACGATCCGCGCATAGGACTATGTCCGCCTTCGGAGGCGCTGCTGCCGAAAATCGAGGCCACCTGCAGCCGGTTATCCTCGACTCTGGCCAGAGCCAGTCCGCTCCTGTCTGGCCACATCGGAAGGTCACTACTCGGCAGCTCCGCCCTCGCCCACGACGACTGATGGTCCCAAAGGGGGGATGCGCCTCCCCTTTCATTCACGCCGTTTTCGCCGCGGCCTCGTACGTCGCCTCCATATATGCCGTACCCGCCATGCTGCATTCCTTGCAGTCGTCCTACTGGCCGCGCATAATACTCTTGTTCGCTATGGATTTACGGAGGGACAGATGGTGCGGGCATGGCTCGGGCCCATTGCAGCGAGTCTCTGTAATTACCGCTATGCTGGTCGTTGTTTCCATCGCCTTGCGCGCGCAAACCGCAGACGACGTCGTCACCCTCAATCGGCAAGTTGTCCAGCTCTTCGGCCAAGGCAATTATCAGGAAGCAACGGCGGTCGCCGAAAAGACGTTGACCTGCGGAAAAGCCAAAGCGAAAGGGGTGGATGCCTATCAGGGCGGCAAATCTTACCGCCCCGGACGCTTCCGAGCCCGCGTGGCGAAGACCGCTCCGCTTCTGAGACTGCTCGCCGTAGCGGCCCTGGGCCTTGTACAAAGCGGCAAGATTGTTTAAGCTGGCTCGGCGCGAAGGCCACCAAAGCGCAGGTGCAGGCGCTTTCGGAAGACGGCACCCTTGCCAAGGCGCGGGTGATCCACTTTGCCACCCATGGGCTTCTGGCGAAGGAAACCGGAGGCATGCTCAAAATAACAGATGACCAGGCGCAACTCGTGTCCCTGGCGGTAAAAGGCGCTGTCCTCCGCGAACCGCCGAACGGCGCCCGTCACCCGGAGGCCGCGCTCATCTTGACGCCGCCCGAAACCGCATCCGGGGAGGATAATGGGCTTCTGACCGCCTCGGATGTGGCGGCTCTGAGGCTTGACGCCGATTGGGTGGTGTTGTCGGCTTGCAACACGGCCGCACCAGGAAGTGAAACCGGAACCGAGCAGCTATCGGGCTTGGCGCGCGCCTTTTTCTATGCGGGTGCGCGGGCGCTCCTCGTCTCGCACTGGTATGTGAACAGTGCCGCCACCGTTCCGCTTATCACGCGCGCCTTTCGCGAGATCGAAGCGAGGCCTGGCATCGGCCGGGCAGAGGCCATGCGGCTTGCCATGTCGTCGCTCATCGCCGAAGGAGGCCGGAAAGCCCATCCCGCAAACTGGGCGCCCTTTATCGTCGTCGGCGAAGGAGAGGCCGCACGATAGCTCCGTTCTGGCAGCATAACCGGATAGCCCCAACTCCTGCCGGCCCGAAGGAGTCGTGGCTACCACTTCCGTTAGCTGGGGCGGAGCCGACCACACTTTATGCTCGAGTGGGCAATGATTCAGCGGCACGGCCAATATCCTCAATCTCTGGTGCGCCTCCAAGGCGCGAAACACCTGTGGAGGAGGGTTCCACCCAGCGAGTTGTCGATTGAGCTGGTAGCTGACGGGCGGCGTGGCGGGTTAACTGGTCCCCTCGAAGCACTTAGCGCGGTCACGCGGCGGAGGCGCTGGCGTGGACGAAGGCAGTGATGACCAAGTCATGGCTCTACGCGGCGGCGCGGTGCCTTGGGGATACCTGGGCGCGAGCGCGTCCAAGAAGAGTATGCAGCGCTTCAAGACCATGGTCGGCGAAACGCTCGTCTACGGAGAACTGGGCTGGGCCTTATCCATCTCGAACGCTTGCCCCGATCATATACGCCGTGGGCCGCACGTGAAGCCAGTCGGAGAGCGTAATGCGGGAAATCCGCATGTTGTGTTCGATGAGCGGGGAGAGGAAACCAGTGCGGTCCGAACGAGTAGCCAAGGGAGGTCGAAGCGCTCCTTGCGGGCGTCTTACCGCTGTCCCGGCTCGAACCGAGGCCCGCCAGACCTACAATTTGTTTAAACTGGCGTAGCTGCCGTTTTGAAGGAGGAACTGTTTTACAAGCGTTTCGTAAATTGTCGTGAGAATTCATTATGCGTCGTGACGGATTGTAAAACAGAATCTCCCGATTTTGCCTCCGTAGCCGAAGCAGTTATTGTAATACGAAGAGTGGCGGTCGGCCACATGGAGAAGCGGTAGGAGGCATTGGAGCTGTCCGCTCGGGGAGCAAAGCAGAACTAATTTGTCGCCCCTCCTTCGCCGACGACGATGAATGGCGCCCAATTGGCGGGGTGGGCTTTGCGGCCTCCTTCGGCGATGATCGAGGCCATGGCGAGGCGCATGGCCTCGGCGCCGCCAATCTCGGGCCTACCCTCAAGCTCGTGAAAAGCGCGCGTGATAAGCGGAACGGCGATCGCACTATTCACGTACCAGTGCGAGACGAGCAGCGCCCGCGCTCCGGCATAGAAAAAGGCGCGGGCCAAGCCCGAGAGCTGCTCGGTTCCGGTTTCGCTTCCTGGGCGGCCGTGTTGCAGGCCGAGAACACCACCCAATCGGCGTCAAGTTTGAGAGTTGCCACATCGGAGGCGGTGAGAAGCCCATTGTCCGCGCCGCCGTCAGCTGGCGTCAGGACGAGCGCGGGCTCCGCCTGCGTTGTTCTCGGGTCTTCGCTCGAGGCGGGACCGTTTGCTGCCAGAGAAAGCAGCTGCGAGGGGCCGCCTGCCGTTTTGTGGAGGTCTTGGGCTTCTTTCGCCAAAAGGCCGTGTGTCGCAAAATGGATCACCCTTGCCTTAGCAAGGGTGCCGTAGGCCGAGAGCGCCTCTACCTGCGCTTTTGTCGCCTCTTGCGCCGAGATAGACGTCTCGCGAAGGATCGGCGCCGATGAGCCTGGCGACCGCACACGCTTCATCGGCTGTTTCGGGTAGGGGATCGAGATGGCGGACTTCGTCCGCAGTGGTGACGCCACGAACAGACGAAGGCGGTATAGCGGCGGATAAGGCCAATTCCTCTCGCGCGGGACAGCTCTGCCTGGTCCAGGCCCGTTTGTCCTTGCCGTCCTTCCCGCTCAAAAGCGGGTTGGCGAAAGCGATATAAGGATCGGGAGCGGCGCTGGGCTTCGCGTCGCGCCGGAGCGCCTTCAGGCTAGCAACCGACGGTAGAACCGAAATCGCCTTTTCCTGGCCAAGCCACTTAATCCTGGTGTAATCAGCATAACTTTTCGGAATAGCGGTCACGTCATCAGGCTTTTTTGTCACCAGAACCTGGAATGGCAGGGCAGTGAGCGGGCCGGAGGGGACCAGCAGCAGATGCTTCTTATCGCCGATGAGGTCTTCGATCTGCCCGAACAGGGCTTGGTAGAGCTTATGGGCGCGGGCCACATCAAAGGGCAGCGGCTTGTCGATGCCCATCTGCTCAAGATACTCGTCCACAGGCGTATGTTTCGCACCTATGAGTTTCTCGCAGGTGTCGTCCGTCCAGGCTCCCCGCGCATCGAGGCCGCAACGCAGCGCTTGGACCTCACGGGTGAGCGCCGCGGTCCCAAGATCGATGCGAACCCACCGCAGGTCAGTCTTCGTTACCACCCAGATGAAGCTTTCTTCCGGCGTCGATTGCCATGCTGATGTATCGAGAAACAGAATGAGAGCCTCGTCCGAATTTAAATCACTTACTTGGACGTCCTCAACAGAAAGCGGTGTTGGATTCTCAAGGCGTTTGAACTGAGGGCTTAGAACAGCGTCGATCTCTGCAATTCGGGCTTCGATAGCTCTGAGCCGCCCCTCGTTGTCTGCCTCGTCTCGCTTGTCTGAAGGCAGATAATATGCTGCAATTCGGTCAGCGTCGCGCATCTGCCATTCTGCCTTGAGGTCCTGGCGCTCGCGAACTATGCGCGCCAAAACTGGATTGCGTTCTGCCGAACGAGCGGCCATCTCCGCTAAGGACTGGGCGGCTGCCGACGCGATTGTCCACTGCGCCATCTCAAACGCCTCACGCTTAAGTTTCTCCTGGTCCTCTCCTTTTGGGAGACGAATGAGGGTCTTAATTAGGTTCCGAAATAGCGAGTTTGAAACTTCGGCCTCGTTTTTTTTTCGTCCAGTCACAGAACGGCCGGCAATGCTAGCCTGTACTCGCCTTAATATAATTCCGGTGCTTTCTCTCAGATCATCCGCGGCGAGTTGCACCTCATTTTGAAGCATATACATGTCGGCTCGGTCACCCAAGATAGATGCCAACATCGGGTTATCGCTGCCGAGCGTCTTGCTTACGACCGCGATTGCTCGCGTGTAACTTCTATCGGCTTCCTCATACCGGCCTTGGGCATAATAAAGCGAACCCAAGACAGACTGGATGGAACCAGAAGGGGGGCTGTCCGAGCCATACGTGTTATTGAAAATCGATAGGGAGCGCTCTAAAAGGGGAATAGCCTCGCCACCGCGCCCATGTTTTGCGAGGAAAATGCCCAGCATCTCCAAACTACCTGCCACACTGATATGATTGGGTCCGTTGGTTGCCTCCATCATGCCCAGCAGGCGCCGCAGCGCCGGCTCAGTTTCAGCTTCGCTATATGAAGTAGCTCCCATAAGAAGCTCTAATTGCTTCTTGTCTGCAACAGCTCCCATAAGAGTCCTTAATTCGACACCGAGGAACTGCTTATCAAAAGAATTTGCGAGGAGGGCGGATAGACGCTGAAGTAAAGGTAAGGCCTCGCCACTGCGGCCATATGTTAGTAATACCATAGCGAGGGTGTCCATCGACGTTACGGACTTGTAGTCACCAGCGCCGAGCGCTTCAATTGCGCGCTTTGACAGGGGTTCAGCTTCTGCATACCGTCCTTGGATGACATACAGAAGAGCGAGCGTGCTCAAAGTCTCAGCAACCTGAGGGTGATTGGGTCCAAATACCTTCTGGTAGATATCAAGTGCTCTCTTAAAAACGCGCTCTGCATCGTCATAGCGATTTTCGTTAAAATAGATATGCCCCAACGAAGTTAAAACGCTAGCGACGTTGGGGTCATTGGGGCCGAATTTGTTTCCATATATAGCGAGTGCTCGCATATAGAGCGTCTCTGCTTCATCATTCCGACTCTTAGTAGAGTACATATGGGCAAGGCTAGTCAGTACCACGCCAACGTTTGGGTTGTCGGGGCCGAATTTGTTTTCGAAAGTAGTAAGTGCCCGCTTATAAAGTGGCTCTGCTTGGTCATAGCGGCCCTGAGCAACGTATCTATCGGGCATTTTGGTCAATACGAGTGCGATATCAGTATTGTCGGGGCCAAATTTGCTTTCATAAATAGCAAGTGCTCGCATATAAAGCGGCTCCGCTTCCCGTCCCGGCCCTGGGCGACATAGCTGTTGGCGAGACTGGCTAAAACTATGCCAGCGTTAAGGTTGTCTGGGCCAAGTGCCTTTTCAAGAATCGCCAAAGCGCGCCGGTAGAACGGCTCTACGTCGCCGTACCGCCCTTGGTTGAAACAGGCATTCGCAAGGCCAACTAACGCATTGGCGACGTAAATATTATCAGATCCAAAAGCTTTCTCGTAGACGACAAGGACACGCTTGTACAACGGCTCTGCTTCGCTGGGTCGCGCTTCGCTGGCATAAACGTTCGCAAGGCCAATTAAAGCGTTACCGACGTAAATACTATCAGATCCAAAGGCTTTCTCATAGATGGCGAGGACACGCTTGTACAACGGCTCTGCTTCGCTGGGTCTCGCTTCGCTGGCATAAATATTCGCAAGGCCAATTAAAGCGTTGCCGACATACACATGATCAGGCCCAACGGCTTTCTCGTAGATGGCGAGGGAACGCTTGTAGAGTGGTTCCGCTTCACTGTGCCGCCCTTTGTTGAAATATAAGTTGGCGAGACCGGTCAGAACACTTGCAACGTTAGCCTGATTGGGGCCGAGTGCCTTTTCAAGGATAATGAGAGCACGCTTGTAGAGCGGTTCTGCTTCATCAGGCCGACCCAGGGCGGAATAGGCATTGCCAAGGTTCGCCAAAGCCGCCCCAACAAACGGATGATCGGGACCATGTATTTTTTCAAGGATAGGCAGCGCCCGCTCATAGAGCGGCCCGGCTTCCCCGTACCTACTTTCGCTTGACAAGACGTCGGCAAGACCGTTTGCGACACTCGCGATTTTGGGATCGTCCGAACCTAGCGCCCTCTCGTAGATAGCGAGCGCGCGCTTGAAGAGCGGCTCCGCCTCGCCATAGCGGCCCTGGCTACTTAGGGCTCGTCAGGAAATAAGCGAATTGGGTTTGGGTCTAGAGTCAAGATAGAGGATTCCCCGAAGGGGCGAAGCAGCATAGCTTGCGGTGATGCCGCACGATAAATCCTTACAGGAACGCTGGGAGACGATGGCGCCGCATCTTGACGAGCGGGGCCGGCGCTTGTTGATCGCGAGCGAAGCGCAATCGGCAGGCTATGGAGGCATAGTCAATGCCTCACGTGCGACGGGGGGTGGCGCGCAGCACCATCGGGCGTGGCCTAAAAGATCTTGCAGCACCAACGGCTTTGGCGCCTGGAAAGGTTCGCCGCTCCGGTGGCGGCCGCAAGTCTCTGACTTCGACGTCTCCGCAATTGCTGGCGGATCTGAGCAGCCTCGTCGATCCCGATGCACGCGGCGACCCGATGTCGCCCCTGCGCTGGACCTGCAAGAGCGTGCGGCGGCTTGCCTGCGAGTTGCGCGAACGCGGGCACAAAATTAGCCACACCGTGGTTGGCGAGTTGCTGAAACAGTTGAACTTCAGCCTGCAAGCCAACAGCAAAACACGGGAAGGCGGGGACGGCCCGGATCGCGACGCGCAGTTCGGTCATATCGCGGCAAGCGTAAAATCGGCTTTGGCTGAGAACCAGCCCGTGATCTCGGTGGACACGAAGAAAAAGGAGCTGGTTGGCGACTTCAAGAACAACGGCCGGGAGTGGCGCCCCAAAGGGCGCCCTGAAGAGGTGCGGGTCCATGACTTCCTCATCAAGGAGCTGGGCCGCGCCGTGCCTTACGGCGTCTACGATCTGGCCGCCAATGCCGGATGGGTCGGCGTTGGCATCGATCATGACACGGCAGCCTTTGCCGTGCAGACAATCCGGCGCTGGTGGCAAGAGCTTGGATGCGTCCGCTACCCCCAAGCGACACAGCTCGTTATCACCGCCGATGGCGGCGGATCGAACGGCTCACGCGTGCGCCTATGGAAACGCGAATTGCAGAGGCTGGCCAACGAACTCGGCATCGCGATCAAGGTTCACCATTTGCCGCCTGGAACGAGCAAGTGGAACAAGATCGAGCACCGTCTCTTCTCGTTCATTAGCCAGAACTGGCGCGCCAAGCCCTTGGTCAGCTACCGTGTGATCGTCGATCTGATCGCCGCCACGACAACCGATACCGGCCTTAAGGTGCTCTGCGAGCTGGACGAGAACTGCTATCCCAAAGGTGTCGCCGTCTCGGATGCTGAAATGGCTACCCTTAACATCGAACGTGAAGACTTTCACGGAGAATGGAACTACACCATCTCGCCAACCAAAGGCTAAAAAGAAGCTGTTATTTCCTGACAGGCCCTTAGTAACATCGCAATGCCGCTCAGGGCGGTCGCGTATTCAGGGTGATCTGCCCCACGAAGCGCCTTGATGCCTTCTGCATAACGCTCGGCGATCGGCAGCGCTTCAGCGAATTTTCCAGCCTGGGAAAGCTGGGTAACCTGCGCATTAAGCGCGGCGAGATCGTCCGCCTGAACTCTCGGGGTGCTCGTAAAAACAGCGGAGGTTACAACGATAACGAACAAGAGCCTCCGGGGCAATTGCATCTCCGGCTCTCCCAGTGGAAATGGCAGGGTCTTGCTGTCTGGAGTGTGCCATGCACTCAAACAGTTATCGTCAAGAATCTAAGCTTATCTCGATTATTTGAAGATGCGTTGCTTCGACCCAACCGCTGCGGCCTTAACAGAAACACCCCTCCATCAAAGGACCCGAATCGGGAATATCGAAGCGTGGGAAAGCGAGGCGCAGGAGTAGTTCTCGACGTCCGCTTACTTCAGGCGAAAGCGGATACCCTTCCACTTGGGGTCATTCTTGCTCTTTCGGACTTCAAGAACGTCGGCGGCCGCTTAGAAGCGGAAAGAATCCTCATTGTGAAGCCTGAAGTTTGTCGGGCGCGATCTATAATAACACGAAGAGGGGCAGGGAGACGGACCTGCCGTGACTGCAGCACCTTCGAATGCGGACGTGCGACAAACGAGGGTAGAGCATGCTCGCCGAGCAATCCTTGATGTCGGCTTTTGTATAAATGCGCCGATTATTAACAGCTTATTTATTCACGCTTACATCCGGGATCTGCAAAAGTCTGTCATGCCCGCGCCGACGACGCCATGCCCCGGGCAGCGAACCAAACTGCTCCCCGAGGCTGCCGTTCTCCCATGACCACCAACGGAATGCTTAGCCCTTACGAAAGAGCTTCGCTGCGATCGAGCCAAAACGGGGATAAGCCGCCTCCGCTGACCTGACAGACGGACAAATTGGCTTTATGGGTGATGGCGCCGAAGGAGGAAGCCATGCCGTCTGCAAGGCCGAAAAGGCAACGCGTGTGGGTGATGGCAAAAACGCTCAGCCCGCAGGAGAAGGCGGCCATAGCCACCACTTGCGATCGTTTCATCAGCGGCGTTTTGAAGCCCAAGTTCCTCCCCGAAATCAGGCCCACCGAATTCAATTATCCAGTCGACATTTTCGGCAAATGGCGCGGCGAGAACTACAGCTTCATCGTGCGCTTCCGCTCGGGGTTTCCCGAAAACAAAGGCGATGAATTCGATTCTGGCTTTGCGCGCCTCGACCACGCGCCTGAAGGCACTGAGACGCGCTTCAACGTAATGTGGCGCAGGCATACAGGCCAATGGTGGCCCATCTATTTTTCCCTCACGCTTGAAGAGGCTTTAGCCGCGCTTGAGTTTGACGGCGTGCTGAGGCCACCGGTATGAATGCTGCAAGTGCGGCGCCCGCGGCTGCCCCGCGCTTCGACGTCAACGCTTTGCGTGAGCTTGCTGGAGAGCAAGTGTTCGTCCGCGGCGAGGATTATCACAGCGGCGGAGCGGTTCAACTCTTGGGCCTGGAGCCGGATCGCGTGTTTGCCACCGTCTCCGGGACCGAAAATTATACGGTCACGCTGACCGGAGGCGGCTTCAAATTCAAAGGCTCGTGCTCTTGTCCCGCGTTCGCCGAGGGTGGCTTTTGCAAACACATCGTGGCGGTGGCGCTTGCGGTTAACGCTGCCGTTATCGACGAAGAGCCTGGAGGGTTCGCCTCCCTTTCGCGCCTTCGAGCGTATCTGAAAGCAAAAAGTGCCGACGCCCTTACCGAAATGATCCTGGACATGGCTGAGCGCGATCCTGTGCTGTTCCGCAAGCTCGATATGGCCGCAGCAGCCGCGCAGGAAAGCGGGAAGGCGCTCGAAGCCCGTCTGAAAAAGGCCCTCGATGCGGCAACGCGCACGCACGGCTTCATCTCATGGCGCGAGGCGGCGGACTGGGCGGCAGGTGTGGAGGACGCATTGGACGCCATTGGCGGGCTTGCTTCCGACAGCCGCGCCAGCCTCGCCTTGAAGCTCGCGGAGCGGGCCATCGATCGCATCGAACTGGCCATGAATGACATCGACGATTCCGATGGCCATTGCGGAGAGCTCCTCGCGCAGGCTCGTGACATTCATTTGACCGCAGCCCGGACGGCCCGGCCCGATCCGAAAGAGTTCGCGCATAGCCTGTTTGCGCGCGAAATGGGGGACAGCTACGGCACATTTTCCCGCGCAGTGCAGCGTTATGCGGACGTGCTCGGCGAGGGAGGCCTTGCCGAATATCGCCGCCTTGCGGCGGCAGCTTGGGACAAGCTGCCTTCGCGCGTACCGGAACGCAAAGAAAAATACGACTATTCGAGCGCTTATACCACGCTGGCCAGTATTCTTGATTATTTTGCCGAACGCGACGGTGACACCACTGCCCGTATTGCTCTTCGCACCAAGGACCTCTCCGCGTCTTGGAATTACTATCAGCTTGCCGAATTTTGCCTTTCCAATAGTCGGAACGAGGAGGCCCTCAAATGGGCCGAGGAAGGGTTGTGGCTGTTCGAAGACGGCGCGGTGGATCAGCGGCTTCTGTTCCTCGTCGTGAAGCTTTTGTCCGACGCTGGCCGTAGGGCGGACGCCGAGGCGCATTTGTGGCGCGCATTCGAGAAGGGGCCGAGCTTGGAGCTCTACAAGCGGCTGGCCGAGGTCGCCGGCAAGATTGCCCGCGAGCGCGCGGTGACGTTTCTCGAGGCCCGATGCTCCAAGGAAAAGGCCATGCATTGGCATTACTCTGCCGACCTGCTCGTCCTTGTGCTGGTTGAAGAAAATCTGTTTGACGCGGCCTCGAATGCGGTGCGCCTGCACGGCGCCTCTATGGGCGTGAAGGAAACCCTCGCAAGAAAAAGCGAGGCAGACTTTACGCGGGAAGCGCTTGACGTTTATGAAAGCCGCGTTGCTGGGCTTGTAGAAAGCGGGGCCAACTCCGCTTACCGGCAAGCGACTGAACTCATCGCGCATATGGCAAACATGCGAAGCCCCGCCGAACAAGCAGCCTATGTCGTGGATCTCAAAACGCGGTTCGGCCGCAAACGCAACTTTATGAAGCTGCTTGGTTGAAGATCGTCCGCAGAGATGGGCGCCTTCGCACTCCTTCCCCAAGGATCCTTTCCTTAGCCTGAAGGCAAGGAAAGGATAATGCCGTTTCCTTTTCTTAAGACGTCGAATTAGCCCGGTAAACCCTCAATGACAGCCTTAAGCTTTCGCTGGCATTCTTCGATATCGATGAGCAGCTTCCGGATTTCCATGGTCTCAGTCGACGCCATGCTTTGCCCCGACAGCCAGAGCTTGAACAGGCCGCCCAGCCTGCCCTGGTCGGCGTTCACTTTGAGAAGAGCGAGAATGGCCTCGTGATCCAGGGTAGAGTGCGGCTGAAATCCAAGCCCGAGATTCCGGAGATAGGCGGACACGGACAGACCCGTGGCGGCGGCGCGCGTTTCGATCTCGGCCCGCTCGCGCTCGGAAACGAGAACCTTGAGCGGCCGGTTTCTGTCACGACTTTCCTCCACCTTTCGCACCGGCACGGCCCTCAGCCTCCCTCTTTCCGGCGCGCGTCAGCGCTCTCGTCGAGCCGAAGGCGAGTAAGAAAGCCGGAGGCCGGACGGCCGAAGGCGGTGATGTTGGCCAACATCACACATCTTGCCGTCAAAAACTTTGGCAATCTCCGACAATCTTTGTCCATCTTAGGCAAACTCCGTCATTCTATGGCGATCTCCGTCAAACCCGCGATTTTTCGCCGTTCTTCGCCAAAGAATGACAGTGATTGACGAAGTGTGCCATTGTTTGCCGTAGTCGGGAAGCGATTGGTCATAACCAATAGAAGGTAGCCGCGCCAATGGCGGTAGCGATCATGCCACCCAGACTCCGCCGTTGACTGAGAACACCGCTAACCTTGCACAAGCCTTTGGAGCGAAATCAAGGTGGGAGGCCCATTCCTCTGTTCAGCCACGGCCATTCCTCCGTCCCTGCCTGTGAATGCTTTGGGCTGCCGCGCGGAGCAGCTGTCAAGAACGGCCGCATTTTGCGGCCGCCGAAGGCTTGTTCTTGAGAGCTGCGAGCACGGCGGCAAGCTGCGCGCGGCAAGGGCGGTGGCACTCTCGCAACAGTCTTTGGCTTCAATGAGCTCACGCAGGCCCGGGCTTCGCTCTGCCATGTCATAAAGGCAATCGTTCAGTTCTTAGCCCGCGTCTCAATCATAGACTCATAATATTCTTAATAAATTATGCTCGCAAAATTTCCAACTTTGTCTTCATGAGCAAATTACAGTCGAACATTTTGACCTTTACGGCAAGTACAAAGCAATATTTCCGATCAATATTATGGTATTTTATTATAACACGAACATGATATACTCAGAGTCGCCTTGAAGCGGAGGGATGCATTATGAAGGGTAAGAGCGATCCGGGATTTCCGGATCAAACAGATTTCGTGGACATGCGCGAATTGTTGCGCCGCTGGCCCGTATCGAGGGCCACCGTTTACCGCGCGATCAAACGCGGAGAGCTTGCACCGCCAGTCAGGATCAGCAAGCGGCGGGTCGCTTGGCCAAAGTCCGTTGTTGATCAGTTCCTCCGCGCCTTTGTCATGGCCGAGTTCGGACAAGCCCTCTCCTCGAGTGAAGCAACTCGCTCTCACCGCCCGATGTAAGGAGGAGATCCGGCTTGGGCCACACCTGACGATGACCAGGACGCAAGGTTTCCGGTTGCGCGACGCTGAAGCTGGAGTTCAGCCTTCGGGCCCATCCCGTCTGGGATGAGCGGAGCGCGAGATCCTCAAAATAAGACGCGTGGCGGCACGAAATATTGCGGCGCTCGCTTCGCCGCATGAACTGCGTAACATCGCGAGCGGTGTACCGCACCGCCCGTGGTTTCTACGGGGAACGGCACTATGACACTGTCCGATCAAACCATCACCATCCGGGACGCCATGATCGCTTTCAGGAATGGAGGCTCATACGGGGGTGAACGCGGGACGGGCGAGCCGCTGCCCCTCTACCGGGATATTCCAAAAGGAGAAACATTTCCGGCCAGCGCTTTAGGTCCGGTTCTGGGCGGCATGGCAGGCGCGCTGCACGAGGCGGCCGTGCAGGCGCCGCTTTCCATTTGCGGCACGAGCGTGCTTGCCGCGGCGGCCGTCTCCGCGCAAGGCCTGCGTGACGTGATCTTGCCTCTCGCGGGCGGCATCGCCAAGCCGCTGAGCCTTTATTTCCTCATCGTGGCACGATCCGGCGAACGCAAGACTGCCACCGACGCTTTGGTTCTTGCTCCTGTCAAACAACGTGCGGCGGAACTGCAGGAGGAATACAGCGCCAAAATCTTGGATCACAGAAATACCTTGGACGTCTGGACGGCTGAGAGGGCTCTCATCTTAAAAAAAAAGCCGATGCGCAGGCGCGCAAACGCGAACTTGACGCGCTTGGCGCGGAGCCGAAGCCGCCCAAGACCCCGATTTTGACACTCAGCGAGCCCACGATCGAGGGGCTGACAAAGCATCTGAAAGCCGGATACCCCTCCGTGGGGCTGTTCTCATCCGAAGGCGGCCAGTTTATCGGAGGACATGCCATGTCGGATGACGCCAAGAGACGATCGGCAGCCGCTCTCAACGCAATGTGGGACGAGGGCAAACTGGAACGCATCCGGGCGTCCGAGGAGGCGGTGATTTTGCCGGGGCGCCGTCTGTCGGTCTTGTTGCAGACCCAGCCGGAGGTGGGACACGCCTTCTTGAGCGATGCCGTGTTGCAAGATATTGGTCTCCTCTCGCGGTTCCTCATCACCGAGCCGGAGACCACGATGGGAAGCCGTCCCCATCGCGATCTGACGCCGGCGCAGGAGGCGGCCATGGCCGCTTATCGTGCGAAAACCCTTGGCTTGCTGCGCCAGCCTCTGCCCTACGACGATCGCGGCGAGGCCCTGAAACCGCTGCCCCTTGAAATGACACGAGAGGCGCGCGAACGATGGATCGCATTCTCGGACGAGGTGGACGCGGCGCTGAAACCAGGCTGCAAGCTGCACGAGATCTCGGGCTTTGCCAGCAAGATCGCCGAGCACGCCGCGCGGATCGCGGCGGTGCTGGCGGTCTACGATGATCCCACCGCCGCAGACCTCGACCGTCAAGACCTGGAGCGCGGCATCGAGCTTGCGAAGTATTACGCGAGCGAGACCCTTCGCCTCTTCGATGCCTCCTCGATCCGTGCCGAGTTAAGGCAGGCCGAGATTCTCCTGAACTGGCTGCAACGGGTCTGGGATGAGCCCGCGGTCTCTGTCCGGGTCATACTCAGGCGGGGGCCGAAGCCCATCCGTGACAAGGCCACAGCGGAGAGGCTGCTTGCTATCCTCGAATCCCATGGCTGGTTATGGGCGATGGACGAGGCGACTGTTGAGGGCAAGCTCGCACGAAAGGCGTGGGGAATCTACGGCAAGGGCCTCTGATCGTGACATGTCGCAAAAAGCCGGGGCGACATTTGCGACATTTGCGACAGGAGCGCAAATTCTGCTGCTTTGTTCGCAAATGTTGCAGCCTCCAGAGAGCCATTCTGGCGGAATCTCGGTTCAAAACGCTGCTAGGAGCCCTCCGCCGGGGCGCCTCGGCAAAAAATCGAAATAACCAGGAGACCCCGGGCGACAATTGCGACAGTTGCGACAAACGCCTCGATGTTTTTGGTTTGTTCTAAAAATGTCGCAGAAGTCGCAAATGTCGCCCCGCCAGCCGGCGACATGCCCCATCGTCTGGCTTCACTGACGTCGTTCGTAAAAAGAGCTGCAAATCAACGCAAAAAGACTTCAACGCGCAGTCAGACGCTGAGCAGGCATCGCAAAGTTGCGTCTTTGTTCTCAAAATGTCGCCCGAGTCGCAACTGTCGCAAGGCCGGTCGGCGCAAGTCAAAACTCATCAAGAATATGCGGCAGCGATCAGCGGCGATAGGCGTGAATAATCGAGGGGGATGGCGAACTAAAAGTCCAGCGAGCTCCAATAAGGATCGAGGCCATGACCCCTCAGTTTCTGGCGTGCCTCATCCGCCGGAGTCGCCCTCCTTTGGGATCAGCGGCTCAAGCGCGGAAATCAAGGGAGCCAGACGTTCATGCGCAACCGTCCACACCAGATCGAGCCGGACCTCGGCGTAACCATGGATCAGCCGGTGCCGCATTCCAATAATTTCCCGCCAGGGAATCTCCGGATGCAGGCTGCGCGTCTCGGATGAAATTTTTCCGGCTGCTTCGCCGATCACCTCCAGGGAGCGGATCACGGCGTTCTGATGCAGTCGGCTCGTCATAAACGCTTCCTCGGTCAGGCCGCTCAGAAAAGATCGAGCATCGCCCGCGGCAAGAAGCATATCGAGCAAGAGCGATGCATCGCGGTCCGCCCCGGCGTCATCCATAGACAGCCTCGGCTTCGGCCAGGATGCGGCGGCGCCGGATGTAGTTTCGGCTTGCTTCCACGGCTGCACGCTCGACAAGATCGACGGGGCGGCCCAGGAGGGCCTCGAGCTCATCCTTGAAATCGGCAAAGGCGGCAAGGTCGTTGCGCGCAGCGGGAGTGAAGGTCACCAGAAAGTCCGCATCGCTGCGGGCCGGATCAAAATCGTCGCTACGCGCCGCGGAACCAAAGACTTCCAGCCGGATTGCGCCATAGCGTTGGCAAAGCTGGGCCAGTTTCAATCGGCGCTCAGCGATGTCCCGGTGCATGACAATCCCCTCCGATCATTACGCGGCGCTCTCCGCCAAAATTTCGCAGAGCCGGTGCTCCCAACGCTCCAGGGCGGACCGATCGGCTTCATAATTATCGGCATGATCATACCATTCGTCCATGTCCGATGTCGCGGCCTTGCTTCTATGGCTTTGGATGCGCCGGCGAACCTCCGCTGGAATATCAAGCCGTTTCATTTCGGTCTTGAAAAGATGGCGGATTCCGTGAAGCACCACTTCTTCTCCGGCGTCGGATGCTTCAATGCCCAGGACCTTGCGCGCCGTCGCGAGTTCGTCGGTGACAGTGTCAGCATGAAGCGGCACCCCCAGTTTCGTTGAGGATGGGAAGACGAAAAGGCTATCGCCCGATGCGGCAATTGCTTCTGCGAACAGCTTCTCGGCAAGCGGCGAGAGGGGCACAACGTGCAAATCATCCTTATTCTTATTTCGGGCGTGCGGGATGTGCCAGGCTGGGCGGTCCGTCCCAAGTCCAATCAATTCACTTTTTCGAGTGGCTGCGATCTGGTTGCGGCGCTGGCCCAGAAGAATGGCAAGCTTGATCACCCTCCTGGCTTGAATCTGACCTGGGGTCCCATTGCGATCGCACCATTCCCAAAGTGCCTTCAGTTCCTCATGGGTGAACAGCCGCGTCCGCCGCTTGCGCGTTGAACGCTTTCGGATGCGGTCAGCTGGGTTGTGCTGAACAAGGTCTTCGTCCTGTCCCCAATTGAAGATCGAGGACAGAAGCGCCTTGGTCCGATCGGCTTGCACCAAGGCCTCGCGTTCCAACGCGATGTGATCGACGATCTCGATAATGTCGCGCTTCGTGACGTCGCAGGCCTTTGTCTTCCCGATCCTGGGAAGCACGTATCGGTTTAATTTTGATAGATCATCGCGCCAAGTCCGCTTGCGTGCCTTCGCGTGTCGTTCCATGTAATCCGCTGCAAGATCCGCAAAGGTGTAAGCCCTTTGCCGGGCGGCTTCTTCTTCAAGGCGCTGCTTTTCTTGTTCGGCGTACCAATCACGGCCGCCATCGATCGCAGACTTGATTTCGCGCCAGCGCGCGTCGATCACGGACAGAGCTGAGCTTGTATCGCCGATTTTAATCTTGCGCCTTATGCGTTGCCCGTTTTGGCGATGATCATAGTGAACGCGCCAAATCCGCCGTAGCTTCGTCGCGCGGCCGCCTGGCGGAAGCAACTCAAGCACAAGATGCTCCATGACGTTTCCGCGCGTCGTCTTGAGACGGTATTCGGTGCGCTTTCCCTCCCTCAGCTTGGCCGAGTTGATCGACGTCTCAATGAAGCTTACGACTTGGTCGCTGTGTTTCATTTTGATGCCCTTCTGGTGGCCCATCGGTGGCCCAAACTCAGGAGATACGGTGGCACATCAAGAGACGTCCAGCAAGCCAGAAGTTCACAAAAATAATCATTATAAACAGTGTTTTAGTGGTATCAAGGCGTGCCATCGGATATCATGAAATATCGCAAACAGCCTCACTTTTAATCAGAGGGTCGATGGTTCGAATCCATCTGGGCTCACCAATAAATTCAAAGACTTATCGTATTTCATCGGATCCAAAATCCCGCCGTGGGTAGCACATGGGTAGCACCCGAGGTGGATGTTTGTATGTTCTGTCGCGTTGCGCTGCGAGCCGACGATCGCAAGGTGACGACAGCGAAAACCATACGCGCGCACAACAGCTGCAACGCACTTGTGGACATGTTTCTCCTTTTTCTAAGGAGCTGGTAAAATTGTATACATGGATAATTCAAACACGGGAGCCGCGACAGGCCCCGACATGTCGCGACAAGCGGCGACAGACAACGACACCGACTTCTCTCTGTCACTTGAGGAGGTCGCGTCACATTATCATCGCGCGGGTCACCCTCGCACCCTGCGCAGTTTACAGCGCTATTGTGTGAGTGGCCATTTGGATGCGCGAAAAATCGCGACGGCACTTGGAGATAAATATTTGGTGACTCCCCAATCCGTCTCGCGACACATCGCGCAGATTGCTGAGTTCGCACAGCTCGACTTTGTCGCCAAATGTGGAAGGAATGGCGCCGGCGACCGGCGCACCGCGGCTGCAAGAGGCGAGTTCGTGGTTAACATGGGCGACCAAAACATATTTAACGGACTTTATCGCGTCCCAGTGAATGAAATAATTCCGACGATAAATTCCATTTAATGGGGCCGATCGTCGGCAAAAAATCTGATGATTTTCAAGGCCCTAGAACCGCCCGTCTACCGCCGCTCGTAGGGTTGTTCTGCGCCGGATAAACGCATTGTTAGGCTTGATTAAGCGTTACTGGCCCAGAAAGAAGTCCGCCGCGCCGAAATTAACCATCCTTTCGTTAACGGCTTTCCGGCGTGGCAACAAAGCATTGACCATGATCGTGGCTTACGGACCGGAGCTGCTGGCTTACAGTTCGGATATACCGAACTATAGGCTTACAAGGCGAAGATAGCGGGTAATCAAGTTCGATGATGACGACATCGGCGAGCCTCAGTCGGCGCGCCACGATTTGCAGACCTGTCTTCTCAAGCGCCGCCGCTTTCGCACTCAGTTCACCAAGGTGAGAGACGCGCAGGATCACACCGCAGTTGTTTTTCATATCCTTGGCCGCCCTAACTAGCCAAGCTCACGATTCGAAAGCAGTCTTTCGCGCCGCAGCGCTCGTGGACGAGCGCGGTGGCTGTCGCAAGGCATTCGGCGACTATCACGTCTTGGCCGTGCCCTTGAACACTATCCTTGAAGGCACTTTGCACCTTCGACGGAGGCACGCCTGCTGAGCAAAACCGATCCCTTGGGTCCTTTGCTACCACAGCAAGCAACGCGCCCTGGCTGCCCGTGGGTTGCGCCGGCATGTTGGTCGCAAAAATGATCTGGGATTTTGGTGGAAGTGATTCCATCATATTGACTTCAGTAAGGAGACGGCCCCATGAGCACTTCGAGCGGCCTGTCCACAGAGGATCTCGCCTCCAGCTTGCTCGGTACCAAGGGAGGAAGCGGCCTTGAAGCGTGCTTCGCGCCCCAGAACATCGCCGTCATCGGAGCGACCGAGAAGCCCGGCAGCATCGGCCGGACCCTCGTGCGGAACCTGATCAGCAGCCCGTTCGGCGGGACCGTCTTTCCGGTAAACCCGAAGCGGCGTAGCGTACTGGGGATCAAGGTCCACCCGCGCATCGGGGACGTCCCCGACCCGATCGACCTGGCCATCGTGGCCACCCCCGCGCCGACGGTGCCCGACCTGATCGGCGAATGCGTCGAGGCCGGGGTTCGGGCGGTCGTGATCATCTCGGCCGGGTTTAAGGAGATCGGGGCCGAAGGCGCAGCGCTCGAACGGCGGATCGTGGAACAAGCGCGGCGCGGCCGGATTCGGGTCATCGGCCCGGACAGCCTCGGGGTAATGAGCCCAATGAGCGGCCTGAACGCCACGGTCGCCAGCGCCATGGCCAAGCCAGGCAAGATCGCCTTCCTCAGTCAAAGCGGGGCCCTCGGCACCGCCATCCTCGACTGGAGCTTACGAGCCCACGTCGGCTTCAGCGCCTTCGTCTCGGTCGGAGAGATGCTCGATGTCGGCTGGGCCGATCTGATCGACTATCTCGGCAATGACCCGCATACCCAAAGCATCGTCATCTACATGGAGTCCATCGGCGACGCGCGGTCGTTCCTGTCGGCGACGCGCGAGGTGGCGCTGACGAAGCCGATCATCGTCATCAAGCCCGGCCGCACCGAGGCGGGCCAGGGCGGCCGCGTCGCACACCGGGTCCCTGACCGGCAGCGACGACGTGCTCGATGCCGCCTTCCGCCGCTGCGGCGTGTTGCGCGTGGACCGGATCTCCGAGCTGTTCAGCATGGCCGAGAGTCCTTGACACCCAGCCCCGGCTCAAGGGACCGCGTCTGACGATCGTGACCAACGCGGGCGGCCCCGGCGTGCTCGCCACCGATGCCCTGATCGCCGGAGGTGGCCAACTGGCCCCCCTGGCCCCCGAGAGCCATCGAGGCGCTCAACCGCATCCTTCCGCCGCCCTGGAGCCACAGCAACCCCGTCGACCTGCTCGGCGACGCCAGCCCCGACCGCTATGCCAAGGCGTTGGAGATCGTCGTCAAAGACCCGAACACCGACGGCGCTGCTGGTCATCCTGACGCCCCAGGCGATGACCGATCCGACCCGGACCGCCGACAAGTTGAAGGCCCTGGAACACCAGCACCGGCAAGCCGGTGCTGACCAGTTGGATGGGAGGGGACGAGGTTGCGGCCGGTCAATCGATCTTGCAGCGTGCCGGCATGCCGACGTTCCCCTATCCGGACACCGCCGCTCGCGCCTTCAACCACATGTGGCGCTACAGCGAGAACATCCGCAGCCTGTACGAGACACCGGTGCTGGCCGGCGGCGAGGATGGCGGCGCTGATCGCGGCGGAGCCGAGGAGCTGATCGCCTCCGTCCATGCCTCGGGGCGGACCCTCTTAACCGAAACGGAATCGAAGCAGCTGCTCGAGTTGTACCGCATCCCCGTCGTGCCGACCCGGGTCGCCGCTTCGGAGGAGCAGGCCATCGCCCTCGCGGAAGAACTCGCGTGCCCCACCGTGCTGAAGCTCTATTCGCAGACGATCACGCACAAGACCGACGTCGGCGGCGTGCAGCTCAACCTGTTCAATGCCGAGGCGGTGCGCCGGGCCTATCGCGCAATCGAGCAGTCCGTCCGCGAGCGTATTGGCGCCGAGCACTTTCTAGGCGTGACCGTCCAGCCGATGGTCGAGCATAACGGATACGAGCTCATTCTCGGTTGCAGCCCCGATCCTCAGTTCGGTCCGGTGCTCCTGTTTGGCGCGGGCGGACAGCAGGTCGAACTGATCAGGGACCGCACGCTTGCCCTGCCGCCGCTGAACACAACGCTGGCGCGGCGGATGATGGAGCACACCCGGATCTTCCAGTTCCTGCAGGGCATCCGAGGAGGTCAACCTCCCATCGATCTGGACGCGTTGGAGCGGCTGCTGGTCCGGTTCAGTAGGCTGGTGGCCGAACAGCCTCGGATCAAAGAGATCGACATCAACCCGCTGCTCGCCTCGCCGGGGCAGCTGATCGCGCTGGACGCCCGGGTGATCCTGCATGGGGCGGAGGTCGATGCTGACCAGCTGCCGCGCCCCGCCATCCGCCCCTATCCCACCGAGTACGTCGTTTCGTGGACGGCCCCGAACGGCCTGCCCGTAACGATCCGCCCGATCCGGCCCGAGGACGAGCCGCTGGTGGTGCGATTCCACGAGAAGCTGTCGGAGGATTTCCGTCTACCTGCGCTTCTTCCAGTCCTTGAAGCTGAGCCGGCGCGTTGCCCACGAGCGGCTGACACGGGTCTGCTTCGTCGATTTCAACCGCGAGATGGCCCTGGTGGCCGAGTCCAAGAACCCTGAGACCGAGGAGCATGAGATCATCGCCATGGGCCGGTTGAGCCGAGTTTATAATAGAGACGAGGCCGAGTTCTCCCTCGAGGTCCGCGACGCGTTCCAGCGGCGCGGGCTGGGGAGCGAGCTGCTCCGCCGGCTGATCGCAACCGGCCGCGCCGAGCGGATCCGCTGCATCAGCGCGGTGGTCTTGCCCTACAACCTGGGCATGCTGCGCCTCTGCGAGAAGTTTGGCTTCCACACCGCGTTCGATGAGGACGATCGGTTGATTCACGCCGGGCTGGAACTGAGCGATATGGGGAGATAAACGGCGGGTTCCGGGCTGCATCATTCCCTCCAGCCTGTTACCGCCAGGCATGATCCTCCAGCCATCGGCCAAGGGCTCCATCACAAGGAACAACGCTGATTATCGGGGTTTCCCTGTCGAACTGTCCGGGCCTGCTGGGCAACCTCCGTTCGCCCAGAGAAAATCTCGGCAGCAGGGAGGCAAGTCCATGTTGGTTTGCGATGTGATGAGAAAAACGGTTTCGGTGCATGCGGAAGAAACTCTGGAAGTGGCGGCTTTACGGTTGAAGCAGGAGAATGTCGGCGCATTGCCGGTTGTCGAAGCCGATCGGATTGCCGGCATGATCACCGACCGTGACATTCTGATGAGAGGCCCCGCTGGGGGCCGGAGCATGCGGAACACAAAAGCCCGAGAGGCGATGTCGGTTGGCACCGTAGCATGCCACGACACAGACGATCTTGATCACGCCCTCGGATTGATGAGCCGCAATTGCATTCACCGGCTGCCGGTTTTGGACGGCGATGAAAAGCTCGTTGGTGTTCTTTCCTTAAATCAGCTTAGAACGCCGTCGTCTGAACCGGCGGCATTCGAGGTCGTCTTTTACAAGCAGATACCCAATAGTACTGGGCATGTTCACAATGTAGAGTTGACCAGGGTCGCGGTTGCAAGGGGCTCCTCGAAGGCAGAAGCCGTACAAGCGGCAATCAAGGAGTTCGAACAGGAGCGCAAGGGCGTCCGTTGGGATCTTGTCGCAGACGGCTACGACGTCTTGGAGCGGGCGCTCCAGACCGAACGAATACGCCAGCGCGCCCATGAGTTATGGGAGCAGGAAGGCCGCCCGGAAGGGCGTCAGAACGAGCATTGGGCAAGGGCATGCCGGGAGATTTAGATGGAGGAACGCTCTACGTCTAGCTGCAGAAGCTGAGGCAAGGGCGTCCAATAACGCGCTCGCACGAATTCGTCGGCTCAACAATGCGCAAAGGAGCGGTGACCATACGGCTAAGCAAACATCGCTCATCTGGCCAACGGATGCGGCTGGCTCCGCACTTGGTCATCCCGGCCAAGCGAAGCGCGAGCCGGGATCGAAAAAATGTAGACGTTTCAATTTGTTACGATCCCGGATAAGGCTTTGCCTTTCCGGGAAGACGGCGGCAGCAATCCGTTGGCACGTCCGAGCGAACTCTGCTTAGCAGGAACGCGTTGGTCAGAGCTTCAGAGCTTGGTCAATCCTGTCCGTAAGCATCGAGGATTTGAAGTCTTGTTGCTTGAAGCCGTCCCACAAGGATAGGCAGAAAACGCTTCATCATCTCATAGCCAAGGTGATGATCTGCCTCGCACTTCCCGCGAAGACATGCGGCGTCCATGCTGATTGCGCGGGTCAATTCAACGGCGCGTGCATCGAACATCCGCCGATAAGGAGGGACGAGCCATGATGCACCAACGATTTCGCCGTCTTGAAGGGTCTCGAAAATGATGGGAGCCTTGCCCGGCGCCACGATTTCAAGAGCGATTTTTCCATGCCGGATAAGGAAGAACTCGTTTGCTGGATCACCTTCGTGAAACAGGAACTGCCCGGCATTGAAGCGATGATTTATCGCACAGCCTGCCAAGAGATGCTTGTGCTCCTGCGGGAAAGTCGCGAAAAATGGATGTTCACTCAGAATACGCTCAAGGTCCTCCATTGGCGTCCTCCGTTCTGCCGCTCCTCTGTTATATCGATGGCAACCGCGGGTCATCGTCATGACGCGCTTCCAAGCGTAAGCAGCTAGGTCGAATACGCGGCGGCAGCTCGACCGTCGTCGGGTCGGGTGGTTGTAGTTGGAGTCTTTTTAGCCGCTCACCTTCGTGTGGCAGAGTTCGTCAATCATTGACCAGCCCGCCGATGTGATGTTGGGCGTAGAGCTGGAGGCCAAGCTTGTCTACAAGGTCGAGCTGACTTTCGAGAAAGTCGATATGCTCCTCGTCCTCATGCATCAGTTTCTCGAAGAGATCACGGCTGACGTAATCTCTCACTGCATGGCACTGCGTTGCCCCTTCCTCGAAGAGAGCACGTGCCGCTAGTTCAAGCCTGAGATCGCATTCGAGGACATTTTGCACAGACTGCCCGATATGGAGTGGATGGAGCTGCATATGGGGACACCCTTCCAGAAAGATGATCCGAACCACGAGGTCATCGGCTTGCTGCATCACCTCGATCGATTCCTTGCGCCAACAGTTTGCAAGTGCCTTGTAGCCCCAGTGATCGAGCAGGCGGTAATGCAACCAATACTGGTTCACCGCGGTCAGCTTGTGACGGAGCCCGGCTTTCAGATAGTCGACAACTCCGGGCTCGCCCTTCATGATGTAGTCTTTACCGGCTGAGCGATGTCCAAGCTTCTCCGCCTACGTCCTGCGCTTTCGCATGGCGTGCCTTGCGGCGATGAGCGGGCGTGATGAGCGCGATCTTGCTCCTCATCAACATGCCTTGCGCTGAAGCGGTGTGCCGCCTTCCGCATCACACGCGCGCTGATCCCTGGAGAGCTACTCCGATCAGCCGTTGGAGTTCTTGTGTCTGCCCAGCGTAAGCCTGCATCTGTTCCTGAGCGAACTTCGTCTCAAGTGTCACAAGCTCCTGCATATTTTGTGCCTTGGCCATTTTTTCGACGAGCGCGAAAGCCGAGTCGGTATTCTGTTTCGCTATGGCGTAAGCATGATCTCGCACGCCCTCGAAGCCAGTCACGGCGGAGCCTGGATCGGAAGATGTCGCGCTCATGTCTGCGCCCGTGGCGCCACTTTTTGATTTCTGGAGAGCTTCTTCGATCAAGCTGACCAGTTTCTGGGTCTGCGTGACGAAGGCCTGCATCCGGTCTTGAGCATACCGGGTCTGAAGCGCCAAGATGTCTTGAAAGGTCTTTGCGTTGCTGATCTTGCCGGCAAACGCGAGCGTGGATTCAGCATTTTCCATCGCGTTATCCATGGCGCGGTTTTGCAAATCCTTGAAGCCCGCGCTCATGGCATTTTCGGGCATCACATCGATCCAGGCTCCCATGGCTTTGCTCACGAAATCCACGAGCTGTTCATAAGCGCCATGCGCCTGCTTCAGGTTTTGTTCGGACACGTCACGCAGGAACTGCGCGATTTCGAATGGGTTGTCGGGCATCACTTCCTCCGTGGGCCCAGAGCATCAGGACCCCATGGCGTCGCCAAGTAACCCCCGCTTCTTTTAAAGCCCAAGCATTGGCTTCTTTATTGGAGATAATCAACATTCCGTAATCTGTTTTGTTCCGGTTTTGGTAGTGAGGAAGGCAAGGGTTCCAAGTTACGGCGCAACCATAACTCAGCTTAACGTGGGGCTTCTGCGGAGAGGCTCTTCCTCCGCAACCCCATCGCATAGCGCGAGGCGCCGACCCTTACGAATGCCGCGGAATGCGGCGATCCATTAAGCTGCCACACTTGGGCTTCTTGCTTTTTCAGCTCCGCGAGCCCCGGCCTTTATCAAAGTTCAATGGGCTGGAAGCCGATAGGAACAATATGGCTTTCAACAGCGGTGACTCCCTCGACGGATCTCACGAGGCGCACGGCCTCCGCAATGTAATGCGCGTCGACCATCTGACCCGTCAGCATCACTTGGCCCGCCTTTACCTCTGATGTAATCAGTCCTCCCGCATTGCTGCCGAAGTGCCGCTCAAGGGCGGAGCGGACGCGGGCGGAGATCAGCTTGTTCATCAACTCCGCTTTGGATTCCTTTGTCTCGGCAAAGGCTGGCGATTGAACCAAGCCAACGATGCAATCGACACATTCCTGGACCGGAACGCGGGCGGTATTGAGCACGATTGTATAATGCGCAGGATCGGTCCAGTCGATCCCAAACATCCTTTGCATGGCTCCGTTATGGGCCGCGTCGTCGCGCAGGATCTCCCGGCGCGCGGCCGCGCGGTCCTTCAGGCCAAGCCGCTGCATAAGCAAGGCCTCGCGGAACTCCATGGGGGCACAGACGCGCACGCTAAGCACATGCCGCACCGATCGTAACAGATAGACCGAGCCCCAGCCGCGGATCAGCACATTGCCTTTGGCGGCAAGCTCGAAAATCTCATGGGCCGTACAGCATCGCATGCGCCTGCGATCCATCCGCCACCGCTCAAACAGCGAAGCCTCGCCTTCGAGGAATCGATGCACCTCGCTTTCCGGCAAGCCCGAACTCTCGGCGATATCATGCTCGACAAGCCCGTGGTGAATAACCTCAAGCCCGAGCCGCTCGGCGAGCCCGGCAACCACATCCTTGCCGAGCGTGCCCAATTCGCGCGTCATTGCTATAACGGCCATTGTTGGCCTCCTGAGATTGTTTCCCTAAGACCCGCCCCGTTAGCTTCTGATCGGTTCTATCTTATAGCGTGAAGAGCTAGCGGGCCGCAATCGCGGACTGTCCCCAACTCTGCCGCAGCAGCAAGTCATTCCCAGCCAACTGAAACCGGACTGTGCCACTGACTGACGCTCGGGCAGATGTCTTGATCCGGTCACCGCCGATCCACACATCATGTTTTGCGGGGCGCCTCGCCCTTCAGCCTTCAGGCGCTGGCAAGACGCTCCCGCCATGGAGGCCCACAATGACCAGCCCCTTATATACACCCCTTTCTTCGCCGGAACTCTCCCAGAAACGACGTGCACTGACTCCCGAGACCGAAAAAGCCTTCCAGGCTTTCAGCCGCCAAGTCTTTGCCAGCGGAGCTTTGCCGGCGAAGACCAAGCAACTCATTGCCGTCGCGGTCGCGCATGTAACGCAGTGCCCCTATTGCATCCGAGGGCACACGAAAGCAGCCCTTCGTTATGGCGCCACGCGCCAGGAACTGATGGAGGCGATTTGGGTCGCGGCCGAGATGCGAGCCGGAGGCGCTTACGCCCATTCTGCACTCGCTCTGTCCGCGATGGATGAAGACCAACCCGCTACGGGATAATCGCGCCGAAGTTGGTTCTTGAGGCAGGATCGCGAGACACTCGAAATTAGTGTTCGATGATCAGCTCAAGCGAACTCACGGACGGCTTGCGGGGCTTCTAGCGCCTGGGAAGCCAGTCAGCGGCACAGCCTGCCGGCGGCGCGAATTTTGTTCACAGACGCGACTTTACGCGGTTCTTTCCAAAAGGGTCAGCCCGAGATCCGCCATAAACACCTCCGTCCACCAGATAGTGATTACCCGTCGACGAATGGAATGCAATAGAAAAAGAATTTCGTCCCGACTTCCCGGCGCAGTTCGAAACGGTGGCCGGTCAGCCGAAGATGAATGGACTCCGCGTTCGTCGATTGCGCTAACTCGTTACCAGCATGGGAACAAAGCTAAGCTTCGAGAGTTACAAGCTGTACTAAATATTTCAGTCTAGGGCGGAGCAAAACAGCGGTGTCTTCGAAAGAAGGGGCTTGGCGACCCTATAAAAACGCGTTTTTCGAAGCTCCCCTTAAATAATCTGGCGCCGCTTGCCCAGGACGTGCTGCACGCTACCGCCCACGCCGGTTACGGCATGCTCTGCATGATTGCGCCGCGGTCCTCGGGAGGCACAAGAAATGGTAAGCGATCCCGCGAGTCATACCAGTGAAATCAAGGCGTACGGTATTCCTGCCGAAACCGGCAGATGGGTGTTCGTCCTCGCTGGCATGGTCATGAACCTGTGTCTGGGTACCGTCTATGCCTGGAGCGTGTTCAGAAAACCGCTTCAAGATTTCTTTTCCACCTCTGAAGTAAAGATCACGGCCACTCAGACACTGTTGCCGTTTGTGATGTTTCTGGCAATTTTTACGGTGTTGATGCCGATCAGCGGACGGCTGCTGCAGCGTGGGATAAGTCCCAGGGTACTCAGCATCATTGGTAGCTTGTTTGTCGCTGCGGGCTGGATACTGTCGGGATATGTGTCGGATATAAACTACCTGTACCTGACTTATGGCGTGATCGCCGGCGCAGGCGTCGGCATCGTATACGGTATTCCGATTGCAGTCGCGACACGATGGTTCCCGGACATCAAGGGTCTGGCTGTCGGCGCGACGGTCCTTGGTTTTGGAGCATCGGCGCTTGTCACCGCTTATGTGGCAAGCAACTTGATTGCAACTGAAGGCATTCTTCCAGCCGGTGAAGGCACGCTGATCCTGTTCATGTTCTGCTTTGCCTGCCTCTGGGCGGCCTTGGGATCTTGGCTGGCCATCGCACCGACCGCTACGGCGACCTTCTTCGGCATTAAGAACTCCGCCGCAAATTATGGCGTTATCTTCTCGGCTTATGGCATCGGCGCCATAGCGGCCGGCCTCATAGCAGGTCAGGCAAAGGACGTGTTCGGCAGCTATATCTATGCCTTCTATGTCACCGGCGGACTGGCAGCAGTTGGCATCATCATCGCCTTGACCCTGGTGAAGCCACCCAAAAAGGTAACAACCCTCGCTAATCAAGGATGAGGGCCAAGTCTTCGGCTGCTCTCGCCTGCACCATGCCGCGAAGCGCCGCCGCTCCTGCAAGAGGATTTATAGGTGCCTTCTCCAGACGCCGATGGGGCAAGTAGCAGCGAAGCGGTACCGAGGCGCCACATAGGAGGAGGAACGTCATGCCAGCACAACTCTCGAGTCCGATACGCCGCCTCGGGGTCCTGAGCGGCGGCAGCGATGTTCCCGGAATCAACGCGGCCATCAAGGCTCTGGTTTATCGGGCACGCGATGACGGCATGAGCGTGCTCGGCATCCGGGGTGGATGGGAAGGGCTTACGTTCCTCGACCGCTCTTTGGGCCAGGACCGGCTCACATTTCGCTTCGATGAGCCAGAGACGTGGCAGCAGGGGTATATCATGCCGCTGACGCGTCTATCGACGCGCACAATCGATCGTCAGGGCGGCACCATATTGCAATCGACTCATACCAATCCCGCCAATGTCAAAGTCAGCAGCCTGCCGCCCCATCTCGCCTCTTATGGTGAAGGACGCGAGCCCGAAGAGCGCGTGGATTTGACTGCGGAAGTCCTGCAAAATATGCGCTTTCTGGAGCTCGATGGCTTGGTCGTCATTGGGGGCGACGCCACGCAGAGCGTCGGAGCGCTCCTGGCGGCACAGGGCGTGCCCGTCTGGGGTATCCCGGCAACCATGGATAACGACGTTCCCGGTACGGAATACTGTCTCGGCTTCCAGACCGCGATTGACCGGGCGGCTGAATATATCGGCCGGATCCGTTCCACCGCAGGCTCGCACCGCGAAACCATTTTGTTTCGGATGTTCGGCCGAAATGCCGGCTTCACCGCTCTTGAGACCGCCGTCGTCGCTTCCGTTGATCGCGTCTTGATTCCAGAGGTGCCCGCCAAAGTTGATCGGCTGGCGGAACTGGTTGCCGCGGACCGCCACAACCCGCACAACTACTCGACGGTTGTTCTCTCCGAAGGCGCTAACCTGGGGATGCCTCTACCGGAGGAAGGGCCAGCCGACGCCCGTGGATATCGCAGGAAAGTCAACATTGCCGAACTCTTGGCGAAAGAGCTTGGGGAGCGGCTTCCAGGTGTGCGGTTTCTGCCCATAGACCTGACTTATATTCTGCGTGCTGGCGAGCCCGTGGCCCGCGACCGGCACATGGCCGTCTTTTACGCCAATCTGATCATGAGCCACGTCGAAGCGAAGCGGTCTGGTGTCATGGCGGCGTACCGGGATGGGCAATTGATCGTGACCGATATTCCCGGCAAAGACCACCCGCCCCGTCGCGTCAATCGTGCAGGCTACCATCCGACGCAATATCGCTTGTGCTACGAATGCATCAGCGGACCCTACCTGCCGCAGCCGGGGACCTAGAGCGTCGCGCGCTTTACGTTTTTCTGCATGCACATTGGACCTCACTTCATTGGCTTGCCGCTTGCGTTTGCGTCACGGATTTTCTTGAGTGAGGAATTTAAGAGAAAGCGCCTTGCCGGGAAGTTAATGGAATAAGTCATTGATATTGATATACAATTTCCAGGAAGGACGGCGCTCCCGGCGCACGGGCCGGACTGATTTCGGCGCGTCGTGGTTAACACGGGAATCCGGGATTATATTTAACGGACTTTTCAGCGCCCATTTAATGCGAAAATTCCGGCATTAAATTCTATTTAATGGGCCGGTCGGCGGTAAAAAAGCCATGCATTTTCAACGCGTTGGAACCGCCTGTCTACCGCCGTCGTAGGCCGCGTTCTGCGCCGGATAAATGCATGGTTAAGCCTAATCAAGTGTAAATTGGACCGGAAATAAATCGGCGGCGCTCTTGTTAACCAGTTTCAGATTAACACTAAGCGCCGCGAACGAACCGTTAACCACGAGGTATAGGGCAGCGGGCGCCGCCGCGGCCGAAGCGCGGGAACCGCATTCTTGACCAGGCGGCTGTTAAGCCGCTGCAGACGTTGGTGACTTTTCGTGCTGCAGTTGGTGTATTAGCCGTCGAAGGTCTTGCGCTTGCGCAACGTAAGCCTCCATCTGTTTTCGAGCGAATTGTGCCTGAAGCGTCAAGACATCCTGAATAGTCCGGGCCTTGCCAATCTTATCCAGCAGCACGAACGCTGACTCGCCATTCTTCTCCGCCATCGCTGCAGCGCGTTCTTGTATTTCCCTGAAGCCATTGACTATGGGGTCAGCGGCTGTGGCGCCTGCTCTGATATCGAGAGCGCCGGGTTCCGTTTTGTGGAGAACCTCTTGGATCAATCCGTAGATTTCCTGCGTCTGCGCCGTGAACATCTGCATCCAGTCATGAGCGAATTCCATCTGAAGCGTCAAAACCTCAGGTGATATCGGCGCGTTGCCGATCATGCCGGAGAACGTGAATGCGGAATCCTTGTCCTTCGCGAAAGGCGCGGCGCGGCCCTGCACTTCCCCGAAGCCAGCCGTTGTAGGATATGAGGGCATCGCCTCCATCCAGGCGTCCATGGCTCCTGTGAAGAAATTCATCAGCCGCTCATATGTGGCATGCGCCAGCTTCAGGTTCTGTTCGGACACCTCCTGCAGAGTCTGCGCAATCTCGAAAAATGCGTCGGCCATAAGATCCTCGTCATGCCAAGCTTGGCGCTATCGTCCACAGGCCGCATCGTCGTCTTGTTCTGAGGCGTCGCCGTAAGCCTGATGGTGAGCTTCGTTCAGCTTATCCATGGCAGCAGCACGCACTTTCGGATCGTTACTGCGATAGAGAGTAAGGAAAAACCGATCCTCCATCAGGAAATTGATGAGGGCTTTGGCTCTTGCAGCGTCTTCTGGGTTCGGCTTGCGGGAAGTCTGCTGAGACTGGTCTGGAAGGGTGGGATGGGTTAAGCTTAAAGTGGGCATGATGCCCTCCTCAGTTACTTTACTATCCGCCTAGCTTCACACCGAAAGCGCGGCGTTTCACGCTTAGAAAGACCAATTCTCTCCTGCATCGTAGGACATGATCACGAGGGCGTCGGTGAGGCCATTCTCGTTCTTGACGAAATCGGAGAGGAGAGCCTCAGTACGGAATCCGAGCCTCATGAACATATGTTGGGCTGCATCCTGGCTTATCGCCATCCGCGTCCAGATCTTTTGCAGCCCCCGGGCCCGCGCCTTTAAGAGAATTTGCTCCGCCAGCGCTTTTCCGATTCCGCGCCCCCGGTATGCGGCGGAAACGCTGATGGAAATTTCACCGAGGTGGGCTGTCCAGGCCAAGCCGGTGGTCTTGAGATTGCAATAGCCGATCATGTCGCTCCCCTCGGTCGCGACCACGCCAATGGTTTGCCCCGACTGAACTTTCTCCATCCAGCGATCGATCGCCTGATCGTCATGGACGTCGATCAGCAAGTAGTAATTGTCCTTGCGGGGAAGCGAGCGGATGAAGCTCTTGAACAGCTCTTTGTCCTCGGCTTGCATCGGTCGAAATTTCACAATCATCGCGGTGTCCCCCGTCCTCAGAGAAATTTTTTTGCGCGAGCTGCCGGCGTAAGCTCCAAACTTTGCCTCAGATCGTTCGATCATCGACCGAGCATCATCACTAATGCCTGGTATAGCCATCTCTCATGGCTCGAAATCTTATGACGACTTCCATTCTGAGAAGCGCGGTGGCGAGGTCTCGATAAAGTCTCAGCTCAGGGGCCGGCCACACCTTCAGCGACAGCAATTCCGCAAAGGCTCGTTCCTGAAGCGCGAGCGGAGCAGCCAGATCCTCCTTCATGTCATGGATCGCAAGGAGGATCGCCCGGCGAGTGAAATAAGCGTCACCAACAGCGACCACACCGTCCAAGTAACTTTGAAGAGAGGTATGAGCGCTTCCTCGCGCTGCTTTGAGAAATGTCTGGGCGATTTCATCGAACGCGGAAAGCAACCTCACTTGGAAAGGACGCCGCGCTACAGTGCGCGCTTCAGTTACGGCCACATATGCGTTGTTCTGATTCATTAAAAGGCTCCGCTTCCAGCTCACATTTAAAACGGGGGCAAAGGCTCTCAGCCCTGCCAGTTGAGATCCCGCGAAGCCGCATTCGCTCGTGACCGTTTGCTTGGTCACGCCTAAGCAAATGCTCGGCCGATCGGGACTGGCCAAGTTCATCCGATCGAGAACCAGGTGCAAATTCGGTCAGTAAGCTGACGAGAGCGCTTTGATCGAAAGCGAGATTTCAGTTGAGTTGGGGTTAACATTAGACTAAGCTATGCAACCCAGCAACTACGAAAGTATAGGTGTTTTGTAAGAATAAGGCGGACATGTGAGGATTGCCCCGACAGGATACGGGAATGGTAATTGTGGTTTGCAAATGACAGGCTTTAGCTTTTCTATTCTAGGGATATTCTTTGAATTTTTGCCATCCGGTCTTTGTAACCTAATGAACCAAAAAGAGCAAAAAGAAGCGTTTTTAGAAAACAATGAGAGAACGCCGCGGTACTCAATGGATCACGATAAGTACCTGTATCGAAGCGCAGAGCCTGTCGTAGTTCGGAAGAGTTTTGATCAGCGTTCCGTCAGCCAGCCCTTACTCGAAGCATACCGTACAAGTTCAGCCCGACTTTGGAAGCCAAGCTTTTGCATAGCGCGCCTCTTGTAGGTCTCTACACTTTTCACGCCAATGTACAAAATGTTTGCGATCGCCTTATTACTGTGACCCGCCGCGACCAGCGGCAGCACTTGTATTTCGCGCTCGCTCAGCTCGGCGTGTCCCTCGGCAGCCTCCTTTGGCTTTTTCGGGGCTTTGTCCAGGGCGTGAGCGGCAATCAAGGGGTCGAGATATATCCCGCCTTCCGCCACTGCCTGGATCGCGTGGAGCAGCACCTTCGCCGCCGACCTTTTGAGCACGTAGCCGACCGCACCAACCTCCATAAGCTTTCGCAAATAGGATCGATCTTCATGTACGGTGAGCGCAACCACTTTGCAGCCCGGATGGTGGGCAAGAAGCTGCTGCGTCACCTCTATGCCATCGAGCCCGGGCATGGACAAATCCAAGAGGACAATCGAAGGCTGGAGCTTTATAGCCATCTGCAGCGCTGCCCGGCCGTCATGCGCCTCGCCGACTATTTCAATGTCGGGATCGCCGTCCAGCAAAGCCCTGACGCCGGCGAGCACAACAGGATGATCATCGGCAATGAGAACGCGAAGCGCGGTTGGCGCACTCAAAGCGGCACACGAACATAAAGAGTGCATCCGCAGCCTGGCTCGGACTCGATCTCCAGCGTACCCGAGACAAGGGACAAACGCTCCCGGATACCAAGCAATCCGAGGCGCTTGGAGGGCTTGTCTGCCGGCTCGGACTCGTTGGTCGAAAAGCCGCGTCCGTTGTCTTCAATAATCATTCGCACTTCCTTTTCACTTGCTTCAAGTATAACCGCCACCCGCGTCGCTTCTGCGTGTCTTGCAATATTGGTGATGGCTTCCTGCAGCACTCTGTAGAGCGTCGTTTCCACGGCCGATGGCAACCGCCGGCCGTTCAAATCCACGTGGAGGTCGAATTCTAGCTTGAGATGCTCGCTCCACGTCTCCATGATCTGGCGGATTGAGGTTTCGAGCCCGAGATCGTCCAGCGCGATCGGGCGGATTTCCCAAGCAAGCCGATTTACTTGGGACCATAATCCGTCGGCAAGTTCCTTTAATATCTTAAGCTGCTTGCCGAGTTTCGTGCTTTCGGGAAGCGAGTCATCAAGTTCATCAAGGCCAAACTGTAAAAGTGTCAGCGTTTGTCCGAGGCTGTCATGCAATTCTCTTGCGATGCGCTTGCGTTCCGCTTCCTGACCGGCGACCGTTGACCGCAACACCTCGGATAATTCTGTCTTAGCCCGGCGCTGAATCTGTTCCTTGAGTTCCGCCGCCACAGCTCGCGACTGCGCGAGGCTTCGGTCCAGGTTCGCACTGCGCGCCTCCTGTTTGATGCGCGCAGCCTCGCGCTCGCGCGAAAGCTGATCGACGCGCCTAAGGATCACCTCCATCAAGGACAGTCGCAGCGTTTTCGCCGCCTCTACGTCCACGCTCTGCCAGGGTTGAGAATGCAACCGCACCAACTCGCGCCAGGCGGCAAAGCTTTTCCGCGGCGAGATGCGCTCGCCGGCATTGACGGTACCGATGGGCTTGTGTGGATCGCCAGCCCAGGTGACCGTGTGGATCACTTCCGGTCTGAACCACAAAACGTAGTCGCGCGGCGTCTTGGATACCGACAGAGCGATAAGCCCGGTTGCCACCTCCGCAAATTCGGCGGCAGGCGGATAAAGCAGGGGCAATTCGTCCGTACAAAAGACGCCATCCGCCGCGGTTTCGTTCAGCCATGCCACCAATGCCGCGACCTGGTGCGCTTGCGGCGCTTTGCCCATCATGGTGTAACGGTTGTCGAGCCATAACCCCACGCCCCCGGCTGGGATGTAATCCAGAAGATTTGGCCGGTGACGCGTTAGACCCTCCGAGAGATCAGCTTCCCGGCTCATCCGCATTACGAGTTCTTCGTGGATGCGTTTGGCTTTGAGCTGCGCCTCGAACTCCTCGGCTGCGACTTTTGTTTCGAGCTTCGCCGACGCCATTTGTGCGAACAACTCACAGGCCAGACGAAGACGATGCGGCAGATATCGTGGCGTCCGGTGATGACAGGCAATCAGCCCCCATAGCCGCCCGGCCATGACGATCGATAGCGACATTGACGCGACAACACCCATATTCGCTAGGTATTCCATATGGATGGGCGAAACGCTGCGAATGACGCTGTGGCTAAGGTCGAGCGGCTTGTCATTACGAGGGTCATCCGCGGATAAGATGGGGGCGGGCGTATACCTCGCATCGGGGATGAGCCGGATCCAATTTTTATAATAAAGCTCTCGCGCCTGCTTCGGAATATCGGAGGCAGGATAATGGTGACCCAGGAAGGACTCCACACCTTCACCGCGCGCTTCCGCATCGACGCAGCCGGTCCCGTCGGGCAGGAAGCGGTAAACCATGACGCGGTCGAAGCCAGAGACACGGCGCACCCCGTCAGCAAGACCTTGGCAGAAGGCTTGGGGCGTATCCGCGTGTTGCACGCGAGACAGCATGGCCTGCACGATAGCGAGAGCGTCTTCGGGGATGCTTTCGCCCACGGGTTCTAGTTCTAACACCACGAGCGTCCCGCTTTGGTAGACGAACGTGTCGACAGGTTTGCCATCCCTGCTGCTGGCGATGGCAAAGGCGTGCATGGGCCGGATCAGCGGCCCTTCGGTATTGAGAAGGGTTCTAAGCTGGGAAACGCGGTCGGGCGCGAACCAGCCGGAGAGGTTCGTCTTCAGCAATTCGATTGGTTTCGCGCCTAAAATGCGCGGCGTGTCTCCGCCAGCCTGAAGGATTTGAAGGTCTCGCGAGTCGACAGCAAGCAAAGCGCCGTGGGGCTGCACCGATCCTGGAATATGGATCGGCTCGCGATCACAGTTTGTAATGTCGGCGCCAAAAGCGGGCCCGTCGTCTCTTGTGCCAGGGCTGCGGGCATCGCTCATCGCGCCTTGCCTTCACTCTGATATCCTTGGCTCTTCTCAGAGTAGACGTTACGGCCGAAGCCACGTCAAGGACCGGCGTCAGTAAAATACCTCCGCCATACTTTTCGATTGGATGCTGCCAAAAAGTCGAGGAGGTGAAGCGCAAGGCGGCGCTCAAGACGCCGCGTGCTGGCGGCAGGTTAATCATATAGCTCCACGCGGGCATGTGCCCGTGCGGTACTCGGCCCTGCAAGCGAGGCACGATAATCCTCCGCGCCGAGACCGAACTCAGCTACGCAAGCACTTGTTTCTACTGGCGCCCCGCAGGCCGACGCTCGCGAAGCTCTACCGAGAGATGTGTAAGGAGAGAATGCTTCCACCACAGAAAAGCCGCTTCACCGGCGATGGGGCAAGCATGCTCACAAACAAAGGAAAATATGCCCTAAAGGCAATGTTGCATCTCGGCAGTCTCCGTGAGAATGAAATTGCACAGATTACGCAGATTGCCCACGCCGGCAATATCCCGAAAAAGTTCCTGGATCAGATCCTCGCAGACCTTCGTAACGTTGGTCTTGTCCATTCCACCAAGGGCAGGAAGGGCGGTTATGCCCTGGCAAAGCCCGCAAAGGAGATACAAGTCGGGCAGATCATCCGCGCAATTGATGGTCCCATTGCTCCGCACTTATGCGCAAGCAGGACAGCGTACCGTCCCTGCGATGATTGCGACGAGGAAGTCTGCGCCGTGCGGCGGCTTATGATCGAAGCTCGAAACGCGTTGTCAAGCGTGCTCGACACGCAGACACTCGCTGATATGCTTGCTCCCAGCGACGTGAAGAAGGCCGCCCCAGTTCGAATAAGGCCGGCCAAATTGCAAACGAGACCCTAATTTTGACTGATGTCTCTCGCGTGAGCTTGAATCAATAAGCCATTCTGGTGCGCCCCCGTAGGAAGGGTTCACGTGTCAGGCTTCCACACAGAGCCGGCATTTGGTGGTGGCGGTCCACTTGCCGGCCTTGAATCCCCAGCAACCGCGAGCGTGGATAAAGTTCTTATTGGCGCGCCTGCCTAACCTCAGACATCGACTCCATGGCGGCATTATTGTTCTTCGCGCCCCAAATAATGTCAGGCGGAGCGCTTAATCAGGAAACGGAAAACGTCGCCGTCCTTCGTAGACTCGAGAAGCTGATTGCCGGTCGTGCGGCAGAAAGAGGCCATGTCCGCGACCGAGCCGGGGTCTGTGGCGAGCACTTCCAGTGTGCCGCCTGAGGGGACGTCGTTCAGCATCTTTTTGGTTTTCAAAATCGGCAGCGGGCAGTTGAGACCTTTCGCGTCAAGCGTCTTGTCGGCCATGTTTCCTCCCTGAATTCGGCTTGGATTTCGTTTATCGTTTTGAAGGTCAGACGAAGAGGTTCACGTCGGATTTGAGCGCCTGCTCCATGTACGTCGCGGCCCCACCGAGCTCGAGACCGTCGATCATGTCCTCCTTTTTGTACTCGAAGAGGTCCATGGTCATCTGGCAGGCGATCATCTTGACGTCCGCTTCGAGCGCCATGTCGCGCAGTTCCTCGATGGAAGCGACGCCCTTCTTCTTGATCATGTCCTTCATCATATTGGTTGCCGCCGAATCCACGCCCGGGATCGCGGAAACCCAGTTCGGCATGCCCATGTGCATGCCGGCCATCGGCATTTTCATCGCCGGATTGCCCATGGGCGAGATTTTGAGGTCGAGCTTCTTCAGAAGAAGAGGAAGGCCGTAAAAGGTGAAGAACATCGTGGTGTTGACGCCCATCGCCGCCGCTGTCGTGGCGAGGATAAAGGGCGGATAGGCCCAGTCGAGCGAGCCTTTTGTGACGATGATCGTCATCGCCTTCTGGTTCGGTTTAGTCCCGTTCCCCTCGGTCATGCCCCGCGATCTCCCTGACGTATGATTATCATATTCGAATATCTCTATTTATTCAGGCCATGTCAACCTTGCCGCGAATCGCCTTGCTGGTTGTTCAGGTCAGGTAACGCGCTTGAGCTTGCCGATGCCCAGCGCTTGCAGCGCCGCCTTCTCGTAGAAAGGCTCGCTCTCGCCGCGCCTCATCTTGCGGATGAAGTAAGTCTCGAACGCGATCTTGGCGCGATGGACCCACCTGCCGGAGGCGGACCAATTCACGTTGCGCGGCGGGATCTGCGGCTGCGCCACGAAGATGACGCCCGAGTCGCCAAAATCGGCGAGGCAGACCGCGTTCCAGGTGGCCTCGTGCTGTGCGCCCTTGCCGCGAAGCAACTCGCCGATGTTGAGCGCGGTTGCCGTGACCATGGATTCGATCATGAAACCGGTCTTGGGTATGCCGCAAGGAACCGGCGTCTGGGCCATCGGCGCGATCGCCACGCAGACGCCGACGGAGAAGATGTTGCGGAAGGTAGGATTGCGCTGGGTCCTGTCGATGAGGACGAAGCCGCGCGGGTTGACCAGCCCATCGACACCACGCAAGGGCTCGATGCCGCGGAAGGCAGGAAGCATCATCGAATAGGCGAAAGGCAACTCGTGCGTCTTCCTGAACTCGCCCTCATCGGTGAGTTCCTCGACAAACATCTTGCCGGGTTCAACCTTCTTCACGCGCGCGTTCGTGATCCACTTGATGTGATGGTCGCGCATCTCGCCTTCGAGAATGCCCTTGGTATTGCCTACGCCGTCGAGGCCCAGATGGCCTATGTAGGGCTCGGAGGTGACGAAGGTCATCGGCACGCGGTCACGGATGCGCTTGCGGCGCAGTTCGGTGTCTAGAATGAAGGTGTACTCGTAGGCAGGCCCGAAGCACGAAGCCCCTTGCACGGCCCCGGTAATGATCGGGCCAGGGTTTTCGCAGAATGTCTTGAAGGCCGCGGATGCCTTCTGTGCGTGATCCACGTGGCAGATGGACTGCGTGTATCCGTTGGGCCCAAGCCCCTCGATTTCATCGAAGGCAAGTTCGGGGCCTGTGCAGATGATGAGAAAGTCGTAATCGACCCTCTCGTCGTTCTCCAGCTCGACGCAGTTCTCGGTAGGGTGGACGCCCTTTGCCGCGACGGGAATGAAGTGAATCTTTCGCTTCGCGAAGGTACGCGTCAGGTCGATCTCAACCTCCTGCCGCGTGCGCCAATTCACAGCCACCCAGGGGTTGGACGGGACGAAGTGATACTTCGCCTCCTTGCTGATGACGGTCAGCTTATCGCCCTTCCGGAGCTGATCGCGCATTTCGTAGGCCATGATGACGCCGCCCAATCCAGCGCCCAACACGACGATGTGTGCCATTCGTTTTCCCTTAGACGTTTCCCTTGCCGTTCATCAGCTTTTTATCTTTTTTACATGAACATATTCATACATCATGATCTAAAAGCTTGGCTTTGGGAAGAGCACAACATGCGCATTTGCGCAATAATTGTGCTCGGCGCATCTTTTCGCGGCTCTCAGACCAAGGATTGAAGCGAGGATGGTCCGGAATCGCTTGAAAACGACCCTCCCGCTCCCGCCGATGCAGCCCCATCCGGTACAAGCTTGCCGCGAAGCCTTACAACCGTGCCCAGGATGATCAGCGCGGGACCATGCAGGTCTGCCTCTGTGGCGAGATCCGCAATTGTTTCAACCGTGCCGGTTACGACCCTCTGGTTCGGTCTTGTGCCGTTGTCGATGATGGCTGCGGGAAGCTTGGGATCGCCGCCATGCGCCACGAATTCCTGCATCAGGCTACTGAGTTTCCCCAGCCCCATGAAAATGACAACGGTCTGCCTTGGTTGGATGAGCGCGGTCCAACCGAGGCTTAGCCCATCGCCCCGGGAATGCCCCGTGACGAAAACGCAGGCCTGGGCGTGATCGCGATGGGTGAGCGGTATCCCCGCATAGGCTGCGCAGCCCGACGCGGCGGTGACGCCGGGAACGACCTGGACGGGGATGCCAGCAGCCGCCAGCGCTTCGATCTCCTCACCACCGCGCCCGAACATGAAGGGATCGCCGCCTTTCAGGCGCAACACGCGCTTGCCTTGCTTTGCCAGTTCGACGAGGCGGGCCGTGATCGCTTCCTGGGGCAGGATGTGATCGTCAGGTAGCTTGCCGACATAGATGTGCTCGGCCTCGCGGCGGACGAGATTGAGGATGCCGTGAGGCAAGAGGCGGTCGTATAGAACGGCATCGGCGCGCTGCATCAGGCGCAGAGCGCGGAAGGTAAGCAAGTCCGGGTCACCGGGCCCGGCGCCCACAATATAAACCTCGCCAAGCTGCTGGCTTCCTTCGCCATCGGCCGCACGCGCAAGAGCCCGTTCGAGTTCGACCCGCGCCTCGGCCTCATGGCCCGAGAGAAAACGGTCGGCCACGCGGCCTTCGAGGACGCGCTCCCAGAAGCGGCGGCGAGCCGACTGATCCTTGAGCGCCGCGCCAAGGCGTTCGCGATAGGCCCCGACCAGTGCAACGAGGCGACCGTAGGCTGCCGGGATCATGCTTTCGAGCCGCGCCCGGATCATACGTGCGAAAACAGGCGATGCGCCGCCGGTCGAGATAGCAATCACGAGGGGATCGCGATCCACGATGGACGGCATGATGAAGTCGCAAAGCTCGGGCGCATCCGCGACATTGATCGGAACCCTTGCCTTTTTGGCGAGAGACCCGGCTTCGCGGTCGGCAGCAGGGTCGCCGAGTGCGGAGAACATCAAGGCGCAATCCCGAATGTCTTCGAGCGTAATCGCCCGTTCAATATGCTTGAAACCTTCCCGCACGGCGATTGGGCGGAAATCATCGCTCAACGTCTCGGCGAAGACGCGGACCTTCGCACCGGCTCTCAAGGCGAGTTCCGCCCGGCGCGCCGCCACCGTGCCGCCTCCCGCGACTGCGACCGACTTGCCCTTGATTTGAAAGAATATCGGAAGCTGTTCCAAGGCCTATGCTTTCTCTTCCGGGCCGGTCACGCGCTCAGCCCATTGCGTCATCGTTTTCGCCCATGCGAGCGCGGTCGGCGGATCGACATCGAGTGCGGTGATCCGCATGCCTTCGCGGATGGTCACGCGAAGAAGCCGCATGCCGCTTTCGAAGCACACGTTGTCGAGCCGGATCTCGCGCCCATAGGGTGCGACGATCGTTTCGAGCCGTTCCTTGGTTTCACCATACATCGCCAGCCGCCTATCTGCCGCTGCCGATAATCGACAGGAACGCCGTTTCGAGCCGGTCCTGCCAGTTGCGCGGCGTGTCCGGATATTCGGGTTTCAGATCGAAGTTGAGGTGAATGGCACCCTGCCGCGCGGCTTCTTTCACAAGCTCCTCAAGCTGACTGAATGAGGTGATCTCAGGATGCGCGATGATCATGTCGCTGATTAAAATCATGCTTATCTCGTTGGCTTTCTAAACGCTGATCCGGTCGTGGAAACGCACGCGATAAAGGAGGCGGCCGCTTCCGTCTGCGCTCCCGGTGAACCCAGTGCGGTTGTGCAGAATGTTGTTGCAGATGATGCCTTCTCCAGGGCGCAGTTTGTAGCGGATGAGGAGAGGATCGCTCTGAAGCACCTCCTCCAGCGCCCTCACAGCGGCATGCGTCGCAGAATCCCGCCGCCACATGACATTACGCTTGCGTGCCGTGTAGCGCATGACGAGCGAGTTGCTTTCCAGGTCGACGAAGAAGACCGGCCCGGTGTTGGCCGGCCTCGGGCCACCGCAACCGTCTTCGCCCGCCGGAATGGTCATGGCTTCCGGGTGAGACAGCGCCTCGATGAAAGCCGGATCGCGATCACGAAGGCGGATATAGGCAATCTCATGGTCGAGAAGCGCATTGACGCCGCCCTCAGCCGCATCGCGCACGCAATGAAGAACCATGGCTTTCACGCAATCGGATGGTCCGTGAAAATTGTAATAGCCATCCGTGTGCCAGCTCAAAGGCCGGTTTGAATAGGGAATGTAACCGGCGCGGCTGCCGTAAGCCACCATCTCGATCGCGACGACGCCGTCACATCCTTGCGAGCGGTGGGTTTCGATAGTCCGAAGTCCGAAAGCGGCGGCGAAAGCGCGAATTGCAGGGCGTACATAAGCGCGATCTGATCCGATGGGGCCGCAGTCATAGACGGCCATATTCGCTGCGGCGCACGGTTTTCTGATAGCTGCGCTCTCCGCCAGCGACGGATTCCCAAGGTCCTCGATCCGGATGCGCAGCGCCTCGACTGATTTGGGATAGGCGGCGAGCTTTGCTTCGCGCCAGGCAGCATAGGCGCTTTCGTCATGCAGGCGGAACGGGCCGCCAAATGCCGGGTCAGGCCGATCCGAATGCAGCGAAAGCATCCCGCTCATCCTTTGATTGCTATCGACTTCAACGGGCATCTCGGGTCCTAAGAAAAAGCTAACGTATGATCGTATTCACAGATATGAATGATTGTCATCCATAAAAATGTGTGCTAGCGTGAGAAAAATTCGCCAAAGCAAGGCGTTCTTAGAACAAAAAACCAATTACCGGCATATGTAGGCAATTTTCGCTCGCATAGCTTAGTGTTGTTGGAATAGGGAGGCTGAATGACGAGCGACCACGCGCCGAAGGCTGCGCCATCCCAAAAGCATGCCACGCCGCTCCTGGATGAGCTTGAATCCGGTCCCTGGCCGAGCTTCGTGACAGGCCTCAAGAGGTTGCGCGACGCCGAGGACAAGCCCTACGCGCCGATGATGAACGACCTACTCGGTCAGCTCGAGCATTCATACGAGAAGCGGCTCGGCTTCTGGAAGGGCGGCACGGTTTCGGTCTTCGGCTATGGCGGCGGCGTCATTCCGCGCTTTTCGGAAGTGGCCGACAAATTCCCGGCCTCGAAAGAGTTCCACACACTCCGCATCCAGCCGCCAGCAGGCTACCATTACACCACCGATCTTCTTCGCCAGATGTGTGACGTCTGGGAAAAGCATGGCTCCGGCCTCATCGCTTTCCACGGGCAGAGCGGGGACATCATGTTCCAGGGCTGCACGACCGAGAACACTCAAAAGGCCTTCGACGAGTTCAACGAAATGGGCCTCGACCTCGGCGGCGCCGGTCCCGCGCTCAGAACCTCCATGAGCTGCGTGGGCCATGCACGCTGCGAAAAGTCCTGCTACGACGAGGTGAGAGCGCATCGCGCAGTCATCAATAACTTCCTCGACGAGATGCACCGGCCCGCGCTGCCCTATAAGTTCAAGTTCAAATTCTCGGGCTGCCCGAACGATTGCGTGAACGCAATCCATCGCTCCGACTTTGCGGTGATCGGCACATGGCGCGACGCCATGAAGGTGAACCAGGACGAGGTGAAAGCCTACGTCGCCAACCACGGCCGCAAATACACCATCGACAGCGTCGTCGCCATGTGCCCGACGCGAGCGCTGAGCCTGAACGACGACGACACGCTCGACGTGGACAACAAGTCGTGCGTGCGCTGCATGCACTGCATGAATGTGATGACGAAGGCGCTATCTCCGGGCGACGATCGCGGCGTTTCGATCCTGCTTGGCGGCAAGCGCTCGCTCAAGGTCGGCGACCTCATGGGCACCATGATCATCCCCTTCATGAAACTGGAGACGGACGAGGATCGCGAAAAGCTCATCGAGTTCGCTACAAAACTCATCGACTTCTTCGCGGAAAACGCTCTGGAGCACGAGCGCATCGGCGAATGCATGGACCGCATTGGCTTGCCCGCGTTCCTCGAAGCCATCGGCGTCGATCCCGATCCGAACATGGTCAATCATCCGCGCACGTCTTGCTACGTTCGGACTGACGACTTCACCGACGAAGCCGAGAAGTATTTCGAGCGCAAGGCGAAGGAAGCCGGTTTGACCGTCGCTGCCGAATAAGCGAGCGCGCGGGGGTGCACCGCTCGACCTGCGCCCCGTCTACTGCCATTGGCTCAATTCGATTTCGCGGAGACTTCTTGGATGAACGCCCCTGCACAACCCCGCCGCCCCATTGAAACCGGCGTGCCGGACCCATTTCCCTTCATGCATCCCGTGATGAAGAAGAACTATGGCAACTGGGCGTGGCACGACCGCTTGCGCCCAGGCGTGCTGCATCACGTGGCCAAGAATGGCGACGAAATCTGGACGGTGCGCGCCGGGACGCCGCGGCAGATGGATGTCTTCAGCGTCCGCAAGCTGTGCGACATCGCCGACCAGTTCGCCGAAGGCCATGTGCGATTCACCACGCGCAGCAACATCGAGTTCATGGTCAGCGCGAAAGACAAGGTCGAACCCTTGATCGCGAAGCTGACAGCCGAAGGTTTCCCCGTTGGCGGCACCGGTAACTCCGTGTCGATGATCTCGCACACGCAGGGCTGGCTTCACTGCGACATTCCCGGCACCGACGCGTCGGGCGTGGTCAAGAGCCTGATGGACATGATGTTCGACGAGTTCATCAAGGAGGAGATGCCGAATCGCGTTCGCATCACCACGTCTTGCTGCCAGATCAACTGCGGCGGCCAGGGCGACATCTCCATCAATGTGCAATATACGAAGCCGCCGAAGATCAATCATGACCTCGTTTCCAAGGTCTGCGAGCGCCCGGCTGTTGTAGCGCGCTGCCCCGTCGCGGCGATCCGCCCTGCGATGGTGAACGGCAAGCCCTCGCTGGAAGTGGACGAGCAGAAATGCGTCTGCTGCGGCGCCTGCTATCCGCCATGCCCGCCCATGCAGATCAACGGCGCGGATTCCACCAAGATCGCCGTCTGGGTCGGCGGCAAGCACTCGAATGCGCGCTCGAAGCCTTCGTTCCACAAGCTCGTCGTCGCCAATCTGCCGAACAACGCGCCACGCTGGCCTGAGGTCGCCGAGGTCGTTCGCAAGATCCTCTACGCCTACAAGGACAATGCGAAGGACTGGGAGCGCATGGGCGAGTGGATCGAGCGCATCGGCTGGCCGCGTTTCTTCGAGCTGACGGGCTTCGCTTTCACAAAGCACCACCTCGACACGTGGACTGGCTCGCGCAAGACCATGAACATGTCAGCGCACGTGCATTTCTAGGCGGGAGAAAGACGTGCAATTTGCAATCGTCGTCAATGAAGGGCCGTACACGCATCAGGCGTCCGACACGGCCTACCATTTCACGAAGGCCGCGCTGGAGAAAGGGCACGGGATCACCCGCGTCTTCTTCTACCACGACGGCGTGAACAACGGCACGCGGCTTACCGTGCCGCCGCAGGACGACCGTAACCTGCAGAAGCTTTGGAGCGAGCTTGGCGAGAAGCACAAGCTCGATTTGGTGGTCTGTATCGCGGCGGCCCAGCGGAGGGGCATTCTCGATGCCGATGAAGCCAAGCGGCACGGCAAGGATGCCAGCAACATCGCGCCCGGCTTTCGCATTTCCGGCCTCGGCCAGTTGATTGAAGCGGGCATCGAAGCCGACCGGCTCGTGGTCTTCGGGGATTAGGGGGAGGCCATGGCCGCAAAAAAGAAGTTTCTCTACATCAATCGCAAGGCGCCCTACGGGACGATCTACGCGCTCGAGTCACTCGAAGTGGTGCTGATCGGCGCGGCGTTCGAGCAGGATGTGAGCCTCGCCTTCATCGACGATGGCGTCTTCCAACTCATGGCCGGGCAGGACACGGCGGCCGCGGGCATGAAGAACTTTTCCCGCACCTTCAATGCGCTCGGCGATTACGACGTGCGCAAATTCTACGTCGAGCGCAAGTCGCTCGCCGAGCGCGGGCTAACCGTCGAAGACCTGATGCCGATCACTTACGAGGATGAGAACGAGGACTACGCCGAGAAGCCCTCGATCATTCCCCTGAGCCGTACCGAGATGGCGGCCATCATCGCCGAGCAAGACGTCGTTTTGAGCTTCTGAGACGGGAGAGCTGAAAAGCCATGTCCACACTTCACACGGTGAACAAATCTCCCTTCGAGCGGAACGCGCTGCAAGGCTGCGTCGGCCATCTCACGGCCGGCGATGCGGTGCTCATGATCGAGGACGGTGTCTTGGGTGCGCGCGACGGATCTTCGGCGGCCGCAGACTGGTGAAAGCTGCGCTCGCAAGCGGCAGCGTCTATGCGCTCGCGCCTGACCTGGCCGCGCGCGGGATCAAGCCAGAGCATCTGATCGACGGCGTGCAGACCATCGATTACGGCGGATTCGTCGATCTCGTCGCGCGGCACGCGCGCACCGTCGCCTGGCTCTGATACACGCAGAATAACTGAACGGAGTGAACGCGATGACCATGCAATATAAATCTGGCGATATCGTCGCGGAGCACGATGAGGAAGGCTACCTCACAGACATTTCCGTCTGGAACAAGGATCTCGCGCTGCTTATCGCCAAGACCGAGAATATCGAATTGACGCCAGAGCACTGGGAAGTCATCGATTTTCTGCGCGAATACTACGAGGAATATCAGATCGCACCTGCCATCCGCGTCCTTGTCAAAGAGATGAAGAAGAAGTTCGGCGCAGAGAAGGGCGATCAGAAATATCTGTATCAGCTGTTCCCCTACGGGCCAGCAAAGCAGGCCTGCAAAATCGGCGGCCTGCCGAAGCCGACCGGCTGCATATAGACGCTCTCGGTGTCATGGCCGGCCTTGACCCGGCCATCCAGGGACAGCGCGCTCCTTCAGCCGGATGGCCGGGTTAAGCCCGGCCATGACAAGAACTGTAAGAACCAGTCGTAAGACCTGGGAACTAGGGACGGATTCGGCGTGCAAACCACGATATACGCGGTCATGTTTTATATTGCGGCAGCAATCTTGGCTGCCGGGCTCGCTCTGCGCGTATGGCAGTACGCAAGGACGCCGGTGCCACTCAAGATTCCGACAACGCCCGCGCCCGTGACGCGCGCCGGAGCTGCCCTGCGCGTACTGCGCGAGGTCACGGTTTTCGAAAGTCTGTTCAAGTCCAACAAATGGATCTGGCTGTTCGGCTGGGTCTTTCATGTTTCGCTGGCTCTCGTTCTGTTCCGTCATCTGCGCTATTTCACTGCAGCCGGTTTGGACGCCGGTTGCGCTGATGCAGCCCTTCGGCGTCTATGCCGGTTTCGCGTTGGTGGGCGCGCTGTTTGCGCTTTGGATCCGGCGCGTGGCCATGGCCCGCATGCGCTATATCAGCGATGCGTTCGATCATCTGGTTCTGCTGCTCTTGATCACGATCGGCGCGTCTGGTCTAGCGATGAAGTTCGTGGAGCACACCGACATCGTTTCGGTGAAGGGCTTCATCCTCGGGCTTATGGCGTTCGACTGGCAGCCGCTTCCTGCCGATCCGCTGCTGCTTTCTCATCTCGCGCTCGTCGCGGTGCTGATGATCGTCTTCCCGTTCTCGAAGTTGTTGCACGCGCCCGGCGTGTTTTTCAGCCCCTCGCGCAATCAGGCCGACAACCCGCGCGAGCGCCGCTATGCGCCTGCTCGCGCCGCCGTCAGCAAGGCATAGGGGGCGAAGTGGATCGACTTGAAGCGCAGGAGACAGACGAAAGCCCGCTGCACCCGGACCCGCTGGAAATTCCGGCGCTTGCCTTCGGCGCCATGGCGAAGAGCAAGCCATACCCGGCGTCAACAGCCCATCAGGCGGCGCTCGGCTTTCCGGGCGAGCTTGTCGAAAACTGGCAGGAAAAGGCGATCCTGAAGCTCGGCGATCTCGTCAAGAACAACCGCGCGCTGCGCTTCTATCTCGACGGCTGCGTTCGCTGCGGCGCCTGCACCGACAAATGCCATTATTTCCTCGGCACGGGCGACCCCAACAACATGCCGGTCGCGCGCCAGAACCTGATGCGCAAGGTCTACCGCCGCTACTTCACGCTCTCGGGCAGGATCGCGCCCTGGCTCGTCGGGCGCCGAAGACCTCACGCGCGAAGTGCTGGACGAGTGGTACAGCTACTTCCACCAATGCTCCCAGTGCCGCCGCTGCTCGGTCTACTGCCCCTTCGGCATCGACACCGCCGAAATCTCCATGGCCGCGCGCGAGATCATGGACACCATCGGCATGGGGCAGAAATATTCGAACGAGATCATCGGCAAGGTCTTCAAGATCGGAAACAATCTCGGCCTGCCGCCCAAGGCGCTGAAAGCGACGCTTGGCGGGGCTTGAGGAGGAGATCGAAGAGGAGACCGGCGTCGCCGTGCGCCTGCCGCTCGACGAGGAAGGCGCGGACATCCTGCTCGTCACGCCGAGCGCGGACTTCTTCGCCTCCCCGCACATGGAAGGGCTGATCGGCTACGCGAAGGTGCTGCATGAGTCGGGCGTCTCATGGACGTTCAGCTCGCACGCTTCCGAAGCCGCGAATTTCGGCATGTTCATCGGCTCCCACGAGAACATGCAGAAGGTCGCGCAGCGCATCGCGGACGCGGCGCGCACGCTGAAGGTGAAGCGGCTTGTTTTCGGCGAATGCGGCCATGCCTGGCGGGTCGCGTACAATTTCCTGAATACGCTCGCGGGGCCGTTCGATTTCCTCGATAAGCGCTATCCCGTCCCGCAGCACATCTGCGAATTCACCTACGATCTCATCCAGCGCGGCAAGCTCACCCTCGATAAGTCGAAGAACGACCACATCCGGCTGACCTTCCACGACAGTTGCAACGTCGCGCGTGCCTCGCGCATGGGCGATATGCCGGGCGGCCAGTTCGAGATTCCCGCGCGCCATCCTGCGCGCCTCTTGCAATCACTACTACGACATGGAGCCGGACACGATCCGCGAGGCGACGGTCTGCTGCGGTGGCGGCGGCGGCCTTCTGACCGATGAACTGATGGACTTGCGCATCAAAGGCGCGTCGCCCCGCATGAAAGCGCTGCGCGAGGTCGCCGACGAGCACGGCGTCACGCACATGGCCGCCATCTGCGCGATCTGCAAAGCGCAGTTCTCGAAGGTGCTGCCGACCTATGGCTTCGACAGGGAGGCCATCGTCAGCGTGCATCAGATGGTCTCGAACGCCATCGTGCTGACGGGCTCGATGCAGGCCGAAGAGAAGAATGAAACGCGCACCGCAGCTGTCGCCGAGCCGGCCCAAGACAACAATGCGGAGGAGGAAGCGTGATGGATCAAGGTAAGGTGCCGCCGGAACAGCAGACATTCCGCCGCTTCAAGACCGGCGAAAGCGTGTGGGACTGGCCGGATCTGTCGCAGAAGATTTTCCAGGCGGATCGCTCCTACAAGTGCCCCACCTATGTCCACCGTGCGCCGCCTTGCCAGGCCAGCTGCCCCTCGGGGCACGACGTCCGCGGCTGGCTGAATATCGTGCGCGGTCTGGATAAAGCACCCGACGGCATGACATGGCAGGAATACGCTTTCTTGCACATGGTGAAGTCGAATCCGTTCCCGGCCATCATGGGGCGCGTTTGCCCCGCGCCGTGCGAGGACGGCTGCAACCGCAACGAGGTCGAAGGCCATGTCGGCATCAACTCGGTTGAGCATTACGTCGGCGACTATGCGCTTGAGAATGGCTTCAAGCTGCCGGCGCCAGGCGCGCCGACGGGCAAGAAAGTGGCCATTATCGGCGGCGGGCCGGCCGGGCTCGCTTGCGCCTATTTCCTTCGCCGCGAGGGCCATGCCTGCACCATTTTCGAGGCGAAGCCCGAATTGGGCGGCATGATGCGCTACGGCATTCCGGGCTACCGCACGCCGCGCGATGTGCTCGATGGGGAAATCAAGCGCATTCTCGATATGGGCGTCGAGGTCCGCACGGGCGTCAAGATCGGCGTGGACGTCACGCTCGATCAGCTTGAAGAAAGATTTTGACGCCGTGTTTCTTGGAACCGGCGCGCAAGCGGGAACGCCGCTCGATGCGCCGGGCGCTGCGGAGGCCAACAATTGCATCAGCGGCATCGCGTTCCTTGCCGCCTTCAATGAAGGCCGGCTTCAGCACGGCTCACAGAGGGTGCTCGTGATTGGAGGCGGCGACACCGCCATGGACGTGGCGGCTGTCGCGCGCAGGCTCGGGCATATCGAGAACGTCCACGAGAAAGACCATCCGGAATACGTCGTGCTGGGCCAGACCACCCATGACGTGGCGACGGTAGCGAGCCGCCAGGGCGCGGACGTCACCATCGTCTACCGACGCCCCCTGGATAAGATGCCGGCCACGAAGATGGAACTCGAGCACGTGATGCAGGAAGGGGTGAAGATTCTGCACCTCGCTGATACCTGTCGCCGTGGTGCTCGACAAGCCAGGCCATGCCAGCGCATTGCGGGTCGCCGAGGTCGATTGGACCGGCGGCAAGATGACGATCAAGCCTGGGACCGAGCGCGACATCGCGTGCGACCTGATCGTGTCCGCCATTGGCCAGGGTGGCGACTTCACGGGCCTTGAGGTGCTGGACAACGGAAAAGGCGCGGCCGCTGCCGACATGTATCAGTCCTCTCCCAAGCGAAAGGGTGTGTTCGTGGGAGGCGACGTGATCAAGCCGCATCTCCTGACGACGGCCATCGGCCACGCCTGGATCGCCTCAGAAAGCATCGGCCATTATCTGAAAGCCGAGGCTCAGCCCGGTTTGCCGAAAGTGAACGTGCATCACTTCGACCTTATCGAGAAGCTCAAGGAAGTAGGCCGCGAACCGGCCGAATACGACCACGTCCAGGCAACTGGAACCGACCATGCGAATTATGCGCTGCATAATTTCGAGGACCGCGCGAAATCGCTGAGTCGTCAGCTCCAAGGAGCTGTTTCTCGGGCATTTTCGCAATACGCCGCAGCACGTGCGCAGCCAGAAGGCGATCGACGCTGTAAATGTGCTCGGCAATTTCGAGATCGCGCCTGCAACCCTTGACCGAGAAGGAGGCGCGGGCGGAGGCCGACCGCTGCATGAGCTGCGGCATCTGCTTCGAATGCGACAACTGCCTGATCTACTGCCCGCAAAAGGCCGTCCATCGCGTGAAAAAGAGCGATGCCGCACTTGGGCGCTACGTCGACACCGACTACGCCAAGTGCATCGGCTGCCACATCTGCAAAGATGTCTGCCCCACGGGCTATATCCAGATGGGCCTTGGGGAGTGACGCGCGCGATGTCCGCGGACCGCCACCTCACCCGCCGCGTCATCCCGGAAAACGCTTCAGCGTTTATCCGGGATCGTCAAGAACGCGGCGTTGCATTTTTTAAGATCCCGGACAGGGCGCAAGCGCCCTTCCGGGATGACGATCCTGAGAGGGCGGCATGAGACCTGCCGTGATCGTCGCCTTCCTGATCCTCGTTGCGAATGCGTCCGCCTTTGCCGAGAGCCTTGTCCCGAATCCGCCGAAGGGAAAAGGCGAGCATTGCATTGCGCCCACGGAATTCATGCGCCGCAATCACATGAGCATGATGAAGCATCAGCGCGACGAAACCGTGCATGACGGCGTGCGCGGCAAGCCATTCAGCCTTGCGGGATGCGTCGAGTGTCACGCCGTCAAAGGGGCGGACGCGCAGCCCGTTACCTATTCGGATTCCAGGCACTTCTGCCGGAGCTGCCACGATTTCGCAGCCGTCTCCATCGACTGCTTCGAATGCCATGCTTCGCGCCCCGGCTCGGAAAAGACGCAAAGCGCACAAGGAGCCATTTCCCCGGACTTGGCTGTCGCTGGCGGCTCACTTTCAGGAGGCGCGGCCATGACCGAGATGCAAACCATTGACGGCGGCAGACGCGCTTTCCTGAAAGACCGCGGCGGCCATGACGGCGACGCTGCTCGCGCCTGGCGTCACGCTTTACGCCATGGGCGAGGCGGCTGCCGCCGAAACAGCGCCCGCATCGTCGAAAGTGCGCTGGGGCCTGTTGATCGACGCCAGCAAATGCAAGGAAGGCTGCTCGGCCTGCATCACGGCCTGCTCCAAGGCCTTCGGCTGGGAAAGCACCGGGCATCCCGAGACGGACCCGCAGTGGATTCGCAAAGTGACCGCGAAGGACCCGAGAACCGGCGCGGGCTTCTCCGTCCCGGTCATGTGCCAGCACTGCGCGAACGCGCCTTGCGTCGATGTCTGCCCAACCGGCGCTTCTTTCAAACGCGCGGACGGCATCGTGCTGGTGGACCGCCACATCTGCATCGGCTGCCGCTACTGCATGATGGCCTGCCCGTACAAGGCACGCTCCTTCGTGCATGAGCCGCTGGAAGATCAGAAGCCGGATGCGCCCCGCGGCAAGGGCACGGTTGAAGGCTGCACGCTGTGCGTCGGCCGCATCGACGCGGGCGGCGTTCCGCATTGCGTCGAGGCGTGCAAGGCGGAAGGCGCAGCTGCAATCCTTTTCGGCGACCTAAACGATCCTTCAAGCGAAATAGCGAAACGCATCGCGACGTATCGCTCGACCCGCATCCGCGCAGATTTGGGCTGCGACACGGCGTCTACTACACGAACATATAGGAGAAGCCGCCACTGCCGCGGGACGACATGAGCATGGCAAAAGTCGCTTATCAGAAACTCACAGATCACAGCACTTTCTTCTGGGGGCTGCTCGGCTTCCACGTGCTCGTCATTGCGGCTGGGCTGAGCGCGGCGCTTTACATGGAGCATCACGGCCATGCGGTGACCGGCATGTCGAACCAGATCGTGTGGGGGACGCCGCATGTCTTCGCCGTCTTCCTGATCGTGGCGGCGTCGGGCGCGCTGAACGTCGCCTCCTTCTCCTCGGTGTTCAACCGTCTCGCCTATAAGCCCTACGCAAGGCTTTCGGGCGTTCTGGCCATCGCGCTGCTTATCGGCGGGCTCGCGGTACTGGTGCTGGATTTGGGGCGGCCGGATCGCCTCATCGTGGCGATGACCAGCTATAATTTCCGCTCGATCTTCGCCTGGAACATCTACCTTTACACCGGCTTCATCGCCGTCGTTGCCCTCTACCTTTTCGTGATGATGGACCGGCGCGTCTCGCGGATGAAGACGCCGACAAAGTTCGTGGGCGGCTTCGCCTTCTTTTGGCGCTTCGCTCTGACGACCGGCACCGGTTCGATCTTCGGCTTTCTTATCGCGCGCGACGCCTACTCCTCCGCGATCATGGCCGTCTTGTTCATCGCGGCCTCGTTTCTCTATGGGCTCGCTTTCACCGTGCTCGTTCTGATGACCATGGGCCGCGAAACGAGACAGGAACTTATAAGCGAGGACATGCTCCGCAAATTTCGCGGGCTTTTCATTCTCTTCGCGCAGGCGGTTCTCTATCTCACGGCCGTTTTCCATCTGACAAAGCTCTACGCGCCCCAATATCGCGACGTGGAAGCCTTTCTGCTGCGGGATGGAGGCGTCTACACGCTCACATTCTGGATCGGGCAAATCTGGCTCGGCCTCCTTATGCCGCTCACGATCCTTGTCTTCTTCGGGCGGGGCCGCGACGCCTGGCGCCCGATGGCGATTGCAGCGCCGTTCTTCCTGATCGGGGGCGTCGCCCAGATGTACTTCACCATCATTGGCGGGCAGGCTTATCCGCTGCAGCTTTTCCCTGGCATGGAGGTTTCAAGCTCATTCCAGGATGGGGTTGTGGCGCATTATTGGCCGTCGCTGCCTGAGATTCTGCTGGGCTTGAGTGGAGTTTCCATAGCCATGCTGCTGACAGGCATCGCGCTGAAGCTTCTGCCATTCTTGCCGCGCCCCGTCGAAGCCTGACCGATTACGGAGAACGTCATGATCCGCCCCCCACACCCTTTCGCCCGCTTCATCCAGATCCTTGGCCGCGGAAAAACGCTGTCCCGCTCATTGACTATCGAGGAAGCACAAGAGGCGATGGCAATGATCCTGGCCGGGGACGTGCTGCCGGAACAGCTTGGCGCGTTTCTCATGCTGCTTCGGATGAAGGAGGAAAGCCCCGAGGAGATCGCAGGCTTCGTCCAAGCCGCACGAGCTGCCATGACGCTTCCCTCGCCCCTGCCGAAGGTGGACCTCGATTGGTCGTGCTATGCCGGCAAGCGCCGCCAACTCCCCTGGTACATTCTGTCGGCGCTCATGCTTGCCCGGAATGGCACCAAGATTTTCATGCACGGCGCGGACGGCCACACCGCAGGCCGTGTCTTTACCCGCGAGGTTCTGGAGAGTTTACGTATTCCCGTCGCCTGGACTTTCGAGGAAGCGGCATCGCACCTCGCCCGGCGCAATTTCGCCTATATGCCGCTTGAGGCGATCAACCCCACCCTTGCGAACCTTTTCGGGTTGCGTTCGATCCTCGGCTTGCGTTCGCCAGTTCACACGCTGTCACGCATGCTCAATCCGTTTGGGGCGCCGGTCATGCTCCAAGGCATCTTCCATCCCGGCTATATGGCCATTCATCAGAAGGCCGCGCTGCTTCTCAAGCAGCCTCACATGGCCGTTTTTCGCGGCGAAGGCGGCGAGATCGAGCGCCGACCGAACAAGCCGTGCGAGGTGCTGACTGTTCATGATGGATCGGTTGGCGAAGAGCGCTGGCCCGTTCTCCTTCCCGATCCGCGTCACGTCCCCGAAGAAGATATGAACCTCGATCGGTTGATGGCGGTCCTGCACGGCGAGGCGCGCGATGAGTATGGCGAGGCCGCGGTTACCGGAACGCTGGCCATCGCTTTGAAGGCGCTCGGCTCGGCGCAGACGACTGAGGCGGGTGAGGCGCAGGCGACCGCCATGTGGGAAGGTCGCGACCGGCTGCGAGCGGTGGCATAGTCGTGGCGCGGGTTCTCCTCGCGGCAGCGCATAAATCGTCGGGTAAAACAACCCTGTCGATCGGGCTCGCCGCAGCGCTCACCGAGCGCGGACTCGCCGTGCAGACATTCAAGAAGGGACCGGACTACATCGACCCGATGTGGCTTGCTCATGCGAGCGGGAGGCCCTGCTACAATCTCGACTTCAACACGCACACAAGTGCTGAAATTTGCGACTGCGCAGCGGCGCGCGAAAGGCTTTCGGATTTCGCGCTGATCGAGAGCAACAAGGGGTTGCACGATGGCATCGATCTGGAAGGCCGGGACTCGAGCGCGGCGCTTGCTAAGCTGCTTGCCGCCCCTGTCATACTCGTCATCGACACGCTGGGCATGACGCGAGGCGTCGCGCCGCTTGTCATGGGGTATCAGGCGTTTGACCGGGAAACGAATATCGCCGGTATCATCCTCAACAAGATTGGCACGCTGCGCCAGCAGGACAAAATGCGCCAGGCGCTGGAGCGCTACACGAACATCCCCGTGATCGGCGCTGTGCCGCGCAACAATGATTTTGCGATCACGGAACGTCACCTCGGGCTGTTGACGCCGTCAGAGACGCCGGAACTTCGCGCAAGGATCGCGAGGCTGAGGGCCGCTGTGGAGGACGGAATCGACGTGGACCGCGTGCTTGAAATCGGCCGCCCAGCACCAGCATTGCAGTCGCGCGCTCCGATCCGGCGGTCCAGGCGCTACGACAAGTCCATTCGCATCGCGGTTGCCCGCGACAGCGCATTCGGCTTTTACTATGCCGACGATCTCGAAGCCTTCGAGCGCGCGGGGGCAAAGCTCTGCTTTTTCGACGCGCTCTCCGACAGCCGGCTTCCCGAGGCGGACGGCCTCTTTATCGGCGGCGGCTTCCCGGAAACGCAAGCCGCCGCGCTCGAAGCGAACGCCGAACTCCGCGCCGACATCGCGCGCAAGATCCGCTCGGGGCTTCCGACTTATGCGGAGTGCGGGGGCATGATGTATCTGGCGCGCTCGATCCAGTGGAAGGGCGCGTCGCATCAGATGGTCGGCGTTATTCCGGCGGACGCTGTCATGCACGACCGGCCCCAAGGGCGCGGACTTGTTCTCCTGCAGGAAACCGGCGAGTCGCCCTGGCCCTCGATGAACGCCTCCGAGGGGAAAATTCCAGCGCATGAATTCCATTATGCGGCCCTGGAAAACCTGAACGCCGGGCAGCACTTCGCCTATCGCATGGCGCGCGGTGAGGGCATGGGCCATGCCCAAGACGGCATCGTGATCGGCAATCTGCTTGCGAGCTTTTCCCATTTGCGATCGACCCCGCGCAACCCATGGGTGGAGCGTTTCGTGGCCTTCGTACGCTTACACCGGCAAAGCCGCGCTCAAGCCGCTTCGATTTGCGCAGATGCACCGCTCGAGCTGCATGTGTAAAGTAGGTTAAAAAGACTCAATCCAAGAAAAGATCGGGAAGGAACGTCAATGAAACAAGCAACAGTAGATTTAGCGGCCCAGCTTACGCCGTACACCACGCAGATCGCTTATGCGGGGGCCATTCTATTGTTCATCGGATGGATCGCGCTGTTTGCCTGGGTCATTAGGCATCGCGGCACCGGCCTCCTGCGCCTTGCAGGGCGGCTGCTGATTTTGCTCGGCGTGTTGTTCCTGGCGTTTCAGGTGGCGGCGTTCGCTCTTGGATTGGACACGACGACGAATTTCGAGGGTGCTTGGATCAAAATCGACAACAAGCCTTTTTGGCTTGTCGGGCTGGCGCTTCTTGTTCCCGGATTCGTCCTGCGCATCGTGGGCGCCATTCGCCCAACTCATTGATTGGTGTCGCCGAAGCGCTCAGGTTCCCACGATCTGCCGAAGCTTGACGATGTCGCAGGAAAAGCGGTTCGGGCTGTATTCGTGGATCAGGTCTTGACGCTTCAGTTCTGCCATCGTCCGGCTCGCGGTCTCGGTGGTCAACCCTAGAACCGCGCCTAAATCTTCGCGGCTGAAAAGGCTGCAGGAATCGCCTGTTTCCAGTTCGGAAAGCCAAAGAAGCAGACGGATGGCGCGTTCGCGGGCTGTCCCGGTCGAAAGTTCGGTAATCCAGCGGTCGGAGTTACTGAGCGCGCGATACCAATGCGCCATGAGGGTGTGGAAGAGCCGCTGATTGCTGCCCAACAGGCGCTTCACGCTCGCAGCCGGGAGCCGGCAAACTTCGGTCGGCTGAAGCGCAATGGCCGTGTGCTGGTACACCTCGGCTTGCATGCATTCCAGTCCTAAAATGTCGGTTTTTCGAAGGAGACGCACAATCCGCTGGCTACCATCCGGGAGGTAGTGAGCCAGCTTCACAAGCCCCGTGCGAAGAGTGAAGAGCGAGACGCCTTCTTCGCCGGTCCGGTATATCGTCGCGCCCGCCGCATAATTGAGCTGGTCGATGGGCCGGTGAATTTCATTGAAGTCCCGTTCCACCAATCCGGCGAAGAGGACCGACTGTCGAATGTTGCAGTTGAGGCAATCGGCGACGCCTGTCCAGGCCTCGCCGGATGTGACCGGATTCAATGCGCGCGCCTTTTGAGCTACATTCCTTATTCCGCAATGTGCGTACCAAAGCTCATCCTATGGTGGTCATTGCGCATTCGCAATGACCACAAACGCCTAGCTCAGTCGCTTCGAAACTTGCCGGGTTGCTTGTCTGCCTACGTCCAAATAGACGCGGGCACTAAGGGTACGGCCGCAGCGTTCCCAATTCAACCGAGCCTTACCAGCGTCATCACCAGGCAGGCGATGAAGACGGTCTCTCCGACCATCAAGAGGATGGCGCGATGCCCTACCTTCGCAAGCGCTGCCAGCGATGTCTTGATGCCGAGCGCGGCTATGGAAATGACGATGCACCAGCGCGACGCGTCGCTCATCGCCGATTGCGCGAAGCCGGGAACCAGACCGAAGCTGTTCAGCGTCACGATGGCGATGAAGACCAGGAGGAAGTTCGGGATGAGGTTCGCGCCTCCGCCGCTCGCGGCGCCCTGGTTCGCCTTTCTCTCGACGAGCGAAACAACCAAAACGACGGGCAGCAGCAAAGCGACGCGCAAGAGCTTCACGATTGTCGCCACATCCCCCGTCTCAGGCGAGACGCTGTAGCCCGCGCCCACAACCTGGGCTACGTCGTGGATCGTGCCGCCGAGGAAGACGCCCGACTCTGCGTGGTCGAGGTGGAAGAGCTTCGTGATGAGCGGGTATAGCACCATGCAAACTGTGCTGAGCGTTGTTACCCCGATGATGGTAAAGGCCGTATCGCGCTCGTGCGTCTCGTCGCGTTTCAGGACGGCCGCAATGGCGGCCGCCGCGGATGCGCCGCAAATAGCCACTGCGCCTGCGGTCAGTACGCCGAAGCGCCTCGTCATGCCGGCGAGCGGAGCGGCAAGAAAGCCAACTGCTACGGTCAATACGACTGCGGCGCTGACACCTGCAAGCGTTGACCAGCCGAGTCCAGTGATCTGAGAGGCCGTGATGCGCGCGCCCAGAAGCGCTACCCCAATCCTCAAAACCTCCTTGGCGGTGAAATGCAACCCCGGCGCAAAGCGCTTATCTTCCGTGACGAAATTGAAGGCCATGCCAAGGAGAAGCGCGAACAGGATGGTCGGGCCGCCATAACCAATGGAGATGAAATTGCCCGCCATGGCCAAAACCAGGCTGAGCATGAAGCCCGGCAAATAAGTTCCAACGCGGGAGCGCCGTTCGCTCCACACACTTGCACTCGTCTCGACCATGGTCTCCCGTTCTCCCTTGTTTTTGCCTTCAATGTGCAATGAGATCGCCGCCCGTGATGGTGACGATGCCGCGCGCGGTTACATAAATGCCGACCGCCGCGACGATCCCGGCGAAGATGAGCCTGAGTTGATTTTTTCTTCCCGAGAGGCTTCTGGACACGCGGCTCCCGAAAAAGCCGCCTGCAATCCCCCCGCCGACAAACAAGCCTGCGATGGCCCAGTCGACGAGGCCTGAGACCGCATAATTGGTGGCCGTCGTGAAACCGAACGCAGAGACAGAGACAAGGGATGAGCCGACCGCTGCAAGCATGGGCATATCCGTAGCCGCCATCAGCCCCGGAACCACCAGAAAGCCGCCGCCGATGCCGAAGAAGCCGGAAAGCATCCCCACGCCTAAGCCGTAGCCGGTCAAGGGCGGCAAGAGCCTGCGGGCAGAGTTCGTCGTAAGCTTCACAGCGGGGCTTCCCAGATTTCCCTTACGACTGACCATGAAAACGGCAATCACGATCATCAAGAGGCCGAAGAGCAGAAGGAGCTTCTGCCCGTCGAAGGCTTTGCCGATGCTTGAACCGAGGAATGCGCCAGCCACGCCTGTCGACGCAAAAACGGACGCGCATTGCCATTTCACGTTCCGGGCTCGAGCGTGCTGAATAAGATTTGCCAGCGCGCTCAAGGCGACAGCGATGGCGCTCGTCCCGATGGCGATGTGGGGAGACTCGACGCCGACGACATAAACGAGCAACGGGACGGCCAGAACCGATCCGCCGCCGCCGATGAGTCCGAGAACGAAGCCCACAAGCGAGCCCGATGCGACGGTTAGGACCTCCGTTATCATGAGACGTCGTGGCCTGAGCGTCGACGTCGAGGGCGGCTGGAATAGGAAGAGCGGCAGGTACGCGGTTCGGCCCCGCTTACGTCATAATCCCGCATCCTAACCTTCTCCTGCCCGAACTGGCCCAAGCTTTGGGCTCGGCACGGATCGGCATCTGCCAGAGGCTTGCGCCACTTGAAAAAACGGCGCACTATTACTAAATCGTATTCATATATCGCAATGTCAGTCAATGAGACATCGCAATCGAACTGGAAAGAAATTCATGACAAGCCAAGAAGCGACCACAGCTTCTGAGGAGCTGGCGACCGAGCCGTCCGCCGAGGGGTCGCCGCAGCTCGATCGGATGGTGCACAATGCCCGTCTCGCGAGCGAATTCCTAAAAGCCCTCTCTCATGAGACGAGGCTCCTCCTTCTCTGTCTTCTTTCCGAGAAAGAGCGTTCTGTGACGGAGCTCGAAAATCTCTTGTCGCTGCGGCAGCCGACGGTGTCGCAACAGCTCGGCCGCCTGCGGCTCGACGGCCTTGTGACCACCAGACGAGAGGGAAAGACCGTCTACTATAGTATTGCAGATGACGACATCAAACGCGTCATTGCGCTGCTTTACGAGATCTTCTGCAAAGGCGAAGGGCAGGAGCGTAAAAGCCCCCGGTCTTGGCGTTAGGGGTTCGGGCAATAAACCTTGTACAGGGTTTCCAGCACCCGCCGCGCCGGGTCGCTTGCAATAGCATAGAAAATTGTCTGAGCCTGCCGCCTCGTTGTGACCAGCCGGTCTTTCCGCAACAGCGCCAGGTGCTGGGAGATGGTGGATTCCCGAACTTGCAAGAGATCGGCCAACTGGCCCACGGACTTCTCGCCATCGATAAGCTGACACATGATCATCAGCCGGGACTTGTTCCCCAGCGACTGAAGGAGGCAGACGGCGCCGTCTGCTGCTTGCGACATTTTTTCGGTCTGTATCTTCATATTACCGTAGATACGAAGTCTTGTGTTTTCTCTGCGCCATATCTAGTATCCGTTTCGAGAAATGAAAAGACCAAACTTGACGCAGGCGCAGTTCAGCCCTGCGGACCAACCCGAAAAGGCAATTGAGGGATGACAAACCGGATATCAGGCGAGGCCTTGACAAGACCGCCCTCGCGCGCGGCCCTGATCTTGCTGGCCTTGGTGGTGGGCTCGATAAGCGCTTCGGCGGCGCAGGATGCGTTCGAGGTCAAGGAAAGCGCCATTGACGACCTGAAAGCCGTCTTTGCAACCGTCCGCAGCACCGACGAGATCAACGCGCGCGTCCGCACCGGCGGCACCATCACATCGCTCGCCATTAAGCGCGGTAGCGAAGTGAAACCCGGCGATGTGCTGGCGACCGTTGCGGACGACAAGCTGGCTCTGAGAATGAAGTCGCTCGACGCGCAGATCATCGGCTTGCGCTCGCGGGCGGAAACTGCGAAGGCCGAGGCGCAGCGCCAGGAGCAGCTTGCGCAGCGCGGCTTTGCAGCCGGCGCCAAGCTCGACGAAGCGCGCACCGCTTTGGAGGTCGCGTCGAACGCGCTGAAGTCGGCCGAGGCGGAGCGCGGCGTGATCACCCAGCAGGTCGAGGAAGGCGCGGTGCTGGCGCCGGCGCAAGGCCGGGTGCTGACCATCCCCGTAACCGTCGGCGCGGTCGTCATGCCGGGCGAAACCATCGCCAAGATCGCCGCGAACGCCTACGTGCTTCGCCTTGAGTTGCCGGAGCGGCATGCGCGCTTCATCAAGACCGGCGATCCCGTCATCATCGGCGGCCGGGAGCTTGCCGCCAGCGACGCTCCCATTGGCAAAGGCGTGATCTCGCTTGTCTATCCAGAGCTTCAGGATGGCCGCGTGATCGCCGACGCCCAAGCGGACGGGCTTGGCAAATATTTCGTCGGCGAACGCGTTCTCGTCCGAATCTCGGCTGGGAAACGCAATACGATTGTCATCCCGAGCGAATACCTCTTCAAACATTTTGGTCTCGACTATGCGCGGCTCAAGCAAGAAGGGGGGAAGACCATCGACGTCGTTGTGCAGCCGGGCCACCCGACCCGGTCGGAAGGCGACGGTGACGGGATCGAGGTGCTCGCGGGTTTGAAGCCCGGCGACAGGCTGGTGCGGCCATGAAGCTCGGGATCTCAGGAAATCTCACAAAGGCGTTCATCGCTTCCCCGCTGACGCCGCTTATTCTGCTTTCCGCCTTGATGCTGGGCGCCATCGCCCTTGTTCAGCTTCCGCGCGAGGAAGAACCGCAGATCTCGGTGCCGATGGTCGATATCCAGATCCGGGCGGATGGCCTGAAGGCGCAGGACGCAGCGCGGCTCGTGACGGAGCCGCTCGAAACCATAGTAAAGGCGATCAACGGCGTCGAGCACGTCTACAGCCAAACGAATGACGATCAGGTGCTCGTCACAGCGCGCTTCCTCGTCGGCACGAAATCCGACGAAGCGATCCTGCGCGTGCATGAAAAGGTGCGCGCCAATATGGACCGCATCCCGATCGGCATTCCGGAGCCGTTGATTGTCGCGCGCGGCATCGACGATGTCGCCATCGTCAGCCTGACGCTCGCGCCGAAGCCCGAGGCGGCCGAGCGCTGGACGGACAATTCGCTCTATCACCTCGCTGAGAATCTGCGGATCGAGCTTTCCAAGATCGACAATGTCGGCCTCACCTATATCGTCGGCGGGCGCCCCGACCAGATCCGCGTCGAGCCCGACCCCGAGAAGCTTTCTCTTTATGGCGTAACGCTGGCCCAACTCGTGGACAAGGTGCGCTCGGCCAACCGCTCCTTCCTCGCGGGCCAGATCCGCGACCAGGGCCAAGCCGTGCCCGTTGTGGCGGGGCAGACGCTGCAAGGCGTTCCCGACATTGGGCAGCTTCTGCTGACCACGCGCGACGGCCGCCCGGTCTATGTGAAAGATGTCGCCAAGGTTGTCGTGGGCGGAAAGCCGCTCGAACAGCAAAGCTGGCAGTTCACGAAAGACAAGAACGGCGAGCTGACGCGTGTGCCTGCTGTCTCGATCGCTATCGCCAAGCGGGCCGGCGCAAACGCTGTGGACATTGCAGCCAACCTCGTCAAAAGGCTGGAGCAGCTGCGCGGGACCGCTCTGCCGGAGGACATCGATGTCCAGGTCACGCGCAACTATGGCGCAACGGCGAGCGAAAAGGCCGACGAGCTGCTCTTCCATCTCGGGCTTGCGACCGTTTCCATCGTGGCGCTCATCGTGTTCGCCATCGGGTGGCGCGAAGGCATCGTGGTGGCGATCGTCATCCCGACGACGATCCTGCTCACGCTGTTCGCCTCCTGGATCATGGGCTACACCATCAACCGGGTGAGCCTGTTCGCGCTGATCTTCTCCATCGGCATTCTCGTCGACGACGCGATCGTGGTGATCGAAAACATGGCGCGCCATTGGGGCATGCACAGCCAGAAGAGCCGCATGCAGGCGGCGATCGAGGCGGTCGCCGAGGTCGGCAATCCGACGATCGTGGCGACGCTGACGGTGGTGGTGGCGCTTTTGCCCATGCTGTTCGTGTCGGGCCTGATGGGGCCGTATATGAGCCCCATCCCGGCGAACGCATCCGCGGCGATGATCCTATCCTTCTTCGTGGCCGTGATGGTGACGCCATGGCTCATGATGAAAGTCGCGCGGAAGCAGTCCGAGCCCCATCGGGACGAGCATGGCGGCTTCCTGGCGCGCGCTTATGTTGCGGTGGCGAAACCCATCCTGCGCAGCCGGAAGCGTTCGCTCTTCTTCCTCCTGGGCGTGGGCGTGGCGACGCTCGCCTCGCTGATGCTGTTCTGGACCAAGTCCGTGACGGTGAAGCTCCTGCCGTTCGACAACAAGTCGGAGGTGCAGGTTGTCGTGGATCTGCCGAAAGGGGCTTCGCTTGAGGACACCCAGCGTGTGCTTCAGGCGGCAGCCGGTCGGCTGAAGGACGTCCCGGAGCTTGTCTCGATCCAGTCCAACGCCGGCACGGCAACGCCGTTCAACTTCAACGGCCTCGTCCGGCACTATTATCTTCGCAACGGGCCAGAACAGGGTGATCTGCAGCTCAATTTCACGCCCAAATCGGAGCGCTCCCGCGCGAGCCATGAAATCGCGCTGGAAGTTCGCGAAAAGCTTCGCGGCCTCGACATGCCGAAAGGCACGGCGCTGAAGGTTGTCGAAGTTCCACCCGGGCCGCCCGTGCTTTCGACGCTGCTGGCGGAGGTCTATGGTCCCGATCCTGAAACGCGCCGAGCCACCGCGACGAAGCTCAAGGACGTTTTCGAGAGCATCCCCTTCATCGTCGACGTGGACGACAGCTTCCGGACGCCCGCCGAAAGGCTTCGCGTCTCCATCGACCAGGATAAGCTCGAATTCTTCCGGGTCGAGCAGAAGGACGTGTACGATACGATCCAGGCGTATCTTTCCGGCGTGCCGGTAGGATACTCCTATCGCGGGCGAAGGGCGTCATCCGGTGGAGATCGCTATCGCCTTGCCGAAAAAGGAACTCTCGCTTTCGCAGCACACGCTCTCGACTCCCGTGCCTGCGAACGCCATCCCCGGCAACCGCTCCATTGTCGAGCTTGGCGATGTGGTGAGCCTGAAGAAGGAGCGCGCCTCGTTCCCGATCTTCCGCCACAATGGCAGGCCCGCGGAAATGGTGACGGCGGAGCTGGCAGGAAGCTACGAGGCGCCGATCTACGGCATGCTCGCGGTCCGCGACGCCATCGACAAAGCCGATTGGGCGCCGGGCCAGAAACCTGAGATCGTTCTGCATGGCCAGCCCAACGACAACTCGAAGCCTATTCTCCTCTGGGACGGCGAATGGGAAGTGACCTATGTCACCTTCCGGGATATGGGCGCGGCGTTCGGGATCGCCATTCTCGGCATCTACTTCATCGTGGTCGGGCAGTTCGGCTCGTTCAAGCTGCCGCTCGTGATCCTGACGCCGGTGCCCTTGACCCTGATCGGCATCATGCTTGGGCACTGGATGTTCGGCGCGCCGTTCACGGCGACGTCCATGATCGGCTTCATCGCGCTCGCGGGCATTATCGTGCGCAACTCGATCCTGCTCGTGGACTTCATTCAGAGCAAGCGCGGGACGCTGCCTTTGCGGCAAGTGCTGCTGGAAGCGGGCGCGATCCGGTTCAAGCCGATTCTGCTTACGGCGCTCGCCGCCATGATCGGCGCGGCCGTAATCCTGGCCGACCCCATCTTCCAGGGGCTTGCGATCTCGCTCCTGTTCGGGCTTGCCTCATCGACGCTGCTAACGGTGCTTGTGATACCCGCGATCTATGTCGTCCTGCGGGGCAAGGACGGCGGCGATCCACCTGAACACACGCCCGAGGAGGGGAAGCCACAGCTCGACACGACCCCCATACAGGTGACAGCCTAGATAGTGTAACGGACGGCTCTTCGGCATAAGCCCGGAGAGGTGGTCATCCCGCAGAATGATGGTGTCGATTTAGATCGGGGTTGGATTTGTCTCCACCCCAAGCATCATCGGGGATGACCATGGACTATTATGCGGGGATCGACGTGTCGCTGGAAGCCTCAAGTGTTTGCGTCATCGATGGGAGCGGCAAGATTGTCCGGGAGGCGAAGGTTGCGAGCGAACCTGAAGCCTTGATCTTGTTTTTCCGAAGCTTTGGTTTTGCGGTGACGCGGATCGGTCTTGAAGCGGGGCCGTTGTCGCAATGGCTTTACGCTGGCTTGAAGCAAGCTGGCTTTGCAGTGGAGCTTCTGGAGACGCGGCATGTGCGCGACGCGGAGCGAACGTTTATCGTGAGCGACAAGCGCTCACTCGGCGATGGCGGTGAGGACAGACCGCAAAGACGCGCGCGGCATCGCGCAGCTCTTGCGCCTGGGCTGGTTCAAGCCGGTGCATTGCAAATCGGCGGCGGCACAAGAAGTCCGCGCCCTTTTGACAGCGAGGAAGCTCGTTCAATCGAAGCTTTACGATGTCGAGATGAGCCTGAGAGGCATTTTGCGCGGGTTTGGTCTGAAGGTTGGCCCGACGACGCCGAAGCGCTTCGCAGGCAGGGTGTCCGAGCTGACACAGGATCATCCTGCGTTGCGTACGATTGCAAAGGCGCTGATCGCCATCCACGAGGCGCTGCTGCGTGAACTGTGCACCTTCGAGAAGCAGGTGCGCTCGATCGCGGGGCGCGACGGGCGGGTCAAGCTCTTGATGACAACGCCAGGCGTGGGCGCGATCGTCGCGTTGACTTATGTCTCGGCGATCGACGATCCGAAGCTTTCGAAGCGGGCCGGGATGAAGAAGGCCAAGGTTGCCCTTGCCCGCAAGCTCGCGGTGATCTTGCTCCGGATGTGGCGGGATGAGACCGCCTTCGATGCCGCCAAGGCGAGCGCGGCGTGAGACCGTAAAAGGATTCTCGAGCGGGCTTCGACACCAGCCCTCCCGAAAGCGAAGTCCCAATGCCGGGACGGTGGATGAGGCTAAAGCCGGGACGCACTCCGCGACCATGATCGCGCGCAGTTAGATTGGCTGGCCTCGTTCCTCAGATCCTATCAGTGGCGGCCCCTGCGCTGACCACGGATAGAAGAGTGAGCCGGCAAAGGGATGACGCAAAGCGGGTTGACAACGGTCCGTTACAGAAGAGTGCGTCCGGAAAAGTGCGAAGCGGTTTTTCGATAAAGACGCACGACAAAGCAAAGACTTAGAGCCAGCTTTTGATTCCATCAAAAGCGGGTAGGCTCTAGGTCTATACTTTGGTCTGTCACAGCCCCTTGGTGAAGGGAGGCTGAGGTAGAGGTCCGGCTTCATGCCCGTGTGCCGGCGATAGCGCCGGAGTCGTAATCTGGCGCGCATCCTCGACGGGATGCGGCCAGATAACTCGCTCTCAGTCTTTCTTCTGGTGGTCCGCGACCGGGGCGCCGGCCCGTTTCCATGTCACTTACCCAGACAACGGTAATTGCGCATTCGCAATGATCAGCAAAGCTAATCACACTAGCGTTTTTGGGGTCAACATATGCCACGCCCCCTCGTAGATCGCCAGCCTACAGCGAATTTGCCACTGGGTTGCTATCGCATATGCGTCTGCGCGTAGGTAACGGCAAATTCCCGTAGTGCGGCGCTGGTCATGCCGAGAGCGGCGGCTTCTTTTTCAGCGCGATCTTCGTCCCAATGATCGACCACGAGGCGTTTGATAAACCACATCATGGCCGAACGTCCCCCCGCCAGACAATGAATGAACGCAGGTTCGGCGCCTTTACTTGTTATGACTTCGATGAATCTGTCGACTGCGGCGGGGTCAGGCGACCGAGCGTTGAAAGGGATGTGAAAGTAGCGAAGCCCGGCGGCCTTCGCGGCGGCCTCCTCCTCCTCGACATTTGCCCCCGGTTCGCTGGCTTCCTGCAGATCAATGAGCGAAATGTAGCCCATCTTCTTAATTGTAGGCACCGCGGCTGCTTGGATGGCGCCAGAACAGGCGACCGCCGTTTCGAGGCGGGAAAGATTGGTGATGCCCGCCACCGTCTGACGGACGACGTCCTGAGCCGTGCCCGGGACGGCGATCCATACCGATGTAAGCAAGGTAAGGGCAATTAGAAAACGCGGTTTCATGGGGCAGCTTTCGTTAAAGGATGGAGAATCGCCCATCGTTTGTGCCGGGATGCCGGCAAGCGATGCCGTGCGGGATAGTCAGCTTCGCTTAATGAACTCGGTATCGTTTCAGGGGGGCGGCCGGTCATTTCTGGGCTCCGCCGCCAAACTTGTAGAAGTTGGCGTCGAGATAGCCGACCACGTCATCAACGTCTTGCTGAGGCCAATTCACGGACGCGTTGTGCTCGCAGCGCTGCACCTGGCTCTGGAGCGCCTCCAGCGAGCCAATCCGGCGGTCGGGACGGGTATGCACGCGCGTATCGTGGCACCTTGTGCAGTGCTGCTCGTACAAAAATTTGCCGTGCCCGATATTGGCGGCTGACGCTGGCGCCGGTGCGGTCACAATTATGGTCACAATCATGGCAAGCAATAACAGCGAATAGACCATAACTCCCGCTGTCCCAGCGGATTGATCCTCCTTATACGTGTTGGCGAGGCCCGGTACGGGCATGCCGTAAGACCCCTCGCAAGTCTTCCACTCAACCCAATCCTTGAAGTCCATCTTTGGTGTTCCGATCCATATGAGTTGGACTGTACGGCGCGCGCGGCATCAGGTGAGACGCCGCGCCAAGGGCGCGATGATTCTGACTGCGGTATCATACGCGCACGCGAGGGCGATAGGCCGCTAAGACCCCGCCGCGAGGCGGGGTCGTTTTTGGCCGGGCGCTTGGAAAAGCGAGCAGCGACATCGACATTCATGCGCTTCGCTCGCAGGCAGCATGATTAATCGTGATCGCAATGATGATGACAACCGTTCGCCGCCGTCTCCATGCTTCCCTGGAAATAGGCGGCGACAAGCCGTTCAGGCATATCGACCGGCGCGCCGGTGACCACCTTGATGCCTTTCTGCGCGAAGAGATCCAGCGCGCGCCCTCCCATGCCCCCGGCGATGACCAGGGTGACGCCGCGCTCGGAAAGCCACTGCGGCAACAGGCCGGGCACATGCGGCGGCGCATCGACATCGCGACGCTCCGTAACAGCATTGGCCGCATCGGTATGCATCAGCGCGAAGCTGGCGCAATGGCCGAAATGCTGCGCGAGTTTCCCGTCTTCGAGTGGAATGGCGATGATCATGTCGAGGTTTCCTTTTCGATGTGATGTTGCAGGTTATTCCATATGTCTTCAATGTCGCCGGCGCAGGGGGCGCCGGTCTCGATAACGGCTTTCGCCTGTTTTTGGGCTTCCGTGACGCCCCCGTCGTAGCGGATGCGTCCAAGGACGATTGCGCCCGCCGCTACCGCTTGCTTCTCGATCTGTTCTGCCATCTCGGGGCAGATGTCCCATTTGTTGACGCAGACGAAAGCCGGCACTTTGAAATGCCGGGCCAGTTCCAGCGTGCGCATCAGATCGTGTTCGCCCGACATCGAGGGTTCCGTCACCATCACAACCGCCGAAGCGCCGGTGACCGAGGCGATGACGGAGCAGCCGATCCCCGGCGGCCCGTCGATCAGGACCAACTCCCGTTGTGAGTCTTCGGCCAGACGCCGCGCTTCCTGCCGGACAGTCGAAACCAATTTTCCTGAGTTTTCAGCCGCGACGCCCAGCTTTGCGTGAACCATGGGCCCCGCGCGGGTGTCCGAAATCATCCAGGCGCCGCACAGCCGGTCTTTCATCTCAATCGCGCCCTGCGGACAGAAATGAGCGCATACGCCACACCCTTCGCAGGCAGTCGGATCGACGAAATATGTCCCATCCTTTTTGCTGATCGCGTCAAAGCGGCAGAGCTTGGAACAAACGCCGCGAGGAGTGCACAGTTTCGGGTTGATGACCGCCTCGTGGCCGCTCCAAAAATCATGACGTTCCCTGACGGTGGGCGTCAGAATCAGGTGAAGGTCCGCGGCATCGACATCGCAATCGGCCAGCACGGCGTTTTTTGCCAAAAGCGCGAAGCTCGCCGTGACGCTCGTCTTGCCGGTCCCGCCTTTGCCGCTGATGATGACAATTTCCTTCATGCCGCCGCCTCGCAAATCGTGCGCAACAGGCCGGCAAAAAGCGGCTTATAATCCGGCATCGCGTCTATAAGCGGGGTTCCTTTTGCGTAGGATTGCGCGATCCGCCGGTCATCAGGGATCTCCGCTAGCAGCGATATCCTTTCCTTCTCCAGATAAGGACGAACAAGATCGTCGTTTCCGGTTGCGCGGTTGATGACGGCCCCGAACGGAAGACCCAGTTCTCGCACCGTCTCCACGGCAAGCGTCAGGTCGTTCAGGCCGAAAGGCGTCGGCTCGGTCACCAGCACGACAAAATCCGCCCCGCGCAAAGTGGCGATTACGGGACACGATGTTCCCGGCGGCGCATCCATGATGACGAGGTTTCCTCGCGCTTCTTGCTTCACGGCCTGGATGAGGGGCGGCGTGAGCGAAATCCCAACGTCAAGGCGGCCTTGCACAAGCGTGATTGCGCCGCATTGCAAAGTTTCAACGGCGCCGATGCGCTTCGGAATTTCGCGAATGGCTTTTCGCCGGCAGACGCGTAGGCACCCGCCGCAACCGTGGCACAGTTCGGCCATGACGACGGGCACCGCGCCAAACGAAGCAATCGCGTTGTATCTGCAGAAATCACTGCATTCATCGCAGCCGTTACACCGCGCCGCATCGATTTCGGCAATGGGAATTGTCACCACCCGCTCCCTCTGGATGCGGCCCTTCAGGAAAAGATGGACGTTCGGCGCCTCGACATCGCAATCCAGAAGCTGCGCGGCGCAATTTGCCGCCAGCGCAAGATTGACGGCCAGCGTCGTTTTTCCCGTTCCGCCCTTACCTGATGCAACAGCGATTTTCATGCGGCTGTGGCTTCCGGGAGGTTCCCCGCACGGAAGGCTTCCAGCGCTCCCGCAACGGGCATGGATTTGGCCGAATAGATTTTCACTCCGGCCTTTTTCAGGGCGCTGAACGCCTTCGGTCCGCATTCGCCCGAGATCAAAACCGCTGCGCCTGCCTTGACGACGGTTTCCGCCGCCTTGATCCCCGCGCCCTGTGCGGCGGCGGCATTCGCGTTGTCGATCAAGACGAAATCATTCGTTCCTGTGTCGAAGATCAAAAAGTGCGCTGCGCGGCCAAAACGCGGATCCATGGGAGCCGCCAGGTCTGTCCCGGATGTCGTGAAGGCAATTTTCAATGTGTTCTCCCCCGGTCTTGTCTCTTCTGAAGCGTGCAACGGGCCTGTCGCGGCCATACGATTGGCTGGCGCGCCAAGATGTTCTAGCTGGATGCTATTTTGCGGCGGCAGGCTCAAAGCTCAGCCGCACTGTTAGTTCGGGCCGAAAAGCCTGCACCGAGGTCGAACTCAGGCGCCTTGCAAGGCATTCAGTCGCGCCTGCAAGGCAGAGATACAGAGCTCAAGCGCCGTCGTTTCCTCGGTTTGAGAGAGCTGAGCGCGCCCGGACCAGTTTCGCCGGAACCCGCCGCCACCTTTGCCGCCCTTGCCACCGCCTCTGCCGCGTCCGCCCCCGCAGCCGCCTTGACCACGACCACCTTGACCGCGCCCACCCCCGCCAGAGGAAGAATTGTCTCCCTGCTGACACGGACCTTTGCCGCTGCCAACCGGCTCAGTCCCAGAGGGGCCCGTCTTATCCATCGCAGGCATGGTCAGCACCTTTCCTGTTTTCCGAAGTGATCTCCGCTCCGTCTTCTTCCGAAGCGGGCTGAAAATCATTTCATGCGTGGCGCCTTCGCGAAGCGCAGGTGTCACACGTTATGAACGTATGCCCATAACCATGCTCCCTCCCTCGCAGGGAGTCAAGCATGGTTTATGCACGTATGTGCAAAATAAAATCAGGCCCGGCATCGGTTTTCGGATAGAGCGGGGGCCGCGTCTTGTCACTTCCCATTTTCAGGAATCGGCTCCGCCCCGGCTTCATCGCCAACGAGTTGAAAATCGCCGCCTCCGATTTTGAGGGCGGCGCCTTCCACCAGCGCCGTCGCCACGGACGTTCGCGCCCGCGCCAGAATGCGTGAAAATGTGGAGCGGGAGATGTTCATAAGAGCAGCAGCAGATTCGTGATCGAGGCCTTGACAGTCTGCTAGGGAAAGAGCCTCAAGCTCTTCATCCTTGAGAGTTACGATTTGGAGCTGGCGCATCGGAATGCCCTGCGGTTTGTAGAACCTGACCGCAGGATTGATCCTGATGTGCCTGCACTTCCTTGGCCTTACCACCGCCTGCGACACCTTACTGCTGTGAATGTATTGGTCTTGAGTTCTCGGTAATCTCACCTCAGCCGTCAAGTTCAATTATGCACGTAGGTGCAAAAATGAATGACGCTCAGGCCACAGGCGAGCGACATCGCGGCGTCGGCCCACCACAGCGTGTGTGCGATGGATATCGCCATCTTTCGAGGCATGCTTCGCCAATCTGGCCACGCCAACTTGGACGGCGCTCGCCGCACGCCTAAAGGTAAACCGTTCGTCAACCCGCCGTAAGCGTTAATACAACATGGTTAACGGGGGCGCGCCGGATTTATTTCCGGTCTGAGTATGCTTAAGAAAGCGTCTATACGCCGCGAAAGGAGCAGCGCCGCGCCTTACGGCTGGCCGTAGGCGGGATCCATCTAAGGCATTGAAAAAGAATAGCTTTCTGTCTTCGCTCAGAGCGCCATTAAATAGAATTTAATGCCGGATTTTTGGCATTAAGTTGGCTCGCAAAAGTCCGTTAAATATGTTTGCAATTTCACGAGTTAACCCTTTCGCCCGCCCGAAAAGCTACGGCACAGGCGGCGGCGATGGCGTCCCGTTCGGTATTTTCCCCTTATTTAGCAGGGGTTGGAGCGGGCTCACGCTGCGTTAACCTGCCCGCAAGGCGATATCGCCGAAGATCTATCAGATCAAGAAGTGCAGACGAAATCGTCAGGGACAGGTTGACAAGGAGAGGCCGCTTTGCGCAACACGCATGCAAAAATGCATCTAAACGACACCCGATTAAAGGCGCGATGCTCTAAATTCGGGCTCGCGCCCGACAACAACCCCGACGAAATCGCAGGTGGGGCACGGGAGCGCTGGAACCAGGGCTGCCTCGCGCCAGCGTCGCCAATGACTGGCCAGCACCGATGCGGCTCCGAGCGTCGGTCCTGCGCAGGGGCTCCAGATCGCGCCGAGCAACAGTCCGGCCCCGAACTGCCCCGAAACCCCGGCAGAGGAAGAGCCGCCGAAGCGTTTCTGGGCCCAATTGCCGAACAGGCTTGCGGCGGCGGAGACCTTCTCCTGAAGACTTGGCGCGGCCAGAACCACGCCGATAACGATCAGCAAAATCGCCGCAACAATCCTGAACACATCGCCGTCAAGGCCGATTTCGAACCCAAGCGTTGCCACAAAGAGCCCGATCGCCGTAAACGAAAGCGCAAGCCCGCCTGCGAGCGCGGCAGCCTTGATGCGCGCGATCTTCAGGATGCCATTGAATGTTTCGACAATCGTCTCGGTCTCAGCGATGGCGCGCTTCAGCACCGCCCGGTACTCTTCCTCCAAACGGGGCGACATCAGCGCTACCTCAAGCCTGCCGCGCAGCCGGTTCAATGGCGTCCGCAAGTCGTGGGCAATGTTCTCCGTAACGCCGCGGATGGTGGCGATCAGGCGCTGAATGCGATCGAGCATGGCGTTGATGCTTTTTTGCACGCCGATCTGGGGCGCATTGCCTCACTAAGAATGTTACCGGACGAATGACCGCCAGGACTGTGGCAGGGACACCGAATCGGATCGGTGTCGCCAATGGCGGGACGGATCAGCATGAGCGCACGGCGCGAGATTACAGCGGCGGTGGCGGAACGCTACCGATTGGCGGTGCGGGTAGAAAAGGGCCGCATCCTCGATGAGCTGTGCAAGGTAACGGGCTGGCATCGCAAGCACGCGGTGCGAGCGTTGGCGGGGGAGTCAGCAATTGATCCCGGCGGGCCACGCCAGCGAAAGCCGGCCTACGGCGCCATCATCAAGGACGCGCTGGTGGCACTGTGGGAGGCGTCCGACCGGATCTGTGGTAAGCGGCTTAAGGTGATGATCCCGACGCTGCTACCGGCGCTGGAGCGACATGGCCGGCTCAAGCTCGACAAGGCGCAACGCGCTCTGGTGCTGGGCGTCAGCGCGGCGACGATCGACCGCTTGCTAATCGACACCAAGATCGCGGCGGCGGGCGGCAAACGCCGGCGGGTTGGCTTTTACTCTGCCGTTCGACGCGAGGTTCCAGTCCGAACGTTCAATGACTGGAACGATCCGGTGCCCGGCTTCTGCGAGGTGGACATGGTGGCACACGGAGGAACCTCCGTAGCCGGCTCGTTCATCCAGACGCTGACGATGGTCGATGTGGCGACAGGCTGGACCGAGTGCATGCCTCTGGTGACGCGCGAGAGCGGGCTGGTTGTCCAGGCTATGGAACGTGCACAAAGCCTGTTCCCGTGGCTGGTGCTAGGCGCGGACTTCGACAATGACAGCGCGTTCATGAACGAGGTCGTCGTGCCCTGGTGCCGCGCGCAGAAGATCGAGGTCACGCGATCGCGCGCCTACAAGAAAAACGATCAGGCGTTCGTCGAGCAGAAGAATGGCGCGGTTGTCCGGCGGCTGGTCGGATACGGCCGCTTCGAGGGGATCGAGACGGCACGCATCCTTGTCCGTCTGTATGCGGCGTCTCGACTGCACACGAACTTCTTCCAGCCGTCGTTCAAGTTGAAGGACAAGCGGCGCGAGGGCGCGAAGGTGATCAAGCGCTATCATGCTCCGGCCACGCCCTATGCGCGCGCATTGGCGCATCCGAAGCTGAGCAAGGCCGTCAAGAAGCGCCTGCGCGAGCTCTATCGCACGCTCGATCCGGTGGCGCTGCTTGCCGAGATAAGGGAGGCCCAGACCGAGCTTGGCACGCGCGTCGATGCCCGCGCCGGCAAGATCGCGGCAAAATCAGTGTGTGCACTATCACCGGCACCGGACGCGGCAGCGTTTGCAAAGGGGCTTGGCAAGAACGTGCTTTGCGGCGAGCAGCGCGCCATCCACCGGCGACTGCGCAAACCCTACAAGAAACGGGTTCGCATGCCGTCCATGCTCGATCCGCACATCGAGGACATCGAGCGCTGGCTTGCGGCCGAGCCACGCCTGACCGCGCTCGTCATCCTCGGGCGTCTCGCCGAGCGCTGCCCCGGTCAGTTCGGGCCGCCGCAACACACCATCGTGCAGCGCCTGCTGAAGGCACTGCGAAGGATGGCGGCAGGCCAGCTGATCGCCGCCGCGGAGGTCGGTCAGACGACCTCAACAGACACAATGCAGGGAACGATCGAAGCCAGCAGCACCTCGGCGGTCACTCCATCAGCGGCTCGGATCGCGGCCACCTTGGCGTGGGGTGGAGCCGCTCTCGGTAACATTGTCAGATGAGGCAATACGGGGGTCCCTTTTGCGAGCCGATTGACAATTTAACAGCGCATAAGGCGCTTCGTTTGGCCTGTCAAAGGAGCGTGCCCGGCTTTCGCCTTGTCTCATCTGTCCGGCGCCGCGTTCATACGCCGCCAATGGCGATCTCGCATGCAGCGGTGGCCAGGGACCCCGGCCCATATTCCCGACTGCCGCATCACGGCCTAACTGACAGCTTCCTCGTTGCCCGGATGCCGCCCGGCACGCTGCGGGATCAGAAGAATGCAAATGGCGATAAAGGCCAAAAGAATGAGGGAGGCGTAAAGCCGGCTCAGCGCCATACCGCCATCCTTGATTGGCTTATCCATGAGGTCGCCAAGCGTAGCGCCGAGCGGACGCGTCAACACAAAAGCCGCCCAAAATGCCAAGGTTGGCCCGATCATTCCCGTGAAATAAGCAATGGCGACGGCGGCAAGCCCGGCGCCAAAAACGGCCGCGCCCAATTCATAGCCAAGACCGAAACCGCCGCGATCGGTCCCCGCGACCCAATCGCCGAGCGCGGTCCCAAGCGTTTGCGAGAACAGAATCGTAAGCCAGTAGAATTTCTCGACCCTGGCCGAAGTAATTGTCTGCACGGAAACTGTGCCTTCGGACCAGTACCAGATCGCGATGCTGGCGATAAGGAGCACAAGGAGGAGAGAGGACCCGCCTGGATAGCCGATCCCCAACGACCGGTCAGCGAAATCGGCCATCACTGTCCCGAGCGTCGTGGTGGCCGTGATCACCGCCCAATAGAGGAAGGGATGAAAAGCGGTGCTCCGGACTTGCGCCCTTACTGCCAAGGCGAAAATGGCCGCAAAAATCCCAACCCCGGCGGCGTAGCCCAAATCGAGCGACATGGTCACCCAATCGCCGCCCGTCTCACCAAGCGTTGTTGCGGCGATTTTGATAATCCAGAAGCCGAGCGTGACCTCCGGGACCTTGCTGGCAGGCTTCGAGATCGCATCGTGCATTCAGCAGTCTTCCCTGATTTGGCGCCATGTGCTGAGCAGCGAGCATCGCCGGCGGTTCCGGCAAACGCCCGTGTCAGTGAGCAAACACCTCGCCGCAATGGGAGGCGCTGCACCTCCCTGACTTTAAGGGGCGTAGCCGCGATCCAGCTTGCCAGGCCCGGAACGGCAGCGCCGGTCCAAACGGGATCTGCGCAGGGGGCTGGTACGGCAAAGACAAGAGGATCGGGAGGGCGGTCGCGGTCCTGACTTGCTGGCCATAGGCGCGCCAAAGCGGATTGCGCATTCGCAATGACCAGGAGGGTTAATCGCAATAGCTTTTTATAGGGCGGCACAGGGGAATCAGGCTGAAATTGGCGGCACAAGCCAGACTTCCTTTGATCGACGGGGTGACGGGATGCTCGCGGCTGCGGCTTTTGCAGTAGCAGGCGGCGTGCGCCCACTCCGGTGAGTGGGTGCCTACAAGGTGGGATTCAGATGGACACGACACTCAATGATCTCCAAGGCGATGTCTCGCGGCGGGATTTCATCTATCTGGCGACGACAGCATTTGCGGCGATCGGAGCAGCCGGCGCCTTGTGGCCGGCGATCGATCAGATGAATGCCGATGCGTCGGCGTTATCGCTTGGTTCGACCGAGGTGGATTTGTCGCCGGTTGCTGTGGGTCAGGCCATCACGGTTCTTTGGCGCGGCAAGCCGATTTTTATCCGGCATCGAACTGCAGAAGAGATCAGGAAGGCGCAGGAGGCGCCGGTCTCTGAGCTGAAAGATCCCTACGCCCAAGTGAACGGGGCTCCCTCGGACTTGCCCGCAACGGATGCGAACCGGACGAAGCCCGGCAAGGACCAGTGGCTCGTTGCAATCGGCATCTGCACCCATTTGGGATGCGTGCCGAAGGGGCAGGCTCCAACCGACGACAAAGGTCTCTACGGCGGCTGGTTCTGCCCCTGCCACGGCTCGATGTACGACACCGCCGGCCGCATCCGGCAAGGCCCTGCGCCGCGCAACCTGGACATCCCGCCTTACGAGTTTACCGGCGACGCGAAAATCAAGATCGGCTAAGCCCGCTGCGCCGTGCCCGGCGGCGCCATTCTGTTGAAGTATCAAGCAAACGCGTCCGAGTGCTCAGGAGTAGTCATTCTGGGAGGCCGTCTGCCCGTCCGGAATGGCTTGCTCGATATGCAGGAGAAATCAAGAGCGAAAGAACCGACCATGCAACCGAACGATCCACCATTCACGCTGCTCGATGAAGCTTCGATCTCCGCTGCAGACCTGCGCCGCGATCCTTTCGATTTCTGTTTCGTGGAACATGCGATCGCCCAAACGCACAAGGACGGCGTTCTGGCCGATGCACCGGTGATCCCCACGCATGGCAGCTTTGGCCTGCCCAGTCTGCGTTATGGCCCGCGCTTCGATGCGGCTGTGAAGGATCTGCTCAATCCGCGATTCCGCAAGCTTGTCGAAGAGAAGTTCGGCATGGATCTGAGCCCCTATCCGCCCTGCATCGTAATGATGGGCAACACCACCGGTAATTACAACGAAGGTTACGCTCACCCCGATTCCAAACACAAGATCATCACCGTCCTTCTCGGCTTCAGCCGTGAATGGCCCTACGAGCGGGCGCCTTCGGCCAGCGTTGACCGCCGCTGTGCGCGGCGCTTCACGGAAATCAGGCCGGGACGGAGAAACGCCGTTCAGCCGAACAAAGAAACATCCCTGCAGCCATGGCCCAGCCATTTTGCAGAACTTGACGCACATAATTCACGCAAAGTGCTGGAGTGGTCCCCTCGCAAGTTCTGATGGAGCGCCGCACTTTCCCTTAGGAGACGTCAATGACCTATCCCCAACTCCCCGAGGCCGAGGAGGTCGCGCGCCATTTCGTGAAGGCGCTGGCGAAACCCGAAATTCTCGAGGAGCCGTATCGCCGCTGGCAGATCGGGAACGTCCTTCCCGAGTCCATGTGCACCGGTCTCCTGACGTTGCCGATCGCGCCGCCTGTCATCACCATCGACACGAAGGGGACCCGCGACGCTTTCAACAATCAGCGCACGTTCTTCACGCCGAAGATGCGGGAGCTGTTCCCCGCGATGTCGGTCCTGAGCGAAGCGATGCAGCGGCCCGAGGTTGCGCGCCAGTTCAAGGAAACATGCGGCGTCGAAGGCGAGGGCGGATTTTTGCGCATGGAGTACATCCAGGATCTCGACGGCATGTGGCTCGATCCGAAAAGACCAGAATGCGCTTGTCGTCATCCATGAAGGCCTGTGTCTCGGACAGGTTAGCCATGGACGGGCGGTTTTCGACCTGAAGAATGGGCTGGCCATGGGAATCCAGCTTGCGCACAAGGCGGCGGCTGCGGCCCGTCACTTCGGCGACTTGGTCCGTTCCAAAATGCTGGACGATCTGGTCGAGCGCGCTCGGCACAGCCGGAAGGCTTGCGAGTTTCTCGATCAGCGCATCACGGCGCGCAATCGCTTCTTTGGAATGGACGGGCTGGCCGTCAACCACGACGGGCCGGGATTGCAGGTTGCCGCTTTCGTCCGTGAATAGCGCTCGTAAAGCTGGGTCGGAAAGCCGTGGCCCAGATAGTCGAGCACATATTCCCTCGGCGTCACGTCAATCGAGAGATCGCCCCATTCCTCGGTCGGGATTTCGGACAAACGGCGCTCCATGAGGCTTTCAGCCGTGGAGACCAACTGCACGATGGCGGCGTGCCCGTCTGACGAGATCAGCAGAATTGTTTTCAGAAGGCTCGGCGTCTTCATCGCCGTGATGAGGTGATTGAAAAAGCGCTGCTTGTTGCTCTCGAACGCGCTGCGGGCTGCTGATTTCGCGCGGGCGTTCAGCGTGCCTTCGGAGCCGGTGATGTTGGCCGCTTCGAGCGCAGCGGTCAGGTTCTGATGGATGATCTGGAACGCGCTGGCATAGGCATCGTAGATGCGGATTTGCTCCGGCGTGAGCGCATGCTCCAGAATATCGACCTCGACGCCTTCGTAGGACAGGGAGCGCGCGGTGTAGAGGCCAAGCGCTTTCAGATCGCGGGCCAGCACCTCCATGGCGGCGATGCCGCCGGCCTCGATCGCCTGCATAAAATCCGCCCGTGTCGCAAACGGAAAATCCGTGCCGCCCCAAAGCCCAAGCCGCTGCGCATAGCCGAGATTTTGCACCGTGGTGGCCCCGGTCGCCGAGATGTAGACGACGCGGGCCTTCGGCAGGGCATGCTGGAGGCGCAATCCGGCAAGGCCTTGCTGGGACGGCGCTTGCTGGCCGCGTGCGCTCGCAGCTTCCTACCGCATTCGCCATGGCATGCGCTTCATCGAACAGGATCACGCCGTCGAAGTCCGTCCCGAGCCAGTCGAGGATTTGCTGGAGGCGGGAGTTCTTCCCGCCTCGGTCGGAGCTGCGCAAGGTGGCGTAGGTGGTGAACAGGATGCCCTGCCGGAGCTTGATCGGCTGGCCCTGCTTGGTGCGGGTCAGCGGCACGATCTGGAGTTTTTCCTGGCCGAGCGCCGACCAGTCGCGCTGCGCGTCTTCGAGAAGCTTGTCGGATTTCGAGATCCAGAGCGCGCGGCGGCGGCCTTGCAGCCAGTTGTCGAGCACAATGCCAGCCGCCTGCCGGCCCTTGCCGCAGCCCGTGCCGTCGCCAAGAAAATAGCCTTTGCGGAACTGCACCGCGCCTTCGGCCTCTGGCGCGATGCGGTCCAGCCTGTCGAAGCTCTCATCGGCCTTGTAATGGCCGGCCAGAAAACTCTGATGGGCTTCGCCGGCATAGATGATCGTCTCGATCTGCGCGTCGGACAGGATGCCTTCCGTGACCAGATTGCGCGGCAGCCGCGGCACATAGGATGGCATCGGCGGCGCGACGGAGCGCCATGGACGCCGATTGCACAAGCGCGGTCGGATGCGGCCTGGCGCCTTCAATGGCGATGGTCTGAACGGCATAGGGCTCATAGAGCTTGTCGATGGAGTGCGCCGCCTCCTCGACTGTGGTTTTGCGCCGATAGGTGACGGGCTCGCCGCCAACGGTTAATGCGAAGGAGTCCGGGATTCATGTTTGTTTTCCTTGATTTCTGCGTATCAGCGTAGCCCTAGCTGCGCATTATTTGATTGCGAACCTCAGCGGCTTTCCAACCGTCTGAGGAGACAATCATGTCGAAGTCGCACGATGAGCTGATAGCCGAGCTCTCGAAGTCGCTCACAGAGCAGAACTACAATCCGGTGGTCGTATCGAACCACCTTCTCTACGCCCGCGGCTTTCTTGACTATCTGGCAGAGCGCGACATGCCTGTGGGGGCTGCAACGCCGCTGCAGGTCGAGCAGTATTTTTGTCACGCAATCCAGTGCTTTCGTATGCGCTATGGCCGAGATCCCAGCCCGCGCTGGCATAGGCTCCCGCACACGGCGATCTGCAAATTGCTTCGGCTCGCCCAGGGCGAATGGCCGCCTGAGGCTGAAATGATCACGCCGGATTCAGCGCTCCGGCAAGCAATCTGCGACGAATACGAGACCTGGTTGCGTGACGAACGCGGTCTGGCAGACGCAACCATCGACGCGCTTCTGCGGGAGGCGCGGCGCTTTCTCGACTGGCATCTCAGTCGCGGTGGGGCGGTCGGCCTCCAGGCATTGAGCATCCGGGACGTCGATCTCTACATGGACATGCGAACCCCTGGACTGCGGCGAATATCGCTCGCGAGGGTTGCCGCGTGGCTCCGCTCACTTCTGCGCCACCTCCATCGGACGGGACGCATTCCGACCGATCTCACGCCGCATGTCATCGGGCCTATGCTCTATGCCTACGAGGACGTGCCCTCGACGTTGGACAGCAGCCAAATCGCTGCGGTGCTGGCGGTCACGAAGAAGGACAGATCGCCGAGGGGACTGCGCGATTATGCGATACTTCAACTGCTTGCCACCTATGGGCTGCGGGAAGGTGAAATCTGCAAACTCCGGCTCGAGGACGTCAACTGGCGCACGGAATCCTTGCGCATCCGCCACACCAAGACTAACCGGTGCTCATACATGCCGCTGGTGGCACCGGTCGGCGAAGCGCTGCTCGACTACCTGCGCCTGGGGCGGCCTCAGGTTGAAGGACGGGAAATCTTCATCCGATCCTGCGCGCCCTATACCGTTATGACGAATCTGTACGGGATGATCCGGGGCCGGCTGTCAGCCGCAGGCGTCAACCCGCCAGGAAAGCGAGGCCCGCATGTCTTCCGCCACGCGCGAGCGGTCGAACTGCTGCGCGCGTCGGTTCCGCAAAAGATCATCGGAGACGTGCTCGGGCATCGATCAACCGCGTCTACGAACTCCTATCTCAAACTTGCCACCGAGGATCTCGAGAGCGGTGGCGCTCGACGTGCCCGGATCGGCGGTGCTGTCATGAGCGCCTGGCACGATCCCGATCGCACTGTTGTCGCTGACTTTCTGCAAGCGTCCCAATTCGGGCAGAGAAGCTGCGTCACTTATCGCTGCATCCTTCGCAGCTTTGAGGATGTTGCCCGCCGTCACCCGGCAGTCAACCGCCAGATGATCGAGGCTTGGCTGACGGAAATGGAAATGCGCTGGCGGGCGCCGTCGCTGTTGAACCAAGTCTGCATCGTTGATCGCTTCCTCGACTATCTCGTCGAGATGGGGTTGATCGCGAACAACCCCATCGCCGAGCTCCGTAGTCAGCACTACATCAAGCAGAACAAGCCAATCTGGCGGGCTCTCGCTTCTCCCAATCCCGACGATGCCCTCGCCGCGCTGCGCCGGCCTAAACCCTTCGGCAGTGTTCTGGGCGACTTCATGCGCGACCATGTCGCGCTGATGCGCAGCCGGGGATATCAGTACGAAGCGCAGGCTCACTGGTTGCTGCGGTTCGACCGCTTTCTTCAAGCTCATCCGGAGCTGGCTGGTGAGCCGCTCGAGACGATGCTGACGCATTGGGCAACTGCCAAACCCACCCGCAATCACGCCGCGGAATGCCAGAAGCTGGGGCGCATCCTGACCAAGGCGCGGTTCCGCCTTGATCCGAGCATTCCGCCGAAACGCTTCAATCCGCGGCCGGAGCGGGAAGTCGCGCGACAGCATCGACTGCCGCATATCTTCAGCCCGGCCGACGTTCGGCGCATGCTTGATGTTGCCCGCACTTATCCATCGCCGCATGCTCCGCTGCGGCCGTTGAGCCTCTATACCATGATCCTTCTGGCCTATTGTGCTGGGCTGCGCCGTGGTGAGCTTGCCTGGCTCGATCTGGGTGACGTCAACCTTCAATCGGGTACGATCACGGTCCGGGAAACGAAGTTCTACAAGACCAGGATCCTGCCGCTACCCGACAGCGTCCTGGCCGAACTGCGCGCCTATCTCGATGCGAGGCGGCGTGCCGGCGCCCCGCAAGACCCGCAGTCGGGGCTGTTCTGGCAGGATCACTTCAATGATCGCTACGCCCCGGTGGTTATCTCAACGATGATCACCAACGTCATGCGCCGCGCAGGGGTCAAACCGCCTTCCGGTCGGACGGGGCCGCGTGTGCATGACCTGCGGCACTCGATGGTCGTGAACCGGATTCTCGAATGGTATCGATCTGGCATCAATCCGCAGGACAGGCTGCGCTTCCTCTCAACCTATCTGGGCCACCGGGACATCAACTCTACGCTGGTCTACATCACCGTCACGCAGGATCTACTGCAGGAAGCAAGCGAGCGGTTCCGCGCCGTGGGCGCTCCGTGCCTCAGCATGGAGGCGCTGTCATGAAAACGAGCAACCCGTTCCCCGCATTGTTGCGGGCGTTCTTCCAGGAGTGGCTGGCTGAGCAGCGCAGCGCCTCGATCCATACGATCAGGTCCTATCGGGACACTTGGCGGCTGTTGCTCCGGTTCGTCGCGGAGCGAAATGGCGGCGGTGTTGCACGTATCGTCCTGGCCGATATCTCTGCCAGCGAGGTTCGCGCGTTTCTCAGCCATGCCGAACATGGGCGCAAGAGCACAATCGGCACGCGCAACTGCCGGCTTGCCGCCATCCGCAGCTTCTTCAGCTTCGTGGCGGACAAGGACCCCGAATACGTCGCGCAATGTGCAGAGGTCCTCACTGTCCCGCTCAAGCGCAAACCCACCGCGGCCCCCTGCTATCTCGAGCCAGGGGAGGTCGAGGCGATCCTCGCACAACCCGACCGATCGACGATCGAAGGGATGCGCGACCACGTGCTTCTGTCCGTCCTCTATAACAGTGGCGCGCGCATCCAGGAGGCGCTCGATCTGCGCTCCGAGGCGATCCGGTTCGAGCCGCCGTACTGCGTGCGTCTCTACGGCAAGGGGCGCAAGGAGCGCCTCTGCCCGCTCTGGCCGGAAACCGTGACGTTGCTCAAGAAGCTGCTGGAGCGGCAGCATCGCGCACCGGATGAACCCATCTTCGTCAACCGATATGGCGAACCACTGGGGGCGTCGGGCGTGCGGTTCAAGCTGGCGGCTTACGTCGAGGCAGCCGCGCGAACGACACCCACGCTTCGTTCGAAGCATGTAACACCGCACAGCTTCCGGCACGCGACCGCTGTCCACCTCGTCTCGGCGGGCGTCGACATCACCGTCATCCGCAGCTGGCTCGGGCACGTCAGCCTCGACACAACCAATCACTACGCCCAGGCCAATCTCGAAACCAAGCGAAAGGCGCTGGAACAGGTTGGGACACCCGTAACGACCAATCATCCGCCGTCCTGGAAACGGGATGCGAGCCTGCTCGCCTGGCTCGACACTCTCTGAACTCATGCAAAGGAGAAATAATGTGAAGGACGTGGCCCATAAATCCGCGAATGATCATGATTGTGTCGCGCTCCTTCGCATTATCGCGACCTCGCGAT
>CAWHIT010000004.1:0-694734 GCA_963829495.1 uncultured Alphaproteobacteria bacterium
GCTGAATAACCGGGGTCAGCTGGCAAACGCCAGACCAAATCCTCAGAATGGCTCCATAACTGAAACAGCCTGATGCCGGCGCGCACGAGGATATGCGGGCGCGCGGCGCTCTCCGGCCTTTTCCCGCCTCACTGCTTCAGGGAGGCCAGGTCGATTACGAAACGATAGTGCACGTCATTCTTCAGCAGCCGCTCATAAGAGACCGGTCTCAGCGGTATGGTCAATCGAGGGCAGCTTGGGCCTTTCCAAGAAGCTCATCGGAGGACAGAAGCTTGCTCCATTGCCCTCCTTCGCCATGGCGTTGAAATCTTTGACGAGCGCCGCGCAAACGATCAGCGCCAACGCTGTTTCGCGCGGGTCTCCACCCCATTTGCATAAAATTGCAACGTCACGGTCTCCGATGCGGGGTTGTAAAGCGGCGGAAGCGTAAATTCTGATGGGCGGTTTTTGAACCACATATCAAAGCCTGCGTCTTCGCCATTTAAGATGCAAGGCAAGTAACCCGCCATTTCGAAGGGCGTATAGGCCTCATCGAGCTTCAGGCGAAATTTCAGCTCGTCAACGGCTTTTTGGAGGACCTTTCGCGTGGGAACGTCCGTGGCTTTCAGGTAGACGGTGAGGGTGCGTGGCATAGGTCTCTCCAGGGCGCGTTACGCAAAAGACGGCGTAGCCAAGGGCGATAGACTGATGGCCATCATGCTTCTGCGTGGCATAAACTTTAGCATTGACTGTCATGGGCGTCGCTCAACTTTTGCTAGCCTTCTCGCAGAGACACCTGTTCGAATGGAGCGCCGTGGTTGTGGCCGGCGGCCACGATCTCGTGCTGGAATGGGCTTTGCGGGAATCGCGTTCAAGCATTGCCGCGTTCCTTGACGGTGCGCTCGACGGTTTGAAATCGTGCCGCAGCGGGCGAATGCGTCGCTGCCGCGAATGCATTTCCGGAGGGCTGTGGTTGGAATGTCGCCTCGGTCGCTGCACGATAGAGTTCCTTGAGCCCCTTCGATGGCAAGATTTTTTGATCGGCATTTCCCTGCTCGCTCCCCCAATCGGACGAGCGCCGACTTCGAGGATCGCGGTATTGTCGCCGTAGGTATTTCGCCTGTCGTCGGGAAAGGAAAACGGGCCACGATCTTTCCGGTCGGACTGTCATAGCCCAAATGTGCCTAATGGCACCCAAAATCGGTTCGTACTGAATAATTTCCATGATCGCGTATGCACGTATCCGCTTTGCTGCGATGCAAAAAGCGCCGTGGCCTATAGCGTCTTAACGGTTACAAATCGTCCGAACTGTCGCCACAAGTAGCGTCCGGGCGCCCATCGGCAGGAACTCCATCGCCTTGAGGGGAAAATCTCTGCGCTGTGAATGTCGAGCTAACAGCAGCGGAACTTAAGCAGATTCAGGATGTTGTGGGATCTATAACGCTACAAGGCGCGCGTTACCGGGACATCTGCAACTGGTCGGACGGTGAGGACTTCGCATGACAAGAGTTCTCATCCTAGGCGCTCACGGTCAGATCACGCGCGTCGCCGCCCGTTTGTTTCTTGAACAAACGGGTGTGTATGCTCACGCTTTATCTACGGAACGCAAAACGCCTGAAAGAGATAACCCACCAGGAGCGTGTGCGTGTGATCGAGGGCGATGTTCTGGACGACAAAGCGCTGGACGCCACCATGGCGCGACAGGATTGCGTTTACGCCAATATGTCCGGGCGATATGGAGGAACAGACGCGCGGCATCATCAACGTGATGCACAAAGCCGGGGTCAAGCGCCTCATGTTCATCAGCTCGATGGGGATTTATGGCGAGGCGCCCGGCGAGCACTACCGATCTATCCTCGATCCTTACGGGGTTCTGCGAGAGTGATGAAAGATCCTCTCTCGATTACACGATCATTCGCCCTGAATGGCTGAATGACCATGATGACATCGTCTACGGCACGACGGAAAAAGGCGATCCGTTCGAGGTTCCCGTGTCACGCAAGAGAAGTCAGCAAGGCGTTCGAGCTTCGAGGGCGGTCGGCAATCAAGTGAACGATCGGCTTGGTCGCTTACCCTTCAGCGGATAGCTGCAATCATGAAAGCTCTTACACACAATTAGGGCATGGGTGCGTGAGACTTGCGACAAACGCCTCTTGAATTTCCCGGCAAATCCATGAAAAAATTGCCTTAGGCCAACACTTGGTGAGTTGGCATAACTCCTGCTTGCACACAAAAATCACCGGCCGGCTCCGGCGCTACGGATCGCGTTGCGCCGCTGCCGCCCTGAACCAATGCTTACCGGGCGCATGCTCTTCGTGCTTCCTGCGTATCAGCGTTTCCAAAGGCAATAAACCTCGAACGGCGTGCAAGGAGAGTTCAATGGCTAACGTAACATTTTCGTCCCCGGTCATGGCAAAAGACGTGACTGTCTACGCGGTTGCCGGACATCGTGGGACGATCTTGGCTATCGCCAAGGCGCATAAGATTCCTATTCCCTTCGACTGCCAAGACGGCGAATGCGGGTCCTGCATTGTTGAGGTGAAGCACCTCAATCCAGAAACAAAATACGGAATAGCCCTGACCGAGAAGGAAAAGGAACTCCTTCGTCAGCTTGGCAAAATCACCCCCAAGGAAATCGAGGACGCGGAAGTGAATGACATGCCGCCCCGCTACCGGCTGGCGTGCCAGTGTTTCGTCCGGAACGAGGATATTCAGGTTTGCTTCGAGGGCGATCAAACCTTGCCCGCCAAGGGGCCGCATCTCTCGATTGCCGCGAAGATCTATAAGGGAGGCCTGGAAATCGACAACCTCGAGGAATTCTTCGGCTACGCCGTGAAGGTCGAGCAGGACGCGGCCCTCCATTACGACAAGCTCGGCGCCTCGATGGAGCAGGTTGGAAATGCAGAAGTCGCGCAGCTTTTTCGTCAGCTTGCCGACTATTCACGCCTTCATCTTGAGGAAGCCAAGAAACGGGCGGGATCGATCGACTACAGCCTGCATATTCCTCCAGATTATGTCTGGCCGGATCAAGCCACTCCCGAACGCACGGACCTTTGGGCTGGCGATTCTACACTCACGCGGCTGGACGCGCTGAAGGCTGCCCTTCAAGGTGAGCAGCGCGGTTACGAATTCTATTATGCGGTTGCGGGGAAATCCAAAAACCCCGAAATCGTGGCGAATGCGAAGGAATTCGTTAAGGAAGAGGCCGAACACGTCGAAATCCTAAAGCGGTGGATCGCGCGCGAAGAATCGGTTCGGAAAGCTGCGGGCGCCTAGCGCATTCTGCAATGGCAGCGGTCCTTAGCCGCCCTGCGGTGCGGGCCGCTTGCCTTCTTGAATTAGTTTTCCGCGCGACGTTATCGACGGCCGCGATATGGTCCGCGTCCACGGCGTGGCGGAGTGCCATGACCTATTTGCCTGCGTAAGGGGTAAGCAGCCATGCTTTTCGTAAGTGACGATGACACGTTCCCGATCAGGTGTCCGTTCTGCCACTACGAGTTTTGCGAGAAGATTGGACGCTTGAAGGCTGGTTCCGAAGTTCAATGCCCCGCTTGCAAAAGAATTCTGTTCTATGACGTAAAAGATTTTCTGAGTGTTCTTGAACAAGCCCGCCGAAACCGTAACGACGTTTTAGAGCCCTTCACCCGGCTCCGGTGGAAACTGTAACTCGCTATAGCCGCTTGAAAACGGAATCGCCCCCAGCGTTGTTCGAGGAAGAACTCGCAGCCAAATCTGCTATCCACCCTTGACGGTCCAAAGGCCTGTGGCAACCCAACGTCTCTTTAGGTCATCAACGTCGATTTCGCGTGTTGGAAAGCGGCAAGCCGCTTGAACGCCGATCGGCATGGCAAGCCATTGATACCACGGGTCTTCAGGGGGCTACACTACGGTGCAACGCGCGGTTCCCGCAATAACGGCGATTGAGGTCTGCAGCCGCTTCTGTAGCCGCCGGCGGAAGCTTGGCAAAGCGCCAAGCCATGGAAAAGACCGGTCTTCCGACAAAACGGTGCAAAGAGATCAGGAATATTATGAAACATCCAGACGCTAACCATCTCGATGAGACCGGCGTCCTGCTTCTACCTTTTGATCCTTAACCCCGTCGCCCTGGAGAAACGCTTGCTCCAAGGCCTGCGTTCTTTCATATGTAAAAAGTATCCCGTCGCGAACTAAGCTGTAAGCATGAAAGCATCTCCCTGAAAGGCCCGCATTCGTGATACCCGTTCTCGCTGAATAGGCGGCGGCAGCGCAATCAGAGAATCGAAGAGAAGTGATAAGCCAACAACGCCGGGCGTAGCTAAGAATTGCTAACGACGCGATTGTCGCTGAGATAAACTCGTGAAGAAAGCGGCAGCCCGACCGAGCCCACGGTGATGCCCCAAAGGTCAGACATGGCACGGATCACGATCGTTCATACCACCACATATCGATATCGAAATCCGGTCGGATTGACCCGTCACCGGATGATGCTGAGGCCAGACGATAGCCACGACTTGCGCTTGCACGAAGCGACCTTGGCGATCAACCCCGCTCCCACCTCGATCCGCTGGGCGCACGACATTTTCAACAACTCCACCTGCCTCGTCGAATGGCCGCCCTCATTGCGGACGGAGCATCTCACTATCGTCTCGACGCTCGACCTTACCCATCATCCGGAGGGTCCGGCCCTGCCCGACTATACCCTCGATCCATCGGCGGAAGTTCTGCCCTTTTCCTATCCAGAGCAGGAGGCCGATCTCTCCAGCTTCGCCACGCCTCAACTGCCCGATCCCGACGGCTTCGTCGCGGCATGGGCGCGCCGCTTCGTTCCCGAGCCTGGAAAGACCCCTACCTTGAAGATGCTGGCGGTAATGACCCACGCCATCAAGGCAGATTTTCGCTATCAGGAGCGCCATGAGGAAGGCACCAGACCGCGGCTGAGACCCTCGCGCTCGGCTCGGGAACATGCCGCGATTTTGCGGTTCTCATGATGGAAGCCTTGCGCAGCATCGGGCTGGCCGCACAATTCGTTACGGGCTATCTCTATGACGATACATCGGGAACGACGAGGGGCGGCGGCAGCACACATGCGTGGTGTAGTGTCTACTTACCGGGGGCTGGCTGGGTCCGATCGTCATCGCCAACAACAAAGAAAGCCCCGGCCCAACATCGTCAGGAGAGAGTCTCCCGCCAGACAGGCGAGCAAGTAATTGGGCCTGCGGATCGGCGGCTTTCATCGCGCTCGATCCGAACCTCATGATTGGTCTGCCGCCCGGGGTCAGTGCGGCCACAGGCATGGACGCGCTCACCCACGCAGTTGAATCGTATCTCTCGACGCTCGGCACGCCGGCAACCCGTGCAATGTCGTTGGCAGCCACGCGTGTTATCGTCCGCGACCTGCCCCGGGCGTACGAGGACGGGCGGGACGTCGCCGCGCGCCAATCCCTCGCCGTGGCCTCCTGCCAAGCCGGCTTGGCCTTCACCAAGGCGAGCGTGGGATACGTTCATGCCATTTCGCACCAGATCGGCGCGCGCTATCACCTGCCTCATGGGCACGTGAACGCGGTCGTCCTGCCCTACGTGCTGGACTTCTACCTGGACGCAGCACTGGACGCTTGGGTACGGGTCAGTGAGATAGGCTGCGCGCTGGCGCGCGAGGCATTCGGTGAATTCTGGAGGGATTCCCATGGCTAAAATCTCTCCATCGCGCATGCCCATCCCGCAAGGTCCGCAACTGTTAACCACCGTACGCTGCGCGCCTTTCGCTCGCCGCGATTGGTCGCAGGTCACAAAGTCCCCCGGGGCTTCGCGGTGTACGTAAGTTTATCCGCCAATGTCCACAGGGCCGCGGCCGGCCACCAGACCGACCACGTCGTAGCAGTCGGCATTCGACATGTACTTCGGGACCGGATAGGTACCGTGCGCCTCGGCGAGCGCCCGGCGCACCGTGGTTGCGGTCTGCTCTATTCCGTTTTGGAAGAACCACGTTTGGACTTGTATGCGTTGAACCGCGAACGGATGTGATTGGCCACCGTCTTGGGTTTTATCTGATGCTTTATTTGATACCGGACTCGGTTCCGTTCATGCCAATCTGAAAGCGACTTCGCCTCCTCATTGAGGGTTGACGCAACCTCTCCGGCGCTCGCCCTCCGGTCAAACTCGTCCATGCTCTGCCTCTTAATCAGCGGGTCCAAGGTTCGAATCCTTGTGCGCCCACCAAACACTCAAGGAAATCAAAGGCTTTTTTGTCTCACTTTCTTTGGAACGTTTTTTGGTGGCCCAAATCTGACGGTCCGGTGCGGCCTCTTTGAGGCTCAGCCTAAAAGCTTTCCTCCAAGCAGCGATGCAGGTTTTCTCTGATTAAGTCGCCGCGATAGGACGACGCCTGCCTTGCGACTTTCCGCCTGTGCTCTCAGGTCCTGCCGAAGTGAAATTGGCAGTCGCCATACACGCCCTTGGCTTGCCACTCACCGGCTAGGCGATTTCGGAATTGACCCTGTAGAATATACGCAGGCGCGCACCACTTAAATGGTCGGTTCCATGGACGCAAACAATGACAGACAAGTCACCGATACGCATCAACGTCAATGGCCGGGATATCGCCACGTCGCCAGATGTTTCCATCATCGAGGCCGTTTGGCAGGCGGGCGAGACCTTGGTGGCCGGCGTCGGCTGCCTGCAAGGTGTCTGTGGCTCCTGCCGTATCATGGTGCGTCGTGCCGGCTCTCGCGACGTAGCAATGAAACTCGCCTGTGAAACGATCGTCGAGCCCGGCATGCAGGTGACGTTCCTGGGCTATCTCGACCACCACAGGCAACACGTGTACCAAATCGAGGATTTCGACAACGCATGGAATGTCCTTGAACAGGTCAACGATACGTTTCCGGAGGCTGCCCACTGCAGGCATTGTGGCGGCTGTGACGCCACTTGTCCGCGCGGCCTTAAGGTGCAGCGGGGTGTCAACCTGCTTGTCGTGGGCGGCGTTGAGGAAGCGAGCGACATCTTCGCCGACTGCGTGATGTGCAATCTCTGCACGCGGGCATGCCCCGAGAATATCAGTCCCAGTCGTTTGGGCATGCTCGGCCGGCGCATCGTCGCATCCCACGGGCTGCATTCGCCCAATCTTTTGCTTCGTCTCGATCAGATCCGCCGCGGCGCTCTCACCGTAGACGTCGACGCCATCGAGGTCCCAATCAGCGAGGGGCAAAAATTAGGGCATTGAATACAAGCGCGGTGAACGGAGAATACGACGCGGATGACCGGCATTCCTTATGAACAGGCGCTCGCCGCGTGGCGGAAGTCCTCACCGGCGGTCGTGCGCGACACTCCGCTGCCTCCCGAAGACCTGCTTGCCCGCTATCACCCGGACTACCGGGCGGGCACTCGCACGACCCTCAAGGTTGGGCCGAACGCTGGCGATCCGTGCCACCAGCTCGTGGCCGACTGGCTGCACACGAATGCGCGCATCAACGAAGCCGCTCTCGCTGGCGCAACCGTGACCGACACCGATGTTCTCGTGATCGGCGGCGGGGGCGCGGGCTGTGCTGCGGCCCTCACCGCCACGAAAGCCGGCGCAAAGGTGCTTGTCGCGACAAAGCTCCGCTTGGGCGACAGCAATACGGTGATGGCCGAAGCAGGCATTCAAGCCGCTGTGCGCCCTGAGGACTCGCCGCAACGTCACTTCGAGGACACGCTCCGCGGCGGCCACTTCAAGGGCGACAAGCAGCTGGTGGCGCAGATGGTGATGGATGGGCCGGATGTGATCCGCTGGCTGATCCGGCTTGGCATGCAGTTCGACAGGGACGGCGGCGACCTCCGGGCGCGCCGCCCGGGCGGGGCGACGGCCGACCGAATCCTGTGTTACCGTGATTTCACGGGTCTCGAAATGATGCGAGTTCTAAGCGAGGCCGTGCTCAACAGCAGCGTCACGGTGTGGAATCGCAGCCCGGTCGTCGAACTCCTGTGCGATGAGCATGGCCATTGCGCTGGCGCCGTGGTCTTCTCGCTCGATCTTCGCCGCTATCACCTCGTTCGCGCCAAGGCGGTGATCCTGGCCACCGGCGGCAGCGGCCGATTGCATCTGAATGGTTTTGCGACATCTAACCATTTCGGTTCGACAGGCGACGGTCTTGTGCTCGCCTACCGGCTTGGGGCGCGCGTGCGGGACCTGGACTCCTTCCAGTACCATCCGACCGGCCTCGTGGATCCGCCGCGGCTGGCTGGCATCCTCGTTTCAGAGGCGACGCGGTCGGCGGGGGCAACCTTGGTCAACGGCCGGGGCGAGCGCTTCGTCGCTGAACTGAAGCCGCGCGATGAGGTCGCCGCAGCGATCATTCGCGAATGCGAGGAGGGACGCGGCGTCGTCAGCGGGGCCGGTCATCGGGGCGTTTTTCTCGACACGCCAGCCCTGGAACTCCTTGAGCCGGGCATTCTTGCCGAGCAGTTTGTGAGCGTCGTGAAGCTGGCGAAGAAATGTGGGCACGACCCGGCGCAGTTGCCCTTCCTCGTCTATCCGACGCTTCATTTCCAGAACGGCGGCGTTGTCATCGACGCAGATGGCGCATCCTCGGTTCCCAACCTGTTCTGCGTCGGCGAAGTCGCCGGTGGCGTGCACGGTCATAACCGCCTCGCGGGCAACGCCCTGCTTGAAGGGCTGAGCTTCGGCCGTCGAGCCGGGGTCAAGGCGGCGGAGCGGTCGGCCGCGCCCAATCCGCGTAGGATCCTGATCGAGCATGTGACCCGGCGTCAACGGGAATTGACGAAAGCCGGGCTACCCCTGGATCGTGTCGGGCCGCCCCTGTTCCCCGAATATGCCAACTTCGACAAGACCGACCTTTACACGCCGCTAGCACGGCCGGCGAAGGCTTCGGCAGGCGAAAGCGCAGTCACATGAACACTCTCAATCAGGTCGTTTTGAATGAGCGTTGTCTCGTCGGACCGGATTTGGACCGGTGGCTTGCCGGCCCCGGGGGCACCGGTCTCGAGGCCGCGCTTGCAACCCCCAATCGGCTGATCGCAACGATCGAGGCGGCGGGATTACGGGGCATGGGCGGCGCCGGCTTCCCGACACACCGCAAGTGGGGCTTTGTCGCCGCCGAGACTAGCCAAAACCAAAAGTATCTCATCTGCAATGGCAACGAAGACGAGCCGGGAACCTTCAAGGACCGGCTTTTGCTGGAGAAATCGCCGCATCAGGTGATCGAGGGGGCGCTGATCGCCGCCCTTGCCACCGGCGTCAACAACGTCGTGATGTACATCAATCCGGCACAAACGGCCTCCGTGCAAAACATCGGCAAAGCGATAGCGCAGTGGCTGGCGCACCCGCTGTTCGCCCGGCTGGAAAACGCCATCGGGCGGCCGATGACTCTGTCGCTGGTTGAAAGTTCAGGCCTGTACATCGGCGGCGAGGAGTCGGCGGCGATTGCGTCGGTCGAAGGCGGTTTTCCGTTCCCGCGGCGAAAGCCGCCCTATCCGGCGCAGAGTGGTGTCCGCGGCTGTCCGACGCTGGTCAACAACATAGAAACGCTCGCAAACGTACCGCACATCATTCGCCATGGCGCCGACTGGTACCAGGCGCTCGGGATCGGCGACGCCGCCGGCACCAAGATCTACACGCTCAGCGGTGACGTCGTTGCGCCAGGCGTGTACGAGCTTCCGATGGGGACGTCGCTGCGTTACCTGATCGAGGTATGCGGCCAGGGCATGCTGGCGGGCAAACGGTTCAAAGCTGTATTCACGGGCGGTCCGTCAAACACGATCCTGAAGAAAGAGGACATCGACGTTGCCCTTGACTTCAACTCCGTCCGCAGGCGCCGCTCAAGTCTGGGCACCGGAGCGATGATTGTTATTTCGGAGGAAACAGGTATCGTCAAGCGGGTCACCGACTACGTTGACTTCTTCGCCCACTCGTCATGTGGGCAATGCCCGCCGTGCAAGATCGGAACCCACCAGATGGCCCAGCTCCTGCGCAAAATTGACACCGGCCAAGGCACGCGAAGCGACATGAACGCCTTGATCAACCTCTGCAGCGTGCTCCCGGGCAGCGGGCGCTGCGCCTTGATTGATGGCGCCGTCACCGTCGTCAACAGCTCGCTTGATAAATTTCGCCAGGAATACGAGCACCAGCTGATTGCGTGATCTTGTTGCGAAAGGGCCTATCGCGCTGCGCGGCGGCTCGGAGCACGCCAGCACGAATGGCATTGGGCGGCGGTGCGCGAGGTGATCAAGCGCCACCCCGAGATGACGCATCGGGAAGCGGATAGCTTCGCGCAGTCCATCATCCGGTATGTATTACTTTATTATGGGGAAGTGGTTCTGGAATTGAGGTCGGCTGCCGCGACGCTGAGAGCGGAAGCGCATGACAGTTGAGGCCCTGCTACGAAAAAGCTCCCCGCCTTGCAGGCGGAGCGCAATTCGAGGCTTTGATCACTCGGCCTGGCGGCGGGACCAGATGAGGGCGAATTCACCCTCGCCTTCGGCTCCGACGAGGGAAGCGTAAGTGGGAGCCGGAAGGCTCGGATCGTCGAGCTTGACCGAAAGGTAGTCCCGGCCGGCGCTTGAGGTCTTTTTGGAAGCCAGGACGTGCTCGGTGTCATCACCGAACGCGAGGTTGCCCGGCTCAGCTACGACGCGGCACGAATGGCGGATTGAAATGATACCCTCAATGAGCCTTGCTCATCGCTTCACTGAATTGCTGCGGGCTTCCATTGGCGACATCGTCTTTGGGATGGAAGACGGCACGGTCTCGGTCTTCGGGCTCGTCTTCGGCGTGGCGCTGTCTGCCAACAACGGCCAGGTGGTGCTTCTCGCCGGCGCTACGGGCGCTGCTGCGGCGGCGGTTTCCATGATGGCGGGCAGCTATCTCGACGCGGCCACGGAGCGCGATGAGGCACGCGTCCTGGCGCGGCGTAGCGAGGCTCAGCGGGAGACGGAAGAGGCCGCGCTGGAGCAGCGCATCGCCCGGCGGCTGGAGGCAGCGGGCGTCTCGACCGACCGGGCCGCCGCGCTGCGCGACGCCATCGCCAGCACTCCCGGCGCACTTGCCGCGATCCGTGCCGAGGCCATGCCGGAGAACCCTGCGGCGAAGGCGAGCCCGGTGGCGCACGCGCTATGGATGTTCGTCTCCGACCTCTTCGCCGGGGCCGTGCCGGTGGCGCCCTTCGCTCTCTTGCCGTTCGAGGACGCGCGTGTGCTGTCCGTCGTCCTCACTACGGCGCTCCTGCTGGCGCTCGGCGTCGGGCGCGGCCTGGTGGCGGGGCGGAATGTGCTGCGCACCACGATCGAGACGGTGCTTGTCGCCGCCGCAGCGGCTGCCGCCGGTGTAGGGATCGGCCAGTTGGTGACGTAGGGTGGCGTGGCGAGCATAAGCATCCGCGGAACCGCTACACGAAGATTGGGCAACGTTGAGCTCTAAGCGCGATCAGGCTGGAGTGACATCATCGATGGCGGCGCTGCTGCGGGTGCTGGCATAAACGGATCCCAGGACCGCGCCGAAGACAAGATGAAGAATGAGTGTTGCGACGGGCGCCACCCACCCAATCGCCAGGCCGAAAAACCCGTGCCCGGCAAGAGGCATGAAGACGATCATCATGACGAGCCATGCGAGCAGGCCGAAGATTAGCCCTTTGACGATGGCTGCTCCCGGCAGGCGTTTCCTGAGCCAGGCATACAGAATGCCCCAGACAACTGTGCCAATAAAGAAATGTCCAACCCAGCCCAAATCCGCCGGAAACTGCAAGCCCGTGTATTCATCCACGATGGCGACGATGTCGTGAATGGGATCAAGGCCCGGCAAGACCCCTAATCTCGACTTGATGATCATCAGCATCCCAACCACAGCACTTGCTGCGAAACCCGCAGTGAGACCCGATTTGATGCTCTCACCCTTCATGGCGAACTCCATAGGTGCGTCACGGACTTTAAGCGTCCTGCGGCCTACGGTGGCCAAGCCGCCAGAAAAGGCCGCCGAGCAAAACGAAGACGATCGCAGCAAGAATGAGGATCAGCGCGGATTCCTCGATCCATGCGATGGCCGGAACCGCAAGCGCCATGATCACGCCAAGGGCGCCTGTCCGCCAGGACAGCGTGTAGACGCCCGCCACGAAGGTTCCGAGGGCAAGGAGGAGGAGGGTCGCAAGCCCCGTCGCATCCGCGTTCAGCATCTGCTGAACGTCTGTGTAGAGCAACAGATTTATGGCTCCCAGGAAAGCGGCCCAATGAAGGGCCTGCGTCCAGATGAGCTTGACGCGGCCCTCTTTGCCAGCCTGCGGCCAGCCGCCTACGACGCATAAGATCCCCGTCGAGACGGCGAGAAACTCCCAGTAGTAAATCAGGGGCTTCTTGTTGATGCTGGTATAGGCGACCCCGACAAGGGTCAGAATCAGAATGATGATGTAGGGCAGCGCTCTCAAGAAGCGGGAAGGTCTTCTTTCCTGATCGGCGGCTACTGATCCGGACGCGGAGCCGGTGAACTTTTGGACGGAACTTTCCCTCTCTTCAAAGCCGATGACCATCCTCTACCGCCCCTCGCTCTTCGCCTTCGTCGTGCTTGTGATCGCCTGAGTATGCTCAGCGATCATCAGCTCTTCATTGGTGGGAATGACCCACACCGAAACATCGCTGTCCGGCGCAGAGATGCGCGGACCGTTCTTCTTATTCTGCGCTTCATCGAGTGAAACGCCAAGCCAGTTGAGCTTCTCGCAAACGGCAGCACGAACGGGCGCAGAGTTCTCCCCGATCCCTGCCGTAAAGACGAGCGCATCCAAACCACCCAACACGGAGGCGTAGGCGCCGGCGTACTTCACGATGGCGTACACGAAGTAATCGAAGGCCAGCTTCGCTCTTGGGTCGTCGCTATTTTGCAGTTCGCGCATATCGCCGCTCGTCTCCGAAAGTCCGAGCAGCCCCGACTTGTGGTAATGCCGGGCCCCTGGCCTGCACGCGGGTCCACGACAACAACGGGTCTTTTCTTCGGGTCGGTCGCCGTCCCTTCCGGTGGCACAATCCGGGCCAGCGAATAGTTGATGGGCCGGGGAAGCGCGCGGCCGCTCATGACTTCTTCGTGCTTGAACCGGAGCACGGTCGCATTGGGCCGCGAGGTCATGACGGCCTGCTGATCACCCCTTTGGCGGAGAATATCGAGGAAAAGGAATGTTCGCTGATAGGCGTCCGTTAAATATTCAAACAATGCATTTGCGGGCATTTGCCTAAAAGCCGAAGCACCCGGCATCAAATTCGAAGGGAAAGACTTGTCCAACCCATAGGCAGCAAAAAAACTGCTGGGCAAGATACGATGACTTGTTACCCATTGACCCACACTCATACTTCATACGCCCCGCGGATCATGCTTATGCTAAACAATGAAAAAAGTATATAATGGCGTAGCTCAAAATGGGCGGAGGTTACGGCCGATGCCGGAGATCGCTTCCTTGTGTAATGAAACTTTCAATGGCACAGCTTACGATTACTGTCAGGGCAGGAGGATGTCTTGACTGAGCTCGATATTGAAAATGCTTTTGGGAGAATTTGGCCGGCCCACGTGGCGAACCAAACGTGGTTTCTCATCCAGTGCCGCCGCTATTTTGACGGCGATATGGATCGGTTTCTTGTTCTATCCGTAATCGGCGACAGGGTGTTCGCGGCCAGAAATGTGCCCAAAGATTTCACCCGTGATGACTTCGACCGCGTAAGGAAAGACAAGGTTCCGAGGGAGCCCATCAATCTACAATCCATCGCGGATTACAGCGGGATCCCGAGGGAGACTGTTCGGCGCAAGCTGCATGATTTGATGGCGCTCGGCTGGATCGAGCGGGAGGAACGCGGCAATTTTGGAACCACGCCGAAGGTTGTCGCTGATCTCGCGCCCCTGACGGAGATCAGCATCACCTACCTTGCTAAGATGAAAGCCGTTCTTTCACCAGGGTAAGGCTTTGGACTTCGCCCGCCCGCTCCGGTCTCTCAGGTCGCGGAACAGGGCGGACGCAGTGACAGGAGTTATCCGCCGGCCGTCAGGCGGACCGCGCGCCTAACGCCGTGAAGATGAACGCAATGCCCGTCAGCAGCATGTTCACGCCGATGAAAAGCCCGAGCACCCAAAGCTCGGTCGATGGCCACTCCGCGAGCACGAACCCGGCGAGCAGGAGATCGACCAGGCCGCTCAGGACCAGGAGCACCCAGCGCCCTGTCTCTCCCTTGACTGAGAAAGCAAAAATCAAAGTCCCCACGCCGTGCACCAGGAAATAGGCCGTGAGCACCATGGTGAGCGTGATCGCGCCTTCGAGCGGATACCACGCCAGAATGAAACCGAGGATCGCGGTGAGGATCGAAAGCAGGAGGGAAGACCAGTAGCCCGGCGCGCGGGTAGAACTTACAAGAGATACCGCCTGCATAAGGCCCGTGAAGAACAAGAGCCAGCCGATAAAGTCGGTTGCAGCGATGGCCGCAAATCGAGGGACGGCCACGGCGATCATCCCGAGGATGACCAACAGAACGCCCTGAAAGGTGAAGAGCCGCCAATGCTCCTTCAGGCTGCGCCGCATGGCGCTTCCAAATTTCTCTAGGTCGATGCCAACGGCCTCGTTTGGATTTGCAGCGGCGTTTGCGGCGTCGCCTGGCTCGATCGTCATTTTTTACTACCTTTCTTGGGGAATGCGCTGCGGAGATATTTATACCAAGCAGCAGGTAAGGCATACGACCGCGTCGCTCAAATTGGGCAGAAGCTCGCGCGGAGGGAAATCCCGCCTGCCCCCAAGTCTATGCTTTTGCCGATAAAGATCCTTGATTGAGATTGAAAACAATTTATATAATTAGTTATGGTGTTCTTATGAAACAAACCCAGTTAAGCAGAGTTCGCCGGACGTGCCAACGGATCGCTGCCGCCGTCTTCCCGGAAAGGCGAAGCCTTATCCGGGATCGTAACAAATTGAATCGCCTGTCTTTTTGCGATCCCGGCTCGCGCTTCGCTTGGCCGGGATGACGTAGTGCGGAGCGAGCCGCATCCGTTGGCCAGATGCGCGCAGTTCGCTAGGCCAGATGGTCATGGCCGGGCTTGACCCGGCCATTCATGATAGTCGCCGATAACCTGTCCTGGATGGCCGCCTCAAGGGCGGCCATGACTCTGTCCAAGCCTGGAGCCTTCTTTCCTCCGGCTCCGGACTCTCACCAAATAATTTCTGAAACAGGCGCAAAATCGGAACCGGTTGCTACGCAATTTTTCTTTACGGCTGGGACTGCATTTCGGGCGGCGATCATCGCGACGCCGCGAGGCGGGATCCGTCAGGAAGCCTTCGCCAGACCGCCATCGCCATCGTGGACGACGCTCGCCGCGGCGCGTTTTGTAAACATTTCGTTCACTGCGGCGAGCCTTCATACTTATGTGGTTAACAGAAGCGCGCCGGAATATTTCCCACCGTGTGTTGGTAAAAAACTTCTTTATTCGGCGCGAATCGGAGGAAAGCCGCGCCTACGACCGGACAAAGGGAGGCTGCTATAAGCCATTGAAACTGCTATAGTTTTTATTGTTAACAAATTACCCATTAAATAGAATCTAATGCGGGAATTTTCCCATTTACTGGGACGCGCAAAAGTCCGTTAAATATGTTTCAGGATCGCGAATTAACGCTTACGAGGGGCCGGAATGCACGGCGTAAGGAGCAGCGATGGGGTCCCGTTCTGTCATTTTTCCTTGAATTATCAAGGGCTTAAGGACGCTTAAGCGGCGTTAACCTGCCGTCAAGGCGATTTCGCTGAAGATCTTTCAGAAGAAGAGATGCCGCCATTTGCAGGATGCTACAAAATGGACCATGCCGCCTTAAACGCACGATGCGTTAGCCGTAAACTCTCAAAAGATAACGCTGGAGAAGCTCCAGTCGATGGTAAATAAATGCAACTGTCGCAATCGCGACGAGAAACGCCGACAGCTGAAACTTTCGCTGCGGGCTTTCTTGCTGCATCGCCTACATGATCCTCATCCGCGGGAACTTGATGCCGTATGCGCTATTCTTCGAGCGCGCCTTCCTCGTTCACGGCATGCGCTAAAGCAGCGGTGGCCACAAGCCCGGCCACGCTGACAAACAGCATGAGCCCGACGACGCCGGAAAGCCCCCAGGCCGCATCGAGTTGCGGGACGACGAACGTGCCGAAGGTGGCGCCAACCTTTGCGCTCGCCGCGCCAAACCCGCTTGCCACGCCCCGGATCGCAGTAGGAAAGAGAGCGGGCGCCAAGGTGAAAGTCGTCGCGTTCGGCCCTGCGTTCATGGCGAAGTTGAAGAGGACAAAGCCGCCAATGACAAAGGCGAGATGCATCGTATCCTTGTCGCCGATCAAGGCGGCGCACAGCAGGAGGAGCATTCCGAGCGCCATGCCGCCGAAGCCTGCGACCTGCATCGGGATGCGCCCGAAACGCGGCACCGCCAGAAGGCTCGCCAGAAAACCGAAAAGCAGGAACAGATCGACAACCGCGCTTCCCTTCGCATCGGCGAGATCCGCAGCGATCGGCCCGGCACTGGACACGCCGAAATGCAAGGCGCCCAGGATGACGGGTGTGAACAATCCCACCCCGTAAGTCGCCACGTCCATCAGCATCCACGGCAAGGATATCAGCAGCGTTTTGGCGCGATAGCGGGCGCTGAAAAGGGTCGAGAAGCCTGCGGCGTGGGTTTGCTGGGAGGCTGTTCGAGACTTCAGCTGCGGCGAGCGTCTGAACGGTGATCGTCTCCGGTATCTCTCCGAAGTCGATGGAAAGCCGGTTGAGAAGGACCTTCGCTTCTTTGAAACGCCCTTTGATCGCAAGCCACCGGGGACTTTCCGGCGCCCACAGACGGCCGAGCAGGAAAAGGAACGCTATTGCGCTGCCAGCACCGAGGATGAACCGCCAGTCTATGGTAGAGGCATAGAGCCTTAGAATCCCCATGGCGACCAGTGCGGCTCCGATCATGCCAACCGACTGCATCGCAATCGTTGCGACCGTCATTCTGCTGCGTGTGCTTTTTGGCATCAGCTCGGACACGTACGATGCGCTTGTCGGGAAATCGCTTCCGACGCCCACGCCAAGCAGGAACTCCGCAACCAGGATGAACCAGGGGCTGGGCGCGGCCGCGCCAATGAGACCAGCGATGCCGATGATGATCATATCGGCGATGAACACGCGCTTGCGGCCGAACCTGTCGGCCGCAACGCCGCCAAGAGCTGCGCCCGCGACCGCGCCCAGCACGAGCGCGGAGCCGATCAGCCCGACAAGCAGCGGGCCGATCACGAAATCACGCTTCAGCAGTGGAAGTGCGATCCCGAGAGCGACAACCGAGAATCCGTCGAGCAAGGCGCCGCCACTTGCGATAAGCCAGAAAGCGTAATGCCTCCAGGTCATCCGCGCATTATCAAGTGCCGCGAAGACGGATGAGGCTGCCGGTGGCTTTTCGACGGTTTCCACGGCTGCTAGGCCTGCACAGTGCCCGGCTCAGTCTCGGGCGCGGAAGCTGTATCTTTTTGCACCTTCTTCTTTTTACTGGCCTTACCGTTCTCGGCCTCTTCGGCCTGATGATAGAGCTTGCGGATCTGTTCGATGTCCACCGTCGGCTTCGGCATCTGGATGTTCATGTCTTCAAGGGCATCGGCGATGATCGAAGACACGGCGAGATTGCGAAACCACTTGTGATTGGAAGGGATAACGAACCAGGGCGCATGTTTCGTGGAGCAGCGTTCGATCGCGGCCTCGAACGCCTTGATGTAGTCATCCCATTTGTCGCGTTCGGCGTAGTCGCTGGCGCTGATCTTCCACTGATGGGCCGGATCGTCGAGCCGCTCCTTGAAGCGGGCGAGTTGCTCTTCTTTGGAGATGTAAAGGAAGAACTTCAAAATCGTGGTGTTGTTTTCCTCCGCGAGCAGCTTCTCCCAGTCATTGATGAAATCGTAGCGCGGCTTCCAGACCTCCTTCGGCGCAAGCTTGTGCACGCGCACGACGAGCACGTCCTCGTAGTGGGAGCGGTTGAAAATCGCGACCCTGCCGCGCCCGGGCGCATGCGGGTGCACACGCCAGAGAAAATCATGATCTTTCTCCTCCTCGGTCGGCTGCTTGAAGCCGGTCACCTCAACGCCTTGCGGGTCCATGGCGCCGATGACATGCCAGCAGGTGCCATCCTTGCCCGCGCCGTCGATCCCTTGCAGCACGATCAGGAGCGAATGCTTTTTGTCGGCATAGAGCGCGCGCTGCAGCTTCGTAATGCGCTGCAGATGGTGTTGAAATCTCAGGAGCCGCTTCGACATGGCTCCCATGGTCGCCGTGGAAGCCGGGGTCGATATCCTCGAGATCAACCTTCGAGCCCGGCTCGATGCGGAAGCGCTTCGCGTAGTTCATGCTTCCTCCCTTGACATGACGTTACAATTCAATCCGCAAAAATGCACATGAGCACATCGCGGCTCGCGCCAATCCATTCAAGATCATAGGACAATTTTGAACGGATCGGCACCGCAAGCCAGAGCATAACATTAGAGCCCGACATGGCCGCCGGGGGCAAGTATCTTGTCGCCCATTTCAGGCGCAGCGATGCCGTCGCGCAAGGCTGCTTGTACCCCCTATTCGATCCCTGGCAGCATCTGCGCCCCGATCACAACCCACAGATATTCGTTTTGTGGCGAATAGGCCTCGATCCAACGCCAAAGGATGCTCCCTTTGAATGGCCACAAATCCCCGACGCCGAGAACGTCCTCCGGTGAAAAGGACGCTGCCAAGACCGCCGGCGCGAGGAATGCGGACCGCCCACGGTCAGGCAGCCTTCGCTCTAGGATCCTCTCCGTCTGGAGCAAAAATACCCTTCATCCGGGCGAGGTATTTAATGCCGATTTTCTTCAAAGGCGCGAGATCGGCGGCTGCCTTGGCGGTCGTGCTAAAATTGCCGCGCGTATCGCGCTCAACCCAGCCAAGCGCCATCAGATCTTGAAGCTTGCGGCGGGCTGTTTCTCTTGGCAGCCCGCTGCAATCGGCTATGAATTGAAGATTGATGGGCTTTTCTGCTACGCGAGGTAAGCGGTCCAGGCTCACGTCTTCGAGCTTTCCAGCTTCAAGCTTATTCTTGGCTATAAGTTTTCTGCCACTGATAACGCAGAACACGAGCAGGCGATCCATGTCACCGTTGAAGTAACGACGGCAACGGATAAGGAACCATGTAAAATTCTCTATGTGGGATGGCCATCTGCTTCTGGAATTGTTTTTTTTATTGCTCTTCTCTACAGACATTCGACGGCTCATGGGTCTTGCATGTCCTTTGTCGAGTCATTCCTGGCAGGTAAGCCTATACCAAGTTACGGACAATTTACACGACTGCGTAGCTCGAAATGGGCAACCCCGGCTTTTGCGCGCGCCGAGCAATGCCTGGAGCCGAAGCCACGTATACTTCTTTTGGCCCCCCCTCGCGCCGACGAAGGCGATAACAGTAGGAGCGCTTTCAGGCGGAATCGTGAGCTTTCTCACCTTTCCGTAAGCGACAATGATGCACGCACTCGGAAAGTAAGCCGCGAAAAGCGGGGCTTGGACGCTGCAGTGTTTCCGCAAGCCGCACGTCTCGTTCGGTTCCAGCAGTTCCTGATTATCTGCTGTTCCGTATACAGCTTGAGTTGCGGCGGCGACGGGCGATCGCTCAAAGAAGCGTAACTATTGTGGACATCGCGGAAAAAGCTGGAACTGAGCAGGCGTCACTCTATAATTTTCGCGCTGGGGAAAAAGAGCGTCAACTGGGTTGAAATCGATGAAAAAATACGTGATTGCGATTGTGATTGCATTCGGTGCCCTGTTCGGGTTGTCCGTCCAGGCAGCTCCTCTCACAGAGAATACGGCAGCGATGCAAAGCCAGGTTGCTAAGAGCAGCGCCGCGGAGAAGATCTACTACCGCTACGGCTGGCGTCGCGGTTACGGCTCCCACGCGTACTGGCGCGGTTACGGATGGCGGGGCTATCGCTGGGGCCGTCCTTATCGCCTTGGCTATGGCTACGCCTGCCGCTTGCGTTGCAATGGCCGGCGGTGCTGGCGCGTTTGCTGGTAACACAGCCCGACGGTTGTCTCGTCGCGTAGAGAACGACGCTTTTATAATGGCAAAAACCTTGAGAACGCTGTCATTAAATCCGCGACCGTTAACGTCTCGCCGCACAACGGACCGCTCCGCCCGCGGCAGCACGAACTGCCCGACGGGCGCTTTCGCGGCGTCGGCGACGCCGGGCATCGATTTGCCGACGGACCGTTGATCCGTTAAGCTCTGGCTTCCGCAAGGGCGGCAGATAGCATGCGGGAGGACCCTCTCCCTGCCGCCTCAAAACCACAGGGGGCGTCATGAACGCGGCGAGACACTTCCATCGCGCAGCCAAATTCCTCGCGGCCGTCGTCGCGGGGCTTCTGTTCCTGTCAGGATGCGACGAGAAGGGCACTCCGGTCGCGCAGACCGGGCCGGCTCCCTCGGCCTCGCCGGAGTACATGACCGACATCCAGCCGCTCTTCAACCGCCGCTGCATCGCCTGTCACGGCTGTCTTGGCTCGCCTTGCAATGTGAAGCTCAACTCCTTCCGCGGCGCCGACCGCGGCGGATTCGGCATCAATCCCTATGGCAGTCACGTCGGCTCAACCCCGCGTGTCGGCATGGATGTGGTCCAGACCACCGGGGAGTGGCGGCAGCGGGGTTTCTATCCCATCCTCCACCGCGAGGGGATGGTGAGGGACCGGCTGGATCAGTCGTTGCTCTATAAGATGGTGGTTGCCGGCTATCGGCATAACCGGCCTGGCTTCTCGCGCGAGGCGGTGATGCCGCTCTATGCCAAGCGCTATAACCACCAGTGCCCGGCGACCCCTCAGTCACTCGACGCTTACCTTGAAGCGAACCCCGCAGCCGGAATGCCCTTCGGGTTGCCGGCCATCGCCAGCGTCGACCTCGAGAAGCTGGCGGCCTGGGTGGCCAACGGTTCGCCGGGTCCCACCGAGGGGGAGCTTTTTGAGGCTGGGAAGGTCAGCAATAAGGCAGCCATCGCCGAATGGGAGGCATTTCTCAACGACCCGGATCCGCGCAACCAGCTAGTCGCCCGCTACATCTTTGATCACGTCTACCAGGCCAGCATCGTCCTCGAGGAAAGTCCAGGCGACTTCTTCCGTCTCGTCCGCTCCGCGACCCCGGCAACCCAGACGGTGACGGTCGCCACGGGACAGTCAATCGCTGTCGATCTGCCGGTCCAGGTCATCGATACCGCGCTCCCCTACGACAATCCCTACGAATATGCGGGGGTCGATCGGTTCTGGTATCGCCTCCAAAAGGTCACGGCTCCGAGGGTTCAGAAAAATCATTTCGTCTGGCATCTGAACAAAGGATCGCTCGGCCATCTCAAGGAGCTGTTCCTCGGACGCGAGTGGGACAAGACGCAGGACATGAACTCGCCGTGGGGCGTCGGCAATCCGTTCCGGGTTTACCGGGCCATTCCGGCAGAGGCGCGCTCCCTGTTCCTCTTGGAGAACTCCGAGGTGATCGTCGGCGGCATCACCTATGGCCCCGTGTGCCTGGGACAGACAGCAACCTATGCCGTCAAGGACCACTTCTGGGTCTACTTCCTCGACCCGCGTTACGACCCCTCGGTGCAAAATCCGCAACTGGGGCTGGAGACCTGGTCCACCATGATGGACCGCTCCCCTATCGGCAATGCCGAATACGCGAACGCTTATGCACAGGCCCAGAGCAAACTGACGCCTGCGGGTCTGAATGTCGATGCCGTCTGGAACGGCGACGGCAAGAATCCGAACGCATGGCTGACGGTTCTGAGACACGAAACCAACGTCTCGGTCATGAAGGGCCGGCAGGGCGGCATTCCCCGCACTCAATGGCTGATCGGCTATAGCGGCTTCGAGCGTCTCTATTACAACACGGTCGCCAGCTACAAATATTGGGAGGGCGATCTCGGCAAGCTTGAGACGCTGGTCTTCTTCAATTTCCTCCGGCAGGAGCTGGAAGACAATTTCCTGCTTCTGCTCCCGCAGAACGAACGCGATCCGATCCGCCAGCGCTGGTCACAGGGATTTCGTGGGATTGATCGGACGCTTCCTGGTGCCATTCCCCGGCAGCACCCTGCCCGGCGGAGTCGAGGGAGACCAGTCCCATCCGTTGCTGGGCGTGGTCGACCGTATTCAGGCGCATATGGGCTTGGGCGTCAGCGGGCCGATCGATTTGCTCAATCCTTTAGTCAAGCCGAAGGTTTCGCTGGACGACCCGATCGACAGCTATGAGGACTGGGGCAAGGCGGTCTCGCTCGTTACCGAGACCACAGCGTACAAGTTCCCGCGCTTTCTGCCGAGCGTCGTGCTGCTGCGACTGAACAACGGCGACGAATTCCCGAGGGTATATTCCCTGATCGCCAATCGCGTCTACAAGACGCAGTTCGATCTCCTCTTCCAGAATGGCGAGGCGCTGCCCGACGAGTACACCATGAGCGTCTACCCGACCATTGTCGGCGGTTTCCCCAACCTCTTCATGGAACTCGATCTCGCCCAGGCGCCCGCATTCCTGAAGGAATTGCGTTCGGTCCAGACCCTTGAGGACTGGACGGCGTTGCGGAACCGCTATGGAATCTTACGCAACAGCGAGCGTTTCTGGCCCGCGCTCGACTGGTTCAACGACTGGAACTTTAAGCACCGCGGCGAGGAGGCCGGTTATCTCGACCTCTCCTATTACGACCTGCTCGATACGGTTTACTGACGATGACGAGAAATGCCATCGGCAAGGACAGGGATGCCGCCGTTCGCTCCAATCAGCAAAATTCTCTAAAATTAACGACTGCGGGAGCGAATTTCAGTATCGCTCCGTGCAAAAGAGCTCGCGAACGTGTCGGACGACGTCGGCGGTTTGCCAATGCGCTTCCTCGCCGAACCACAGTTCTAGGTACGCGCGGCCCGGCACCGCCCGGCGTCGCGGGTCAATGCGCCGAGGAACTGCATTTGCTTGCCAAGCCGGATGTCTGACACGCAGCAGGCGATGCCGTAGTCTTCGCCCCAGAAAGGCCGCATCAAGTCGTCGTTCTCGTACTGGAGGGATGACGTCTCGCGGCTGACCTTGAAGCCGTAGCACTTGAAGGCTTCCGGCGAGTGCCTGGAACCGTAATATTTGGCTCCGGCGCGGGCGTTAGAATGGTGAGCGTGTGCCGCCAGTCCGCTTGGCGAGCTAACCTTGCCCTCCACTTATCGAAGCAGAAAACTGTCCGAACCAGCGGAGCCGCCTCTTTCCTCCGGGCCGGTGTTGGTGGGCGTGCGCTGGCTCGCATCATATTCTCATGCCCATGTCAGCCGAGGCGTTTTTCAGCAACCGGTTAAGGGCGAGGCTATTCGCTTTTCGAGGTAACTGATACTCGACACACTTTGAGTTTCTTTTGCAGCAGAAGCTGAGCACTAGCTCCGTCGATGACGCAATAAGAGTAACTACGTCTTCGGCTTGGGGGTCATTAAGTCTGTTTCTGCATCGATATCCCTTGCCGTCTTGACAGCCAGGCTATTTACCATTTTTCCATAAGCGAATAACATCCAGCATGCACATGCATTGAGATTGGCATGCAGCGCATTGAACTGCCCAAGACACAATGTGCTTGACAGGCATGGGCGATGGCGAGACAAGGAATATACTTAGCAATAGTCACAGCATGAGCTGGAAACGGAGTAACAACTATTAACTGTAAATTCAAAAGCTGTATTCGATAAGCATCGAACGTGAGTGAAATAGTTTCAACGAAAAACGAGTTGGCTGCGGAGGCCGACACGAGATATTTGTGCCGCTTTTTCCGCTGAACCTGCACCGCGATGCGCTATTCAAAAAGGATGCGTGCCAAATTTAGGCAACCCAAGGCACCAATAACGACCCCGCGGTTGCCATTTTGTCGGTGGCGGTGAGCGGAGAATCGGATGCGGCATTTCTTGTATCGCCGCCTAATGGCCCATGACGGAGTTGGGCCTCCGGCGTTCCGGAAACAGATTGGCGTTTTATGCATCGCTATCATCTAGCTTGAATGGGGAGAAATGGATGAGCGTATCGATACCGGAAGAAGTCCGGGCGTTGATCGGCGTCAAGCGCACTCGCAGCCATTATGTGACGGAACATGAAATCATGCGTTTTGCACAGGCTACCGGTAACAGCGTATCTCGCTCGGGCGGCGTAATCGAAGCGCCCCTGCTCTTTCCGCAGGCGCTTGCTTACGAAGCGGTGCCGCTGGACCAGCTGCCAGCAGACGGATCACCACGCGAGCTCGATGTCCCGATCCCCGCCGCGCGCACGGTTGGGGGCAGCAGCGAGTATGTGATTCACCGACGCGTGCGAGCCGGAGAAACCGTTACCATCGAGTTCATCGATCAAAGATGTCCACCCGAAGCAAGGCCGGAGCGGCGTACTCTACCTTGTGGTGGTGGAGACGCACTTTACTGGCTCTCACGGTGAGCCGATCGCACAAGAAATAGCCACTTTTATCAAGAGGGTTTGATGGATGGATACTGCGAACTCGAGTATATTGCCTTCAACCATTCCTGAGTTGGTAGTGGTGCCGACCACCACACAGATTTTCAGTTTCAGCGCAGTCACCTGGAACCGTCATCGCATTCACTATGATAAAGACGCCGCGCGCGCGGAGGGCCACGCCGACGTTGTGGTACAGCGCGCGTTGTTGGGCAATTACTTCGCTTCGCTGTTGGATCAATGGCTTGGCCAGCATGGCGAAGTGCGTAAGCTATCATGGAAAGTGTTGAGCAGCGCAGTACCGGGAAAACAGTTACGTTGCCTGGGGGAGGCGTCGATTGACGAACGCAAAGCTGCCCATTGCGAGATGCGTATTATTGATGAGCTTGGAATCCTGGTCGCCACCGGAGAGGCAGAATGTGCATTGAAGGAGATCGCAGAGTGATCATTTCGAGCCATCCACACCGTTTTCCCAAGGGGTTGCAGGAGCTGCCATGTTCCGCCACGGAATTCTAATGCTCTGGCTGGTGTCTGTACCGGCATGTTTGTTTTTTTTCGCGCTAGTTCTGCTGGCCGCCGTCACGCGACCGAACGAACCTGTTGCTGTTAGAGGCGAACAATTCGCCACGATCAAGAGCGGTACCGTTCGCTACCAAATGGCCGGGGAAGGAGAGCACGTGGTGCTTTTTCTGCACGGCTTCAATGATCAGCTGGCGATCTGGGATCCCGTCTGGGCGCAGCTGGAAAGTTGCCCGGTGCGCCGTGTACGGATAGACGTGCCAGGCTTCGGCGCCTCACGTTTTGATACCGAGGACTATGGTTTGGCGGCGCAAAGCGAACGGCTGGTGGAGTTCCTCAACTCGCTCAACCTTGGCAAGGTCACGGTGGTTGGCACCTCGATGGGTGGCTCGCTTGCTGTGTCTTTGGCTGCACGGCATCCAGAGCGGGTCGAGCAGCTGGGGCTGCTGGCGCCCTCAGGCTACCCGGGGTCACTTCAGCACGGCGGGTTGTTTGGCCGCTTGCTCAAGCCTGGCGCTCTGACGCAGGCCGCAACCTGGTTGGCCAGCACATCGCTGTATAAAAGCATCTTTCCCCGGAGCGTGGCACTTCAAGCTATGACCACGAGTGCCAGCTATGGTCCGGCCTGGCTTGAGCAGCTCAGGAACACACGGTCGCCGGCCTTCGTTGCTTGGTCAAAGAAGGACGGCACAGCGAATTCAGGAGCTGCGCGATCTGTGGCGGCTGCGTTGCCCGAAGGCACGCTGTTTTGGCTCGATGAAGATACTGGCCATGCGATTGCGCAAACCCGTCCAAGATTTGTAGCCGAAGTGGCCTGCCGCCTCGGCCAAGGTGTGGCGCCGAGCGAGATTGCTGGCAAGTTACCTGCAACTCTCATTCACGCTGGCGAGGGCATTGATACACATGCTGCCTCGCAGGCACACGAGTAAAGTGCGACTCCGGTTCAGTGCTGAAGCGGGTCTCACGAGCCGCGGTTGACCAATCATTTTCGTTGATGGACAACTCTTGAGGTTTCACAAGCCAATAACCTTCAGCACAGCTGGGGGGTTGAATAGGAACTGCTCGAAGCGGTTTAGGTTACTTGGACCTGTCAAGCAGGCTGAGTTCGTCCAGTTGTTTGTCTTCTTTCTCCTGGTTTTGGATATAAGCGCGGATCGCCTTCTCTACAGTTGAGACATAATACCCTCTGATCCAGAACTTGTGGCCCACGAAATTCTGCTTATTACCGGCTATGTTCTGCGCCACCCAGATAGAGCTCTTGCCCTTCAAGAACCCCACGACAGTCGCCACCGCGAGTTTCGGAGGAATCGGGATGAGCATGTGAACAGCCGGTGAAACACGTCCCTCAATTCCTTGCGGATGGGATCAAAAAAGAGATTTCTTCCTATATTTCGGGGTTAACACGACGTGATATTCGCATTCCCATGTGCGGTGATTTAGAGGTCTGTGACTTGCGTCATGTTGATCTCCTGATCATGCCTCGAGCGGTCGGACACCTTCGGGAGATCTTCTTTAAATGTAAAACACAGGGTTCCTCCGCCACAGGCGGAGGCTTAGCCGATGAGATAAGTTAAAATAACGTACACGTCTCATGCCAGGGCAGACCTGTAGTTCTGCGGCAACGAAGGCAAGTCCCAAAGCCTTATGAGCGCGTGGCCCGTGCAAATGAAGTCCGCAGCTGCTTCTTCAGAGCGCGAGTGGCTCCGGCAACCAACTCGGCATTCTCATACCCCATGATGGTAGAAAGCGCTGCCAAATACCAAGGATGAGTGGGGAAGCGACCGTTGCTAAATGGTAGCGCTTTTGCTAAATAGTTCTGAAAGGCTTCGCGATCATAGAGGCGAAGTTGCTGCCCATAGCTTGTGCAGGTGTGCAGCAGCGCCTTTTCTTCCTCGCGCGACAATCCAAGCTGAGAGACGCTACGACCCCCGCTGGCCTTCAACGCCTGATCGATCCAACCTAAAGAAATGTCGGATTGCAAATAGCGTGCGTCGGCGCCGCCAATGTGAGGTTTATGCCGATGGATGCGCCAAAAGAACAAGGGTTCGCTCGATGGCGCATGGACATAGCGTCCGCCTTGCACGGCGATCCTAACCATGAGTTCATATATTTCCCAATGGCGCAAGGTTTCATCGAAGCCCCCCACCTTCTTAAGGGTTTCGCGTCGAAGAAGAAATGCGTTGATGTGCCCCATGTAGTCGAAAACAAGGTTCATGATCGGCGCCCTGCCGTCGAGATTAGGGACATACACGGGTCCGGCCCACTCGATGTGGCCCTCATCATTGAAAATCTTCCGCCAAGAGGAATACACGCCCGCGACGTCGCTCGGAGACGTCGACGCGAGGGGCATCTGCAATTCGATTTTCTGCGGGGCTATAAGATCATCGGAGTCCAAGGTCTGAACCCAATTACCGCTTGCAGCGGCGATGGCCGTGTTGCGAGCCACGCTCACGCCTCTGTTCCCCCCCAGTTCGATGACCTGCCACTTCCCCTTAAATTCATTGCTCAGTGTTTGTTTCGCCAAAGTAACCGTGTCGTCCTTAGAGCCGTCGTCCACCACGATTATTTCGATGCTAGGGTACGTCTGAGCGATTGCGCTCCGCAGGCCGCCCTCAATCCACTTTTCGGCATTATATGCCGGAATAATGACACTAACGAGATCCACTGGATGTCTCCTACTCAAATGATTTGCTATTCGGTTCAGACATTCGAAGTCCTTCTCCAGTTTTCGGCAGCGGTTGAGCTAGCCGATGATCCAGCATTTGTGCAGCACGACGAAATGCTTTATTGACTTGGTGCATGATGCACGCCAGCGCTGCTAGACGGCTGCCGGTCGCTCCCCGGTTGATGGTTCAGTCGCTGGCCGCCCTTTGCGCAAAAGCGCTTTAAACGTCTGAACGTCGGAGCGCCGGACGAGGCCGAGCGCGACCGAGAACAGCAAGAACGCTGTCACACAAATCGGCGCGCCAACCCAGAAGGACAGTGGTGGCATCCACCAGAACAGAAGCAGGGTGAGCGCCGCCGAGCCAACCGCCCTTGCCATGTCAACCGGGATCTCCGACCCGACGCCCTTGCCCCACAACAGGGTGATCGCTCCCACGAAGACCACGACTTCGCTAGCAACAAACGCCGTCACTACCCCGATCCCGCCATTGCCCGCGCGCTGCTGGAAGTACGGGATGAGGATCAACGCCAGCGTCGTGCAGACCACCACACTTGAGACCTTGATTATCGAATAGGCTTTCGCCCGGTCGATCGCATAGAGGGAAACGCTGAGCAACACGTTCATGAACAGCAGGACGAAAACTGGAGCGAAAACCTTGAGGATGATCCCTGCGGGACCGAAATGACGCTGCCCGTAGACGATCGCGATGGCATCGTCGGCGAACAGGAAGGTGCCGACGGCGGCGAGCGCCCCAAGCCACACGATAGGCCGCATCGCAGCCCGGATTTCTACTTTGAAGAGGTCCGCATCCGTGGCTGCCCGGGCGATCCGCGGAAAAGATGCGGTACCGAGGATAAACGCCGGCAGCAGCATGTTGGTCATGATGTTCTTGGCCGCACCGTACCAGCCGATCGCGTCCGCGGGTGCAAACTCCGACAGGAGCACGGCGTCGATGTAAGGCTGAACGTTGCTCACTGCGGTAAACACGAAGGGAGCGCCGCCGCACAGCAGAATTTGACGAGCAACCTCGGGCGAAAAACGCAGCGCGTCCGTCGAAACATGACGATAAAGCTGGAAGGAAATCGCTAGCGCGACAAGGCCCGCCAACGCCTGCGACGCCAACACACCCCAAAGGCCGCCGCCGACCGCAAACACCGCCAAGGTCAGCCCGAGCAAGACAAATTTGTTTGCGACGGTCGGCCCCGCGTCAAGACTCATCCGGTCGCGGGCCCGGAAAAGGATCGCAAAGCCTTGCGATAGAAAGAAAGGCAGGTACGTGGCGATGAAGAGGACGGTATACCAACAGATCGTGGTGTCATACCCCAGAGCCAAGGCGATCAACCCGCTCGGGAGTATCACAAGTATCCCACCGGCCACGCGCATGACCAATGCGGTGCCAAGAAGAAGGCTGCCCTTTTCGGGCTGGCGTGCCACTTCGCGCAAGATATAGAGCTGCTGGCCCCAATCCACCAGAACGTAGGCAAAGGCGGAAAACGACGAGATTAGAAAGAAGACGCCAAAGTCGCCGGCGCCGAGGTTTCGTCCAAGCGCCGCGCTGAACAGGACCCCGAGCACAGTGCTTAGCACTTGGCCGACCATCAAGTAAAAAGCATTTCGTGCCACCGTCCCGTGCTGGCTGTCAAGGCCAGCCGCTACGCTTGCTGTGACGGGTTCCGGGTCGGCCAAAGCATCGGGCTTTCGGCGTCCGCTATCTTGCCGTTTGACATCAGATTGTTCAAGCATGCCAAAAATCCTCATTAGCCGATATGGGCGAGCAGATCGTTCCAGCCGCACCACGCCTCAAGCCCAACCCGAAGCGCGGGCACATACACACTCATCCCGCTAATTCCGGCTTCACCATGCGTTCCATTGCTCATACTTGGCATAGTTACCCACCCAAGTCATTTTAGACTTATATTTACAACAGGTGTCAAGATCTCGCATTAAATTCAAGGAAATACAATGACCCGACGGTTCCAACTAAGACAAAATCATATAGCATTGTGCGCAAAAACGCGGTGAAGGCTGCCTTGTGCGCGTGGGCGCACTCGACACGCTCAGGGCTTGCAATCAAGTGAAAACTGCGTGCCTCCCCATGACCGCCTTGGTGAACCTAAAAACGGCAGTTGACCTCCGCGCGGCGTCATCTTGCAGAAACCTTTCAACCTATCGATGCGGGGTCCGCAGCGCACATTCGATAAGACCGACGGCCGCTATGTCGCGCCATGCAATTGCACGAAACGCGTCCGACGTTTGCAGCCGAAGTGGCCTGCCTCCTGGGCCAAGGCGTGGCCCCGAGAGACGTCGCTGACAAGATATCTCCAAGTATCACTCACGCCGGTGAGGGTATTGATACACGCGCTGCGTCGCAGTCACACGAGTGAAGCGTGACGCGGGTTCAGCGCTGAAGCGGGCCTGCACGCGTTGCTGTTGACCAGTCTTTTTCGTTGATGGTGAGGGAAAAATCAATCTTTCCATTGCGCCTGATCCCCCGCAGCACCCCAACCCGCTGGTATCCGCTCTTGGCAACGCCATGTAGCGACTTGTAATTAAGATGATCCACGTATCCGAGAAGCCGGTGTTTCCCTAGGGCGCCCATGTGCTCGAGTACTTTCAGATGACGCAATGCCTGATAGGCGGTGCCGCGGTATGCTGGCGCCGTGTATCCGTTGTAGTTGTAGATCATGTCATCGGGCAGGTTGGCATGAAAGCCCCATTCGAGGTCGATCAGCGGAGAGTTGCTGACCCACGTATAGCCAACCAACTTGTCACCATCCAGTTGCAATAGGCAGCGGTTTCCGCTTTTGAACGACACAATATCGCGCTCGAGAATTTTTGAGCTTTTGTCTTTTTGTAATCGTTCGAGGTCGTCGAGCGATGCAAATCGAAAAGTATGCTGGCTCGCAGCCTCGGTTGCTTCGGGCGTCGGCTGCGGCTCTGAGAGCACCACCACAAACAGCCTGAAAGCTTCGCCCCCGGGAGCAAAGGTCAAGACCCGTCGCGCCAGGTGGGTGATCACGCCGCGTACCCCCAAAGCCTTCAGTTGTTTGCCAGCGTCTATCAGCCTGGTGTGGATGTTTCCGGGCTCTTTCAGGGCGAAGAGGTTCGATGCGTGCCCGGTATCCTGATAGATCGGGACAGAAACTGCATTTGTTGACGGGTCTGCCCGCCAGCCGCCGTGAAGGGCGTGCGCTTCGGGATGACGGCTGATCGATGACATGTCTTGCTCCTCCGAAGGAATCTCAGTCTGCTGTTGGCTTGGATTGGTTGGCACTGCTTGCAACTCGTGCGCTGGAGATGCTGGCGCGGCGGTGCCAATTTCGCGCCTTCGCTCTCTTGGCCAGGATTTCACGTGCTGCAAAAATCCCGATGGCCGCAGCGAAAGATACACAACTCATCTTCCCCTCAACTCTCCAGTTAGCGACCCTTTGAATTGGCAATGGTTGAAAAGCCACTGGCTCTAACAACGTGCAGCAGGGTTCGAAAATCCTGACTAGCCTGTTCCTCAATGCGCAGCCTGAAACGTCTTCCAAGTGCATACCGATTCGATATCAAATGACAAAACCATAGCTCCTTATCGGACGCTGAGGAAGAATTTTCTTAAGTAATACCGTCATTTTGTTTTGCTTATCAATGAGTGACTATGATATGAAAACTGCCCTGAGTAGTGATATTGAGATAGTGATAAGGGGGGAATAACTTATGCCAAGCATGGGCAATGAATTGAATAGAAAAGCTGGAATCAGCGGAATGAGTTTGTATGTGCCGGCGCTTCGGGTCGAGCTTGAGGCGTGGTGCGACTGGACGGGTCAAAGCTGGTCGAAAATCCAGGCCATCGTCGGGAAGAGTTATCGGCTACCCGCACCGGACGAAAATGCGTACACAATGGCTGCGTCAGCCGTTCTGCGCCTAATTCGCGACAACGATATTGATCCCCGACGTATCGGCTACCTGGGCCTCGGGACGGAATCCAGCACGGACAATTCAGCCGGTGCGGTGATAGTTCGCGGGATGGTGGACCGCACTCTGGACACCATGGGGTTACCGCGTCTGTCGCGCAATTGCGAAGTTCCCGAGATCAAACATGGTTGCCTTGGCGGAATATATGCGTTGAAGAGCGCCGTGCGGTACCTGAGTACGGATGGTCGGGATCGCCAGGCGATTGTGGTATGCACGGACGTCGCTGAGTACGAGCGTGGCTCTAGCGGCGAGCAAACCCAAGGGGCCGGCGCTGTTGCCATGCTATGTGAGCCGGAGGCAACACTGTTCGAGCTGGATCTGGACAACTCCGGAAGTGCTTCAGACTATCGTGGCGCCGACTTTCGAAAACCCCATATCCGGCACTTCCTGGGCAACTCCAGGTCGAGGGCCGAATGCATGCGCGATTTTCCCATTTTCAATGGGAAATACTCCACCTACGTGTACCTGGACGAAACGCTCTGTGCGTTCGAGGACATGGTGCGGAGGCAGGGGCTCACTCATTTGGAGTCGCTGTCCCAGGCAAACTCGATCTTCTTCCATAGGCCGTATCATTATATGCCCGTCCAGGCTGCCGCCTTTCTGTTGCTCAAAGCTTTGTTGTGCGAGTCGCCTGAAAACCCGGTTATCAACGAGATGTGCCTGGCAGCAGGTACCACGAGAGATGCCGTAATATCGGAACTTTCGACGCGCCCGGACCTGTATGATCGAGTGCTTTCCGGCCTTGCTAACGTCGATCCATTGAGAGTCACGGGACAAGTTGCGGCACTACTACGCAAGTCAGCGGAGTTAACTTCGTTTATCGAAACGAAAATGAGCATGGGGTCCGCCTTTACCCCCCACTTCGGCAATATGTACACCGCTTCATTGCCGGCATGGATGGCGGCGGCTGTACAAGAAGCGGTAAGCCAAAATATCGATCTCGGAGACACGAACACGCTCCTCGTAGGTTACGGTAGCGGCGATGCCGCTGAATGTATTCCAGCACGCATTCCAGCAGGATTCCAGGATCCGGCCTCGCGAATTCGCCTGAAGGAAGCCATGGATGGAGCGGTAGATCTCACCAAGGATCAGTACGAATCCCTTCATGACAATCGAGCGGCTATCGGACTCGAGTCAACTGAGTTGCCCGGCGACCGATTCCGGATCAACCGCGTGGGCAATCGCTATGAAGAAGCCTTCCAGGATCTGGGTGTGGAATATTACGAATATGTTCGATAGAATGGGTTGTGCTTTCGAACATACTTGGCGTTGCTCAAGGCGGCGAAGTTCGACCGGCTGATCCTGGATACCAAGCCCTGCCATCCGTGAAGCAGCAGTGCGGCTTAGATCGTGCGTGCGTCATGGCTTGACAGGTCTTGCAAGCTCTTCCTACAGAAGCTGGCCTAGACGCGTCTTGATTTTCGAAAAGCCGGAAAGGCCCGTTGTCGTGAAGACCAAGTCACGGTTGGCGAAGTCGACCGTGACTATTTCTAGCCGACTGATATTGTGAGAACATTGAGCGATTTTGCTGGCGTGGTTTTGCAGGATTGAGGACGTCTCAGGTCGATTTGCTTGCAAAATTTACCTCCATCATCCGGCGCAGGCGATGCTGATTTGCTTGCGGGGTCGAGGATGAAGCCAAGGGATCGGCGGAAGACGGGCCAGACGACCTGAATCAGGACTGCGGCATGGGCCGGAACTTCCTCGCCCACCGTGAGGGAGACGCCACCAACGCCGTCCTCGCCGCCGCCGGCTATAACTTTCCCCGCCTGCTGGCCTGGCTCGAACTTGTTTTGGGCCCTTTCCTCCAGGCCCCAGGGCGCGAATCCGAGGCCCAGACAGCCTTAAAATCAAAAGTTCACAGTCGACGAATTAGCGGTGCAGCGATGCGGGGCGCGGCGATTACCGGGCAAGTTACCACTCAAAGATACCTCGCTACTACTCCGGTGAAATCTGAGAATGCTTCATTGAATCCGCCCATATCCAAGGTGTAGTCCGGACCTGTTTCCGAAAAGGTATATCCGCGCGCCACAACTTTACTTGCGCTTCGCCAATCATTCAGCAACCAGTCCCGATCAGTCCCCTGGATCGTGCATTGCTGTTTCTGGATTGTAGTGCAGTTAAATGTCCGCGGCTGATTGGAGTTCGAGCGGATTGTTACTCCGCGTTGTGGCATTATCAAATAGGGCATCTCGATAGTAAGCGCTGGCTTGGCGTTTCTGTTGGTGCTCCAAAACCACACTTTTATGTTATCACCTCCTAAAATCGAACGATTCCCTGGTGCAACACTGCCGACCAAGCATTCGACCATGTCGCTCATCGCGTCTTTGGTGCACGCAACCCGCCAACTTCCATAGTCCCGCTGATAGATAACGTTTGGATTTTGCTGAGCGCGGGTAGACATAATAGTGGCAAGGACCGCAACCAGCGCCACCATCACGAGAGCAAACCGTCTCATCGCATCCTCGCGCTCATTATCGGGTTGGACTCTAACGCACCCGGCCATATCTAACTAGTAGCATTTCTGGCGTGCGCGGACGAATCAAGATCATTTCACCCGCTTCAGAAGCGGCCGGCCACCATAACAGCCCCGTTTGTTCGTTGACGAAGCCAGGAGTGGTGGCGTAGCCGTCGTAAGAAAGGTGACTTTGTGCAATGGCCTTGGATCGAAGAGCTGACGCATCTTGCGTTCGTGATTTTTCTAGCAGGCTGCTGAAAAAGGTTTTCCGGCTTTCTCGGACGCGCTCTGTGATTGAGCCGAGTTCCAATTGAGCATGTTCGCGTCGGTTCAACTCGACCACAGACCTCATTTTGAGGGTTCGTGGCAGTTAGCTTTGGAGTTTTTCAGCAGCCTGCTAGCGGGCTGATTACCCAAAGCATACAAACAGGCTATTGCTGTTGCTCTTCTGGAGAAAGATGACGCTCCCAGCGCTATTGGAGGGAACACGTCCCAAAATAGTGCAACTCTTCGCCAGGCACCACTGAGAGAAAGACAACAAAACTATAATAAACCCTCGGCTTGGCTTGTGGTCACTCTGGACCGGCCCAAGAAGCTCCACCCGTGTCCCGGTCTTGTGCTGGTGAGTGAAGCTGAGACGACCCCGCCCGCGTTATCCATCGGCTCTTCAGCGTGGATCGCGCCTGTTCGTGGGGAGCGTGTCTATTCGCCCAGGCGAACCTATGCGCAAATCTGTTCCCGGAACTTGATTACCCGTATATTTCCGCCGCGGAAGGAGCCTGAAAACATTGGAGAAATTTCGCTCCACTGTCGTGGCCGGGCCTGACCCGGCCAGTCATAACTTGGAATACCTTGTATTTTTCTGGATGGCCGCCTTAAGGGCGGCATGACGACGGAATTGGCGGAAACATCCAGGTAATCAAGTCCCGGAAAGGGCCTGGGGTGGTCAAAAAGCCCCGAAATGCGTCTCGTTGCGCGCTGGAGCGTCTTCCATTTATCGGGTCTGGCGGGAAAGCTCACCAAGCTCTTGGTTTTATTGGCGCACCCGACAGGACTTGAACCTGTGACCCCAAGATTTGGAATCTTGTACTCTATCCAGCTGAGCTACGGGTGCGTGGAAAGAACAATAGCGGAAGCGCGTTGCCTCCGCAACCAGCCATGTGAGGCTCACAAGGCCCGTTAAAAACGGACGCGTAAAGGCTTGCGATTGAAGTTGGCTCGCGCCACTTTTCGCGCCTATATTCGCCCCATGACTCTCGTTCAAGTCTCCGAGCGCCCCGCCGAACAACGCAAGAGCGCAGAACCCGCCATCCCGCCCGGAAGCCGCGTCTATCTCATCGACGGCTCGGGCTATATTTTCCGCGCGTTTCATGCGCTGCCGCCGCTGACGCGGCCTTCCGATGGGCTGCCGGTCGGCGCGATCCACGGCTTCTGCAATATGCTGTGGAAGCTTCTGCGCGAGACGAAGGGAGAGAAGCGGCCGACGCATCTCGCGGTGATCTTCGACCACGGCAGGGCGAGCTTTCGCAACGCCATTTCCGCCGATTACAAGGCGCACCGGCCCGAGCCGCCGCCGGAGCTTGTGCCGCAATTCTCGCTGATCCGCGACGCGGTGCGCGCCTTCAATGTGGCTTGCGTCGAGAAGGAGGGCTTCGAGGCCGACGACATTATCGCCACCTACACGCGCGAGGCTGTCGAGGCTGGCGGCGAGGTGGTGATCGTTTCGTCCGACAAAGACCTGATGCAACTCATCGAGCCGGGCGTGAGCATGCTCGACACCATGAAGAACAAGGTGATCCGCGAAGCCGAGGTGCTGGAGAAATTCGGCGTGCCGCCCGCGAAGGTCGTGGATGTACAGGCGCTCGCAGGCGACTCCATCGACAATGTGCCAGGCGTGCCGGGCATCGGCGTGAAAACAGCGGCTGAACTGATCCGCGAGCACGGCGATCTCGAAACGCTGCTCGCTCACGCGCCGCTCATCAAGCAGAAAATGCGCCGCGAACGGCTCATCGAGTTTGCCGATCAGGCCCGGCTTTCGCGCCGCCTTGTCGAACTCGACCAGCACGTGCCTGTGGGAGAGCCGCTCGATCTTGCGGCCGTCGAAGACCCCGACCCGAACGCACTGCTCGAATTCCTGCGCGCCATGGAATTCAACTCGCTGACGAAGCGCATCTCGGAAGCCTTCGGCGTCGAGCCCCCGGCCCCCGGCGAAGGCCACGCGCCCGCCCCGGCCATCGAAGCGCCCTCGCCTGCCCCAAGCGAAGGGAAAACCATAAGCCAGCATGGTCCCTCCGCCGAAGCGAAGCGCGTAACGGAGTGGCTGAAATCCCTGCCGTTCCAGCGCTCATGCTACGTCCAGGTCACCGATCTGCAAACCCTTGAAGACTGGATCACGGCCGCAACCGAGCAAGGCTTCGTCGCGTTCGATACGGAGACGACAGACCTCGATCCCGTGGCGGCGCGGCTTTGTGGCGTGGCGCTCGGCGCTTGAGCCGAACCGCGCCTGCTACATTCCGCTTGCGCATCGCGCCCGGCGACGGCCTCGATTTCTCGGGCGCGGGCGAAATCAGCCAGCTGCCGATGGAGCACGCGCTGCCGCGCCTGAAAGCGCTGCTCGAAGACGACAGCGTGCTCAAGATCGGGCAGAACATCAAATACGACTTCGTCGTCATGCGCCGCTACGGCGTTCGCCTCGCGCCTTATGACGACACCATGCTGATGGCCTATGCCTGCGACCAGGGACGCGGCGGGCTTGCAGGCTTCGGCATGGATGAGCTCTCGAAGCGGCATTTCGGACACACGCCGATCGCCTTCAACGATGTAGCGGGCAGAGGCAAGGCGCAAACTACGTTCGACTGCGTGCCCGTGGACAAGGCAACGGAATATGCCGCCGAAGATGCGGACGTGACGCTTCGGCTGTGGCATCTGTTCAAGGCGAGACTCGCCGCCGAGGGCATGGGCGCCGTCTACGAGACGCTGGAGCGACCCATGGCCGCCGTGCTGGGCGAGATGGAGCTTGCGGGCGTGATGGTAGACCGCGCCGTGCTCTCGCGCCTCTCCGGCGAATTCAGCCAAAGCCTCGCGCGCATCGAAGACGAGATCTACGCGCTGGCAAGCTGCAAGTTCAATATCGGGTCGACCCAGCAGGTTTCCGAACTCCTGTTCGGGAGGTGCGGCCTTCCCGGCGCGAAGAAAACCACGACCGGCAAATGGAGCACCGGCGCGAAGGTGCTCGAAGACCTTGTTTCGAGCGAGGAATTGACCGAGGACCAGCGGCGCCTGCCCGCCAAGCTGCTGGAATGGCGGCAGCTCGCCAAGCTCAAGAGCACCTATACGGACTCGCTGCCGCAGCACATCGACGCCGAAACGGGCCGCATCCACACCTGTTTCTCGCTTGCCTCGACATCGACCGGGCGGCTCTCTTCGACCGAGCCCAACCTGCAGAACATCCCGATTCGCACGCGCGAAGGCCGTATGATCCGCACGGCCTTCATTGCTGAGCCCGGTAAGAAGCTGATCTCAGCCGACTACAGCCAGATCGAGCTGCGCGTGCTGGCGCACATGGCCGACATTCCGGCACTGAAGCGCGCCTTCGCCGAGGGGCTCGACATTCACGCCATGACCGCCTCCGAAATGTTCGGCGTGCCCGTGAAGGACATGCCGAGCGACGTGCGCCGCCGCGCGAAAGCGATCAACTTCGGCATCATCTACGGCATCTCGGCCTTCGGCCTGTCGCAGCAACTCGGCATCCCGCGCAGCGAGGCGGGCGAATATATCGCGAAGTATTTCGAGCGCTTCCCCGGCATCCGCGCCTACATGGATGCCATGCGCGCCAAGGTGCGCGAGGACGGCTACGTCGAGACGCTGTTCGGGCGCAAGATCCACTTCCCGGAGATCAATACGCCGCAGCGCAATATGCGCGCCTTCTTCGAACGCGCCGCGATAAATGCGCCCATCCAGGGCACGGCTGCCGACATAATCCGCCGCGCCATGATCCGGGTGCCCGCCGCGCTTGAGGAGGCGAAAGTTTCGGCGCGGATGCTGCTCCAGGTGCACGACGAGCTGGTGTTCGAGGCGGTGGACGCCGAGGTCGAGACGACAGTCAAGGCGGTGTCCAGCGTCATGGAGCATGCAGCCGAGCCCGCCGTTGCCTTCTCGGTGCCGCTGAAGGTGGACGCCCGCGCTGCCGATAACTGGGACGAGGCGCATTGATTCAACTGCCGGAAGCGAAGCAAACTTCGCTCATCTGGCCAAAGGATGCGGCTCACGCCGCGCATCGTCATCCCGGCCAAGCGTAGCGCGAGCCGGGATCGCAAAAATGCAGACGTTTCAACTTGTTACGATCCCGGATAAGGCTTCGCCTTCCCGAGACTTGATTACCGGATGTTTCCGCCAACTCCGTCGTCATGGCCCCCCTTGAAGGCGGCCATCCAGAAAATCACAAGGTATTCCAGTTTATGACTGGATGGCCGGGCTTGACCTGGTCAAGGCCGGCCATGACGTCGGAGCGGAAATTCGCCTATGTTTTCACGGCCACTTCCGCTGGCGGAAACATGCCGGTAATCAAGTTCGAAGGGTTTGCTCGGCTGCGGTGCGCAGCGTGGCGCGCCTCCTGCGCTAAAGCCGCCTCCGTCAACATCCTCGGACCATGATGCGGAGACGGGACCGGATACTCAACCCTTCCAGTGCAGCGCGCAAAGCAGCGTGAAAAGCCGCCGCGAGGTGGACTCATCCATGCGGATCTTCCCCTCGAGCCGCTCCATCAAAAGCTTGCTGCCTTCGTCGTGCATCGCGCGCCGGGCCATGTCGATCGCTTCGATCTTGCTCGGGGGCGCCGATTTGATCGCCTCGAAGTAGCTTTCGCAGATCATGAAGTAATCCTTCACAACCCTACGAAAGGGATTGAGCGAAAGAAGAAATGACGCGTTTGCCTCTTCTGAGTGCCCTGCCGCGACCGCAAAGATAAGGCGATCCTCCACGATTGCGATGCTGAGCTTGTACGGGCCGGGCGGTCCGGCGACGAGTTCGAACGCGTTCTCCTCAAGCAAATCGTAAATCGCAACCTTGCGCTCGTGCTCGACTTCGAGTGTATTGCTCCCAATCGAACTCTCGTCGAGGTGAATCTTCGATCAACCTCGTGGGTGATAGGAGTTGCAGTTTGTGCAGCATGACGGTGTTATTAAGCCCCCTGTAGCCTGATTGCAACAGAGAGGCGATGGCCGTCAAGACCTTCGGTCTCCGCAAGCGTCGTTGTAGCCGGACCCAGCACCGCAAGACTTTCGCGGCTGAGTTTCAAAAGTGACGTTCGCTTCATGAAATCAAGCACTCCGAGCCCCGAGGAGAAACGGGCCGTGCGCGTTGTCGGAAGCACATGGTTGGAGCCTGCGACATAGTCGCCCACTGCCTCGGGCGTATAGTGACCGATGAAAATGGCGCCCGCATTGCGGATCGCGGGCAGCAGGTTTTCGGCCGCGGCGCAGGAAAGCTCCAGATGCTCGGGCGCAAGCGCGTTCACCAAGGGCGGCGCTTCTTTTGCCAAGATCGGATATGAGAATCATCGCGCCGTGGTCTTTCCAGCTTTTCGCCGCGATCGACGCGCGCGGCATTGAGGCAAGCTGCTGCTCAACCGCAGTGGCTGTGGTTTGGGCAAGCGTGGCGCTGTCGGTGATAAGGATCGACTGCGCGGCCTCATCATGCTCGGCCTGGGCGAGGAGTCGGCCGCGACCCATCGCGGATCGGCCTCGCTATCGGCGACGACCACGACCTCGGATGGCCCCGCAATCGAGTCGATGCCAACAGTGCCGAAGACCTGACGCTTGGCCTCCGCCACGTACGCGTTTCCTGGCCCGACGATCTTCACAACCGGCTTGATGGTTTCAGTGCCGTAGGCCAATGCAGCCACAGCCTGCGCGCCACCTATGCGGTAAACCTCCGTGACGCCCGCCAGGTGAGCAGCCGCAAGCACGGCCGGATTGACCTCGCCGCGCGGTGTCGGCACGACCATGACGACGCGGGGAACGCCTGAAACTTTTGCCGGAATGGCGTTCATCAGCACGGAGCTCGGATAGCTCGCTTTTCCGCCGGGCACATAAAGGCCAACTGAGTCGATTGCTGTCCAGCGATGGCCAAGCTCCGCCCCGATGGCATCGGTATAGCGCTCGTTCGCAGGCAACTGGCGGCGGTGATGCGCCTCGATGCGCTGATGCGCGAGCGTGAGCGCAGCCTTCAAGTCCGGCGCGAGCGCATTGTATGCGGCCTCAAGCTCTTCCGGCGGAATGGCAAGACCGGTCTTCCGCAGATCAACATGGTCGAAGCGGGCTGTCAGTTCGATAAGAGCGTCATCGCCCCTCCCCTTCACAGCGTCGATGATGGCGCGCACAGCATCCTGAACGTCGACCAGGCTGGTCACGCCTGGCTTGAACGAGCGCCTCGAACGCTTTCGCGAAATCCGGATCGGAGGAGCGAAGGAATTGTGTCAAGGAAGCAGTCCTAATTCGTATCGTGGGCGACTTGCGCCGGAGCGGGCACAGCGTCACCATCGGCGACGGAATGCTGAGGCATTACAGCGGTTCTCCAAGCCACGCCAAGGTCGCGCAACTCGCCCTCGATGCATTCCACCTCAAGCCGAACCGCGCCGCCGCCTGCAAAGTAAAGGGTAATATATCCGCTTGGCGGCTCGCGCTTCCTCATATGTCACAGCAAGCAGTTCTGCGAAGGCGGACGGCTCTCCTGGCTTTATGTTCTGCACCTGCGCGCGTTTCACCCTGTCAAAACGCAGGGCGCACCGGCACCGGCGCAGATTGGAGGCCTCCATCCTGTTCGACCGCAGCCAGCCAATCGAAGCGATTGAGGATCGCGGCAAACCGTTGCTCGGAAGGCACCCACGCCATATCCGACATGCGCAACACGGCATCCTGCAGATGCGCGGAAAAGATCTTCAAATCATCCTGGTCAAGGGCGACAAGCTTGAGAGGTTCGGGCGTGGCCGGACGCATGGAACGCGCCTCATATCCTGGGGGCGAAGAGAATTCGATTGTCATCATGAATGAAGGCGTTCGATCTGAGCTCCGCAAGACCCAAGTTTCTCTTCCAGCCGCTCAAAGCCACGATCGAGGTGATAAACGCGGTTGACGATCGTATCGCCCTCCGCCATCAGCCCCGCGATCACGAGCGAAACCGAGGCGCGCAAATCCGTCGCCATCACCTCCGCGCCTCGCAGCGCGGGAACGCCGCGAACTTTGGCCATATCGCCGGAAACCGCGATGTCCGCGCCAAGCCGGGCCAGTTCCTGCACATGCATGAAGCGGTTTTCGAAGATCGTTTCGCGGATTTGGGAGACGCCGTCGGCGCGGCACATGAGCGCCATGAGTTGCGCCTGGAGATCGGTCGGAAAGCCGGGGAACGGCGCCGTCGCCACGTTGACCGGCTTCAAGGCAGCGCCGTTTCTTGTCACGCGCAAGCCGCGGTTGGTTTCGCCGATCTCGACGCCAGCCTCGCGAAGCACATCCAGGGCGGCCGGCAGCAGATCCGCGCGCGCCCCATCGAGATACACATCGCCGCCGGCCGCCGCCACCGCCATAGCATAAGTCCCGGTTTCGATGCGGTCCGGCAGCACGGTGTGCGTTGCGCCTTCCAGGCAATCAACCCCGTGGATGACGATGGTTGGCGTGCCCGCGCCCTCGATCCTCGCTCCCATCTTGTTCAGGCAGCTTGCAACGTCGGCGACCTCCGGCTCGCAGGCGGCGTTTTGCAACACCGTCTCACCTTCCGCGAGCGTCGCCGCCATCATGATATTGTGGGTAGCGCCGACCGAAACCTTCGGAAATTTGACGACTCCGCCCTGCAATCCTTTCGGCGCTTTCGCTACGACGTAGCCGCCGTCGAGATCGATATCCACACCGAGCGCCTGCAGGGCCATCAGATGCAAATCAACGGGCCTTGTGCCGATGGCGCACCCGCCGGGCAGCGACACGCGCGCCTCATGGCAGCGCGCCAAGAGCGGGCCGAGCACCCAAAAACTCGCGCGCATGCGGCGCACCAGATCGTAGGGCGCGACAGTATCGACGATGTCGCGCGCCGTCAGATGCAGCGTGTCGCCCTGATACTGTGGCCGTTAGCGCGCTTCCCATCGACCGCGGTATCGATACCATGGTTGCGCAGAATGCGGATGAGAAGGCTCACATCGGCGAGGTTCGGCACGTTCTTCAGCGTAATCGTGTCCGAGGTGAGCAGGCTTGCGATCATGAGAGGCAGCGTTGCGTTCTTCGCTCCGCTGATCGGGATCGTGCCTTCAGGCGATGCCCGCCTGTAATTCGAATTCTGTCCATGATGCCCCGGAATGAGTGCTTCGGCATACGCGCCAAGGAAGCAGCCTAAGCGTTGGTCAAGCTAGACGAGCGGCGGCCTGTGCCGCAAGGCCCTGGGCGGCTCGTCAACTAAGGATTGTCCACAGTCTTGGCCTCTTTTGTGTCCTTCCGTTTGGCCAGGTTGCGGCGGAGTGCAGCGGCAAGCCGCTTTTTCTTGTCTGTGCCGCTCCGGGCTTTCGGCCTTTGGCTGCATGAGCTTGCGCAGCGCTTCTTTTCGGTCATATCGCATGTCCTCGCGAGTTGAAGCCCGGCCTCAAATAAATGCTCGCCAGACTTAGTGACTTCAACAATTTATAGTCTTGCCACCCCGAAGGTGTTGGGGTGCAACACACGCGCGTCGCCCTCCGCCGCAATCCGAGGCAAAGCGACAGAATCTTGCGCGTATCGCGGGGATCGATGATGCCGTCGTCCCATAGCCGCGCGGTGCCGTAAATCGCCGTGAACTCACGGTCGAGTTGCCGCTCGATCGCCTCCGACATCTGTTTCAGCACGGGCTCGTTCACCTGCCCTAACTTCTCGAACTTCGCGCGCGTGATGATCTCCATCACTTTCGCAGCCTGCGGTCCGCCCATGACAGCCACGCGCGCATTCGGCCAGGAAAAGATGAAACGCGGGTCGAAGCCGCGCCCGCACATGCCGTAATTGCCCGCGCCATAGGAGCCGCCGACGATGACGGTGAATTTCGGCACGCGCGCATTGGCGACCGCCTGGATCATTTTCGAGCCGTGCTTCACCGCGCCCGTGCGCTCGGCTTCGCGGCCGACCATGTAGCCGGTCGTGTTCTGCAGGAAAATGAGCGGCATGCCGGCCTGATCGCAGAGCTGGATGAAGTGCGCGGCCTTGGTCGAGCCGTCCGGCTGGATCGCGCCGTTGTTGCCGAGGATGCCAACCTCGAAGCCGTCGATGGCCGCATAGCCGCACACGGTCTCCGCGCCGTAATCGCGCTTGAAATCGAGGAAATCGGAGCCGTCCACAAGCCGCGCGATAATCTCGCGCACATCGTAGGGTTCGCGCTCGGAGATCGGCACAATGCCGAGAAGCTCTTCCGCGTCGTATTTCGGCGGCGCGCCCTTCTCGCGGCGGGGTGCGCGGTCCCATTTGAGTTTCGCCAGGAGATCGCGGGCGATGGTGAAGGGCATGGCGCGTCGTCGCGCGCGAGATATTCGCCAAGGCCGGTCGTGGTGGCGTGCAGCTCCGCGCCGCCAAGTTCCTCGTCGGAGGCGTCCTCGCCGATGGCGGCTTTGACCAGCGGCGGCCCGGCCAGGAAAATCTTCGACTTGCTCTTTACGAGGATCACATAATCCGACAGGCCCGGAAGATATGCGCCGCCCGCAGTGGATGAGCCATGCACAACGGCGATCTGCGGGATTCCCGCCGACGACAGCCGCGCCTGGTTTGCGAAGGTGCGCCCGCCTTCCACAAACATCTCGCTCTGATAGAGGAGGTTCGCGCCGCCGGACTCGATGAGATAGATCAGCGGAAGCTTGTTTTCTTTCGCGATCTCCTGCGCGCGCAGCGACTTTCTCAAACCCATCGGCGAGATCGTGCCGCCCTTGATGGCGCTGTCGCTCGCCAGAACCAGCACCCGCTTGCCGGAGACGATGCCGATGCCCACGACGCTGCCGCCGCCCATGACGCGCGCCTCGCCGTCGTCGTCATGCATGCCGAAGCCCGCGAGCGTGGAGAGTTCGAGAAACGGCGTTCCATGGTCGAGGAGACGCGCCACGCGCTCGCGCGGCAGAATCTGGCCGCGCTTCGCGAACTTTTCCGCCTGCTGCGACGAATGCGCGATCACGGCCCGCTCGATGGCGCGGAACTTCTCCACCTGCGCCAAAAGCTGCGCGGCGTTGGCCTTGAAGGTCTCTGACTGCGGCAAGATCCGCGAGGCAATCACCGGCATGGGCGACGGCCTCCCCGATACCCGCTCGATGGCGCAGCCGCCCTTGAGGCGGCTTTCCAGGGCAGCAAAGGAGAAGTCCGATCAATTGGCTGGATGGCCGGGTCAAGCCCGGCCATGACGACATAAGCGCCGGAACCCCCTATCATTCGTCCTCATCCTTCTTCAGGATCGCGGGCGTTTCCGCCCGGTGAAAGCCCTGGAACTCTGGCGCAGCCTTGTATGCGCCCATATCCATGAGCGCGTTGCGCAGGGGCGCGGCCCCGTCGATTTGCAGGGTTACGCCCGAAATGAACGCCGCGCCCTCGCTCAAAAGGAAACAGATCGCCGCGCTCACTTCAGACTCCGTCCCGAGACGCCTCAACGGCACGTGGTCCTTTAGCTTCGGGATCAGCGCCTTGACGGAGCCCTCATAGCGATCCATCCCCGACGACGCGATCCAGCCCGGCGCCACGCAGTTCACGCGCACGCCCGCAAACGCCCACTCGAAGGCCGCCGTCTTGGTGAGGTTCACCATCCCCGCGCGCGCCGCGCCCGAGTGCGCCATTCCCGGCATGCCGTTCCACATATCGGCGGCCATGTTCACGATCGCGCCCCCATGCTCCCTCATGGACTGCAGGAAAACCTCGCGCATCATGAGGAAGCCGCCCGTGAGATTGGTGGCGAGAACGGTGTCGAAGCCCTTCTTGTTGATGAACATGAGCGGCGACGGGAATTGGCCGCCCGCATTGTTCACAAGCCCATGGATGCGGCCGTGGCGGGCGACGATGTCCGCAACCGCCGCCTTCACCGCGTCCTCGTCGCGGATATCGGCAGCGGCGCGCTCGGCCTTGCCGCCATCTTCGGCGATCTCGGCCACAACCTCGTCGAGCTTCGCCTGTTTGCGCCCGATCACCACAACGGTCGCGCCGAGGCTCGCGAGTTCATGCGCCGTGCAGCGCCCAATGCCGCTGCCGCCTCCGGTGACGATGTGGACCTGCCCCTCGAACAGGCCCGGGCGAAAAATACTGCGGTAGCGATTGCCCTCGCTCATGCGGTCCGTTCCCTGATTTTCCGCAGTAGCTAATCACGGGTGACGTATGCGTCAATGTGCTGGCCTTTACGCACCCGCAAACCCTGACCCAGCCCGCCTGCAGCCCGGTGAAGTAACATTTGTGTAAGATTGAAAAGATCTGCGTCAAAAGCGAGCGTTTGTTGATTTCGACAACTCAAAATGGTTGACGTTCCGTAAACACTCTTCCTAGACTGCTATGAAACAGCAGTAAATAGGTGGTTAGAACATGGATATCCTTGACGAGTGCAAGAAGCGACAAGCCGAACTCTTGCGCATCCTCGGATCGATCGACGATGATGAGCTTTGGGCCGGCAATGAACTAGCCGCCGAACGATTCAAACGGAACGCGCAGAAAACGATTTCGCAGTACGAAAAAATTCTTCACCTGCTCAATGGGGAGCAGATCGGCCACGCCTGACGTAGGCCCTGTAAGCGCCAGCAAATCGGGCTCCGCGCCAAAACCCCAGCTATGCCCCTTTGAAAGCCCCGCCGCCCTTCGCGGCGACGGGCATTTTCGCATTTCAAAATGCGAGCGTGGACATCTTTCCAACTGGTTCAGGCCGATGGCTCGCTGCACGCATTCGGCCGACATCTGCGCATGTATGAACGCAAGCGAAACCGAACCAAATGCTCACGCCAATGTCATGACGTATACGTCAACTTGCTCTTGTTGGCGCAAATGCGATGCGTTACTTATCCAACGGAATCAAAAATCCAAGGAGCTGGATATGGACTTGCAGGAAGTGGCGGCGGGCCTGGCGGAGCGCGTCGGCGGAAAGGCGCCCCTCGGCGGCACCCTAAAATTTGATCTGGGTGATGCCGGCAACCTTTTTATCGACGGCGACGGCGCCGGAAACACGGTCGCCGTAAACAAGAACGATGACGCCAAGTGCACGATCTCCATGAGCGCCGATGACTTCAAGGAGCTGATCCACGGCCGTCTTCAGCCAACCTCGGCCTTCATGCAGGGCCGGATGCGCGTCGATGGCGACATGTTGCTCGCCATGAAGCTTGGACAGATCGTCTAGAGATCGGAAAGTCCGGGTGACGTTGACCTCAGGACCCGACGCAAAACCTCGCCGAAGAGAGGCTCTACGGGATTACCGAACTCGCTTGCGACCTCGGGATTACCGCGCGCGCCATTCGCTTCTACGAGGCGAAGGGGCTGCTCACGCCTCCGCGCGCGAACGGCGGCCGGGTCTATACGCGGCGGGAACGCGCCCGGCTCAAGCTTATCCTGCGCGCCAAGTCCATCGGCTTCTCGCTCGCGGAAGTGAGGCAGTTTCTCGATCTTTACGGTCCCAGGGGAGAAGGGCGGCCGCAGCAGGTGGCTTTTGTCGCCCAGCGCTCCAACGCGCTGATCGAGGAGCTGGAGCAGAAGCAGGCGGACATCACTGCGACGCTCGCGGAACTCAAGGCCATCCACGGCCAGTGCCTCAGCTACCTCGCCGAGCATGGCGCGCCGTGCGGCGAGGAAGCCCCGACTGATGAGGGGGAGCGTGCCCTGAAAAGAGTGCGACGCAGCCAGAGCAAGGGTTAGATCATGTTGCACCGTACGCTGTTTTCCGAAGAGCATGAGCTCTATCGCGATCAGGTGCGCCGCTTCGTCGAGCGGGAGATCACGCCGCATCATGCGAAGTGGGAGAAGGATAAAGTTGTGCCGCGCTCCGTCTGGCTCGCGGCAGGCGAGGCAGGGCTTCTCTGCCCCGCAATTCCCGACGAGTATAGCGGAGGCGGCGGCGACAGGCTGCATTCGGCGATCGTGATGGAGGAGCTTTCGCGGGCTGGCGCAACGGGGCCGGGTTTTGCGCTCCACTCCGATATCGTCGCGCCCTACATCCTCTCCTATGGCACCGAGGAGCAGCGGCAGCGCTATCTGCCGGCCATGGCGAAGGGCAAGATCATCGGGGCGATTGCCATGTCGGAGCCGGACGCGGGGTCCGACCTGCAAGGCGTACGCACCACAGCTCTGAAGCGGGGCAACGGCTATCTACTGAACGGCTCCAAAACCTTCATTACGAACGGCCAGAACGCTGACCTCGTGATCGTGGTCGCGAAGACGAACCCGACGCTCGGTGCGAAAGGCATCACCCTGTTTCTCGTCGATGTGAACCTGCCCGGCTTCTCCAAAGGCCGCAATCTTGAGAAGCTCGGCCTGCATGCGCAAGACACCTCGGAGCTATTCTTCCAGGATGTCGAGCTTTCGGGCGATGCACGGCTCGGTGCCGAGGGCCAGGGCTTTATTCTTCTCATGAAGGAACTCGGCTGGGAACGGCTTCAGATCGCCATCGCGGGCATCGCCTCGGCCGAGGCCGCGTTGCAATCGACGATCGACTACGCGCGTCAGCGCAAGGTTTTCGGTCAGGCTGTGCTGGATTTCCAGACCACGAAGCACAAGCTCGCCGAGCTGAAAACCGAGATCCAGATCGGGCGGATCTTCGTCGACCGCTGCATTCAGCAAATGATGGAAAGCGGACTCGACCCGACCACCGCGGCGATGGCGAAATACTGGGTCACGGATCTGCAATGCAAGGTGATCGACCAGTGCCTGCAACTGCATGGCGGCTATGGCTACATGATGGAATACCCCATCACCCGCGCTTATGCCGACGCCCGCGTGCAGCGCATCTACGGCGGCACAAACGAAATCATGAAGGAGCTCATCGCGCGGACGCTGTAGCGCCATCGTCATGGCCGGAGCTGCGGCCTTTTTCCCTGGATGGCCGCATCAAGTGCGGCCATGACAAAAAACGGCGCTCGAAGGACGCCGGACGTAATCCTCTATCGTCATGGCCGGGCTCGACCCGGCCATCCAGGAGATCTTTTGTGAGCTATTTTGTCTATATCCTTGCGAGCAAACGGAACGGAACCTTGTATATCGGCATAACGAACGATCTTGCTCGGCGTATCTTCGAGCATAAGCAAGGAACAGGCAGTCTGTTCACCCAGAAGTATGGGGTTAAAATGCTCGTTCACGCTGAAGAACTGGTGACTCCACAAGACGCAATTCAGCGTGAGACGAACCTGAAACGGTGGCCGCGAAAGTGGAAGCTCGATCTCATTGAGAAGAATAACCCCGAGTGGCTTGATCTGTACGAAACGCTTGTCTGACACAAAGGCTGGATGGCCGGGTCAAGCCCGGCCATGACATACCAGGAGATGTACATGCCAGACGCCTACATTTTCGATCACGTGCGAACGCCCCGCGGCAAGGGCAGAAAAGACGGCTCGCTGCACGAGGTGACGCCTGTTCAACTCGCAACGCAGATGCTGGAAGCGATTCGCGACCGCAACATGGGCCTCGACACCGCCCAGGTCGAAGACGTGATCCTCGGCTGCGTCGCCCCCGTCGGCGAGCAAGGCGCGAATATTGCCCGTGCAGCCGTTTTGACCGCTGACTACGACGAGAGCGTGCCTGGCGTGCAAATCAACCGCTTCTGCGCATCGGGCCTCGAAGCGGTGAACATGGCGGCGGCGAAGGTGATGTCCGGGCAGTCGCCGATGGCCATTGGCGGCGGCGTCGAATCCATGAGCCGCGTGCCGATGGCCTCGGACGGCGGCGCGTGGCCCGTTGACCCTGCCGTTGCCATGCCAACCTATTTTGTGCCGCAGGGCATCAGCGCGGATCTCATTGCAACCAAATACGGCATCAGCCGCGACGACGCGGACGCCTATGCCGTGGAGAGCCATAAGCGTGCGGCGAAAGCTTGGGAAGAAGGCCGTTTCGCGAATTCCGTGGTGCCGGTGAACGACATTCTCGGCATTCCCCTCCTCTCCCGCGACGAGACCATCCGATCGGACGCCTCCATGCAATCGCTTGGCGCGCTCAACCCCTCCTTCGCCGACATGGGCAAGACCTACGGTTTCGACGGCGTCGCTCTGCAGAAATATCCCGAGGTCGAGCGCATCAATCACATTCACACGCCCGGTAATTCCTCCGGCATTGTCGACGGCGCGGCGGCCGTGCTCATCGCCACGAAAGAGGCGGGCGAAAAGGCTGGCCTGAAGCCGCGCGCGCGCATCAAGAGCTTCGCGTCGATCGGCTCCGAGCCGACCATCATGTTGACCGGCCCAAGCTTCGCCGCCGAACGCGCTCTGGCCAAGGCCGGGATGAAAAAAGAAGACCTCGACCTGTGGGAGCTGAACGAAGCGTTCGCTTCGGTGGTGCTTCGCTTCATGGACCTCCTGAACGTGCCCCACGACAAGATCAACGTAAACGGCGGCGCGATTGCCATGGGCCATCCGCTCGGCGCAACAGGCGCGATGGTGCTCGGCACGCTGCTCGACGAGATGGAACGGCGTGGCGCGGGCACGGGCCTTGTCACGCTTTGCATCGGCGCTGGCATGGGCACCGCAACAATTCTGGAACGGGTTTAACTCTTTCTGTCATCGCCGGGCCTGACCCGGCCATCCAGCTTTCCCACGCCCGAGTTTGCGGCCCTGGATGGCCGCCTCAAGGGCGGCCATGACATCGGAGAGATTGAATGACCAGCAGCATTTCCTACGCCGTCGATAGCGACGGCATCGCCACCCTCACCATCGACCAGCCTGGCAAGTCGATGAATTTGATCGGGCAGGAGTTCGTGCGCGAGTTCGCAGCGGCCATAGAGCGCGCGGTCGGCGACGCCTCCGTGAAGGGCATCATTGTCACGTCCGGCAAATCGAGCTTCATCGCGGGCGCGGACCTCATCGGCATGGAAAGCCTCATCGCTCTTGCCCGCACTGCGCCTCCCGCCGAGGCATTGAAGGCCGTATCGAGCTTGACCCGAGTCCTGCGACGGCTTGAGATCTGCGGCAAGCCGGTTGCCTGCGCGATCAACGGGACCGCGCTTGGCGGCGGTTTCGAGGTCGCGCTCGCCTGCCACTACCGCGTCTGCGCCGATGGCGACCACATCAAGATCGGCCTGCCCGAGGTGCAGGTCGGGCTCCTTCCGGGGGCGGGCGGAACGCAACGCCTGCCGAGGCTGATCGGCATCATGCCCGCGCTGCCGCTGCTGCTCGAAGGCCGCCACTTATCGCCCCAACAGGCAAAGGGGAATGGCCTCATCCACGAGGTTGTGCCCGCTGGCGAGTTGCTGGCTGCGGCTAAGAAATGGCTGACCTCGCCGCAGGCAAAGGCGGTGCAGCCCTGGGACGAGAAGTCGTTCAAGGTTCCCGGCGGCGCTGGCGGCATGAACCCGAACGCGGCGCAGACCTTCATGGCCGCCAACGCCATGACGCGCGACAAGACCTTTGGCAATTATCCCGCCGCGCAAGCGATCCTATCTGCGGTCTATGAAGGCACGCAGGTTCCGATGGACCTCGGCCTCAAGATCGAGGGAAAATACTTCGTGTCCCTCATCCGCGGCAACGTCGCGCCGAACATGATTCGCACCCTGTTCGTGAACAAAGGCAAGGCGGACAAGCTGGCACGCCGCCCGCAAGGCGTGCCCAAGGCGAAATTCAAGAAAATCGGCATGCTCGGCGCGGGCATGATGGGCGCGGCCATCGCCTATGTCGCGGCGTCGAACGGCATCGAGGTCGTGCTGATCGACCGCGATCCGGACTCCGCCGAACGAGGCAAGGGCCACGCCACAAAATTGGTCGAGGACGCAATCGGAAAGCGCCGCATGACAGAGGCCGAGGGCGCCGCGCTTTTGAACCGTATCACTCCCGCCGTCGACTTCGCGCTCCTAAAGGACGTCGATTACGTGATCGAGGCCGTGTTCGAGGATCGCGCCATCAAAGCCGACGTGACGAAGCGCGCGGAAGCCGCGATCCGGCCCGATGTGATCTTCGGCTCGAACACGTCGACGCTGCCGATCACCAGTCTCGCCGAAGCGAGCAGCCGTCCGGACCAGTTCATCGGCATCCACTTCTTCTCCCCCGCCGAAAAAATGCCGCTGGTGGAAATCATCCGCGGCAAGAAGACAAGCGACGAGGCGCTCGCCATTACGCTCGACTTTGTGCAGGCGATCAAGAAAACCCCGATTGTCGTGAACGACGGGCGCGGCTTCTTCACCTCCCGCTTCTGCGGCTGCTACATCATGGAGGGCGAGATCATGGTCACGGAGGGCATTCCTCCCGCGCTGATCGAGAATGCGGGCAAGCTCGCGGGCATGCCGGTTGGACCGCTTGCGCTCGCGGACGAGACGGCCATCGACCTCGGCTGGAAAATCCACAAGGCAGCGGAAGCCGATCTTGGCGACGCGTATAAGCCGAATCCCGGCGTCTGGGTCATGGAGACCATGTACGTGAAGAACGGCCGCGCGGGCCGGAAGAACGGCAAGGGCTTCTACGACTATCCCGAGAAGGGGCAGAAGAGCCTTTGGCGAGGGCTTGCAGACCTCTATCCGCCGAAGCCGGAGTATGACTGGCCTTCCGTCGAGGAGTTGAAGAAGCGGCTGCTCTACGCGCAAGCGCTCGACGCGGTGCGTTGCATTGAGGAAGGCGTGTTGACGGACCCCGAAGACGGCGACGTCGGCGGCATTTTCGGACTCGGCTTCGCGCCTTACACGGGCGGGCCGCTCAGCCTCATCGATACGGTCGGCGTCGCGAAGTTCGTCCAGGAATGCGACGCGCTGGCGAAGAAGTATGGCGAGCGGTTCACGCCGCCGAAACTGCTCCGCGACATGGCGGCGAAGGGCGAGACCTTCTACCCCGCGAAAGCTGCCGCGTAGTATCCCGCGCCAAAGGCGGCGGCTTAGTATAATGTCATGGCCGCACTTGATGCGGCCATCCAGGTTCCTCGCGAGACCGCGCTTATGGATGGCCGGGTCAAGCCCGGCCATGACTTTTGAACACCGGCGTGTCAATGGAAACCGCGACACCAAATACAGCCCCGCTAGCGGGCATCCGCATCCTCGAATTCGCTGGGCTCGGCCCAGCCCCCTATGGCGCGATGCTGCTTGCCGACCTCGGGGCGGATGTGCTGCTCATCGAGCGGCCCGGCGCCGCGGAACTGTTCGGGGTGCCCAATCCGCCTGTCGATCGCGGCAAGCGCTCACTCGTGCTCGATCTGAAGCAGGCCTCAGCCGTCGATTTCTGCTTGCGGATCGTCGAAAAAGCAGACGTGCTCATCGAGGGCTTGCGGCCCGGCGTCATGGAGCGCCTTGGCCTCGGTCCCGATGTTGCGCTCGCCCGCAACCCCAGGCTCATTTACGCGCGCATGACGGGTTGGGGGCAGAATGGGCCTATCGCTCAAACGGCCGGGCACGACATGACATTTCTCGCGCTGACGGGTGCACTCCATGCCATCGGCCCCGCCGATGGCTTGCCGCTGCCGCCTTTGAATCTCGTCGGCGATATGGGCGGCGGCGGGACATTTCTCGTGATCGGGATATTGGCCGCGCTGCTCGAACGGCAAAAATCCGGGCTTGGCCAGGTCATCGACGCGGCCATCATCGACGGCACGGTCTCTCAGCTTGCGATGATCCTTGGCCTTCGCGCTAACGGCCTTTGGGATCGCCCGCGCGGCGAGAACTTGCTCGATGGCGGCCTGCCCTTCTACCGGACCTATCGCTGCGCGGACGGCAAATTCATCGCTGTGGGCGCTCTTGAACCCAAATTCTTCGCGGAGCTGATTCGCGGGCTTGGCCTCGATCCATCGTACTATGTGCCACGCCAATACGACCGCTCGCAATGGCCCGCGCTCCATCGCGAGTTCGAAGAGATCTTCGCAGGCAAGCCGCGCGATGAGTGGGCTTCGCTGTTCGAAGGCTCCGACGCCTGCGTCGTTCCCGTGCTCGACTTCGAAGAAGCCGCGTGCCATCCGCACAACGCCGCGCGCTCCACATTCATCGAGGTGGACGGCAAGCTGCAGCCCTCCCCTGCCCCGCGCTTTTCACGCTCGGAGACTTCCGCCGGCACGTACGACAGGAACGGGGAGGAGACTCTCAAAGACTGGGGAGTTCGCGAATAGTCGACCTTAGACGCCTGTTGGCCCGGCTCGTGTCTTGCGCATGCTCTTAAACGCCATTGCACACAAACCCGCGTTCCAGAGCGCCTGAAAATCAGAAGCTCGGTTGAGACCGCTGAAACGGCGTCCCCTTTCCCCTTGCGGGAGAGGATGAGGGTGCGAATTACCGGCTTTGCCCAACGGGATCTTTGATGAGCTGTTGCAGCTTTTCCGGCATGGAATAGTTCAAGTTGACATTCTTCGGAGGAATGGGGCTCTCGAACCACCTGGTGTAGATCTTGGCATACTCGCCGGACTTCATCGCATCCGTCAGCACGCCGTCGACAAGGTCCTTGAACGGCTTGTCGTCCTTCCTCATCACAAACGCATAGGGTGTGCCAGGGAAGCTTTCGTCAAGAAAGCTGAACCAGTCCGGGTTCTTTGCGCTGGCCTTCAGATTGACCAGAAGGACGTCGTCATCCATGAAGGCTGCGGCCTTTCCGGTTTCGACGAGTTTGAAGGCATCCGCGGCGTCCTTCCCCTGCAGGATCGAAAGGCCCAGGAAATGGTTCACGCTCAGATCCAGGACAATCCCATTGGCGGCCGAACCTTTCGCCAATGCGACTGTCAGGCCGCGCAGGTCATCCGCCGTGGTGGGCGTCTTGATCTCATACCGGTTGCGCCGCGCACCTTCCTTCTCCACGCGGATTTGTCGGAGAACCATCCACCTCACCTCCGACGCATAGATCGGGAGCGAGAAAGCCGCATCGCGCGCAAGGTCCGCCGTTTTGGGCGTCGCGCTGCATTCGATATCGACCGTACCGTCTTTCAGGAGCGCGGCCCGGCTCTGGGGTGTGACGGCCTTGTAATCGACCTTGATCTCGTCGAGGCGCAGCCTCTGCTTCACCTTCTCAACGACGAGGCCGCACAAATCGAGCGCAAAGCCGATAGGCTTCTGATCCGCGCCGAGATAGGAAAACGGGGTTGCCCCATCGCGATAGCCAAGCGTGATCGCGCGGGAGTTCTTGATCTTCTCCAGCGTCGCGCCTTCCTCCGCGTTCGCGGGCGCAAGCCACGCGAAGCTCGCCGCAAATAGTGCAGCTATGACCTTTGCCAAAATCGGCATGACTTCGAGTCCCTCACTTGCCCCGGTCAAAGACTTTGTCATAACGCCTCTAATTTTTTATTGCCTCGCCCCAAGGGGTGCGGCGGCCTAGCCATCGGGGCAGTACAAAACACCTTCGCGCTGCCGCACATACTCTTCAGACACGAGGAATGAGGAGTGAGCATGACCGAAGAGGCACAGGGGCTGGCGCAGTTCTCCGCGAGCCTGGCGCGACTGGTGGAGGGGGTTTCCAAGTCCGTTGTCGAGATCCGCGGCGGAAAGCGCGTTTTGGCGAGCGGGTTCGTCTGGCGGCCCGGGCTTGTGGTCACCGCCGACGAGGCGCTCGGCGATGATGAGAGTGCGACCGTTGCGCTTGATGGACACAAATTCGAAGCAGCGCTCGTCGGGCGCGATCCCAGCACCGATGTCGCCGTGCTTCGGGTGAGCGGACTTGGCGCGCCTGCGCTGCCTTTGGCGGCTGGGTTTGTGCCGAAGACGGGCGAGATCGTGCTCGCGGCGGCGCGGCATGAGGGAAACATCGCGGCGCGGCTCGGGATCGTCTCCACGACGGGCGCTCCCTGGCTCAGTATGCGCGGCGGGCAGATCGACAGCCTGATCCGCCTCGACATCAGGCTCGGCCGCCGGAGCGAGGGCGGCCCGGTCGTCGACAGCGAAGGGCGCGCGTTCGGCATGGCGGTGCGCGGGGTGCGGCGCTCGGTGCTGGCGATCCCGGCGGCGACCATCGAACGCGTGGCCGCGCGCATCCTGGAAAAAGGCTCCGTAAAGCCCGGCTATCTCGGCCTCGGGCTGCATCCCGTGCGCCTCCACGGCGCGACTGGAACTGGGCTGATGGTGCTTGGCGTCGCGCCCGGAAGCCCCGGCGAGGCGGCGGGCGTTCTGCAAGGCGACATCGTCACGGCCTGGAACGGCGAGGCGCTGGCCGGAATGCGCGATGTTCTGCGCCGCCTTGGCCCGGATTCGGCGGGGCAGACGGTGGAACTGAGCCTCACGCGCGGCGGACAGGCTGCCACGGTCAACTGCGTGATCGGCACGCGGCCTTGAGGTGAGCGCGTTTGCGGAAGACGGTGCGGGCGTCATCACCGTCGAGGTTCGCCTCGGCGACGAGGTCCTTGCCCGCCGGATTTCCGAATGGATCGAAGGAAGCGCCGCCTTCACGAGCGGCGCGGCGCATGGCCCGCGCTCCGTGCTCATCGCCGATCACGTGCCGGACGATGTCGACGCGGCGATCGTCCTTCTTGGCGGCGATGACGCTGGCGAGTGGCCGCGCAATGCTCAGGTCGCGGCGCGGCTGACGCCGCCCGTCGATTTCGTGAAACTGCGCATCGCGGTCGAGGCAGCGGCGCACGGCCTGTCCGTGTTCGAGCCCGCCGCGCGTTTCGGCCCAGCGGACGATGGCGCGCACGGCCTAACGGCCCGCGAAGTCGAGGTGCTGCACCTCCTCGCGGAAGGCGCGTCGAACAAGGTCATCGCCCGCGCGCTCGGCATTTCCGCGCACACCGCCAAATTCCACGTCGCCTCGATCCTCGAAAAACTCGACGCCACGAGCCGCACCGAAGCCGTAACCAGCGCGATCCGGCTGGGGCTGCTTTTGGTTTGAGTGTACGTAACCGGAGCCTTGTGAATTGTCGAGGCGCGATCAATAGCAGATTTTGCCGGACGCTCGAACGGATCGCCGCCCCTGTCATCCCGGAAAGGCGAAGCCTTGTCCGGGATCGTAACAAATTGAGATGCCTACCTTTTTGTGATCCCGGCTCGCGCTTCGCTTGGCCGGGACGATGCGGTGCGGAGCACCCCACATCCGTTGGCCAGATGAGCGCTGCGAAGTTAGCTTAGCAAAAGGGCTCTTGTTCGCCGGCGGTCTTTAGCCTAAATTACCAAAGCGCTTTGGTTTTGCGTTGAGCGCTGGAAACCTCAACGCAGGCGTGGCGCATGCCAACGGTCTTAAGGGTCTTAGGGCTCAGAGTGAGCATTCGGACGAACGATCACGGCCCGGCGCATGTGCATATCGTTGGCGGCGGCAAAGAGGCGAAGTTCCACCTGAATTGCCCTCATGGTCCCGCCGCCTTGCGGGAGAACTTCGGGTTCAAAAGGCCCGAACTGAACGAGATCAAAATGCGAGCTGGACAAGCGCGCTGCAACTTTTGTGCGGAGAGTGGAGCGAGATCCATGGAGATTCCTGAGGCTGAGTTCGAGCGCGCCAATGCTCGCATGGCAAGACTACGCGAGAAGCTTCCCCATGCCGTTGCCGCTGAATACGACGTCGCGCGCAGGCGCATCGTTGTGAGCCTCAGCTCAGGCATTGAGGTCGCATTCGCGCCAGATCAGGTGCAAGGGCTTGAGCAAGCTTCACCGGCAGACCTGGATGAAATCGAGATCAGTCCGGCCGGGTTTGATCTGCACTTCCCAAAGGTTGACGCCGACATTTACTTGCCCGCCTTGCTTGAAGGCTTTTTCGGCTCGCGCAAGTGGATGGCCGCCCGCCTCGGCGCGAAGGGCGGCAAGGCGGTGAGCGAGAAGAAGCGGGAAGCGGTTCGAAATAACGGCAAGCTTGGCGGACGGCCGCCCAAGAATGTGGGAGAGCACGCCGGTTCGCCGTCGGAAGCGCCTGCAACAAGGGGCAAGAAACAGGCGCAAGGCTGAAAAGCTGAGCGCCCTCGAGCCAGGAGATGCGATGCGCTGCCTCCCTCGCTCGTCATGGCCGGACTTGACCCGGCCATCCAGTCAACTAGCTATTTCTCTGGATAGCCGCGCCAAGCGCGGCTATGACAACCGTGTGTTTCAGTCCACGATCACCGCAAAGGCACGCGATGACGCCATCGAGCACCGCAACATTGCCTTGCGCCCCCTCCAAGAATTGCTCGCGCCCGCCCGCTGAAATTCCTCCAACGCCGCGGCATCATAGTCCCGCGCCGTCTTCAGTGTCGCGCACCCCTTCGAACCTGATGACTTGCCCGATCCGCCTGCAACCCTACAGTTCGATTTTTTCGAACTGTAGGCCAGCAGCCTCCAAGGGTAGGCCACGATCATGGTGAATGGATCGTTGGCGGGCGCGAACGCCGTTAACGGACGGATGGTTAACTGTCAGCGCGCCAGATTTATTTCTGGTCCAAATCCGGTTTATCAGGCTTAACACTTCGTTAATCCGGCGCAGAACGACGTGCGCCGCGTCTTAGAGCGGCGGTAGGCAGGCGGTTCTAACACATTGAAAGTGTTTAGCTTTTTTCGAAGCCGACCTACCCATTAAATAGAATTTAATGCCGGAATTTTTGCGTTAAATGGACGCGCTAAAGTCTGTTAAGTATGTTGCGGCGCGGCATGTTAACCCTATACGGCCTCTTGCAGCGGCGTTGGGCCGGCCGGCGGCGCTAACCCATCTGCATTTTTTCTCATAAAAAACAATGACTTATCGATCTTAACCCCTCGATAAGGCGCTTTTTCGTAAGATCTCCAGCAATGCGGAACGAGAACGCAAGCGCAGCCGGGGAGTACAAGCGAAATGGACCATTGGCAACGCGAAGGGTTTGGGACGGCCCCGGATAACGCCTGCGGCATTTCCGGGGCGACGACCCTGCTTAATACTTATACAGCTCCGACTTGTACGGTCCCTCGACCGGCACGCCGATATAATCGGCCTGCTCCTTCGTCAGCTCCGTGAGCTTCGCGCCGAGCTTGGCCAGATGCATGCGCGCGACGCTCTCGTCGAGATGCTTCGGCAGCGTGTAGACCCGGTTCTCATACCGGCCCTTGCCGGCGTTCGTCCAAAGCTCGATCTGCGCCAGCACCTGGTTCGTGAACGAGGCGCTCATCACGAAGCTCGGATGGCCGGTGGCGTTGCCGAGGTTCACGAGCCGACCCTCCGAAAGGAGCAGGATGCGGTGGCCGTCGGGGAACTCGATCATGTCCACCTGCGGCTTCACATTCGTCCATTTGAGGTTCTTCAGCGTGGCGACCTGGATCTCATTGTCGAAGTGGCCGATGTTGCAGACGATGGCCATGTCCTTCATCTTGCGCATGTGCTCAATCGTGATGATGTCGCGATTGCCGGTCGCGGTGACGAAGATGTCAGCCGTGGCGACCAGATCGTCGAGAGGCAACACCTCGTGACCGTCCATCGCGGCCTGGAGCGCGCAGATCGGATCGATCTCGGTCACCGCCACGCGCGCGCCAGCGCCGCGCAGGCTCTGCGCCGAACCCTTGCCCACGTCGCCATAACCGCAGACCACCGCCACCTTGCCGGCCATCATCACGTCGGTGGCGCGGCGGATGCCGTCCACGAGGCTTTCGCGGCAGCCATAGCGGTTGTCGAACTTCGATTTCGTCACGCTGTCGTTGACGTTGATGCAGGGGAAGGACAGCACGCCCTTCTTCTCCATCTGGTAGAGGCGGAGAACGCCCGTCGTCGTCTCCTCGGACACGCCCTTGATGTTGGCCTTCACCTTGGAATAGAAGCCGGGGCTGCGCTCGAGGCGCGCCTTGATGGTCCGGAACAGGCTCTGCTCTTCCTCGCTCTTCGGGTTCTTCAGCACCGCCGGGTTCTTCTCGGCCTCGGCGCCGAGCTGCACGATCAGCGTGGCGTCGCCGCCGTCATCGAGGATCATGTTCGCGGTTTTTCCGCCCGGCCACTCGAGGATGTGGTCAACATAATCCCAGTATTGATCGAGCGTCTCGCCCTTGAAGGCAAACACCGGCGTGCCTTTCGCCGCGATGGCGGCAGCGGCATGGTCCTGCGTCGAGAAGATGTTGCAGGAGGCCCAACGGACTTCCGCGCCCAGCGCCTGCAGGCTCTCGATCAGCACGGCCGTCTGAATCGTCATATGCAGGCAGCCCGCGATGCGCGCGCCCTTCAGCGGTTGCTGCTTGCCGTACTGCTCGCGCACGGCCATGAGGCCCGGCATCTCGGTTTCGGCGATGTCCATCTCCTTGCGGCCCCATTCCGCAAGGCTGATGTCTTTGACCAGAAAATCGGACGGGATGGACGACGATTTGTGGGCTGCGGACACAGATTTCTCCCAAAGTTGTTCGCAATGAGTGGTGAGATTTGGCCCACTGGTAGCCTGTACGCAAGCGAAAAGCAATAAACATATAAGCATTGCTTTATATCGCGCCCGTGCAGGACCCCGCATCCGCCGCTTCGAGGGAGCCAGACTCCTGCTTGGCGAACTCTAAACCTGACGAGAAGGATCCCTTCCATGCCCGCGATCGCAGCCCGACTTTTGTTTCTTGCCCTGCTCCTGCCGTTCTCGATCCCCGCCTTCGCGCTCGATGACACGCCCCAGAACCGCGAGCAGCAGGCGGACCGCTATCTTCAGGCCGTGCCGCCGCAGTCGATGATGAACGACATGTCAGCCAAGATGGCCGAAACCTTGCCTGAGGAGCGGCGGGATGAGTTCAAGGCTCTCATGACGAAGCATCTCGACGTCGGGCACGTGACGGCAGCTATTAAGGCGGCGATGGTGAAGACGTTTTCCGCCGACGAACTGCAAGCGCTTGCAGACTTTTATGGATCGGACGTAGGCAGGTCGGCGATGGCGAAAATGGGAACCTACATGGCGGAGGTTATGCCCGCCACCATGAACGAGGTGCAGGCCGCGCTCGGAAAAGCACAGGCGGAGGCGCATCCGGTTCATCCCGATCAGGGCGGTCAGGATAAGGAAATCCAGGCGAAATAGACGGAGCCCGCCTTACGGAATGGGCGCTGCCGTCCAATTTTCGCCCAAGCGCGCCTTTACGCAGCCATGCAATTGAACCCATGGGGAGCATCCATGAAGACTTTCGCTGCGCTTGCGCTCAGCTTCGTATTGGTGTCAGCCGCCAACGCCCAATCCGGGACCGTCTATCATATTGCGCAAATCTGCGCTTTCGACATCCCGCAATATTGCAAGGGCATTTCCCCCAAGAGGATACGCGACTTGAAGGAATGCCTCGCCAAGCATGAAAAAGACCTGATGCCTCGGTGTCAGGATCACTACAAGGAAGCAAGACCCTAACGCGGGATTACTCGCCCTCGTTGAAGCCAGCTTCCACGAGGGCGGTCAGCGCCTCCAGGGCTTCTTCGGCTTCAGGCCCCTCCGTCTCGATCGAAATCGTGGTGCCGGGGCTGGCGCCAAGCATGAGCAGCCCCATGATGGAGTTGCCGGGGACCGTCTGATCGTCTTTGGTTACAGACACTTCAGCGTCAAATTGCTCAGCCGTTTTTACGAAAGCAGCCGAGGCTCGCGCGTGCAACCCGCGTTTGTTCACGATGGTCACCTCGGCGAGGCACTGATAAATACCGTCAGCCGCTATTACGCTCGGCCGCCTGCGGCGTCTTGAGCTCGGTCGAAGGGGCATGGACACGCGGGGACCATTCTTGCTAATGCGTGCTCAGAACCAAGCTCGCAACATGGATGTATTTCCGGCCGGCTTCCTGCGCCTGCTTTAAAGCGTCAGTCAAACCGACCTCCTCGCGGACGCGAGCCAGCTTGACGAGCATGGGGAGATTAACGCCCGCGATGACCTCCACCAACCCGCTGTCCATGACCGATATTGCCAGATTTGAAGGCGTCCCGCCAAACATATCTGTCAGAATGATGACGCCGTCTCCGCTTCCGACCTTTTTCGACCGCGGCGATAATGGCGTTGCGGCGCTCCTCCATATCGTCGTGCGGTGCGATCGAGATAGCTCGCGATCTGCTGCTGCGGCCCGACGACGTGTTCGAGCGCGGCGACAAATTCCCTCGCCAGATTGCCATGAGTTACAATGACGAGGCCTATCATCGTTTTTCCAGAGGCTGCCGGCGGTGAGATTTTCATATCAATATCGTCATTCTGAGGCGCATCCCCTCAACGTTCAAGCTCTATATAGGCGCCTTCATGATGAGAGTGGGTTAATCCACCAACTCTCCAAAACAATCTTGGATCGCCAGAGCCAGCTTGATCGGGGCTGAGGGCTCGAAAGGATCGAGGATGATGCGCCGGACAGGCACGTCCAGCACGGCCACCCACTCCGTCTTCTCCGGAAAACGCGGCCTGTCGCCGGTCCAGTCGAGATCGACGACAAGCTTGAGCGTCTGCTTCGCGGGCGCCCGCTTTGAGGTGTGCGATGCCGCAGCCCCTCACCTCGATCTTTCCGTCCAGGGCTTCAGGGCACGAGGCCAGAATACGATCGCCGTCCCGCCGCAAGATGACCTGATCGTCGGCGATGAGCGCGGGCTCCGCGCCCAGGCGATCCCGAGGAAGATAAAGAAAGCGCAGCGCAAGGTCCGACTTGCCCGATCCGCAAGACCCTCTGAGAAGCGCGCCCGCGTCGCCGAGAGCGACACAGGTCCCATGAACGGTCTTCTTTCTCATAGGTCTCTCCCCCTATGAAGTCGCAGAATTTCCGAATATGCCGGAAGGCGGATGACAAATCGCGCGCCCCAGGAGTGCCGCTCCTCGCGCGCCGCAGGCGAAGGTCTGTTCGACTTTGGGAACGGGCACAACCTCTCGCGCCGAGCGCCGGGTTCTTCCTCTGGGCGAAGCTTACGGGTTTGGGAGAAGTCCTGTTTTCCGCCCAGATGCTGCCGTCATGCGCCTTGACGATCTGCTGCGAGATGTTAAGGCCGAGACCGGAGTTCTGGCCGAAGGCTCCTGGGCCGGTCCGTGTAAAACCGTTCGAAAATCTTTTCGAGGTTTTCATCGCGGATGCCCGGCCCTTCATCCTCGATGCATGATTTCTATCTCGTTTTCCTTCGGCAATCGCGTCGCGCTGACATAGATGGTCCCGCCCTTGGGCGAGAACGATATGGCATTTTCCAGAAGATTCGCGATCACCTGGCTGAGGCGGCTGTCATGCCCGCTGACGATGTAGTCCTGGCTTTGCGTGAAGTCCTTCGTTGTTTTGCAGCCTTGCATATTCAGGACGAAACTGATGCCGCTCCCCCGGCGGCTTTCCCGCATGACTTCACAAAGCGTGCGAAGAAGGTTCGCGACATTAACAGGCTGGGCCGTTTCCCGAACGAGCTCGGCGTCGAGCCTCGACGCGTCGGCAATGTCGGTTATAAGGCGGTCCAGACGCCGAACGTCGTGAATGATGATGTCGACAAGCTTTTTGCGATCTTCATCCTTCTTGATCGAGGGCAGGAGGCTGGCCGCATTGCGAAGCGATGTGAGCGGATTCTTCAGCTCATGGGACACGTCGGCGGCGAAGCTTTCGATCGCGTCGAGACGGGAATAGAGCGCATTCGTCATATCCCGGAAAGCGCGGGACAAGTGACCGATCTCGTCGGGCCGGTCGCTGAAGTCGGGGATTTGCTCGCGGTTCTTGATATTTTTTCGCACACGTTCCGCGGCGACAGCGAGGCGGCGCATAGGCTCGGCAATCGTTCCCGCTAGAAGCAACGACAGGATCGCCGTCACAAAGGCGACCAATCCCGCGACTTCAACGATCTGGAACCGGTCCTGCGCGATCATTTCATCGATATCGCTGCCCTGCGCCGTCAACAGGAGGGCGCCGAGCGTGGCTCTGTCACGCTGAATTGGAACCGCGATCGAAATGACCGTTTCCCCCGCCTCGGTTACGCGAATGAGCGGCGCGACGCTGCCGGCGAGGGCGACCCGAACCTCCTCATAGGCCTTTCCCTCGGGGCCAAGGTCTTTATAGAGAGGAAGGTCGGGCGTCCAAAAGGCCGCTCTGAGATACGCCCAAGAGGTCTGTGAAGAAATTGCCGTCGCTGTCGGCGAGGCTGCCGTCCACACGGCCGCCATTGCCGCGATGGAGCTGGCGGCGGCTATCCGAGATCAGAGTGCCGTCCGTGTCGAACACGCGCGCACGCGTTTTCGTCGGCGCGACGAGGTCGTGGAGCATGGGCGAGACCACCTCCGGATCGACCCGGAAGGACAGCTCCGGATTGGACAGGCCCGAAGGGACGACGATCTTGTTTTCGTCGGCGGCTTTTCCGCTTTCTGCGGCCGCATCCGAATTGGTCTTGCTGGTCTGAGCGATCGCGACTCGCGATGATCTGGGCTTGCGTGGTCAGCGTCTCCACGCGGTTTCCCATGAACTTGTAGCGGTACTGATTGAGGTAGAAGATGCCGCTGACCAGAACGCCGACGCCGATGACGTTGATGACGATGATTCGGCGCGTGATGCTGTTGAAACGATAACGGTCAAAAAACTGCCTGAACGCGCGGAGGAGACGCAAACGCATCGCACGACCCGGCCTGCGCACCCGCCTCCTTCCCGCCATCGGGACATATCAATGGCCATCGGCTAACTCGAGTCCAAACAAAGGCTCACGTCCAAGCACTGCCATGAGGGAAATATTTCATCTTCTCGGAAGACTCGCAACATTGAGCCTTATTCCTTGAAGCGATATCCAACCCCGTACAATGTCTCGATCACATCGAAGTTGTTGTCGACGACCTTGAATTTCTTGCGCAGCCTCTTGATGTGGCTGTCGATCGTCCGGTCATCCACGTAAACCTGATCGTCATAGGCGGCGTCCATGAGCGCATCGCGGCTTTTCACGACGCCTGGCCGCGCCGCCAGGGCCTGCAAGATGAGAAACTCTGTCACGGTGAGCGTAACCTGCCTGCCGTCCCAGATGCAGGTGTGACGCTCCGGGTCGAGCTTCAGCTTGCCACGCTCGATGATCTTCGAGAAGTCCTCCACGGCGGCGGCTGATGCGTCACGCGGCTGGCTGCGGCGCAGGATCGCACGGACCCGCTCGACGACCAGCCTCTGCGAGAACGGTTTGCGGATGAAATCGTCGGCGCCCATCTTGAGCCCGAAAAGTTCGTCGATCTCTTCATCCTTCGAGGTCAGGAAAATCACCGGCATTTCGCTTTTTTGCCGCAGCCGCCGGAGCAGCTCCATCCCGTCCATGCGAGGCATCTTGATGTCGAGGATCGCGAGATCCGGCGGATCGCTCATGATTCCGTCAAAAGCAGAAACGCCGTCCGTGTAGGCGAGGATCTTATACCCTTCAGCCTCGAGAAGCATCCGAAGGGACGTCAGAATGTTCCGGTCGTCGTCGACGAGAGCGATTGTTGGCATCAGTGATCCAAGGTTGTTTTTAATTCAACGAGATATTTCTGTTGCCGAAATACCTCTAGCCGGAAAAATCCGTAAAGCGCTAAGCAGCGCACCGGCAGATCATGGCTGAATTGCGTCGGAAAGGTCAATTTCGATTTAACGATTGGTTAGGCTAAACTTTCCGGAACCGGAATCGGGAAGGTTGGCGAACCATGTGCTGCAAACACGATCATGCCCTCCGCTTCCTTACAGGTGATGTGTCGGGGTTCCGTTCGGGATTTCGGGTTCAATGCCGTCAGGCCATGTTTCAAGCCGGACGCGAGCAGCATTAGCTTTCCGTTTCGAGGTGGACCGTGTCTCCTTCCACTGACACCCAACAACCGCACTATAGCGCCTGACCAGCGCAGCGATTTGCTGCAGAATGGTTCGCGCTGCCAAAAGTGAAGCGGCGGCGCAATACGCACCGCCGCCAAACCGGATTATACGTGGTGCTTCAGCTTCGCTGTGAGCTGTGAGAGCGATCGAGGATGCCTTGGATGTTGTTGAGATGTCCCTGATCCACATCCTGGCCGTGCTCGAAACGCTCGCCGAAAGCGGCAGCGCCGACGCCGCCCATCACGCCGAGTTGCCTCGTCAGATCCGACAAATCTTTGATCGGAGGCGATGGCGGTTGGCCACCCTGAGGCGCCTGAGGCATCTGCGCTCCGCCACCTTGCGGAAGCTGGGCAGTGCCGCCTCCGATTGCGCCCCCTAGCACGTCGCGCAAAATCTTGCCGAAGATGTCGCCACCCGGGATTTGTTGAGCGCCACCGCCGTCCTGTCCGCCCGGCATCGGCATCTGGATCGGTCCACCGCCGCCGATGATGACCGGCTTGATGGTGCCGTTTTGAATTCCTTTCAAAACCTCACGGAAAATTGCGCCGAGCAGATCGCCGCCTCCCCCCTGGCCCCCTGTGTCGGCCGGAATGGGAGCCGGAGAACTCGGAGCCTGTGGAGCAGGCGCAGGTGTACCCGGTGATCCCGGCCCCCCGCGACCGAAAATCTGGCCCAGGATGTCACCGATATCGCCGGATCCTCCTGATGAAGGAGCAGGAGCGGGAGCGGAAGACCCACCCCGTCCAAGAATTTGTCCGAGGATGTCGCCGAGCGGGCCTAGGCCTCCGGATGAGGGAGCGGGAGCAGGAGCCGACCCCGAGCCTCCTGTCAACACACGTCCTAAGACCTGGCCCAGTATGTCGCCCATTCCTCCACCTGTTCCTCCAAACCCCTGCGCGGCGAGCGGTACCGAAGGTTCGGTACGGAGCAGTCCAGAAAAGACAATTCCGGCGAGCGCAGGCAGCAGCTTCTCTAAAATACTCGCGCTGACGCCTGAAGATTTCTGCGCCTGTTCAACGACCTCCCGGCTTGCCTGCGGCGAGCCGAAGATAAAGGAGAGCGTCTGATTTCCTGCAGCAATCCCCTCGGGAGAAAGCGCCAGCTTCGCATCGTCGTACAAAGGTGCGAGATCCTGTTGCTGGCCTAACAGGGCGAACAGATTGCCCAGCCCATCGACGGTTGCCGTCGATTTCTTCAGACCTGCGGATATGGCGGGAAGCAGCGCCGTGACCGCCGACTGCGTCTGTTCGGGTGTCAGGCCCAACTCACGCCCGAGGACTTTGATTGCTTCACCCTCGTCCGCGCTGCCCAGGATTTCATATAGATTTGGCATGCTCCATACTCCTAACTTGGCCCACTCCCTAACTTCTCCCGACGACGCGGCTCTCGGCCCGGCACATCGTCACCACGAGATAAGGAGCGATACGGCTTACGCTAAGCCTTCAATCATAAAATTCTAAAGTAGATACCAGCCCTCGTTGAGATGGCCCCCGCCCTGGAGGCAACTCTCGGCCGCCCCGGATCGAACCCTCGATGAACTCACTCGAAATTGAACAGGCCGCTCATGGCCAGAGCAAAGCCCGTAAAGCTGCATTAGCGCAAGTATAAGCGATGTGCACATCGATCCTTGCCGTTAACGATACGATATCGGAACGTTGTTTCAAGCTTATGGAACGTTGTCTCGGCACCTCACCGCTCCGAGTTCTTGAAGCTCGGAAAGGGTCTTTCCGTATTTTTGCCAAAATTCATCTTCACACACCGGCTCCTTCAACAAAACCAGTTTTGTATCTAGCAAACGTAGGAGTGACATTCAGCATGAAAGGTGCTGGAAAAAGCGATATAATTGAACGTGTTCACGGCCCTGAAGAACAGGCCGTGTTTGCTCTCACTCAGCTCATGACGCTGTATCTCGATAAGAATTCCTTCGAGAAACAGCGTATCGCAATGGGTTCAGGCGCCGCTTTCAACGGTCGGGAAATCGATGAAGTCCTGACAGTTACGCAGAACATGCCTGCGATCACCCGAGACCTTCTTGCACGTCCCGCGCCAGGGGCCTTGAAGAGTGGCATGCGGGCAATCGGAGCTGCTCTTTACGAGGAAACCAGGAGCACCAAAGCCATGAGCGATGTCTTGTACCGGGTCATGGAAAAATTCCCTGACCGCGATCAGGAGGTCATCCGCGTCCTCGATCATGCGTTCGACGGCATAGGCGGTTGGTGGGCCTGACCGCAGCCGCTAGCGTCACTTCTCATAAGTTCCGATCAGCGTCGCCTGGGCAAGGACATGCGGCTGCATTTTGGCTTCGACCGCAGCCTTGTCAGGCTGATTGAGACCAGCGAGAACGGCATCAAGGGCGTAGAGCTTGTGAAAGTAGCGATGACGGCCAACGGGTGGACAGGGTCCACCATAGGACGCCCGTTTCCAGTCATTCAGGCCCACCGAAGCCCCTGCCGGAAGAGCCTTGATGGCGACGCCTTCGGGAAGCCCCGTCGCACTCGGTGTAAGATTATAGAGAACCCAATGCACCCAGGTCATCCTGGGTGCATTGGGATCAGGAGCGTCGGGGTCATCGACGATAAGGACGAGGCTCTTTGTGCCTTGCGGCACTCCCGACCACGCCAGGGGCGGTGAGATGTCCTTTCCTTCACAGGTGTACTTTTTCGGAATGGCGCTGCCCTCGGCAAAGGCGGAGGAGACAAGTTTGAGCGTCACAGCACTCTCCTCAATGGCAATCGCACCAACAAACGGAATGACCGCAAGCATCAGCGCCGCGACGCACAGAAGGCAATCGCGAAGGCTCACAATTCCGCATTTAGAATGCCTGATCTCCACCATTGTTGCCTTGGCCGACCGTCATCTCCTAGCAGAATTCGCCGGACGTGCCAACGGATTGCTGCCGCCGTCTTCCCGGAAAGGCGAAGCCTTATCCGGGATCGTAACAAATTGAAACGTCTACCTTTTTGCGATCCCGGCTCGGCGCTTCGCTTGGCCGGGATGACGAAGTGCGGAGCCAGCCGCATCCGTTGGCCAGATGAGCGAAGTTTGCTTTAGAAAATCGGATCATCAGGAGTGCGGCCAGCCTCAAATCCGGCAAAAAGGCGCTTCACATCGCGATGAGTGTCACCGGCTGGGGTTTTCGCTTCGTCCCGCGATCCTTTTTTCGATCCAGCTTCAGAAACTGCCCGCAAAGCCCTTCCGCTATTCGCATCGATCGAAATAGAAGACCTCAGGCAATACGCCGGTCGGGCGATTTCCTTCAAATTTGAAGGCGTGCCCGTTGTCTTCGGACGCGAAGAGGGCATGTAATCCGCCGAGGTACAGAATGGCCTCACCGGTCCCGTCGCGATTGGGCTTGATATAATTAGGCATCAAAACTACGGATTTTCTTTTCCTTATTTCTACAAACTTAAACTGTCCGGAATTGTTTTTTTGTATATATGCCCCCCTGTAAACCCATTGAATTGCGTCGTTTCTGTATCCTCGAATTATGAATTCCGAATTTGAGCCATCTTCCTGGGGTGTCCCTTCAAAGGCAAGCTCAACGACCGATGCGCCGCCTTCCGCATTCCCAGCACCATTAGCCGCATACACCAATCTTTTGGCGCGACAAGAACCGTCTTCCGATTGGACTTTCAGGCTGACATTCTTGTTTTCCGATGTTGGGACAGCTTGTTCCTGGCTCGTCTTTTCCGGAGCTTGTTCTTGGCCGGTCTTTTCAGGAGCCTGTTCTTCGCTGATCTGTTCCTGAGCTTGTGCCCGGCTCGTCTGTTCCGAAGGTTGCTCCTGGCTCGACTGTTCCGGAATTTGAGCGGTTTTCGATGCGTTTCGATCCGCGTCCAATCCCTCTTTCAGAACGGTGCCGGCTTCTTCCAATGTTATCTGTGGCTCGGCGGGTGCATTCGAGGCGGATGCTCTGGAAAGTTTTTCTTGAGAAACGGTTCTATGGCTTGCTGCACTCTCCAATTTCGGATCGAGCCTCAGGGCTTCGTCGTAATCCGCGATGGCGCGGGCATAGTCCCCTTTGCTGTCATAAACGCCGCCCCGATTGTCAAACGCTTCCGCGGACTTGGGATCGAGTTGGATCGCCCGATTGAAATTGGCAAGCGCACTGTCGTAGTCGCCTTTGGCCTGATCCTTTTTGCCCTGGTTCACAAAGGCGGCTGCTCCGCATTTTCCGTCGAGCACAGGATAGAGGTCTATCCCTCCGAACTTGAAATACCCAGGGGTTACCGGCTGATCGGTAAGGTTGATATCCCTGACTTTTCCCAAATCGAAGACGGCGGTTCCGACCTCGATCCACTCACGGGGACCGGTCTTTTTGAACTGCTTGCAATCGATCGTGTTGTCAGGAATCTTCAACTCTTTATCCTGGGCGATGGCAGGCATCGAAAGGCCAAGAGCCGAAATGAAGATCAGTACTGCTCTGAACATAAGAGCCTCCCGTGGTGTGCGTGACCTTAGTTTCTTTTATGCGCAATGACCCGTGCAGCGCGGATTACCACAATTGTCAAGTCAATTAACAAGCTAAAGTTGCGGGCGTCAACCTCCTCCTCGTTACGAGCGGCCCGCTTTCCATGGTGAAATGAGTCCGAGCTGTTACTGTGATCCGCTCGTTTCAAAAGCCGACGCATTTAAAAAGACGTTCTGTAGAGCTTCCAAGTTTGCGCCAGAGGGCCGTCACCAAAATGCCCCAAAGTTCTTGAATTAATCCTGATAAGTTAGAAATCCAAAAATAACGATCTTGAGATAAATGGCGTGAATATTCTAGGTGTTGAAACGAAATTTGCTTGCCATTCAAACTCGCTCAATCAGGAAACCCCAGGAGTACTCACCTTAACACCGAAAATGAAAGTGAGATGAGACATGGGAAATCTGATTGCATTTGGGTTCGACCGTTCCTGGGCTGCCAGTGAGGTCTTGAAAAGATTGCGAATTGAAACCGCCCTTGACGATGCCTTCGTGGTTGAGCGGGCCGCTTCCGGGCGTTGCGCGGTGAGGCGGGCTTTTGATCACATCGGCCCTGAAACTGCCCCCTCATGCCAGCGTTTGTGGGGTGCAATGGCAAAGCTTGTCTACCTCAATTCGAGCCTTGATCATGCCATCCCGCGCGGCAGCTCAGCCTTGTTCATCGTCCTCAAAAATGCGGCGGATAACAGGGTCCTCAGGGCGGTCAGGCCCTACAGAGCGCGCATCCTCCAAACATCGCTCCCGCGAGAAGCCGAACAACGGCTTAAGGCAGAGTTTGCAAAAGCGGCATGATAATTCGCCGTGCTTCGCTGATTACCGCCGGCGTCGGAAGTGCTCCAGCGGCTTTTTACCCAACCTCACGGGTGGCGCGTTCCTTTGCCTCTTGGCCGCCGCCACAGCGTTGGTGGCTGCCCATCGTCGATGATGATGGCGTGATGACCGGCGCCATCCCCAATCGCGATGTCATGAATTTGCGGCACAGCGCTTGAGCAATAAAAGCGATTGCAACCCGGCTCGGCGGCGGTCGGGGTGTGTCGGCGAGCTTGCAACCGGGGTCGACGGCGCGGCACCACCAAACGACAACCGAAAGATCGCGCGTTCGGCGCGATCTTTCAGCGGAGCACCATCACGAACCCCGCGAAATACTACAAGTTGCGGCGGATCTTTTCCAGTGCCAACCATCCGGCGCGGCAATACGGCCAAGCCATAGGCTGATTAGGCCGACCACCCGCCATCAAAGGCTTTCGCAATGTGCGCGTCTCGGAAGCAGCGTCAGAACTCGATGGCTGCGGCTCCCACCCAAAGACGCTGCGGCCACCATTGTCGTGAGACGATTGCCACTCCTATGCAACAGCCTCCTGGAGCCCGCAAGCCGCTCAGGGAGACGGGCCTCGGGATCGAGGCCCTGGGACTGTGCCGCGGTGCACTTCGGGCGGCGATCATGGCGACGCCCGTGAGGCGGGATCCGTTAGATTAGGAAGCCTTCAGCAAACCGGCCATCGCCATCTGGACGACGCTCGCCACGCGCGTTTTCGTAAACATTTCATTCACCGCGGCGAGCCTTCATACTTATGTGGTTAACAGAAACGCGCCGGAATTACTTCCCGCCGTGTGTTGGTAAAAAATCTCTTTATTCCGCGCGAAATGGAGGAATGCCGCGCCTAAGACCGGACAAAGGGCGGCTACTATAAGTAATTGAAACTGCTATAGTTTTTATTGCTAACAAATTACCCATTAAATAGAATCTAATGCGGGAATTTTCCCATTTACTGGGACGAGCAAAAGTCCGTTAAATATGTTTTGAAATCGCGAATTAACGCTTGCGAAGGGCCGGAACTGCACGGCGCAGGCAGCGGCGATGGCGGCCCGTTCTGTAAGTTTTCTCCGTATTATCAAGGGCTTGAGCTGCGTTAACCTGCCGTCAAGGCGATTTCGCTGAAGATCTTTCAGAGGAAGGAATGTGAAGACAAGCATCAGGGACAAGTTGACAAACCACATGCCGCCATTTGCAGGATGCCACACAAAATGGACCATCGCCCGCGTCCGGTTAAACGCACGATGCCCGAGGCCTGACATCGTGATGCAATGGCAATCAAGGTGGCGGCCGCAAATACTTTATGCCTTCAGCGAAACCTTTGGCCATCTCCGCCATTTTAAGCGAATTGAACATTGTCGAGTGGCGGGGAGGATCAGGCCATGGAAACAATAAGCGACCGGCTCGCGCCGCATCTGTTGAGCGTTCTGAGGATCGTCGCGGCCCTGATCTTTTTGGAGCACGGAACACAAAAGCTTTTCGGATTTCCGGCGGCGCCAGCGAACGGCTATCCGGAGCTCTTCTCGCTTCTATGGTGGCAGGGCATCATTGAGCTTGTGGGCGGCGCCTTGCTTCTCGTCGGGCTGTTCACGCGCATTGTCGCCTTCGTTCTATCGGGCAACATGGCTTTCGCTTACTGGATGGTCCACGCGCCCAAAGATTTCTACCCTGCCCTCAACGGCGGCGACGCCGCGATCCTTTACTGCTTCGTCTTCCTTTACATGGCAGCTGCAGGCGGCGGACCCTGGAGCATCGACCGGCTTCTCAATCGCCCTTGAACGCGGTCTGCAAAACAAGCCTGCCGTCTTTTCAATCAGCGGCACGGGAACGCTGAGGCTTGTCGCGTTTTCCGGAGAAGCGCACCTTCGGAACTTTGGCTCAAGCCTGAAAAACCTGCAGCCTGTTCTTTACAAAACTGCGCAGGGGTAAAAGCACCATGCCAGAGTTAACGTCGCGCCAGCAGCCGGCCCAGGAAGGAAGCATTATCCGTGTGGCGTGCGGCCTTATCATCGTAAGCTTCGTCCTTGCCGTTCTGTATCTCGGCAGGGTCGTCCTTGAGCCACTAGCCATAGCAATTCTGCTCTCCTTCGTGCTGTCGCCTCCAATCCGGCGCTTGCGCGGGCTTTTTCTTGGAAGAGTGTCGTCGGTCATCGCGGTCGTAGTGATCGCCCTCGCCATCCTGGGCGTGCTGGGCTTCATCATGGAGATGCAGGTTTCCCATCTGGCTGGTGAAATTCCGAAATACCAGCAGAACATCCGCGCGAAAATCGCATCTCTGAATAAAGCTCTGGTCTCTTCGGGCACGCTCGAACAGGCGTCCTCGACATTGGACAGCCTTGGCTCGGAGTTGGGCAGTAAAGGCTCCAATTCTTCTTCTCCCCAAGGCCAGCCCGGCAAAGCCCAAGGAAATCAGCAGCCCGCTCCGATACAAGTGGAGGTACAAAAAACGCAGTCCGCCACGCTTCAGTATCTTCAGGAATTGCTCAGCCCTATTATCGAGCCGATCAGCATGGGCGGGCTTCTCGTCCTGTTCTTGATATTCATCCTGTTTTACCGGGAGGATTTGCGCGACCGCATGCTGCGCCTTGGAGGCACGCGCGACCTGCAGGCCACAACGGCGGCGATGAACGACGCAGGAAGGCGTCTCAGCCGCTATTTCCTGATCCAGGCAGCCATCAATGGCTCTTTCGGTTTGTTCATCGGAGCCGCTCTTTGGATCATCGGCGTTCCAAATTTCGTCCTCTGGGGTATGCTGGCCGCAATCCTCAGATTTGTGCCTTATGTCGGAACGCCCATCGCCGCCGTATTCCCTCTGGTGTTGGCCTCGGCTATTGATCCCGGCTGGTCGAAGGTTGTCGAAACGGCCCTCGTTTTCTTGGCGGTCGGAGGTTGCGACGGGGCAAGCGATCGAGCCCGTTCTCCAAGGTCAGCAGACCGGCCTTTCGCCGGTGGCAATCGTATTGGCGCAGTTGTTCTGGACATTGATCTGGGGGATACCAGGGTTGCTTCTCGCCGTGCCGATCACGGTGTGCATAGCCGTGCTTGGCAGGCACGTCGAAGCGTTGAGCTTCTTAGGCGTCGTCTTGGGTGATGAACCGGCGCTCGCCCCACACGAGGGATTTTATCAACGCGTCCTGGCCGGGGACGCGATAGAAGCCGCGTACCAGGCCGAGACCCAACTCGAAAAACAGCGGCTTGCCGACTATTACGATTTCGATCCCGATGAGAGCGCTGGCCCTTGCGGAAGCCGATGCGGCGCGAGGAAGGTTGCCGGAAGGCCGGCAGGCAGAACTTCTCGGCGTGATTGAGGAGGTTGTCGAAGACCTCGACGCCTACACGGACGAAGATCCGCAATCCAAACAAGCCAATCAGCCTGCCAGTAAAAAGAATGGCGCGTCGGAAAACAGTCCCGCCGATAATGCCGGGAAGGAGGAAAGTCCCGTGGTTCTGGTTCAGGCCCAAGGCGTCGTCGATCAGGCAGCCAGCGTGCTGTTGGCGGACGTCTTGAAAAAGCGCGGGGTAACGCCCTCGGTTGTCCCCCATGACCAGACAAGGCAGGCGGCCAACTCAGCTGGCTTGCGGGCCGAGGCACGGATTATTTGCATCTCATCATTCGAGGGCTCGCAATCGGGGGCGATGCCCGTGCGATATCTCATCAGGCGCTGGCGGCGAGTGCTTCCCAATGCGCGCTTTCTCGCCTGTTTCTGGCAACCGGATCAGGATTCCGGAAAGCTGGAAGAGTTGCGCAAGAAGGTCGGAGCGGACCTGATCGCAACTTCGCTCAAAGATGCGGCGCAAATCTGCTCCGAGGAGATGAAGGCAATCACCTCTAAGCGAGGCCGGAGTGCCATCCGCCCGAGCCCCGCCGCTCAGCACTCTTAATGCTGGAAGAAGAATCGAACCATTTCCCTTGACGCATCGGGACCGAGAGGATCGGTATGAGAACCCGACCGGCATCCGCCCGACCAGGCGTGGCCACCCTCGGGGATGCGCCAGAGTTCGCACATGGTACGCCCGCTTTCTGCGGCGTAGCTAACGCGGACATAGGCCCGGCCCCCGGCCACCCGGCCTTGTTCCGTTTTTTGGTTCAAGCCGTGTACTCCTCCCAGCGCCTTGGCCGCTACAGCCTCTCCGTTGGAAGGATGCACAATCATATCCCTTTCGCCGTGAAAAATGATCGTCGGAACAAGCTTCGCCGACGGCTGCTGGACCTTGGCGCCCAACCGCATGGCGTCGAACGCTGACGCGAAGATCTCGCGCAGCCGCCGCGGGGAGGCCGGAATGCACGCCAACACCGGCGTAAAGATCGGGGTAGGCATCGCCCATGATTGCCGCCGCCGCCCCGCCAGCCGAAAGTCCGGCGATGTAGACCCGCTTCGGGTCCACGCCATGCTGGCGGACGATATCCTCGGTGATCCCCGCGATGATCGAAGGCTCTCCCGCCCCCCGGCGCTGGTCCTCTGGCCTGAACCAGTTCCAGCACTGCCTGATATTGGCCCGCAAATTCTGCCTGGGATAGGCAACGAGAAAGCCATGCTCCTCGGCAAGCGCGTTCATTTTCGTGCCGGCCGCAAAATCGTCGGGGGTTTGCGCACATCCATGCAGCATCACGATCAGTGCGGGCCGCTCATCGTTGCGATTGGCGGGAATGTAAAGCCTGTACTCCCTTGTACCGGCTGGGTTGGTATAGGTTGCTGTCGTGAACGAGGCCCCTTCCGGGAGCTCCGGCGCCGGACGGGAAGCCTCCCGGAACAACTTGCTCAATGCCCCGACGCGTTCGACCGTCTCGCGCAGGCTTGCGTGCGGCCTGAAAGGGTGTGGGGTTTCCGACCGTCGCCGTGGCATTTCGCCTTGTGGCTCGGACCCCGTCACGGAGTATTCAACGTCGATGGCGCTGGAACTGGCTCCGGAATTTGTGGAGCTTCCGTCCCGGAGCATCCGCTGAATGAGCGCCGTCGCCTCCGTCAGTTTGCCAAGCTGGGTGAGGCGGGTCGCCTCGACCATTTCGGGGGGCATTCGAATGGGCATATCGGGTGCCTTCTGTTGCGAGCGTGAAGAACGCAGGCGTTTCATCTCTGCAAACCCTATTGCGTGCGATCGGCAAGCGCTGCCTTGACCGCTGAGCTTGCGTGAAGGGCCCCCAGTACGGCAAGCGAGGCTATCGTCGCACGGGCCAGTTCGGGGGTGACATCGTCCGCGATGCTGGCGAGGCCAAGCACGCGAATGTCGAGCATTTGCCCGGCATCGCGGACCGCCTCGAGGTCAGCCCGGCTGAAGTGCCGCAGGCCGAGGTCGACGCTTTTGCGCGTGACGGCCTTGCGGACCACGTCCGCGTGACGCTCGATCTGATTACGGATCGCTGTTCGAATAAAGTCGGTGCGGTTGGAATAGAAGCCCTCCTGCACGAGCAGATCGATATGGCCCAGATCGACGAAGCCGAGATTGATCGTGATTTTTTCGGTGTCGCCCGTCTTGGGGCGCAGCTCTTGTACGTTGCTTGCCATAATCTCTCACCATCCAGATGGATGGTATATGGATGGAGCTCTATTCACTTCAAGACCCGCCCGCTTACACCTTGGAAGAAAACAGCCCTTCGGCCGTTCTTCCTACAACGAGTAAGCAGACATCTAAGGTTCAACCTGGGGGGGGAATATGACTGCTGAAATAGGTTGTTGGGTAAGATGGGGAAAGTTCAGCCCAACGCGCCTCGGCTATAAGCCATCCGATATTGGAAAAGTGATCGGCGTCCGTCACAGCCGGTCCGGGACGCGAGAAATCGACGTTCAGTTCGCGGATGGCGATGTCGTGCGCGGGGCGTCTGAACACTGGTTCGAAGGGGCGCCGATCGGGACAGGGGATGCAATTGCCCCGAACTCAAGCTGGGAACAGTCGCATTTCTTTCAGAAGCCACAGGAGCCAGAAAGCTGGCGCGAGAAAAACCGCGAAGGGAAGAGGATCGAAGAGCGCTGCCGTCTTTCCACGCCATAGTCCGATCGCGATAATACAAACAAGCGCGAAGATCGATGCGGCGGCAATGGCATAGAAGCTCGCCAGGACCGGCAGCCAAATACCTGCCGCCGCGATGAGCTTGATGTCGCCCAAACCAAGCCCGTCCCTTCCGCGGACGGCCTTATAAAACATCGCAACGAGCAAGGTGGACAAGCCTGGGATCGCGCTTCGATAGGCGAGAGAGGAGATCGTATCCTCCAAGTCTCCGAGCGCGTCCCTTGCGAGTAATCCGTAGATCGCGCCCGCGAGGAACATGATCATGAGGATGCGATCGGGGACGATCCTGAATTTGTAATCGTCTGCGGCGATTGTCACAGCGCATCCCAGGAATGCTATTCCGCCGGCAATCTCGATCAGCATGCAGTTACCTTAAGCCAAACTCCATCACCACTCTGCATAGGGGATGCCATTCGTCCCGCGCTCCTTCGAAAGCGAGTGCACATCCGAAATGCCGCCTTCCTTCGCAACAACGGTTTTCCAATCCACCCCGTTGCCGTTCACCGGATCGCGGGGGATGGCCCGCAAGTAGCCCTGGCTCACCAGCACTGGCAGCGTGGCTGGGTAGACGCCCTTGTCGCCGTAGTAATCGTCGATGAGCTTGCGCATGGTCTTGAGGTCTTGCTGAAGAGCCGCCTCTCGAGCCCTCGTCAGGGACGTGATCACCATAGGCGCCACGACCGAGGCCAGGATGCCAATGATGGCCAGCACGATCACCATTTCGATGAGCGTGAAGCCCGGGCTTCCCCGCTTCCCGGAAAACGAAGCCGCCGAGCCGGATCTACCAATCCGCATATCGCGTCCCGTCGAGAGCAATCCCGGAAGTCTTGGGATGAAGATCATAGATATCTTTTGTGGTCTGCTGAGCCTCGGCCAGCGTCGTCCCATAAGACGAGGAGGCAATGACGGGCTTTTCGCTTTGGAAGCTCACAAACGTCCATTGGGTCTCCAGGGGCGCGCCGGCCGTTGCAAAGGGATTGACCGGCAAGGAGCGTAAATACCGCTTACGTTTATGGTCTCCATTCTCTCCGCCCTTCTCGACACCATCGACGAGAATTTGCAGGGAAACCGGATATCCGTTTGCACTGCTCTTGGAGCCGCCCTTCTTGTCGGCCGCCACACTCTGCATGTCCGCGTGGAACTGATCGATCGCTTTTCTGACAGTCCGCAGCGTTTCCCGAAGCTGGATCTCCTTGTCGCGCCTGAAGCTTTTCGTCGCGTAGGGCGCCGCCATCGTGGCCAGCAGCGAGAGGATGGCGAGGACAACCACCATCTCCATCAGGGAATTCCCGCTTGATCCGCGCATTTTGCCAACCCTGCCGCTCAGTCGAGGTTAGATCGGAGGCACTAGAGCGAAGTGCGTGAAATCGGACGCGGGCTCCCGATGACCGTCGCCCCGGAATGCTCTCGGCGCATATCCGGGGCCGTTACGAATCGAAGCGCCTTTTGCGATCCCGGATACCACGCAGGCGTCGTTCCGGGATGACAAGTTTGCCTCAGGTTTAGGCCGCAGCGTCACTGGCCAAAGCCTGTTGTCTGCCATCCGCCCTGGGGAGCGCTTTTGTTTGCGGCCTCGTCCACCGATTTCTTGTTATCGGGCGTAAGCTGGTATCGTGGCGGCTGTTTGGCGGGCGGCGTCCGGTTCAGAAAATCGTAGTTCGTGCGCGTCGAATAATCCTTTTCCGTCCCGCTGTAGAAGTCGGTGTTGCTGCGCCTGGGCAGCGATTGCGACCGCACCAGATACGGCGTGATGGTCAAAATCAGCTCCGTCCGCTGAGCGGTATCGCCGTGATTCGAGAACAGATGTCCGAGAATGCCGTTGGGATCGATGCCGGGAAGGCCGTTGAGGCTATGCTGCTCGGTCTCGGAGATGAGCCCGCCCAACACCGCGGTTTCTGCCTCCCGCAAGATCATAGTGGTATGAACGTTGCGTGTACCAATGGCATAAGCTGGCGCCGCCGCCGTGCCCAGATTTTGGCCGAGCGAGCTGACCTCGACATTGAGATCGACAAAGATCGAATCGTCGAGGTGATATTTCGGGATGACGTCGAGCGCGATGCCGATGTCGTGATATTCGTACATCGTGCGGCTTTGACCGGTCGCGTCCTGGATGGAGGCCGATTGCAGTGGCACCCGGTCGCCCACATGAATTTTCGCGGCCTGGCCGTCGACGGTTCGAATGCGCGGATTCGATAGCGTGCGCCCATCGACAACACTCTTGAGGTAACTCAAGGTCACTGTCGGCAGTGTGACCGTGCTCTGGCTCAAGAGCGACGAACCGTTGAGAAGCCCATTGAGTGTCAGCCCCGCGGGCGTCGTTGTAGCCGTAGACGCAGCCGTGGAGGTCACCGCGGACGAAATACTGATCTGGTTGCCCGGCCCGCCCCCCCAGTCGACGCCAAGCTGATCGGACTTGTTGCGGTCGATTTCGATGATCTCGACGTTGAGCATGATCTCGGCGGGCTTCCTGTCGTTGGCCGCAATCAGCTTTTCCACCACGTCGAGCGTATCGCGCGTGTCACGCACCTGGATGATGCTGAGGTCGTTATTGGCAACGAGCGTCTTGATCTCCATGGAGCCTTTCAAAATCTCGGCCATGCGCTCGGCCTTCAAGGTCGAAAGGTGGAACGTCTTGAAATAGAGGTCCGCGTACTGCTTTCTCTTTTCCGGCGTATCCTCGTAGATGAAAATCGAATTCGGACCCAAAACCTTGTAGCCCGCATTGGCCGCCTGCAGGACCATGTTGAAGGACTGCTCGAAATTGATGTTCTTGGCGCTGACGCTCACATCGAGATTGTCGGCGTTCTTGTCGAAGACGAAATTGAGATTGTAGGGATCGCACACGACCTGGAGCGCGTCTTTCAGCTTCGCATCGCGGAAATTCATCGCCACTGGATTTTGCGACCGAAAAGCCGCCAGCACATAGCGCTGTTCCTCGCCCTTTCTCACCCTGTCAAGATCGGTCAGCTCCCTTTTCAGGCCCTCGTTTTGGGTGTCGAAGCCCGCCGCTCTCTGGAACAGCGTTTCGGCGAGGTCGAAATTGCCGACCTCCTTCGCCCGCTGCCCTTCGGAAGAAAGCCGTGCCACCTCTTTGCGGCCAAGCGCCGTTTGCCTCGCCTGCTGCAGTTCCGCGTTGGATGGTTGAGCGAGAAGGCCCATTTCGTAGTTCTCGATGGCCTCCTGAAGGCGCCCCTCCCGCGCCAGCGCCGAACCGGCGGCGAGAAAATGGGTTGCTGCGTCAGTTTCCGCATGGCGCAATTCGTCAAGGCCGGAAGCATCGCTCGAACCGCGATAGCGCTGGCGAAGTTCCATCACGCGCTGAATGCGGAGATGCTCATCACCATTGTTGATATCGCTGGAAGAAGGTTTAGCAGCTGTATCGGGTCCAGCGAGGGACGCGACATCTCCCACGCCGCCGCCTGACGAGCACGCAGATATCAATGCGCTCAGCGCGAGAACGATTGCTATCCTGAAATACATGAACTGTCCCACGGCGCTGGGCTTAACTCCCAAGACCTACGGTTGGCGAGGCGGAGACGCGCTACAAACACGCTACAGGACACAATATCCGGCTTCGCGGACGCAAGCTTCTTCACTCGCAAGCACGAGGGCATCGTTCGTTCAATCGGACGCGGGCTCCCGATGACCGTCGCCCCGGAATGCGCTCGGCGCTATCCGGTGCCGTTACAAATCGAAGCGCCTTTTGCGGTCCTGATACGACGCAGGCGTCGTTCCGGGATGACAGGTTTGCCTCGTGATTGCGTCGCAACCGATTTCCGATTTTACGCACTTCGCTCTAAGCCGACGCAAACTGATGAAGACCGCGGACATATGCTCGCCCGCGGAATTAGATGTTAAGGATACTAGTTGACGGGGTTCGGATAGTCCACTTGCGAGGAATCAAAAATAAGCCAGCAACTTCAATGCATTAATATTTTATTAACCTTAAGTTGCCTCTCAGCCTCACTACCATCTCTGATGGTGTCGTTCACGTCTGAGGGGCACTGGGAACCGGCTACTCCTCGCTCAATCGAAATTTGCGAGAGTTGCCAGAACTTCTTTCCACGATCACCACGTCTCTTCCTTCAATGGATTCGACATGCAGCGCGTCTCCCTCACCGAAAGGCTCCCCAAGCCCTACAGTCAATAGTTGCGTTCCCACCCGCACCAGAATTGTCACGGCATCGTTCCTGCGAACAATGCCCAGGGCTTGTATGTTGGCGAGAAGGCTGGGCTTCTCGGGCTGAGAGTTCGGGCTGATCAGGCGTGAAGCTCGCCGGAGGCAGCGTTACCGCTGTGACTGTGCCGCCGCCTCCGAATGCGAACAGGTCGCGGCGAGCCTCCCGTTCCACCTCGCTGTCAAGAAGCTGCAGGACCGGCAGTTCCTCATTTTGCATGGTTTTTCGGGCTACCTCGATGGGCAGTTGCTCCGTCCCCGAACCCAGCAAAAAATAGGCGAGCGCCGCCGCTGCCGCCAGAATTGCGTAGGCGACGTAGCGAAACCGCTCGCTGTCAAACACCCTCATACCTGCCGTCTCATTGACACGCCTGGTGCAACTCGCGCCGTTGAAACAATGAAGCTCCAGGTGCACGCCGCTTCATGAATGGCGAAAATAGCTCTTTTAAGTCAACCTCGCGGCCACACGCGATCCATCCGGGTAAAAAAATTATAAGGAAAAAAAGGAAACTCATTGCTCGTTGCCGGTGCGCATCGAGACCGGTCTGCTGATACCGGCTCACATTCCCTCAATCTTAGATTGCAGCATTGCCCATAATTTAACCGACACCTGTCTAAATTGGACGAGTTGCAAATTGAGTGGATTTCTCCAGTGGCTGCTTTTGGCAAAAAGACGAGTATGGCGGAACCGGCTGCCGCCCCGGCGGCAGCTCGCGCTCCAAGCATTTCGAGTACGGCGCAGATTGGAGGATCGGCGCTCGCGGCTGCGGATATCATTCGCGATCAGGTCCTGCTTCGGATCGAGCCGGTCGCCGCGGTCCGCTTGAACAAGCCTGAACTGACGGCGTTCGTGAACAGCCTTGTGGCCGAGATCGCCAATGAGCGGAAGCTCCTCCTAAATCGGACGGAGCAGGACGCCTTGAGCCGCGACATCGTCGATGAGATGATCGGGCTCGGGCCGATCGAACCATTGCTTCAGGATCCGGCTGTTGCCGACATCCTCGTGAATGGGCCGCACATGATTTATGTGGAAAGGCGTGGCAAGCTGGAGTTGACCGGCCTTAAGTTCCGTCACGACGCGCATGTGTTGCACGTAGCGCAGCGCATCGCATCCTATGTCGGGCGAAGTGTCGACGAATTCGAATCCAATGCTCGACGCCCGGCTGGCGGATGGTAGCCGTGTTAACGTCATCATTCCGCCGTTGAGCCTGAAAGGCCCGTCGATATCGATCCGGAAGTTCTCGCAAAAAATTCTCAGCCTCAGGCATCTGGCGGCTGCGGGATCGATGTCCGAGGATCTTGCAACCGCCTTGGAGATTTTCGCGCGCTGCCGCCTGAACATCATCATCTCCGGCGGCACGGGCTCGGGCAAGACGACCCTTCTGAATGCTCTGTCCGGTATGATCGATCCCGGCGAGCGCATCATCACCATAGAAGACGCGGCTGAACTGCAGCTTCAGCAGAAGCACGTCATTCAGCTTGAAACGCGACCGGCAAATCTCGAGGGGCGCGGCAGGATCGATCAGGGCGGGCTGGTTCGCAACGCGCTGCGCATGCGGCCGGACCGTATCATCGTCGGCGAGGTCCGCGGAGGCGAGGCTTTCGACATGATGCAGGCCATGAACACGGGCCATGATGGCTCGATGTCGACGGTGCATTCCAACTCGGCGCGCGATGCTTTGGCGCGTCTTGAGAACATGGTTCTTATGGGCAATCCCAATATTCCCGTCCGGTCCATACGGGGACAGATCTCCAGCGCCGTCGATGTAGTCATTCACACGGAGCGCATGCGCGATGGTGCGCGGCGCGTGACCGAAGTCGTGGAGGTGGTTGGAATGGAGGGCGAAACCATCGTGATCGGTCCGCTTTTCAATTTCCAATACAGGGGGGAAAAGCCCGGCGGCGGCCTGGACGGCGAGTTCATCTCCACACCCGTCGCCCCGCGTTTTCTTCAACGCATCAAATATTTCAGCCTGGATGGACAGTTGCTCAATGCCATGGGCGTCAACAAGAGGCGGGAGGGTTGAGCATGCTGCTCCCTGTCCTGCTTTTGTTTTTGCTGACGGGCGCGGCCTTGACATTGAGTTTCGCGTTGACGATGACGCGAAGAACGCGGGTTGAGCTTGAACAACGTCTGAGCCTGCTTCCTCTCGCGTCGCAACGAAGAGAACCTGAAGCGGCTTCGGGAGCTGCGGAAAAACCGAAGACCGGCGGCAGTCAACTTGAGCGGCTCCTTCTTCTGGACCACGATCATCCCTGGGTGTTGAAGACCAGTTCAGGGAAGCTGGCGTTCGCCGCAATCGCCTCCGCCGCCTTGACCTGGATTGTCTGCCACCGCCTTTTAGGCGCTCCTAATTTCTTCTCCGCGGGAGCCGCTTGTCTTGGTGCCTACCTCGCGCTGCGCTTTGTTGTCCTGCGCGAGCGCAGCCGCCTGGAGTTCGACCTTTGCCGCTCTTTTTCCAGAGGCGGTCGATGCCGTCGCCCGCATGCTGCGTGCCGGCCTCCCGGTCACAGCAGCCTTTCAGATGGTCTCCCAGGAAGCGCCCGCCCCCGTCAACGCTGTCTTTGAAACCCTTGCGGGCCAACTTCGGATCGGAATGTCCATCGAAGATGCGCTCCGGTTGAGCAGTCAGCGCATTCGCCTTCCGGATTTCCAATTTTTTGCCGTGGCGGTGCTGCTCCAGCAATCTGCCGGCGGCAATCTGCTACCCACGCTTGAAGCGCTCGCGCTGATGATGCGGAACCGGCGCGCGATGCAGTCGAAGGCTCGCGCTGCGACCGCAGAAGTGCGCTTTTCGGCCTATGTGCTGGGCTCCCTGCCCTTTATCACGGTAGCCGCCCTACTTGTGATGTCGCCCGGCTACCTGACGCCCCTGTTCAATGATCCCCGTGGCCACGCGATCCTTGCCGCGGCGGCAGCCGGGCTTCTCCTCTCCGCCTTTGTCATGAGGCGGATGATGCAAAGCATCGAAGAGAGTTGATCTGGGGGACGCCGGGTGATGCATCAGCAGCTTGTTTCCCATGTGTCTGGCTTCGGCCGCATCGCGCCCATTTTGGGGGTTGCCGCCATTCTCGTTGGCGGAGCCGTGCTTATCCTTTCAAGCACCGGCCTGCGCGCCCAAAGGATCGCACGGCGTGTCGATATGGTGCGAGCGCGGGCCGCCGACGCGGAAGAAAATCCTGAGCCTGCTCCGGAGCGCGCGGAACATCAGTTCAAGGATGGGGCGCAAAGTCTTTCCGCGCCTGAGCAGCGGCAGATCGCCCGTTTCTTCGCTGCCTATAACGTGGCTCCAGACCCTGCGATCTTATATTTCACGCTTTTCAGGCTGAGCGCGGTCATCGTTTTTGCCGGCATCGGCTATTTCGCCGCCTTTCGAACGACATGGCCGCTGCCTTTGCTGATCGCAACGTGCGCCGCCGCGGTCGGATGGTTTCTTCCAATCATAGTTGTCAGGATCGCCGTAGAAAGACATCGCAAGGCTGTCGCGCTGGGCCTCGCGGATGCCATCGAGTTGCTGGCCATCTGTGCCGACGCCGGCGTGTCGCTGGAAAGCGGGCTCCAGCGGGTTTCCCGCGAGCTACGCGATACACAACCGGCTCTCGCCACCGAACTCGCGCTGACCTGGGCGGAGATCAGCATATTTCCGAATCGGGATCAGGCGCTGATCAATCTGGCGGAACGCGTCAACCTCCCAAGTCTGCGATCGGTTGTCGGTACGCTGTCTCAAAGCATGCGCTTCGGCACTCCGCTGGCGCAATCGCTCCGCGTGGCCGCAGTCGAGATGCGCAACGATCGGCTGCTGCGGCTGGAGGAACGAGCCAATCGCTTGCCGGTTATGTTGACCTTTCCGGTCATGCTGCTGATTATGCCCACGATATTTCTTATAGTCGGCGGCCCGGCTGTCCTCAAGATCATGGATACTTTTAAATCCGGCATGCCGCACTGAGCAGAAGCCTACCGACCTTGGGCCTGATCGGGAGCTGGCGCGATATAGGGATAGCTGCCGTCCAGCAGCATTATATTGTTCAGGATCGTCGGGTTGCTCGGATCGCGTGCGGCAGCCTTGAGAAACTTCTCGCGCGCGGATTTCAAGTTTCCTCGCAACATCTGCGAATATCCCTGATTGTTCAGGATCTGGACCGTTTCCCCACACAGTTCGATGGCGCGCTGATAGGCGCGATCCGCGAAATCGAAACGCCTCAGCCTGTCATAGCTGGAGGCGAGCGCCACCCATGACGCACCATCCTCCGGCGCCTTTTCGACGGCTTCGCGAAAGTAGCGTTCAGCCAACCCATAGTCCCCGCGATTGAAATACTCCGCTCCCAGGTGGTATGGCTCATCGGAAGGGAAATATTTCTCGCTGGCTGGCTGTTGGACGGTGAGCGTCGTGGGGGCACTCGGATCATCGCTCATGCCGATGCCGGCACATCCCGAAAGCATTAGGACCACCACCGTCGAAACAGCGGCTAAAGCGTGCGCCCGGGCAAAAGAAACCCCGTGGACCTGGAAAGAGGCTTGAGTTCCGTCCATGGCCCCATGCGCCTCCGTCACTTCGCCTGACTGCTTGAGAATCCAGTCGGGTTGATGGCCTCTGGAGGCAAAGTCGGCGCCGCCTCTTTCAGCTTACGGACATCTTCGTAGCGTTGAACGGCTCCCGTCATGCGTGCGCCGTTGGCTGGCACGCGACGATTCCTGACACCGGGGGGCCATGGGTCCACCATTTCTGAGACCGCGTTCACATTCTTAGCGTCGCCTGCGCTGACTGCGATGGTGTCCGTTCTATGAAAATAGGAGCCGAAGAAGTCTTCGAAACTCTGATCGCCCGCAAGCGCAGCCGAGGCTGCCGCTGTAAATACCAGAGCGCTGAAGCCACTTAATTTCCTCATGGGCACAACCTTTCTCACTCGCGATTGCTCAGCGGGATAATGTGACCGTAGGGCCCGACCACGCCGCCGCCCGATGTCACGTACTCGGTGTATTGCTTCGGAACTTCGGTCTGACCCAGGATGAAGAAGTCCACGTCGTTGCTCGGCAGGTGGTGGTCCAGAGGGCTCGCAACCCGCTGCCCAGGCACGATGGGCGCCACGAGGTGCGGCGTGACGATGACAACGAGATCCGTTTCCTTCTGCTGGTAAGCCGAGCTGCGGAAAAGCGAGCCAAGAACCGGAACTGAGCCAATCCAGGGAACTTGCGAGATGTTCCGCAAGCCTTCGCTTTGCAACAGCCCCGCAATGGCAAAGGTTTGGCCATCGCGCAGCTCGATGGTTGTGCGGGCTTCTCTCTTCTTCAGCGCCGGGATCAGGAAGCCCTGGTTCTCGATCGCGTTCGCATAGTCGAGTTCGCTGACCGACGGGCTGAGCCGAAGATTGATGATGCCGTTCGCGAGAACGGTCGGCTGGAAGGTGAGCTGAACGCCAAACGGCTTGTAGTCGACCGTAATCGTAGGCGTCGCTCCCGAAGAAGGCTGGACGACGGGTATCGGAACCTCGCCGCCAGCCAGAAAGCTTGCTGTATCCCCCGATAAAGCCACCAGGTCGGGTTCGGCGAGCTCGCGCACGAGCCCCTTCTCTTCCAGAGCGGAAATCAGAACGTCGACATTGGCGATCTTGCCGATTGCTGTCACGGTCGGCGAACCGCCGGACGCACCGGACAGGGCAGCAATCGTCGACAGCACGGGCAGCCCCGGCGCTACCGATGGATTGATCAGGCTACCGCCGGTGTTGATGCCGCTCGTGCCGGCCTTGTTCCCGGAGTAGAGATTCACGCCGAGATCCCGCTCCGCGCTGCGGCTCGCCTCGAGAAAGCGCACCTTGAGCAGCACCTGCTGGCTGGGCGCGACCCTCATCAGGTTGATGACGGGTGTGTCGGTAGAGACGCTTTTCGCGATTTCCAGGGCATGCTCGGCGTCGACCGCGTTGCCGGCTTCTCCGCTGAGCACAATTTGTTCGTGGCTGCTCGATACGCGGATGGCGCCGCTTCCGGTATCTGCCCGGATTCTTTCCGCAATCGCTTGCGTGTCGGGGACGACGACGACATCGAAAACCCCGATCAGCCTCTTATCGAGGCCGAAGACCGAGACGTTGGTTGTGCCTGCCTTCTTCCCCTGAAGGTAAAGCACGCGATCGGAGATCGGCAGCACATCGGCAATCTCGGGAGCACCGACGACTGCCGAGGAAAAGGGCGTACGCAAAGTGAAGGTGCGGGATTTGAAACGCGTCACCTGAACCCGGCGGACGGGGGCGTCCCCGGTGGAGATGATCTGCGAATGCGCGTCTCCCGCCTGAACCCAAATCGCAGCGAAAACAATAAGCACCACCTGGCCCAGAAGCCGCGCTAGCGGTCTGCCTTTTGTGCGAGCATGAAATTTTCTAATCGGCGTCCGCAGCATAACCCGTGCCCTTAGTCCCCTACCTGCTATGGCGACCACGCCGTGCCGAGACCCAAACTGCACAGTCAATCAGATGGCAGTGCAAAAGCCTCGCCTGGCTCCGCCTGCCCTCTTGCGGGAGCGTCACAGCGGCCCAGTTCGCACGCTGCGTCGATTCTCGAAGAATTACAATCTTGGGTTGCGCTGCCGTTGCGATTATTTAAAGAGGAGTGCAGAACGGCTACTTAGCGCGAGATGCGAAGTTGAGTGAGTCCGATCGCAATATTCTGGAACGTCGTGTTCAGGCTCTCGGACGTCGGATTGTAAAAGTAGTTCGACGGGCTGCTCGCGCATTGCGCCAAAAGCTCCAGGCTGCTGCTGTCGATAACGCTGCCGAACCCGATGGCGTAAATCCGGATGCGTCCTGGATTTCCATAGGCGTCCGTCACCGCCTTTATATTGTTGCAGAGCTGGATCTGTTTCTGGTCGAGATTGTAGTCGGGCTGATCTTGAACTCCGTACAGGGAAGATGGGAGCGAGAGGATGTTGAGATGAGACCCGGTGCCAAAACCGTAGGCGTTGAAGATCGATTGGTCGAAGCCGTTGGTAGTGGTGGTCGGAGGCGCATAATTGGAGGTCAACTGCACGTCAGCTTCGCCGTCCGTCAAGAGAATGATGGCCTTGATGGTCGTGGCATCGGAATAGGGCGCGGCCGCGTTGTTCGGAAAAAGCACGGAAGAAACAATGGGAGAAATAAGATGCCATCCCCAGGTCAGGCCAGCCGGAATGACAGTCGCACCTCCGGCTCGCATGGCGTTGATCTCATTTAAAATTGCGGTCTGATCGCTCGTAAGCGGGATGATTTGCTGCGCCGGACAGCTGAAATTCGGCCCCAGGCCAGTCGTGCCCTGACAGGTGCTGCCGTAGCCAGCAGTACCTTGCACAGAGCCGCCATTATACTTCGCCACGCTGGACTGAATTTGGGCCTGGGTCAGGCCCCCAGTCGAACCATCGGACAAGTAATGATTGCACAGCCCGGACGGCTCGCTAGGCGCAAAATAGGGGGTGAAAAGCGTCTCCGGAGTTGCTGCCGCGGGGGCCACGTCCTGGAGGTCGTAGGGCTCTTTACGTTGGCGGACACACCCGCCCCAGGACGCATTTTTAAGTTGGCCGGCAAAGGTGATAAGTCCCTGGCCAGCGGGAACGGCGAGGTTTTCCCGCGTCAGGGAAGCGCCGCCGGTCGTATCGATCCAAGAGGCAGCCTTGTACTGGGTTCCCACGTTCACCGCTGCGGTGAAGGGCACAACGGCGATCTTCACATATTGGCCCGTGGGGTCGCTTGCAAAAAGGGTGTTGACCAGCGTTGTCGCGGCGGTCTGCAGCCCGGCAATCCCCGTACTGCCGCCGTAGTACTGATTCATGGAGCCGGTGTTATCGAGAACGAGAACAACCTCGAGTTTGTTTTGGTTCACAGAGACCTGTGAACTGACCGTGACGCCGAGCGTGCTATAGCCGATGACTTGCAGGAAATTCGTTTTCATCGACGCGTTTGCGGTAACGACAACTGAAGTCGTCGTGCGCGTGACCGTGGGCGGCTGGAGCGTTGCGATCACGGACAAGTTCGGGTAATTGGCCGAGATGAAGGCCAAAGCTTGGCTGCTCGCAGCCGCGTCCGTGAGGGTTGGTTGCTGGCCTATATCCAAAGCGGCGGCGTCGACGGCATTCTGCAACTGCTGCTTCATGACCAGGAACTCACCCAGGTCGACCGCGATCGCCATCACCGTCAGCAACGGCAGGATCAAGATCGCAAACAAGACCGCGATGATGCCGTCCCTGTCTTCGCCGAAACCCGACGCTTTTTTGACGATGCCTCGAAACATGGTTGCGGCCTGCAAGAGCTTTGAGTAGAGTGCACACGTATAGCGTGTATACACAGAAATGCAACTCCTTGAGTTGTTGCCCTTTGGCCGCGAGCCGAGAGATTTCCTGTTTTGGGAATGGTGGACGTGAATCCGATCCGTCGAATTGGCGATGGCGCCTGCACTCCGCCCAAAGGCTGCCGTTCGCGGAGTTTGCTTAATTTCTTTCGCCAGCGGAGAGGCTTCGCTCTTCTCGAATTCGCTGTCATCGCCATCCCGTTTTTCATGTTGATCATCGGGATCATCGAAGTCGGCCTCGTTACCTGGGCCGGTTACGAACTCGAAAATGCCACCGCCGCCGCGGCCCGGCTCGTGCGAACCAACCAGGCGCAGTCAGCAGGATATACCGCCGCTCAATTGCAATCGCAGCTTTGCCAGAACGTCGTGATCCTCTCCAGCTGCACTTCAAAAGTGCAACTCAGCGTGCAGACGTACGCGACTTTCGCCGGGATCACGGTTGCCAGCGCCCTCAATCAAAACGGGGGGCTTCGGAACGACTTCACCTATTCCCCGGGAGGTCCAGGCGCAATTGTGCTTTTAACCGCCTACTACGAATGGCCGCTGACTTCCCCTCTCACAAGCGCAACCCTCGCCAATCTCGCGGATGGCAACTACCTTCTTCAAAGCACGATCGCATTTCGCAATGAGCCATAACCGCAAAATCGGGCCACGGCCCAGGATCGCGAGACCATATCGTTTCCGCAATAAGCGGCTCCCGATAGCGTTGTGGCGACGGTTCCGAAGCGCGAAAGGGGGATCGGTCCTTATCGAGGCAGCGATCATCCTGCCGGTCCTGGCCGTGATTTTTATTGGCATGATCGAATTCAGCCAGGCCTTCACGGCAAAGCGGCGCGTTCAGAAAGTGGCGAGCGCCACCGCGGATCTGGTCGCGCAGTCGGCGACGGTCACCACAGCCAATCTCAACGATATTGCCAGCATCGGAGCTCAGTTGATGCTGCCTCTTTCCTCGACCGGGCTCGCGCTGACGATCACGAGCGTTGCGGAGGACACAAAAAGCAATATCACCGTCCAGTGGAGTTGCTCTTGGAGCAGTTTATCGAGTTCCGCGAATTGTACCGCAAGCGGAGCCGCTTATAAGGGGCTTCCGGCTGGGCTTCTCAGCCCAGGGCAAAGCGTGATCATCGGACAGACGTCGTACAACTTTACGCCCACAATTGGACAGTTCCTAACTGGCGGCCTGACTTTTACCTCAGCGTCGTATTACAGGCCGCGCCTCACAACGTCGGTGGTGAAGCAATAGCACTTCTTCCTCCTTCTTCTATCTCACATCGGAGGTGCTGCGCGCGCTCCACAGGTCAAGAGGCGGGCGGACGGCGAACAGATCCTTCGAGAGTGCTCGAGGAGGGCTGCTGCGAAGGTGGAGGGGTTAGCTGCTTCAGGGCCGGTGAGACATCTCCGGCCCAGGTCGGGGAGCGTTCGACATGCTCGGCCCTCTCATCGACAGGCCGGACGGAAAGCTGAAGCCGCCCGAGTTGCAACGCGACGAACACCATTTCCGCCTGGCGCTTCGTCAATTCAAGCGTCACCGTCTTGGGAATTCGCGCCTCCGACAGCGCCTGAGGTCCCAAGGTCGCCTTTGACTGATTGAGAGCCTGGTCCACAGCAATAACACGGATATTTTGCAAAATGGTCTCGGCAACGACCCTGCGCCTGCCATCCCCGCCCTGATCGCCGAAAGTTTGCGTCAAGATCACGTCGACGTAATTGCCCGGCAGGATGAGACCGGATGAGCTCTGTGTCGCATCCACCGATATGGATATTGCCCGGCTGCCCGGTTTCAATGCCGCCGCCAGGAACCGGCGATCGCCAAACTTCAAGAGGTCGTCTGAAGTAAGCGCCTCGCCGCTCCCAAAGTCGCGCTTGGCCAATGCGCCTATAAATTCAGCTTCGGGGATCTGGCCGCGCACCAGATTTCCCGGCTTAAGTTCGGCCGGGGCAATCTCTTTCCAAGTGATGTCGCCCTGTTGCAGCAGGCTCCCTGTCACAATGTCGCGAGCCGCGCTGAGCACGCCGACCGTGCTAGGCTGAGGTTCGACCGTTTCCTGGCGTGCCGTTTCGGGTGGCGCTTCCTGGTTTGTCAGCCACACATAACCAAGGCCCAGACCGCCGAGGATGCACACTATGCCTAGAACAAGCAGGACATTGCGGAGGAACATGAGAAACTCTCTCTAGCCACATACCAGATCACGCCGCCAAAAATGGCGACGCCGTACGGCACCTGCTTTCGTGAGGCGATCCGGATGCCTTCAGCCGTGGACCATTTGACGGCAGTGTTTGCGGCGCACCCCGGGGTTGCATCGCATGAACCGTTGGAAGCGTCCCGGACCATGTAACTCGCGCCTAGGTAAAAGCAGCTCAGAAGACCTCCAGCCAAAGCAATACCGACCAAGAGCTCTGCGATGCCACTCGGCGGAACAAGAAGCGTCACCGCTGCCATCAGCTTCACATCTCCTCCGCCGACTGCCTGGAAGCGGCAGAGAACGCCGAGCGTCAGAAAGACCAGCGCTGCCACAACAAGGCTGACGCAGACCTGGCCGGGACGCATCGCCAAGCCTAGCAGAAACCCCGACAGGGCAATCACAACGACCAGTTCGTTCGGTATGATGCGTTGTTTGAGGTCCGTGGCCGCGCTCACGAGCAGCGCGGCCAGGCTGATTGCCCAGAGGATTTTCGGTATGATAATAAAGGTCATGCTGTCCTCGACGCGATCGATGCCGCGCAGTGGAGAGACAAAAGTATGCCTCTCCCTGACGCGATCGCGGGTCTGCCCGGAGCGGCGAGAAGCTCCTAGCTGTGAACCTTGGCCGATACCGCATTGAAGACACCTTGCAAGTTTGTTCCCACCACGCCGACGGCGGTGACGATCGCCACGGCAATCAAAGCGGCGAGCAGCCCGTACTCGACTGCCGCTGTGCCCTGTTCGGACTCAACTTTGAACCAAGCGTAAGCGGACCTGCAAAGATCGGAAAAACGCTGCATAAAACTCTCCATGCAAACAGGGTTGTGACAGTCTTATGCATAACACGGATAGGTTGAGCTATTACCAAGCTGAAGCATTGGCTTCCGCCTGCAATCCCAAGGTTCCCTTAATTACTTTCGGATGTCTGTCGCAGGGATGGATAAGGCTTCAGCGCGTAAACCGCGAAGGAGTGAGGGCGCGGGACCGTTCGCAAACCGAAATGGCCGACGAGGCGGTAATCGTCGGCGAGAGTTGCATACAGCAGTGCCCTTAGCCCCGGCCTTTCGCAATTGAGAGGATAGGCAGGGTCCGTCACGACTATGAAGGCAGGGTGGCTCTTGAGTGAATCCGCAAAAGCGTTGGCAGCACCTTCGAAGGCGAAGTCGCAAAGCAACTGAAGCGGGTGGAAGATCGGCCCCGGGGGATTGGCCCCCGACGTCAGATAGACGGTCAGATCGCGGTCTGCGACCAGGATGCGATCATTGCTGCGAAGGCCGGCGCTTCGCATTGCCGTCGCAGCCTCATCGGCGGCTGTACCATCGTCGATGGTGTGAGACAAATAGCATATGACGACGGCAAAGAAGACCATGACGCTGGCGAATGCAACCACCCGCGCGAGCCAGAGTGCGCGTTTTGCTCGTGAGTGCGCGACCCCATGCTCGATGAACACACCCGCCAGCAGGCAGAAGGGCTGAAGAACCGTCAGCATGTAGAAGTCGCACATCGCTCTGCCCGCCAGCACTCCGGCAAAAGCGCCCGCCGCCCATGCCCCTATGAACCCGAGCGCAGGAAGTGACGACCTCGTACGAAGCGCGGCGCGAAAAAGCCATGCCGCCGTTCCGAGGATGAGGAGCGGAAGCAAAAGCAGGAGTTCTATCGCGACCCGCGTGACCGCCTCGCCCCAAGAGACATAGTCCTTGTTTATCCGGCCGAAAGCCGAAACCACCACATCGCGAAAGAACGCGCCGAAATGCCCCTCGGCTAGGAAAAGCAACGCGAAGCCAATCGGAACTATGAAAAAACCGGCGCCAAACGCAGCCAGCACTTTGAGGCCATCGCCCGGCGGGCGGCGAAGAAACAGAAAGACCGCCAGCGGCAAGGCTTCGAAGATTGCTGTGTGCTTCACACATGCCGCCGCGCCGAAGAGGAAGCCAGCCCCGAGTGCAAGCGCTAATTCGCGCCCGGCCCGGCGCAAACGCTGCCCCCAATCCCGCCAGAACGCCGAAGGCCGTGAAGGGCGCCATGAGAAGCTCCGCCGGCGAAAATGTGCCGCTGAGCGTCAGGCTCGCCGCGATATAGAACAGCGCCGCTGCCACACCCGAAAGTTCACCGGCAAATCGCCGCCCGAGCAGGTAGAGGGCACAGGCCGTGGCTGAGACGGCAGCCATGGTGAGGGCCTTGGCCGCTAGCAGGCTTGGCCCGAACAGCGTTTCCGCTGCGGCCATCAGCCCAAACAGAAGTGGCGGCTTCACATCGAACGAATAGGCATAAGGCGGTTGCCCTGCCAGCCATTGGCGCGCGACCACGAGATAGAATGCCTCGTCCGTACCCGCATCGGAGAGGAACGGCAGCCGTACCAGTACCGCGCATCCGGCCAAGGCTGCCATAATTGCAAGCGGCCGGAAGGAGGCCGAAGCAACGATTGCCGCTGGCCTGAAGGGTCTGGCGGCCTGACCGAAACCGGCTTTCACAAGCATTGCCCGCCAGCCCGTTCCTTGAGAGCGAAGACGATCAGGGAGCCTGGCCCTCCCCCGGTCAGCGTATTGCCGAAACGTCCCAACTGGCAGTAGTCGCGGCTCAAGGTCTGATCCAGCAGGAGGCGGCGATCCGAGATTTCGCAGGCGCGGGCGTAGAGGGGATTTGCCACAACGATGAAGGCGGGACGATTCTTAGCGAATCCGCCAGCGCGGTGGATGAAGGAAAGTCGCACATCAGGTGAAGCGGGTGGAAAATGCGTGCCGGCGGATTTGCTCCCGATGCCAGGTAAACGATCAGATCGCGGTCCGCGACCAGGATGCGGTCGCCGCTTACGAGGCCCGCGTTCCGCATCGCCGCCGCCGCCTCGCTGGCCGATGCGAGATTATCGCGTCCTGCGAAAAGCAAAGGCGCCGTGAAGGCGACCGAATAGGCCGCCACGGCAGCAACCGCCGCAGTACCGAGCGAAAAGCGTCTGCGGCCTGGAAGGCGATCGGCGCAGCGTTGGATAAACGCAGCCGCCATCAGGCACAGCGGTTGAAGGAGCGGCAGAAAGTAGATGACAAGCCCGGCCCGTGTTGCGAGCACGCCCGCAAGCGCGCCAGCCCCCCAGGTCGCCAGGAACCAAAGCGCGGGCGTCGTCTTTGCGCCGCGAAAGACGCATGCCGCCGCCGCCAGGATGATAACGGGCAGCACGAGCATAAGCGCGATGAGAAGCCCGGCGAACGCTTCGCCCCAAACTACCGGCGGCACGTTCATGCGCCCCGCCGCCGCGACCACCACATCGGCAACCAGCGCGCGGAAGTGACCCTCGGCAAGAAAGAATAAGGCAAAGCCAGCGGGAACGATGAGAAACCCGGCGGTGAAAGAGGCGACCGCCTTGAGGCCATCCCTCAGCGGGCCTGGAAGCAGGAACACCGCCAACGCCAAGGCCTCGAACACGGCTGTCTGCTTCACACAGGCTGCAGCGCCAAGGCAAAGTCCGGCAGCAAGCAAGCGCGACAAGGCGGCGCGACCGGGCGCGCAAGCCGCTGAGAAACCGAGCACCATGCCGAAGGCCGTAAAGGGCGCCATCATGAGTTCGGCGGGCGAGAAGGTGCCACCCAGCGCCAAGCTTGATGCAATATAGAAGAGCGCCGCGATCACGCCCGCGCGTTCGCCAATGAAGCTGCGCCCGAACAGATACAGAGCACACGCCGTAGCCGATACCGAGGCCATGGCAAGCGCCTTGGCCGCCAGAAGTCCCTGGGCCGAATACCGCTTCCGCGCCAGCCATCAGCGCGAACAGGAGCGGGGGCTTCACGTCGAACGCATTGGCGTAGGGTGGCATCCCTTCCAGCCATTGGCGACCGACCACGAGATAGAAGGCCTCGTCCACCCCGGCATTGAACAGGAAAGGAAGGCGGGCCAGCACGACGCACGCGGTCAGCCCCGCCATGATCGCGGCAGGCCGTGAGAAACCTGAGCTCCACAACTCCGGCGGTTGGAACGTTCCCATCTATGTTGCTCGCGGCTAGGCCGCATCCTAATGGACGCGGGCTGCTCCAGGGCCGGGGAGGAGATTTGGCTCAAGGTAAGGATCAAATCACAATCTTCGGTTGCGACAATGCGCAAAATTCGAGGACCGAGTACTTTTGCCACAGCTTAAGATTGCATCAAGAAAAATGCATTAAGAGATCTCACACAAGGGAAGGCTGAGATGAGCAAGGCACAAACGTTTCAGAGCGCGGGCGATGCCGAGCAACCCTCGGCGGCAAGCGTCAGGGTGTTCGTCCGCGACAAGGAGTTGGAAGTCGTCATCCGCCAATGCCTGACCGCGCTCGATGTCAAGGATGCTCAGTACACAGCAGGCAATATGGCAGCCGCTGCCGCTTGTCTGGCGAAAGAAAGTTCGCCGCAGCTTTTGATCCTGGACGTCAGCGGGATCGAAGACCCACTTCTCGAGCTGCGCGCCATTGCGGATGTGTGCGACCCAAGCGTTGCAGTCATCGCCATTGGCGACCGAAACGACATCGGCTTTTATCGCGAAATGAAGAACGCCGGAATTTCCGACTATTTCCTCGTTCCCCTCCAGAGGGATCTGCTGGCGACAGCGTGCAAAGCCATCTTATTTCCAGATGGATTCTCGGGTGATCGCAAGACGGGAGAGCTGATTTACGTGCTGGGTGTTCGCGGAGGCGTCGGCGCGACCACCATTGCGACGAGCCTCGCCTGGTCGCTCGCTGAAGACAAGCGACGCCACACCGTTCTTGTGGATCTTGGACTGCAGACCGGCGATGCCGCGCTTCAGCTCGATGCGGTCCCAAATCATGCGCTTTGCGATGCGCTCGGTCATCCGGAACGCGTCGACAAGCTCCTTCTTGAGCGCGGCCTGAAGCACATAACAGACCGTCTCAGCCTGTTCGCCTCGCTTGAGCCACTGGATAGCGAAACACCCATCTCGGAGGAATCCTTCCTCTGGCTACTGAGCAAACTCCTGCCATTCTATCGCTTCACGATCGTTGAGGTTCCTGCCAGCGTCGCCATGAGGATGACCTGGGCTCTCAGAATCCCGAGCACCTGCCTTCTCGTCAGCAATGCGAGTCTGTCTGGCGCCAGGGACCTCGCGCGATGGAGCGAAATCATCGGCCCCGACACCTCGGAACGGCACACCCTGCACGTCGTCAATCATGTCGCGCCTCATGGCGCGCTCAAGGAAGCCAACTCCGCGCGTGCCTCGGGGAGAGCCCCCGACATAACCATCTCATACAGCCGGGAGATCGCGGAAGCCGCGCCTCTTGGAATAAAGGCCATGCAGAAAGCGGCCTCCTTCAACCGGAGCCTCTCGCCCCTCTTGCGTGAATTCACTGGCGAAGCCCACAAAAGCGCGGGTTCGCTCCTCAGCAGGTTTCTGAAGCCGGCCCGCAGACGGGCGCCAAGCGATCAAGCGAGCACGGACGACACCCTTCGCCCTAAGGCGAAAGGCCGAGCCAAACCCGTTTTCGTTTCACGGTAATCAGCCTGCTTATCGCGACTGAGGAAGGCACACTCATGGCGAAGTCAGGCTCAGAAGCGGCGGACGCGCGGTAACTACGCCAGGTTCCCTTCCTCGAAATTGAGGTCGCGTCCGCCCTGCCCCTTTCAGGGCAATATCAGGTTATGCGAATGTTCTCCGCGTGCAACCTCAGAATGGCAGCAGACCACAGGTTTATCCATCAGAACTTGCGTCCGATAGACGCCGCCACAACCTCCATTGAACAGATAGCATTGGAGGATTGGGGAAGCCACCGAGACTCCCGAATATCCTGGCCGGGACTGGTGATTGGCTGGTCTTTATGAAAACGGTGCAGGCGCGCTTTTTGAAGAAGGCGCGCCCCGTGCCGATGGCTGAGCAGACTTCGCCTGACGCGCCACCGGATCGCCGCCGCCGTCATCCCGGAAAGGCGAAGCCTTATCCGGGATCGTAACAAATTAAATCGCCGGTTTTTTTGCGATCCCGGCTTGTATCTCGGGACGACGAAGTGCGGAGCCAGCCGCATCCGTTGGCCAGATCAGCGAAGTTTGCTTAGCGCGGCGTGCGCAAAATCGTAACAGGTTGCGACGCAATTTGCTTAACGGGCTGAGACTGTGCCGCGGTGCATTTCGGGTGGCCATCATGGCGACGCCCGCGAGCCGGGATGCGTTAGGGAGCCTTTGCCAAACCGGCCATCGCCATCGTGGACGACGCTCGCCACGCGGGTTTTCGTAAACATTTCGTTCACTGCGGCGAGCCTTCATATTTATGTGGTTAACAGAAGCGCGCCGGAATTACTTCCCGCCGTGTGTTGGTAAAAAACTTCTTTATTCGGCGCGAAACGGAGGAAAGCAGCGCCTACGGCCGGACAAAGGGAGTTTACCATAAGCCATTGAAATTGCTATAGTTTTTATTGTTAACAAATGACCCATTAAATAGAATCTAATGCGGGAATTATTTCCATTTACTGGGACGAGCAAAAGTCCGTTAAATATGTTTCGGGATTCGCGAATTAACACTTGTGAAGAGGCCGGAACAGCGCGGCGCAGGCAGCGGCGAGGCGTCCCTTTCTGCCGTAATTCTCCATATTTATCAAGGGCTTAAGCGGGCTTAAGCTTTCGTTAACCTGCCATCAAGGCGATTTCGCCGAAGATCTGTCAGAAGAAAGAATACGGACGAAAGCGTCAGGGACAAACGATGCCGGCCTTTGCAGGATGCCTACAGAATGGACCATGCCGCCCGCGACCGACTAAACGCAGATGCCCTAAATCGCCTCAGGCACCATCGCGATCGCCCCACAGGGGCATTCCTGCGCGCAAATCCCGCAGCCCTTGCAGTAGTCGTATCGGAACTCAAAACCCCTGCCCGGCCCAAGCTTGGTCACCGCGTTATCAGGGCACATGCCATAGCAGTTGTCGCATTCGAAACAGTTGCCGCAGGACATGCAGCGTCGCGCTTCGTAGAGGGCATTGCTCTCGTCGAGACCCTGCACAACCTCCTCGAAGGTCGAGGTCCGCCGCGCCATCTCAAGCACCGGCCGCACCGTCTTCGGAGCTTCGCCATAATACCAGGTGTTGAGCTTATCCGCCGTTGCCATCTCATGCGGCGGCGGCGGACTGTAGACCTCGCCGCGAAGCCATGCGTCGATGTTTTGCGCGGCCCTTTTGCCTTGTCCGACCGCGGCGGGAACGGTGCGTTCGGAAGCCAAGATCTCGGCGGTTGCGAAAATGCCCGAAGCGGCCGACATCATGTTGCAGTCAACCTGCACGACGCCGTCTTTCAACTCCAGCCCAGGCACGCCGTCCAAAAGGGAAAGGTCCACATCCTGGCCCAGTGCCAGCACGACCGAATCGGCTTCGAGCGTCTCGAATTCTCCGGTCGGCTGCGGAAAGCCCTTCTCATCGAGAACCATCTTCTCGACGGTAATCGAGCCGGTCTCGACGTTCCTGATCGTCGAGAGCCACTTCATCATGATGCCTTCTTCGAGCGCTTCCTCGATTTCCAGATCGTGTGCGGGCATGTGGTCGCGTGTGCGGCGATAGACGATGACGGCTTCGTCCGCGCCGAGCCTTTTCGCGGTGCGGGCAACGTCAATGGCCGTGTTACTGCCGCCGTACACGACGACGCGCCGCCCGAGCAGCGGCTTATCCTCGCCCTCCATCGAGCGAAGCACCTGGACCGCGTCGAGGATCCTCGCTGTGGCGCCAGCCGGGATGAAGGCCCGCCTGGCGATATGCGCGCCGACCGCAAGGAAAACCGCATCGAAGCCCCCTGCCGTCATGGCGTCCTGAATATTTTGGACCTTGGCGTTGTACTCGATGCGCACGCCGAGATCCACGATGCGCTGAACCTCGGCATCGAGCACTTCGCGGGGCAGCCGGAATTTCGGAATGCCGAACCGCATCATGCCACCCGGCAGAGGCCCTGCTTCCTTGACCGTCACCGCATGGCCGAGCCGCGCGAGATCGTAGGCCGCAGCTAATCCTGTTGGCCCCGCGCCGACGATCAGCACTTTCTTGCCCGAAGCAACCAAAGGCGCAGCGAAACGCCAGCCCTTGGATATGGCCAGATCGCCGAGGAACCGCTCGACCGAATTGATGCCGACCGCGGAATTGACCCCGGCGCGATTGCAGGCGCTTTCGCAAGGATAATAGCACACGCGGCCCATGATCGCCGGCAGCGGATTGGCCTCCGTCAGCTTGCGCCATGCCGCCTCATAATCGCCGCGCTCGGCGGGGACGAGCCAGCCCTGAATATCCTCGCCAGCCGGGCATGCGTTATTGCAAGGCGGCAGACGGCGCACGAACTCCGGCCGCAGCGTGCGCCATGAGCCGGTGCGGTTGGTCAGCGAGGAGCCGGGATCGAGTTTTATGGCGAACGGTTCCATGGTCTCAAATCCTCATGCATCCCCGTTCGCGGAATCCAGCAAGCCATACTCCGCAATATTGGCGTCGCAGATCGCCTGCAAACGGGCGACGGTCGGGTCTGGCTTACCGTCAGGGAAAAGGTGCGCGAAGCGGCGCTGAAGCGACAGATAGTACTGCACGGGAACCTCGCGGCGTATTTTGCGGACATTCGTGACCTTGCCGTGCTCGGCCTCGAAGATGGGATAAAAGCCGCATTCGATGGCAAGGCGCGCCAGCCGGATCGTGTCGTGCGAAGCCGATCCCCAGCCAAACGGGCACGGCACGTGGATCTGGATGTAGCGCGCCCCATGAATGGACATCGCCTTCGTCACCTTGCGCTCGAGATCGTGCAAATCGGCGACCGACGCCGTCGCCACGTAGGGAATGCCATGAGCGACCGCGATTTTCGGCATGGACTTGCCTGTGCCGAAGACGTTACCCGGATCCGTCCCAACTGCCGGCGTCGTCCCGGTGCTCGCGGTTGGCGGGGTCGCCGACGAGCGCTGCCCGCCGGTGGTCATATAGCCTTCGTTGTCGTAGCAGACATAGAGCACGTCGTCGTTACGCTCGAACATTCCGGACAGGCAGTGAAAGCCGATATCGGATGTGCCGCCATCGCCGCCCTGAGCTATGACCCGCGTATGACGCTTTTTTGCGCGCATTGCAGCGGCGATCCCGGTTGCAACGGCGGCAGCGTTACCGAACAGGGAATGGACCCACGCCAGCTGCCAGGATGTTTGCGGATAGCGTGACGTAAAAACTTCGAGGCAGCCGGTCGCGGTCACGGCGATAAGGTCCTTGCCCGTCGCGCGCATGGCGGCATCGAGAGCATAACGCGCGCCGAGCGCTTCGCCGCATCCCTGGCAGGCGCGATGGCCGCATGTGATCGTGTTGGAACGATCGAGCGAGGCCTGCACCGATTGCTCCTCTTCCGCCACCAGCCTGTTGCCGACAGTGAAGGTCCCTTTCTGGTAGAATTTGAGCTTTTCCTCGCCTTCGGCCGGCGCGAGCTTTTGGGAGCTGTCGGTCATCGCTTGCCTCTCATTCGGCGGCCCGGTCCGGAGCGGTCTCCGCAAGATAGCGAAGAATGGCTTCAGCGGTCGGCCCGGCGCGGCGCTTTTTGCCGGCGCGATGAATTTCCCGTCCTACGATGCGCTCATTGAGATCGAGGAAATTCGTTCCCTCCCAGGGCTCGGTCGCCGCTTGCCGGAAAAGGCGGTGCAAAGACTGGCGGGTGATGGGACGTCCGCCGAGGCCGGCCACCACCGCGTGCAGGCGCGGCCGGCGCGGCAGATTTCTGAGCGCCACGCCGACATTGTTTGCGAGCGGGCCGCCCATGCCGACGGACACGCTCTTGTCGATCACCACGACCTCCCGAGCGCCTTCGAGGATCTTCTGCAAAGCGTCGATCGGAAATGGCCGGTAGGAGACGAGCGTTACAAGGCCTATCGGAATGTCCTCGCCGCGCATCTCGTCGATCGTGTCCTTGATGGTGCCGCAGACAGAGCCCATCGCAATCACGACCATCTGGGCGTCCTCGATGCGATAGCCGCGCAAGAGGCCCCCGGATTCGCGCCCGAACACTTTCGCAAATTCGGAGGCGAACTGCGTAATGAACCGTAAGGCCTTCGTCTGCTTGTAATGCGAAAGGAAGCGAACTTCCGTGAAGGCGTCCGGACCGACCGACGCGCCCATGGTAACGGGCTGCGCCGGATCGAGCACCTGCACGGGATCGTAGGGCGGAAGATAGGCATCGACCGCTGCCTCATGCGGGATATCCACGCGCTCCACCGCATGAGTGAGGACGAAGCCGTCGACGCAGACCATGACCGGTATGGAAAGCTCTTCGGCAAGCTTGAACGCCTGAATGTGCAGATCGGCGGCCTCTTGGTTCGTCTCGGCGTAGAGCTGAACCCAGCCTGCATCGCGCATGGACATCGCGTCGGAATGATCGTTCCAAATATTAGCGGGCGCGCCAATGGCCCGGTTGACGAGCGTCATGACGATGGGCAAACCAAGACCGGAGGCGTTGTAAACAGCCTCCGCCATCGACAGGAGGCCTTGCGACGCCGTTGCTGTGTAAGCTCGAGCACCCGCGGCAGAGGCCCCGATCGCGACGGAGAGCGCTGAGAAATCGCTTTCGACATTGATGAACTCGCAATTTTCGAGCCTGCCATCCTTCACCATCTCGCCAAGGCCCTCAACAATATGGGTCTGCGGCGTGATCGGGTAAGCGCAAATCACCTCCGGCCGGCACAAGGCAATCGCTTCGGCCATGGCGCGCGACCCTTGGATTTGCTTCAGCATCGCTTGCTCCTCAGGCTGCGCTGGCGGCGTGTTCTTGGGTCATGACAAGCTCGTAGGCTTCGCTGGCAGCCGCGATATTGGCCGCCCCAACATCGCCAGTGAAAGCCTCCCCGATCGCACGCTTGACGCTATCCAAACGAACGAGCCTCGTCACGGCCGCGAACGCGCCTATCAGGGCTGCGTTCGGCCGCGCGCCGACATGCTTTCGAGCGAGGTCCGTCGCCGGGACGGCAACGGAGTGCCCCTTCGGCAGGCTATCCGCGACGGTCTGGATATAGCGGTCAGCGAATGCCTTATTGATGTTGACGAGAAGATATCCGCCCGGCCGCAGACCGGCGAAGACATCGACCGCCCTGAACAGTGTCGGCTCCTGCACTATGAGACAATCGGGCTCCATGATCGGCTCGCGAAGCCGGATTTCCTTGTCCGCGATCCGGCAGAACGCCACGACTGGGGCGCCCATGTGCTGCGTCCCATAACTCGGGAAGGCTTGCGCATGGCGTCCTTCGAGAAATGCGGCTACCGACAGGATTTCTGCAGCAGTTACATTACCCTGCCCGCTCCGGCCATGGATGCGGATCTGGAACATTTCCCTCCCAACTCTTCGCCAAAACAAAGAATTCGCTTTTCTCTTTCATCGGTTACGGCCAACTTAGAGCTTGAGCTCTTATTCTTTTATCTTATTCTCCGGCATTATTTATTTATATTACATAAGCTGGGGGGGTACCCTCCTTGATCCGCGTCAAAAAAGGCCGGGGTCAAGCCGAAAGAGTTAAGACACATTAATCACGCGGCGGCGTTGTTGGGACCGCGCCGTGCCGGATCTTGTGTCTTTCGCCGCAAGATCATCGGTGAAGAGCCTCTCCTCACAGAGAATGACAGATATCAAAGAGGCCAAGGCCTCATTCGTGCTGCAATCAAAGCAAGGCAGGATTGCAAGCGAGGAGCGCGAGAACGATGCCGTATAGCGCCAAGGCGGACCTTCCTCCCTCCGTGAGGGATCATCTTCCTCCCCACGCGCAGGACATCTACCGGGAAGCTTTCAATCACGCTTACGCTGCCCACTTCAACGATCCGCGCCGAGAGGAAGCTGCCCATCGTATAGCATGGGCGGCCGTTAAACGATCCTATGAAAAGGTGGGCGGCGAGTGGCTTCCGAGGAAAGGCTGATAGCGGCACAATCATTCGTACGACGGCTGGCGGGGTGGTTACATTTTAGTTCGCATCAGGTTTTTAAAGGGAAGGAGAGCTTGACCATGGCCACATTCATCATGCTGACCCGCCTGAGCCACGAAGGCCTTAAATCTCCAGGCGCCCTCGCCGACCTCAGCCACGAGGTGATGGACCATATCAGAAAGAACTGTCCGAGCGTTGTTTGGAAAGCAAGTTACGTCGTGCTTGGGCCGGCGGACTATGTCGATATCTTCACGGCGCCCGACATCGAGACGGCAACCAAGGTCGCTACCATCATCCGCACCTTCGGCCACGCAACCACAGAGGTCTGGGCGGCAACCGAGTGGGAGAAATTTACTGGCCTGCTCCGCGGCTTGCCGCCGCGGCTGGTCACTTCCTGAGCGGACAGCCCGGAAGAATCAGCCTAATCACAAATCGGGGCTGAGATGGGTAAATCGCAATCCACTAAGGCAAGCCTGAACCTCGCGGGCAGCGATGATGTCAGGCGCATTTTCCGTCACCTCGACTATCAACCTAGAATCAGTGCTGGCGCTCAAGCCGGCGGTCTCACAATTGGAAGGGGCCGCAGCTCGGGGCGCCGGTGGTAGCGACATATTCGCCGATATGAGCCCGAAAAGGGGTTGTAGAGGCGATTATTGATCTTCTGGGGATGGAGTATGAAGAAGTTGATTATCGCTAAGTAACGGAAGTGTAGGCGCAAATTCAGATAGCGGCCAGCCAGCATCTGGGCTGGCCAATTGCAGAAGATTTTTTGAACGTTATCTTTTGCAATTTTTAATTGAGATGGCATACTTGGTAAGCTTCGCCCAAAAAACGGAACATCTCCCATGAATGAAAAAGAAGTTGTGACTGAGGCTGACGAGCGGCGCCGCCTTCAGTCAAGCCTGCTTTCGAAGTTCGAAGAGATCGCTCATACTTTTCTGAACATGTTGACCGGCGAGCGAGGAAACGGCCAGGTTTTTGCCTCCCTGCAGGACTATCTCGATGGCGCCGTGGTAGTCGACGGTGCTTATTGCAGGCGACGGACCGTCCTTCTCGCGATCCACGACATGAAGGAAGAAGGAGTGGCTCCGCCAGCGCTGCAGCGCAGCACGCTGGCCAAGCTTGAGTCCTTGAATGTCTGTCCTCTCCCGGAAGCCAAGTTATACCGGGACATCGCGACGTCCATTCTGAGGATGGAAGTTATCGTCCGGCTGGAGGCCATGCAAAATTTGGTCGAAGCCACGAAGCTTCTTGGCTCAAACCAGTCCGGGGCAGTGGGCCGGTTGGCACCGGCCCTTGGGCAATCCCCTAGCTTTGGGTCTCTTCGTAAAGCTCCTCGACATATTCCCAATTGATGAGGTTATCGACGAAAGCCTCAAGATATTTTGGCCGAGCGTTGCGATAGTCGATGTAATAGGAGTGTTCCCATACATCGACACCCAGGATCGGAGTTCCGCCATGAACGAGCGGGTTCTCCCCATTTGGCGTTTTCGTCACTACAAGCTTTCCGTCTTTGAAGGTCAGCCACGCCCAGCCTGAACCGAACTGCGTCTTACCCGCCTCGATGAAGGCCTCGCGGAACGCGCCGTAGCCGCCGAGGTCGCTTGCGATCTTCTTCTCAAGCTTGCCCGGAAGCTTGGTGCCGCCGCCGCCCTTCTTCATCCATTTCCAGAATTGCAGGTGATTGAAGTGCTGCCCAGCGTTGTTGAACAGCGCCTGGTTTCTGCCGTAGCTCAGCTTCACGATGTCGATAATGTTCTTGTCTTCGAGCCCCGACCCGGGAAGCAGCTTGTTGGCGGCCTCGACATAGGCCAGGTGGTGCTTGTCGTGATGATATTGCAGCGTCTCTGCAGACATATAGGGCTGCAAGGCGTCATAGGCGTATGGAAGTTCAGGCAACTGAAATGCCACGGCTTTCTCCTCTGCTGCGTTAGGTTCGGCTCTTGCACTGAACCTAGGTGACCGCTGCGGTACTGACAAGCGTAGCTATGAGGAATGCTGATAAAAATAAAGAGAGGTATGAAACCCCTGAATTTCATACCTCTCAGATAGGCCGAGGAAAGGTTCGTGATGGTTTACCTACAGGGATCGGACGGGTAGAGAATGCCCACATAAGCATGAACACGACATGAATGCGGCGTTCACTTTCCGACGCTGTTAACCAACCAAAAAAGATTTTTTCCAAAAGTGCTCCCCCAGCCACGCCCATTCATGAAAAGGCGAGGCGCAGAAAGCGCGCATAGATGCGGGTTAGTGTGTCCAGGTCCGCAAGTGGAACGCACTCGTCCACCTTGTGCGCGGTCGCATTCAAGAGCCCGGCCTCCACGACCGGACACAAATTCTTGATAAATCGCGCATCAGACGTACCGCCACCCGTCGAAAGGATCGGCCGGTGCCGGGTTTCCACTTCGATGGCGACGCTGAGCTTCTGCACAAAGCTGCCGGGGTCCGTCATGAAGCTCTCGGCGGGGGGCTGGTATTCGAACGCATAGTCGACGCCGGTATCGAGCAGCGCGGCCTGCACTTGGTTCTCGATCCAGGCCTTCAAACTCTCGCTGGTGTGCTGATCGTTGAAGCGCACGTTGAAGCGCGCCGTGGCGGTCGCGGGGATGACATTGTAGGCCATGTTCCCGGTGTCGATGCTTGTGATCTCGAAGTTCGAAGGCTGGAAATGCTCGCTTCCTTGATCGAGCTGCCTTGTCTTCAAGAGGTTCAAGGCGTCGATCAGGAGCGGCATAGGATTTCGTGCCTTATGCGGATAGGCAACGTGGCCCTGGACGCCCCGCACCCGCAGCGCTCCGCTCAGCGACCCTCGGCGCCCGATCTTGATCGTGTCGCCGACTTGGGCTTCGGAGGTGCATTCTCCCAGGATGCAGTAATCCGGGCGTTCGCCGCGCTTCAGGAGCCAATCCACAACTTTCCGGGTGCCGTTGATGGCGGGACCCTCTTCGTCCGCCGTGACGAGGAAGCTGATCGACCCCTTGGGGATGCCGCCGAAATCCTTGAGATGTGAGAGCGTGGCCGCGAGCGCGGCGGCCACGGCTCCCTTCATATCGACCGCGCCTCTCCCGTAAAGGATGCCGTTATGAACCTCGGCCGCGAACGGCGGATAACACCAGGCTCTTTCATCGCCGGGAGCGACAACGTCGGTATGGCCCGCGAAACACACGTGCGGTGTACCCTCGCCAATACGGGCATAGAGGTTGTCGACATCGGGCGTTCCCGGCGCGCTGGACGGAAGGCGATGGCAGGTGAAGCCGGCAGCCTTAAGCTCACGTTCCAGATAAGTGAGCGCACCGCCTTCGTCGGGCGTAATGCTGCGGCAGCGGATCAAATCCTGGGCGTGGACGAGTGCATTTGTCATGATTGCGCGTGGCTCATGCGGGCAACGGACCATACCGATTCGGCCCTTGCGCGCCCTTCCTCGCAGCCAAGATGATAAAATAAATGAGAACGGCAAGACCGAAGAGATACAAAATCGCAGCCACAGGTGGATCGGGATGGCCGACTGTTCCGCCAATGCCTGCAAACCCGAGACCGTATAGAACAACCGCCGGCACGTAGACCAGGAGTACCATCCAGCCGCTCAAGCCGATATCGTGCCAGCGCTTAACATCGATGGCGAACGACGGCCAAAGAAAAATCAGTGCCGTCAGGAGCGAAACCTCATCGCCCAGATAGGAAGGCAGAAAAGGGCTGCCGACAGTGGCCGTTGAAAGTGGCCAATGAAAGGTACGCCGCAGGATAAGCTCCGCCAGATATTCAAGCAGCGCAATCAGCACCGCAAAGAGAAGCCACGTGGACCGCCCGATGCGGCCGTTCAAATGCAGCCAGATGGAAGCGAAGCGATCCATGAATTGGCCTAACCCGCGAGCGGATCAGGGCCATGCTCGTTCGGACCGGTTTCCCCTTTTAGAATGCCGAACTGGAGGACGCTCCAGATAATGGACGCGGTCATGAGCAGGAGCGTAAAACGGATGACATTCTCGCCAAGTCCAAACTCTGCCGCAAGCGAGGGAGCGGCGACTGCGCCCAGGAAGGGCAGCACGACGACCAGAATGAGCCAGCTGCTGAGCCCCCTGTCGTGGAGGCGCTTCACGCCGAGCGCAAGCAGGCTCCACATCACAAGGCTGATGACGAGCACCGGGCCCACCATCCAAAGGCCGAGGCTCGATATTATCGGCTCCGCCTCCTTGCTGTTGAACCATTCCGGATTGTTGATGTTCTGCTGAAGCTCGGGATAGGCCGCCATAAAGCTGTTCAGGATGAGCCCGATCACAAACGAAACCACGATAAGGATGCTGATCAGGACAAAGAGGCCGAGCCACCACTTCGAACGGCTGATGCGCCCCTCAACCGCGAACATCCAGCTCCAGAAATTGTAATCGCCACCATAATAGTCGGCCGGCAACGGATCTTCGCCGTATGCGTTCTGGCCACGGACGCCTCGCAGCACGCCTAATTCGAAGAAGATATAGCCAGACAGGACCGCGAGCGGGATCGCTAATAGCCCTAATGTGTTGTTCGGCTCCGTTCCAAAGCCCGCTTTGAGAGGCACGAGCGAAAGCGCGAGCGCGAGGGTGTAGTAGACGTACCAGATCCAGACGGGACGGTTGCGGTCATGGAGGCGCTTCACGGCGAGCGCCGTAGTAGGCCAGACGAGAAAACCGAAATAGGCGAGCCAGACGGGGCCCCAGATGCCGCTTTTATCCGCGGGCCGCTCCCAGACTTCCGGTGCAAGCGGGTTCCCGGTCGCCAAATAAGCGAGAAGAGCCGCGAAGAGCAACCCAGCGACACCGACTGCCACGCTTCCGGCCCAGTAAATCTTTCGATTTATGCGCCCCCGGAAACCAAAGAAGATGTCGCCCCAGCTCATGAGTCCCTCCGTCAGGCGCTGGGATAGCATGTGTTCGGCACTTCAACCGTGTCAGTCGCGCAACAGTTCGTTTATCGAAGTCTTTGCGCGCGTCTGGCCGTCAACGCGCTTCACGATCACCGCGCAATAAAGCGATGGGCCGGCTTCGCCGTTCGGAAGCGGCTTGCCCGGCATCGCGCCGGACACGACAACCGAGTAGGGAGGCACTCGCCCATACAGAACCTCGCCCGTGGCGCGATCGATGATCTTGGTCGACTGCCCGAGATAGACGCCCATGGAGAGCACCGAGCCTTCGCCGACGATCACGCCTTCGGCCACCTCGGCTCGCGCGCCGATGAAGCAATTATCCTCGATGATGACGGGGTTTGCCTGAAGCGGCTCCAGAACGCCGCCGATCCCGGCGCCGCCCGAGATATGGCAGTGCTTTCCGATCTGCGCGCAGGAGCCGACCGTCGCCCAGGTGTCGACCATGGTGCCTTCGCCGACATAGGCGCCGACGTTGACGAAGGAAGGCATAAGAACGGCGCCCGGCGCGATAAAAGCCGAGTGGCGCACCACGGCTCCGGGCACGGCGCGAAAGCCCGCGGCCTGGAAGCGGTCTTCCGTCCAGCCTGAAAATTTTGTGGGAACCTTGTCCCACCACGGTCCCGGAGAGGTCGGGCCGGTGACGGGTGCGCCGATGGCTGGCCCCATGATACGGTTATCGTTCAGCCGAAACGAAAGAAGCACTGCCTTCTTCAGCCAGGCATGAACGACCCACTCCCCGTCCTTTTTCTCGGCAACTCGAGCCTGCCCGCGGTCGAGAAGTGCTAGAGCCGCCTCGACCGCCTCGGCGATCTCTCCCTTCTGCCCAAACTTGATATTCTGTCGGTCTTCGAACGCGGCGTCGATTAGGTCTTGCAAACTGGCTGTCATACGCTGCCTCCGGCGTTGGCTGTCCAATGTGGGTGCCTTTTGGCATGGCTTCTTGTCAAGCCGCTGCCCCGAACAAAGTGCATGCGGGGCTGTTTTAGCTGGCGCTTCAAAACCGGCCCGGAAGAAGAATATTACCTTCTTTCCATGTCGAGGCCCATGTTTGTTAGATTTGCTGACCGGACAGGCTATTTTGCAAGAAGCTGACGCACGTTACCTCTTCGTCGCAATACGCTGGCAAAGGCAGCAGGGATCACCAACGGGCAATAGAGTTCCAGGCTACGAATTGACTAATTTTCCGAAAGTGTCCGGCACGCTTTTTCGTGAAATTTTGATACAGTCTTATCCGTTTGAATGAGGCTGAGGCGGGAACCGGTGGACCGCCCTTGTGTCCTCCTTGCTGAAGGGTCGTGATCCATGAGCGTCACGAACCCAGCGGAAAGTGAGACCATCATGTTGAAGAAAACCGTAGCGGGCGCAGCTCTGTTGGCCGCAGCTCTTGCAATGCCAGGAGCGCCTGCTCTTGCAAACACAACGCCAGGCGCGCCGGCCTTGAACGCTCAAGTCGGCAGCGGCGCAGCGGCGGTGGCTTATTACCGATACGGCCATCCGGGGTACCGTCATTATACCCGGCCTTATGCGTACCAAGGTTGGGGGTATCGTCCCTACGCCTATGGAGGTTATTACCCCGGCTATTATGGCGGCTATTCCGGCTGGGGATATCCGACAGGCTATTGGGGAGGTTATGGCTGGGGGCCGGGCGTTTCGTTTGGCGTAGCGCCTGGATTGGGTATCGGATTCGGGTTCTAACCGTGCCCCTGTGGTAAAAGCCCGCCCCGGCTTTGCGGAGCCGGGGCGGCCTTCTTTTATAGGGTAAGTTCGTAGAGCAGGAACAATTCAAAAAGGATCGAATGTTCAAGAGCGAGCTTGGCCTTGAAGCCTGCATCGGCGATGGCCTTGCCGTATTGATCTAGATCGGAATCCGACGAGATCATAAGATAGATTTTTCCGCCGGGTTTCAGTCTCTCCCGCGCTTGTTCAAAAAGGCTCAGGATGTACCTGTTTCCGGCGCCCGCATGCCACCCCGCATCGGCCAAATCCTTTGGCTCGCCCGCGTGCTTCGGCGGGCTCGACATGATCACATCGAAGGTCGGCTCCGGCGCTGTCGCTGCAAGCAGATTGCAGCACAGTCCCCGAACCCTGCCTCCAAGGCCGTTCGCCTTGGCATTCCCGGCCGCAGCAACAGCGGCATTCGGATTGATGTCCGTCGCGATTACCGTCTCAGCCCCGGCCCGCGCCGCGGCAAGCGCAATAATGCCGGTGCCTGTCCCGACATCGACCACCGTCAGGCCGGAAAGATTGAGGCCGTCGACAAACTTCGCGAAGGCCTCGCTGCTGATGAAGTAGCCTGGATGGAAAACTGTCGGCGGCACGGTGAGCCGGAAACCGGCAGCTCGCGATTCCTGCGTCTTCGGCCGGCTCAGAACGAAGTGATAGGACAGATAATGAAGGGTATTCCGCAGGGCCTTCCTCAGAGGGCCGTGGGTGCGCGCGGGCCTGTCCAGCGCGTTTCGTTGGCTATGGCTTGTCGCCTCTTGAGCGGTCATCGCCGATCCAGGACTATTGCTCATGGTTCCACCCCTTGTTGCCGCGCCTGCACCGGAACGGGCCTCGGCTTCTTCGAAAGCTTCATGAAAGCGAAGATCGCGTGGTGCCACGCTGACCTCCGGTGACGGGCCAGCACTTGAACTGGCGCCTCTTCCTGAACTTCGGGAGCCGTCAAAACGCCGCGCATGCGCACCATCTCCCACGCCAACGGGCTCCATGCGCGCCACGCGTCCTGAACCTCCCGTGCAAGAACGCCGCTCACGACCTCGGGCGCTGGGCCGAAGATCGGAACACGGCTGGAAATATCCTTATCCCTGAGGATATTCCATTTGGTTGCGCCGCCCATGATCGGAGATGTCAGCGCATACACGACACGCCCCACCCAGGCTTCGCGTATGCAGTAGGAGCACATCGCGCAGGGCTCGACATTGCTGTAAAGCGTGGCGCGATGAAGATCCGCTCGCCTGACGACTTGTTGTGCTTGAGTAAGGGCGATCACCTCCGCATGACGAGAGACGTCATTCTCGCGCATGGTGCGGTTTGTGGCTTCGGCGATGATATGGCCATCGAGGGCAATGAGCGAACCGAAAGGATACTCCCCTTCTTTCACCGCCATCGCAGACAGCTCGATACATCGGGCCATCATCGCCCGATCCGCCGTGTCGCTCGACAGGCCCATTCAGTCCCCCCACATAGTCTCAAGGCCGGTCAGCCGCTCAACTCAACCGTCAACGTCGCAGGACTATATAGCTTTTTCTCCCGTCATAACAGGCGGCAAGTGATTGCCGCCTCGTTTTCTTTCCTGTCCTCGAAAAATGGGTGCGCCGGGCTGAGACCGGTTTTGCGCGTTTCCTTAGACGTCCTTTGCGCTGTCGCCGCCGGTCACCTCGTATTCGGCTCCCGTTACCATGGCGGCGGCGTCCGATGCCAAAAACACGGCCGCCGGCGAAATATCTTCGGGCTGCAGCCAGCCGACGCGCAGAGGGACAGTTGGCGCCCGCACGCTCCAAGCCTCCTGGGGGGTTGGATCGGCGGGAGGATTGGGACGCGTTTCACCGATCGATTCGGCGAAGCGCTTCGGATATCTGGTCAGCGGCGTGTCGACAAGGCCGGGGATCAGCGCGTTCACGGTTATGCCATGCTGGCCCAACTCCATGGCGGCAGATTTCATCAGCCCCAGGATGCCCCACTTGGAGGCAGAGTAAGAACTGGCATCCTTGGTGCCATGTTTGCCTTGCATCGATGAAAGGACGATGATCCGGCCATAGCGGCGGCCGACCATCTTCGGCGCAAAAGCACGGATCGTGTTTGCCGTCCCGTTGAGATTATTGTCGATGACATCGCGCCAGTCGGCGTTATCCATCTCCAGAAGTGGCTTCCAGCGCTGAATGGCGGCGTCCGCGACCACAATGTCGATATGGCCGTGCGCGCGCTCGATCTGATCGGCCGCTTTTCGCAAGGCGTCGATGTCCCGGATGTCGGCTTTGATGGGCGTGCATTGCCGGCCCAGTGCATGGATTTGGCGGGCCGTTTCCTCAAGATCGTCCTGAGTGGCCGGGTTTGCATTGGATGCTGTGCTTACGAAGCCGCAAATGTCAATAGCGGCGATATCCGCGCCATTAGCCGCCATTTCGACCGCGATGGCTCGGCCGATGCCGCGTGCCGCGCCCGTGACCACGGCGACCTTTCCGGCGAGTTGAGTTCCCCTCCCCTGTTTGATCGGGCCTGCGCTTGTGGCCCTTTCCTGCGCCTGCGCGTTCTGGGACATGGCGAATGCTGCTCCTCCTACGAGCCCGCTCAACACGAACCGGCGGCGATTTTCGTCTGGACGCTTCGTGTCGGATTGCGGCTCGGTCTCAATTGTCATGGTGACTCCCTGTGTTGATCACCATGGCAAACGCAGGCCCCGGAAAGCCTGTTCCGAAGGCTGGCGCCGTCAGCCGCCGCTCGTTCGAGAAACTCAAGTCACTGAAATTGCGAAGCTTCCGCCCTGAGAACGGCGTTAGGAAGCCAGTGAGGCAAATCAAGAACTGCCTTGGCGGAAAGAAGTGCGAAAGCGTGTGCCTTACCACTTTTTAATTCAGCGGCAAGTGGTCTGTAACATTCGCTTTCTTATATGATCCCCACGACCAATTGAATTAGGGGAGTACAGAGCTGATGGCATCCGGACGAATCCAGGATGATACGGGCACGACTTGGCCAAGGCGGCGATTCCGGCCGGCGGGTGCCATCGTCGGGGCAGGTTTATTGAGCGCCAGTTTCTTCGCCGGGATTCCGGCGGTCGCACTTTTTGCCGACAGCAGCGCTGCCGCGCAAGAGACGCGCGGTCCAAATTTTGCACCGTCGAGCTTTGCCGATCTTGCCGATAAGGTCCGCCCGGCCGTCGTCAGCGTTAATGTGAAATCGCGTGGCGCCGTCGGCGACGTCTCGAGCCGCGATTTTCCCATCCCTGATCTGCCTCCGGATTCGCCGCTTCGCGACTTCTTCGACCAGTTCAAGCACGGCCAGCCTGAGCGGAGGCCGACGCGGGCACAGGGCTCCGGCTTTCTGATCTCTTCCGACGGCTATATCGTAACCAACCATCACGTTGCCGACAAAGCGGACGAGATCGAGATCACCTTCGAGAACGAAGAGAAGTACAAGGCGAAGATCATCGGAAGCGACAGCCGCACCGATATCGCGCTTCTCAAAATCGAAGCCAAGAAGAAGTTCAGCAACTGGCTGGAATTTGAGGACACGCCGCCTCGCGTTGGTGATTGGGTGCTTGCAGTCGGCAATCCGTTCGGCCTCGGCGGCACAGTGACAGCTGGCATCGTCTCGGCTGCCGGGCGCGACATCGGGTCTGGGCCTTATGACTTCCTGCAGATCGACGCGGCCGTAAACCGCGGCAATTCAGGCGGGCCCGCGGTCGATCTTAATGGCAAGGTTGTCGGCGTAAACACCGCCATTTACAGCCCGAGCGGCGGTAGCGTCGGCATCGCGTTTGCAATCCCCGCCTCGACAGCTCGCGACGTGGTTCAAAAGCTGAAGGATCAAGGTAAGGTCAGCAGTGGATGGCTCGGCGTTCAGATTCAAAATGTGGACGAGAACATCGCCGAGAGCCAGGGTCTGAAGGAATCGAAGGGCGCGCTTGTTGCAAAAATACTCCCGGAGGGTCCAGCTGCGAAATCGGATCTGAAGGCACGCGACATCATCCAGCAGGTAAATGGAAAACCCGTCACCAACTCGCGTGAGCTTGCCAGGACAATTGCGGCGCTGCCTCCCGGTACGGACGCCCACCTGCATATCTTCCGCAACGGCGAAGAGCGCGACGTGACAGTCAACCTTGGCGAGTTTCCGAACAACGACAAGGTGGCGGCGCTTAGCGGCGGCGGTAACGAAGAAAACGAGGGCGGAAAGGAACTTGAAGACCTGGGCTTGACGTTGGTGCCCGCGCCGGAATTCCCCGGAAGCAAATCGAAGGAAGGTGTGGCGGTTTCGGGCGTCGATCCTAATTCGAAAGCTGCCGATCAGGGCTTGAAACGCGGCGACGTCATTATCGAGGTCAACGGCAAGGCCGTGTCCACTCCCGATGATGTATCGGATAGCATCCGGGATGCGCGCGAAAAAGGCCGCAAGAACGTCCTCCTTCAGGTGCGCAGCCGCGATCAGCAGCGCTTCCTCGCCCTTCCGATAGAGGGCAAGCCCGATAGCGGCAAGGACGACGATGCCAATACCAACAAGGACCTGCAGAAGCGCGGGAAGCACTAGCAACTCGCGGGGCGAGGGCCGAAAGCCCTCGCCCCGTTTCGCTGAGCTTTTTTTCACTCCGGAATGGTGATCGCATGCGAGTTCTGATCGTTGAAGACGACCGCACCGCAGCGGATTTCCTCGCGAAAGCGCTGGGTGAGGCCGGTTATCAGACCGAAATCGCCGGGGATGGCGAAACGGGGCTTGAACTGGCTTGTTCCTCCACATTCGGCGTGCTCATAGTCGACAGGATGCTGCCGAGGCTCGATGGTTTGTCGCTGGTGGAGCGCCTGCGAGCGCGCGGCGATCGGACCCCCGTGCTGATCCTGAGCGCGCTCGGCGCTGTCGATGACAGGGTCAAGGGCTTGCGCGCAGGCGGAGACGACTACCTTCCGAAGCCCTATTCCCTCGTGGAGTTGGTGGCGCGGGTCGAAGCGCTTGCGCGCAGAGGGCCATCTGAAGGGGCCGTCACGACATACGCCGTCGGCGATCTCGTGCTCGACCGCCTTTCGCACAAGGTGACGCGCGGTGGCGAAGTGATTTTGCTACAGCCTCGGGAATACCGGCTTCTCGAATATCTCATGCGCCACGCGGGTCAGGTCGTGACGCGAACCATGCTTCTCGAAAATGTCTGGGATTATCATTTCGACCCGCAAACCAATGTGATCGACGTCCATATTTCGAGGCTGCGCAGTAAAATCGACAAAGGGCAAAGCAAGCCGCTTCTGGAAACAGTGCGCGGCGCGGGTTACATGATCCGCGATGACCGCCGTTGACTTTGTGAGACTTGTCCCGCGCATTCTGCTCGCGACGCCTTTCCGGCTGTTCGCGGTGTACGTCTCCTTGTTCTGCGCCGTCGTTGCTGCCGTCTTTATTTACGTCAATGTCGCGATGCTCGGATTTCTCAGCCACGAGGCGGAGAGTGCCGTGCAGGCCGATTACGATCTTCTCATGGCGCGTTATCGCGAGGGCGGCCTGCCTCCGCTCGTGAACGCGATCTCCGAGCATTCAACCTCGTCCAATAGCGCTCTTTATCTTCTGACCGATGGCAAGGGCCGAGGGCTGGCCGGCAACCTCGACACAATCGCCGCCGATCTTTGGGAGACGCAGGGTCCGGCTCAGTTCTCCTACCGCAAGCCCGGAAGCGCTCAAAGCGAGCGCCCGGCCTTCGGGATCGTGGCCCGGCTTCCGGGCGATCTTCATCTCATCGTAGCTCGCGACATCGAAAGCCAGGAAGCCCTCAAGCGGCTCTTGAGAAGGGCTTTGGTTCTCGGCTATGCGCTTATTTTCATGATCGGAACGGTGGGCGCCGTTATCGTGAGCCGGCGCGTCCTGCGCCGGGTGGACGCGGCTTCCAACACTGCCCGATCCATCATGCAGGGCAACCTCGCGCAGCGCATCCCCATCACGGGACGCAACGACGAGTTCGACCGGTTGAGCCAGAACCTGAACGCTATGCTGGACCGCATCCAGGACCTCATGGCGGGGCTCAAGAATGTCTCGGATAATATCGCCCATGACTTGAAGACGCCACTCCACCGGCTGCGGACAAGAGCCGAGCGGGCTCTTCAATCCAGCCGCTCTCCGGAAAAGCTCGAGGAAGCCTTGGGCACAGTCATCGAGGAAGCCGACACGCTGATCCAGACTTTCGACGCGCTTCTCAGCATAGCGCGGCTTGAGGCGGGCTCCCGGTCAAAGTCCTTCGGCCCGCTCAATATCTGCGCCCTGATCCGCGATGTGGCCGACCTCTACGAACCCGCCGCAGAGGAGCGCGGGCTTTCCCTGCGGCTGTCCTGCTCGGGCGATGTCATGATGGCGGGAGAGAAGCACCTGATCGGTCAGGCGCTCGCAAACCTTCTCGACAATGCGATCAAGTATGCCCTTCCGGCACCCAGGACAGAAGCATCGGAAGGCGCGAAGCAATCGGACGTGGAAATCGGGCTGGAGGACAAGGGGGACACAGTGGACATCGTCATTTCCGACCGTGGCCCCGGCATCCCGAAAAAGGATCGCGAGCGCGTTCTCCAGCGATTTGTGCGCCTTCAGCCGAGCCGCTCGATCCCCGGAAGCGGACTGGGCCTCAGCCTGGTCGCGGCCGTGGCGCGGCTGCACGACGGTTCTGTGTCGCTGGAGGATAATGAGCCGGGGCTGCGGATCCGCCTCAGACTGAACAAAAATCTTCCGGTAACGAAGGCGGCGGACAAAGTCGAAATTCATTCCCTTCTCAGCCATGCAAGCTGATCCCGCTTCACTCGAAGACCGTCTTCAGGCAGTTCCGCTGGATGACGAAGCCGGAACCGGCCGCACAGCACTGGAAAGAGTTCTAGCCGCGGCTCACCGAAACGGAGTTCCGCTCGGCGACCTGTCTGAACGGACGTCAAAATTTCTAAGCGGCGTTTTTGCCGGTTCCTCCTTTCTTTTTGGCCTCGCGGAGCGTGACCCTCGGCGGCTCGATGCCGCGCTCGAGGAATCGCCGGAAAAGCGTTTTGCCGAGGTTCTTGCCCAAGCCGCCCGGCAGGCAGCCAGCGCGGCAAATCAGCGCGAACTCATGAGCATCCTGCGGCAGGCGAAAAACGAGGTCGCGTTTCTGATCGCGCTTGCCGATCTCGGTGATGTCTGGACGGTGGACGAGGTGACCCAAAGGCTGAGCGAGGCCGCCGATCTGTTGCTGAGCCTTGCCGTGCGCTTCCTGCTGACGCGCGCAGCGCAGGCGGGACAGCTTCGCCCGCCTGACCCCGCCGCTCCTGAAAAGCACAGCGGCTTGATCATTCTCGGGATGGGAAAATACGGCGCTCACGAGCTGAATTACTCGAGCGATATTGATCTCATCATCTTTTTCGACCGTGAAGCCGCGGGTCTCGCTTCGCGTGTAGATGCGGGCGCTTTTTTCGTCCGTCTGACCCGCGATCTGGTCCATATCATGCAGGAGCGCACGGCGGACGGATACGTGTTCCGCACCGATCTGCGCTTGCGCCCCGACCCAGGCTCCACGCAGGCGGCCATCTCGACCGAAGCCGCCTTCCGGTACTACGAAAGCCGCGGTCAGAACTGGGAGCGCGCCGCCATGATCAAGGCGCGCCCTGTGGCCGGAGACATCGTCGCGGGAAAGGCCTTTCTGGACGCGCTCGGCCCCTACATCTGGCGCAAATATCTCGATTACAACGCCATCGCCGACATTCATGCGATGAAGCGGCAGATCCACGCCGCTAAGGGACATGGCCAGATCGCCGTCGCGGGCCATAATCTGAAGCTCGGACGCGGTGGAATCCGCGAAATCGAGTTTTTCGTCCAGTCGCAGCAGCTCATCGCAGGCGGACGCCAGCGAGCACTCCGCTCCACCAGGACGCTGGAGGCCCTGGACCGGCTCGTCGCTTACGACTGGATCAGCCCGAAAGTGCGCGACGATCTGAGCGCGGCCTACCGCTATCTGCGGCGGCTGGAACATCGTCTCCAGATGATGGCGGACCAGCAGACGCACACACTTCCCTCGTCGCCTCAAGACCTTGCGCGCTTTGCCCGCTTCGCCGGTTATGCGCGGCTTGAGGATTTCGAGCAGGAGTTGCGACACACGCTCCAAACCGTGCAGAAGCACTATGCGGCGCTGTTTGAAAGCGTTCCCGAGCTGACAACTTCACGCGGCGGGAATCTCGTTTTCACCGGAGACGCAGAGGATCCCGCAACGTCCGAGACTTTCACCAAGCTCGGGTTCAAGAATGCCTCGGCGGCCATCGCGACAATCAAGGGCTGGCATTACGGGCGTTACCCCGCCATGCGAAGCCCGCGTGCCCGTGAAAACCTGACCGAGTTCACGCCAGCGCTGCTTGAAGCGTTGGGACACACGGGCGACCCGGACCTTGCTCTTTCGACCTTCGACAAATTCCTGAGCGAGGTTCCAACCGCGCTTCAGCTGTTCGCGATGCTGCGAACCAATCCCGGACTGCTGCAGCTGATCGCCCAGATCATGGGCTCCGCGCCACGGCTCGCGCGGCTCCTCACGCGCCGCAGGCGGATCCTGGATGCCATTCTCGACCCCGGCCATTTGGGCGAGAAGCCGACGGATGAGGACCTGCGCCGCCACATCCGGCAGGAAATCATGGATGCGGGCGCTTACGAGGATCAACTCAATCGCGCACGCATTGCGGGCCAGGAGCAGATGTTCCTGATCGGGGTGCGACTTCTTTCCGGACAGCTCAGCCCTCGGCAGGCCGCAGAAGCCTATTCGCTTGTTGCCGAAGTCATTATCGAAACCCTGCTAGAGGCGGTTCAGGCTCACTATGGCGGCGCGCTTCCCTGCACCGGCCGTCATCGCCATGGGAAAACTTGGCGGCCACGAGACAACCGCATCGTCGGATGTCGATCTCATCGTGATCTACGACGCGCCGCCGTCGGCCCCGCAGTCTTCGCAGCACTATGCGCGCATCACGCAGCGGCTGATCAGCGCCATTTCCGCTCCGACCGCGGAAGGCGAGCTATATCCGGTCGATATGCGTCTCAGGCCGTCCGGCAAAGCCGGCCCGGTGGCTGTTCGCCTCGATGGTTTCCTGTCCTACCAGCGAAATGAGGCATGGACCTGGGAGCATCTTGCGCTGACGCGCGCCCGCCCCATAGCAGGGCCGCCCGACCTTCGCGAGCATCTGCGCCAAATCATCCGCGAGTTCTGACAACGCCCAGAGACCGCGCCAAGGCCGCTGCTGATGTGCGCGAGATGCGCGCCATGATCGAGAAGAAAGGCGCTAGTGATATTTGGCAGACGAAGACCTATAAGGGAGGTGTCATCGATGTCGAGTTCATCGCCCAGTTCCTTCAGATCGTTCACGCGGCCAGACAACCCAGGCATTCTCGATCAGAATACGGCGAATGCGCTGAGCAAACTGACGGCGGCAGGCTTTCTACACGCGCCGGACGGAGATATGCTCCTGAAAGCCTTCGCGCTCTATCAGGACATCAGCCAAATCCTGAGGCTCTGCACGGAGGGCGGGTTCGACCCCAAGGATGCTCCCCGCGATCTCGTCGCTCTCCTGCTTCATGCCACCGGCGAACCGGACCTGGAGCGCTTGGAGGCCCGGCTTCGTGAGACCTACTCGGAGGTCGCTCGGCTCTTTTCCAAGCTGATTGTCTGAAGCTGATGGGATTGAAGCTTTTCCAGGCGAGTTGTCCTGTAAGGTGTACAAACACCTAGCGCATCGTGCGTTTAATCGGACGCGGGGGCATGGTCCATTTTGTAGGCATCCTGCAAAGGGCGACATCTGACGCTTGTCTCCGCATCTCTTCTTCTGACAGATCTTCAGCGAAGTCGCCTTGATGCCAGGTTAACGCAGCTTAAGTTCACTCAAGCCCTTGATAAACCTGGAAAATTTACAGATCGGGGCGCCATCGCCGCTGCCTGTGCCGTGCAGTTCCGGCTCTTCGCAAGCGTTAATTTGCGATTTCAAAACATATTTAACGGACTTTTGCTCGTCCCAGTAAATGGAAAAATTCGAGCATTAGATTCTATTTAATGGGTAATTTGTTAACAATAAATACTATCGCAGTTTCAATGGCTTATAGTAGCCTCCCTTAGTCCGGTCGTAGGCGCGGCATTTCTCCCTTTCGCTCCGCATAAAGAATTTTTTTACCAACACACGGTGGGAAATAATTCCGGCGCGCTTCTGTTAACCACATAAGTATGAAGGCTCGCCGCAGTGAACGAAATGTTTATGAAAGCGTGCGTGGCGAGCGTCGTCCACGATGGCGATGGCTGGTTTGGCGAAGGCTTCTCCCGCCTCGCCGCCGTGATCGCCGCCCGAAATGCACCACCACACAGTCCAGCCGTTAAAAAATATTGCGTCGCAACCCGGTTCCGATTTTGCGCACGCGCTAAAATTGGTTTCGTTTTGTAAAATGATCATAAGTAGTCATATAAGTAATTTTGCCACGATGAGCAAAGGCGTCGTGACTTAAAACGGTTCGTATAAGAAGGCTTACATACAGCGCCGCATGGAGATGAACGTAGACGAGCGTCCCTCTCTGTTCGCCTTTTGCTCGTAGCGCGTAACGGGCCAATCGGGCACCGCCGTTCGATTTGCGGAGGTGAAACTCTGCTTCACCTCGAAATCCGGATGGGCCGCTGCAAGCTCGATGGCCGCCTCCGCATAGTCCGCGATGTCCGAAGCAAAGCGCAACTCCGCGCCGGGGTGCAGCAAACGGCCGAACTTATCGAGGAGCGTTGGCGAAAAGATGCGCCGCTCGCGATGGCGCTTTTTCGGCCAGGGGTCGGGAAAAAGCACGAAGGCACGAGAAAGGCTTCCCTCGGGCAGCCAGTTCAGCAGTGAAATGGCATCCTCGGCGTGAATTTTGATCTGGCCGCCAAGCTTTTGCGTTTCCAGTGCTGACAACGCGGCCACGACGCCGTTCACGTAAGGCTCGGCGCCGATCAGCCCAACATGCGGATTGTGCTCTGCCTGCCAGATGAGGTGTTCGCCCGCACCGAAGCCGATTTCGAGCCAGACTCCACTGACTGGCTCAGCGAAAATGCCTGCCAGCTCCTCTGCGCGAAGCTGGCGGCTCATGTCAATCTGGTGGTTGGCCAAACCCCGCAACAGCAGCTCCGATTGCTGCTGAGAGAGCTTCCGCCCCCTTCTTCGGCCGAAAGATCGGAGCCACCGTTCGGTGGCAGCCGAACCGCTGCGAAGCGGTTCAGAGACGCTGGCTTCCGGCTCGCCTATCAGTTGAGCGCGTCCTTCAACGCGTCCACGAGATCGAGGCGTTCCCACGAGAACCCGCCATCTTTTTCGGGCGCGCGGCCGAAATGGCCGTAGCTTGCGGTCCGCCGGTAGATCGGACGGCTCAGGCCCAGCGTCTCGCGGATGCCCCGGGGGCTGAGATCGATTATGTCGCCGATGACCTGCTCAAGCACGCTCTCGTCCACGCGGCCGGTGCCATAAAGGTCGGCATAGATCGACAGCGGTTTCGCGACGCCAATCGCGTAGGCGAGTTGCAGGCAGCATTTATCCGCGAGCCCGGCGGCGACGACGTTCTTGGCCACATAGCGGGCTGCATAGGCTGCCGAGCGATCCACCTTCGTCGGGTCTTTGCCCGAGAATGCACCGCCGCCGTGCGGCGCAGCGCCGCCGTAAGTATCCACAATAATTTTACGCCCGGTCAGGCCCGCATCGCCATCGGGGCCGCCCACGACGAAACGCCCGGTCGGATTGACGTAGAACTCGTCTTTCGAACACATCCAGCCCTTCGGCAGGACTTCGGAGACGATGTTGCCGACGACGTCACGAACGCGCTCCGGGCTGACGTCCTCGCCGTGCTGCGTCGAGACGACGACCGAGGTTGTGCGAACGGGCTTGCCATTCTCATAGTAAAGAGTGACCTGGCTCTTGGCGTCGGGCCCGAGCTCGGGAAGCTGACCGGAGTGACGGAGCCTCGACATCTCGAACAGAATACGATGCGCGTAGTAGATGGGCGCCGGCATGTAGCCTTCGGTTTCGCGGCAGGCATAGCCGAACATGATGCCCTGGTCGCCCGCACCTTCGTCCTTGTTGCCCGAAGCATCCACGCCTTGCGCGATGTCGGCGGACTGCGAATGCACGTAGCAATCGATCTCGGCCTTGCGCCAATCGAAGCCGGCCTGCTCGTAGCCAATATCGCGAATGACCTCGCGTGCAGCCTTAATGAGATCATCGGCATGGATATTAGCCGGGCCGCGAACCTCTCCGGCAAGCACGACGCGGTTCGTTGTGGCTAAAGTCTCAAGCGCGACGCGCGAGTGCGGGTCGGCCCCGAGGTAAAGATCCACAATTGAGTCGGAAATCTGATCGCAGACCTTATCGGGATGCCCCTCCGATACGGACTCGCTGGTAAAAAGGTAATTCTTGCGAGGCACAGGCTCGTTCCAATCTTTGTAAGCTCTGGGGGGAACGTGGCCTGAGCCACGTTAGCCGAGATCGTTTTCGATTCCGGGATGGCCTTCCTTAGCGTCAGGTTTTTCTTCTGACAAGGCCCTTACGAGGTCGATGACGCGGCGCCGCACCTTTGGGTCCTGAATCTTGGCGAATGCCTTGTTGAGATCCAAACCTTCGCGGGAATTCAGGAAATCGAGAAGGTATCCTTCCTGTTCCGGCTCGTGCATTCCATGCATTGCGCGCGCCGGCGCACTGTTAGCAAAAGCATCCTCGAAGAAGTAGCCGACCGGAACTTCCAAAATCTTGGAAAGCTGGAAAAGGCGGCTCGCACCGATCCGGTTGGTACCCTTTTCATATTTCTGGATTTGCTGGAATGTGAGGTTCATCTTCTCACCCAGCTTCTCCTGGCTCATGCCGACGATCATGCGCCGATATCGCACCCGGCTGCCAACGTGTATGTCGACTGGGTTCGGCTTGCGGCCCGTCGTCTCGTAAAGCTCTTCCCGATCAGCCAATATAGACACCGAGGATTCCACCACGCCCATATTCCGCCCCATCTCTTTTCGCCATCTTAAAGTTGTGCGCGCCTAGCCGCATAACCAATTACCACTACCTAAAAGTTGTAGTTACGCATGTACGAGCCGTCAAGCATGTTCTTAACTTAAAAACAAAACATTCTTCAAACATTCACGAAACAGTTTCTGCACTATCGAAAAAATCTTTCGACCACTCGTAAAAATGGAATCAACCAACCTTCAGAGTTGCAACCATAAACAGATAAATTTCAAGTGGAAAGAGAAATAATACAATAAACACAGGTAGCCTTGTTTTTTCATAAAAGGTTACCGGTAATGCGCGTGGCAACCCGTGGTCGAGTGCCCCAGCTCTGCCGAGATCTAATTGGGCAAGAATGCGGCCAAATGGATCGATAACTGCGGAAACTCCGGTATTGGCAGCCCGCATCACCGGCAAGCCTTCTTCCACAGCGCGAATGCGAGCTTGATAGAGGTGCTGATAAGGTCCGGTTGATGTACCAAACCAAGCATCGTTTGTCACATTGACCAGCCACTGGGGCCGTTTTGTTTCATTAGCAACACGTCCTGGAAAGATAATCTCGTAACATATCAGAGGAAGAAAATCCGGCGCATGGAGAGTCTGCATCGACGCTGCTGGTATTGACCCCGCGTCGAAACCGCCCCATCCCTGCACAAAGGTACTCAGCCAACCGATGTTTATAACGTTTTTAAGAGGAACATATTCCCCAAAGGGAACGAGATGTCTTTTGTCATAGATTGAAAGTATTCTTGCTCCCTCGCCTAGGACGAACAAGCTATTGAAAACACGGTCGAATCTATATCTGCCGTCCGGACCCTGTGAGCCTTCGGCTCGCTCAGCGCCGATAATGAGGCTTGCCCCCCGGGGAATAATCCCGGCAAGTCTTTCCTTCACCTCGCTGGAAAAGATGCCGTCATTCAAAGCAAACAGGAGAGGCATCGATGTCTCCGGCCAGATAATGTGCGTGAAGGCCCCGATATCCTCCCCGCTCGAGCCTGTCCGGCTCAATTCCAGCGTGCGCTCGAAAATCCACCTTCGATTCTCGAAATTCATTTTTTCGGCTTGTGGAATATTTGGCTGCACGATGCGAACTCGCGCGCCTTCTACATCGCCGAGGGACTGCTGAAGGCGATAACTCCCGGACACGTAGCTGGCGGATAAAGCGCCAACCGCGCAAATCAGCGGCACCCAAAGCCGCCCAAAGCGCGCCTTCGGCACGGCGACGGCAGCGACCGGTGCGGAAAAAATGAAAAGGGCGGACAACGTCAGGCCATAGACGCCGATATAGGCTGCCATCTGCATATGAGCGTCATTGGCGGCGAGAGCTTCGCCGAACAAGTTCCAGGGGAACCCCGTCAAGAGATAGCCGCGCGCTGCCTCTGCGCAGAAGAAGGCAAACACGAACCCGGCGATGCGCGCATACCCGCGCCGCCAGAGCGCGCTGGAAAGCGCGCCGGCTGCCGCGTAGAACAGGCCGAGCGCCGCGGCAAGGCCGGTCACCGCGAGCGGCATCAAGGCAGCATAGCGGTCCGCATCGACATAGAAGGCGTAGCCGATCCAGTAGGTGCTCGTGAGGAAATAGCCGAAGCCGAAGCCCCATCCGACTGCCGCGCCGCGAAAAATGCGCTTCCGAAACGAACTCAAGGACGCGAGTTCGTCGTCTCGCAAACATACAGCGTCGAGAGCCCAGACCAGCACGGGGAATGTGATGAACATGATGGGCCAGACGAGGAATGGCGCCATCGCAAAGACGGAGAGAGCGCCGGCAAGCGCGGCGATGAGGACCAGCTTCCAGGTTTGCAGGCCTGCGAGGGCTCTCGGCAGAACATCCATGAACGACTCAACAGCAAGAGCGGGAGATCCGCGGTGGATCGAGCCCGTGCCATAGCCGCATTTCAGGGAGATGACGAGGGTGAGAAGATGCGGGCTGTTGAAAAGAGCCGCCGCAGCGGGCGGCTCTTGTGCAACTATTCCGGCCTAGCGGACTTTTTCAATGTCGAAGCGGGAATAGCAATCGCGGCTCGGCAAATTATCGTGCCCGCCAAGCGCATCGGCTAAGGCCTCCTGCAAATTCGCGCCTCCGGCCTTGGAGCGAACACCGACGAAAAGAACCGGGCGTTCGAAGCTCAAGTCCTTGTCTTCCTGCAGTTTGCAGGCCTTCCCATACTGGCCCAGCGTCAGCGCCCAGAGTCCGGTTTCGGGCTTGGCAACCTTTGTGATCCAGCCGGCAACGGTCTTGGAGCGGGCCAAGGCGCGCGCTTCCTCCTCGGCACGAATTCCATCCTTCGAGGCAAGGCCGACGGCGATCAGATCGCTGGCGCCGGCAAGGGCCTCACGCACTTTCGGAGCAAAAATGCGGTTAGCCGCCTCTCCCTCAGGGATGAGCTTTCCGCCCGAAGTAACCCGGTTCGCGCTTCCACTTGCCCAGGCATAGTCGTTCGACAGAATAATAAAATCGAAGGCGGCAGCTTTGCCCTGCTTGTCCTTTCCGTCGATCCGGAAGACCATCGCATTCTCAACCTTCGCCTTCTCCGCCGGCGTCTTCGGCAGTGCAACCGGCTTTGCCTCCGGCTTCGGCTGTGTAATTTCTGGCTTTGCTGCTGAAGCGGTCTCGGCGACAATCGGTTTGGGCTGCGTTACTGCTTGCTCGACAGGCGCTTTTGCCTTCGTCTCCGGCTCTTGCTTCGCGGGAGGCGCTGCCTCGGCCACGCTCTGCTTTGGCTGTGCTACCTGCTCGGTTTCTTGCTTCACCGAAGGCGCCGCCTCGGCGATGCTCGGCTTTGCTTGCGCCTCCTCCTCGGCTGCTCGCGTTACCGGCTTCTCAGCCTGCACCGCAGACGCGGCCTCCGTGGCGCTCGGCTTAGCTTCGGCCTCAGCGGGCACAGATGCATCCGCCTTCTTTGCATGCGTATTTGCGTATTGGATGGGCAGGTAAACAAGGCCAGCCATGATAAGCGCGACAATCGCCCACCATGCAGGGATCTCTATGCGCTTCTTTTCTTCGACCGGCGGCTTTCTGTTCGGGTCGGACTGCTTATCTGCGAGGGTTTCGGACATAACAACGCTCCGCTATGAGACCGGCGAATATCTTTGAAGCACAATGCCTTCTGAGCGCCTTCGCCACGGCTGGGACACGATTATGCCCATGATTAGCAAATTTTTTCGACGGCTCTATTTGACGCTGGAAGCATTGGACTATCAGCCCTGAGCCAGCGCTGACGTTTCCGTGTATCTCATTGTTATGCTTCAGGGACAAGCGCCGTAATCATCGGCGGCTTCCTAAGTCGCAGATTGCACAAAACTTAAGCAGAGCGTGATGAAACAAGAGCCATCCAAACACACCGGGTGGCTCTTGCTATTTACTATACTGGGTCCAAGTCTCAGGTGCAGTTTTTACCGCACTTTTTCCATGTCGAAGCGCGTATAGCACTCGCGGCTCGGCAGATTATCGTGACCGCTGACGGCGTCCGCCAAGGCTTCCTGCAGGTTCGCGCCTTCCGACTTGGAACGCACGCCGACGAAAAGAACTGGCCGCTCGAAGCTTGAATCGGCGTCTTCCTGATGCTTGCAGGCTTTGTCGTACTGGCCAAGCGTCAACGTCCAGAGCGCGATTTCGGGCTTGGCGATTTTCTTGATCCAGCTTGCAATTGTCTGCGAACGGGCCGCCGCGCGCGCCTCTTCCTGGGTGCGCTCTCCCTCCTGGGACGCAAGCCCGACGGCAATCAGATCACTGGCGCCGGCTAGCGAGTCCCGCACTTTCGGGCTTATCACGTGGTCGGCGACCTCCGCCTCAGGAATAACCCGATCACCGGAGACGACCTCATTCGTGCTCCCTTTCACCCAGGTGTATCCGTCCGTCAGGATGATGAAATCGAACGCGGCCGCCCGGCCCAGCCTGTCCTTCCCATCGATGCGGAAGAAGAACGCATTCTCGACCTTCTCCCTCGCGGCATGCTGAAGCGCGTTCTCGGGCTTCTGCGGAGGCGCGGGCTTCTTGTCGTACAGGCTTGCATACCAGATGGGGACGTAGACAAGGGCCGCCATCCAAAGAAAGACGAGCAGCCACCACCACGCGACGCCGCGCCGCTTCTTCCTTTTTTGAGGCTGCGTCTTATCTTCAAGCGACGGCGCGGAAACAAGAGTATCGGACATGGGAAAGGCTCTCCTATCAATTCCGGTATGGCTTGCAAATGCCAAGCGCCCTCTGGCACGGCTCCGAGACACGAATATGGCCGCGTTCGCTCAAAATTTACTGAAACCGTTATAGTGTTTGAAACGGCGAGAGGAACATTGGCACTCGCCTCTTGACAGTGCTAACAGTTCTAAATATCTCATCGCCAGGGTAACGCGAGCGCAACTGCCGCACCCGTTCCAACCATTCTATTTTATCGTCTCTGGAGGATAGTCATGAAATTCAGGCCGCTGCATGACCGCGTAGTGGTGCGCCGTCTCGAAGAAGAAGAGCGCACAAAGGGCGGGATCATCATCCCAGACACGGCCAAGGAAAAGCCTCAGCAAGGCGAAGTCATCGCCGTCGGCCCCGGCGCTCGCAATGAGCAGGGCCAGCTCGTCGCTCTCGACGTGAAGGAAGGCGACCGCATTCTCTTCGGCAAATGGTCCGGCACCGAGGTCAAGATCGACGGCGAAGACCTTCTGATCATGAAGGAGAGCGACATACTTGGCGTTCTCGATAACCACGACGGCAAGAGCAAGAAAAAAGCCGCCTAAGTTTAATCACCCTGAACACTTCAAACCCATTCGAGGAGTCATAGAATATGGCTGCTAAAGACGTACGTTTTGCCCAGGATGCCCGCGAGCGGATGCTGCGTGGCGTCGATATCCTTGCCGATGCCGTGAAGGTCACGCTCGGCCCGAAAGGCCGCAACGTCGTGCTCGACAAGTCCTTCGGCGCTCCGCGCATCACCAAGGACGGCGTCACCGTCGCCAAGGAGATCGAGCTTGAGGACAAGTTCGAGAACATGGGCGCCCAGATGGTGCGCGAAGTCGCGTCCAAGACGAACGACATCGCTGGCGACGGCACAACGACCGCGACCGTTCTCGCCCAATCGATCGTTCGCGAGGGCATGAAGTCAGTTGCAGCGGGTGCGAACCCGATGGATCTGAAGCGTGGTATCGATCTCGCTGTCGCTGCTGTCGTGAAGGACCTCGAAAGCAAGGCCAAGAAGGTGACGTCCTCCTCCGAGGTCGCCCAGGTCGGCACGATCTCCGCGAACGGCGATACCGAAGTTGGCGCGAAGATCGCCGAGGCCATGGAAAAGGTCGGCAATGAAGGCGTGATTACCGTCGAAGAAAGCAAGAGCCTCGATTTCGAACTTGAAACCGTTGAGGGCATGCAGTTCGACCGCGGCTACATCTCGCCATACTTCATCACCGACGCCGAGAAAATGCGCGTCGATCTCGAAGATCCGTTCATCCTCATCTACGAGAAGAAGCTCTCGAACCTCCAGGCGCTTCTGCCGGTTCTTGAGGCCGTCGTGCAGTCCGCGCGTCCGCTTCTCGTCATTGCCGAGGATGTCGAAGGCGAGGCTCTTGCCACGCTCGTCGTCAACAAGCTACGTGGTGGCCTGAAGGTCGCTGCCGTGAAGGCTCCCGGCTTCGGCGACCGCCGCAAGGCCATGCTGCAGGATATCGCTATCCTGACCGGCGGCCAGATGATCGCCGAAGACCTCGGCATCAAGCTTGAGAACGTCACTGTCGCAATGCTCGGCCGCGCGAAGAAGGTCACCATCACGAAGGACGATACGACCATCGTGGATGGCGCTGGCGACCACAAGGAGATCGAAGGCCGCGTCAGCCAGATCAAGGCTCAGATCGAAGACACCACGTCGGACTATGACAAAGAGAAGCTGCAGGAGCGTCTCGCGAAGCTCGCGGGCGGCGTTGCAGTTATCCGCGTCGGCGGCGCGACCGAAGTCGAGGTGAAGGAGAAGAAGGACCGCGTTGACGATGCACTGAACGCAACCCGCGCAGCTGTCGAGGAAGGTTTCCTCCCCGGTGGTGGCGTGCCGCTCTTGCGTGCGATCCATGCTCTTGACCATGTCAAGTTCGCGAATGAGGATCAGAAGGCTGGCGTCAACATCGTCCGCCGCGCGATCCAGGCTCCCGCCCGCATCATCGCTGCCAATGCTGGCGAGGACGGCGCTGTCGTTGCCGGTAAGATCCTAGAGAAGCATGACTACAACTACGGCTACAACGCGCAGACGGGCGAGTATGTCGACCTCGTAGCCGCTGGCGTGATTGATCCAGTGAAGGTGGTCCGCATCGCTCTTCAGGATGCAGCGTCAGTCGCTGGCCTGCTCATCACGACCGAGGCGATGATCGCCGAGAAGCCGAAGAAGGACGCGCCAATGCCGCAAATGCCCGGCGGCGGCATGGACTACTAAGCCATCCTCAAACCGAACTACGGAGCCCGCGAGCCACCTCGCGGGCTTTTCTTTTTTGGATACGGCACGGCACCTTGGTTCTTGTCTTCAGATCGGAGTTAGAGCGGAGCGAGTAAAATCGGGATCGGTTCCGATGCACTCCTGATGCAAAGTTTGTCATCCAGGAACGACGCCTGCGTCGTATCGGGATCGCAAAAGGCGCTTCAATTCGTAACGGCCTCGGATATGCGCCGAGGCGCATTCCGGGGTGACGATTATCGGGACGCTCCGTGTGTAGCGTGCGTTTAATCGAACGCGGGCGATGTGGTCCATTTTTTTATGCATCCTGCAAAGGCGGCATCGTTTGTCCCTGACGCTTTCGTCCACATTCCTTCTTCTGAAGGATCTTCAGCGAAATCGCCTTGACGGCAGGTTAACGCAGCTTAAGAGCATTCAAGCCCTTGATAAATAAGGGAAAAATCACAAACGGGAAGCCATCGCCGCTGCCTGCGCCGAGCAGTTCCGGCTCTTCCAAGCATTAATTTGCGATCCTGAAATATATTTAACGGACTTTTGCTCGTCCCAGTAAATGGGAAAATTCCGGCATTAGATTCTATTTAATGGGTAATTTGTTAACAATAAAAATTATAGCGATTTCAGTGGCTTATAGTAAGCTCCCTTTGTCCTGTCGTAGGCGCCGCATTCCACCGTTTCGCGCCGAATAAAGAATTTTTTTACCAAACACACGGGGGGACGTAATTCCGGCGCGCTTCTGTTAACCACATAAGTATTAAGGCTCGCCGCAGTGAACGAAATGTTTACGAAAACACGCGTGGCGAGCGTCGTCACGATGGCGATGGCCGGTCTGGTGGCGGCTTCCTAACGCATCCCGCCTCGCGGGCGTCGCCACGACCGCCGCCCGAAATGCGCCGCGGCGCATCCCAGACCGTTAAGAAGCGACACAACCGGTTCCGATTTTGCGCACGCTGCGCTAGGCCGCGGGAGTGCGTGAAGCAAGCAGGTCCCGAATTTCCCGCAATAGCCGCACATCTTCGGGCGTCTCCAGCGGTTTGGGCGCGGCTTCGGGCTCACGCTTCAGGCGATTGACCTGTTTGACGAGAAGAAAAATCACAAACCCTACGATGAGAAGATTGATCAGCGCGGTCAAAAACTTGCCATAGGCAAAGATCGCATGGCCTGCCAGCTTGGCGGCATCGTACGAAGCAGGAACCTGAACGGGTTCACCGCCAAGCGCTTTTGCCTTCAGAGCCGTGAGATCGATAAAGTAGTCGGAAAAGTTCAAACTACCAATCAGCGCGCCGATTGGCGGCATAAGGATATCACTGACAAGCGACGCGACAATCCCGCCAAAGGCGGCGCCGATGATCACGCCAACGGCAAGATCGAATGCATTTCCCTTAAGGATAAACTCTCGGAATTCCTTCAACATCCCCGATAACCCTCCCAGATTGCTAACAACGGGGGATCACTATTGGGAAAAATTGTCCGGGGTAGGCCATGGAAATGAAAAAGGAGGCCGAAGCCCCCTTTTTTTGCGTTCGAATGACAGAAGTTACTGAGCCTTTGGCTCCTCTGCCTTCTCCATCTTGTGCTCGACCTTATCTTTGGCCTCGTTTACGCGTTCCTTGGCCTCTTCGTAGGTCTTGCCAGCCTTGGCCTTAAGATCGGCCCAGCTCTGCTCGGCCTTGGAGCGCCACTTCGCGATCAACTCACGGCGGGCCTGGTCGTTCAGTGTTTTGAACGCTGGGGCCGCTTTGAGCTGGTCCTTCGTGAGGTCGACGGCGAAGACGTGCTTGTTGTTCACCACATCGGACTTCAGCGAATCGAAGGGCACGGCCACTTCTTTTTCGCCGATGCCAAGAAAGCCGCCAACGCCGATCACGGCGAGCTCGATATGTCCGCTTTGGTCGAAGACCAGATTCGCGATTTTTCCGAGCGGCTGGTTGTCCTTGGACACCACCTGGGTTCCGACAAAGTCCGTCCCAAGAACTTCAGACTGGTTCTGCTCGGGGATGAAATTCGGTGTTTGCGCAGCGAGAGGGCTCGCCGCGATCATCAAAGCGGCAACAGCCGCAAACGTCGTTTTCATGCTCAAAACTCCCATGTTCGCCGTGCCCGTAAGACACGAGGTAAGACACAATGGTGAAGCAAAAGTTCCGGTACGGATGAATGACAAAGCCGTGCTCAAAATAGGGCAAAGCCTGCCACCTAACCGTCAAAAACCCTTAGCACGGGTTTGGGCGACCATTCTTACACTGACGATATCGAGGCGGGCAAGAAGGTTTCTCAGAGGTAACCGGGCTGTGAAGAACCGCCCCAAAAGGCGATGGCGGCGCGTCAAAACCAACGCCGCACCTTGTTCCGGTATGCGATGTATTCGGGGCCGAAGCGCTGGGTAAGGTAGCCCTCTTCGCGCTTGATGATGCGTTCCTGGACATACAGAAGCAGAACTGGCGCAAGAAGAATCATCCAGGGATTCGCCATGACAAATCCAAAGCCTATCATGAAAAAGAGGAAGCTCAGATACATCGGGTTGCGCGTGCGGCGGTAAATGCCCGAAGTCACCAGCGCAGACGCCGAGCCGCCCGGATGGATTGTCGTTCGCGCCTTGAACATCTGCCAAGCGCCGAGAAGCGCGATCACGAAGGCGATAACCATGAGCGCGTTGCCCGCGATCACGCTCTCCACTGCAGGTTTCCCGCTGCCCAGGGGAATGAGTTGTTGCAAGACATAGCCTGACGCGAGAAAAAGCAGGAGCACGATGGGCGGCAGCGGAAAAATCCGCGGATTGACTGGCTCCTGCCCCTTGTGGTCTTGTCCGCTCATCTTTCCCTCACTCCCTCCGGTGTCTCCATGGATAATGCTGAAGCAATCGCGTTTGTCACGCCTCTTGAACGCGAGTTGGAGCCCCATCTCCTCGCCGCCATCGACGCAAAAGCAAAGCCGCAAGGCTCTCTTGGCCGTATCGAGGCGCTTGCGGTCCATATCGGGCTTATCACGAACTCGCTAAAGCCGGATCCTCGGGAAAGCAGCGCTTCTCGTTTTCGCGGGTGACCACGGCATCGTGGCGGAAGGTGTCGCCGCCTACCCTTCCGAGGTTTCGGCCTTGATCGCTCAGATGGTGCTCGATGGCAAAGCCGGAGCAAACATAGCGGCCCAAGCTGCGGGCGCAGAGGTTTTCCTGATCGATTCAGGCCTGAAAACGCCGCCCCTGCCTCATCCGGCGCTGATCGCAAAAAGCATCCGCCGCTCGACCAGTGATTCGCTTCTCGAACCTGCAATGACGGAAAGCGAATGCCGGGACGCCATCAAGGCCGGCCACGCCGTCGCAAGCCGTTTCAAATCCCAAGGGTTCGGAATCCTTGCACTGGGCGAGATCGGCATTGGCAATACGAGCGCAGCCTCTCTCGTCGCGCATTCAGTGACCGGACTGCCGCTCGAAACGCTTGTCGGGCCAGGCGCCAGGGCGCCTTCCGGCGGCCTTTCCCACAAGCGCGAGATTCTTTCCCGCGCTCATGCGCGCGCGCCTGTCCGTGGCGGCATGGAAGCCATGCGGGAGTTTGGCGGCTTCGAAATGGCGATGATGATGGGCGCGATGTTCGGCGCCGCCAACCTGCATCAGATTGTGCTCGTGGACGGCTTCATTGCCACCGCCGCCGCCTGCGCCGCCGTCGCGATCGAACCGAACATCCGCGATCATCTGCTCTTTGCGCATCTCTCGCCGGAAGTCCGGGCATGTGGCCCTGCTCGAATGGCTCAGCGTGAAGCCGCTTCTCGACCTCGACATGCGGCTTGGCGAAGGAACAGGCGCCGCGCTGGCGATCCCGCTTGTCCGCATGGCCGAAGGGCTGCTCGGCACGATGGCCGATCTGCCGGGCGCGCATCCAAATTGATGCGAATACTGCGCGCGGAACTCGGCTATTTTCTGGGCGCAGTGCAGTTCCTCACCCGCCTGCCGGTTCCGCATCTGGATGGGTTCGCGCCGGACTGGCTCGACCGGGGCGTAAAGTATTTTCCGCTCGCGGGGATTCTTGTCGGGGCCATCTGCGCGGCGGTTCTATCTGCTGCATCCACCTTTTGGAGCGGGGCTCTCCCCGCCCTTCTCGCGGTGGCGGCGGGCATAGCCGCAACCGGAGCGTTCCACGAGGACGGCTTCGCCGACTTTTTCGACGCGATGGGGGGCGCGACCCGTGAGGCGAGGCTCGCCATCATGAAAGATAGCCGCCTCGGAACTTTTGGGGTGCTCGCGCTTGGCATCGCCATCGCGCTTAAGGTTTTCGCGCTGGCAGCGCTCGCGCCCGCCGTCGCCGCCGCGGCTCTCATTGCGGCTCATGCCGGGGGACGCTTTGCGGCAATCAGCGCCATGCGGTTCCTGCCTTACGCCGGGGACATGTCAACCGCGAAAGCCAAGCCGCTCGCGACGAATATTACAGTCTTCGGTCTTGGGCTTGCGGGCTGCTTCGGCCTCCTGCCTGCTTTGTTTTTACCTCTCCGGGCGGCCTTCCTCGCCTGTCTCGTTGCTTTTGCGGCCGCGATCTTCGTGGCGTGGCGCGCGAAGCGCCTGCTCGGCGGCTTCACCGGCGATGTGCTGGGAGCCATCGAGCAAAGCTATGAGATCGCATTTCTGCTGACGGCCGCGGCATGCGTCTGATCCTGGTCCGCCACCCCAAGCCCCGGTGCGAGCCCGGGATCTGCTATGGCCGCCTCGACCTTGAATGCGATCCGGGAGCGTTGGAGGCAGCAGTCGCAAGGCTGGGTGAAATCGCGGCCGTCGCCCGCGTATTTTCCAGTCCTGCGAGGAGAGCACGAGATCTTGCCGCCCGGCTGAGCGCGGAAGCCGTCATTGATGCCCGCCTGCAGGAATTGGACTTCGGCGATTGGGAGGGACGGCGCTGGCAGGATCTGGGCCGCGAAGCCATCGAAACATGGCACATGGGCTTGCCGGATTCGGCTCCGCCCAACGGCGAAACTTTGAGTGCGATGGCGACGCGATGCGCGGATTGGCTTGCGAGCCTGGACCGAGGTTCGCAGCCGATCCTGGCAGTAACGCATGCGGGGCCGATCCGCGTCATTCGAGCGACGCTGAAAACCGAGCCGTTGCTGACCTACTTCACAGCCCCCGTGCCTTTCGCGGAGGCTATCGAATTGCACCTTCCGGCCTGACACGCGAGGCCCTCCGATAGCCCCCAACTGCTCAACGCAGTTCCCTTTCAAACAATTGGCCCGGCAGGCGATGGTCCTGGCGCCAGCCATCCCAGGCCACGTCGGTCGGTCCCGTCGCAAATTCGACAACGGTCCAACTCGAACCGGAGCGCTTCAGCAGAAAGAACGACCCGCCGGGATCGAATGCGCCATTTCTTTCGTCTTCGGCGTACTTGGTCCTGCTCCAATCGATCCTGCCGCCACCCGGACGCCGCAGGAAAACATCACCAAAGGCCCAACCGCCCAAAACGTTGAGCCGATGCACCTCGTATTCCACGGGTCCCTTAGTTTCCTCCTCGAAAACCGGCCTTGCCGCATCGAGGAGTTCCTTGCGGAGCTGAGAACCTTGAGGCGGCTGAATGACATTCTGCGCAGCGGCATACGCAAACCCGAAAATCAAAAGGAAAAGCGATAGGAGAAGTTTGCGCATCGAAGTCATTTCCTGTTTCAAAAAAGACCCTGCCGATCATACCGAAAACAAAACAAAATTTGGATCGCCCTTCCCAGCCGTCTTGAATTGTATTTACCGGTCGTATATTCGCCCGCAATCTTGCGGACGGGATAATGCGGGCTGACAAAGGTTGTGCAGGGCAGGACTCGCGCCCCGCAACAGGGTTACTTCTCCCCCACCGCATCCGCTTGCAGATGCGGTCATGCTTGAGTTGCGAACTCGCCAAGGCGTGTCCCGGGAGAAGAATGCGGGAACGCTCAACGCCGCCCGCCGAACGCCTCCAAGGCTGCCTGTAACTCGGGGTGGCTCGCTGCGTATTCGGCTAGCGGGATGCCCTGCGCGATAGCGTCCCAGGCCTGCCGGACGCTGGCCGCACCGCCGCGCGGTCCCATCGGATGGCCGAACACCCCCCGGCCCGGAACAAAGCCGAAATCGACGGTTCCGACCCTCCGGTAGATCCCTTCAAGCGTCCCGGCCCAATCGCTGCCTCCCGGCACGGGCAGGCAAGGCTTGATGTGCCCCATCGGCTCCAGGCAGGCGCGAACGCATTCAAGAACCTCGTGCTCGGGCGTCATCATGCGGCTGCCGAAGCCCGGCATGATGACGGAGTTGAACCCGGCGAGCCGCTGCAGCCGGGTGAGCACCCGCGAATGGATGCCGTAACCTGAAAGCCGGCTGAACGCGGCGATGAACGGGAAATGTGCGATCAGCGGAACGCTGGCGTGCTTGCGCAGCATTCGAACACCGCTCAAGCCCACCGGCATGGCGTTGATCAGAAGCGCATTCGCACCTTTCGCGACCGCGATGTCATGAAGGCAGGCAAGGCGATCAACTTCGTCGGTGATGTTGGCCAGATAGATCTTGGGCACGCCGGTCTCGCTCTCCGCGCGGCGGCGCGCTTCGCCCAGAGCGGCGGCGCGCTCGCTGAGCGGGCACCAGCCGACGTCGGCCAGCATTTCGTCATCCTTGGCGATGTCGAGCCCGCCAAGCCAGCTCTGATAGCCGAGTTCGGCGAAAGGTCCGGCGGGAAGCCCGATGTTTGGCTTGATGACGCCGAAGAAGATCGGACGATCGAAGGCTTGCAGCCGCTCACGCAACCCGGCGACGCCAAATCGCGGACCCTCGAACGCGGCAAGGTAGGAGCCTGGGAAGCGGATGTCCTGCAACCGGATCAAGGGAATGCCGGGCGAGAAGAACACGCCCTCGCCGCAGACGGCGGAGAGCAGATTGGGGATACGCGGCCCGAAATTGCCGTGCGGATGGGCGATGGTGACGCGCACCGCATGCACCGGACCCTGAACCGCGCACTCCACCGGAATGCTGAAGCCGGATGGACGCGGCTCGGATTCGAGGTCGAGGACCTTCGCGCCGAAGCGCGCGCGGAAGTCTTCCTCCACGCCGACGCGCCGCCATTGCGCCGTCGACTGCTCGCTGCAGAGGTGCGCCGCGGCCTCGCGCGGATCGCCGGCGCATTCGAAGGTGAAGTCGAGTTCGATGTAGTCTTCGGGATTGAGATCCTGCCGCTTGGCATAGAAACCAGCAATGTCGTCCGGCGTCACAATCAGACCTCGCCCATAATCTGCAGCTCAAGCCCACGGCGCTCCCGTGGCCCGTCCAGTTCGATGAAGAAGATCGATTGCCAGCCGCCCAGAACCATCTCGCCGCCCGCGACCGGAATGCTTTCGGATGAATTCATGAAAAGCCCAAGAATGTGGGAATGCGCGTTGTCGCGTCCGTCCACGGCAGCCAGATTGTGCAGCCAGTCGCCATCGCAAGGAACGAACCGTTTCAACCAGGTCACCATGTCTTTCTGCAACTGCGGCTCGCGTTCGTTCACATTGACGCGCGCTGTTGTGTGCAGCGACGTCACGGTCAACAGGCCGTCGCGGACGCCGGTCGTTTTCAGCCAGTCGCGGACGTGTTCTGTGATGTCGAGGAGCTGGATCGGTTCGACGGTCTCGAACTCGATTCGCGTTCTTAGGATTTTCATGGAGTTACCTGGAGGGGCGGGACGAAGCCGATGTTATCTTGCAAGCTTTTGAGAGGCAAACGCTAAAGGCTTCGCGCAGCTGTGATCTGCACCGGCAACACTGTGACTTTCCCAGCCTTGTTCGCGGAAGAGAGAAGCAACATCTCCGAAATGAGACAGTTCCACCAAGCGAGCAGCATGTATGACGCTACCACGAGCCCTATTCTGGATTGCTGGCGGAGCCGCCGCCGTTGTCGTTGCAGGCATCGCAGCGGGACCGGTCATGAGCCGCGTTGAGGAACCCGACTATAAGGTCGAAAAACAGGATGGGAGGATTGAGATCCGCTCCTATGGCCCGATGATCGCGGCGGAAGCGGTCGTCGAGGGGGAACGCAAGCCGGCGATCAACGAAGGGTTTCGGCTCATCGCGGGCTACATTTTCGGCAAGAACAAGCCGAACGAAAAGATCGCAATGACCGCCCCGGTCGAGCAGCAGAAGAGCCAGAAAATCGCCATGACCGCGCCTGTTGAACAGCAGGGCCAGGAAAACTCCTGGACCGTGCGGTTCATCATGCCGAAGTCCTGGTCCATGCAGACTTTGCCCGTCCCGTCCGATCCGCGCGTAAAGTTGGAGCCGTTGCCGGCCCGGCGCTTCCTTGTCGTGACGTTCTCCGGCGTTGCGCGCGATGATGCCATCAAAAATAGAACCGCGGAGTTGCGCCAGTACGCTGACGCGCACAAGCTTGCCACGGTTGGCGAGCCCGTGCTGGCCTTCTACAATCCGCCCTGGACGCTGCCGATGCTCCGTCGCAACGAGATCATGCTCGAACTCGCGTAGCGCGCAAGGCTTCCGCTGAAATCGCCAATGGGCTGTCATCCCGGCCAAGCGAAGCGCGAGCCGGGATCGCAAAAAGGCAGGCGATTTAAGTTGTTACGATCCCGAATAAGGCTTTGCCTTTCCGGGATTTGATTACGATGTTTCCGCCAAGTCCGTCATCATGGCCGCCCTTGGAGCGGCCATCCAGAAAAACACAAGGTATTTCAAGTTATGACTGGATGGCCGGGTCAAGCCCGGCCATGACGTTGGAGCGGAAATTCGCCAATGTTTTCATGGCTTCTTCTGCTAGCGGAAACATCCGGGTAATCAAGTTCCGGGATGACGGAGGCGGCGTCCGCGCTGGTTAGGCGCGCCCGTCGCGCGATGCGACTGTGGATGTGGCAAGTGCGCCGATGACCGCCTTCACGATGCCGCCCGAATTCAAACCTGCGGCGTCGTACATGGCTTCGGGCTTGCCGTGATCCATGAAGATGTCGGGAAGCACGAGCGGGCGCACCTTGAGGCCGTGATCCAAAAGCCCGTCGCGCGCCAGGAATTCAAGCACATGAGAGCCGAAACCGCCGCTCGAACCTTCCTCAACCGTAATCAGCACCTCATGGTGCCGCGCCAACTGGCGGATGAGTTCGATGTCTAACGGCTTCGCAAAGCGCGCGTCCGCCACCGTGGTCGAAAGCCCCATCGCACTGAGCTTATCCGCAGCCTTTATGCTTTCCTGAAGCCGCGTGCCGAGCGAGAGGAGCGCCACCGTGGAGCCTTCGCGCAGGATACGGCCCTTGCCAATGGGCAGCACCACGCCTTCGGCCGGCATTTCATAACCAAACCCCTCGCCACGCGGATAGCGGATCGCGCTTGGCCCGTCGTCGATGGCAGCTGCGGTCGCGACCATGTTCTTCAGCTCCACCTCGTCGGCGGGCGACATCACCACGAAACCGGGTAGGCAGCAGAGATAAGCAAGGTCGAAAGAACCGGCATGGGTGGCTCCATCGGCGCCTACGAGCCCGGCGCGATCGAGCGCAAAACGGACGGGCAAATGCTGCAAAGCCACGTCATGCACAACCTGATCGTAACCGCGCTGCAGGAAGGTCGAGTAGATTGCAGCGAAAGGCTTCAGCCCTTCGGTCGCGAGGCCGGCGGCGAAGGTCACCGCATGTTGCTCTGCGATGCCGACGTCGAAACAGCGCTCGGGAAATTCATTCTCGAAGAGATCGAGCCCAGTCCCCGCCGGCATCGCCGCCGTAATCGCGACGATCTTGTTATCCTTGCGCGCCTGTTCGATGAGGCTTTCCGCAAACACCTTGGTATAGCTCGGCGGCCCGCCCTTGCTCTTGTCCTGCGCGCCGGTGACAACATTGAATTTGGTCACGCCATGGTACTTGTCCGCTGATTGCTCAGCCGGATCGTAACCTTTGCCCTTCTTAGTAACGACGTGGATTAAGACCGGACCGACATCATGGGCATCGCGCACGTTGCGCAGCACGGGGAGAAGATGCTCGAGGTTGTGCCCGTCGATGGGGCCGACATAGTAGAGGCCCAGTTCCTCGAACAGCACGCCGCCCGTGAGGAGATGGCGGGTGAATTCCTCGGCGCGGGCTGCGCGGCGCTCCCACACCTTCGGGAGCTTCTGAGCAAAATATTTCGCGATATCGCGAACCTTCAGGAAGGTCTCCGACGAGGTAATGCGCGCAAGATATTGCGACAGGGCCCCGACCGGAGGCGCAATCGACATGTCGTTGTCGTTCAGAATAATGATGAGGCGCTTGTCCATCGCGCCGGCGTTGTTCATGGCTTCGTAGGCCATGCCCGCGCTCATGGAGCCGTCGCCGATGACGGCGATGACATGCCGGCCGTCGTCTGGGTTCAAGAGATCGCGCCCAACCGCCATGCCGAGGCCGGCCGAGATCGATGTCGAGGAATGGCCCGCGCCGAAGGGATCGTACTCGCTTTCCGAGCGCTTGGTGAAGCCGGAGAGGCCGCCTGGCTGCCGTAAGGTACGGATGCGGTCTCTGCGGCCCGTGAGGATCTTGTGGGGGTAAGCTTGGTGTCCGACATCCCAGATCAAGCGATCGTTCGGCGTGTCGAAGAGATAGTGGATCGCAACCGTAAGCTCGACAACGCCGAGACCCGCCCCCAGGTGGCCACCCGTTACGGCCACCGCTTCGATCAACTCCGTCCGCAATTCATCGGCGACTTGCTGTAGCTGATCGGGTTCCAGTTTGCGAAGGTCGTCGGGGTATTTGATGGTGTCGAGGAGTGGGGTGCGGTTGCTGATTGTCACTTCAAGACTTTCCTTCAGATTTCGTGGCAAGTAACCTAAGCCGAATGGCCCTGGAAAGACACGCAATTTTTCGTCGCAATGGCAGAACGCACGTGTCGCATTACCATACAGCAACACGGCAAAAAAATTGCGCTCCCTCGTTTGCGGAGCGCTTTTGCCGGCAGGCATGACGAAAATGTGTCAAATATGGGAATTTTTTCTTAACACGGCCGGATGGCAGGAAGGGGCGGCAGCCGAATCCGAGGTGCGGCATTACATCTCGGTGTTGAACGGAACGGCGCCAGAAGGCACGCCTTGAGCGCTGAGTGTGATTTGCTCGACCTTGGCCTCGGCGCGCTTCAGAAGCTGATCGCAATGCGAGCGCAAGGCTTCGCCGCGCTCGTAGATGTCGATGGACTGCTCAAGTTCAACATCGCCGCGCTCAAGTCGCGTCACGATTTGCTCCAGCTCTTTTAAGGCAGTCTCAAAACTCATTGCCTTGATGTCAGCAAAAGCCACGCGAGGCTGGCGCGGAGCCGCCTCCTGGATTGTGTCGGTCTGCATTGTCGTCCCTCAAAAAGCTTCCAAAAGCGTCTGTACGTGAGCCGCCACCGAGCGGCCCAAAGCGGCCAGATCGTAACCGCCTTCGAGCACAGAAACCACACGCCCGCCGCAGCGTTCCCGGGCCACGTCGATCAGCTTTTGGGTCACCCAGGCGTAGTCTTCGTCCAAAAGATTGAGGTTTCCAAGGGGATCGGAGCGGTGCCCGTCGAAGCCCGCCGAGATAATCAAAAGATCGGGAGAGTGATGGCGCAAGGAGGGAAGGATCACCGACTCGAAGGCCTCGCGAAACTCGCTGCTCCCGTCGCCGGCGCGCAAAGGCGCATTCACGATGTTGCCGGATTCGCCTCGCTCGGTGATGCCGCCGGTACCCGGAAAGAGCGGCATCTGGTGGGTCGACGCATAGAACATCGAGGGGTCGTTCCAGAAGATCGCCTGCGTCCCGTTTCCATGATGAAGATCGAAGTCGACCACGGCGACACGCTCCGCCCCATACTCGGCCTTCGCGTGAAAAGCCGCGACCGCGGCGTTGTTAAACAGGCAGAAACCCATTGCCTTGGCGATCTCGGCGTGGTGGCCAGGGGGCCGTATGCGGCAGAAGGCGTTAGTGGCGCGCCCTTGCATCACCTCGTCTACGCCATAGATCGCAGCGCCCGCCGCGCGCAATGCCGCCTCCCAGCTTCCGGGCGAAACAATGGTGTCGCCTTCGTCCAGGGAGATCAACTCGGTCTTCGGCTGCTTCTTCTCGAGCATATCGAAGTACGCTCTTGGGTGCGCACGCGAGATTTGCTCGGCCGTCGCAAGGGGCGCTTCGACGGTGATGAGGTTCTGAAATTTGGCCGTTGACAGGGACTGCTCAATCGCCCTCATCCGGTCGGACCGTTCGGGGTGCCACTCTCCCGTGTCATGATTGAGGAAGGAGCAGTGCGTTATCTGCAGCGTGGTCATGGAAGTCCTTCACCCCGTCTGCTTGCTGACGAGAGCCTTCAGCGGCACGGGCGCCTTGCTGTCTTCGGGCACAAAGAAATCCGGCGCGAGATCCTCGCTCGGATCGATGCGGTAATGGTCGAACTCGCGCTTGCCATTGTCCCAGAGAAGCGTGTCGTCGATGCAGAAGTTGCCTGTAAACTCCCGCGCCGGCTTTGTGAGAATGACATGCGCTGCATCCGCCAGAATATCGGCCTTCCGGCTTGCGCGCATAAGCTTATCTCCTCCCAGGAGATTCGCAACTGCTGCCGTGGCGATTGTCGTCCGGGGCCATAAAGCATTCACCGCAATACCATCGCGCTTCAGCTCCGCCGAAAGCCCCAATACGCAAAGGCTCATATTATATTTGGAAATTGTATAGGCGACGTGCGGCGCGAACCACCGGGGATTGAGATCAAGCGGCGGCGAAAGCATGAGGATATGCGGGTTTTCCGACTTCTTCAGATATGGGATGCACGTCTTTGAGGTAAGAAAAGAGCCTCGCCCATTGATCTGGTGCATCAGATCGAACCGCTTCATATCGGTTTGGACAGTCGGCGTCAGGGAGATGGCGCTCGCGTTGTTGATGCAGATGTCGATGCCGCCGAAATGCTTCGCAGCCTGCTCGGCCGCTGCCTGCACCTGGTCCTCAAAACGGATATCGCAGAGGATAGGAAGCGCCTTTCCGCCCTCCTGCTCGATCTCCGCGGCTGCGGTATAGATTGTTCCCGGCAGCTTCGGATGCGGGTCAGATGTTTTCGCTGCGATGACGATGTTAGCGCCGTCTCTCGCTGCGCGAAGCGCGATCGCCAAGCCGATGCCTCGGCTTCCGCCCGTAATGAAGAGCGTTTTCTTATGGAGCGTTCCCATACCTGCTGCCTCTGCTTTTTGTTCTGCCTTGACAGTCGTGATTTGCTCTCTCTCCCCCGCGCGATCTGCCAAGATCCAGCATTATGCCATTTTATAGTGCGGGGCGGGCGCTTTTTTTCAAGAACCCGGCAAATGCCGCGGCGGCCTCATCCGACTTCACGCGCCGAAGAAAGAGCGCGCCTTCTTCCTCCATGCGGGTCTTGAGCGCTGCTGGGTCGCCACGCAGGAGCCGCCTTGCCAGGCGCACCCCTTCGCGCGGTTTTTTTGCAAGCGCCTGCGCCGCGTCTAGCGCGGTGCTTTCCAGTTCCTGCTCCGGAACGACGGCGTTGATGAGCCCCGCTTCCTTCGCTTGTTCCGCCGACCACGGCACGCCCATCACCAGAAGCTCGAAGGCGCGCGCGTGGCCCAGCACACGAGGGCCGAGCAGGCTCGATCCCGCCTCGGGCACGAGGCCGAGATCCACGAAAGGCGTCTGCATCACGGCGCGCGGGCTGGCGAAAACCAGGTCGCAATGAAACATCAGCGTCGTGCCGATGCCAACGGCGGGACCGTCAACCGCCGCGATGAGCGGCTTGTCGCATTGGACGAGAGCTTTCAGGAACTCGAAGCCGTGCAGGATGGCGCCGCCCTGACTTGCCGCCATGAAGTCCACAATGTCGTTGCCTGCGCAAAAGATGCCAGGCCGGCCGAGGATGACCGTTACGGCGATGTCATCATCCACGTTTGCAGAGTTGAGGGCTTCGGCCAGACGGCATACATCTGGCCCGTCAGCGCATTTTTTTTTTCCGGCCGATTGAGCCGGACGGTCTGGACGGCGCCGTCGCGACCGATTTTGACCTGATCGCTCATGACTAGCGAGATCCTAAAACGGCTTCAGCGTGACTCACTGTTTCGTGCCCGCGGATGACGGCATGTTTGAGCCCTTCCGCCTCGCCCGCAAGAGTTTCAGCAAAGTGGCGCGCCTCCAACACGTGCGCATCGGCGTTTGTTCCGTGTTCGGACTGCGCGCATCGCTGAAAGCGCGCCTTTGGCGAGGTAGGCGCCGCCAGCTGCGATGCCGAACAGCCGCAGGAACGGCGTCGCGCCCGCGAGCGCCGCGTTCCTGTCTTCGGGAAGCCGCCCGAGAAGCCAGCCCGTGGCTTCTTCCAACGCCGCCACGCTCGCTTCCAGGCGCTCGCCCATTTGGCCGAGTGCGGGCTCGTTTGCCGCGTCGATGGCGCGTACAGTCTCGTTCAGCCCTGCGATGAAGCTGTAGACCGTCTCCCCGCCATTCGAAGGCAGCTTGCGGGTCACAAGGTCGATGGCCTGGATGCCGTTCGTGCCTTCGTAGATCGGGCGCGATCCGCGCATCGCGGTAGTGCTGCGCAGCGCCCGTCTCCTCGATATAGCCCATGCCGCCATGCACCTGGATGCCCTCGGACGCCACCTCGACCCCGATGTCGGTCGAGTAGGCTTTCGCCACCGGCGTGAGCAGCGCCGCTTCGGCGTGAGCGCGCTTGCGCTCGCTCTCGTCCGGCGAGTGATGCGCGATGTCCATCGCAACCGACGTGGCATAGCAGATCGCGCGCGCGGCGCTTGTCTTCGCCTTCATGGTGAGCAGCATCCGCTTCACATCGGGGTGCTCGATGATGGCGACGGACTTGTCGAACGCCTGCGCTCTCGGTCGTGCCCTGCTTGCGCTCGCGCGCATAATGAAGCGCCTGCTGGAAGGCCCGCTCCGCGATGCCGACGCCCTGGCAGCCGACGCCGAGGCGCGCCTCGATCATCATGGTGAACATCGCACGCAGGCCGTCATGCGGCGCGCCGACGAGCCAGCCGGTCGCGCCGCCGCTGTCGCCATAGTTCAAGACCGCCGTCGGGCTGCCGTGAATGCCGAGCTTGTGCTCGAGCTTGGCGCAGGTCACGTCGTTGCGCGCGCCGATCGAGCCGTCGTCATTCACGAAGAATTTCGGGATGAGGAAGAGGGAAAGCCCCTTCGTTCCGGGAGGCGCATCCGGCAGGCGCGCAAGCACCATGTGGATGATGTTCTCCGTCATCGGATGATCGCCATAGGTGATGAAGATCTTCGTGCCCGTGATCTTGAAGCTGCCGTCTCCGGCGGGCACCGCGCGCGTTTTCACGAAGCGCAAATCCGAGCCTGCCTGCGGCTCGGTGAGTTGCATCGAGCCGGTCCATTCGCCCGTCACGAGCTTCGGCAGATATTTGCGCTGCAACTCGGGGGAGCCATGCGCGATGATGGCGTGCACGCCTGCCTGCGTGAGGAGCGGATTGAGGCCATAGGCCATGTTCGCGCTGTTCCACATCTCGGTCAGCGCCATGGCCAGCGAGAAGGGAAGCCCTTGTCCGCCATACTCGCGGGGCACGGACACGCTGCCCCATCCGCCGTCGACCCATTTCCGATAGGCGTCCGCGAAACCTTCCGGCATCACGACCTCGCCGTTCACGAGCTGCGCGCCATGCTCGTCGCTTGCGCTGTTCGTCGGCGCGAGTTCCTCGTTGGCGAAGCGCGCCGCCTCCTCCAGGATCGCAAGCGCTGTGTCCATGTCGAGGTCCTCGAACAGGCCGCGCTCGACAAGCTCAGGAAATCCGGCGATGTGATTGAGCGTGAAGGCGATGTCCGCGACGGGCGCGCGATAGGTCATGGATCCTCCCAGGCATGCCGAACGACCGGATATGGTTCTGCCTTGGCAGGCTACGCTTTCCGGATTATGGCGAGACGCTACAGTAATCCCAAACGCACCCGCGCGAAATATGGTTTCTTGGCTGGCTCTCCATGCTTGGGCTGCATAGGCGGCGGCGATGTCTGGCCCCCCTATGAAAAAAGGCCCGCACACCGGAGTTTGCGAGCCTTGGACTTCATTATTGACGGGCTGTCAGGCAGCGCGCTGCATGCCCGGTTGCTGGATTGCCGAAAGCTGCCAGCCCTGCGTGATGGTGCGGTGATCGCGGCGGAACGTCCAAAGCTCCACCACCTCCTGCGGCGTGGTTCGGTCGCCTGAAACAACGCGTCCCGTTCCGATGTCCACCATGGCGTCGATGATCGTGTATTTCATTGCTACGGTCGCATAATCGCTTCCATTCTCGGTCCAGGCCTCAGCCAGATCGCCTTGAATGAATTTAGCGTTCGCGACCTCGTTGTGGACGCCCTTGCGCTTATTTTCGGCCAGATCACCACTGAGATAAGAAAGCATTTCCGGTGTCGTGAACGCTCCCAGCGCATTGACATCCTCCCGGCCATAGGCAGCCTGCATCGTGGTCAGAAGCTTTTCGAAGGCCTGATAATCCTCCGGCTTGATCTCGATCGGGCCTGACATACTCTGCGCCGATCCACCGCCACCGGTCCAAGGCCGGTTGCCGGCCTCCATTGGATTCGGGGCCGCCGTTCGGGTGGCAAAGGGCGATGCGCCGCCCGCACCGGCGTATTGGGGCTGATTGCGTGTGCGGAAAAGGCCCATCACGAACCATATCGCTCCACCGATCAACACCACTTGCAGGAGAAGGCCGATGATTGACGCAAAACCGGTCAGCCCGCCGAACAGGCCTGCGCCGGACAGGAGACCGAAAAGGCCCGCCCCAAGCAAACCGCCCATGAGCATGCCGCCGAATCCGCCACCAAATCTCGAAGGCGCCGCCGCGCCAACGGGCGATTGTGTCCCAGGCTGCGAGAACGTCCGGTTCATCGGAGCAGCTTGTCCGGGAGCTGTGGGGGTGCTCGGGGGCGCGCTAAAGGTGCGGCTTCCGCGGCTGCCAAAGCTGCTGCCGCCGCCAATGCGCGCATCCGCTTGGCTGACTTGAAACGCAACGGCGGCCATCAAAGCCAGCGCCACGCTCAATAACCGAATGCCTGCCATGTTGGAAAGTCTCCGTTGTCTCTTCTTGGACGCAATGTGGAGTGTCATGCCGCAATTGTAACAGGATCGAGGCTGCGAGAAGGCATTTTTGTGGCGCCTGGGAGAGCGCGTTCGCGACGGCACGGTTCCATCGGATCGTTCGCTGCCATTGGCGTCAGGAGGCATCGATCCGCTACGGATTTGTGATAGGTTACGGGAGATTGTTGCGAACAAGAGCCGCAATTCTTCAAGGGCCGAGATGCGGAAACCTATCCTTTAGCGGCGCTGCACTGAGAGATGATTGTTAGGGCGGACAAGGCAGCGATTTTCGAGGCGGGGCGGGCCATTCGTGCAGGCGGACTTGTCGCGTTCCCCACCGAGACGGTGTATGGGCTCGGCGCGGATGCCACGAAGGGAAAGGCGGTCGCGCGGATTTTCGAGGCAAAGGGCCGCCCGCGCTTCAATCCGCTGATCGTGCATGTCGCGGATCTCGAAGCGGCGCTCGGTCTTGCGGTCTTCAGTGATGAGGCGCTCATACTTGCCCGTCACTTCTGGCCGGGGCCACTTTCTCTTGTCCTGCCGCTGTCTGAGCGCCCCCAGCATCGGATCAGCGAACTTGTCACCGCGGGCCTCCAAACGGTCGCGATACGCGTCCCCGCCCACCCTGTCGCGCACGAGCTTCTTACTGACGGCGGCCGTCCCCATCGCCGCGCCCAGCGCCAACAAATCCGGGCGCATAAGCCCCACGCGGGTGGAGCACGTGGAGGAGGATTTCGGCGACGCGGTGGACATGATCCTCGACGGGGGCGCGTCGGAAGCTGGCCTCGAATCCACGATCATCGCGCTTGCTCCGCAGCCCACGCTGTTGCGCCCTGGCGCGATTGCCCGCGCGGATATCGAAGCGGTTCTGGACCGTCGGCTGGCCGATTTCAAGCAAGGCAAAGTGCAATCGCCCGGCCAGCTTCTCAGCCATTACGCACCGAGAGCGGCGCTGCGGCTCAATGCGGCGGCTGCTTTTCCGGGCGAGGCGCTGTTGGGGTTCGGTCCGATTGCGCCAGAGGCCGCCCTTAACCTGAGCGCATCCGGAGACCTGCGCGAAGCCGCTGCCAATCTTTTTGCGTATCTGCGTGCGCTCGACGCTGTGCAGACTTCCGGAATAGCGGTCATGCCCATTCCCGAAAGCGGGTTGGGAGAAGCCATCAACGACCGCCTTCGCCGGGCGAGCGCGCCAAGAACCTCACAATCCTGACCGCGCTGCGTCGAAACGCGGTTGGCATCCCTATTGTGGTCTGCGCTTCGTTCACTATTTTCGAACGGAAGTTGTCCCCAAAGTTCCCGCTGTGAGGTGCTGTCTGATGTCCAAGGATCTGTTCTACCTCGAAGATCTCTCGCCCGGCATGCGCTTTACAGCCGGACCGATCACTCTCACCGAGGAGGCGATCATCGCCTTCGCAAGCGAGTTCGACCCGCAGCCTTTCCACACCGACCCAGAAGCCGCGAAGACTTCTTTCTTCAAGGCCCACGTCGCGAGCGGCTGGCAAACCGCCGCGGTGACAATGCGAATGCTCGTCGACGCCGCGATGCCTTTCGCGGGCGGCTCGATCGGGTTGGGCGTGGAACTGTCCTGGCCAAGAGCAGTCCGCCCCGGCGATGCTCTCTCAGTCCAGCTGGAAGTCCTGGATATTATACCGTCGTCATCGAAGCCTGGCCGGGCCATTGCAACGCTGAAGACGACAACGACAAACCAGAACGGCGAAATCGTGCAGGTGATGACGTCCAAGAACATTGTCTTCAAACGCGGCCATGTTCCGGGCGAGGCCGTATAGCGAACCCCCGGGAAGCTTTTATTACTGCTCGTGCTCGGGCGTGCCCGGAATATCGATAAGCGCGCGCAGCGCCGTTCGCGCCCGTGAAAGCCGCGACTTCACCGTGCCGACAGAGATGTTGAGAACCGCCGCCGCTTCCTCATAGCGGAGCCCTTCAACGGCGATCAGCATCAGCACCTCGCGGTGATCTTCCGTCAGCAGCAGAAAAGCGTCCTGAACCTCCGACAGCACCAAATGATTATGCTGCTGGGCGGGCGCATAAAGCGGAGCGTCTCTCTCCAATCCGCTTCGATAGGCCTGGTCGTGCTGGGCGCGCCGCTTGTCGTTCCGGAAAACATTCTTGAGAATGACAAAAAGCCAGGCCCGCAAATTCGTGCCCGGCTGCCAGGATTCGATATTGGCGATTGCTCTGGTGAGGCATTCCTGGACGAGGTCGTCGGAATAATCCGCGTCGCGCGTCATATAGCGTGCGAAGCGTCTCAGGCGTGGAATCTCGGCCTTCATAGCGGAGATGGTTTCGCGATGATCTGCCGTCATCAGATTGTGGAAGCCTCGTCGTGCTTAAGCAAGATATAGAGAAACATCCCTAAAAAAGTAAGGGTGCTCGGCGCGACGCTCTGCCTCCGGTCGCGGAGATGTTATTGGCACGCCTCGGCCTCGTGCTCAGCCGCCTTTCGGAACCTGCAAGCCAAGCCTTGTGTTGCGTGAGGGTGAGGATGCATGCCGCCAACCCCGGCGGCGATTTCCGGGAGGAAGCTATGGAGGACGCCGCAACTCGCAGGTTCGAAGAGGAACCGGTTCATACCGAGGAAAATCGCAGCGAGCAACCCGAACTGCGCACCTCCGATCTGCCCGATCCCACGGCATTGCCTGAACTGCGCATTTATAGCCGCTCGACGATCTTCTATTGGTGGCCGGTCTGGGTGAGCGGGTACATCTTGGCAGCCATTACGTATATCGGCGGACAGTCTATCGCTTTGTCCAATGGAACGACGATCCTCGTTCATCCCAATACCGGACTTGGGATCAGCTTTATCGTGATCCTGGCTCTCATCATGATGTTCACGAATGTGAAGTTGCGGGGCATTTATTCCGTCGTCGGCCTGCTGGTCGTTGCATTCGTGACAGTTTTGTTTGCCTGGCTCGGCTGGTGGGATCGCATTTTCTCGCTCATCCCGCAGCTCACCGTTTATATGAACTTCGGGTTCTATCTGACATTCTCGACGCTTGCTTCTGGCCGTTTGGGCTGTGAGGTTCTTCTTCTTCGACCGCCTCGACATTTTGGCGGCTGAGGCCCGGCCAGCTCACCGAGGAGCATATGATCGGCGGCGGCGAGCAAAGCTTCGATACAAGGGGAATGCTGTTCGAGCAGCGCGGCAACGACTTCTTCCGCCACGCGATCGGGCTCGGTGCAGCGGACCTTCTCCTGATCACGACCGGCGCGAGGAAGCAGGAAATCGACATCCCGAACGTTCTGTTCGCGAACCACAAGATCCGCGTCATGCAAAGGCTGATTGCCATCAAACCCGAGGAAGCCTTGGCAAAGACGACCGCCAGTTAGACCTGTGCGAAAGTGAGGCTGGCCGGCTGGCGGTTCCAAAATGCGACACGCCAAGTGCCAGCTTCAAAAGCGAGAGCGCAGCAATTGCCGGTTGCAACCTTGAGCGCACCCTGCGCCGCCATCTCCTCGAAAGCCCCCGGGACAAGTTTCAGAAAAAATTTCAGGATGCCGTTGCTGGTAACGAGCAACCCCACTTCGTCGCCGTTAAGCGACTTGGCTAAATCGTTTGCAAGTTGCGCCACGTTCGCGGCAATCGTCTCGTATGGGGGTGACCAGCCGGGGGATGACGGCCAAACGCCACGCTCGTTCCAGCCTTTCAGCTCGCTTCCGCCGCCAAGAGCCTGAATCTCATCCGAAGTCTTCGCTTCCCAGAGGCCGTAATCGATTTCGCGCAAGCGCTCATCGATCTCGACCGCGTGCGCAAAGCCGAGCCCCTTCGCGGCTATGGCGGCATGCTGCTGCGTGCGCCTGAGCGGACCGGAAACGATACGCTTGATACGCGCCGCGACAGGTTGGAGGCCAGTTCCGAGCGCCGCCGCCTGCTCCCTGCCCTTCGGGGTTAGCGGCAGATCCGTCCGCGCCCCAACCCAGACAACCTTGTCGCCCGGTTCGAAGGTGTTGCCATGCCGCGCGAGCAGAAGAAGCATCAGAACCTGCCGCCGGACTTGTCTTCAAGCAGTTCGCCCTCTCGCGCGATGATCCGTTCGGCGACCGCAACGTCTCCGGGCGCATCAATCGACCAGTGGGTCCGCCCGCGATAATCCACCACTGCGACGCGAACCACCATGCCATGCTCCAGCGCGCGAAGCTGCTCCAGGCCTTCCGCCTGCTCCAGCGGCGTAGGCGCCAGCGTCATATAACGATCGAGCACGGTCTTGCGGTAGCCATAAAGGCCGATGTGGCGGTAAATGTTCGCGTGACCGGCATTGCGGATGTGCGGGAGAATCGTCTTCGAGAAATAGAGCGCATTCTTGTTCACATCGAAAACAACGGTTGTCCCGCTGCCGGGGCGCTCCTTCTTCTGCTCCACGAATTCTTCGAACGCGGCCCCTTCCAGTCGCACGGCGGGCGTGACCATCTCCGGCGTCCGGTCGATGATCATCTCGTCGATCATCGCCTCCAGCACCCAGGGCGGCGTCAAAAGTGCGTCTCCCTGAAGGTTCAGGATGATGTCCTCGGAGATCGCCACGCGCTTGCAGGTATCGTAAACCCGCTCGGTGCCGTTGGTGCATTCGGGTGAGGTCATGATGGCTTCCGCGTCGAAGGAGCGCGCGTGCGCGAGAATGCGCTCGTCCTCGGTAGCGATCACGACGCGGGACGCCTGCCGCACGCTCTTTGCGATGCGCCAGACCCTCTCCAGCATCGAGACGCCAGCAACGACTGCAAAGCGGCTTGCCTGGGAAACGCGACGATGCATATCGCGCCGGGATTACGATGGCGGCGGTCATAGGAGCTCGCTATTTTATGCGAAAGTTTTTCGTCTGTCTTTCCACCATGCCAAGCGCGAGCCGTATCCGGCAAGACTTTCATCAGGGCTGCGATCTGCTTGCTGCGCCGGCCGGTGATGACAATGGACCGGCCCCGCATTACGCCGTCATAGCCTGCCGCAGCCACCTGCTCGGCGGATCTCCACCAATGCTTCCCGTAACGGGACACCTTGTCCGCGCGTGCCCGGACATCGTGGAACTCCGTATAGGTAAAGCCGGGGCAGAGCGCCGTGGTCAGCACGTTTGCTTTTCGGTTTTCGAGGAGAAGCGACTGCGAGAACTTGATCATGAACGCTTTGGCCGCCGCATAAAGCGTGTGTCCGGCCGAGCCAGGAACCAGCCCGGCGAGCGAGGCGACGTTGATGATGCGGCCAAAACGGCGCTGCACCATCGGCGTCAGCAGCACATGCGCAAGCTCGCACGGCGCGGTCACCATGACGCGCAGAAACGCTTCCTGGTCTTCCCATTTCGTCCGCGCATAGTAACCGGGAACGCCATACCCAGCGTTGTTGACGAGGCCATCGACCATCAGTCGGTGATTGCTGACCGCGTCGATGAGCCGCTTGACCCCGTCTGTCTGTGCGAGATCGCCCGCGATGGGCACAGCCTGGATTTTGTGCTTCGTGGAAAGCTCTTCCGCCAACGCCTGCAGCCGCTCAAGCCTGCGGGCAGTGAGCACCACATTCCAGCCCTTGGCCGCGAAGACTTCGGCGAACGCCTTGCCGATACCCGCGGATGCGCCGGTGATCAGGACGGTCCGGCCGCGAACATCGTCCATTCTGTTCTCCACCACAGTGAAAGAAACGCCTTCCCCTCGCCCTGTCGCTTTCCCGCTGGGAGAGGGAATGCCATCGCGATGCTCCCGACCTGAATTCCTCCCAGGGGAGAGCTGAGGTGAGGGGCGTGGCAAACTAGCTGGCCAACGAATGGTCATCCCCGGACACCGCTTGCTCTGCGCTCCGTCATCCCGGAAAGGCGGAGCCTTATCCGGGATCGTAGCAGATTGAAACGCCTGCCTTTTTGCGATCCCGGCTCGCGCTTCGCTTGGCCGGGATGACGGCGGTGGCGCGTCCGGGAACCCCGCGTTAGTTCTTCACTTCAAGCAGGCGGCGCGCGATGACCTGCGCCTGGATTTCGGCGGCGCCCTCGAAGATGCTCAGGATGCGGGCGTCGCACAGCACGCGGCTGATCTGATATTCGAGTGCGAAGCCGTTGCCGCCGTGGATTTGCAGCGCATTATCCGCGGACGACCAGGCCACACGCGCAGCAAGCAGCTTCGCCATGCCCGCTTCGAGATCGCAGCGGTGGCCGCCGTCCTTCTCGCGGCCCGCGAAGTAGGTGAGCTGACGCGCGATCATGGTCTCGGCCGCCATCATCGCGATCTTGTCCGAGACGCGCGGGAAGTTAATGATCGGCTTGCCGAATTGCTGGCGATCCATCGCGTACCGCAGACCAATGTCCATCGCGGACTGCGCGACGCCGACAGCACGCGCCGCCGTCTGAATGCGAGCGGATTCGAACGTCTGCATGAGCTGCTTGAAGCCTTGCCCTTCCTCGCCTCCAAGGAGGCCGATCGCAGGCACCTCGAACCCGTCGAACGAAAGTTCGTACTCCTTCATGCCGCGATAGCCGAGCACCTCGATCTCGCCGCCGTTCATGCCTTTGGCCGGGAATGGGGTCTGGTCGGTGCCGCGAGGCTTCTCCGCCAGGAACATGGAAAGCCCTCGATAGCCCGGCTCCGCCGAGTTCGTCCGCGCCAGCACGGTCATAAGATCGGCGCGCACGGGGTGAGTGATCCACGTCTTCTGGCCTGTGATCTTGTAAACATCGCCATCGCGGACCGCGCGCGTTTTCAGCGAAGCCGAGATCCGAGCCCGTGTTCGGCTCGGTGAACACCGCCGTCGGCAGCACCTCGCCGCTGGCGATCTTCGGAAGCCACTGCTCCTTCTGCTCCGTCGTACCGCCGCCAAGGATCAGTTCGGCCGCGATTTCCGAGCGCGTGCCGAGCGAGCCGACGCCGATATAGCCGCGGCTCAATTCCTCGGACACGACGCACATCGCCTCCTTGCCGAGGCCAAGCCCGCCATATTCTTCCGGAATCGTCAGGCCGAATACCCCGAGCTCGTTCATTTTCGCGATGGTGGCGAGCGGGATGTACTCATTTTTCATATGCCACTCATGGGCATATGGCTTCACCTCGGCCTCCACGAAGCGGATCATCTCGCCTCGCATTGCCTCCAGCGTGTCGTCGAGTCCACCGTCGCCGAAATGGCCGGTGCCGACCACATGCTGAACCAGCTCGACGAGACGCTTGCGGGACTGCGGGTTGTTCGCCTTGATGAGCGTGACAACCGCGTCGCTCGCGAACATCTCCCGATCGTGCGGCTCGAGACCGAGGTCGTAGGAGCGTATGATCTCGGACTGGCTCATGGGAATGCCGCCGAGGATTTGCGCCGCATATTCGCCGATGCCGATTTGCGTCAAAAGCGCTTCAATCTCACCAAGGCGATGGCCTTCCTCAAGACGGCGGGCATAAGCCGCCATCTGCTTGATGCCTTCGACATAGGTCGCGAACCACGCAAGGCCGTGGCAAGCGTGCTGCTCGCGCTCCATCAACTCACTGCTGAGAGAGTCGCCCGTGCTCACCTTGGCCCGAACCGCAACCGTGGCGCGCCTGATAAGCCTCTCGGCGTTTTCCGCAGCCTCGTCGCAGAGGCGGAGCAGATCGGGAGCCAACAGAGAGGCGGTGGCGTGGCTCATTTGGGCGGTAGGGCTCATCCTGGCCTTCTCCTTTCGGGCGGTTCATCGAATTCCGGAGCGCACCTTGCACCAACCGGGCGGCGGGAATGCCCGGCTGCAGCGGCTGCGCTCACATTTTTTCGGGCTGGCAGCGCCCGGTTGACGGCCGCTGCCAGGCGAACGCTATTTCCTTCGGCCGAACAACATGTCGAGCCACAGGCTGAAGAAGGTCTTCTCCGGGTGTTTCTCCACCACTTTTGGACCAGTCTCGACCTTTTTCACGGCTGTCATGGACGGGACCTCCCGCACAGGCGACGGAGCAGGGGCCTTTGGCGCGGCCACAGGCTCAGGCGCCGCAGGAGCCGGTTCCGCTAGCCTCTCGGGCGCTGGGGCGGGAGCCACAGCCTCGGGGGCGGCAGGGATTGGATGCTCCTCGACGCGCTCTGTTACCTCGACGTACTCGTGAGTTGGCTCCGCTGCAATTGGCTCCGGCTCCACTTCCGCTGGAGCCTCATGCGCCGGTGCAGGGGCCTCCGGCTCGGGTTCGGGCTCAACGACTTCAACCACCGCGTCCGGTTGATGCGCGTAACCCTCGTGGCGTGCAACGTACTCAGCCATCGGCTCGGCTTGCATCGCCGGCGATCCGAAATCGTGCGCCGCCTCGGCGACCTCACGCGCAGACGCTGCTTCGATCTCCTCGATCACAACGGGCGCTTCCGCCGTAGTGGAAGACGCCGTAAGAGGCTCCGGGATCGGTTCAATTTCCGGCATGGAGCACGGTTCGGAAAAGCGCTTTTCCAACTCCTCGAAGCCGGCGAGCGGATCATCCTGTTGCTGAGCTTCGTGGTGATCGTCGAGGGGCGGCGCAGACTGATGGACGATTTCCAGTCCGAGGCTTGCTGCTGCCTGCTCGACGCGTGCCTTTGCGGCGGCCGCCAGCTGATCGAAGCTAGGGCCGGTCGGCGCGACTTGTAAGACCTCAGGCACTGGCGATTCGGTGGCCGTGATACTCACGGGCTCCGGAGACTCGGCCTGCACATGTTCTGGCTCTGGCCTGTGCTCCACCGAAGGGCTTATCGGTTGGGGCACGAGACTAGCGAGGCCGTCGAGCGTCTTCGATGAGAGATAGAACGCATTGCCGTAAAGCTCGCCCTCGGCCTGCGCTCGAACTTCCGCAAGCGCCTCGGCAAACGCAGGCGCCGGTTCGCTTCCCCCCTCGCCCGTATCTTCGCCGTCGAAGCCGGCTAGCCGGTACAAGTCGTTGATATGCTGCAAAGCCGCCCCATGGGCTTCGCCGCTCAGCTCGTTATCAGCGGCCTTCCGCAGGCCGTTCAGCGCCTTTAACAAATCCTCTGCTCGCGTCATGTTGGCCCCGTATCTTTTTCGCGTTGCGCGGAGTCAGAACGAAGCCGGGTCGTCAACCGAACCGCGCTTTGGATGCCTCGATTGCATCCTCGAATGTACGCAAGCCAGTATGCGGCGCGCTGACGAGAACCGCCATATTACCCGGCCGATGCTCGTTCTTCCACATGCGCATATGCGCTTTCGGAATGTCGGTCCAGGGGAAAACTTCGCTCATACACGGGTCAATTCGCCGCTCGATGACGAGTTTGTTCGCCTGGCTCGCCTGGAGCAGATTCGCGAAATGGGAGCCTTGAAGGCGCTTCTGGTGCATCCAGAGATACCGGGCGTCGAGCGTCAGATTGTAGCCGGTGGTGCCGGCGCAGATCACAACCATGCCCCCGCGCTTCACGACGAACACCGAAACAGGGATGGTCGCTTCGCCGGGATGCTCGAAAACGCTGTCAACGTTGTTTCCCTTGCCGGTATGCTGCCAGATCGCAGCCCCGAATTTGCGGACTTCCTTGAACCATTCGCCATATTCGGGCGTGCCGACCTTCGGCATCTGGCCCCAGCATTTGAAGTCCTTGCGGTTTATGGTGCCCTTCGCGCCGAGCGACATCACGAAGTCCCGCTTGTCCTCTTCGGACACGATGCCTATGGCATTCGCGCCGGACGTTGCGCAGAGCTGCACCGCAAACGAGCCAAGGCCGCCGCTGGCGCCCCAAACGAGAACATTATGTCCGGGGCGAAGGATGTGCGGCCGGTGGCCGAACAGCATGCGATAAGCGGTTGCCAGCGTGAGCGTATAGCATGCGCTCTCTTCCCAGGTCAGATGCTGCGGGCGCGCCATCAGCTGGCGGTCTTGCACACGGGCGAACTGGGCGAACGAACCGTCCGGCGTCTCATACCCCCAGATGCGCTGGGAGGTCGAGAACATGGGGTCGCCGCCGTTGCACTCCTCGTCGTCGCCGTCGTCCTGGTTACAGTGCACCACGACTTCGTCGCCGACTTTCCAGCGCTTCACCCTCGCGCCGACCGCCCAGACGATGCCGGAAGCGTCCGACCCTGCAACGTGATAGGGGTTTTTATGCCCATCGAGCGTGGAAATGGGAATGCCGAGAGCAGCCCAGACACCATTATAGTTGACGCCCGCCGCCATGACGAAGATCAGCACGTCATGGCTGTCGAGCTTCCAGGTCGGCAGCACCTCGATCTGCATCGCCTCGTCGGGCGGCCCATGCCGTTCCTTGCGGATGGCCCAGGCGTACATCTTTTCCGGAACGTGACCGAGCGGCGGTATCTCTCCCACCTCATAAAGTTCCTTCAAGCCGCCTCCGGAATTCGAGGTTGTGGATTGCTTGAGAGCAATGACCTCACTCATAAACCGCTCCTGGCCGCGCGCAGCCCGGCTTTGTTATCGTGTTTGCACTGCAGCATGCCGCTTTTTTCGGCGAAGCGCAATATAGCCTTAACGTGGAGGCGGCGCCGCTTGCGGTTGATTGCTAACGCTATTTCCGATGTTAAAGAACGGCACTGCACCACGGTCACCAAGAATTGTCTGTGGCGGCTGGCCCGACCACCTCTGCGCCAGCGTGAGCTCGATTACGCGCTCATTTTCCTTCAAGGCGTCGCCTCGAACCCGGATACCCTGCGCTTCCGCCGCCGTGCGAAGTTCGATGCTACGAGCCTCGCCCTCCGCGGCAAGGATTTGAGACTGCTTTTGTGCCTGAGCGCGCGCAATCTGCGCTTCGGCTTCGGCGCGTGCTGTGACAACCTTTTGCTCTCCTTCGTAGCGGATGCGATTGACGGTGTTTTCGGCGGCGATTGCGTCGTTCTTGGCTTTCACCGCTGCCTCGACCGATGCGACAAAAGTATCTGAATATCTGATTGCAGGGATTTGCAGGTCGAATATTTCAACGCCGAACAGGTCGCGCACGGATTGGCTGACGGTGTTGCGGACATCGCCCGCGATCTGTTCGCGCTCTTCGGATATCTTGACCGTGTTCCGCTTCGCAAAAAGGCGCAGCGTGCGGTCGGCGATGATCTGCTCGATGTTGTGGTTGATGTCCAGATTTCCGGACCGTCCCACGTCATAGAGAAGCTTCAAAACGGCGTCGCGCGGAATGCGGTAGGTCACGCCGACGCTGATCTGCACGGACTGATTATCGACCGTGTACACGCGCAGATTATCGATGCGGAATGCATCGATGGAGACCTGGATCTTGTCCACCTTGTCGATAAAGGGCGCCTTGAAGTGAAAGCCGGGCGGATACGGGTCTTTGCTGAGAACGGTCCCGAGACGTCTCACGCCCGCCATCTCCGTCGGTTGCACGATAAAGAAGCAATCGCTGAGGACGAAAAGGAGCACGAGCACCGGGATCAAAGGCTTGGCCGCTCGTAATATGCTCGGGATCCGGGATTGATTCTGCGGTTTGTATGAGCCCACATCCGTCATGGCGTTCTCCAATGGCTCAGCTATGTACGATAGCGAAGCTCGGGCTTTTCATGTTCGCAAGGTGGCGCTTCCGTGGCACGCAAGCGCCGCAAATTCCGTAGACATATAGAGGAGATACATTTGACAAAGGCTTTTCATCCGGCGCTGCAGAGCACCTGCGTCGCTCTCTTTCTCATCGTTGGAACGGCATCCTCCATTGCGGAAGACGCAAAGGGAAACGTCCCCAAGAAGGTTGGCCAATGCGTTCGAACCGAGATCAGCGAACTCGGTTCGAGGCTGGAAGGCGCTCCGGATAGCGGCTCGGCGGTCGCCTATGCCAATGGTGTCACCGGCGTAAGCTACGACATTATCACGGCCCTTCGCCGCTCACGCGTGGGCGATCAGGTCACGCTTTGCCTCGTTTCCGTCCCGCGCAATTGTCCGCCCGGCGACGACAGAGGCAAAGTCTATTCCGCTACGAACGGCAGGACGAAGGAGCGATGGTCTCTTCCTGACAGCCAACATTCCTGCGGGGGCGCATAGGGAAAGGCATTTTCGTTAAGGCAGGGCGAGCGCAGCCGTGGGGCGAATTGTTCCGGAATCGCGGCCAGCATCGTTTATGATGATGGGGTTGAGAAAAGTCTGCAACCGCTCCTCCTGAGCCGCGCCGAAGCAAGAAAGCCCGCGCAGGATGTGAGCGGCGGCGCATTCCGCGGCGCGAGCGGCCCCGTCGTCGATTTTCAGCGCCATGCCGAGACCGAGCTCCGGTAAAGCGGCGGCATAGACGCCTTCGGCGCCTCCCTTAACGCGAACCGAGGGCACAGCCGCCATGACTTCCGTGGTGAAGCCGCCTGTGCCGTTCACATAGAAGGGCTGTGCGGCCATGGCATCCATCAGCCGCTTCGCAGCGTCTGCCCTCGCTTTCGGCAGCTTCGATGGATCGGCAAGCCGCGCCAGTCCGGTCGCGAGGCCGTGGAGCGGCACGCGATAGGTGGGGATGCCGCATCCGTCGCGGCCAACCGGGACTGCGCTCAGATCGAAGCCGGTCATTTCCGCAAGCGCTTGGGTGACCCGCATCTGCGCCGGGTGATCGGGCTCGATATAGCCGGACGGGTTGTCGCCGCAGCAAACGCACGCGGTGAGAAAGCCCGAATGCTTGCCTGAGCAGTTGTGATAGGCTGCGGTGAGTGGAATACCGGCGAGGATAGTCCGTTTCGCTGCTTCCGGCGTCCGCGGCGGCTGGGCCCCGCACTCCAGCGCGGCATCGCTCAGCCCGATGCGTGTAAGCCATGCATTGACTGCTTCGACATGCGCTGGCTCGCCTTTGTGCGATGCACAGGCAAGCGCCAGTTCCTTGGCGGTAAGGCCGAACCGGTCCGCTGCCCCGGTTTCGATCAATGGAAGCGCCTGCAGGGGCTTGGCAGCCGAGCGCGGGTAGATTGGCATCTCGGGTCGCCCGCGCCACGCACGATTTTCCCGGATGCATCGACGACCACAAAGGCACCGCGATGGCGACTCTCGACAGCCGCACCCCGTGTCACCTCGATGAGAACCGGATTTGTTTTCACTTGCAGGTTACGCCACAACTAAAGGCTGTCTTCCCGGAAAGGCGAAGCCTTATCCGGGATCTTAACAAATTGAAGCGCCACCTTTTTTATGGTCCCGGCTCGCGCTTCGCTTGGCCGGGATGACAATTCCGTCCGCCGGATTGGCGGCGTCTCCTTAGAAGCTTAACCGCGCTGCACGAACGACGTGCGGAAGCGCAAGCACCTTCGCAAGCGTGGTATCCCGAACCGGCTCATCGACGCTGACAAGGGCGATGGCCTTTCCGCCCAATCGTCGCGTCCGAGGTTGAAGGTGGCAATGTTCACGCCTTCGTTGCCGAGGAGCGTGCCAAGCGCGCCGATATAGCCGGGCTTGTCGGCATTCTCGGTGTAGAGCAGGTTCGGCGCGAACTCCGCATCGACCGGCATTTTGTTGATCTGGATCATGCGCGGCTTGCCATCGGAGAATACCGTGCCCGCCACAGCGCGCTCCTGCCTCTCGGTCTTCAGCGTGACGCGCATATAGCTCTCATACGCGCCTTCCTGGCCGCGCCGCACTTCCTCGACCTTAATGCCGCGTTCTTTGGCGACAATCGGGCCCGAGACCATGTTGACATGCAGGAACGGACGCAGCACCCCGGAAATTGCTGCCGAGGTCAGGGCGCGGGTGTTCAGGTCCGCAACATCGCCGGCATATTCGAGGCGGATGAAGCTTGGGGCCGTCTCGGTCAACTGCCCGGCGAAAGAGCCGAGCAGCTCGGCGAGCTTGACGAAGGGCTTCAGCTTCGGCGCTTCCTCCGCCGTGATGGATGGGAAGTTGACCGCGTTCGAAATGGCGCCCGTGAGAAGGAAATCCGCCATCTGCTCGGCGACTTGCAGGGCCACGTTCTCCTGCGCCTCGCTTGTGCTCGCGCCAAGATGCGGCGTGCAGATCACATTCGCCAGGCCGAACAGCACGTTCTCCTTCGCGGGCTCGACTTCGAACACGTCGAGCGCGGCGCCGGCGACATGGCCCGATTTGATGGCATCGGCGAGATCCGCTTCCACCACCAGACCGCCGCGCGCGCAGTTGATGATGCGCACGCCCTTCTTCATCGTCGCCATGGACTGCGCATTGATGATGTTTTTCGTCTTCTCGGTCATCGGCGTGTGCAGCGTGATGAAATCCGCGCGCCGGAACAGTTCGGCGAGTTCGACACGCTCGACGCCCAGGTCGACCGCCCGCTCATCGGTGAGGAACGGGTCATAGGCGATGACCTTCATTTTCAGGCCGTGCGCGCGGTCGGCGACGATGGAGCCGATATTGCCGCAGCCGATGATGCCGAGCGTCTTGGATGTGACCTCGACGCCCATGAAGCGCGACTTTTCCCACTTTCCCGCTTGCGTGGAGCGGTCGGCCTCGGGGATCTGCCGGGCGAGCGCCATCATCATCGAGATGGCGTGCTCGGCGGTCGTGATGGAGTTGCCGAAGGGCGTATTCATCACGATGATGCCGCGGCTCGTCGCGACAGGCACGTCGACGTTGTCGACGCCGATGCCTGCGCGGCCGATCACCTTGAGGCGCGTCGCCTTGGCGAGGACCTTCTCGGTGACCTTGGTGGCGGACCGGACCGCGAGGCCGTCATACTGGTCGATGATCTCGGCGAGTTGCTCCTTGTCGAGCCCGATTTTTGTGTCGGTCTCGATGCCGCGATCCTTGAAGATTTGTGCGGCGGCTGGTGAAAGTTTGTCTGCGATAAGAACGCGAGGTGCCGTCATGATTGTGTCTCCTGAAAATCCAGAGACGAATGTTTGATGTCATTGCCGGGCTCGACCCGGCAATCCAGGCAGCGGGCTCTGGAGGTTCCAGCTCTGGATGGCCGGATCAAGTCCGGCCATGACGAAAGGGGGAAATTAAGCCGCCTTGGCGAGACCCGCCTTGGCGTTGGCAAAAGCCCAGTCGAGCCAGGGCATCAGCGCTTCAAGATCGGTGTGCTCGATGGTCCCGCCCGCCCAGATGCGCAAACCTGCGGGGGCATCGCGATAGGCGCCGATATCAAACGCCGCCCCTTCTTTTTCGAGGGCGGATGCGATTTGCTTGGCGACGGCCGCTTGCGCTTCCGCAGTCGGAATGTGGGGATCGACGATCTTGAGGCAGACGGAGGTATTCGACCGCGTCTTCGGATCGGTTGCGAGGAAATCGACCCACGGGGTGCGCGCGACCCAATCCGCGATCACCTTGAAATTCGCGTCGGAGCGCGCCTTCAGTGCCTTCCATCCGCCGAGGACTTCGGCCCAGCGAAGCGCATCGATATATTCCTCCACGCAGAGCATGGACGGCGTGTTGATGGTCGATCCTTCGAAGATTTCGCGGTTGAGCTTGCCGCCCTTGGTCATGCGGAAAATCTTCGGCATCGGCCACGACGGCGTATAGCTTTCCAGCCGGGCTACCGCGCGGGGCGAAAGGATGAGGATGCCGTGCTGCCCCTCGCCGCCGAGCACCTTCTGCCAGGAAAAGGTGACAACGTCGAGCTTCCTCCAGTCGAGGTCTTGGGCGAAGGCCGCGGAGGTCGCATCGCAGAGCGTCAGGCCCTCGCGATTCGCCGGGATCCAGTTCGCATCTGGCACGCGAACGCCAGAGGTCGTACCGTTCCAGGCGAAGACGACATCGTTCTTGAAATCGACCTTGGAGAGATCGGGCAGCGTGCCGTAGGGCGCTTCCAAAACGCGCGCGCCGGGGATCTTGAGCTGCTTGGTGATGTCCGTCGCCCAGTCCTTGCTGAACGCTTCCCACACGAGCACGTCCACGCCGCGCGCGCCGAGCATCGACCACATGGCCATCTCGAAGGCGCCGGTGTCGGAAGCCGGGACGATGCCGATCAGGTGATCGTCCGGCACGCCAAGAACGCTGCGCGTCTTGTCGATGGCGAGCTTGAGCTTGGCTTTGCCGGGCTTCGACCGGTGAGACCGGCCCAGCTCGGCGCCTTTCAGATTTTCGAGGGAATAGCCGGGGCGCTTTGCGCAGGGGCCAGATGAAAAATGCGCCACATTGGGGCGCACAGCAGGCTTCGGAGCCGTCATAGCGGTCTACCCTTTCAGATAGTTGCCTCCCGTTGGGGGGAGGTGTCCCGCTGCGAGCGATACGCGTGGTTGCAGATCGAGTCAAGCGGAACCGCCCCGCTATAAACCTTAGTCATAGCTGCTGGCCAGCCTGATTTGCCCAACGGATCATCATCCCGGAAGCCGCTTGCCGCTATCCGGGACCGCAAAAAATAGAGGCCCCAATTCGTTACGATCCCGGACAGGGCTTCGCCTTTCCGGGACTTGATTACCCGGATGTTTCCGCAAGCAGAAGAAGCCATGAAAACATTGGCGAATTTTCGCTCCAACGTCATGGCCGGGCTTGACCCGGCCATCCAGTTTAACTTGAAATACCTTGCATTTTCCTGGATGGCCGCCTCCAAGTGCCTCCAGGGCGGCCATGACGACGGAATTGGCGGATGGCCGGTGGCGGCAACCTGTTGGCGAGTTCCAGCCAGCCTGCCCTAAACGAAAGGATGGATAGGCTCGGCGTGATGCTTGGTCGCCAAGTCGCCCTGGTCGTTTGTCTCGACGAGGTGAACCTCATAGCCCCAAAGGTTGGCGAGGTGCTGAAGAACGCGCTCGGCGTCATCCTCTTCGAGCGTGATCCCATCGACGACGTGATGACGCACCTCCAGGCGGCGGTCTCCTTCCAGATCGACGTCGACGATCTGAATGTCCGGGTCGTGCCGCGAGACATCGTAATGGCGGGCAAGCGCGCGCCGAACACGGCTGTAGCCCCGCTCATTGTGGATCGCGCCGACGTTGAGGTCCTTTTCCCGGTGGTCATCGACCACGAGAAACAGACCCATCTTGCGGATCACTTCCGGGCTCAGGAATTGGGAAACAAAGCTTTCGTCGCGGTAGTTCGCCCAGATGTCTTTCAGCGTTCCCATCGGATCGTCGTTTCCGGCGATATCCGGGAACCAGTGGCTGTCTTCCTGCGTGGGGTTCACGCAAATGCGCTCTATGTCCTTCATCATCGCGAAGCCGAGCGCGTACGGGTTAAGTCCGTAGTAGCGCCTGTCATCGAAGTCAGGCTGCGCTACGACATTCGTATGCGAATGCAGGAACTCCAGATCGGATCCTTCCGTGATCTGTCCTTTGTCCAGAAGGCGCTGCATGATTTCATAATGACAGTATGTCGCGCAGCCCTCGTTCATCATCTTGGTCTGGCGCTGCGGATAGAAATACTGCGCGATCAGCCGGACGATCCTGAGAATTTCGCGCTGCCAGGGCTTGAGGCGCGGCGAAGTCTTTTCAAGGAAGTAAAGAATATTCTCTTCCGGCAAGCCGAGAAGCGCGCGCCGGCGGTCCCGCTCCGAACGGCGCTTTGCCTTTTTGGCTTGCTCGGGAACGGTACGCCACAAGTCGTTGAACAAACGCTCCCCGTGTTCGCGGCGCTCGCGCTCCCGCTTCTCTTCGGAGCGCAGATCCATCTGGCGCTTGCCTGGATAGCGGTGGACGCCCTGGTTCTGGAGCGCGTGCGCCGCATCGAGAACCCGCTCCACCTCGGCCGCCCCGTATTTGTCCTCGCAGGCAGCGATAAAGTTCTTCGCGAAGGCGAGATAATCAAGGATGCCGTCGGCGTCGGTCCACTGCTTGAAGACGTAGTTGTTCTTGAAAAAGTGGTTATGGCCGAACGCGGCGTGCGCGAGCACCAGCGTCTGCATCGTCGCCGTGTTCTCTTCCAGGAGATAGACGACGCAGGGGTTTGAATTGATAACGATTTCGTAGGCGAGGCCCTGCCAGCCCTTGCGGTACAGCGTCTCGTTGCGCACGAACTGCTTGCCGAAGGACCAATGGCGGTAGAACAGCGGCATGCCAGTCGAGGCGTACGCGTCGAGCATCTGCTCGGTGGTGATTACCTCGATCCTGGGGCGGTAGATGTCGAGCCCCAGTTCTCCCGTACCGATTGCGGCAACGCCGTCATAGATGCGGGCAAGGGTGTCGAAATCCCAGTCCGCGCCCTTGAAGATAAGCCCGTCGCCGGTTGCGGTTATCGTCATTAAGCCCCCACTGACGCTGCGTTACTTTTCCTCTCGAAGAGTTCCCGGAAGACAGGGTAGATATCGCGCCGGTCACGCACCTTGCGCATGGCCATTGGCAGTTGCGGCGAGAGGATCAGATCGTAGGCGCGCCAGAGCGTACTTGGCGGCTCGATACCGCGGCGGCGTTCCTCCGGCTCGCGGCCGACCTCGATATACGCGTAATACTGGCACAGCGGCAGAATGGAGCTTTTCAGGAGAGCGACTGTCTTCTCGTTGTCGATGGGAAGATTATCGCCGTCCGACGCCTGCGCCGCATAGATATTCCAATTCGCTGGAGGGAAACGATCAGCGACAACGCGCATCATTTCCTCGAGCGCGGTCGAGACAACCGTGCCGCCGGTCTCCCGGCTGTTGAAGAACGTGTCCTCGTCGACCTCTTTCGCCTCGTGGGTATGCCGGATGAAGACCACCTCGACATAGCGATAGCGCCGGCTCAGGAACAGATAGAGCAGGCTGTAAAAGCGCTTTGCGAGATCTTTCAGGTGCTCGTCCATCGAGCCCGAGACGTCCATCAGGCAGAACATGACGGCTTGGGCCACGGGCTTCGGATCGGACTCGAAGCGGCGATAGCGCACGTCGACCGGATCGATAAACGGGATATCGCGGGACCGCTTGGCGTGCCGTGCAATCTGCGCCTTGATTTCCTGAATCTCATCGAGATCCGCAGGATCTGCGCGCTCTTCAAGTTCTTTCAGCCGGGCTTCAAGGTCTTTGACTTCTTGAGGCTTGGGCCGCTTCAGGGCGAGGCGCCGGGCAAGGCTGTTGCGCATGGTGCGCGGAACCGAGATCATCGCCGGCGGCCCGGATGAACGGAAACCCGCACGCCGCGGCTGCTCCTTTTTCTCCCCCATCACCTGCCGCTTGGCGAGGTCGGGAAGCTCCAAATCCTCCAGGAACAGGTCGATGAATTCCTCGTCGGACAAGGCGAAGCGGAACTCGTCCTCGCCGCTGCCATCCCCGCTTGCGCTGCCACGCCCCCCTCCCGAAGGAGGACGTTCAATGGTATCGCCCTCGATGTAGTTCTTATTGCCAGGCAGAAGATATTCGCGAATGCCGCCTTTGTGACTCCGCCTCAGGGTCGGCTCGTGCACGCCATCAGAGGGGACGGTAATCTCCCCTCCCCGCCCGGCATCGGTAATCTTGCGGCCTTTCGACGCTTCGCGGACCGCATGGCGAACCAGTGCCCTCGCCCTGCGAATGAACCGCTGCCGATTGCCTAAACTTTTGCCGCTCGCGTCGCGACGCCGATCGATAATGTGCACTCGTTAGCCAGCCTGCCTTACCCGCATGTACCACTCTACCAGTCTTCGGACCTGCCGCTCAGTATAACCCCGCGTCACCATCCGCTCGACGAATTCGCTGTGCTTCTTCTCCGTTTCGCTGTCCTTCTTCGAGCCGAAGCTGATCACCGGCAGGAGGTCTTCCACCTGGCTGAACATGCGCCGCTCGATAACCTCGCGGATCTTCTCGTAGCTCGTCCAGGCCGGATTTCTGCCGCCGCGTTGAGCCCGAGCCCTTAGTGTAAACTTAACGACCTCGTTACGGAAGTCCTTCGGGTTCGCGATTCCGGCCGGCTTCTCGATTTTTGAAAGTTCCTGATTGAGAAGCTCCCTGTTCATGAGCTGCCCGGTATCGGAATCCTTGAAATCCTGGTCCTCGATCCAGGCATCCGCATAGGCTACATAGCGGTCGAAAAGGTTTTGCCCGTAATCGTGGTAGGACTTCGAGGTAGGCTTTCTGGATCTCGTTTCCGATGAATTCCGCGTAGCGCGGCCCAAGGTCGGCTTTTATGAACTCGATGTAGGTGTTTTCCACGTCATCGGGGAACTGCTCGCGACGGATGGCCTGTTCGAGCACATACATGAGATGCACTGGATCGGCGGCGATCTCCTGCGTGTCGTGGTTGTATGTCGCAGACAGCGTCTTGAAGGCAAAGCGCGTGGAAATGCCGTCCATGCCCTCGTCCACGCCGGCGTGATCGCGATATTCCTGCATGGTGCGTGCCTTGGGATCGACCTCCTTCAGGCTTTCGCCGTCATAGACCCGCATCTTGGCGTAGAGGCTCGAGTTTTCGTGCGCCCGGAGGCGAGAGAGAACCGAGAAGCGCGCAAGCATCTCCAGCGTGCCGGGCGCGCAAGGCGCGGTAGACAGTTCGGAGGTGCGAATGAGCTTCTGATAGATCTGCTCTTCTTCATGAACGCGCAGGCAATACGGAACCTTGATCACGTAGATGCGGTCGATGAAGGCTTCGTTCGTCTTGTTGTTCTTGAAGCTCCGCCACTCGGCCTCGTTCGAGTGGGCCATGATGATGCCATTGAACGGGATCGACCCGATGTTCTCGGAGCCGACGTAGTTGCCGTCCTGCGTCGCGGTCAGAAGCGGATGCAGCATCTTGATCGGCGCCTTGAACATTTCGACAAATTCAAGAACGCCCTGGTTGGCGCGGTTCAGGCCGCCCGAGTACGAATAGGCGTCCGGATCGTTTTGCGCGAGAAGTTCGAGGCGGCGGATGTCCACCTTGCCGACGAGGGAGGACACGTCCTGATTGTTCTCGTCGCCGGGTTCGGTTTTCGAGACGCCGATCTGCCGCAGGCGCGAAGGCAGCAGCTTCGCGACACGGAATTTTGTGATGTCTCCGCCGAATTCGTCGAGCCGCTTAAGGCACCACGGGCTCATCAGCCCGGTGAGGCGGCGGATGGGAATGCCATACTCGCTCTCGAGCCTCTCGCCCATGACCTCAGGGTCGAACAGGCACAACGGGCTTTCAAAGATCGGGCTCAAATCATTGCCCGCCTTCAAGACATAGATGGGCTTCAACTCCATCAGGGCCTTGATACGCTCGGCAAGAGAGGATTTGCCGCCGCCGACCGGGCCGAGAAGATAAAGGATCTGCTTGCGTTCCTCGAGGCCCTGCGCGCCCTGGCGGAAGAAGGCGACGATGCGCTCGATCGTCTCCTCCATCCCGTAGAATTCCGCAAACGCCGGATACATACGAATGGTGCGATTCATGAAGATGCGACCAAGGCGAGTATCCTTGGACGTATCCACCATCTGCGGCTCGCCAATCGCGGCAAGCAGCCTCTCGTGGGGCGAGGCATACATGAGTGGGTCGGACTTGCACCCTTTCAGGTACTCCGCCACCGTCATCACCGTCTCGCGCCGTGCCTCGAAAGTGCGCGCATAGGTGTCAAACAAGTCAGACATCGCGACCCCGCTGATCGTCGTTGCTCCCTAAACCTGGCGTGCGAGCGTGCAACCTCTTCCGGGCTCTATGCGCCCGCTCAAGGCCAGGATGCGTATAACCGGTAAATCTGTCCGGCAGATACTCCCCAATCACTATGCCGTGGAAGAGTGCCTTAGTTTTATGTCGTTCATTGGATGACCAATGGAAGGGGGTCCATTCGCTTGGATCAAAATTAAGCGTCTGATTTGAAGTTCGATCCAATTGTTAAACCCGTCGCCAATCTGGAACTTTACGTTCCTATGCAAACCCGATGCCGAAAGCATGCGCATCGCTGCCAAGCTCAAATGATAAGCATCGGCGTCTTGCTTGAAAAGCACAACCTTTTCGTGAGATCAAGTTACGAGCGCGTCACCCGGAAATCCGGTACTCTGGAGGACCGGCAACCAGCACGTCAATTTGCGAGTAAAGCCATGGTCCGAACGCAAGCTGCGCCGCTTGAGGAAATCGAGAAAAAAAATAAAAAAAAGAGCGCAGTTTCCCGCGCTCTGAACAGTCCTGAAAACCTTGCTACGCGATCTGAAGATTGCCCGCCGAGGTCTTGCCTGTACGACGATCCGTCTGGATCTCGAAGGAGACTTTCTGGCCTTCGACCAAGCCGCGAAGGCCTGCGCGCTCAAGCGCGCTGACATGGACAAAAACGTCCTTGCCGCCATCGTCGGGTTGAATGAAGCCGTAGCCTTTTTGACTATTGTACCATTTCACGACACCCATATTCATGGGGGAGTCCTTTCGCTGATAGATAGATATGCCGAACCGTGTGCGCGGCGCGGCGGTCTTCGATGTTTGGAGAGAGTAGGAACACGTGCGGCCTAGCGCGAAAGGCGAGGCGAAACGGCCCAAATCGTCCGGCCAAATCGATGCGGTTAGAATAGTGGCCCAAGGGTGCCGAGGCAACCTCAATCCGCCGCTGCCGCGACATGTCCTCAACTATTTCCAGAGTTAATGTTTAAAGATTTACTCCTTTCGGAATCGTCACGGCGCTGACCGTATAGGTGGAAGGCCAGCTTTAAACAGTTGCCGCACGATAAGGTTCCGCCTTATTTGTCTAAATTGTCGGTCATTCCACCGGCTGAAGGCAGGTTGCAGACCGACATTGCGGAGCACAGCTGCCCACTTTCTAGGCACCCCTATTGCCCTTTTCAGCGTCCACTGGGACGACGAAACCGGTCGCTCACCAAAACTAAGCGGCAACCGGGCCGCACCAGTGAGATCGCTCAGGTTGCGTCAAGGCTCCTCTTTTCAAATTCAATCGCCTCTCCAAATGAGAGGCATGCGGAGCGAGCACGAGCGCCAGACGCTGGCGATGACCCGATCCGAATGGTTTCGCCTACATACCCGGAGGTAACTTGCATGACTCCCGAAGAACGGCAGCTTCTGAGCGCCCTGGCCCAGCGCGTCAAGAACGTTCCACCGCAACAGAAGGACCCTGAGGCGGAGCAGTTCATCCGCCAGCTTGCGACAGAACGCCCGGATACAGCTTATATCCTCGCCCAGACCGTGATCATGCAGGATTTCGCTCTCAGAAACGCGCAGTCGCAGATCGAAGACCTGCAGCGCCAGCTGAGCGAAGTGCCGCCGCCTGTGCAGGAGCGGCCGGGCAGCTTCCTTGGCGGGCTGTTCGGCAGATCACCATCCCCGCAGCCATCGACATCTTATCCAGGTCCAGGCAGCGTACCGCGCGTGAACCCCTGGGGACAACCAGACGCACCGCCTCCAGGCTACGGCGCCGGCCCAGGCCAGGGCTACGGCTATGGACCTCCTCCGCAAGGCCCATCCATGCAGCCGTCACAGACGGGAAGCTTCCTTCGCGGCGCAGCCGGCACGGCACTTGGCGTCGCAGGCGGAGCCCTCCTGTTCCAGGGCATTAATTCCATGTTCTCGGGCAACCACGGCCTCTCAACAAGCGCTCTGTCCGGCATCACGCCCCAGGACAGCCTGACCGAAACGACCGTCGTGAACAACTACTATGACGACCGGGGAGGCGGCCGCGACGACCAGGGTACGCAGGCCGATTACGGCGGCGACACCGACTTCGGAGGCGATGGCGATTTCGGCGGCGGCGGCGACGACTACGCGTAATGACAAGGCGTGACGCTCCAGCGCGAGAGTTCAGGAGCGTCACCTCCAGCATCACGGCATGGTGTCCGTGTATTCAAAATGCCAGGCTTTTACGCTTAGGACGTGGAGCGAAGGCTTGCTACACTGGTTAACGCTGGGGGGATGAGAGGAGCGTCTATGCAGTATATCGTTGGGTTGAATCTCAAAGGTAAGACCGGGCATATCACTGTTGTTGCCGAGGACGCGCTTATCGCCGCGCTGAAGGCCAAGGCACAGCAGCCGGATTCGATCATCACTTACGTAAGGCGGCAGAATAAGCGCGGCGACACGCGGCACCCCTCCGCAACACTTGCCAGGGCTGCCGAGTAAAGCCGAAACAGGGCCCGGCTGATCGAGGCCCTACCAGTTATCGTGGACTGTAACGACGCCGCCGAGTTCGTCGAGGACGACGAGAGGTTGGCTGCAGTCGTGGCAAAGCTTTTGACGGCGGTACCATCCCCATCCGGGAGGCGCCTCACAACAGCCGACCTGCCTGCGGTGGCTATGCCGCTGAACCTTGGGCGGTGGCACGAGCCGGAACTCGGCGCAGCGGCTGTCAGCACAATCGGGGTCTGCCGCTGCAGGCCCGGCAAAGCTGCATATCGCAAGTGCGCAGCCGACGGCGATAAATTTTCGCGCTGAGTGGGTAACCGGGCGGTTCATCAGTGATCCTCGTGGAAGGGAACGAGTTCGACCTGCGCCACGGCAAGAGCCGCGTTGAAGCCCGTTTGACCCTGGACGCTCAAAGGCTGCAGCGAGATTGTGTCATTCGACCCGCCAATCAGCATATTCGCTCCGCCCCCCACGCCAACAGAGGCGTCAGCAGCTACGCCGACATACTGGCCCATCAAGGCGCCCTCGTTGATAGGGAGATCTGTTGGGGCCAGGACGACCCAGGTGAGACGCGCATTGTCTGTCATGCCGATATCGAGGCCGTATTTCTTGATCTGGCCTTCGTAAAGCTCGCCTTCGGTATTCAGGCGCGAGCGGAAGACGCAGCGCAGTTCCTTTGTCGAACCGAACATGAAGCTAACGCCGCCCTTGATGCCGCAATCCAGATGCCCGACAGCCACGGTCTCGCCCGCGCTCGCCGGGGAAATGGCAGCTATCGCAATCGTCAGACCGGCGATCATCGCCGCCTTGATCAACGTCCCTGTCATAGCCGTCTCCCTTACGCAAAGGTTTGTCCGACTCGTACAAGCTACGCCAAATCCCTCTGTAGCAGCTTTTGGGAAAGAAGAAAGATGGTGTGCGTGCGATAGCTGTCGATGAGCGAAAGGCAGCACGAGCGCCGTTGCAGGGAGGCCAAACTCTAAAAAAGCCTGAATTGCAGCATTGCCTTCCGCAGCACCCGTAACAAATCAGATGCTCATGAGATATTTTCAGTTGCTGAAGCTTGGCCTTGTTCTGGTGTTGACCGCGCTTTCGGCAGGGTTCGCCTTTGCGCATCCCCACGTCTGGGTGACGATGGAAACCGAAGTCTTGCTCAATCCTGGCAAGGAGATCACCGGCTTCAGGCACAAATGGACTTTCGATGAGGGCTACACGAACTTCGCTATCGATGGCCTCGATACAAACGGCGACGGCATCTACAGCGAGGACGAACTCAAGCCCCTGGCGGAAACCAACATCGAGGCGCTGAAGGAGTTCGAATACTTCACCTTTGCTTTCATCGGGGAGACGAAGCTTCCGATGAAGGCGCCGGTGGATTATCGCCTGGACTACAAGGACAAGCTTTTGACGCTGACCTTCACCCTGCCTCTCGATAAGCCTATCCCCTACGAGAAGATCAAGGAGTTCAGCTTCGCCGTTTACGACCCCGGCATGTATGTCTCGCTTACGTTCAGCGGCAAGACGCCGGTCAAGGTTGCATCCGCAAAGCCCGTCTCATGCATGGCGAGCGTTGGAGACCGCGAATTGAAGGCGAAGGCCAAAGCCAAGGAGACGACGCTCGCCCAGCTTGGCGAAAACATCGATCCGTCCAGCAACCTGGGCTACCAGTACGCCGAGCGCGTCACGATCAACTGCAAGTCGTGACCCAAGATGGCATTCGCGGCTTGGCCAACGAATGGAGGTTGGGACATAGCTGCTTCATTTTCGGCTGGAGAAGGCCGAGTTCCAGACCCTTCTATTGTTAGCCGGAACTTCTCTTGGCAGTGGTGGAGCGGGAATCCCGGCTTCACGTCTCTGGAGTTTCGGCGGCATTGTGGGCGTGTATCTTTCCCCGGCACAATGCCGTAAGGGAAATTTGGTCCCCGTTTCAGCGAGGCGCGTTGGCTAGCCGGTATCACGACATTCCCCTGCAACTCTGCCCCAACCGCAGCTTTTCGCAACAGGGTAGCGCCGATACGCATTTTGGAGAGCTGTTCAGTCCGCCATCGGCTGGTTGTATCACCGTTCGAATTCGGCGTCGAAGGCGTCACCGTGGCCCTTGCTTAAATGCATGTCTTTCCCGTTCGCAACCCCTCCCGGCAACTTGATTGCCCGGGTCGGCCGCCTCGCCAGCAGACCCGTTTCGACTGGAGATTTCGCGATAGTTTTGATTATGGGGGCTTTGGCACGGACGGGAGCGTCGCTTGGTTCGCGGTCAAATTCGCCGATGCGAAAGAAGGCGATGCTCGCCTGCAACTGCTGGGCCTGCCCGGAGAGCGCCTCCGAGGTCGCGGACATCTCTTCGGCCGCGCCGGCATTCTGCTGGATCACCTTGTCGAGCTGCTGGATGGCCTTGTTCACCTGGTTGGCCCCGATATCCTGCTCGCGGCAGGCGGCGCTGATCTCCTCGACGAGCCCGGCCGTCTTCTTGATGTCGGGCACGAGCTTCACCAGCATGCTGCCGGCTTCGCGCGCTGTCGAGACGGTGTGGCCTGACAGCGCGTCGATTTCGGCCGCCGCCGTCCGGCTGCGCTCGGCGAGCTTTCTGACTTCGGAGGCGACCACCGCGAAGCCTTTGCCGTGCTCGCCCGCTCGCGCCGCCTCGACGGCTGCATTGAGCGCAAGAAGGTCCGTCTGGCGCGCGATCTCCTGCACGAAGGTGATCTTCTCGGCAATCGTCTGCATGGCCTGCACCGCACGGTTCACCGCGTCGCCGCTCGCTTGTGCATCCACCGATGACTGCCGAGCGATCTTCTCGGTCTGGCCCGCGTTGTCAGCGTTCTGCTTGATGTTGGCGGCCATCTCTTCCATGGACGAGGAGACTTCTTCGGACGATGCTGCCTGCTCGCCCGCGCCGGCGGAAACCTGATGAGAGGCGTCGGAGAGCTGCTCGCTGCCGAACGAGACGTTACCTGCGGCGCTGAGCGCATCGGAGACGACGACGCGAAGCTTCTCGATCATTCGCTGCAAGGCTAGCCCGAGCGTGTCCTTGTCGGAGAAGGGCTTCGGGTCAACGGAGAGATCGCCGTTAGCGATGGCGTCCGCCACCTCGGCAGTCGTGCGTAGATTGGCGGTCATGCGGTTCAGCGAGTCAATGAGGTCTTTGATCTCGTCACTGCTGTTCGCTGTAATGTTCTGATGGAGATCGCCCTGAGCGAGCCGTTCTGCGCCAGCCTGGATTGCCCGCAGCGAGCGCAGCACCGACAGGAGCATGCCCCAAAAGAGGTATAGAACCACGAGCAGGACAGCTGCAGAGCCGCCAAAGATCAGGTAAAGGTTGTTCTGCAGGTGATTAACGCGGCCGGCAAGCAAACCGTCGAGCTGTTCCATGGTGGCGTCGAACAGGGCGTACTGAACGTCCATCACGGCCTTGGCGTGGTTGAAATATTCTGCGGGTTCTCCGGTCAAGTCGCCTTTTAAAAGCGCGGTCAGGTCGTTCTTCAGGAACTGCTCGCCAGTTGCGCGCGCTTCCTTGGTTTTGGCCTCCAAAGCCGCAGTCAAGCTACCGTTTGCGCTGAAGGCCTTGGTGAGGTCAGCTTGGAGAGCATCGAAGTCCCTCTCATAGGATCCCGCAATGACATTGAGCTTGATGTCTTCGCCCGATGTCTTGACCTTCCGTTCCAGGATACTCACGCCCCGCGCGCCCAAACGCCCCGCATGATCCGCGACGTAGGGTATTCGTGAAACAGCCGCGTCCCTCAGATAGAATGCATCCATCTCAGGATCGAGCGTAAGGCCGGACTTATCCGCGTTCAGGTCTATATAATGAAGTATCTTGTCAATAAGATTATTATGTAATCTAAAGCTTTTCCCCGCGCTGTACTCACTGTTCTCGGCCTTCAACGTAAGCCACAGCTTTTTCAGTTCAGGCAGGGCTTCTGCTGTGCCAAGGCTGGAGCCGACCTTTTGATCGGCATCGTTTAAAAGAGCGAATTTCTCGTCGACATTGCTGGCGAGTGCCGCAAGTCTATCCCTGGCAGCTGCGTTGCCGTTTAGCGCTTGTTGGCTTGTCGCGCTATGATTTTGAACCGCCTGCGCCAGGAACCGCGCAGGCCGTATCTGTTGAACGCCGATGAGTTCCTTCTCAGCAACCTGTATATCGGCGTTAAGTTTTCCGTAGAGATAAACAAGAAGCGCCGCCAAAGGGGCTATGAATAGCGCGCCGACCAGGCCGATCTTGAGCGCAAAGCGAAGCCGGCCCATGATAGCCATTGCCGGCGCAAAAAGGGTGTACAGCATTGGCTTTCCAGAAAACGCCCCCGAACTTCATGGCTAGCTTGAGGTATGCCTTATTTGTCTTGGAATAAAGTTGAGCCAGCACACCCAATTTTTGCCGGCGCTTAACAAATAAGAGCAGGAAAGGCTTAGATATTCTCTTTAGCGTTCTTCGCCCCGAGTTTGATTTTGAGGCCCAATGCTGCGACCACAGGATGAAGAACGACGCTTAAGCGCTTTTATGGGTCATGAGTGAGCTTGGACGAGCCTCTCTCAAACAAACTGGCACAACCATTTTCGACTGTTTAGGGCAATTTCCAGAGACGGGTAGTGCGGGCGTGGGCTTTTCGGGCCTCAATTTCCGGTTCACGACCCACTGTACGCATGCGTGTCGGCCGGAGGAGACCGCAAAACACAGGGGCATTCGTTGACGAAAGCAAGACCGTTTGCTTAGGGTTGCAGAGCAGTTTTCTGGTCAGCTTTTTACAAAAGCGTATGGCTTTGTCGCTTCCCTGCGAAAATTACAAAGACTTAGACAATAACGCTGCATCGCGTCACAAATCAGGCTTGATGCATTGTTAGCGTGCTCGCGGCTGTCAGAGCGGTTTATTTGAACATGGAAACTTTGGACTTTCCCTTGTCGCGCCTGTGCTACGCGCCGCACGACGAAGATGCTGTTGAAGTGAGCCGGTCCGGGTTGGCGGCATGGCTTGGGAGGCAGCTCGATCCCAAGGGCCGGAGCGACCCGGCTCTTGACGCGCGCCTGCGCTCCTTCAAGCTGCAGATCAAATATGCGGCAGGCAATGGCCAGCCAGCACCAAACGGCGAAGTGCGCAATTGGGCCGCCGTGGATGAAATGAGGCCGCTGACCTTTCTCGATGCACCGATCGAGACGGCGTGGGCGCTGCATGAACCGAAAGGCGCGCGGCCCCCGGAGGAACAGGCGCGGCCTTACCACGAGGCTGTCGCCGCAACCGTGATCCGCGCCGCGCACAGCAAGGCGCAACTCTACGAGCAGGTCGTGGCCTTCTGGCACGACCATTTCAACGTTCTCGCGAGCGACGACAAGAGGATCGGCTGCACGTTCCCGGCTTACGACCGCGACGCAATCCGGCCGCACGCGCTTGGCAATTTCCGGGATCTGCTCGAAGCGGTCGCATCGAGCCCGGCCATGCTCCTCTACCTCTCGAATGCGTCGTCGCGGGCGGGCGCGGCGAATGAGAACTACGCACGCGAGTTGATGGAACTGCACACGCTCGGCCGCGACACTTATCTCAACGACCGCTATGACCGCTGGCGCGATGTGCCGGGCGCGGGCGACGGTACTCCGCAAGGCTATATCGACGAGGATGTCTACGAGGCCGCGCGCGCGTTCACGGGCTGGACGATCGAAAACGGTCAGCGCCTCGACGCGGCTACCGAACTGCCGCGCACAGGCAAGTTCATCTATATCGACGGCTGGCACGACGGCTATCAGAAGCGCGTGCTGGCGACAGAGTTCGCGCCTTTCGCAGCCCCGATGGCTGACGGGCGCAAGGTGCTGGATCTTGTCGCGGCCCACCCGGCGACGGCGCGCTTTCTGTGTCTCAAGCTCTGCCGCCGCTTCGTGAGCGACGCGCCGCCGCAAAGCCTCGTCGACAGCGCCGCCAAAGTCTGGATCGAGAACGCGAAGAACCCCAATCAGATCGCGGCCGTCATCAAGCACATTGCCCTGTCGAAGGAGTTCGCGGCCTCGCGCGGAGCAAAACCGAGGTCACCGCTCGCCCTCGCCGCAAGTTTCGCCCGCGCCACCGGCATCGATCTGACGCCGGCGCAGCCGCTCTTCCATCAGCTCGCCCTGTGCGGCCAGCGCCTTTTCGGCTGGCCTTCGCCCGATGGCCGCCCCACCAGCGTCGATTACTATCTCACGCCAGAGCATCTTCGCGAGCGCTGGGTGCTTCTCGTAAGGCTCGCAGCCAATGCGTGGAACACCGGCCAGCCGAAGGCGCTGCAGGCGCAGGCGAACGGGTCTGCACGAACCGGCGATGTCGCCGCGCGCTGGCTCGCGGTCTTCGCAGGCGGGGGCGCGAGGGCCGACGTTTTCATCAACGATCTCGGCTTCGATCACGCGCAGCCAGCAGGCGATGAAAAGCGCATCGCCCAGATCGCCGCGCTCTGCGCCGCCGCGCCCCATTTCCAGATCACGTGAGGCTGTCATGCGATTGAACCGCCGCAATTTCCTCGGAGGGGCGCTCGCGGGCGGCGCGCTCCTGACGCTCGACGCCGGTACGCTCCGCCAACTCGCTTTCGCGGCCGCGCCCGAAGCCAAACAGCGCATTCTGGTTGTCGTGCACATGCGCGGCGCGTGCGACGGCCTCAATCTCGTCTGCCCCGCGAACGACAGGAACCTGATAACGGCGCGTCCCGCCGATCTCCGGGTTCTCCCGGATGGCGACCGCCCCGGCCTTTCCCTCAAAGCCGCCGCAACGCCCAACATCGACTGGCGGCTCCATCCCGCCGCTCCTGAACTCGCCGAGTTCTATCAATCCGGCACGCTCGCCTTCGTGCATGCGGCAGGCATTCCCGAGGCCAACCGCAGCCACTTCGTCGCCACCGACATCATGGACCACGGCGCGCCCGACGGCTCCTCGCTCGCGCACATAAAGGGCGGCTGGCTCGCGCGCTATCTCTCCCAGTCGATCCACGCAAAGGCCGGACTTCCGGGGGTTTCGGCATCCGGTTCGCTTGCGGGTGAATTTGGCGGCTTCGGCAGCGCTTTTTCCGTGGCCGACCTCTCGAATGGCGTGCCGCTGCCCTGGGATGCAAAAGGCGCCGCCGCCGTCGAGCGGCTCTACAAGCAGGCGCAGGGAGCGGTTGGCGCCGCTGGCGTGCGTGCGCTGGAGGCGGCAAAGCTCGTTTCGGACAAGCTGCCTCGCGGCGCGGATGGGAAATTCGCGCCTTATCCGGACCAGAAGGAAACCTACGACAAGGCGGGCGACATCGGGCGGGGCTTGCGCACCGTGGCGCGTCTCATCAAGCTCGATGTCGGCCTTGTCGCGGCGAGCGTGGATGTCGGCGGCTGGGATACCCATGAGGGCCAGCCCGGGCGCTTCCAGAACAATGTGCAGCGGCTTTCAAGCGGGCTCGGCGCATTCTGGAACGATATCGCCGCCTGGCACGACCGGGTGACGCTTGTCGCTTACAGCGAGTTCGGCCGCCGTCTCCGGGCGAACAAGAGCGGCGGCACCGATCACGGGCGCGGCGGCGTGATGATCGTCATGGGCGGCGGCGTGAAGGGCGGGCGCATTCTCGGGCCATGGCCGGGGCTGGACGAGGGCGCACTGGAAGAGCGCGTCGATCTTGCCGTGAAGACCGATTACCGGCACGTTCTGACGGAGCTTCTGGAGTTCCACGGTGGCGCGCCGCTCAGCGCGGGCGTCTTTCCTGGCTACAAAGCGCCGCCGCATCTCGGGCTTGTGGCTTAAGATTCCGATGATCAGTCAGCCGGAATGCGCTCGGCGCATATCCGGGGCCGTTACAAATCGAGCGCCTATCTGCGATCCCGTATAACGCCTGCGGCGTTTCCGGGATGACAGCTCTCCGGAAATGGCGGACGCATTCGCTAGGATGCCGCTCAAGGGCGGCCATGACGGGGGTTTACTCCGCGGCGCGAAGCGGCGTGTGTTCGCTGTCCTTGGACTGCCCCTGGCCGAAGCGCTTCTCGATATAGTCCTGCACCATGGCCATGAAGTCCTGCGCCAGCGTCGGGCCGCGCAGCGTGGCGACCTTCTGGCCGTCGATGAACACCGGCGCGGCGGGCGACTCGCCCGTGCCCGGCAGCGAAATGCCGATATCGGCCTGCTTCGACTCGCCCGGCCCGTTCACGATGCAGCCCATCACGGCGACATGCAGCGTCTCGACGCCCGGATAGGTTTTGCGCCACTCCGCCATGTTCGTCACGAGATGCTTCTGGATGTCCTGCGCCATCTCCTGGAACAGCGTGGACGTGGTGCGCCCGCAGCCGGGACACGCCGCGACGATCGGCACGAAGGTGCGGAAGCCCATGGTCTGCAGGAGCTGCTGCGCGACCTCGACTTCCTTGGTGCGCGCGCCGCCCGGCGCCGGCGTGAGCGAGACGCGGATCGTGTCGCCGATGCCCTTCTGCAAGCAGGATGCCCATCGCCGCCGACGACGCCACGATGCCCTTCGAGCCCATGCCCGGCCTCGGTCAGCCCGAGATGCAGCGCATAATTGCACCGCGACGCGAGCATGGCATAGATGCTGATGAGGTCCTGCACGGCGCTGGCCTTGGCCGACAGGATGATCTTGTCCGCGCCCATGCCGAGGCTCTGCGCAAGCTCGGCGCTGGCGGTGGCGGAATGCACGATGGCCTCGTGCAGCACCTCGCGCGCCTCTCTCGGCTTCGCGCTCTTCTGGTTGTCGTCCATCATGCGGGCGAGCAGCTCCTGATCGAGGCTGCCCCAGTTCACGCCGATGCGCACGGGCTTGTCGTGCTTCAGCGCGATCTCGATGATGTCGGAGAATTGCTTGTCGCGCTTGTCGCGGAAGCCGACATTGCCGGGGTTGATGCGGTATTTCGCGAGCGCCTCGGCGCAGTCCGGATAGGCCGCCAGCAGCTTGTGGCCGATATAGTGGAAATCGCCGACGAGCGGCACATCCACGCCCATCGCGAGAAGCCTGTCGCGGATATGCGGCACGGCCGCCGCCGCCTCTTCGCGGTCCACGGTGACGCGCACCAGCTCCGAACCCGCCTGCGCGAGCGCCGCAACCTGCTTCACGGTCGCGTCCACATCCGCGGTGTCGGTGTTCGTCATCGACTGCACAACGATGGGCGCGCCCCCGCCGACGGTCACGCCGCCAACCTTCACCGGAATGGTGATGTGCCTCGCCTCGCGCATGTCGGTCATGGATGCTCTCCAGGGGTGGGACGCCGGGGGGTTTGCCGTTCTACATAGAGAAAAACACGGGCGCGCGCTAGCGTTCGAATTGGCGCGGGGGCTCGATTATCTTTTGCTTTTGTGCCAAGGGTTAAGGAGTGGCGCGTCGCGTATTTTCGAAATCGGCGACGTTTCGTGTGACGAGCGTGAGGCCGAAAACTAGGGCGGTCGCCGCAATGAAACCGTCCATGATCGGAATACATCGCCCCGAGGCAGCGCGCGTCGCCGTAATCTTCCCCCAAGCTTCCGCGACGGCGGCAGTGACCGGCAACAGCCTTCCCTCAAAACGGGCGGCAAGATCGCCGTGTAGCCAGCGTTCGAGATTGTCGCGCCGCTGGCCCGGCTTAAGACGCTCTATTCCGAACCTAATTTCGGCGATTGTGATGACGCTCAGGAATGTCTGGTCTTCATCGACGGAGGCAAGCCACGCGATCAGGTTCGGATTGGGCTTCGGCTTCGTCCATTCCGAAACGACGTTCGTGTCGAGGAGAAATCTCATAGATCGGGCGGCGTCGCGATTTCCTTCAGGCGCTCGATCTCAAGGCCGGAGTCGCGCAAGGGCGAGTTCGCGAAGAAATCCGCGAGCGTGCCTTCCCGCTTTGCGCGGCGCGCCCATTCCTCCGCCGATACGATGACGGCGGTTGTCTTTCCGTTGCGCGTGATGGTCTGCGGGCCGTCCGACACCGCACGGTCCAGCACCTCGCTGAATTTCGCCTTCGCCTCCGCGACCGTCCAGATGTCGTCCATGGCCGCCTCCCAATCTCTTCACGTGATAGTCATAATGGTCATTTTCTGGCAGGCATTGCAAGACGAGGAAAGCCATCTTCGTTTGCTAAAACTGAATACTTTTAAGCTACAGCTTTACGCATTCTTTGCGGTGGAGGTGGGCATGACGCAGGACGAACGGTTCGGGAAAGAACGGTCGAGCGCTTCCTGGAGTGCGAGGCAAAGCGCGCCGAGGCGCGCGCCGCTGCTCTAGCTGAAGGCAAGTCCGAGGAGGAGGCGCGCGAAATCGCGCACGACGCCGCAAAGAGAACATTGGAACGCCTGGGCCGAAGAGATGCTCGCCAAGCGGAAGGTGCTGGAGAAGCCGGTGCATGGGCGGCGAAAAGGGACTCTTGGAAGCCTGGAACCGAAGAACGCGGAAACACACGCATGGATAGAGGAAGCCGAGGCAGACTTCTCCCGATGCCTCTTTCTTTTGAAAGGGGAGCGAGGAGACTCGAAGAGGCACGCGGGACGAAGATACAGCAGGAGACCTGAGGCCGGCGAGCTCGTGCCTGTCAAATTAATCGTCATTGACGGCTCGCGATTTTGATTTACGAGGACTTCTTTTTCCGGCACCGCCTCGGTTTTGCGATGGACGCAACCTTCGGGGACGATGGGCCGGGTTCGAGCAATGCCACGTTCGAGGCGCGGACGCGCTTCGGTTCGCAGCGCCACCTTTGAGGGCTACGCCGACTTCCACGGCACCACCTTTCGTGGCAACGCCTCATTCGTTCGCACCACCTTCGAGGAAGATGCTGGTTCCGCAGCGCCACCTTCGAAGGTGACGCGTCATCTACCAATGCGCCACCTTCGAAGGCGTGATTCCTCGTTCCTAGCAGCGACCTTCAAAGGTGACGGGCTGCTTCGTGCGAGCCAGCTTCGAGGACTACGCCATGTTCGTACGCCACGTTCAGGACGCAAGCTGCTTTCACCAGCACCACCTTCGAGGGCAACGCGCAGGTTCGACAACGCCACCTTCGAGGGCAGCGCCTTTTCGACAAGCGCCCATCTTTTCAGGAAAGCACGTCGTTTCGAGATGCGAAGTTCGGGATCAGATCGCAGAAAGCAAGGATGCGGACTTCACCGCCATCAAGGTCGAGCGCGCGTTCGATCTGACAGGAGCGCATTTCTCGAAAGTGCCCAGCTTCTGCCAGGCGGACTTCAAGCAAGCGCCGGATCTCGACGGCGTGAGGTTTCCGTTGCCGGACGCTGAGCCAGCTGTGATCGGCGACCCGGACCTCATCCCGAAATATCGCGCAATCCGCCGCATGGCGATCCAGGGCGCGGATTATGAGAGCGAGCACAAAGCCTTCAAAGGCGAGCTGAGGTCGCGGCGGTGGGTCATCGACAAGTGGTGGCATCCAAGCGCCTGGCTCGGCGTCCTTTACGATGGCATTGCCGATTGCGGCCGCTCCATCACCCAGCCCGCAATTGCCTGGGCCGTCACGATACTCGTGTTCGCAGCGTTCTATGGGAGCAGAGCCCTGGCAGGAGCCGAAGCCCGGTGCGCCGATGGCGGCGGCGCGTTTGTTCAGGCGCTCTACCTGTCCGTGAAGAATGGGCTCGTGCTGTTCGCGGGAACCCGCGATGCGCGCGTGAACCAGGCCTATGTGTGCCTCTACGGCGGCACGCCGGAGCAGCCGCACATTCCACCCAGCGTGACCTTCGTCGAGACGCTGCTTCAGTTTCCGATAAGCGCCGTCCTCATTTTCCTCGGCCTGCTCGCGGTGAAGAACAGGTTCAAGATCAAGTAGCCGCAGTTCGTCATGGCCGCACTTGATCCCCGGATCAAGTCCGAGGACATGTGCGGCAATCCAGGAGCAGAAATCGCCAGCCCAGTTCGTGGCCTGGATGGCCGGGTCAAGCCTGGCTTGACCCGGCCATGACTCCGTATGCGCTTCGGCGTCATCGTGGAAAGCGGCCATCCGGCGAATAATGCTGGATGGGCGGGTCGAGCCCGCCCATGACAGCAAAGGAAACCCCGGCCATCACCCAATGACGGCGAAAAGCGCAAGCCTGACTATTAACGGATCGTTGCTGTTTCGTAAGCGGCCGTAAGCTTTAACCAAATACGGTTAAGAGAAGCGCGCCGGAATTATTTCCGGTCACCATGATGCTTAAAGAGTAGTTTATTCCGGCGCAGAGCAAAAACGACGCGCCTACGATGTGGCGGGAAACAATCCCGATAAGCAATTGAAAAATAACAGCTTATCTTCACATGTGACCTCCCATTAAATAGAATTTAATGCCGGAATTTTCTCATTTACTGGGACGCGCTAAAGTCCGTTAAATATGTTTCGACTTCGCGAATTTACCAACTTGGCGGGCTTCTTCAGCGCTCCGCATCGCCGGGGCGGCCGTCCTTTCCGTATTTTTCCTATATAAATCAATGGCTTACGCATTAACCCCAAGATAAGGCGCTATCTTATAAGATCCTGCAATCAGGCAATCGGCACGCGAACACACACGCAAACCGATGGGCCAAATGGACCAGGCGCAACATGACAGAAGCCGCTTCACCTGTCAGCCACAAACGGCTACCTGCCCCGCAAGGCGAGCGCGGGCGCGGCCACGAAGAAGAACAGCGCGGCGAGCGCGATCACGATGGACGGCCCCGCCGCCGTGTCGAGCTTAAGCGACATGTATAGCCCGCCCAGCACCGCCGCAGCCGCAGCCAAGCCCGCCAGCGCCGCCATCTGCTCCGGCGTTTTCGAGAAGGGCCGCGCGACCGCCGTCGGAAAGATCATGAGCGAGGTGATGAGCAAGATGCCGACAACCTTCATGGCGAGCGCCACCGTCACCGCGATGAGGAGGATGAATGCCGTCTCGGTGCGGCGCACGGGCACGCCCTCGGCGGCGGCGAGTTCCTCGTTCACGGTCACGGCCAGCAGCGGCCGCCAGAGCCAGAACAGCGCGGCCAGCACCGCCGCGGCGCCGCCCCAGATCCAGGCGATGTCGGCCTTCGAGACGGCGAGGATGTCGCCGAAGAGATAGCCCATCAGGTCGAGGCGCGCGCCGCCCGCGAAGCTTGCCGCGATGACGCCCGCCGCGAGCGAGACATGGGCGAGGATGCCGAGCAGCGTGTCTTGGGGGATCGCGCGCTGCGCCTGGAAGCCGGTGAGCAGCAGCGCCATGGCGATGGCGGTGGCGATGACGCCGAGCGTCAGGTCGATGCCGAGCAGGAAGCCGAGCGCGACGCCGAGCAGGCCGGAATAGGCGATGGTTTCGCCGAAATAGGCCATGCGCCGCCAGACCACGAAGCAGCCGAGCGGCGCGGCGAGGATTGCGGCCCCGACGCCAGCGACGGCGGCGCGTGTGAGGAAGTCGTCAAGCATGTCTTGTCATGGCCGCACTTGACGCGGCCATCCAGTCGAAGGTTGTTTCGGATTGAACATGGATGGCCGGGTCAAGCCCGGCCATGACCCGATGAGCGTTGCAGGCGTCGTCCCGGAAAGGCGCGGAACGCGGCTTATCCGGGATCGTTACAAGCGCTGCGGTTTGAGACGATCCCGGATACCACTTCGCCGTTTCCGGGATGACAAAAAGCGATCAACCATGAGAGTGCCCATCGCAGGCGACATCGCCGGAAAGGGTGTGCGTGTGGTCGTGGTGGTGCTCGTAGATGCCGAGGCTTGCAGCAGCTTTCGGGCCGAACAGGCGCACATATTCCGGGTGCCCCGCCACCGTGCCCGGCCTGCCCTCGCAGCAGATATGGCGGTTGAGGCAGACCACGCGGTCGCTTGCGCCCAGCACCACATGCAGATCGTGCGAGATGAGGAGGATGCCGCAGCCGCGCGTGTCGCGGATCACGGCAATGAGTTCGTAAAGCTGCGCGGCCCCGGCGAAGTCCACCGCCTGCGCGGGCTCATCCAGCACCAGCAATTGCGGGTCGCGGGCGAGCGCTCGCGCCAGCAGGACGCGCTGAAATTCGCCGCCGGAAAGTTCGCACATCTGCGCACCCATAAGGCGCTCCGCCCCTGTCTCCGCGAGGCAGGCGGCCGCACGCTCGCGCGGCACCGCCTCGCTCAGCGACATGAAGCGCCGAACCGTAAGCGGAATGATCCGGTCGATTGGAAAGCGCTGCGGCACATAGCCGATCCGGAGGCCCGGCTTTCGCGCAATGCTGCCCGTCGACACCGGCGCAAGCCCGAGCAGCGCGCGCGCCAGCGTCGTCTTTCCTGCCCCATTCGGCCCGATCAGCGTCACGATTTCGGAAGCGTGGACGGCGAGGCTGACACCCTCAACCGCGGGCTTGCCCCGAAAAGCGACTGAAACGCCCTCCGCCGCAACGAGAACTCTCTCCGGCGCCCGTCGCCTCCTATCCGCGTCCGCCTTCGGGCGCGTCAGCATGAGCCGCCCCGCGCCTTCGCGTCGTAGCATTCGGCGCAGATGCCGCTGACCTCGATCACCACGTGTCTGCGCGCGAAAACCGCTTGCCCGCGCAGAAAGCCCGATGGCGCGGAAAGCGTCCGGCGCATCGGCCTCGGTGACGCACTCGCACCCCTCGCAGACGAGCGTGATGGTTTGCGGGCCGGTCGCATGCTCGATCATGCAGGCGAAAAACGCATTGCGGCTTTCGAGGCGGTGAACGAGGCCCGCGCCCTGCAGCACGTCGAGGATGCGATAGACTGAGACGGGGGCGAGGCGCTTGCCCTCCTTCGCGAGACTCTCGATCAGATCGTAGGCGCTGACAGGCTTGTGGCTCCGCGCGACATGGCGAAAAACTTGCTCACGCAGCGCCGTCCATTTGATTCCAAGCTCCAGGCATCGCGTTTTCGCGCGGCCCAGCGCGTCGTGCACGCAAACGCCGTGGTCATGGTCGCGCGGCGGAAAAGAGACGGGCTTCTGTCCGATCATTTGTGCTGATGTAATGTTATTCCGTAGCTCTGGCAATTCCTTCCGCCGCGGTCTTCCTTGAACCGCGCCGTGTTTTATCGAGGCGCGTGAACGCGCAAGCGAGCTGCAGCGCTGCTTCGACCAGCTCGGCGAGACGCCTGGGAACATCGCCATTAAGGGCTGCATCAGGTGAGGCAGCATGACGCTGCTGCCTCCTCTAATTGAATGATCCATTGAGCACTTTGTTAATTGCCGCCTGGCGGCTCCAACGGACTGTCTTGAAAATTCAACAAATGTGATGCACATTTGTGCTGTCGAAGTGTTGATCCTGAAGCACAACCGGAGCAATACACAAAGAAGGGTTCTTACGCTGAGGCTTAACGTTCTGCATCATGAGTTCTCGGAACTCAAACCGCGCCGCGCAAAACGCGCCCCCGCGGCTTCCGCCTCCCTCTCCAACCTCATCGTCGCCTCACTCGAGGACGCCAAGGCTGACAATATCGTCAGCATCGACTTGGCGGGTAAGACCTCGCTCGGCGACACGATGATTGTCGCTTCCGGGCGTTCGCAACGCCATGTGGGCGCAATCGCCGACAGACTCGTCGAGAAGTTGAAAGACGAAGGCGTTCGCGATACACGTGTCGAAGGGATGCCCCTCTGCGATTGGGTGCTCATCGATGCGGGCGACGTGATCGTCCACATCTTCCGCCCCGAGGCGCGCGAGTTTTACAACCTCGAAAAGATGTGGGGCTCCGACAGGCCCAAGCGGGAAGCCGCGGACTAGGCGAAGCGGCCAGCAGGACGGTCAGAATGAAGATATCTGTTCTGGCCGTTGGCCGGTTGAAGAGCGGCGCTGAGCAGGCGCAGTTCAATCGCTATTTCGATCTTTTCAACGCGTCTGCCCGCGGGCTGAAGATGCCGCCCATGACCGTGGTCGAGATCGGCGAAGGCCGAAGCGATTCGGTTGCGGAGCGCAAGGAAGCGGAGGCCCAGGAGCTCCTAAAGAAGGTGGGCGGCTCACGCCTCGTGGTGCTCGACGAGGAAGGCAAGTCGCTGACCTCGTACGAGTTTACGGCCATGATCTCGCGTCTTCGCGATGAAGCCCTCGATGTGGCCTTCGCGATTGGCGGTCCCGACGGGCATGGCGACGCCCTCAAGAAGGTGGCGCACCTCCAGCTGTCTCTGGGACGCATGACCCTTCCGCACGGCCTCGTCCGCATCGTGCTGGCCGAACAGCTCTACCGCGCCATGACAATCATGCAAGGACACCCTTACCACCGCGCCTGAGATGCCGGTCTTTGCGGCTTAAGAACCGGGCGTTGTCCGCCCGGCGTGTTCTACATCGTCAGGCTGAAGGAAATTTCAGCGCCATTCATTGTCCGGGGCTCGCCATGCTTCCGAACGCCTGGCAGCGACGCATACATTTTCAAATAATCGCGCGCCATGCGGGCCGCCGTGAACCGGTTTTGGAAAGCCTGGCGTACTTCGGCGCGATCGAGGTTGGGGATTCGCGACACGGCGGCAACGGCCTCCTCGATACTCGTTACCACATAACCGCTGACGCCATCGTCGATCACCTCAGCAATAGACCCGCATTTAAACGCGATCACCGGCGTTCCGCAGGCCATGGACTCGATCATGACGAGACCGAAGGGTTCGGGCCAGTCTATAGGGAAAACCAGCGCCAGCGCGTCGCCGAGGAAGCGTGCCTTCTGGTGCTCGGCGATCTCGCCGATATATTCGACGTTCGGGGTGGCCTTGATCATGGGTTCGATCTTCTCGTCCCAATAGGCTTGATCGGCCTTGTCGACCTTGGCCGCGATCTTCAGCGGAAGCCCGGCGCGCGCCGCGATTTCGATGGCTCGGTCGGGCCTTTTCTCCGGCGATATCCGTCCCAGAAAGGCGAGATATCCGTCCTTGGGCCGGGCCGAAAAGCTCAGGATGTCCTTGGGAAGCCCATGGTAGACGTTGCCTGCCCAATTCGTCTTTTCAGGTAGTGGCTTGCGCTGGTCATAGGAAATTGAGGACAAAGGAACATAGGGGAATGCGGAGTAAAACTTGCCAAGATCATGGAGGTCGAGGCGCCCATGAAGCGTCGTTACGGTCTTATCCGCAAAGTCGCGAATTATCGGGAACTGCAGGACATCGATGTGAAAGTGAAGAACATCAAACTCATTGGCGCGGCGGCGGACTTCCTCAAGCATCATGATGTGATGGGGAATGGGGTCCACAATCTTCGGATTAAGCCGAAGCCCCATTTCGGCGCAGGCGATAAGTTCTGCTGAGGTGTAAAATCACCGCTCGCAAAAAGTGTTACGTCATGACCTTGATCGACCAGTTCCTCGGTTAAGTAAGACACGATCCTTTCCGTCCCGCCGTAAAGCTTCGGCGGGCAGCTTTCGGCAAGCGGCGCAATCTGAGCGATTTTCATCGGGAAACCTTCTTCCAAACTATTTACAAGACCCATGGCGCGGCTTATCTCAAGCAGCGCGTTCTCCTGAAACACGTGAGCAAAGCAATAGGTCCAGCCGCGTTTCCGCTGAAGGCTTCAGCTTAGCCAGTCTTTTCGAGATTGAAGCAATACAAATATTAATAAATCACAATAAAACCGGAGTTATTATATTTTAGCCGAAGCGTGGCTTGTTACCCTGGACGGTGGTTGCCATATGGAATTTCATGTAGTATTGCGGATTCAAGATTGTTCTAGACCGTCATGGGGACATTTGACCTAACGCATCGAATGGATCGCAGCAGATTCACCCAAGACGACAGACTTCCTGAGTGGCGGCGGCGAAATGGGCGCTTTCATGCGCGCGCACGATTGGTCCGCCACGCCTCTCGGCACTCCCGACCGCTGGCCCCAAAGCCTCAAGACAGTCATCCGCATTCTGCTGACATCCCGCTACGCCATGTGGATCGCCTGGGGCGAGGACCTTACCTTCTTCTGCAACGATGCATACCGGCCTACGCTCGGCGTCAAGCAGAGCTGGGCGCTCGGTGCTTCCTCGCGAAATGTCTGGGCGGAGATTTGGCCGGATATCGGCCCGAGGATCGACACCGTTCTGAAGACCGGCACCGCCACTTATGACGAGAATCTCCTCCTGTTTCTCGAACGCAGCGGTTTTCCCGAAGAAACTTATCATACGTTCTCCTACAGCCCGCTCGCCAGCGACGACGGAAACATTGCGGGCATGCTCTGTGTCGTAACTGAAGACACGGAACGCGTGATCGGCGAGCGGCGTTTGAAACTGCTCCGCGATCTCGCCTCTCAACTCTCGCTTGCGCGCACTGAGGAAGAAACCTTCGAGGCTTTCCGGCTCCAAGCAAGGGACATGAAGGATTTGCCGTTCACCCTCACCTACCTTTTTGAAGGGGACCGGACCGACCTCGCCCGGATGGTATGTGCAACTGGAAGCCTCAATCCGCTCGAGCATCCAGCCCTTGCAGGCAGTCTGCCCGCGTGGGAGCGTTGGCCAATCGGAGAAGCCCTCGCAAGCGGCGGTCCGGTCATCATCGAGAAGATTTCGCAATATTTTGATCAGCCGCTTCCCCTGAGCCCATATGGTGCGGCGCCCCACGATGCGGTGCTGACCATCCTCTCAAAGCAAGGTCAGAAGCAGCCCGCCGGATTTATGATCGCGGCGATCAATCCATTACGCCACTACGCACCGGCCTATGCCGGGTTCGTCGACCTGCTCGCAGGCCAGATCGCAGCCAGCCTCGACAACGCCCGCGCCTATGAGGAAGAACGCCGGCGCGCGGAGGCCCTTGCTGAGATCGACCGCGCGAAGACGGTCTTCTTCTCGAATGTAAGCCACGAGTTCCGAACGCCTCTTACGCTGATGCTGGGTCCAATGGAAGACCTGCTCAGCGGCTCGAACGGTGTGGAGCAGGTAGTGCGCGGCCAGCTCAAGGTCGTGCATCGCAACAGTTTGCAACTCTTAAAACTAGTCAATTCCCTCCTGGATTTTTCCCGCATCGAATCGGGCCGCGCCGCCGCCAACTTTCAGCCTGTCGACCTCGCGGCGCTCACCCGGGATCTCGCAAGCAACTTCCGCTCCGCTTGCGATCAGGCAGGTTTGAACCTTGTCATCGAGTGCTCTTCCCTTCCCCGCGAAGCCTATGTCGACCACGACATGTGGGAGAAGATCGTGCTCAATCTCCTCTCCAACGCCTTCAAGTTCACCTTCGAGGGGGAGATCCGGGTCGCTCTTCAAGCGGATGGCCAGGACGCGCGGCTTACGGTGAGCGATACGGGCACGGGCATTCCGAAATCGGAAATCCCGAGACTTTTTGAGCGCTTCCATCGCATCGAGGGCGCGCGGGGGCGCAGCCACGAGGGAAGCGGAATCGGGCTCGCTCTCGTCCAGGAACTCGTCAGGATGCATGGGGGACACATCGCGGTTGAAAGCGAGGAAGGCAAAGGCACCACCTTTACGATCTCGATCCCGCTCGAAAATGCCCGTCCTGCCCGCGTGCCGGCCGCGAATGCCTCCCCAGGTGCGCCATCAAACGCTCGCACCATTGCCTTTGTCGAGGAAGCGCTTCGCTGGCTCCCGGGCATTACCGATCGCGAAGAACTCGCGTCTGACGCGGATCTTGCAGACATCCCCACTGCCTTGAGTGACGCCAAGCGTGCAAGAATCCTTCTCGCCGACGACAATGCGGACATGCGGGCCTACGTTGCGCGCCTGCTTTCGGTGCGTCATCACGTTGAGGCCGCAGCCGACGGGCAGGCCGCCCTTGAGGCTGCGCTGGAACGGCGCCCCGATCTGATCCTGACCGACATCATGATGCCCCGGCTGGACGGATTTGGGCTCATCAAATCTATCCGGGCAAAGGAAAGTCTCCGCGATCTGCCGGTCATCGTCCTGTCCGCCAGGGCTGGTGAGGAGGCAAGCATCGAAGGACTATCCGCTGGTGCTGACGATTACCTTGTTAAACCATTCTCGGCGCGGGAGCTGATAGCCCGTGTGGAAGCCGCTCTCGCGCTCGCGCAGCTGAGAGGCGAAACGAATAAGGTCATCCGCGAGACGAGTGAACGCCTGAAAGCAGCGCTGGCAGCGTCAGGGACTGGCACCTTCCGGTGGAATTTCAGCGACAACGCCCTGATTTGGGATGACGAACTGCACAGGCTCTTCGACATCGAGCCAGGGCAGAACCTTACTCTCGATACGTTCATCTCGCTTGTACACCCGGAAGACCGGGATGGGATTCGCAAGCGTTGCGAACAATGCGTGTCACGGGGCGCGGACTTCGAGATGGAGTATCGCATCTTGCTCAGATGTGGCGGCGAGCGATGGCTTCTCGATAAGGGCGTGACCTTCAAGGATGAGGCCGGACGTCCGCTCCACATGACGGGCGCCTGCGTCGATATCAGCGAAAGGAAGAGAGCCGAGCTTGCGCTGCGCCGCATGAACGAGACGCTGGAGGAGAGAGTTGCGGAGCGCACCGCCGAACTTGACGCCGCTCATCAGAAGCTTCTGGAGGAAGCACGGGAACGCGAAGCGATTTCTGAGCAGCTTCGCCAGGCCCAGAAGATGGAGGCCATCGGCAAGCTCACCGGCGGTGTCGCCCACGACTTCAACAATCTCCTCCAAGTCGTCAGCGGCAACCTTCAGCTGCTTTCGAAAGACGTGGCCGGAAACGAGCGCGCCGAAAGGCGCATCCAGAACGCTTTAACAGGCGTCTCGCGTGGATCGAAGCTCGCATCGCAGCTTCTTGCGTTCGGGCGTCGTCAGCCTCTGGAGCCGAAGGTGGTCAATCTCGGTCGCTATCTCAGAGGGCTCGACGAGATGCTTCGCAGGGCTATCGGCGAGGAAATCGAACTTGAGACGATCGGCGCTGGGGGCCTGTGGAACACCTGCGTGGACCTGGCCCAGCTCGAAAACGCGATCCTGAACCTCGCCATCAACGCGCGCGATGCGATGAAGGGGTACGGCAAGCTCACGATCGAGGCTGGAAATGCCTGGCTCGACGATCAGTACGCGGCTCGCCACCTGGACATCACGCCTGGGCAATATGTCATGATCGCGGTCAGCGATACCGGGCCGGGTATTCCACCCGAGAACCTCGAACGGGTTTTCGAGCCCTTTTTCACAACGAAGCCGGAAGGAGAAGGCACGGGACTTGGCCTCAGCATGGTCTATGGATTCGTCAAGCAATCGGGCGGTCACGCGAAAATCTATAGCGAGCTGGGACACGGGACGACGGTGCGGCTGTATCTGCCGCGCACCCGCGCGGAGGAGGACATCGCTCTCCCGAAAGACGCCAGCCCCGTTTCGGGCGGTACCGAGACGATCCTCGTGGTGGAAGACGACGAAGGCGTGCGCCTCACCGTCGTCGATATGTTGGCCGATCTTGGCTACCGCGTCCTCAAAGCCAAAGACGCGCAAGCAGCGCTGGTCGTGATCGAAAGCGGCGTACCCATCGATCTTCTCTTCACCGACGTCGTTATGCCGGGACCGCTGCGCAGCACCCAACTCGCCAAAAGGGTGCGGGAGCGGCTGCCGAACGTTGCGATCCTGTTCACGTCCGGATACACCGACAACGCCATCGTGCATGGCGGCCGCCTCGACGAAGGCACTCACCTGTTGAGCAAACCCTACACGCGCGAAGCCCTCGCGAGGAAGATTCGCCATGTTCTCGGCGATCATCAAAGAAGGGACGTCTCGGCAGGCATGGACGGACATCCCAAGCCAAATCCGGTCAATGGCGCACCTGAAAAGCGCCTTCGCATTCTGCTCGTTGAAGACGAACCATTCATCCGCGCGGCGACGGCCGATTACCTGACCGACCTCGGACACACCGTTTTCGAGGCGAAGGACGCCGCCTCAGCCTTTAAGGTTCTCGATGCCGAAGGCGTCGATCTGCTCCTGACGGATGTGGGCCTTCCAGGACAAACGGGCATTGAGCTCGCACTTCAATCGCGCGACCGGCTTCCCGGCATCAAAGTCGTTCTCGCCACGGGTTATCGAACACCTGACTGCGCACAAGACGCGCGCCTCGCAGACGCGGTCGTCCTGACGAAGCCTTACACGATCGAGAACTCTCGCGAAAGCGCTGAACTCGCTTTCGTGGTGAGCATCATATTTGCGGCTGAGCGGGCGCGGCGGGCGGCGTGTTTGGCTCGGCCGGGGCCGCCGCCGGTTCTTCTTTTGCCGTCTTGCGTGTCCCTCGAAAGCTGCGGGCCAGGCTGTCCAGCCCGTCGCGAAAACGCTCGATGCCCCGCATCATGAACTCGCCGCGCCGCAACCGCCGATCCAACGCCGCCATTGTGCGGGCCATACCGGGGTCGTCATCTTCCAGCCAAATGGAGAACACGCGCGCGTAGATAGAAAGAAGCCCCTGCACTCGCAGGAAGCCGGTGCCGCCCTCTCCGCTGATGCCGGCGGCAGCCAGCATCCAATATTGCGATTTAAGCGCGGGACGCATCTGACCGAGCAACTCGCCCATGCTCGAACCGATGTCATCGCGAATGCGCCGGATGGCGGCCTTGTAGGGCTGCATCACCTCGAAGCGCGTAAGCATCACGTCGAAAAGGCGGTCGCGGGCCACGTCAGGACCTGGAGCCGGAAACTTCTCGATCACGGCCATATCGATCGCGCGCGAGAACGCGGCGAGGATCTGCCCTTTGCTCTGGAACTCCTTGCGAAACTCCGCGAGCGGAACGCCGGCCTCGGCCGCGATCTCGCCCAGGCTCAAATCGCGCCAGCCTCGCGTTTCGGCGAGCCGCAGCGCCGCCGAGATGATGCGGTCGCGGCTTGTTGTCCCTTCCAGCATGTTCGCTCTCCCAGTTTGCAAGCCTCGCCCGCTATATTGCCGTGGCTGGAGCGGCATTCAACGGCCGGCTCGCCGAGACTGCAGTCTACACTTAAAAATGTAGCTTATCCGGGTTGCGCCGGGCGGATTCTGTATTGCCGACCAAACTTTCTCAGACTGAAAGAAAAGCCGCCATGGGTCCGCACGTGGATGGTATCGAAATGTCGGGGCGCCTAGTCTTCTCTCCAGATGCTAATCCGGCAGTATCAGCCGACAGAGGCGCGTTGCAGTTTTCTGTCTGCTGTTTCTTTGGCAATCTTTGCCGGCAGTACCTGCTCTTCGACCTTTTTCGCGGCGGCTTCGCGGACACGGCCATCTCCGTCCTCGATGGCGATCTTTGCCAATAGGGTCCGGTCTGCCAGCTTTTCTACGGCGGCGCGGCGGGCCCACCAATCCTTGGCCTCGATGGCGATCTTCGCCAACAGGGTCTGGTCTGTGAGCTTTTTCGCGGCGAAGCTGCCTACGTACCAATCCTTGGCCCCAATGGCGATCTTCGCCAGCAGTACCTGGTGCATGACCTTTTTCGTTGCGGCTTGGCGGACACGGCCATCCCCATCCTCAATAGCGATCTTTGCCAATAGGGCCTGGTCTGCAAGCTTTTCCACGGCAGCTTCGCGGACGGCGTTGTCCCCGTCCGCGATGGCGATCTTCGCCAGCAGCTCCTGCTCTGTGAGCTTCTCCACGGCGGTGCGACGGACGTCACTATCCCTGTCCTCGATGGCGACCTTTGCCAGCATAGCCTGATCTGTGACCTTTCCCACGGCGGCGCGACGGACTCCGCCACCATCGTCCTTGAGGGCAATTCTTGCCAGCAGTAGCTGGTCTGTGAGTTCGCTGACGGCGGCGCGGCGGACGCCGCTATCCAAGTCTTGGACGGCGATCTTTGCCAGAAGTACATGGTCTGTGAGTTTACTGACAGCCGCGCTGCGGACAACGCCATCCATGTTCTTGACGGCGATCTTTGCCAGAAGTGCCTGATCTGTGAGTTTGCTTACCGCGGCGCTGCGGACGCCGCCATCCAAGTCTTTGACGGCGATCTTTGCCAGAAGCCCCTGGTCTGTGAGTTTGCTTACGGCGATGTTGCGGACGCCGCTATCCACGTCCTTGGCGGCAATTCTTGCCAGGAGAGCATGGTCTCTAACCTTTCGCACGGCGTCTTGGCGAACCGAGCCTTGCTTGGCCTGGATGGCGATCTTTCCCAGCAGCGATTGGTCTGTGACTCTTCCAGAGGCGGCGTAGCCGATGTAGCTATCCTTGGCCTCGATGGCGATCCTTGCCAGTAGAGCCCGGTCTGTAACCTTCTCCTCGGCGGCTTTTCGGACTTCGTAATTCTCGCAATTGATGGCGATCCTTGCCAGCAACCTCTCGCTGTTGAACCGCCGAACATCGTTGAAACTGGCGTTCTCTGGCCTAAATCGAAAAAACAAGGACAACATATAAAGTGCTCCGGGTGCGACCTGAAAACAGGCTCCGCCCGCCGCGAATATGATCGTTGCGGGCTTACGCGACGCAAAACGCCGAAAAGATAGCGTGAGTCATCACGCGCCTGCAATACGAACAATCTGCTTCATACAAGCTCAGTTCTCACGCCCTGGCAAAACTCGCTGGACGGATTGGGCATGAGTGATCCAGGGAATCTCCGGCTCGATCCGCACCGCGGAAATCATCCTCGCATGTCAAAGGCAATTTCCGGTTCTGAGGTTCGAGAAGCCCAATGCACTCACTTTGAGGTTTTCTGCGACCCTGACCGCCAGTTGTTATTCACTATTTGGCCACGGCCGATCAACGTCCTCGCTGCAACGATCCAGGGAAAACTCGAGATAATCCTGTGGCCGGATTAGTGGCTTTTGCTTAAGCACCGCTCCTTCATGAGACCGTGGCCGAGCATCGCCATCAAACGCTCAAGGTCGGCGTCGTGCACGCCAAGCTCGCGCAAATGCAGCATGGTGTTGACGACATAATCGAGGTTCCTGCCTGATACGCCGGAACTCCGTCGCACCAGCCAAGCCTGCGCCTCTAATGGGATGCGTCCCGCATATTGAGGATGCCGGCGGTCGACGAGAAAACACAAGGCTTCGACGTGGCGCGCGCTTCCGTCCAGCAGCTTCACTGGCCGCATCGTGGCATGATAGGTATTCGTGACATTCTCGCGCCGCTGAAGATACAGCCGCGTGTCGAGTGCGCGCTTCCTGGACACCCGGAAGGCCATGCCTTCGCACTTGCCGCCCTTATCGAGGCCGAAGACCAGACCAGGCGCGGTGGGAACGCCCCGATGGACCACGGAGTAAAGGCAAAGCGCTCGGTGAGCGCCTTCGATGAGCGCGTGCGACGCCTCTTCGTGACGGAAACCGGGCCGCCACATCAGCGACCCATAAGCAAAAACCCATAAATCCAATGCAATTATCCCGAGCTAACACGTCTCTCCGCATAATGCCGCGAAGCGGGTACGAGACCTCGATCTAGGCAGTCTTCTTTTGTGGAATTTTCCTGCCAAAGTCAGGCGCGGGCGTCTCCTGGCCTGCATCGATGATGCCCCTGCGGATGGCGCGCGTCCGCGTGAACAGATCGAAAAGCGCATCCCCATCGCCCCAGCGAATGGCCCGCTGCAAGGCCGCGAGATCTTCGGTGAAGCGGCCCAGAATTTCCAACACCGCCTCCTTGTTGTTCATGAAGATGTCGCGCCACATGATCGGGTCGGATGCGGCAATGCGGGTGAAGTCGCGGAAACCGGAAGCCGAAAACTTGATGACCTCCTTTTCGGTGACACGCTCGAGGTCCGAAACGGTGCCCACGATGTTGTAGGCGATCAAGTGCGGGACGTGCGAAGTCACCGCGAGCACGAGATCATGATGCTCGGGCGTCATGATTTCGACCATGCTTCCGCAGGCTTCCCAATAAGCCTTCAGCTTGGCGACGGCCTCCTCGTCGGCATCCGGCAGGGGCGTCAGGATCGTCCAGCGGTCGTCGAACAACTCGGCGAACCCCAATTCGGGGCCGGAAAACTCGGTGCCCGCGATTGGATGGCCCGGGATGAAGTGCACGTGCTCCGGCACATGCGGGCCGACATCGCGAATGACGGCGGTCTTGACCGAACCGGCGTCGGAGAGGATCGCGCCCTTCTTCAGGTAAGGCGCAATCTCCGCCGCAAGCGTGCTGAAAGTGCCGACCGGTGTGCAGAGGATAACAAGGTCCGCGCCGCGAACCGCGTCGGCAGCGCGTTCGTAAACTTCATCGGCAAGTTCAAGTCTGCGGGCGGCGGCGCGCGTGGCTTCGGATCGGGCGCTCGCGGTAATCCGCGTCGCGAGGTTCGCGCGGCGCATGGCATGGCTCAGCGATGAGCCGATAAGGCCGACGCCGATCAGCGCGGCTTGTTGAAACATCGGTTTTGTCATGAGCGGTTCTGTTATCCGAGGCTCGTCGCGATGACCAGTGCTATTTGCCGGCCCGGCCGCCGTGGCCGATCACGTTCCCACATATGATGCCGGAGCCCCCGGAGGCTCAAGCCTTGGTTCCTCATCTTCATGCGCTGTGCACAAAGCTTTCAGACTTATTGCGCATACTCGTGCCTTTCAGGGCTGTTCAGCAACGCCCGCAGCCTCGGTTGTGCCCGCGGTCCGCCGCAATTGCAGCGCTGGCTCTTCTTGATTTAGCCACCTTGCGGTTCCGAAATGTTCGTGCCGAGGAGAGTTGCGATTCGCTTTGTAGAAAGGTTTCAACCAGTCATGAAAGTAGTTAGGCTTATGGCCTGCACCGCGATCGCCTGCTCGGTTGCCGCGACCGCTCATGCCGGAGCCGCCGCCGCGATGGTCGCGATGCCCGATCCATCGGCCGGGAGCGGTGCGCGCGCGGAGCGGACACCGATCGTCAGCGTTCAATATGACTACGGACGCCCCGGCGGCTGGCAAGGAGGCCAGGGCGGGCCCGGCTGGAATGGTGGCGACCCCGGAGGGCACGGCGGACCGGGCTGGAATGGTGGCGACCCCGGAGGGCACGGCGGGCCGGGTTGGAATGGCGGCGGACCGGGCTGGCGTGGCGGTTTGCCCGGTGGATGGTATGGCCGGCCGGGATGGTACGGCGATGCTCCAGGGACGCGCCGAAACTGGCCCTCGCAATGGGGAGGCGGCTGGTACGGGGGATGGTATCAGCCTTATTGGGGAGCAGGTTCGTGGGCTAGCCCCAACTGGGCCTATGGCTCCGAACACTATTATGGTCACTACCCCGCCCCAAGCGCATGTGGCCCGAATGGATGCGAGCAGCCAGGCCCGGAATACACGCCCTTGAAGTGAGCCAGAGGATCAGGCAGCCGTCGAAGGCGGCCCGGCTGTCTCCAACACCTCGGATTCTTCCTCGGTGAAAAGACGGCTGCGGGTGAGAAACCGCAGCCCCTCCGGCGCTTCGAGGGAGAAGCCCGCTCCGCGCCCCGGAACGACATCGATGATGAGTTGCGTGTGCTTCCAATATTCAAACTGGGCCGCGCCGATATAGAAATTGCAATCGGCGATCCGGCCCAGGAACACGTCCTGAGGGCCGATGCGAAAATCTCCGGCGGGATAGCACATCGGCGCGGAGCCATCGCAGCAGCCTCCGGACTGGTGGAAGAGCAGCGGACCATGCTGGGCGCGCAGCTTTTCGACGAGCCGCGTCGCTTCGGGCGTTATCTCAACACGATTGACCATCGGCGCACCTCCAATGCCATGAACAAGGACGCAGGCTCGCGATCCGGGCGTCCCGCCTGTGTTAGGGCGGACTGCGCGAATCGGGATCGGTTGCGACGCAATCCGGGGGCTAAACCTTGGCATCCCGGAACGGCGCTTGCACCGTCTCTGGGATCGCAAAAGGGCGCTTCGATTTGTAACGGCCCCGGATATGCGCCAACGCGCATTCCGGGGCGACGATCATTAAGAAGCCCCGCGCGCATGGTGCTCTAGAAGAAGCCGAGCGGCTTGGTGGAATAGCTGACCAGGATGTTCTTGGTCTGTTGGTAGTGATCGAGCATCATCTTGTGGTTCTCACGGCCGATGCCCGATTGCTTATATCCACCGAACGCCGCGTGCGCAGGATAGGCGTGATAACAGTTCGTCCAGACGCGGCCAGCATGGATCGCCCTGCCCATGCGGTAGGCGCGGTTTCCGTTACGGGTCCACACACCAGCGCCCAGTCCGTAAAGCGTATCGTTGGCGATGTGGAGCGCCTCTTCTTCATCCTTGAACTTCGTGACGGAGACCACAGGCCCGAAAATCTCTTCCTGGAAGACGCGCATCTTGTTGTGGCCTTCGAGGATTGTCGGCTCGACATAGTAGCCCTGGGCTAATTCGCCTTCGAGGTGGGCGCGGTTGCCGCCGGTCAGCACCTTCGCGCCTTCCTGCTTGCCGATGTCGATGTAAGACAGGATTTTTTCGAGCTGATCGTTGGACGCCTGCGCGCCAATCATGGTCGAAGGATCGAGCGGGTGGCCCTGCTTGATCTTCTTCACGCGGTCAACCGCCCGCGCCATGAACTTGTCGTAGATCAACTCCTGGACCAGCGCACGGCTCGGGCAGGTGCAAACCTCGCCCTGGTTCAGGGCAAACATTGTGAAGCCTTCCAACACCTTGTCGAAGAAGTCGTCATCGTGGTCGGCGACATCGGCGAAGAAGATGTTCGGCGACTTGCCGCCGAGTTCCAGCGTCACGGGGATGAGGTTGTCGGAGGCGTATTGCATGATGAGCCGCCCCGTCGTGGTCTCGCCCGTGAAAGCGATCTTGGCGATCCGCTTGCTTTGCGCGAGCGGCTTTCCGGCTTCGACGCCGAAGCCGTTGACCACATTCAAAACGCCCGGCGGAAGGAGATCGGCTATGAGTTCGATGAAGACCATGATGCTCAGCGGCGTCTGCTCGGCTGGTTTCAGAACGACGCAGTTGCCGGCCGCAAGCGCGGGAGCGAGCTTCCATGTCGCCATCAGGAGCGGGAAATTCCACGGGATGATCTGCCCGACGACGCCAAGCGGCTCGTGATAGTGATAGGCGACGGTGTCGGAGTCGATCTCCGAAATGCCGCCTTCCTGGGCGCGAACGACGCTGGCGAAATAGCGCCAATGGTCCACGACCAGCGGCAGATCGGCATGCGTGGTTTCGCGGATCGGCTTGCCGTTATCCAGCGTCTCCACGAGGGCGAGCAGGTTGAGGTTCGGACTCCACCCTGTCGGCGATCCTGTTCAGAATAAGCGACCGTTCCTGAACGGCCGTCTTGCCCCAGGCGTCTTTCGCCTTGTGAGCCTCGTCGAGCGCGTGTTCGATGTCGGCGGCCGTGGAGCGCGCCACCTCGCAGAGCTTCTGGCCCGTGACAGGGCTTGGGTTGTCGAAGTACCGGCCTTCAGCGGGGGCGACCCATTTGCCGCCGATGAAGTTGTCATACCGGTCCTTGATCAGAACCTTGCTCGATATCTGCTCGATTGCTTGCTGAAACATTGGGGTTTCCTCTTTTTTACTGGCGCCATTCGGCGTCTGTTTTGACCTCATTGTTGTGAGGCATGATCTATTGCCGTTGGAAGCATTGGAGATGTCGGAAAAAGCCCCTCCCCTGGCAATACAGCGTGGGCTATCGCAACTTAATGATGCGCTGTGCGGCTAAACGCGTCAACATGAGGCGTTGCAGAATCGACACCCCGCGCAACAGTCCAAGCCTCTGCCTGCCGGTCAATCTGTGACCCTTGCGATGCTTAAGATGGGCTTAAGATTGGTTTCGTTTTGCAAAAACTGTGGTATTTAAATATATAAGTACTTCCTTGAGACGCCGGGGCTTGCGGTGGCATTCCACATCCAAGCAAACGTCTATGGCTTCGCCAACGCGGACGAAGTCTGTAACGGGTCGATAGCGGCTGTGCCGGGTTGCTCGCGACCCCGTATTCGTCAAGTCGCCTAATAGATCCTATTGCCGTCTTTTCGAAAAAGGCCGAAGCAATCCGGCGGTTGACTCCTGGAGCGGACATTTTGCGGCGGTGGAGCTTTTGAGTTCGAGCAATACCAATCTGGCCGATTGTGTGTAACTAGGCGACAATGGTCTATTTGCGTTCTCGTCCTTTAAAGTTTCCTCACTGATCTCTTGTATTCTCCTATTCTAACACCTGTAGTTAGCGAATCCTGGAAGAAAAAGTTCAAATAACTATGAGCAAGCTAACAATCGCTTTTCTATTTTCGTTTCTCTCCACCACTGCTGCGTATGCAGGAATCTACAACTATTTTTGCAAGGCCTGCTTATTTTGGAGTGATGCCCGTGTATGTGATGTCGTCGATGGAAAGACCTATCCACTTCGGGTGAATGACGGCAAAAATGTCCTCGAATGGAGGGGGAAGAAATACAGCCTTACTAAACAGCCTAACTGTGCGAAATATGGCTGGCATTCTGAAGATAATGGAAGGTCCTTTGACTTTTGTACTATGACGCAGGGATACGGAGCCATTTGGACCAACGACAACGTCAAAGTCCTATGCAATCTTAAAAGGTGGTAGGGGCACAACACAATGGGCCTACCCCGCGCTTTGATTGCTATTGCCATCCTATTTTTTTGCGCCCCTGCCGAGGCTTTTTCCGAGAAGCGCGTCGCCCTCGTCATTGGCATCAACCGTTACGACAACCTTCCGAATGACCGGAATCTCAAAAAGGCAATTGGCGATGCGCGCGCCATCGCCTCTGCGCTCACTAGGCTCGGCTTCGAAGTTCAGATCGTGGAAGATGCGGGCCGGAGCGAAATCAACCGGCAGTGGGCGCGCTTTCTCGCGCGGCTTTCGCCTGGCGACGTCGCGGCATTTTACTATTCAGGCCATGGCGTGGAACTCGGCGGCGCCAACTATCTGATTCCGCGCGACGTGCCCAATCTCGGCGAGGCAGGCGAACAGCTCTTGCGCGACGAGTCCATCGGGTTGAACCGCATGCTAGACGATCTGCGCGATAAGCGCCCACGCGTAAGCTTTCTGATTTTGGATGCCTGCCGTGACAACCCTTTTGCAGATAACCGGGGCAGGAGCGTGGGTGCGACACGGGGGCTTGCCCGCGCCGAGCCGCCCAAGGGCAGCTTTGTGATGTATTCGGCGGGGACGGGCCAGGGAGCGCTCGACCGCTTGGGCGACGACGATACAAGCCCCAATTCGGTCTACACCCGCACGCTGCTGCCGCTACTCACGGCTCCCGGCCTAAGCCTCTCGGATATCGCGCGGAAAGTGAAGGGGGGCGTACGCGATCTAGCTGGGAAAGTGGGGCACGATCAGACACCGGCTTATTACGACGAAATTGTCGGCGATTTCTACCCTGCGGGTGAGCGCTCCAGTATTGATGAAGAGACGCCGGTGGAGCCGCAAATCGGACCACAAACGAAAGAAGCTGAGCGGGCATGGGAGTGGGTGAAAGATAGCAAGAGCCTAGCGGCGCTTCACGCGTTTCGCGCGCAATTTGGCAAGACGAACCCGCTGCTAGATGTGCTGGCGGCGCAGAGGGAAGCTGTACTTGAAAATGAGCGAGCTAGTTTAGCTAGCCAGAATCAAGCCGCTCCGGTCATTCCATTCAACACGCTTTCAGAAAGGGAAAAGCGCAATATCGAGGCCATTTACGACCGCGCCGTTGAAAAGGCCCAAGCGCACGAAGACACGGAGGCTGTGAGGCTTTATCGAATAGCTGCTGAAAAAGGTCATTTGGCGGCGATGCATAACCTTGCAGCACGGCTTTTCTTGGGGAAAGGCGCCACCAAAAATGGGCAGGAGGCTTTACTCTGGTATCGCCGGGCAGCAGACGGCGGTTATGGTGATTTTATGTATGTGCTGGCCTCACGGTACGTGAAAGGTGTCGACGTTCCCATTGACGAGGCGCTAGCGGCGCGTTGGATGGTGGATGCTTTAAGACATCAAAGTAAGTACGCAATAAATGAAATGCGAGACAAATTTCTCGAGTGGAGCTTCAGCTTCCGGGAAGCTTTTCAAGCCGAGCTTAGACGCCAGACCACATATTCAGGACCGCTGAATGGAATGCCAAATTCGGAGATGAAGCAAACAATAGCCTTGCTCACAAAGCATTAAACAGATGCGTATTACTGTGTTGCCATTCGTGCTGGCGTATTTAGGTTGTGCTGTTAGTTCATCTATTTCAGCTCCGATACTTTCTACCGACAATCCACCTTTCCCGATAAAGGCGTGTTCCAAAGCTGCAGCATCAATCCCTTTCAAACCAGTTCCTGAATTTCTTAATGGTCGTGCCGATTTATTGGAGGCTTTCTTGGCTTCCGTGAACTCGCAATACTCCAACCACCACTCGGTTTTAAGAGAGGGAGAAACAAAAATATTCCCATCATTCATCGGTATTGCTAGCTCTTATGAAAAATGGTGCTCCGCGTATGGTGTCCGCTGGGACATGGCCTTCGTCCAAATGCTACACGAGACAAATTTTTTACAATATACGGGCTCCGTACAGCCCAACTCTTTCAATTTTGCGGGACTTTCAGCGCTGCACGAGAATTCAAAAGGAGAACACTTTTCAGATTTGCAAAGGGGGGTAAAAGCTCATTGCCAGCACTTGGCTGCTTATGCACTGATCGATTTGCCATCAAAAAAATGTGACATAGGTGATTTGGCAAATCTTGGTTGCCTTGAGGCGGACCGCACACTTGCTGTGAAGGACAGCGTTATTAGGGAGAATGTCTGTAAACAATTTGGACGTCCAGCTCAATTTGATGAATTGGGACCGGACGACGTCGGCCCATGCTCCGAACGCCGAGTTTTCCTCCGGGGCCAGTATATGACTGAAAAGCTATGTCCCAAAGATATCGTGCGCTGGGCGTCCGGGCCGCTTGCTACCGGCTACAGCGAAACAATAAATAAAATCTATGCTAGGTTCCTGGAAAAATTCGAACATTGCAAGAGTTTGTCTGCTTCTGTGGCGCAGAAAAACACAAACGCGGATCGAAGTGAAGTATATTTCCGAGATATTAAGTGTTGCATTGCTTCAGAAACAATCGACACGGTGGGAGCATGCGCAAGATAGTAGCAATGAGAGTATAGAAATCTGAATCAACTTTGCGTATTAGATCGCATGCGATCTGAACTTACGCTATATTCCTAACGAATGGCCAAGCTGCCAAAGCTGGCCTTACCGCGAAACGTCCGCCACGGGACCCGAGAGCAGACATCGCCGCTTGAGCGTTTTTCGAGACCCGCGTCTTCCGGTAACGGCCCTAAACGAACTCTTCCATAATTCATCCGTGGCCAATTGACCATTGCCCGTTACACCATCTCGAGCACGCAACCTTGTTTGGCGCCCGCCCAAGATCCGTGGTGCGTCACACGGGCGTCACCTTCACCTTGACCGGGAGCAAAAAAGCCGGAATCAGATCGCACTATGATCTGGCGCGGAGCCGTCGGCGGGCCGCCCAGGAGATTATGCCCGGAGGGTCTAAGATGCGCTTCTCGGTCTCTCACGAAACACATTACCGCTATTCGTCGCCCGTGGCGCTTGCCGCGCATGTTCTGCGCCTCACGCCGCGCGCCGGCAACGCCACTCTGCTGACGCACAGCCTCATTATCGACCCCCTGCCGAGCGCCCGCCAGGACCTGATGGACCGCTACGGCAATCTCATCACCCGGGTGGAGTTCGCGGGCTTCACCGATCATCTGCGCGTCGAGAGCCATTTCGATGTGGAGACGCGAGCCACTTCGGCGCCGGACGTCGCTGCACTGCCGCCACTGCCCTGGCCTTCAGGAGCCAATGATGCGATGGCCGACTATATGCCGCCCGTGAACATCGACGAGAGCGTCCGGGCCTTCGCCGCCGGGCTGGCGTCCGACAGCGGATGGGAAGCGACCACTTTCCTCGAACGCCTCAACCAGACGCTATTCACCCGAATGGACCGCCATATCCGGCCCGAGGGCGCCGCCCAGTCGCCCGCGCACACGCTCGCCACGGGCAAAGGAGCCTGCCGCGATCTTACGGTGCTGTTCATGACGACCTGCCGCAGCCTCGGCATCGCCGCCCGCTTCGTCAGCGGCTACCAGGCGCACGCCGATACGCCTGATGGGCGACGTCATTTGCATGCCTGGGCGGAGGTCTTTCTGCCCGGCGCGGGCTGGCTCGGCTTCGACCCGATGCACGGGCTTCCTGTCACCGATGGCCATGTGGCACTGTGCGCGGCGCCGGACCAGGCCGCGACCATGCCTTTGGAAGGCGGGTATTATGGCGATGCCGTAACCTCGACGCTCGACTACGGCGTGCGGATCGAGACCGGCTCCTGAAACCCCATCGGTGCCGCAGGTGTCTTCGCCACGCAGCCGAACAGAAACACTTACTCGCCCTAAGCCTTGAGCTTCTGCATGAGCTCTATAGTCCAGGCCAGCGTTTCCAGCAGGTAGAGGTGCGTCTGTTCGTGGCCGGCCTCGGTCTCCATTTGCTGAATGCGCTGCAAATTATCGTAGAATCCATTTGCAAGTGATGGCGAGGTTTCGCCAAGTGCGTTTACAAAGGCGGCAAAATGGGCAGCTATCGCCATCCTTGTCTGTGTTGAATCGCATGGTTGTGCGCGCATCGTTCATCCTTGAGGCAGTTCCATGGACGTACAGTACACAATCGCGCTCGCAGTTCCGGCGCCCCCGTTTAGCGCCGTATCGCTTATCCACTGCCTGCGAACGGATTCCCATTCCCAAGCCGGACAGCGCTATTTCAGGCTGCGCCAAGACACCACAACCACAAGGGGTTGCAAGAACGTAAATTTTTGTCCAACCTGGGCGTAGCACGTAATCCATAGTCAAGAACTTTTTCAGAAAATTGTCCGAAAATAAAAAGGTGTTGGCGGCTAAGCAACAGGACTAGCCGCCCTGCCTGGACGTTGTAGAACAAGAGCAGCAGAAAGAAGCGTTCGTGAGATGATGACCGATCTAACGATAAGGGCTTTGATTCCATCGCCCCTCTTGGAAGCGGCCCGCAATCGGAGCAGGGCCACAAAAGGCCGCGAAGACGCCGGCCTGCTAGAAATTATGTGCGATCCATACGAGTGGAAATCCGCTGTCAGGTTCGCACTTGTCATTTTTCTCGGCTTCGCCGCTCTGGCGCCCGCGCTGGCACCGGATCAGACAACGCTCGCCGCAAAGATCAATCACCAAACCCTCAAAGCCGCAGCGGCAATAAAAAGCTCCGCGCGATAAACTCTCCGCGTCGGCAAACTTGGCTCATATGGCCAACGGATGCGGCGGGCTCCTCACTTCGTCATCCCGGCCAAGCGAAGCGCGAGCCGGGATCGCAAAAAAGCAGTTGATTTAATTTGTTACGATCCCGGATAAGGCTTTGCCTTTCCGGGAAGACGGCGGCGGCGATCCGGCCGCGCGTCCGGCGAACCCTGCTTAGCGCGCGCGTGGATCGGCTCCACGCTTTGCTGGCTGAGCCGATCACGGAGACGGGGACAAGCTCCCCCGGCGGAACGCCGACCCTCGCGATGGAGTTGCGACCTTACCACCCATAAATCCTTATCCATGACACAGCCGCTTTTTTCGAGATGCGAAGGAACTTATTCCAAAGCTGAGACGTTTCCGCAAAGAAGGCATCGGTGCTTTTTTGTGGGTGTTGCGTATGCCAGCCAAAACCGTTGTGGGACTTTTGCTTGTCCTCGTCGCTTCTTCCGGCGTCATGCTGATGTTAGCGTCAGCCCCACAAAGCAGATCCTTGCGGGCCGTCCGTTCAAGTTACTCCTCGCACGATCTCAGTCTGTTGAGCGCCCAGGAAATCAACCGCCGGACCCTGGAACTCGCGGCAGCAATCGACAACCCGGAAAAGTAGCCATTCTGCCTTGCTCTCCCGAGCCGCATGGGGCAGCGCGGGAAACCCAATCCGAGCCAACTTCGGCGGAGGAATATACCGCGTTTTGCGAAAGGCCAAGCTCGGCCTTCTCAATTTCTCAGGACACGGCTACACTTACTTCACATCAGTAAGCCAGGGAGGATGAAGTAATGACCGATAACCCAATGGAAATCCCACAGGCCATGCGCGAAATGGCCGAACAGAACATTAAGCAGGCGCATGCCGCTTATGAGCAGCTGACGGATTTCGTAACCAACGCCATGGGCGGGTTGATGGGCGCGATCCCCGACAATCCCATGGCCGTGCCCTTCAAGGATGTGCAGGGCCGCGCCATGGACTTCGCGAAGGAAAATGCCGAGACAGCTTTCGATTTCGCCGGCAAAATCTGCAACGCAAAGAACTTCCAGGATATTTTGACGCTGCAGACGCAGTTCGCTCAAGACCGGATGCAGGCCTTTACCTCACACACGCAAGAACTCTACAGCTTGATCGGAGATGCTTTTCAGAAGATCCAACGCCGCTGATGTTTCGACAGTGCGAAACGCTGCGGAGAGCATTCGAGCCAGCATGACAGCAAAAAAAAAGCCGCGAACCTACGTTCAGCGGCTTGGAGGATCTAGGGAGGAGCCTAGACAACATCAGTATGGCGATAACTCGCAGAGAAAAACAATCTTTTTAGTTGCAGGAAGGTAGCGTTTCTCCCGAGTTGTAGCAAAAAAGCCGCGTCCTTCGGGGCGCGGCGATGCGTTTATGTCGCCTCCAAGACCGGGAAATTTGCTTTCCCGGCTACGGCGGATCCCCATGCTCCTCCGTTACAGTCCAGCCGGCGGGAGGTGTTTGCGTAACTCCGCAGCGGTTCTGGCATCGAATGCGACGAGTTTTATTGTGAGGCCATGGGCAGCGGCTTCGATGCTGCACACGCTAGCGGCTTCTCGGCAGGCTTCCTCGAGCGGGTAGCCATAAATGCCCGTGCTGATGGCCGGGAAAGCAATCGACCGGCAGCCATTCTCGATGGCGACGCGGATCGACGCGCTGTAAGCGGCGCGAAGCAGGTCCCGGGCCATGTCTCGCGGGTAGGCGCTGTAAACCGGGCCGACAGCGTGGATGATATAGCGGGCGGTCTTGATGCCGAAGGCGGGGGTGATAACCGCTTCTCCGGTGGGGCAATGACCTATCGCCCGGCAAGCCTCAGTCAGCGCGTCAACGCCCGCCGCGCGGAAGATCGCTCCACACACGCCGCCGCCCGCCTCCAGCGCCGAGTTTGCGGCATTGACGATGGCGTCGGTTTCGATGGTCGTGATGTCGCCTTGCAGCACCGCAACAAGGCCCGATGAGCTGTTGTTCATGGCATCAGGGTAGGACGCGCCGCCCGGCAGGGCAAGCAACAGGCGCCGTTTTTGAAGATCTCGAAAGGTGCTGAATCGAACTGCGGGTCGAGTCCTGTCAGATGATCTTGAGAGTGACGTGCGCCGCATCGGGCTCACGGAGCACAGTGCAAGGTAATCCGCTCCCCTGGAAGACTTTCAACATCGGAACATTGTCCGGCATGACTTCCGCCGTAAACTCCTTGAGCCCCGCGTTGCGGGCAATCGGGGCGATATGCTTCATCAGCACGCTGCCAATCCCTTTCCGCTGATACGGATCAATCACCGCGAACGATATCTCCGCTTTGCCCGGTTCCTGAATGAGGTAGCGTACGCCGCCAACGATCACCGGCTGGCCGTCTTCCTCGACCAACGCGACCAGACAAACGTGGTTCACGAAGTCGGGATTCATGAAGTACGCGATTTCCGCTTCCGAAAAATTGCGTTTCGGACCGAAGAAACGGCGATAGAGAGACTGAGGGCTGGTGCGGGCGACGGCGGCCAATACGGCGGCCGTGTCCTCGGGTTTTTGTGCGCGAAATCTCGAAGGGGCGGCCATCATGCATCTCAGCAATCGCCGAATAATCTGCTGCGTCCGACACGTGCGGCACTCTCCAATCCCCAAACTGATTTACCGAGGCAGGAATCCCCGCCGCGAAGCGCTGGCAGCTTAACCTGTAGCCTATCTGCCCGCAAAGCCAGAGGCATTTTGAAGCTCCCAAAAGAGCTTCACGTTTTGATGACACGGGTCTGCGGCAGGACCGATTTGCCGCTCCTAAAGCGGGGTTTGCCTGACGCTCCACCGGATCGCCGCCGCCGTCATCCAGGAAAGGCGAAACCTTATCCGGGATCGTAACAAATTGAATCGCCTGTCCTTTTGCGATCCCGGCTCCCGCTTCGCTTGGCCGGGACGACGAAGGGCGGAGAGAGCCGCATCCGTTGGCCAGATGAGCGAAGTTTACTTTAGCGCTATTCCGAGACGATCGGTACCGCCTTCATGCGTCATCCAGGCCGCGAACAACTCCCAGGTTACAGCGAGCACGATCGGGCCGACAAAGAGGCCGACGATGCCGTGCGCCACCACGCCGCCCATCAGGCCGATGAAAATGACGAGCATCGGCGTTTTCAGTCCGTGAGCCATGACAAAGGGGCTCAGCACGTTATTCAGGATGCCGACCGGCCCCAGATAGGCTGTCAGCGCCAGAGCAGTCGTCGTATCCATCGAGTACCAAATCCAAAGCAGCACCGGGATGAATAACAGCCCCTGGATCTGGAGGATTCCGGTGACGAGCACGCCAAGGGCAAGAAAGCCGCTCCCCGGTATTCCAGCAACGAGAAAGCCCAAACCCGCGAGGATGGCCTGGAGAAACGAAATTCCAATGACGCCTTGCGAGACGTTGCGGATCGTCGCGCCCGCCAGCCTCACAAGCTCCTGGCCGCGTGTCGGCAGGATGCGCTGAGACATAGTCCTCACAGCCTCCAGCAGTGAAGGAGCCGGCGGAAACAAAACGCCCGCGATAATGAGCGAGACCAGGAATGTCGGAATCCCGGTGGCGGCGCCTTCCGCCATCCTGCGAGCCATGCCCGTCAGCGGCGAGAGATAAGGAAGCGCCTCGGTTGCTCATGCTCTCGTTCCTGCTCCAATGCTTCAGATGCCATGGCCTACAAGACCTTGTGCCTCATGTTTTGTCATTCAATTTGTGGCCACAACATCGTGAATGCGCGCCTTTTTCCGGGCCTGCCGTTATGCGTTATGATACGGGCTGTCATGCAATTTACGGCGTTCCTTATCCCAAAAACTGTCTTGCGCTCATGGCAATTATCGGTTTCGATCCTAAAGAAATGGGTAGCGTATCATGCAATCGGCCATTCGTAGGACACTAGAGCGGCGGGCGACCCGCATGCATCAGATGATGGATCGTCTGAATGTCGATGCAATCGTCCTGGTCCGCCTAAGAAATGGCGATGCCTACACCGAGGCCCGCTGGAGGTGTCTTCGGTGCGAAGAGAGTTGCCTTTGCCTGAGTTGGCTCGATAAAGGCCCCTTGGATGCCGGGCCAGACTTCTGTCCTAACCTCGAATTCTTCAAAGCCTGCAAAATACTCTCTTACCAGTCCTTTCCGGTGCGGCGCGGACCCCGGCGGTCTGTTTGGCGGCGAGCCAAAGCCAGGGGCAGGATCTGAGCAGGGACACGCGGTATCCTGGGATCTTGGGATCTTGGCCTCCTCCTTCGAAAGGCGCAGGTCATTTTCAGCGCGTTCATCCTCATGGTGGTGAGCCCTCGCTTTCCCGTATCCTGCTAGCGCATCGCGCGTTTAATCGGACCCGGGCGATGTGGTGGTCCATTTTGTAGACATCCTGCAAAGGGCGGCATCTGACGCTTTCGTCCGCATTCTTTCTTCTGACAGATCTTCAGCGAAATCGCCTTGATGCCAGGTTAACGCAGTTTAGGCGCACTCAAGCCCTTGATAAATATTAGAAAATTACGGAACGGGACGCCATCGCCGCTGGCTGCGCCGTGCAGTTCCGGCCCCTCGTAAGCGTTAATTCGCGATGTCTAAACATATTTAACGGACTTTTGCGCGTCCCAGTAAATGGAAAAATTACCGCATTAGATTTCTATTTAATGGGCAATTTGTTAACAATAAAAAATGTAGCAATTTCAGTGGCTTATGGTAGCTTCCCCTTTGTCGGGTCTTAGGCGCTGCATTCCTCCGTTTCGCGCCAAATAAAGAAGTTCTTTACCAACACACGGTGAGAAGTAATTCCGGTGCGCTTCTGTTAACCACATAAGTATGAAGGCTCGCCGCAGTGAACGAAATGTTTACAAAACCGCGCGCGGTAAACGTCGTCCACGATGGCGATGGCCGGTCTGGCGAAGGCTTCTAACGCATCCCGCCTCGCCGCCATGATCGCCGCCCGGCACCCCGGCACAGTCCCAGCCGTTAAGAAAAATTGCGTCGCAACCCGGTTCCGATTTTGCGCAGGCTGCGCTCTCTCGCTGAGACGCTTTGCCCGCCACCGGCGGCCGTTAATATTACTGTAAAACTCTTCAACGAAAACAAGTTGCCCTTCGCCGCAGTTTGCGTCAATTTTATATTAGATTTTTGGAGTTTTGCGTCATGGCCGGGCGTTGCAACATTCTTCGTGTGCTTTCCTTTTCGACCATCGCCTTCTGTGCAGGTGCAATAGGGGCGCCGGCTGTTTCAACAGCAGGGAATGGATTTGGGATGGCCATGGCCATCATGGGCATGATGCGTCATGGCGGAGGCGGTGGAGGGCATCGGCACCGGCATGGCGGAGGAGGCGGGGGCGGGGACGGCGAGAGGCATGCATCCTCCCGGCAAGATAGTGAGGCGCCGGACCAGAAGCAAGCAAATGAAAATGCCGTTTTGTTTGTTGAAGCCTACCATAAGATCGATCAGAACCAGAAAACGGAACGAAATCGCAATGTATCCCTGGCGATCGAAGACTTCATAGACGTTCTGGAGGATCAACACCGGAAACTTCGCAATGTCAAAGACGCAAATGTACGCGCCTCAACGGGATCGAATATCAATCAGATCACCGAGGGTGAAATCCGCGTTGCTGCCGAAAAAGCCTATCAAGAAGCCCACCTGACCGATTTCGACTTGCTTGCTGGCGAACTGTGGACCCGCGACAGGCTTGAGGTGCAAATCCTTGTCGAAGCCCAGACAGGGATATTGCCGTATTTTCATGGCGTTGGGGCCAAAGGCCCCGACATGAACAATCTGCAGGAGGTCTTCAAGGAGGCCGCCGCCAATGTTTACGCGCGGGCCTTGGAACTGGCAGAAATCGTCGGCGTCAGCAGAAGCTTCGACCACTTCATCCGGACCATCTATGAGAACAGCGATCAGGTGCCGGCCGGGTTGCAGACGGTCGGAGCCGACGTTCAGTACGAGAGGATGCTGACCCGCGTCATCGATAACCTGGACCACAGTTTCTTCGTTGCAGGTCGCGTCGACAGCGAGAAGGCAGCGAACCTTTCGGTACGCCTTGCTCACCAGTTCGGATTTCGCTTCCGCGCCAGACGCGCCCTCTACGATTGCCTGTCCGCAAGCTATGTCTCATTGATCAATGACGGCGCCGCTGTCCCGGCTCAGCTCGCGCCTACGCTTAACGGAGGCCGGGGTGCGGCCATCGATGGTCTTCCGCTAAGCCAGGCCAACAATGGCCCCGCTGTATCCGGGAACGCCGACGTGGAGTCCCTCGCCGGGAACGGTGATGGGTCCGAAAATGTCTGGAAACGGACACGCAAGGTCGTCGGCGAAAAATGCAAGGAGATCGCGCAGCCCTTCGCTCAAAGCGCGCTTGCCGCCGGACTGAAGCCCATCTCCGCGCGCGCCGATCTGGCGGTCAGCGCAGGCCTCGCGCCGGATCGCGCCGAAGGACAATATTTGCAGATCCGAACAGATGAACCTCGATAGAGGTTAAGAGCGGGGTCGCTGAAGCGGCCCCTCTTCATGCTCGCCCAGCCTTAATAAGCCCCCTCTTTTTCATGAAGTCTCAAGAATAGCGGCACCCCATGCATTTTTCTCAATGTCTTATGACAGGCCGGTTTCGCGCTGCCGGGCTTCTCACTTTTCTTTTCTGCCTTGCCTGCCTTCCCGCATTTGCAGATGCGAAGCAGCGGCATGCTTTTATTGTGGGCATTGGAGACTACGACAGTAAGAGCGGCCTGGCGGTGCTCCACGCGCCGGCCAACGACGCATCTGAGATGAAGTTCGCGCTCGAACGGCTGCCGCAGCCGTTCAATGTCGTCATGATTACGGACGATCAGGCAAAGGACAGGGACGCCTTTCAAGCCGAGTTCGATCGCTTCTTAAGTCGCGTAGATCCTGGCGATGATGTCCTGTTCTATTTTTCCGGCCATGGTTTCAGCGCCGACAAGAAGAACTATTATCTCACGAAGAGCTCAAAGTCTGACACAGCCTTCTTCAAGGACCTCGGCACCGCCGAACTCAGAGAACTGGATACGGCTGACAAGAAAGCAAAGCGATACCGTGATTTCATCATCAAGGTCGCACTGTCGGAAGAGGAGATCGAGAGGCGATCGCAGGCCACAAGCCGGATGTCATCATCCTGGTTGCCGATGCGTGCCGGAGCCCGATCGAAGGAGCGAAGGGAGCAGCCCTGGATGTGCCCGGCGTTGTTTTGCCTGCGCGTTCCGCGTTTGGAACATACCGGCTTTATAGCGCCAGCGAAGGACAGATCTCGTTAGACAGTCTGGAGCCCATCTCCCGGCCGGGCGCTAACGAGGTGAAGTCGCGAGACGAGAAGGGGGCAACGAAGGAGAAGCCAAAGAAGAACTCTCTCTTCACCCGCGTCCTGCTTTCTCAGATCCCGATCCCCGGCCAACCCCTTTTGGTCATGGCCGCTCAGGTGAAATCGAAGGTCAGGGAGCAGGCCCGCAAGCTGAACAAGGATCAGATCCCGGACTACAACGAGGATAGCCGCAGCACCGACTATTTCTTCTGGCCGAGCGAAGGCGACCCGGACCAGGCCGCTCTATGCCAGTGGTCGGATACTGAGTTGCAGAACCTCCGGTCCGGGATCGCATCAGGCTCTCTCGGACGGGATACGATTGAGCAAAGGTTCGCCGAGCTCTCCCGCTGCGGCGCAAACATGAGAGAACAGCTTCGGGCCCTGCGGCAGATCGAGGTTCAGGGCACAGGGTCTTTCATAAGCCAGGCGGAGCAAACGATCGATGCATCGAAGCTGAAGGAACCTCAGCAGATTTGCGACGCTAAAGGGTCTTCTCCGCTCGATCCGGACCGGCCACAGCTGTTTGGCGGGTCCGACGTTCAGAAGCTCGTCGCATCGGCGCTTTCGGCCGGAAAAGATCGGGACCTTATCACTCTCGATATCAAATCCGTCATTGAAGCCTGTGAGCGGGCGGCGAAACAGCGGCCGCGCGTAGCCCGCTACAAGTTCAACGCGGCAAGGGCAAATTATGCGCTGGCATCACTAACGAATGGCTTTGAGCGCACCGTCGCTCTGAAAAGGGCGTCGTCTCTCAATCAGGATGCTGTCGATCTCGGCTATGCGGCGGCCTACAACAATCTGGCCGTCATGATCCAGAATGGCGAATACTATAAGGAAAATGCCGAGTCTCCCGAACCTGCGGATCGCGAAGAAGCAGCCAAATTTCTCCAGCGCGGCGCCGATCTGAACCACGTGGTCGCGCAATACAATCTTGGAATGGCCTATCTCCGCGGCGAACTCGGCTTAGGCAATGTTTCCAAGATCAGTAACTCGACGGGAGTCAAGCTTGCCGACGCAAGCCGCGAGGCGACCGCCTTCAAGTATCTTTCCGCCGCATCGGAGCACAGCTATGTCCCCGCGATGATCGAGACTGCGAAGCTGCTGCACGATGGAAAGGGTGTCATTGCGAACCCGGATCGCGCCAAGGAACTGCTCGAACTCTCGGCCTACAGCGGCTCATGGGAGGCGATGTTCTGGCTCGGTGAGGTTTATCGCATCGAAAAGAATTCGGAGAAAGCCGTCGCTTGGTACGCCAGGGCGGCAGAAGCCGGCGATGTACGCTCGCAAGTTCAACTTGCAGACATGCTGACAGCAGGCGATGGCGTTCCCGCGCCGCAGCCCGAGGCGGCGGGCCGCTACTTCAGGCTGGCAGCCTACGGCGGCTCGGACCACGCGCAGGCCAAACTCGCCGATCTTCTGCGCGACCGGAAGATTCCATTCCGTCCCCTGGCAGATCGAAAGCCGGACGGTGGCGCTCTTGAAATACGGACGCTTTATCTGGCCGCATTCGAAAAAGGCAACCCGAGAGCAGGCTTGCAGCTTGCGAAGCTGTACCGTTCGGGCTTCCCGACGGAGCAGGGTTCCGCCGCAATTCCCAAAGACCCCGAAAGCGCAGTCAACCTGCTCTACAAGACCATTGAACGCGTGAAGCTGGCAGCGCCCGATAGCTGGGAAGCGAATCCGCAAGTTGCCGCCTATGCCGCATTCGAGCTTGTAGGCATGGTCGACAAAGGCGAGGCGAAACGCGCTGACGGCTCCCCGATCATCACCGAAGACCAGATTCAACAGCTCCGGCATGATTATGGCGATGGGGGCAACATGGGCTATATCCGGATCAGGGGGATCGGTACCCCCGCCTGCGGCGCGCGGACATCCGATCTCATGAGCGAGTGGATCATGGTATGGGATTGGACCCGTGACGAGCCTCCCACCAACTCGCAGCTTCGTTGGCTTGAGCGTTATCATAACTGCATAGAAGAAGAGGTTGCTCAAGCGAAGGAGAAGAACAAACGCGAACCGAAACCCGAGGAAACTGGGTTTACAAGAGAGTTCCGGGAGAGAATAAGCCAGCAATTCAAGTCCGCGCGCGAAGACGCGAAAAAGAACGGGGCCAAAGCAAAGTCTTTCTATCAGCGCATGGCGGACCTCGTGTCGAAGTCCGATGGCCCTTCTCGCCGTCGCCGCCGGTAGACCGTCCCTTATGCGCGGTTTATTGTCTTCAGCGAGGCGGCGCGCCACCCGCTCCTGTTCGCTACTGATCGTCTTGGTCGCGGCGGTGGTCGGCTTAGCGGCCCTCGCCCAAGCTCAAACCAATACGCGCGCCGCGCTGCGACTGCAGGGAGGGGGTACGATCAGGGCGCTCGTCGTCGGTATCGATCAGTACCCCTATTTGCGGGCTCAGGACCAGCTGAGCGGCGCCGCCGCCGATGCTCGGGATATCGCTGACACCCTGGCGCGCGTGGGAGTTTCCGACCTCACGGTTCTGCTGGACACGCACGCAACACGAGCGGCATTCACACAAGCGATGGAGTTGCTCGTCGGGAATGCAAGCAGCGGCGACCTGGTGATGATCACCTTTGCCGGCCATGGCAGCCAGGAAAAAGAACGCGTGCCCGGCAGCAAACCCAACGGCATGTACGAGGCGTTCATCCTTTCCTTGATCGCAGGCAGGGGACCGGGGACTCGCGAGAGGATCATCGACGAGGAGATTTTCGACTGGTTGAAGCAACTCGGAAAGAAGGGCGCGGAGATCATCTTTGTCGCTGACAGCTGTCATGGCGGCGGGATGACGAAGGCAGCCAGCCGTGGCGGCTTGCGCACGGGAGTTCGAGGGATAACCCGGGTTTACGATCCGGGCGAAGCTGGCCCGGGCAGCCTTTATATCGCGCCCGAAAACGACGAGCTTGCGGTTCCAGCAAGCACAACGAGCGATAATGCGACGCGCGATGTCCCGTCGCTAACCTTCCTGGCCGGTGTGGATGCACAGTCGGAGGTCATGGAAATCGCCATTGATGGCCACCATCGCGGCGCTCTCAGCTATGCCTTTGCGCGCACCCTGGAAAGCCCAGGATTTGGCGGCGACATCACACGGGAAAAGCTCTTCAAATCCGTTCATCAGCAGGTCTTGCAACTGACGGAGCAGAGGCAAAGCCCGGTGATGGAGCCCCGGACGCGAGACGCTGCGCAACGCGTTCTCTTCCAGAAACCTGGCGGAGGGACTGAGGAGACACCTCTAAACGCTCCGCTGCCGGACGTTGGAATAGTCACCCTGGACGGCGGCGCGACCGCACCCGCCCCACCCGGTCTCAATGCGTTCTGGGACAGAAAAACCGGGGACGTGATTTCCGAGACAAGAGCCGTACTCGCCTACGGGGTGGCTCAAAATGCTCTTCCGGCCGTGGCGGCAAGGGTCGGCGTAACGGCTGCTCTTGCTCGAATGGCAGCGAGGATTCCGCTGCAGGTAAGCCTTCTGCCGAGGCAGAGCATTTTTGCGGAGGGCCAGAAATTCCAGCTGGTTATCGATGGGGTCTACGGCCGATACCTGCTCATGGTGAATCTGGCCGGCAATGGCGAAGTGCAATATTTGTTTCCGAGCGGCAACGCAAACCCGTTGATCATGAACGATCACCTGGTTGTTCCCATGCACGCGTCCCAACCCTTTGGCGTAGACACCATGATTGTTCTCGCGTCCACCCAACGCAAGACGGACCTGGAGCTGGAACTTTCCCTTCTCGACCGCAAGGCGAAACCCAGGGAATTGCTGCGCGCTCTTCAGGGCCGATTAGAAGGCGCCGATTACCTCGGCATTATCAGCTATGGCACGCGGCCATAGCGAACAGCCCATCCCCGGTGTACGGAACCCACCTCCAGCGACTGGACGCGTCGCAAATGAGCCGGTCGCGATGCGCAGTGTGTTGTAATGCTTTAAAAAAGCTACTCCATCAATCGGACACTTACTTTGATCTTGGTTGCGGGTTGCAATTGGGTTATAGTAAAAAATCCTAGCAACCTTGGAAAATACAAAATGAAATTCGCGATAACCTTATCGGTAGCCGCTTTTTTCTTTTCCATCGCGGGATTGGAAGCCGTCCCGCTCTCCGGCAATGAAACGCCGGCCTTCAAATCCCAGGCCGTCAAGGTGCAATGCACTGGGGGAAAGCAGTGCGCCAGTTGGGGCATGAACGGCGGGGTCCGCGTGTGCAAACGATGGGTCGCCTGCCGTTAAAGCAGCGGCTGCGACGGCCCTATCCCGGGCTTGAGACAGAATCAGCGAGGCTACCGGACATTCCGGTAGCCTCTTTCAACGAGCTATGCAGTCTGAGGCGTTTGCTGAGAGGGGATGGACAGCGAGTAGCTTATCCAGGCGAACCCGTGGAAGATGAGGTCGACGCCGAGGCAAAGGCCGAGCACCCAAAGGCCCGACTGTGGCCATTCGGAGAGGATGACGCCTCCCGCCAGCGCGCCGATAATGCCCGAAATCAAGAGTGACCAGCCCGCTTGCCGCCAGAGCACGCCGGCGAGCACGATCCGGAACAGCCCCGAGATAAGCCAGATAATGCCAAGCAGAAGCGTGAGCTTGATTGTTGCAGCCAAGGGGTTGGTCAGAAGGATGACTCCGGCCGCGATGTAGAGCGCGCCAAGCAAGAGATCGAGAACGAAGCCCTTCCATCCCACCGCGCTGAATGCGTGCACGATCTGGAACCCCCCCACTATCACGAGGGCCCAGGCTATGAAGATAGCGCTGACGACCGAGGCAAGCACCACATCGCCAAGGACGAAGACGCCGCCAATGAGAAGAACGATACCCAAGAGCAGATAAAGCCACCAGGATTTAGGTGACGGTTCGCCACCTTCTGTCGACTCCGCCGTAGGGGAAATTGCCATCTGAGACCTCTTGAAAAGTATAGGGTTCGGCACAACGGCAAGCCGTTGCAAGATTTCCTAGGATTTGACATTTGGAAATGCAGGGGCGGATAATAACGTCCTTGTACTGAACTGTCGAGATACAAAGACGAGAGAAAAAAGGCGATCACCATTTCTTTAAGAAATGGTGCATACGGCCCGGCCGCGTCGAGCAGAGGGATCAAGCCCATCTTCGCAAGTCTGGCTCCTTTCACCTTCGCCTGCGTGGCTCTGGCGGGTGCAACTCGGAGACCAATGTGCGAGAAGAACCGATAACCGGCTGTCTTCTCAATGTCATGGCGGCCGGGCAAGCTATCCGATCACATGGTCGCAAAGTGAGTAAGTATCGCGCCGGCTTGAGCATGCCCGATGGAGCTATGAGATGGATGACACTTCAAGAACTCGATGAAATGCAAAGCGCCTACAAGGCTGCGGTCGAGAAATGGATAGCCGCAATCAGGGAAGAGGAGGCACTTGCCTCGGTCAATCATTCGGTCGCCGAAGTTGATAAATGGGAAGCAGCACATTTCAAGGAAGACGAAATCCGCAAGGAAGTGAAGGCTGCCAAGAAGCAATACGAGGACGCGTTGCGGGAAAAGTTCTTTGGGTTCTAAATTCTCACCTTCCCCGCGCAGGATCAGCTGCTTGCGCTCAGAGCAAGCAGCTGACACCGCAAGCGCTTGACGAGAGAAATCATCCCCTTCCGTACCGAAATGCGCTAGAAAATTCATATACATAGGGGAGAGCGCCGCCAGCTCCATGTCGGCGCGCGCCAATGTTAGATCTCTAAGCTTCAAGTAATGCTCCAGCTTAGGGCTGGAGCAGAGAGAGGGTTTACTCCAGATAATTGAGGTAGGCCGCCACGGCTGCAATTTGCCCCCTGGTCAAGGTGTGCGCAATTGGCTGCATGATGGCCGATGTGTCCGGGTTTGCGGCATCCTGTCCCCGCTCATTGCTCCAGTTCAGCAATTTACTCTGGATATACTCATCGAGCTGACCTGCGAGACGCGGAAACGCCCCGTTACCTTTCGCGTCCGGGCCGTGACAGGAGGCGCACGGAGGAATATTGGCGTCCGGAACGCCCTCTTCAAAGACTTGTTTGCCGCCGGCCACCAGTTCCTTCGGAGCCCCGCCAATGGGCTTAGGATTGAGATCCCGAAAGTGCTCGGCAATACCCCTTTGCATTGCCGGGCTAAGGTTATGTGCTACGTTTTCCATAACAGAATGCAATCGACGGTGTTCTATAAAGGCCCTCAACTGATTCTCGAAGTATTCAACCTGTTGTCCCGCGAGCCGCGGTATGGGAGAAGCTGCATGAATCCCTTGCCCTGACTGCTGGTGGCAGCGTTGGCAATATTCTATCTTGGCTTGAAGGTCTTTCGCTGAAACAGGGGACGTATCCTTGTCCTCCGCGCGACACACTGTGGCAAAAACAACTGCCAGGATCGCCGTTTGTAACGTCAACTGCCAGCTAACAAACTTCATGATTTACCCTCTGTTGTAATTTGCGTCGTGGAGTGTAATTGCGGATTGGCCTTCTGTCTGCAGGAACGCGCAAAAAACTCCTGTAGCCCTATTCCTTTGCTACGAACCGCATCCGCAAACCATGCGCGCGCCATCGAAATCTATCGGCGCAAGCTTATCCTCTATGGCTCCGGCGACCTCATCAACGACTATGAAGCATACAGGCGCATGAGGAGTTCAGGGCGATCTCCTTCGCATGGTCCTTCCCGAGGCGAAGCCGATGGAACGCTCGAAGCGCTGACGATCGACCTTTTTCAGATGCGCCGTTTGAGATGCGCGTCAAGCGCGGCGCGCAATGGTTTCGGGCGAAGATGAATGCGCAGCGCCCACAGTGCGGCTTTCGGTCAGCGCCGAGGGGAGCCTCAGCTTCGGCCCTGCCTGATAATTCAACCTAGCACACTTGCCGCACCGTCCACGCGAAAATCCGCTTCCAGATGACGCGCAAAGTCGAACTTGACCCGAGCTTCATCTTTACACATCATTCGCGGCATGAAGCCATCAAATTTGCCGACGCCGATCGTCCGCGGGGCGATGCATGTCACGCCGCCGTTCGTCCTGGCGCGCGCGGTTGGCGCTCTGCTGCGAGGAATGCAGCGCGCCCACCCGAAGCTTTTTCAAAATCTGGCTCGCCTGAAGCCTGCCATCATTCACGTCGATGCCAACGATCTTCCGCACCGCTTCGAGCTGAAATACGGCGGCGACGAGAGGCCGGCGGTCCGCATTCTGGAGAAGACGGGCCAGGGAGCGGCGGACGCCACGATCAAAGGCAATCTCGATATCCTCCTGAACCTGCTCGAAGGCCGCATCGACGGCGACGCGCTGTTCTTCACCCGCGGCCTCGTAATCACCGGCGACACGGCTGCAATCGTTGGGTTGCGTAACACGCTCGACCGGGAAGAGATCGACCTTTTCAGCGATATCACCGGGATGTTCGGCCCGTTCGCGAAGCCTGTCGGACGTGCGCTGACAGCGCTCGGCCGCGTCCGCGAGACAGCGAAAAACCGCGTGGCCGCCGTCCACGAGTCCTTCCACGAGGAGGAATCTGGCGCAGGGGACTGGAAGTCCGAGCGCGAGAACCTTCAAACCGAGATCAAGACCCTCAAGACCCGACTCGCCAAGCTGGAAGTCCGGGAGAAGAAAAAAGCCACCGAACATGACCCAGTATCTTGAACTCGTCTGTCCCGCCGGTTCGCCCGCAGCCTTGCGGGCCGCCATCGAGGCAGGCGCGGACACGGTTTATTGCAGCTACAACGATCGCACCAACGCGCGAAATTACCCCGGCCTGAACTTCGACGTCGAGGAGATGGCCGAAGGCGTGGCCTATGCGCACAAGAAGGGCTGCAAGGTTCTCATCGCGATCAACACCTTTCCGCCCGCCGGGCAGATGAAGGATTGGCAGGCCGCCGTCGATAACGCGGCCGCGGCCGGCGCCGACGCCGTGATCCTCGCCGATCTGGGCGTGCTTGATTACGCTAGCGCCAAGCATCCCAATTTGCGCCGCCATCTCTCGGTTCAGGGGTCGGCCGCAAGCTCGCTGTCGATCAACTTCTTCCGCGACCAGTTCGACGTAAAGCGCGTGGTGCTTCCGCGCGTGCTCTCGGTCGACGAGGTCGCCAAGGTCGTCGAAGAGACCGGCCTTGAGATCGAGGTGTTCGCTTACGGCAGCGTCGGGCCAATGTCGGAAGGACGCTGCTTCCTGTCGTCCTACATGACAGGCCTCTCGCCGACGAGCGAAGGCGCCTGCGCGCCCGCGAGCCACGTCAACTATCGCGAGGACGGCGATCACATTCTCTCCTGCCTTGGCGATGTGGTGCTGAACCGTGTCAGCAAGAACGAGGCCGCCGCTTATCCAACGCCCTGCAAGGCGCGCTATGTGACGCGCGGGAGCGCCTCCTACCTGTTCGAGGAGCCGGTTGCGCTCAACGCCATCGACATTCTCGCCGAGCTGAAGAAGGCGGGCGTGACGGCGCTCAAGATCGAGGGCCGCCAGCGCAGCCGCGCCTATGTGAGCGAAGTGGTGAGCGCTTTCCGCAAGGCGGTCGATGCGGCCGCCGAAGGCGAGCGCGCGACAACCGATCTCTCCAGCCTTTCCGAAGGCAAGCGGCAGACAACAGGTGCGTACAAGAAGGGCTGGCGCTGATGGAAGCCGGAACGACGAAAACGGCCAAGGCGCAACTGACCTTGGGGCCGCTCCTCTATCATTGGGATGCCGAGAAGCGCCGCGATTTCTATTTCAAGATCGCCGACGAAGCGCCCGTCGATTGCGTCTATCTGGGCGAGGTCATCTGCTCCAAGCGGGAGCCCTACTTCGAGGACTATTTCTATCAGGTTGCCGACCGGCTGAGCAGTGCGGGCAAACAAGTTGTCATCTCCACGCTGGCGCTCGTCACCTCGGCGCGCGAGATGGGCGACATCAGGAGCCACGCCAGCAAAGACGCGATAGTCGAAGCCAATGACGTCGCCTGCCTTCAGGCGCTTCATGGCAAGCCGCATGTGATCGGGCCGTTCGTCAACGTCTTCAACGAGGGCGCCCGCGAGTTCGTGCTCCGCAACGGCGCGTTCCGCGTTGTGCTGCCGGTCGAGGCGCCGGCTACTTCGATCAAGGTGCTGGCCAACACGCAAGCCGAGATCGAGGTCATGGTTTTCGGACGCCAGACGCTTTCCGTCGCGATGCGCTGCTACCACGCGCGAAGCCACGGCCTCACGAAGGACACCTGCCAGTACGTTTGCGGCCTCGATCCCAACGGGCTGTCAGCAACCACGGTAACGGGAGAAGATCTGCTGACGATCAGCGGCACCTCGACCCAGTCCCACGGCTATGTTGTGCTGTTGAAAGAGCTTGAGGGGCTGCGCAAAATGGGCGTCACGCATTTTCGCGTATCGCCGCAGCATATGGACATGCTCGCCGTTACGTCGATTTATCGCGATACGCTGGACGGCAAGTGCTCGCCCGAGGAAGCCGAGGCCCGCCTGCTGCGAATCTCGGACGATATCCCCTTCGTCAACGGCTTTTACTACGCACGCGAAGGGCTATCCTGGATAGAGGAACGGGCGGCAGTTTAGGCGATTTCCGACCCCACCTTCGCACTAAGCGTCATGGCCGGGCTTGACCCGGCGATCCATCGTCGACGTTCATGCCTCTGGATGGCCGCCTCAAGGGCGGCCATGACAAGCGCTTACGCAAGCCCCTCGAAAAGCGCGGTCGACAGATATCGCTCCGCAAACGAGGGAATGATAATCACGATGTTCTTGCGCTCGGACGAGGGGCGTAAGCCGACCTCGATGGCGGCTGCAATAGCGGCGCCTGACGAGATGCCGACCGGGATGCCTTCCAGCCGCGCGACGTGCCGCGCCGTCTCGAGCGCCGTTTGGCTGTTCACCTTCACAACTTCGTCGATGATGCTGCGGTCGAGTACGCCGGGCACGAAGCCCGCGCCGATACCCTGGATTTTGTGCGGCCCAGGCTGGCCGCCCGACAGCACAGGCGACTCTTCCGGCTCGACGGCGATGACCTTCAGGCTCGGCTTGCGCGGTTTCAGAACCTGCCCGACGCCCGTGATGGTGCCACCGGTGCCGATGCCGGAAATGACGATGTCCACCATGTGCGCGGTATCGTTCCAGATTTCCTCGGCCGTGGTGCGCCGATGAATGTCGGGGTTTGCCGGGTTCTCGAACTGCTGCGGAATGATGGCGTTTGGATATTCGGCGAGCAGTTCCTGTGCCTTAGCAATGGCCCCCTTCATGCCGAGCGGCCCTGGCGTCAAAACGAGTTCGGCGCCGAGCAGCGCGAGCAGCTTGCGGCGCTCGATCGACATGGTTTCGGGCATGGTCAGGATAAGGCGATAGCCCTTCTGCGCCGCTACGAAAGCAAGCGCGATGCCCGTATTCCCCGAAGTCGGCTCGATGAGGATGGTTTTGCCCGGTGCGATTTTCCCGGACTGCTCCAGCGCCTCGACCATGGCGACGCCGATACGGTCTTTGACGCTCGCGATCGGATTGAAGAACTCAAGCTTCGCCAGCAGGTTGGCCTTGACGCCTTTTTCCTTGGCGAGCTTGTCCAGACGCACGATGGGCGTGTCGCCGATGGTTTCCAGGATGGAACCGTAGATACGGCCCCGGCCTGGAGCGCGATTGGTTGTTCCTTGGTCGTTCTCAGCCATACAGCCTCCGCGTTCTTGTTGCTGGGTCCGGCCGGCGCCGGAAATCACGGGATGCGATCAAGCGATATCCAGCGGACATGCGATCGCGTGCGTGCTTCTAAAATACTTACGCTGTCGCTGCCCAACGCGCTAGGTGGCGCAGCCCATTCGATGACGAAAAGAATAAGCCGCCTGCAGGCTGGCTTTTTGTGGGAAGCCCGCCTCCAACCGCGGTTCTGCCGGGGAAGAATTTTCTTCTATGGGAGCGCTTTTTGGTCGTTCACTTCGGGCGGTCCACCAAAAGTGATCGTCGCACGCAAAACTTTACCTGAGCTATGGGCCTTGACGCTGCCCACCGGGTGGCACCGCACCTTGCGGATTACCCAATCCGTTCAGCCGAGGGAGAGGGCCATCGGGTGTGCTTCCACACCCGAAAAGCGCTCTCAATTCCTGACGCCACGAAGTCCGGCGCGCGGCTGGTCAGACGCGTGCGCCGTAAAGCCAGTCGTTTCGCTGGAGAAGGCTGGATGCAGACGCGTTCTTGATGGCGAGATCGCGAACCGCGTCGAAAGGCTGCGGACAATGGTAGATCCGTCCCATGAGCGCCGAACGCTCGGCGACCTGCCACACGCGTGGGCCGCGCTTTTCCCGGAATCGCTTCAGCCCATCTTCGATCGTGGCGCCGTCCAGACAGGATGCAAGCGCGGCGCCATCTTCGATGGCCATCACGCCGCCCGAGGCCAGGAACGGCCGCATGGCGTGCCATGCGTCGCCGATGGCCTGAACGCGGCCGTGGCCGCCGTCCCATTTCTCGACGCCATAAAGCGGCCAGGGATGCCAGACATTGGTTAAGCCGATGACCTTACGCGGTGTTTCAGCCCAATTGCTCAGCCGTTCAAGAAGCTGGGGACGCTGGTCGGGAGCCGCGCCATTGATTGCGTATTTATAGTCGTCATCAAGGACGAGCACGCAATTAAGTGTGGAGCCGCCAGAAACGGGATAATGGACAAAGTGGCCGCCCGAAGCCATCCAAAGGACGACGTTGCTCCTGAGTTCCGGCGGCACCGAGGTGATCGGCACGATGCCGCGCCAAACCACGGTCTGCGTCGAAAATGGCGACGTCGTGCACCAAGCCAGCTTTCGCACGGCCGAGTTGATTCCGTCGGCGCCAATGAGAGCGCCCACCGCGAAGGTTCTACCGCCGGCGGTAATCTCAAGGCCGTCGGGCTTTTTTACTGCGTCCGTTACCGGGCAGCCATACCGGATCGGAACGCCAAGGTCCCGTGCGCGGTTGAGCAGCGCGGTCTGCAAGTCCTTGCGCAGAAGCGTTATGTAAGGGGCGCCATAGCGCGTGCGCGCATCCGGACGAAGCGGGACAGTATTTAACAGCGTTCCGCTTCGCGCATTGCGAAGCTCGATCGCCTCGGGCTCGAAGGACGATCCCGCCAGCGAAAGTTTCCAGCTCTCGATCACGCGCGTGGCGTTTGGACCGAGCTGAATGCCCGCGCCGATAGGCTGCAGGTTCTGCTCCCGCTCGAAAATCTCGACGGGAAAGCCCGCGAGCTTCAATGCTATGGCAGCGCCCAGGCCGGCAAGGCCAGCGCCTGCAATCGCGATAATTTCCTTGGGTGCGCCGTTTTTCATCGCGCGTCGGCCTCCTGTGGCTCGAATAGGCAATAGGGTGGATCGGTTTGGTCGGGCCGCAAATTCGCGTCGTAGATGAAGAGTGTCGAACAGTAGGGGCAAACGATCTGATCGTCGGCGCCCATGTCGAGATAGACGTGGGGATGATCCATCGGGGGCCTTGCGCCCATACATTGAAATTCTTTGACGCCGATGTGTATCTTTTCGACCCCAATATCGTTGTGAAAATGGGGAACGCCGATTTTCGCCATACAAGTCCGCCTGTCTACTGCGCGCCGGAACGATACCCTAAAGAACGCGCCTTGCAAGTGTTGACTTGCCTGCCCCGGCAAAACGCCGCGCCCTCGCCTATCTTCTTCGAATGCAATGAGCTTTTCGAGATCGGGCGGATGCCCCGCATCCAGCCGCGCATGCGCCCTGGCACGCATTGTCTCCCCCTCCCCAACGTCGAATTCTTAATCTTTAGGCAGAGTTTTCCGCCGAATTGCATCCTATAAAGCCAGAGAAACCGCATCCGGTCCAGCGCAAGCGTTGCGCGGCCAAGCGGCTGCGGCTCGGCGCCCCGGGCGCTCAGTGGAGCTTGCCGGCGATTTTGAAGGCGTAATAAGCCATTACCGCCAGCCCGCCCCCCGTCAACAGCAAGGAGACGGTCTGCACGAAGCTTCCAAATGCGAGCCAAAAGTTGCGACGCACGCGCACCTTCATCGTCTGATCCGGCAAAGTGGCCACGCTTCCGGGGCCGTTCGCGTCCACCTCTCGGGCCGACATCGAAACTTTAAGGCAGCAAGATCCGCTGTCGCTGGGAATTGCCGTCCAGGCCCAGGTTCCGAAGGGTTCTTCGCCGGGGCGGTCCAGAAGCCATTGGGTTTCGGGCGTGAGCGTTTCGATGAGCAACAACCCCTCTGGCGCGGTCAAGCGCACAGTGATGGCTCGGCAACCCGCCTCGGCTGCGGCCGATGGTTGCGGCCCCCGCCGTGCAAACCGGCCGAAGATCAGCCCCGCTTCTTCCCTGCTGAGCGAGATCTGAACATTTTGGGGAGAGCCGACGCGCGCCGTGCGCGGGATCTTCTCGAGGATTTTCGCTAGAGCGAGGTTCCCCGCTCTGCCACGCGGGGCCGGCCGGGGCGGCGCGGCGCGTTTTTCCGGTTTGGGCGTCTTCTCAAGATCGAATGCGGGAGCCGGGGGTTCGGCAAATCCGCTTGAGGCGCCGTCCTGGGAAAGCCGCTTCGGCGATGGCCCTATCCTCGGCTCCAGGCGAGCAGCCGCTTCGACGGGGCGCTCGCCAGATTTGAACGCACTGCCATTTCCTTTTGACTGCGGCTCGGGGCGGGGGGCGGGCGAGATTCTTTTAGTCTGCTCGCGCTCTTTGCGCTCTTCCGCCTCCAGGATAGTGCGGACGCTCGCAATCATGTCCTCCATGCTTTCACCACCCTGAGTCAACCTCGCGGCCTGCGCGGCCTCGGCGTTCGCGGGTTTCTGGTCCTGGCCTTTGAGGTTGCGAACTGGCGCCTTTTGCACGGAAGCGATTGTTGCTTGCCTTGGCTTTTGCGGCGCGGCGCTGGGCTGGGGCGCGCGCTGCGGCGGAGGCGGTGTCCTGATCGCCTCCAAAGCGGCCTCGGGAGTAAAGCCGTTTGCAGCCAGGATTACGGATGCGTTGCTTTCCACGTCTCTCGCGATTGCTATGAGGGCGAGCGCCCCGTCGATTTCCTTTCGGCCCACCCCGGCCGCATCCTCGTTTGCAGACGCAAAGACCGAGCCGAACCGGTAGCTGAAACTTGGCGGCCGCCCGTCCGGGACAACCAAGGACGTCATGCGATTGTTAACGGCGTCGGCCACGGTGCTATGGATGACGGCGACGTCCGCTCCCGTGGTTTGCAGAAGCCTTGCCGCATCCGGGTCGTCCAGCAAAGCCAGAAGCAGGTGATCGAGCGTGACAGAACGATGGGACCGCTGCTCGGCTGCGGTTTTCGCGCGCCGCAACGTGTGATCCAGATACGCGGTACGAGGCAGCTCCTCATGCCCTGCAGACTGCTCGCTCATGGCCCCACCACCTGCGCTTCGGACGCAAGTCATTTTTTGGCCGCAACTTTAGGCGGCTCTTAATTTTCCTAAAGCTACAGCTTAGTCAGCAACTCTTACGAAAGAGCAACGCTTCTCCGGCGATGCGCACTTTTGCCTGAGGCAGTGTCGATGTTACCCGGCTCCGCCGGCATTTGGGTTACCGGCTGGCCTTTGATCGGCGGAAGGCGGAACGGGCTTGGCGCTGTCGCGGCCAAGATTGTTACGGACGGATCGTCAGCTTTTCTCTAAAACGAATATTCCAATCCCGCTGTAAATCCTTGAAAAAGCACACTTGACCCGAAGTTGACGCCAAGGGCATGCACAGGCACATGCGACTGAGTTGTAAGGGTTTCCTGAATCTGTCCGGGCGCCAAAGCAACGCCGTCGAGCCAAAGCGCTTCGTAGCCAGCCTTTAGCGCCAATCCGTCCATAACTCGATATTTCAACTGCAAGCTGGCTTCGCTGACGAAGGCCGCGCGGCTGGCCGTGGCACTCGCCCGATAGACCACCTTCTCAAGGCTGACCCCTGTCGACTGCTCCGCGTTATTGTCGAAAAGCCCGATCTTGATCTGCCCATCAACAGAAAAGCGGCCAAGCTCAAGTATCTTTCCATCTAAGCCGATCTGGAAACCATAAAGGTTGTTCGCTGTGCTTGTACTCCAGAAAGGGGGATAATTTCCTGCCGGGCCGCCCGATGGCGCCTGAGCAACGTCAATCAGAGTGCAGTTGTAGGCATTGCAACTTTGTTTCCACGCCGGTGCAGTGCGATCTGCGGGGCTCAACGTACCCTGGAGAGTGTCATTCAGCTGGAGCCAACGAAATCCGGCCAGCACGGTGATGCGGCGGGAGAGAGCCAGCCGCCCGTTGGCCTCGGCACTGTAGAGATTCGTGGTGTCGCTCCATACCATCGCCTGGTAGGGGAAATCTTGCGTTTGCCAGAAAAGGCCCGGAGCCTTCATCACAAGCCAGTCCGCCGGCGTGTCAGGACCCGTCGCGTTGGTGGCACTCTGGTTGAAGATATTGAAATATGTAAACTCCGCGCCGTAGCCGGAGTCGCCGCGGTAGATCAGGCCGATTTTCGGTCCGGCGGAAAAGCCCGGTTGAAACTGGCTGCTGTTGAAGGCTTCGGAGCCTGTGCCGGTAAACGTACTGTAGAATGGTTCGGTGCCCGGCACGCGTTCGACGAGAGTCCGGTCCACACCGCCTATGCGATCCAAAGCGAGAGCCTCGACCGAGAGGGTCCACCTCGATGCACCCTCCGGCTGGTCCACGGCCGGTTTGCCGGTTGCATTATCGAGGTCTGCGGCTGCGGCAGTTACCGGCGCGAACAGCGTGGCGAATAAAGGAGCCAGCAAACAGGCAGCAAAGGCTGGTGCAGAGCTAAGCAGAGTTTGCCTGACGCTCCAACGGATCGCCGCCGCCGTCTTCCCGGAAAGGCGAAGCCTTGTCCGGGATCGTAACAACCTGAAACGTCTCCATTTTTTCGATCCCGGCTCGCGCTTCGCTTGGCCAGGATGACGAAGTGCGGAGCGAGCCGCATCCGTTGGCCAGATCAGCGGAGTTTGCTTAGCTGCAATCCTGGCGAAAGCGCTCATGACTGGGATGTCCCCGCTTGGCGAAGCCTACACGGGACGAGCGCTTCTGCGTGCGAACTTTGTACAGCCTGAGATAGCAGGAGTGGACCTCTGCTCGCAACAGGAGTTTATCCGCCAGCGCGATGAGTTGCCAAACCGTAACCGAGGATGTGCAATTCTACATCCCGGAATAATTCGGGCCGCCGCCGCCCTCCGGTGGTTGCCAGTTGATGTTCTGGGCGGGATCCTTGATGTCGCAGGTTTTGCAGTGAATGCAATTCTGCGCGTTGATCTGGAAACGCGGCTTGCCTTCGGCGGTCGTGACCACCTCGTAAACCGCCGCGGGACAGTAGCGCTGCGCGGGTTCCGCGAAGGCCGGCAGGTTATCCCTGATCGGCACATCCGGATCGGCCAGGACCAGGTGAACCGGCTGATCTTCCTCGTGGTTTGTGCCGGAGAGGAACAGCGAAGACGGTATATCGAAGGTGAGCTTTCCGTCGGGCTTCAGATATTTGATCTGCTTGCAGTCCTTAGCCGGCTTCAGCGTCGCGTAATCGGGCTTGTGGTGCTTAAGCGTCGGCGACAGCGAGGTTGAGATCGTGTTCAGCCACATATCGAGCCCCGAGATCAGCGTCCCCTTGACCGTCCCGAAATGCGACAGAAGCGGCTTGACGTTGCGGGCAGGCTTCAAGTCGCGCGCGATCGGCCCGCTGCGAACACGCTCTTCGTAGGCGAACAGCTCATCGCCGCTTCTGCCCGCCTGGATGGCTTCGAAGGCGCGTTTCGGCGGCCGCGACACCGGACAGGATGGCGTTGTGCGAGCCCTTGATGCGGGGGACGTTCACAAATCCAGCGCTGCATCCGATCAGCGCGCCGCCTGGGAAGGTCAGCTTCGGAATGGACTGCCAGCCGCCCTCGACGATGGCGCGCGCGCCATAGCCGATGCGCTTGCCGCCTTCCAGAACTGGCGAGATCAGCGGATGCGTCTTGAGGCGCTGCAGTTCGTGGAACGGGCTCGTGTAAGGATTCACATAATTGAGATGCACGACGAAGCCCAGCGCGACGAGATTCTCGCCGTAGTGGTACATGAATGAGCCGCCGCCCGTGCGGTCTTCGAGCGGCCAGCCCATCGTATGCTGGACAAGTCCGGGCTGATGCTTTTCCGGTTTGACCTGCCACAGCTCCTTCAGCCCGATGCCGTATTTCTGCGGCCCGCAATGCGTATCCAGGCCGAAATCGCGGATGAGCTTCTTCGCAAGCGACCCGCGTGCGCCTTCCGCGATCAGCGTGTATTTGCCGTCAAGCGCCATGCCGCGCGCGAATTCGTCTTTCGGCTTGCCGTCGCGGCCAATGCCGAGATCGCCGGTGGCGACGCCGATGACCCGGCCTTCGCCGTCTTTCAGCACTTCCGCCGCCGGAAAGCCCGGGTAGATTTCCACGCCGAGCGCCTCGGCCTGTTCGCCGAGCCAGCGCACGACGTTGCCGAGGCTGACGATATAATTGCCCTTGTTCGACATCAGCGGCGGCATCAGAAAATGCGGGATGTTCGTCGCGCCGCGCTCTCCGAGAAAGTAGAACTTGTCCTGCGTCACATGCTGGGTGACGGGAGCGCCCTTTTCTTTCCAGTCGGGGAACAAGCGCATTCAGACCCACCGGATCCATGACCGCGCCTGAGAGAATGTGCGCGCCGACCTCCGAGCCTTTTTCGAGAACGACGACGGAAATGTCGGTGCCCTTGGCCGCCGCAAGCTCCTTCAGCCGGATCGCGGCCGCAAGCCCGGCGGGCCCTGCGCCCACGATGACGACATCGAACTCCATCGTCTCGCGCTCCGGAAGCTCCTGCTCCTGGGCGATCACGGCTGCACCATTTGCTTCCATATCGTCTCCCCCTTGCTCCGGACGTTACGCGGCTGCACGTCGTATGTACCTGCAAAAGCACGATTTCGCCAACTTGATTAATCCGCGCACCGTGTCATTGTGCCCGCGATGAGCGCGCTTCAAGACAATGCTTTGGTCCTGCTTGAATGGTACCGGGCGATGGGCGTCGACGAGGCCATCGCCGAGGCGCCGCAGGATTGGTTTGCCCGCGAACCTCAAGCAGACGCCAGCGCTCCACCTTTAAGTGGGCTCCCCGAGCCGGAGATCAAACGGAAACCTTTAGAGCGGGCTCCGCTGCCGCAGCTTCCAACGCAAACCGCGCCCGGAACCTCCGCCGACGTGATGAGCGCCCGCGAAGTTGCGAGAAGCGCCGCGAGCCTCGCTGAACTGCGGGCGCTGTTGGAGACTTTCGACGGCTGCGGGCTGAAGAAGACCGCCTCGCGCCTGTGTCTCTCGCGCGGCTCCCCGGATGCGCGCCTGATGCTGATCGGGGAAGCGCCCGGAAAGGACGAGGACATCCAGGGCGAACCTTTCGTCGGCCGCGCGGGGCAGCTTCTCGACCGCATGCTCGCCGCCATCAACCTCACCGAGGCCGATGTCTACATCACGAACCTCGTGTTCTGGCGCCCACCCGGCAACCGCACGCCATCGCCGGAAGAAGTGCAGGTCTGCCAGCCCTTCGTCGAGCGCCAGATCGAGCTTCTAAACCCGAAAGTCCTCGTCTTCCTTGGCAACGCCGCCGCCAAGCAGCTCACAGGCGCAACCGAAGGCATCATGAAGCTGCGCGGCAAATGGCTCACCTATCCGCTCGGGAGCGGCATCCGCGCCATGGCGACACTGCACCCGGCGTATTTGCTGCGCACCCCCATCGCGAAGCGGCTTGCCTGGCGCGACCTCCTCGCCATCCGCGACGCGCTCGACGCTTAAGTCCAGGCTCGCGCAATGCGCCAGAACTAAAGTTCTGCAACGTTCCGATTTGCCTAAAATCAGCAGAAAGGGACGGCGGTTACCGCTGGGATGATTGGGGCAGTATGGCAGAAGTCGTTGTGGGCGTACGAGGCAGTTTCATCGAGAAGCCGGTGTTCGCGCTGACCGCGGATCAGGACTGGGCGTCAAACTATTGCGTGGAAACGCTGCTCGAATTCAGCCGGGAACATGGGATCACGCCCACAGTGTTCGTGACCAACCCCTGCGCCGCCCTTGATGCCGCCACCGACGGCGATGCCGAACTGGGCATCCACCCCAACTTTCTCCCCGGCTCGACACACGGAGAAACCTATCCCGCTGTCATCGATCATGTGCTGTCTATCGTGAAAAAGCCGATTGCCGTTCGCAGTCACAGCTTCTTCGAACACTCTGGAGTGTTGGCGGAGTTTTTTGCGCGGGGTTTGACGGTAGACAGCAATATTTGTCTGATGTTTCAGCGCGATATCAGACCCTTATGCCGGGTATCGGGCCTGACGAGCTTGCCTTGCTTCTGGGAAGACGATGCTCATTGGGACCTCGGGTTTGAGTGGAATTTCGAAAGATACCGGTCATTGTTTTTCACGCCCGGCCTTAAGATCATCAATGTCCATCCGTTCCTTTTTACATTGAACATACCGGATGCGGCGTTCTACAGCTGTTGCAAGCCCCATACGACTTCGCTAAACGCACAAGTGGCCCGCACGCTCAGGCATGCTGGGCCGGGACCGGCGACGTTCCTCGCTGACATGATCGCGGCAATCCATGAAGAAGGCTATCATGTCAGCAGACTAAGCGAAGTAATAAAAAATCTTGAGTTTGAGCGGATTCGCGTATGAAACTTTCAAAGTTTGTAGAAAAACTTGGTAATGCCCACGTATTACATGATGGAGAAGTTAGTGGTTTTGGACTTTTGGAAGTCAATACGTCCAATATCCTATCCGCATATTACGATCAGAACTGGCTTCGGCATCTGAAAGAGTTGACGCAACGCAAATGCATCGTCACGCGGCCGGACCTGGCCGGCGACGTTCCGGACGGGTTCGGCCTGATCGTTACCGATCGGCCTTCGGACTTTTTCTGGTCGGCGGTGATACAGCTTGGCCCGGAGATTTTAGCGAGGCCAAGCCAGCCAACCCACATCGCGCCGACCGCCAAAATCCACAAAACCGCTTCTATCGCAGAGCAGGACGTTCACATTGGCGAACGCAGCGTCATTGGCCCCAACGCAACCATTATGGAGAGGGTTCGCATCGGAGACGATGTTCGGATTGGGCCGAATTCCGTGCTGGGAGGCGATGGTCTTGAGCTCAAGACAATTGGTGGCCATCAAGAACTCATCCCCCATTTCGGTGGCATCGTCGTTGGAAACCGTGCGGTCATCAAGTCGAACGTCTCGGTGGACTGGGATTTATTCGACGGCAATACAGTCATCGGAGAGGAAACCGTCATCGACAATCTCGTTCACGTCGCGCACGCCGCGCAAATCGGCAAGCGATGCATTGTTATTGCATGCACAATGATCGGTGGCGGCGTAATCCTTGAGGATGATGTTCGCATCGGACCCAATGCCACAATCTCAAACGGGCTCAGGATCGGCCAAGGATCGAGAGTCACCCTGGGGTCAGTGGTCACGCAGTCTCTGCCGCCCCATAGTCACGTTACCGGAAACTTTGCGATTGATCACAAGCGCTTTTTATCGTTCGTACGATCAGTGCGCTGATCGGAATAGACGTGAAACGCGGTCAGAACGCGGAGCCACTCCCTTCCACCGTAAATAGCAGTTTGGGTGTTTATCTGTGATGGTTTCAAGGCTGCCGTCAGTAAGTTCCCTCGTGCCAGCGGGGGCGTTAGTATTTTACGGGGTGATCCGGTTCCTTAAGTCGAACGCGCCGGGAGCAAAGCCCGGACTTGCCATCTCGCTGCTTATATTGCCCGTTCTGCTCGCGACCGTCATTGCGGCCGTGCTTCACGCGGAAGAGATCGCCCACGCACTCGGTGAGCCATTCGGAACGCTGGTGCTGACCGTTTCTGTGACCATCATCGAAGTCGCGCTCATCATGTCGCTCACGCTCGGCGATCATCCCGACCCCACTCTCGCCCGCGACACCGTCTTCTCCGTGGTCATGATCGTCTGCAACGGCCTTGTCGGCCTTTGCATCGTCGTGGGCGGCTTGCAATACCGCCAGCAGGATTTCGAGGTGGAAGGCGCCAGCGCCTACCTGTCGGTTCTGACACCGCTTTCCGTGCTGACGATGGTTCTGCCCAACTATACCCAGTCTTCCACCGGCCCAACGCTCACTTCCGGGCAACTCGGGTTCGTCGCCGTTGTGACTGTTCTGCTGTACGCCGTTTTTCTCTACATCCAGACCGTAAGACACACCGAATACTTCACCGAGGTCAATGCAGGCGCATCGGGGGCGGAGCCTTCGGACGAGAAGAACAAGACAGCCCCACGGAAGGCGTCCATCCTTCTCATCGTTTCCCTGCTCGCGGTCGTTTTGCTGTCCAAGACATTCGCGACCTCCGTCAAGACCGGCCTGTCCTACGTGGGAGCGCCGGAAGCCTTATCCGGCTTTCTCGTCGCGCTGCTTATCCTTCTTCCCGAGGGGATAACCGCTCTTCGCGCATCCTGGGCCAACGAGCTGCAACGGAGCATCAATCTCGCGCTCGGGTCTTCGCTTGCCACCATCGGCCTAACCGTCCCCGCCGTCGCGGTTATTACAATTTTTCTTGGGACCAACCTCATCCTTGGGCTGTCCAACGCGTCGATGGTGCTCCTGTTTCTGACCCTGCTTGTGAGCACGCTTACTTTCGGCCGGGGACGCACGAATATTCTTTACGGCTTCGTGCACCTTATCATTTTTGCCACGTACATCTTTTTGATCTTCGAGCCGTGACAGGAAACCTGGCGCTCTTCGAGGTTTTCTCCGACACAGGAGCACTCGGGGAATTGCTCAGCGCATGAAAGCGCTCGGGACGCCTTGGCCTGCTCGCCTTGATGAGAAACAACAGGGAGCGAACGCAATGAGCTACGTCGACGGATACATTATGGCTGTTCCCACCGGCAATCGCGACGCGTTCACCAAGCATGCGAAGGAGGCGGCCGTTGTCTTTAAAGAGCACGGCGCTTCGAGCGTTTTCGAGTGCTGGGGCGACGATGTGCCGGACGGCAAGGTCACCTCGTTTCCGATGGCGGTCCAGAAGAAGCCCGACGAGACCGTTGTCTTCTCATGGATCCTCTGGCCTTCCCGCGAGGCCCGAAACGAGGGCATGAAGAAGGCGATGGATGACCCTCGTTTACAGGCCGGAGAAATGCCCTTCGACGGCAAGCGCATGATCTTCGGCGGCTTCCAGCCCATCGTCGAAGCTTAAAGCATCGTGCTTTTAATCGGACGCGGATGCTCCCGTGGTCGTCGCCCCGGAATGCGCCTTCGCGCATATCCGGGGCCGTTGCAGATGAATGCGTTTTTTGCGATCCCGGATTACGACGCAGGCGCCGTTCCGGGATGACGAGACCTCACGGCATCTGCTTTTGATTTTGCGCACGATGCTGTGGTCTAGTGAAGCGAGCCAAGCCGGCGCATCGTCAGAAAGCGATGCGCCGCAGGTCCAGCGTGTGCGGGAAGCTCGGGTTCGAGCCTGGGTTGAACGGCTGCATCGGCCCTGGCGTGTGCCCATAGGTCTCGAAGCGCGCCAGCCGCCGCGTCTCCGCCTCCAGCGCATTGACCGGGAACGTGTCGTGAGCCCGCCCGCCGGGATGCGCGACATGATACCGGCATCCGCCAACGGAGCGGCCAGCCCAGCTGTCGTAAAGGTCGAACACGAGCGGTGTGTGTGGCGGGATCGTCGGCTGCAGGCAACTTGACGGCCACCACGCCCGGAAGCGGACGCCCGCCGCGGCCTCGCCATGCGTGCCCGTCGGCTTGAGCGGCACGGTTATGCCGTTGCAAGTGACCTGATAGCGCGTTCCGAGGTTTCCTTTCACCTTCACCTGCAACCGTTCGAGCGATGAATCGACATAACGCACCGTGCCGCCCGGCGCGCCCTCTTCGCCAAGCACATGCCACGGCTCCAGCGCCTGCCGCAGCTCGATCTCGATGCCGTCATATGTCACGCTGCCATACACCGGGAAGCGGAACTCCAAGTGTGGCGCGAACCACTCCAGCTCGACGGGGAAGCCGGCGTCGCGCAGCTCAGCGATCGCGTCCTTGAAGTCCTGCCAGACGAATTCGGGCAACATGAAACGGTCGTGCAGCTCGGTGCCCCACGGAATGAGCCTGCGCTTGAAGGGTTTTTCCCAAAACCATGCAATCAGCGAGCGCAGAAGCAGCTGCTGCGCAAGGCTCATTCGCGCGTGCGGCGGCATTTCGAAGGAGCGAAATTCAACGAGGCCCAACCGCCCCGAGGAACTGTCGGGCGAATAGAGCTTATCGATGCAGATTTCGGAGCGGTGGGTGTTTCCGCTGAAGTCGATCAGGAGATTGCGGAAGATGCGGTCCACGAGCCATGAGGGGATCCAGCCTTCGCTCGGATCGGGCACCTGCTTGAACGCGATCTCCATTTCGTAGAGCGAGTCGTTGCGCGCTTCGTCGATGCGCGGCGCCTGGCTCGTCGGCCCGATGAACATCCCAGAAAAGAGGTAGGACATCGACGGGTGGTTCTGCCAATAGGCGATGATGCTGCTCAGCAGATCCGGGCGGCGCAGGAACGGGCTGTCGGAGGGCTTGCTGGCGCCGAGCACGATGTGGTTGCCGCCGCCGGTGCCGGCGTGGCGGCCGTCGATCATGAATTTCTCGGTGCCGAGCCGGGCCTGCCGAGCCTCCTCGTAAAGCGTCTCGGTGATGGTGACGGCTTCATCCCAGTTCGTGGCGGGGTGAATGTTCACCTCGATGACGCCGGGGTCGGGCGTGACCTTGATCACGTTGAGACGGCGGTCGGATGGCGGATGATACCCTTCGATGTGAACGGGCAGCCCCGTGATTTTCGCGGTCTCCTCGATGGCTGCGGCAAGGGCTGCGTAGTCCTCGGCATCGGCGAGCGGCGGCATGAATATGCACAGGTGCCCGTCGCGCGGCTCTATCGCCATCGCGGTTCGAACCGAGCCGAAGACCTCTGCGGGAGGAGCGACCGTATAGACGGGAGGCTCAACCAACGTCACCGATTGCCGCCTGTCTCGCAGAAGCACCTCTCGCGGCGGCAGCGCGCCGTGAGCCGCGAACGGATCGATCGGAGTCACCTGGGAAGCATTCGAAACCCCATAATAGGGGAGCGATCCGAGCGGGAGCCGGAACCCGACCGGTAAATCGCCCGGCAGCAGGAACAACCGCTCGCGCCGGAAGGCCCAACGCTCGGTGACCCAGCTCCGCCCCCGCGCCTGGCTGTGCCAGACCTGGATTGGCATCACATAGCCGGATGGCTTGTCGAGGCCCCTCTCGAAGGCCCTGATGACGCGGGCTCGCTCTTGCGGATCGTCGAGCTTGTTCGTGGCTGGGTCGAGGTTGAGCGGCAGCTTCTGCTCGATCAGCAGGAAATGCGCCGGATCTTCATAAGCCGGCAGCGCGCTATCCGCAGGCAGGCCCAATTGCTCGGCGAGCGTCGAAGCAAAAATGCCGGCATCGTCCTGCGTCGCGTGTTTAACCGGAATTTCACTGTCGATGTGCTGCTCGTTTTCCCACAGCGGCTGCCCATCCCCGCGCCAATAGACCGCAAATGCCCAACGGGGCAGCTGCTCGCCCGGGTACCACTTGCCCTGGCCATAATGCAGAAGGCCGCCGGGGGCGAACTTGTCGCGCAGGCGGCGAATGAGGTTCTCGGCGTAGGTGCGCTTTGTCGGGCCGACGGCATCGGTGTTCCACTCCGCTCCGTCCACATCGTCGATGGAGACGAAAGTCGGCTCGCCGCCCATGGAAAGGCGCACGTCGCCAGCCTTCAGGCGGCGGTCCACCTCGTGGCCCGCCTTCGCGATGGCGGCCCACTGCTCCTCGGTGTAGGGCAGCGTGACGCGCGGGCTTTCGAGGATGCGCGTCACCTTCATGGTGAAGGCGAAATCGACCTCCGCCTCTTCATGCTCGCCCGTGATCGGCGCGGCGCTCTGCGGGGATGGCGTCGCAGCGAGCGGAATGTGGCCCTCGCCCGCGAACAGGCCCGAGGTCGGATCGAGGCCGATCCATCCCGCGCCGGGCACATAGACTTCGGCCCAGGCGTGCAGATCGGTGAAATCATGCTCCGTGCCCGAAGGGCCGTCGAGCGACTTCACGTCGGCCTTGAGCTGGATCAGGTAGCCCGACACGAAGCGCGCAGCCAGCCCGAAATTGCGCATGATATTAACGAGAAGCCAGCCGGAGTCGCGGCAAGAGCCGGACTTGTTACGCAGCGTCTCTTCCGGCGTCTGCACGCCCGGCTCCATGCGAATGAGATATTTGACGTCGTGCTGGAGTTGCCCGTTCAGCGCCCAGATGAAGTCGATGGTGGTTTTCGCGTCGATGCGCAGCTTCGAAAGATAATCCTTCAGCAGCGGCCCCGGCTCCGACGCCTTGAGATAGGGCGCCAGCTGTTCCCTAAGCTCCGGGTCATATTTGAAGGGAAATTCGCGCGCGCATTCGTCGATGAAAAAATCGAACGGATTGATCGTGGCCATATCCGCCACGAGATCGACCACGACCTTGAACTCGCGCGCCTTCTCGGGAAACACCAGCCGCGCCAGGTAATTGCCGAACGGATCCTGCTGCCAATTGATGAAATGATCTTTCGGCGTGATGTTCAGCGAATAGGACAGGATCGGCGTGCGCGAATGCGGGGCGGGACGCAGCCGGACGATCTGCGGGGCGAGGCCGGTCAGACGGTCGTAGGTGTATTCCGTACGGTGGGTCAGCGCGACATGGAGTGCCATCGTGTCTCCTGGCGGGGCGGCTTGGATTCGTTTCGCGGGCAATGTGCTTTGCTTAAGCGCTGCTTGCAAGCGCCATGCCGATCATGGCGGCTTTCCACGAGCCGGAAGCGATTAAGCCGCAAGCAGCCGCGCCAGCTCCGTCTCGAACTCGAAGCGTAATTGGGCAGCCTCATCCTCGGGCAGCCAGCTGGTCATCTATGTCGCTCGCCAGCGCGCCATGTGTCCTAAAATGCACGCTGAGGCGCTTCACCGAAGTCGCAACCGAACTCTCAGGATGCGAGGCAGGCGGGAGCCCTCCTTATCGCCGGTCGTTCCTCAGCGATTGAGGTCCCGCAATGAGAGCATGATCTTGTTGATGCTATTCTGCGCATTCAGCGTTTCGACGATGACCCGTGTGTCGGAGAGAAGCTGCCGACAGCTCTCAAGCGCCCGGTCGATATCTCTACGAGGCTGATCTGAGAAGGCGCCGTGGCCGGGGAGGTAGCGCGTGGCTCGCAACGACCCGAGCATTTCAAGAGAATAGATGGTGTCACTGATGTTCCCGGAACCGAAGACGCCGCCCAGGATGCCGCCGGAGAGAAGCGTATCGCCTGTCACCAGCAGGCCGTTGTGCTCTTCGAACAGGCAGAGGCACCCCGACGAATGCCCTGGTGTCCAAACCACGCGGATCTGATGATCCCCGGTACTGATCACACTGCCATCCGCGAGAAAGGTGTCGACGGTAAAATCCAACGCTTTCCCGGCATAGCTGGCGCGCAGAATGGTAGATTCATCGATATTGGCGATCTTGCGCGCGGTGAGAATGTGGGCGGCGACGCTCGGCCTGGAGGTGAAGAGCGGCGTGGCTGCGACGTGGTCGAAGTGCTCGTGGGTGAGGATGATCGTATCGATCGCGTCCGGGGAGACGCCGACCTCGTTCAGGCAGGACGCGAGCGAGGCAAATGCCGTATCGAGGCCCGGGTCGACCAGCACCGTGCGTTTGCGACCCTTAAAGAGATAGGCGTTGCATGACCGGGTTCGCGTGCGGAACTGCCAGATGTTGTCGGTGACCGGCACTGCCTCGCATAACAGTCCGGGACGAATCTTGCTCGTGAGCTGCGTCGTTGCGGAGGGGCTGGACGGAGCTTCCGCTCCGTTTCGCAGCCAGCGGCTCAGCGTCTCCATCACCATGACGGCGAAACCAGGGTGGTGGCTCACCAAATAGAAAAAGCGCGCCTTGTCGACCGCCATGACGGTCGTGTTGTCTTCGATCACAACTGCCGACGCCAAGCGCCGGCCCGCGTTGATCACCGCAAGCTCCCCGAACATCTCTCCGGGACCAAGGCGATGCAGCAAACCGGGCCGCCCCATATTGTCCTTGAAGATTCCAACCGCGCCAGCGATCACAATGTAAGCTTCGGCACCATCGCTTCCCTCGGAGAAGATGACATCGCTCTTCTGATGTGTTGTGAAATACTGAGACATATACAACACAATTCTTGGACAGAGTTTCTAGGTAATTCTAATATTATGATATCATTTATTAAATAGAATTCCAAAAGCAAAAATTACACAAAGGCGTTATTGGTATTAAATTTAACGAGAGAACTGCCCTGCTGATGCAGGATATCTTGATCAACGGGCACATGACGTCTCGGGAAATATTCCTTTAACGCGATATCACGGTCTTGACCTCTAAATGAGACTTGATAAAATCGCCAGCGTCAGCGGAGCCTAAGCAACTGGTCGGATTGTTGGGGAATGAGCGGGGGCAGGACGAACAAACTCCCGTGGGGTTGTTCGCGGCTGTCGCCTCGCCGGGTTCTTCGGCTTGGGCGCAGTTCGTCTTGATGGCCGCAATCGCCAACGTCCCTTGAAGACCGGTGTCTGATTGATTTCCAGGCACTATAGCGCCCGCTGTGAGGCAGATATTCCACTTACCGCATCGTCCGATTGGGAACCACCTATGATCCCGGAAAACATCGCGGACACCTTGTTAACACATTCATGTTTGAGGCTTAGGCCATAGTCCTAAGATAGAGATGGTTCGAAGGATGCAGATTAAGATCACTCCTTAGTGAGGTTCATTCATTATTTTATCCTGTATAATCGTCACGATACGCGACTACGTGGGCTTCATAAACGCTATCTGACATTACGCCATTACATCTAATCACGGAGTAGATTCGCTGTAACTTAGCGATAACTCACAAACTTTCCGGATCAATTGAAAGGCACTCATGCCCTCACTTGTCACTGTCCTTGAAGACGTTCGATCAGGGCGCCGTCCTCCGTGGCCGTGCCGCCCGAACCCATCGGCCGTCCAATCCCCAAGGTCCCCTTTCCATTCACAGGCGCAGGGTCTTTCGGAAGTCACTGCCTTCGGCAGTAATCCGGGTCATCTTCGCATGCTGAAGCTCGTTCCACCTGGGCTGCGCGCGCTGTCGCCGCTCGTTGTCGTGCTGCATGGGTGCGGCCAGACTGCCCACGATATCAATCATGGATTAGGTTGGAGCGCACTCGCCTACGAATGCGGGTTCGCATTGCTTTTTCCTGAACAACGGCGCTCGAACAATGCGCAACGCGGGTTCAATTGGTTTCGACCGGCCGATAGCACACGTGGTTCCGGTGAGGCTCTCTCGATTGTGCAGATGGTTCAGCACCTGATCAAGGATCAAGGGCTCGATCGCAGGCGGGTTTACGTTACAGGGTTGTCGGCTGGCGGGGCTATGGCTTGCGCATTGCTCGCCGCCTACCCTGACGTGTTCGCGGGCGGAGCAATTCTCGCGGGTCTCCCGTTTGGCGTAGCGTCTAACCTCTGGGGCGCTCTGGCTGCAATGAAGGGCAAAGTCAACAGATCGTCGAGCGAACTCGGTGACAAGGTCCGCGCGGCGTCGCCTCATTGGGGCCGCTGGCCGACGCTCTCGATATGGCATGGAAGCTCCGACAAGACGGTGGCGCCTTCGAATGCCGATGCAATCATCCGGCAATGGTGCGACGTGCACGGGCTTTGCGAAGAACGCGCGATCGAAACTCGCGTCGCGGGCAAAACTCGCCGCTTGTGGTGCGATGACGCCGGATTGCCGGTGATCGAGAGATTTATCATTCCGGGCATGGGACATGGCGCGCCGGTCGATGCTCTCGGAACAAGCGGATACGCCTATGGCGCCGCCGCGCCCTTCTTCGAAGACCAGGGGATTTCCTCGACCTATCACATGGCGAAATTTTGGGGGCTTGCTTCGCTGCGCCCGAGGTTCGGCAAGGCGGCTTCCTGGGCAGCGTAAAACGAAGAGCGGCGGATGCGCGTCACCCATGGCATGAAGCGTGGAGCGCACCTCGCCGTTCCATCCAGGCGGGGCTTCCTTTCCTCCGCAAACCAACTCGGCGTTTTCTCGCAGCCAGAACCCGCTACGGAACAGATCCAAGCGTCAATGTGAACGCAAACGCAAGCTGGTCTGATGGTCGAAAACAAGATGCCGCCTTTCGCAACGGTCCTACAAAAACCAGTTGGCCTGAAAGCCGGGTTCCAGCGTCTTGCCCCGGCAGGGCGCTAGCGCAGCGTGCGCAAAATCGGAACCGGGTTGCGACGCAATATTTTTTAACGGCTGGGACTGTATGGCGGTGCATTTCGGGCGGCGATCATAGCGGCGAGGCGGGGAAGCCTTCGCCGAACAGCCCATCGCCATCGTGGACGACGCTCGCCACGCGCGCTTTCATAAACATTTCGTTCACTGCGGCGAGCCTTCATACTTATGTGGTTAACAGAAGCGCGCCGGAATTATTTCCCGCCGTGTGTTGGTAAAAAACTTCTTTATTCGGCGCGAAACGGAGGAAAGCCGCGCCTACGGCCGGACAAAGGGCGAATACCATAACTCGCTGAAATTGCGATATTTTTTATTGTTAACAAATCATCCATTAAATAGAATCTAATGCGGGAATTTTTCCATTTACTGGGACGCGCAAAAGTCCGTTAAATATGTTTTGAAATCGCGAATTAACACTTGCGAAGAGCCGGAACTGCACGGCACAGGCAGCGGCGATGGCGCCCAGATCTGTAAATTTTATAGGTTTATCAATGGCTTAAGTGCGCTTAAGCTGCGTTAACCTGGCATCAAGGCGACTTCGCTGAAGATCTGTCAGAAGAAGAGATGCGGGGACAAGCGTCAGATGTCGCCATTTGCAGGATGCCTACAAAATGGACCATGGCCCCGCGTCCGATTAAACGCACGATGCGCTAAGGTCTGGAGGTCACCCCAACTTCCGCCGGAACAGCCAGCTCGCTGCCGTCAGCGTGAACACCGCGATGACCGCCATCGGCCAGATCCGCTCCGCGACCAGCGCCATCGGCATGTCGCGCAGGAACACGCCGCGCACGATCACGAGGAAATGCGTAAGCGGGTTCAGGAGCGCCACAGGCTGCAGCCAGTCGGGCATGTTTTGCACGGGGCTCGTAAAGCCCGACAGCATCATGGCGGGCATCATGTAGACCATCGCGCCGAGCATGGCCTGCTGCTGCGTCGAGACGAGCGACGAGATGAACAGCCCGACGCCGATGATCGCCAGCGTGAAGACGATAAGCCCGGCATAGAGCACGAAAATCGAACCGGTGAGTGGGATGCCGAACACCAGCGTGACGATCCCCGTTATGACCGTCCCGAGCACCACGCCGATGATAAGCCCCGGCACGGCCTTGCCGATCATGATTTCCGTTGGCTGCAAGGGCGAGACGAGAAGCTGCTCAAAGGTGCCGAGCTCCCGCTCGCGCGAAACCGACATCACCATCACCATGAGCACCGTCGTCATGGTGAGCGTACCGACAAGACCCGGCACCATGGTGTTTCGATACTCTCGGTTCGGATTGAACCACGATCGGTCCAGCACCGCACTGACATCGGGGCGCTCCTCGCCCAGGACGACATCGGCAGCGTAATTCGTGACGATGGCGTTGATGTAGCTGTTCAGGATCTGCGCGCTGTTGGACTTCCGCCCGTCGAGAAGCACCTGCACGCTTACCGGCTCGCGCGCCGCGATCTTCCGCGAAAAATCCTGCGGGATGCGGACGACAGCAAGCACGCTCTGGCTGTCGATCGCGGGCTGAATTTCCTTTTCGCTCTTGAAATAGTCGATCGTCGAAAACGCGGAGGCTCGCTCGAACCGGCTTATGAGCTGCCGCGAACTCTGTCCCCAATCCTCGTTGTAAACGCCGATGGGCGCGTTCGTGACCTCGAGTGTCGCCGCATAGGCGTAGAGGAACACCTGCATGATCGGCGGTACTATAAAGGCGATGCGCGTGCGCGGGTCGCGGAAGGCCGAGAGAAGCTCCTTGATGATGAGCGCGATCAGTTTGGGCGGCATGTCTAATCGAGCCTCATTCTTGAGTTGCGCCAGGTGAGCAGCATCACAACGATGCTCATGAAGGTGAGGATGAGAACGCAGGGCACGAGCACCGAAGCGATATCGCCCGCAAGGAAGATCGTCTGCAGGGCTTGAACGAAGTAGCGCGCCGGCACCAACGCCGAGAAGGCTCGCAGCGGCGCAGGCATGCTCGACAGCTCGAAGATGAAGCCGGAGAAGAACAAGCCCGGCAGGAAGGACGCCATCATGGCGATCTGGCTTGCGAGAAACTGCGTGCGCGCCACGGTGGAGATGAGAAGCCCGGCGCTCAACGCGACGAGAAGAAACGCCGTCGTCGCCGCGAGCAGACTGAAGATCGAGCCTCGCAGCGGCATGTCGAAAACGAACACGGAAAAGATGACCGAAATGGCCATCGCGCCCAAACCCAGGAAGAAGTTCGGCACGACCTTCCCAACGAGAAATTCCGGCACGCTGGCAGGCGTCGCGAGCAGCGCCTCGATGGTGCCGCGCTCCCACTCCCGCGCCACCACGAGCGCGGTCAAGAGCGATCCTATCATCATGAGGATGAGCGCAATGGAGCCGGGCACAAGGAAGCGCCGGCTTTCAAGCTCGGGATTGAACCAGACACGCGGCTCGGTCGAGATGAGCGGCTTAACCTGTAAACCGCTGCTTAACGCGCGCTGGGCGAGCCAGGTCTGCCACGCGCCCTGCACATAGGCGGTGACGAGGCTTGCGGTGTTCGGATCGGTGCCGTCGGTGATGATCTGCACGCCCGCCGTGTCGCCGCGCGCGATGCGCTGGGTGAAATCACCCGCAAGGATGACGACGCCTTCGATGCGCGAGGCCGTAAGATCATCCAGGAAAGCACGACGGTCATGGGCAACGCGAACCTGAAAGAACGGGGTGTTCGCAAGCGACGCCACAAACATCTCCGTTTCGGGATTCGGGTTCTCGATCACGACGCCGATGCGCATTTTCGTCACGTCGAAGGAGACGCCGAAACCGAACAGAAAAAGCAGAATCAACGGCAGCACGACCGCGACCACGAGGCTGCTCGGATCGCGAAGGATCTGCAGCATTTCCTTGCGGATCAGCGCGCGCATGCGGCGGATGCTGCCGCCCTTGTCGAGGTCATCACCCCTCACCCTGTCCCTCTCCCGCAAGGGGAGAGGGGCCGGAGCTTCTGCGGTCGTAGCCAAGCTCCCTCTCCCCTCACGGGAGAGCGCGGAGGGTGAGGGGGACACCTTCTCAAGCGTTTCTAAATCGCTCATGCGGCCTCCCGCCTGTCCTGGGCTTCGATCAGCGCGATGAACGCGTCTTCGAGTGTGGGGTTGGGCAATGCCGGCGTCCGCACGCTCGCCTGCAAGGCGTCCGGCGTGTCGATGGCGATGCTTTTGCCGCGGTAGATGAGCGCGACGCGGTCGCAATATTCCGCTTCGTCCATGAAATGGGTCGTCACCATGACGGTCACGCCGGTCGCGATCATGGAATTGATATAGCCCCAGAACTCGCGCCGCGTGATCGGATCGACGCCGGAGGTCGGCTCATCGAGGAACAGCACCGGCGGGTTGTGGAGGATGGCGCAGGAAAGCGCGAGCCGCTGTTTGAAGCCGAGCGGCAGCGTGCCCGCGTTTACACCCAAATGCGGGCCGAGATCGAAGGCCGCCACCACGCGGTCGATAGCGTCGCGTTTCTTCGCGCCCCACAGCCCGTAGGCGCCGCCGAAGAAATCGAGGTTCTGCCGCACGCTCAAATCGCCATAGAGCGAGAATTTCTGCGCCATGTAACCAAGCCGCCCGCGAGCCGCCGACGGCGCGCGATAGAGGTCGTAGCCATCCACGAGAGCCGTCCCGCCGGTCGGGCGTAAGAGGCCGCACATCATCTTGAAGGTGGTGGACTTCCCTGCACCGTTCGGGCCGAGCAGACCGAAAATCTCGCCGCGCTTGATGCTGAACGAGATGTGGTCTGCGGCGGTAAAGTCCCCGAATTTCTTCGTCAGGTTAACGGCTTCAACAGCTGCGTGACCCTCACTCGCTGCCTGCCGGGCCGCCTTTAAATCCAGGGTGCGCTTGGGCTGGCCGCCGAGCATGGCCACGAAAGCATCCTCGAAGCGCGGCTTTGCGGGTTCAATCTTGATAGGCTCAGCGCACTCGAGCTCTTGCAGCGTCGGCGCGGGCGCATCCTCCTTCACCACGAGGCGCACCGAGTCTCCTTGCAGCACGCCGTCGATGATTTCGGGCCTCGAAAGCGCGCGGGCGAGCAGCGTGCGCCGTTCGCCACCCGCGCCTTCGACCAGGAAGACCCGGTCGCCAATATGCGCCGTCATCACCTTAGGGTCGCCCTTATAGAGAAGGGCGCCGTTGTTAAGGACGATGACCTCGGCGCAATTCTCCGCCTCATCGAGATAGGCCGTCGTCCACACGACCGCGACGCCCTCGTGTGTCAGCGCATGCACCATGCGCCACAGCTCGCGCCTGGATATCGGGTCCACGCCTACGCTCGGCTCATCGAGCAGCAGAAGCCTCGGCGACTTTAGCATCGCGCAGGCAAGACCAAGCTTCTGCTTCATGCCGCCGGAGAGGTTGCCGGCCAACCGGCTCGTAAAGCGCGCCAGATCGGTGAAAGCGAGCAGCCGCTCAAAGGTCTCGGACCGGGCCTTGCCGACAACGCCTCGCAGATCCGCGTAAAGCGTCAGGTTTTCGAGCACGGTCAGGTCTTCATAGAGCCCGAAGCGCTGCGGCATGTAGCCGATGGCGTGGTGCAGCGCGATGCTATCCTTGATGGTGTCGTAGCCGCACACCGTGAGACTGCCATCGGTCGGCACCAGCAGCCCCGCCATCAGGCGCATGAGCGTCGTCTTGCCAGCGCCATCAGGCCCGGCGACGCCGGTTACCTGCCCGCTTTTAATCGAAAAGCTAATGGCATCGAGCGCGGGCGGCGCATCCGGCACGAAACGCTTCGTCAGCTTGTCAACAATGGCGACTGCTTCGCCAGTCATGGCGTACTGCTCGCAACAGGTGTTCTTTCGGGCGCGGGCTGAAGGTCGATCGTGACCGGCATGCCCTGGCGCAGTTCGTCCGCCGTCCCGTCCACGACGACGCGGATGCGATAGACCAGCGCGGTCCTAAGCTCTGTCGTTTCCACCGTCTTCGGGGTGAACTCCGCAGCTGTGGAGATGAAGCCGACCTTGCCCTTGTAGACCTTGCCCCCCTGCAAATCGGTGTGGACGCTCACCTCCATGCCGGGCTTGATCCTCCCGAGATCGGGCTCCGAAACATAGGTTCGCACCCAGACCGGCGAAGTGAGGCTCAGGACATAGACGGTCTCGCCAGCCTGAACGATGGCTCCAACCTCGCGCACGCGGCTCAAGACGGTGCCGTCGCTTGGCGCGATCAGATCGGCGTCGGCCAGTTGCCGCTCGGCCGTCTGCAGGTTCGCCTTCCGCTCGTCGAGCTGCGCCTTTGCGAGAGCAATGTCCTCCGTGCGGAAGCCGATCTCCTGCAGCCGCAGCGCCTCGCGCGCCGAGTTGAGCGATGCATCAGCCTGGCGCTCCGCGGCCGTCGCGTCGTCGACGGTCTTCTGCGACCCTGCGGGCGTCTTCAGAAGGGATTCTGCACGGCCCCTAATAATTTTCGCATTCGTCAGCGTAGCTTCGCGCTCCGCGACCAGAGCCCTGGCCTGAGCGATCTCTTCCGGCCGGTTTCCGGCCTTCAGCTTCGCATAATTGGCGGCTGATTGATCGAACTGGCCACGCATCTGCGCGAGCGTATCCTGGAAATAAATCTTTTCGAGTGAAGCCAGCACCTGCCCGGTGCGCACGCGGTCGCCTTCATCGACATTCAACGTCTCGATGCGGCCCGAAACCTTGAAGCCGAGATTGACCTGCCGCACCTCGACATTGCCCTGCAGGACGAGTTCGCCGCTGCCCGCGTGCCGCGTTTTGTACCACCACGCGCCCAATCCGCCTGCGACGAGAAGGGCGATGAGGACCGCTTTCGGGGGACGTTTCATTTGGGAGTTCTCCTCATCCTTCAGGCCGAGCATCAGCCTGCGATGGCATTCAATCATGGCGTTCACATCGAGGGGGTCGAACCGCGAGAACAACGACCTCCAGATCACGGCGGTCAGAAGCGGCGCGAAAAACAGCTGCGGAAACCGGACCAACGCGTCGGAGGGAAGCTCGCCGCGTTCGTAGCCGCGGGTCGCGAGAGAGCGGATAATTTCGCGGCCTTTGCCGATGACTTCCCGATGATAGAATTCGGCGATCCTCGGAAAGCGCGGTCCTTCGGTGATGATCAGCCGAAGCAGGCGCTCCCGGTTCGTTCCAATGACTTCGTCTCGAAACACAGCAAGGATGCGCTCCAGCACGGCGCTTGGAGGCAGCGCTTGATCCGCCGAAAGAGCCTGGAATCGCTGCAGAACGGGGCTTACAAGTCCTTGGAGCAGAGCCTCGAACAGCGCTTCTTTGTCCGGAAAATATAAATACAGGGTGCCTTTCGCGACACCGGCTTTCTGCGCGACATCGTCGAGTCTGGCGGCGGCAAAGCCGTTCTCGGAAAACACGTCGAGGGCGGCGGCGAGGATTGCCGCGCGGCGCTCGTCCGGGGTCGGCCGCTTTCTTTCGGCAGACTCCGCTGGACCCTTTCTGGGGGCGGCTTGCACCTTCGTTGCCAGCTTCGACATCCTTCCACCACAAAAATGACTGACCGGCCAGTCATTGTAAATCTATAAGCCACCAACGCAAGGGAAATTGTCTTGTGACGCGCCAGAGCGGGACCGATATCCAAGGTGGTGATCAAGCTTTTCCACCGCTTTCAGCGGCAAGCTCAGCGCGAGGGCCTCACGAATGGATGCGAAGCCAATAGATGTTTTGCCGACGCCCGACCAGGGGAAGGATGAAGCCGGGCGAAGGCGGGGCGCGATCAGGTCAGCCTATCGCGAGCCCGAGCCGGTCTGCGTGCCGCCACTGATCGAAGAAGCGCGGCTGGATCCGGCCTTATCGGCCAAAGTTGAGAGCCTCGCCTATCGGCTGGTGTCGGAACTGCGCGCCGAACGCGGCCACACCTTCGGGGTCGAAGCGCTCATGAAGGAGTTCTCCCTGTCGACGCGCGAGGGCGTGGCGCTGATGTGCCTCGCTGAGTCGCTCCTTCGCATCCCCGACAACGAGACGCGCGACGCTCTCATTCGCGACAAGCTCAGCCACGGCGACTGGGGTGCGCACGTCGGCGCAAGCCCGTCCTGGTTCGTGAATGCCTCCGCCTGGGGGTTGCTGATCACCGGCAAGCTCGTCGCGACGAGCAGCGAGCATGGCATGGCCGCTTCCCTCGGCCGCGTTCTGGCTCGCGGCGGCGAGCCCGTCATCCGAAAGGCCATGGATCTCGGTATGCGGCTTCTCGGCAAGCAGTTTGTAACGGGCAAAACCATCGAGGAAGCGCTTGAGCATGCCCGCCCCTTGGAGGAGCGCGGTTTTCTCTATTCCTTCGATATGCTCGGCGAGGCTGCGCTTACCGAAGATGACGCCGCCAATTACGTGGAGGCTTACGAGCGGGCAATCGAAGCTGTCGGCATTGCCAGCAGCGAGCCCAGCATTTACGAAGCCGGAGGAATTTCGGTCAAGCTGTCGGCGCTGCATCCGCGCTACAGCTATACACAGATGGATCGTGTGAAGAGCGAGCTTTATCCAAGGCTGCGGAAGCTCGCGCTCTCGGCTATCCAACAAAACATCGGCTTCAACATCGACGCGGAAGAGGCCGACAGGCTGGAGCCGTCGCTCGATCTATTTGAAACGCTCGCGAACGATAGCGCGCTCGGCCGCTGGCAAGGGCTCGGCTTTGTCGTGCAGGCGTATCAAAAGCGCGCGCCGTTTGTGATCGACTACCTCATCGATCTCGCCGAACGAACCAAACGCCGTCTCATGGTGCGCCTCGTCAAGGGCGCCTACTGGGACAGCGAAATCAAGCGCGCCCAGGTCGATGGCCTGAGCGGCTATCCGGTTTACACGCAAAAATCCTACACCGACGTCTGCTATCTCGCCTGCGCCAAGCGCCTGCTGGCGCGCCGCGACGTCATCTTCCCCCAGTTCGCAACGCACAACGCCCACACGCTCGCGGCGATCTATCATATGGCCGGGCCGAATTTCAAGATTGGCGATTACGAATTCCAGTGCCTGCACGGCATGGGCGAGACGCTTTACAGCCGCGTGATCGGGGAGAAGAACCTCAACCGGCCCTGCCGCATTTATGCGCCGGTGGGGACGCACGAGACGCTGCTCGCCTATCTCGTCCGGCGGCTCTTGGAGAACGGGGCCAATACCTCGTTTGTCCATCAGCTCGTGGATGAAAAGATCCCGATCGAGGAGTTGATCGCCGATCCTGTCGCGGAGGCGGCGCGGCTTGGTGGCGCGCCGCATCCGCTGATTGCCCTTCCGCGAGACCTGTTCGCGCCGGAGCGGCAGAATTCAAAGGGGCTCGATCTCTCCGATGCCGCCCCGCGCGCAGAACTCGAGCGCGCCGTCACGGATAGCACGAGCGCTTCTCATGATGCCGAGCCCATCCTCGCAACCCCCGCCGCCGCAGGACAGACCGCCAAGGCAATCCAAAATCCGGCCAGTCATGCGGACCTCGTCGGCCATGCGACCGCGGCAACCGAGAAGGATGTCGAAGCGGCGATGGCGTCGGCCGCTTCCGCCGCGCAGCGCTGGGCTGAGACGAAGGCCGAGCGAGCGGGCCGCGATCCTCGAACGCGGCGGCGACCTCATGGAACAGTCCATGGAGCGGCTGAGCGCGCTTCTCATCCGCGAGGCGGGCAAATCCATGCCGAACGCCATCTCGGAAGTGCGCGAAGCTGTCGATTATTGCCGCTACTACGCGGCTCAGGCTCGAAGCGAGCTCGGCGAACCGCACAAGCCGCTCGGGCCAACGGTCTGCATCAGCCCCTGGAATTTTCCCCTCGCGATTTTCACAGGGCAGATCGTGGCGGCTCTCGCGGCGGGGAACCCGGTTCTGGCGAAACCCGCCGAGCAGACGCCCCTGATTGCGGCGGAGGCGGTCCGGCTGCTTCATCAGGCTGGCATCCCACGCGACGTTCTCCAACTCGTTCCAGGGCGGGGCTCTGTGATCGGGGCTGCGCTCGTCGCCGACACGCGAACGCAGGCCGTTGTCTTTACGGGTTCGACCGAGGTGGCGCGCTCGATCCAGGGCACGCTTGCGGAGCGAGGCAACGTCCCGCTCATCGCAGAGACCGGCGGACAGAACGCGATGATCGTAGACTCGTCCGCGCTCCCCGAGCAGGTGGTGGCCGACGTGCTGGCTTCCTCTTTCGAACTCGGCGGGGCAGCGCTGCTCGGCGCTTCGCGTGCTTTGCCTTCAGGACACCATCGCCGATCGCGTGCTTGAGATGCTGAAAGGCGCGATGGCGGAACTGAGCGTTGGCGATCCGGCGAGGCTGGAAACCGATGTCGGGCCGGTGATCGATGCGGGGGCGCAGACCACCCTCAACTCCTATATCGAGTCCAAACGCAGCCGCATCCTGTTTCAGGCCCCCCTTCCGGCTCCGTTCGCAGGCGGCACTTTCGTCGCCCCTACACTGCTTCGGATCGACTCGATCAGCGAGCTGACCCACGAGGTTTTCGGCCCGATCCTGCACGTGATCCGGTTCCGGCGCGACGATCTTGCCCAGCTTATCGGCGACATCAACGCCACCGGCTACGGCCTAACGCTCGGCATCCACTCGCGCATCGACGAAACCATTGATTTCATTGTGACTCGCGCCCGCGCCGGAAACATCTATGTCAACCGCAACATGATCGGCGCAGTGGTCGGCGTTCAGCCCTTCGGCGGCGAAGGGCTTTCGGGAACCGGGCCGAAGGCGGGCGGACCTCTCTATATCCATCGCCTGCTTCGGGATGGGCCGCCTGCCCGGCTTGAGGGCGTTCGGGACGAGAAAAAGCTCGAACCTCTGTCCGCGCTTACAATATGGATCGAGGGCAACGACCAGCGGCCTCTTAAACGAAGCCGAACGCAAGCGGCTTGCCGCTGCCTTCGAACGCTACCGCAAAGAGTCCCCCTGGCGGTTGAGATGACGCTGCAAGGGCCGGTCGGAGAAGACAACCGGCTGCGCTTTCTTCCTCGCGGGGCCGTGCTTGGCATCGCAAACTCGATCTCCGGCGCGTTGCACCAGTTCGGGGCCGCACTCGCCACCGGCAACCGCTTTCTGCTGCATGACAATGAGGCAGCGAAGCGCCTGCTCGAGCGCCTTCCCAAGAACCTGCGCGGCCACATTGCAAGCGCGGCCGCCTGGGAGGCGTCCAGTTTCGATGCCGTGCTCGTTAGCGATGAGGCAAGGGGGCGGGAAATTGCGCGGACCTTGGCGAGATGCCGAGTCCCGATCATTCCGGTCCTGTCCGGAAACCCCGAATACAGCCTCAACATGCTCGTGAAGGAGAGAACGGTCTCCACGAACACCGCAGCCGCGGGCGGCAATGCGAGCCTGATGACGCTCGGAAAGTGACCCCGAGCGAAGCCGCCCTTTCTGCCATCGCGGAACCGGCTTTTTGCAGGCATTTTGGAAACCGGATCTTCGTTGGACCATCTTGCGCTTTGGTGCTTTGCTTGAGCTTAGATTTTAATAAAAAGCGCCTTGCCGAGAGGTTAATTGCAATAAGTCATTGTTTTAAAACGGAAAATACCATGGGGTGCATGCGCCGCCGCAGCCGCGAGGGGCGTGGACATGGTTAAGAGCTGGCCCAAATTTATATTTAACGGACTTTTGCGCGTCCCAGTAAATGGAAAAATTCCCGCATTAAATTCTATTTAATGGGGTGCATCGAAGATAGAACACTTAGATTTTTCAAGGGGTTAGAGCAGCTTGTCTACGTCCGCTCCTAGGCGCGGCGAAGCGCGGGTAAACGGCTTGTTAAGCACACTCAGACCGGAAATAAATCCTTGGGCGCCTCCATTAACCAACACGGGTTAACGCGTAATCGGAGCTACAACGTGACTATGGAGGCGTGGCGCGTCTTACGCTGGCGATGGAGTCGCGCCGAGGTGAACGCGCCGGGCTTTCGAGTGGCTGGGGCGGCAATCCCTCGGCGATGACGGCGTTTGCTTAATTTATTAGATTTGTCGTAAATACCCCCGTTTCTTATGCGATTGCGGGCACCAATGAAAAATCCAATCGATTTCAAATATCGCGCCTTTCTCTCTTACAGCCATGCCGACACCCCTTTGGCGAAGTGGCTGCATTCGCGGCTTGAGAGCTTCCCTCTGCGCGGGATGACGGGCCGCGAGACCGCGCTTGGCCCGGTTCCGAAGCAGCTCCGCCCCATCTTCCGCGACCGCAACGATTTCAGCGCGGGCCTGACCTTGACCGATCAGACCATCGCCGCGCTCCACGCGTCCGCCGCGCTCATCGTGCTGTGCTCCCCCGCCTCGGCGAAGAGCGCCGCCGTCAATGAGGAAGTGCGCCTCTTCAAGCATCGCTGCCCAGACCGGCGGATCGTGCCCGTGATCCTCTCTGGCAAGCCCAACGGCGGAGAGCAGGAGTGCTTCCCGCCCGCGCTGAAATTCGAACTCGATGCCGAGGGGCAGATTACGGACCGCCCCGCGGCCACGACCATTGCGGCGGATGTGCGCGAGGAAGGTGTGGGCGACGGACGTGAATTGGCGCTCGCGAAAGTTGTTGCCGCGCTGATCGGCGTGCCCCCGGACGAGGTGTTCCGCCGCGCCGAACGCGAGCGCAAACGGCAGGCACGTATCCGCAACGCCATCGCCGCCAGCGTCGTGATTCTTGCAGGCGTAGGAGGCTATTTCGCCTATCGCTCGCAACGATTTGCCGATATTTCGCAACAGCAGAGCCTTGTCATCACCGACACGGCGGCAAAATGCGCGAGCCGCTTGCCTGCGGGCCAGAGTGCAACAGGGCCGCAGAACGCCTTGGAAGCATGCATCAAGGCGATGGAAGCCTATCAGAAAGGCGCTGCGACCGACCCACGCGACGCCGAAACGGTCCGATTGATCAACCAAGGCAAGCCCGAAGAGGCGGAGCGGCTCCAGCTTGAAGCAGCGCAGGACGACGAAGCCGCGGGGCTCGCCAGGATAAAAAAGGCGGCCGAGCGCTATCGGGGAATCGCCGCCACGGCCGGTCTGGCCGATCCGAAGAAGGCGCGCGAGAATTACGCCAAAGCCGCAAAGCTCGACCCGGCCAACATCAACGGCATGCTTTGGCATGCATATATGGAGCGAGAGGCTGGCAATCTCGCCGAGGCCGCACGCGCCTATAACGCAGTGCTTGGTGCGGGCGTCAAAGGCCAGGATGACTTTGAGCTTTACTGGGCAAGGTTCGGCCTTGGCGACATTTATGTCGCGCGAGGCGACCTGCCGAATGCTCTGAAAGCCATACCGAGAGGCATCTTCGGATGTGGAGCGCCTCGCCAAGGCCGATCCCGGCAATGCGGGATGGCAGCGCGATCTCTCGGTCTCCTATGACAAGGTGGGCGATGTGCTTGTGGCCCAGGGCAACCTGCCCGAGGCGCTGAAAGCCTATCGCGACAGCCTCGCCATCGCCGAGCGCCTCGCCAAGGCCGATCCCGGCAATGCCGGATGGCAGCGCGATCTCTCGGTCTCCTATAACAAGGTGGGCGATGTGCTCGTGGCCCAGGGCAACCTGCCCGAGGCGCTGAAAGCCTATCGCGACAGCCTCGCCATCAGAGAGCGCCTCGCCAAGGCCGATCCCGGCAATGCGGGATGGCAGCGCGATCTCTCGGTCTCCTATGACAAGGTGGGCGATGTGCTTGTGGCCCAGGGCGACCTGCCCGAGGCGCTGAAAGCCTATCGCGACAGCCTCGCCATCGCCGAGCGCCTCGCCAAGGCCGATCCCGGCAATGCGGGATGGCAGCGCGATCTCTCGGTCTCCTATGACAAGGTGGGCGATGTGCTTGTGGCCCAGGGCAACCTGCCCGAGGCGCTGAAAGCCTATCGCGACAGCCTCGCCATCAGAGAGCGCCTCGCCAAGGCCGATCCCGGCAATGCCGGATGGCAGCGCGATCTCTCGGTCTCCTATGACAAGGTGGGCGATGTGCTGGTGGCCCAGGGCAACCTGCCCGAGGCGCTGAAAGCCTATCGCGACAGCCTCGCCATCAGAGAGCGCCTCGCCAAGGCCGATCCCGGCAATGCGGGATGGCAGCGCGATCTCTCGGTCTCCTATAACAAGGTGGGCGATGTGCTCGTGGCCCAGGGCAACCTGCCCGAGGCGCTGAAAGCCTATCGCGACAGCCTCGCCATCGCCGAGCGCCTCGCCAAGGCCGATCCCGGCAATGCGGGATGGCAGCGCGATCTCTCGGTCTCCTATGACAAGGTGGGCGATGTGCTCGTGGCCCAGGGCAACCTGCCCGAGGCGCTGAAAGCCTATCGCGACAGCCTCGCCATCGCCGAGCGCCTCGCCAAGGCCGATCCCGGCAATGCCGGATGGCAGCGCGATCTCTCGGTCTCCTATAACAAGGTGGGCGATGTGCTGGTGGCCCAGGGCAACCTGCCCGAGGCGCTGAAAGCCTATCGCGACAGCCTCGCCATCGCCGAGCGCCTCGCCAAGGCCGATCCCGGCAATGCCGGATGGCAGCGCGATCTCTCGGTCTCCTATGACAAGGTGGGCGATGTGCTGGTGGCCCAGGGCAACCTGCCCGAGGCGCTGAAAGCCTATCGCGACAGCCTCGCCATCACAGAGCGCCTCGCCAAGGCCGATCCCGGCAATGCCGGATGGCAGCGCGATCTCTCGGTCTCCTATAACAAGGTGGGCGATGTGCTGGTGGCCCAGGGCAACCTGCCCGAGGCGCTGAAAGCCTATCGCGACAGCCTCGCCATCATCGAGCGCCTCGCCAAGGCCGATCCCGGCAATGCGGGATGGCAGCGCGATCTCTCGGTCGCCTATAACAAGGTGGGCGATGTGCTCGTGGCCCAGGGCAACCTGCCCGAGGCGCTGAAAGCCTATCGCGACAGCCTCGCCATCACCGAGCGCCTCGCCAAGGCCGATCCCGGCAATGCGGGATGGCAGGCAGACTTGGCTGCGAGCCACGGCAAACTCGGTCAGCTTTATGCGCGTCTTGGGGACAAGGCTGAGGCGCGGCGCATGTTCGAGCGTGGACGAGCGATCGTGGCGCCGTTCGCCGAAAAATCAGGGCATCAGACCTGGATCGGGTATCTGAAAGGCTTCGACGAGGAGTTGGCGGCGCTCAGCAAATGATGCTTGTAGCCCGCCGTAATGTGTATATATTCGTTTTTTTATACACATGGGCGGGATATGCGCACCAACATCGAAATTGACGACGAGTTGATCGGCAAGGCAATGAGCCTCTCCGGCCTCACGACAAAACGCGAAACCGTCGAAGAGGCGCTGCGCCTTCTCGTGCGCCTCAAGTCGCAGGAAGCGATCCGAAACTATCGCGGCAAGCTCCCATGGGAAGGCGATCTCGAAGCCATGCGGGCCGACCGTGATCCTGGCCGATAGCTCCGTCTGGATTGATTATTTTAACGGCCGGAGCTCACCGGAGACCGACACGCTGGACACGCTTTTGGGCCAGCAACTCATCCTGGCGGGCGATCTCATCCTCACCGAGGTCCTTCAAGGTTTCCGGCGGGAAAAGGACTACCGCATTGCGCTGGAGCTATTCGAGGCGATCGAGATCCGGAACCTTGGGGGACGAGAGATCGCCATGCAAGCGGCGCAAAACTATCGCGCATTGCGGTCAAAGGGGATCACGCCACGCAAAACCATAGACATGATCATTGGTACATACTGCATTGTGCATGAGCTTCCGCTGCTGCATGCGGATCGGGACTTCGATGTGCTTGAGGCCGAACTCGGATTGAGCGCCGTTAAATGTCGACAGCTATAGGTGCTAACCCGGCTGCTCAGCAAAGAGCCGCTGTTTTTAGGATCGCGTCCGAGACGCTCGCTCCCATGGAGGCGCGAAGCAGCGCGTCATGCTGCTTCCGCGGCGTGCCACCGGCAAGGTGCTTGCGGACAATCGGATAAAGCGTGATCCGCTCCCACGCAGAATGCCGCCGGTAATTCTCAAAGAACGAGCGAAGCAGATAGCCCAAAGCCTCCAGCCCGGCATTCCGCGAGTTGCGGCCCATATAGGCGGAGAGGATTTCGACAATAAGCCCCCGATCAGCCGAATGCTCGAACTCAAGCTCGCGCAGCATCAGCTCGATGTGTTCGTTCTTCTCCTCGAGGCTCCGGATAAGCGGAAAAAGGCACTTCTCGTTCAGGAAGGCGTGCCTCGCGAAGGCCTTGTCCAAAAAGGACAGGACTTTTCCGGTTCTGACCTGATGGCCAGAGCCGGGAAGACCGTCGGCAATTTTTTCGAGCGCGGCGCATAGCCGCATGAGGCGCATCTGGTCCCGCTCCAGGAGCGTGAGAAACGCCTCCACCAAAGGCTGCGGCCTATGGCGGGCATGGGCGCCGAAATGTTGATTTACCGTCTCATCCACTCTGGGTTCGCATCCAAATCCCCTGATGCACAGCATGCGCATCAGCCATTCGTATGCCTTGATCAAGATCAACAAGCTTCGCTGCTCGTTTTTGTTCACGAGAAACAACAAAGTCAGAACCTTAGGCTGCGGCGAAATGCGCGGCACCGAAAAACTTCCACGTTCATGATTTGATGGATATCAAAGCCACTGTGTGGTTGTGGGCGCATGTCTCTCCCCGCGGATCGCACGCATAAGCCTCGGCTGCGCCGGGATTCACGGGAGATCATTATGGAAGTTGCGAGCACGAAAGGGAGCGGCGCTGCTCTTTTCGATTGGGGCGCGCTCATTATTGCTATTGCCGGCCTGGCGCTTGGGGCTTTCATCGCCCTCGAAGCGACCGATCCGGTCATGTCATTCCATGCCAGCATTTTCGCTTTGTTCGCCATTGCAGCCGCCACCTTCCTGTCGCGGAAGGCCTTCAGCAGCACCGCTGGTGTTGCGCCGGGGTTCTACGCCGACAACGTGGTCAAGGCGGCGACGATTGCCACGGTGTGCTGGGGCGTCGTCGGATTTCTCGTCGGCGATCTGATCGCCTGGCAGCTGGCCTTCCCAGCGCTGAACCTCAATCTCCCATGGACCAATTTCGGCCGGTTGCGCCCCGTTCACACGTCAGCGGTCGTCTTTGCCTTTGGAGGCAACGCGCTCCTCGCCACTTCTTTATATGTCGTGCAACGCACCTCGAAAGCCCGGCTGTGGGGCCGCTGGCTGCCCTGGTTCGTGTTCTGGGGCTATCAGCTTTTCCTCATCATGGCGGCATCGGGCTATGTGATGGGCGTCACGCAGTCCCGCGAGTATGCGGAGCCTGAGTGGTATAACGACCTCTGGCTGACCATCGTCTGGGTCGCCTATCTCCTCGTCTTCCTCGGCACTCTCTGGCGGCGCAAAGAACCGCACATCTACGTCGCGAACTGGTTCTACCTCGCCTTCATCGTCACAGTCGCGATGCTGCACATCGTGAACAATCTGGCGGTGCCGGTCTCATTCCTGGGCACGAAGAGCTATAGCGCCTTCTCCGGCGTGCAGGACGCCATGACCCAGTGGTGGTATGGCCACAACGCCGTGGGCTTCTTTTTGACGGCGGGCTTCCTTGGCATCATGTATTACTTCGTGCCGAAGCGCGCCGAGCGGCCGATCTATTCCTATAAGCTGTCCATCGTTCACTTCTGGTCGCTGATCTTCCTTTACATCTGGGCAGGGCCGCATCACCTCCACTATACCGCGCTGCCTGACTGGGCTCAGATGCTCGGCATGACCTTCTCGATCATGCTGTGGATGCCGTCCTGGGGCGGAATGATCAACGGCCTGATGACGCTGTCCGGAGCCTGGGACAAGCTGCGCACCGATCCGGTGATCCGCTTCCTGATCGTCTCCGTCGCCTTCTACGGGATGTCTACCTTCGAAGGTCCGCTGATGGCCGTGCGCGCTGTCAACTCGCTCTCGCACTATACTGACTGGACCATCGGCCACGTTCATTCCGGCGCGCTGGGATGGGTTGGCATGGTGTCGTTCGGCGCGATCTACTGCCTCGTTCCCTGGCTTTGGAAGCGCCGCGGGCTCTATTCGCAACGCCTTGTCGAGTGGCATTTCTGGGTCGCGACGATCGGCATCCTCCTTTACATCACCGCGATGTGGGTTTCCGGCATCATGCAGGGCCTGATGTGGAGGGCGACCGACGCCAATGGCGTGCTCGAATACTCCTTCGTGGAGAGCGTGGAGGCCATGCATCCCTACTACATCATCCGCGCTATCGGCGGGGTGCTGTATCTGACAGGCGGCCTGCTCATGGCCTACAACGTGTGGCGCACGATCCGGGGCGATGAGTCCGTCGGATCTGCAGACCAACCCGCCATCGCGGCAGCGCCCGAATTGCGCGGCCCGCAAGCTCTTCCGGCCGAGTAGGAGGCGATCATGAAACTCAGCCATGCACCCTTTGAGAAGTACTCCCTCGTCCTGCTTCTCGGAATCCTCTTCGTGGTCGCCATCGGCGGCCTCGTCGAGATCACGCCGCTGTTCTACCTGAAGTCGACCATCGAGAAGGTGGACGGGATGCGGCCCTACTCGCCCCTCGAGCTATCGGGCCGGGACATCTATATCCGTGAGGGCTGCTATCTCTGTCACAGCCAGATGATCCGCACCCTCAAGGATGAGGTGGAACGCTACGGGCACTACAGCCTTGCCGCCGAGAGCATGTACGATCATCCCTTCCAATGGGGATCGAAGCGGACCGGGCCGGATCTGGCCCGGGTCGGCGGCAAATACTCCGACGAATGGCACGCCGCGCATTTGACGGCCCCGCGCTCGATCGTGCCGGAAAGTATCATGCCGGGATACCCGTTCCTCGGCCAGCGCAAGCTTGACTATGGCAATATCGCTGAACGCATGGAAACGCTGCGCATCGTCGGCGTCCCCTATACGGATGACGACGTCAAAAATGCGAAAGCTGATCTTGTCGCGCAAACGGACCCCGACAGCGAGGGCGCGGCGGCCGTGACGCAGCGCTATCCCAAAGCGGTCGTTCGCAAATTCGACGGCAAGCCCGGCGACCCGACCGAGCTTGATGCGGTCATCGCCTATCTGCAGATGCTCGGCACACTGGTCGACTTCGCGAAATACGACGCCACCGGCCCCAACCTGCGCTGAGGACCGCCATGACGTATGAATCTGTGCAAGCTGCCTCCGCGTTGATCGGCCTGTTCGTCTTCATCGGGCTGTTCATCGCGGTGCTGCTCTTCGTGTTCTGGCCTGGCAACCAAAAGGGGTTCGAGGAAGCCAGCCGCATTCCGTTGGAAAAAGACGATAACAATTCCGGAGGCAGCAATGGCCGATAAAATCGACATCGACACCCATAGCGGCGTCGAAACCACCGGCCACGAGTGGGACGGCATCAAGGAGTTGAACACTCCGCTGCCGCGTTGGTGGCTCTGGGTGTTTTATGCCTGCATCGCCTGGGCGGTGGTATACTGGATCTTTTACCCAACATGGCCCATGGTCTCGGACTACACAAAGGGCGTCCTCGGTTACAGCGAGCGCGCGAGAGTAGCCGCGAACCTGGATGACGTGCGCGCCGGACAAGCCAACATCAACGACACCATCACCAAGGCAAGCCTCGCCGATATAAAGTCGAACCCGGACCTTCTGAACTTTGCGCTCGCCGGCGGCAAGGCGGCCTTCATGAACAACTGCACAGCCTGCCATGGCCGCGGCGCGCAAGGGGCTCCGGGTTACCCAAACCTCAACGACGATAAGTGGCTCTGGGGCGGCACCTTGGACCAAATCCAGCAGACGATCATGTACGGCGTCCGCAGCGGCAACGATAAGGCTCACCTCTCCCAGATGCCGAAGTTCGGGCAGGACAGCCTCCTGACTCCGGAACAGATCAATGACGCAGCGGAATACGTGCTTTCGCTCTCCAAGCTGCCGCATGACGATGCTGCTGCAACTCGCGGGAACGCGATCTTCCACGGCGACGGCGGCTGCCTCGCGTGTCATGGCGAGGACGGCAAAGGCAATCAGGAATTTGGCGCGCCCAACCTGACCGACAACATATGGCTCTATGGCGGGACGAAGGACGCCATCAAGCATCAGATCGAGACCGGACATGGCGGCGTGATGCCGGCCTGGGTCGACCGCCTCGATCCCGCAACTATCAAGAAGCTCGCCATCTATGTGCATTCGCTGGGAGGCGGGCAGTAGATTGAAATCGCGAAGGGAACGGCATAGGAGACGCGAAGAATTCGCAATGACGCTCCGCCGCTCCTTTCGCTACAATCTCCTCGTTCGGGAGAGCGAGCAAAACGCGAATAGGGCAAGCCCATGAGCTGCTGCGACGCCTTCTATGCCCGTGCCTTGGCCCTGGAGTATGCCATGAACGAAATGCCAGCCGCCGCTTCGCTCGGCCAGGAAGCCGCGCCCGGCATTCAGCGCCTCGACGCAAAACCGGTCAACGCGAAAGAACAACATTCTCTTTATGCGCCGCGCGAGCCTATCTATCCGAAGCTGGTCCACGGCAAGTTTCGCCGCATCAAATGGATCATCATGATCGTGACGCTCGGCATCTATTATGGGCTGCCGTGGGTCCGTTGGAACCGGGGGCCGGGCCTTCCAGATCAGGCGGTGCTTCTCGATTTCGCGCATCAGCGCCTCTACTTCTTCGGCCTCGAAATCTGGGCGCAGGAATTCTATTACGTCACCGGCATCCTGATCCTTTCCGCGCTCGCCCTCTTTCTCGTGACAGCGCTCGCCGGGCGCGTCTGGTGCGGCTATGCCTGTCCGCAGACCGTCTGGACGGACCTGATGATCTGGGTCGAGCGGATTTGGCAGGGCGACCGCAACGCGCGCATGAAACTTGCCAAATCGTCATGGTCGTTCAACAAGCTTTGGCGCCTCGGCGGCACTCATTTAAGCTGGCTCTTCATCGGCGTGCTCACGGGCGGGGCGCTCGTCTTCTACTTCCGGGACGCGCCGACGCTTCTCTCCGAATTCTGGCACTTCGAGGCCCCCGCTGTCGCCTACGTCTTTCTCGGCGTTTTCACGGCGACCACCTACGTCCTCGGCGGCCTCACCCGCGAGCAGGTTTGCACCTACATGTGCCCCTGGCCGCGCATCCAGGGCGCAATGTTCGACGCGGACTCCTTCCTTATCACCTACCGCGGATTTCGCGGCGAGCCGCGCGGGCCGCACAAGAAAGGCGAAACCTGGGAGGGTCGCGGCGATTGCATCGACTGCACGCAATGCGTGGCGGTATGCCCCGCAGGCATCGATATCCGCAACGGCCCGCAGCTCGAGTGCATCCAGTGCGCGCTCTGCATCGACGCCTGCGACGAGATCATGAAGAAGGTCGAACGCCCTACAAAGCTGATCGCCTACGATACCTATCGCGATCTCCAGGCTGAGGAACATGGCGGCCGCGCTCCGTTCCGGCTGATCCGGCCGAGGACGATGCTTTATGGCGGGCTCTTCCTGCTTGTCAGCGGCATCATGCTGTTCGGTCTTTCGCGGAAGACGGTGCTCGAGATGAACGTCGTTGCGGACCGGAACCCGCTTTTCGTGCAGTTGCAGGATGGCGGCATCCGCAACGGTTATACAATTCGCCTCCTCAATAAGCGCCAGGAGACACGCAACTTCGCGCTAAGCGTTGTGGGGGTGCCTGAGCCGCGCATTTCCGTCGTTGGCATCGAAGGCACCAATCCTCCTCTCGAGGTTAAGCCCGACGATATCCGCTCCGTAAAAGTCTACGTCACGATTCCGCACGACAAGGCGCTACCGCTTCCCACGTCGGTCCCCATGACGTTCATTTTGCGCGATAACGGAGACGGAACCGAAACCAAACGCGACAGCAATTTCAGAGGTCCCGGACAATGAGCGTTACTGCGATGGAAACGCGCCTCACCGGCAAGCACATCCTGCTTATCCTGCTTGGCAGCTTTGCGGTCATCGGCACCGTTAACGCCGCTTTCATCTACTTCGCGTTGAGCACCGGCCCGGGCGAGGAACGAGGCGCGAGCTACGAAGTGGGCCGGCGCTACAACAATACCCTTGCCGAGGAGCGCAGCCAGAACGCCCTTCAATGGAATCATCAATCGCAGATCGCTCAGGGCGGGCGCCTCCGCGTCTCGATTAGCGATAAAGCAGGAGGCCCTGTCGCAGGTTTGGCCGTTACAGGAAACCTCGGCCGCCCGGCCGCAGACAACGCCGACCGCAGCCTCGCATTCAAAGAGGTCGATGCCGGCATTTATGAAGCGGCGCTCGGCCAGATCACGCCCGGAAGCTGGGTTCTCGCCTTTACGGCAGAGAAGGCCAGGCCGGGTAGCGAAACGGCAACGTACCGTGTGAAGGAAAGGCTATGGCTCAGCCCGGCGCATTAGGGTTAGAACGCACCGCCGCTCCCTCCACGTTTCTCCCGGGGGATAGGGCTGCGTCGCAGGGTGGCGCTTCCCAGACCATAACGCTCGCCGTCGAGAACATGACCTGCGGCGGTTGCATGCGGAAGGTCGAGAAGGCGCTCATTGAGGTGCCGGGCGTGGCCTCGGCGCGAGCCAACCTCTCGGCTCGCCGAGCAACTGTCGTATTCGAGGAAGCAAAGGCGAACGCAGCACCGCTCGTCGACGCGCTTGGCCGGATTGGATTCAAGGCGGCCGAACTTGCGCCCGAGGCCATCGATAGCGGCCAGAATGCGGGGCGGCAGATTCTGAGCCGCCTAGCTGTAGCAGGCTTTGCCGCCGCCAATATCATGCTCCTTTCGGTGTCGGTCTGGTCCGGCTCCGCCAATGCCGACGATCCCATCCACGCCTTGTTTCATTGGCTCTCGGCGGTGATCGCCCTGCCGACCATCGCTTATGCGGGACAGCCTTTCTTCAGTTCGGCCTGGCAGGCACTGAAGCGCCGCCGCCTGAATATGGACGTGCCGATTTCGCTCGCGATCCTCCTGTCGGCGACGATGAGCCTGTACCAGACGGTCAAGGGCACCGATCAGGTCTATTTCGACGCCTCCGTCACGCTGCTGTTCTTTCTGCTCATCGGCCGCTATCTCGACCAGCGTGTCCGCGTCCGCGCGCGCGGGGCGGCGGAGAACCTGCTGGGCCTGAAGGCGCAGTGGGCGCATGTCATCGCCAGCGACGGGTCGATTGAGCGGCTGCCTTCGAGGCTTGTGGAGCCCGGAATGCGGATCGCCGTCGCGGCAGGCGAGCGCTTCCCCGCCGATGGCGTGATCGCGCAAGGAGCCACCGCCATCGACGAAAGCCTGATCACCGGCGAAACGGCGCCGCGCGACCTTGCTCCGAACGATGCGCGTTTATGCAGGCTCGGTGAACCTGGGCGGACCAGTCGAGATGGAGGCCCGCGCCGCTGAAGCCGACACGCTTCTGGCGCAGATCGCCCGGCTGATGGCCACCGCCGAACAGGCGCGGGGGCGTTATGTCCGCCTTGCGGATCGCGCGGCGAGTTTTTATGCGCCTGCCGTGCACACTCTTGCAGCCGCAGCCTTTATCGGATGGATGATCGCGGGCGCGGGCTGGGAAGCTTCGCTGACCATCGCCATCGCGGTTCTCATCATCACCTGCCCCTGCGCGCTGGCCTTGGCGGTTCCGGCCGTGCAGGTGGCGGCTTCCGCCCGGCTTTTCGACCGCGGCATTCTGCTCAAGGCGGCGGATGGCCTCGATCGGCTCGCCGAGACGGACACGGCGGTGTTCGACAAGACCGGCACCTTGACTGCGGGTATCCCGTCCTTGGCGAACGGAGACGCCATCGACAGCGAAGCGCTCAGCGCGGCTGCGGCGCTCGCGGCGTCGAGCCGCCATCCCTATGCCCAGGCGGTCGCACACGCGGCAAAGGAGCGGTTCGGCTCGGTGCCATCCGTTAGCGGCGTCGAAGAAGTTCCGGGCTTTGGCCTGCGCCGCATCACCGCCGCTGGCGAGGAGCGACTTGGTTCGGCGGCATGGTGCGGCATCGATGTAAAGCAGGCCGCATCGGCTTCGCTCTGGTTTTTGCGGCCAGGAATGAAGCCGGTGGCCTTTCGCTTCGAGGATAAGCTTCGCGAGGATGCGGCGGAGACCGTGGACGCGTTGCGCCGTGCGCAGTTCGGCGTGTCGCTCTACTCCGGTGATCGTCGCGAAGCCGTCGAAGCCGCCGCCAAAGAGGTTCACATCGAGGAGTGGTACGCAGGCATGAAGCCGCATGAGAAGATCGAGCGGCTTGAAACGCTGAAGGCGCAAGGCCGCCGCGTTCTCATGGTCGGCGACGGGCTCAACGATGCGCCCGCGCTTGCGGCCGCCCACGCGTCGGTTTCGCCTTCCACCGCCGCGGATATCAGCCAGACAGCCTCGGATGCAGTGTTCCAGGGCGCGAAGCTCATGCCAGTGGTCGAGCTTCTGGCCACGGCGCGCAAGACGCGGAAGATGGCCTTCCAGAATTTCGCCGTTGCCTTCGGCTATAATCTTGTCTTCGTGCCTCTTGCGATGGCAGGATTTGTGACGCCGCTCGTGGCCGCAATTGCGATGTCGACATCGTCGATCCTCGTCACGCTGAACGCAATCCGGCTGCGGACGGCGAAGTTGGAGTTGAGAGCATGACCTCGCTTGCATGGCTCATCCCCGCCGCTCTCTTTCTTGGCGGCCTGGGGCTTGCCGGTTTCATATGGGCGCTCAAATCCGGTCAGTTCGAGGATCTCGAAGGGGCTGCCTATCGCGCCCTCGAAGACGATCCTCCGGAGGACCATAAGGGCTGATCGGGCATTTCCATGCCGTGGTTCGAAAGATATCAGCTTCGAGCTCGCGAAGCTCGGGCGCCACCCGGCCGCAGAAAACGCAACTCGTGATCGCAAATGGATGGCCGGGTCAAGCCCGGCCACGACAGCAGTTGCCGATCCCGACCTAGCTTTGTAGCGACATGAAAGCCCGATAAAGCACGATCGGGTTGTGGTGGCCCTTGTAAACGGCGTGCGGGGCTTTATCGAGTTGCAAGAGCGAATAAACCGCCGTCTGAGCTGAGCGGACGGAATATTCGACAGTGAACACCGTGTCGTCCGCCAACTCGCAGAATTGGCCCGCAAAGGCCAGGTTCCACCAGCCTTTCGGAATGACATGCGGGCGGTCTCCGGGCGAGCGCGTCAGGAACTCGCTCATCACATACGGCATCATGCGCGGGAAGCACGATCGCGTTCTCCAGAACGACGCTCGCCTGATCCTGTGCGCCGAGATGGCCCAGGACCTCCATCATGATCTCGCGCCCGGTGCAGGCTCCCATCGGCTTTTTCACGAAGTCGCCGGGGTTGTCAATCGAAAGGCCGTAACCCCAGAAGATATCGATATCCTCCGGCTGGCCGAGGAAATGCGGCTGCTGCGGAAGCCAGATCGACAGAAGCCAGCCGGAATCGGCAAAGGTGACAAGCCCGCCTTCGCCCGGAACGTTGCCAGTGAAGTCCTTGACGATGCGGAAGAAGGTAGGATCGCGAAGCGTGCCGGTGAACGACACCCACTTCGAGTGATCGGGACGGCTGTCGAAGGCCGAGGGCCTTCCGAATTCCGGCCTGTCCACCGCGATTTTCTCCCAAAGATGCCAGCCGGCGCCCTTTTTCTCCGGCTGGTACGGCGGGGGCGCATCCATAGTTCCAAGGGTCGCCGAATCCGCCATCGAGCCGAGCGTCACGATGACATAATCGTCCACGGTGAGGTTCACCTCTTCGGTCCGTCCCTCGCGCTCGATGATGAGCGCCGACGGACGCTGGGCCTCCTTGATGCGCTCGAACCGGATGTCGGACACGACGATGCCCGAGACGAAGCGGACGCCCTTGGCATCGAGCCATTTTGCAAGCGGCCGCACCATGGAGTCGTACTGATTGTAGGTGGTCCGCATGATGCCCTGGAGCCGGTTCAACCCCTGCATCATATGGACGAAGCGCATGAGGTAGCGCTTCATCTCGACGGCGCTGTGCCAGGGCTGGAAGGCGAAGGTTGTCGCCCACATCGCCCAGAAATCCGTCTTGAAGAAAGCCTTGTCGAAGTGGTCCTCGATGGCGCTCGATCCGAGCACGGTCTCGGGGCTCAGCGCGACGCCGATGAGGCCGAGGCGGTGCCCTTCGGTGAGCCCGAACTCCGGCGAATCGAGCTTGCGGCCATCCCGGACGAGGCGCGCGTGCGAATAGGTTTTCAACGCCTCGTTACAGGCGAAGATTTCCTGGGTAACGGATCTCGAGCCGTCGAGAGAGGGGATCGACGAGAACAGATCGTAGGTGCAGACATAATGCGCCTCGAGCACACGGCCGCCGCGAGCGACATAGCCGGTTTCCGGCGAGCCAGCCCCCTCCAGGCTGCCGCCGGGCTTTGGCTGATCGCCGAATATGGTGATGTTCCGGCCCGCGATTTTTCCATCCCGGATCAGAAAGACCGCCGCCGCAAGCGAAGCGATCCCTCCGCCGATGAGGTGAAATCTGGCCTCCTGGGTGACTGGATAATCTGAATATCCGGTTTGCGGCTCTATGGTCACGGCTCGGCTCCTTTAGTCTGAGGCCCACGCCTAAATTGTCCAACACAGCGAACAATACCTTGATTGAAGTCAACCTCTTACCATTCAATATTCGATGATATGTCCGGCTTGTTTCTCTGGCTGAGGATATTCCCATGAGAGCGATGGTATTGAAAGCGCCGGGCCAGCCTCTGGAGCTGGAAAATCGCGAAATTCCGCGGCCCAGGCCAGGGGAGCTTTTGTTGAAAGTGCGGGCCTGCGCAGTTTGCCGCACCGACCTGCATGTCGTCGACGGCGATCTTCCCCCTGCCGCGACGCGATCGTTCCCGGCCATGAAATCGTGGGGGAAGTGGCCGCGCTTGGCGAGGGTGTCAAGGATTTCGAGGTAGGCCAGCGCGTGGGCGTCGGCTGGCTGGGCCATACCTGCGGCCACTGCGCCTTCTGCACCCATGACGAGGAAAACCTCTGCGATTATGCCGAGTTCACCGGCTACCAAAGAGACGGCGGCTTTGCAGACTATGCGGTCGCCGATGCGGCCTTTTGTTTCCCGATCCCCGATGCTTATAGCGATGCGGAGGCTGCTCCCCTGTTATGCGCCGGGCTCATAGGATATCGCTCGCTCAAGATAGCGGGGTCGGGAAAGAAGCTTGGCATCTACGGCTTTGGCGCAGCGGCACACATCGTCGCGCAGGTCGCGCTTTGGGAAGGCCGCCGCGTTTACGCCTTTACGCGGGACGGCGACGAAACCGCACAAACTTTCGCCCGGTCGCTCGGATGCTGCTGGGCGGGCGGCTCTGACGAAAGGCCGGCGGACGATCTCGATTCTGCCATCATCTTCGCCCCCGTGGGCGCGCTCGTACCCGCTGCTCTCAGGGCCGTCAGGAAGGGCGGCGCCGTCGTTTGCGGCGGAATCCATATGTCGGATATTCCGTGCTTTCCCTACAGCATCCTATGGGGTGAGCGCGTGGTGCGATCTGTCGCAAACCTGACGAGAAAGGATGCGGCGGAGTTTCTTGCACTCGCGCCGCAAGTTCCGGTCAAGACGACGGTTCAGCTTTTTCCCTTGACCGACGCTAACGGAGCGCTTGCGGCGCTCCGCGAAGGCGCCCTGACCGGTGCGGGCGTTCTCGTTCCCTGATCAGGAATGTGGCGGCTCGTCGTCCTTCGTGGCGGTCGCCAGCGCATGCATCAGATCCGTGCGGGATACGACACCGACAAGCTTACCTTTATCCAGAACGGGGACGCCGCGCGTTCTGAGCTTCACCATCAGTTCCAGCACACGGGTCAAGGGCGTTTCGGGCTCAGCGTGAACCACGTCCTTTGTCATGACCTTCGCTACCGTCAATGTCATGACTTCGTTGTAGTGCGGAACAAGATGGCCGGTATCGAAAAGGAACGCCTTCAGAAAGTCGAGCTTCGTTACGAGACCGACGAGATCCCCGTTATCGACGACAGGAAAGGAATTATAGTCATTGTGATCAAACAGTTCTCCAAGCTCCCGCAACGTCATGGTGGGCGGGACTGTCTTAACATTTTTTGTCATGAACTGACTGGCATGCCACTCCAGGAATCGATGCATCGGCATGAAGTCCTCCAATTTCGGTCTCGCGGAAGCGTTAAGAGCATATCACGTAGGGCGCAGCGATACATGCCGCAATAAGACATAGCGACGTCAGCGACACCGCAATCCAGGCAGGCTAAGGAAGATTTCCCGGCGCGCCGCCGTTCAGTGGCACTGGCGGCCTTTCCAGACCGTTAAGACGGGCTTGAAAATCGGCGAAACTGAGCCCTTTGCCTCCACGTTCACGGAAATAAACGTGCTGGGCGAACCAGCGCATGGGGGGTGTGCTCAGCATCGCTGAAAGGAGAGCATTGGGCGGCGCAAGATCGAGAGCGAGCCGCGTCGTGCGCTGGAGCCAGAACCGGGGCATTTCCTTGGCAAGCGCGACTTCAGGAGGCGGGCCCAAATGGAGGAGATGATCGGCGAGAACCTGCGCGGCGCGCCGGCCGAAATGGAACGCGGCGCCGATCCCGCCGCCTGTCGCTGGCGAGACCATCCCGGCAGCGTCACCGATGAGGGTGACGCCTTCGGTGGCCCATGGCTTGACAAGGCCGCCGCAAGGAATGCGTCCCATACGCCGGGCAACGATGCGTGCGCCCTCAAAGCCGAAAACCGCCTCGGTCTTGCGAAGAAATGCCCGCTAAACGCGGACGCCTGCCCGGACCTGCCGCGAGCCCCGCGTGGAAGACCGAAGGCCCGGGCGCAACCCAGCCTAGATAGCCGGGCGCGAGGTCCGAATCGAAAAAGCAATGCAGAAAGCGCGGATCGGCCTTTTCCAGGCCGTCATACTCGACCTCGATCGCAGTGAGGAAACGCTGGTTCCGGCCAAGCCCGAAGCACCTCGCGACCGCAGACCTTGCACCGTCGGCCCCAAGAATGTGCCGCGCTGAAATATTGACCCCCGAGAATACGAAAACGCCGTCGCGCCGCTCCGCCCCCTCGAACGGCGTCCGCCAGAGGATCTGCGCCCCCGCCCGCATAGCCTCCTGAGCCAGCCAATTGAGGAGCCGCCCCGTTTCTATGGTCAGGAAGAAGCTGCCAGGCGCGAAGAGGTCGACATGCTTCAGATTGGGCGCGTAAAGACGGACGCCGTAGACCCTCCTCGTGAGGGCATGCGGGATGTCGACTTCCTCGGCGGCTTCGTTGAAAAGGATTCCCGCGGTTTTGACGCCATGTCCCGCTGACGGCTTCGCCTCTAGGACCGCAACCTTCAAGCCGCGCATGGCCGCGGTCTTCGCGGCGGCCAGTCCAGCGAAGCTGGCGCCGGCAATCACAAGATCATAGGGTTGTGGAGCACGCGACATGGCAAATCTCAATCAACGAATTCCATAAACTGGGCTCAGAATGTGGCGGATATGCAGTCAGCTCTGTTCGGCTGATGTTTCGACGCAACAACGCCCCCGCTCAAGCCGGGAGTGATAATAGCACATGAATTGATACAAAACATCGCAGTCAAAGCGCTGCGGCGATGCAAAGCACGTTCAGATCGCGACCTGGCGGCCGATCTCGACCACCTGATCGACCGGCAGCCGGAAGAAGTCGGTAACCTGGGAAGCATTGCGCTCCATGGCCGCAAAAATAAGCTCCTCCCATTTCGGTAGACCTTTGCCGTCCGCCCGGGAGACAACCGTTTCGCGGCCGACATAGTAAGTTATGTCATCGAGGCTGATGTCGCAGCCCGCAGCCTTTGCTTCCACCAGGATCGGCGGGATTTCCGGCCGCTCCATGAAACCGTAATTCACCGTGGCCCGCCAGAAATTCGGTCCTTCCGCGAAGAAGCGAAGCCGGTCTTCCTGGCGAACGAAGGGCACGGGTTCGATGGAAACATTGATGACCATGACGCGCTCATGAAGGGAGCGGTTGTGCTTGAGGTGCCACGACATGACCGGCGGCACGCCTTCTTTCGACCGTGTCAAAAATACCGCTGTGCCTGGCACTCGCGGCACGCCTTTCTCAGCCAGCTCTTTCAGGAACGTGTCCGTTCGCACGTACTTCGACTTGAGAACCTGCAGGATGGCGTCCCTGCCGGAATGCCAGATCCACATCAGGCAGAAGATGACAATCGCAAGAGCGATCGGGATATAGCCGCCCTCCTCGATCTTGGCCGCGTTGGCGACGAGAAACGCGGCATCGACAAGCATGAAGCTTCCAGCTACGGCGATGCTTAAGGGAAGACCCCAATTCAATCTTTCCACCATGGCCATAAACAACAGCACCGACGTCATGAGCATCGTGGCCGACACGGCGATGCCGTAGGCTGCTGCAAGATCGTCAGACTTGCGGAAGAGGAGTGTCAGGCCAATGGTTATGACCATCATGACCCAGTTCACCACGCCGATGTAGATCTGCCCGTAACCGAGCGCCGAGGTCTGCGTGATGCGAAGGCGAGGCAGCCAGCCGAGCTGGATGGCCTGCCGGGTCATGGAGAATGCCCCTGTGATGATCGCCTGGCTTGCGATGATCGTGGCGGCCGTCGCCAGGATGACAAACGAGATGAGTAAAGGCTTCGGGCAGAGCGCGTAGAACGTGTTCTCCGCTATGGGAGCGCCGTTCAGAACGATCGCCGACTGCCCCGCATAGTTCAACACGAGGCACGGGAAGACGATAAAAGTCCACGCCAACTGAATGGGACGGCGGCCAAAATGGCCCATATCCGCGTAGAGAGCCTCCGCGCCGGTCACGCATAAGAAAACGGCGCCGAGCACCATGAAGGACGTGATTCCGCCGGAAAAGAGATATTCAAGCCCGTAAGCCGGGTTTGCCGCCTCCAGAACCGATGGGTTTTGAATAATTCCCCACACGCCGAGAGCGCCCAGCGAGACGAACCACACCACCATGATGGGCCCGAACATCTTGCCAATGGCCGCGGTGCCGTGCGGCTGAACGAGGAACAGGAGAACCAGGATACAGACTGTCGCCGGCACCACATAGTGCTCCAGGCTGGTCGTTATGATGGAAAGCCCTTCCAGGGCGGACAGCACCGAAATCGCCGGGGTGATAACCCCGTCTCCGTAAATAAGCGCTGCCCCGAATAAGCCGACGGCGATGATGATCGAGCGTTTGCGGTTGCGGACGCGGAGACCTTTCCGCCCTCCGATCAGCGCCATAAGCGCCATGATTCCGCCTTCGCCATGATTGTCGACCTGCATGGCGACGCCGACATATTTGATTGCGGCGACGATGATAAGCGTCCAGAAAATAAGCGAGAGCGAGCCCAGCACCATGGCGCGATCGGCAACCTGGGCGCCAGTCGCGCCCAGCACGACTTTCAGCGTGTAGAGCGGGCTTGTCCCGATATCGCCGTAGACAACACCAAGAGCCGACAACGCCAGTGCGCCTGCGTGCCCTTCGGGGATCGACGCAACGCCTTGCGGGACAACGGCGGCGGAGCTCCTGAAGCTCATGAGCGACCCAGGTAACCGTGCTGCGAACATCTGCGCAGCTTTAGCATGCGATCGTAAGATTAACATTAAGTCGCGTTGGTGAGGTTGATCAAGGCATGCCAGAACGAACGTGCAGGAGCGTCTTATATTCCTGGTCGCGGGTGATGCCCATACGCTTCGCATCTGCGAAAAGCGCGGCCCTAAGCAGGTTTTTTTTCCACTATCCAGTCGTTTCTGCAAGATGATATTTGACGCATCGCAGCAACCGCCCGGCAAAACGTAACTAAAGTATGATACAAATCACAATCCAAACTGATCGAAGCAGGAACTGTTATAAAAGGTTGCATCCTCTTTAATCGCATAAAACACAATGCCGCGTTTACAATTGAAGCGCGCTACGCCACAACTCACACCTCACTTTGCCGCCGGAGCGAACGGAATGACAGCTTACGACCACAAAATTGAGAGCCTCGGTTTCCAGGGCTTCGTCAATACCGTTTTCGGCCGCGTGGCCACCCGCTACGATATCATGAACGACCTCATGTCGGCGGGCGTGCACCGGATCTGGAAGGATGCGGCCATCAACTGGCTCGCACCGTCGCGCTCCACGGCCTCGCTGCTCATCGACGTTGCGGGTGGCACGGGCGACATAACGCGGCGCTTCCTGCGCGCGGCCGGCCCCGGCTCCAAGGCCATCGTTACCGACATCAGCGGCGAGATGATGGAGGAAGGCGCGCGCAGGCTCGCCGATGAGCACGCGCTCGGCCATGTCCGCTTCGTTCAGGCCAACGCCGAGTCCCTGCCCTACAAGGAAAACACCGCGGATTTCTATACCATCGCCTTCGGCATCCGGAACGTACCGGGCATCCAGTCCGCGCTGAATGAGGCTTTTCGCGTGCTCAAGCCGGGCGGGCGCTTTCTTTGCCTCGAATTTTCGACGGTGGAAGTGCCGCTGTTGGATTCGATCTATCACGCTTATTCGGACGCAGTGATTCCGGCGCTCGGCCGCGTCGTGGCCGGGGATGCCGAACCCTACCGCTATCTCGTCGATAGTATCCGGAGGTTTCCCGAGCAGCGGCGTTTTGCGCGCATGATGGAGATTGCCGGGTTCTCGCGCGTCCAATACCGGAATCTATCGGGCGGCATCGCAGCGATGCATTCGGGCATCAAGGTCTAGTTGGCCGCCGCGTACAGCCTCCGACCTTTCCCACCAGGGGAGAGCGGAGCAGGGAGTGCTCGCTGCAACACCGTCCCTTCTCCCCTTGCGGGAGAAGGCACAGGATGAGGCGAGACCCGAGCGTTAATTCGCGCTCAAGCCCCTGAAGCGATATCCGCCGTTTTCAAGCTCGTCGAACAGCTCGCCCAACTGCGGATGCCTGAGCGGTTCGCCGCTGTCGTCCGGCAGCAGGTTCTGCTCGGAGACGTAGGCCACATACTCCGTATCCTCGTTTTCCGCGAGCAGGTGATAGAAGGGCTGGTCTTTCGCAGGGCGGATCTCCTCCGGAATCGAGAGCCACCACTCCTCGGTGTTGCTGAACTCGGGGTCGACGTCGAAAATAATCCCGCGAAACGGGAAAAAGCGATGCTTGACGACCTCCCCGATGGCATATCTGGCCAGCCGCTGTCTCATCATGGCGTTCTGAACATTGTTCCGCATGTTAAGCATGGGTTTCAAACTCTGAAGCCGCTGCAGCCAGACGCCACCGTCACGCCGAAGGACCATCCTTTGCCGTGACCATATCGGCCAAGTCAACCATGACTTTGGCCTGCTTCCAAGTGGCGTCGTCCTGCATCTTGCCATCCACCATGACGGCGCCGGTGCCGTCGGGCATCGCCTGCAGGATTCGCCTCGCGAACGCTACCTCCGCCGGGTCGGGCGTGAAAACCAGGCGCGCGATCTCGATCTGCGAGGGATGCAGCGTCCACGCCCCCGCGCAGCCTTGGAGAAAGGCGTTGCGGAACTGCGATTCGCAGGCGGCGGGGTCCGAGAAGTCGCCGAACGGGCCATAAAAAGGCTTGATGCCATTGGTTGCGCACGCATCCACCATGCGGCCTACGGTATAGTGCCACAAATCCTGCTGGTAGAAGGCGCGCGACCCTGTGTCGCCGGGCTTCGCATCGGTCAGCACGCCATAGGAGGGATGGCCGCCACCAACGCGCGTTGTCTTCATGGCCCGGCTCGCCGCCAGATCGGCTGGGCCGAGGCTCATGCCGTGCATGCGCGGGCTCGCCCCTGCGATCTCCGAGACATTGTTGACGCCTTCGGCCGTTTCGAGCAGTGCATGAATCATGATGGGCTTCTTGATGCTGTGCTTCGCTTCAAGCTGGGCAAGCAGCTGATCGAGATAGTGGATGTCCCAAGGCCCCTCCACTTTCGGCATCATCATGACATCGAGCTTGTCGCCAACCGCGCCAACGAGTTCCACGACGTCATCGAGAACCCAAGGGCTGTTCAGCGCGTTGATGCGTGTCCAAAGCCCGGTGCTGCCGAAATCGTTGTGCCTGGCCATCTCGATGAAGCCACGCCGCGCCGCCTCTTTGTCCTGCACCGGGATCGCGTCTTCGAGATTTCCGCAGATCACGTCCACCTGCTTGATCAGCTCGGGGATCTTGGCGCGGATTTTTTCGACCTGGGGCGCGACGAAATGGATCATGCGCTCAAGCCGCACCGGCTTTTCCACGAACGGAGCCGGAGCGCCCGCCGCGAGAGCCTTGAAGAACTTCGAGGGTGTTCGTGTCTGAGCCATCGCTATCTCCGCCTCATCAAATCAATTGCCTGCAAGTCCCGTCAGCTTGTCGAGAACGCTATCAAGATACGTCCGAAGGCCCGCGCAATGGCCGAGGCCGGCTCGAATGGCGTCCGGCTTCTGCTGGAACGGCCCATCGCCGATCTCGCCTGCCGCATTCTCGATCAGCGCGTCGACGCTTTCCTTCGTGGCTTCCATGTGGAACTGCAGGCCGAGAACCTTATTTCCAACCGCAAAAGCCTGGTTTGCCGTCACTGGCGTCGATGCAAGCCGCTCCGCATTCGCCGGAAGATCGAATGTCTCGCCGTGCCAATGGAACGCGATAAACTCGGACGGAAGCCCGGCGAACACCGCGTGCGCGGATTCGGCGCGGACCGGAAACCACCCGATCTCTTTTTGCGTCCCCGCATAAACCTTTGCGCCGAGCGCTTTCGCGATGATCTGTGCTCCAAGGCAAACGCCGAGCACGATCTTTTGCGACGCGATCGCATCCCGAACAAGCGCGATCTCAGGCGCCAGCCAGGATAAGACCGCCTCGTCGTTCGCGCTCATCGGTCCGCCCATCACGGTTAGCATGTCGAATTCCGACAGCCCCGGCAAGGGATCACCCCGATAAAGATGTCGCACCGTGACGTCGATGCTGCGTGCAGCCGCCCAATCCGCGATGGCGGCTGGCCCCTCGAACGGGACGTGCTGTAACACCGCCATCTTCATGATTTCCGCCCCCGCCCCCACTCGAAACGCTCTCTCCCGGAAAAAATGACGGCCTCTTCACGAAGCCTCCGGGCTGCCGGGGCATATTTGCCTTCACCGGCGATGCGGGTCAAGGTGACGACATGCTGCGAGGTGCGCGTGCGATAAGCACGCAGTCTCATTCGGTGAAACGAGCAGCCGGCGTCGGGTTGCCATTCGCTTGTTTAGGGGCTCAACGCGCCTTAGAGCGTCGGGAGAAGTTGAACCCTCTAGCTGACAGGGGGGTCGCTAGAGGGCTCGATGCGCAAACAGCCAAGGTTGCTGTTCTTGAACAGCATATTTTCCATATTATTTAAAATGACAGCCGTCAAGCTTCGCGCAAGTTTCACACCGCTTTCGCTTTGGAAAACTACCGGACTCTCCCAATTACGGCCGGAACCCGCCCTCCCTGTGGCGTTTGCGCCATCACCAGCTACAGGAAGCTGTAGGGGTCCACATCCACATGCAGGTTGAGGCTGCCGCGCGGGGGATCGACGCGCGAAAGCCATTCCTTGAGGTAGCCCTGCAGATCCGCCTCGCGGGCGGCCTTCACGAGCAGGCGCTGGCGATGGCGGGCGCGGATGATCGCAAGCGGCGCTTCAACCGGCCCCAGGACCTGGATCAGGCGCGCTTCCGGCGCAGCGAGAGCGAGCGCACGCGCATAAGACTCGGCTTCCGGCTTTGTCTTCGCTGAAATGATGATCGCGGCGAGACGGCCGAATGGCGGCAGCCCCGCCTCCTCGCGCATGGCGATCTCGGCTTCGTAAAAGGCTTCGCGGTCGCCGGTGACGAGCGCCCGCATCACCGGATGCTCCGGGAAATGCGTCTGGATCAGGCCGCTGCCCGGCGCGCCGAAGCGCCCTGCCCGGCCCGTCACCTGATGGAGGAGCTGGAAGGTGCGCTCGCCCGCGCGCGGATCGGCCGTTGCAAGGCTCAGGTCGCCATCGACAACGCCGACGAAGGAGAGCTTCGGAAAGTTATGGCCCTTGGAGACAAGCTGGGTGCCGACGATGATGTCTGCCTCCCCTGCAGTGATGCGGCTTAGGAGTTCACGCAAAGCCGACGTCGATGGGACGAGATCGCTCGACAGCACGATCATGCGCGCGGCGGGCCAGCGGTTCGCGGCTTCTTCCATCACGCGCTCGACGCCGGGGCCGGAAGCGGCCAGCATCCCTTCGCGGTGGCAGGACGGGCATGTCTTGGGAAACGGCAGCGTGAAGCCGCAATGGTGGCAGATCAGCCGCCCGCGCAGGCGATGTTCGACGAGATAGGCGGTGCATTGCGGGCAGGTGAAGCGATGACCGCAGGCGCGGCAGAGGGTGAGCGGCGCGTAGCCACGGCGGTTGAGGAAGAGAAGCGCCTGTTCGCCCCGGCCAAGAGCGTTGTTCACAGCCTCGACGACGGGCGGGCTTATCCACGTCCCTTTCTCGGGCGGTATCACTTTCAGATCCACCGCCTGCACATCGGGAAGGCTGTTCCCGGAGAAGCGAGCTGGAATAACGGCATGTGCATAGCGCCCGCGGCGCACATTCACGACGCTTTCAACCGACGGCGTCGCGGAACTCAACACGATCGGGATTTTGCCGAGCGAGGCGCGGACCACGGCCATATCGCGGGCCTGATAGGTGACGCGGTCGTCCTGCTTGAAGGAGGAGTCGTGCTCCTCGTCCACGACGATGAGGCCGAGATCGGCGAAGGGTAGAAAGAGCGCCGACCGGGCGCCGCAGACGACGCGCACGTCGCCCTCGGCAACGCCGCGCCATGTCCGGGCGCGCTCCTTTGCTGAGACGGCGGAATGCCATTCGCCGGGGCGGCATCCGAAGCGCGCCTCGAAGCGCTCCAGAAACTGATTCGTCAGCGCGATTTCGGGCAGAAGAATGAGAACCTGCTGCTGCCCTCGCCGAAGTGCTTCCGCGACGGCTTCGAAATAGACCTCGGTTTTTCCCGAACCCGTCACGCCATCGAGCAGCGTTGAGGAGAAGCCGCCCTTGGCGATGGCGGCGCATAATATTCCGGCGGCCTGCGTTTGCGCCTCGGTCAGGCTGGCGAATGCAAAATCCGGCCTCGGGAAGAAAGGGCGAGAGCGGGGAAGCTCGGCGCGGATCAATGCGCCCGCCTCGGCAAGGCCGTCGATCACCGCTGCGCTGACGCCCGCCGCATCCATGAGCCTTTTCTTCGCCCAAACCTCGCCATCCTGAAGGGCTGCCAAGACCTTCTTTCGGGCCTCAGTGAGCCGCAGCTCTGTCATGCCGCCAAGTCGAAAGCCCCAGCGCGGCTCCTCTGCCTCGAAGATGAGCCGTGCGCTCATCATCATTTGCAGCACCATGCCCTTCGGCGCGAGCGTGTAATGCGCGACCCAATCAGCGAAGGCGAGGTTGATGGCAGGCAGCGGCGGAACGTCCAGCTTCTCGATCACCGCCTTCAGCTTCTTCGGATCGACAGGCTTGCGGGCTCCATCCGCTTCGCGCCACACGACACCGATGCGCTTCATCGGCCCGAGCGGCACGACTACGAAGTCGCCGGGGCTGACTTCACCGTCGGGCGCCAGATATGTGTAGGCCTCATTCAGTGCCAGCGGCACAAGAACGGGCACGGTCTGCGCGCCGTGCCGCACGGGCGCGTCACCGTTCGGGCGCTTCCGCTTCAAAAAGGGGCAGGTCTGGCGTCGGCATGGCGGGAACTTGTCCGATGCGCCACGCGAATGCAACGCCCTCGTGCGGCGGCGGCGGCGGAAATCCCTGTGCGGTTTGCTGCGAGCCGCTCAGGTGACCTTGCCTCGGAAGCTCTCCGATCAGAAGGCGTGCTTAACATTCGATGAAAATTGGTTTCGTTTTGCAAAACAGGGCACAAGTAAGCAGATAAGTATCTCTGCGTTTTGCTAATTTTATGAAAATTGCTTCAACGCTTCCGTGCTTCATTCCGGCTGGCAGGCGCACCCGAGAACTGTGGCGTGTTCAACATGATGCGCTATGTTGTTTACAAGAACGCTGCCATTTCCCAAAGACTTTCATCGTCAAAGATTGGTTTTGGAGGACTTCTATAGAGCTTCAGATACTTTTTTAAGTTTTTTAAATCTTGAAATAGGCACAAATTATTTTTTAGATCACTGATGTCATTTTTGATTTGCTTTATATTGTCTTCCAGAATGCGTATGGCTGTCTCATGTGACAACTTAACGTCTGGATCAATGTTGAAGCGTATTCTAAAGAAGTCGCTAACGGCAGACACCTCCATTCGAAGCTCTATGGATTGTTCCGTAAGAATTTTATTGTAATATTTCAGTCTCTCTTCAGTTATATTATTAATCTCCGTTTGGTCTATTTGTTCCACTTCCAATTGCAACTCCAGAAGCTTGAGTAGATCTTTATCATTGTAAGCAATGTTTACCCGTTGCATCAAAGCGGTCTTGCGGTCTCGTTCCAGAGCATCTTGTTCTTTGTCAGGATGCAAAGCGCTAGCTAATTTCCGGTAGACCTCCCGGATGGAATGGCTGATATTCTGGGCTTCTGCCTCTTGTTTCGCCTCTCTGGCAAGAGCCTTGGCCGATCTTTTGCGTTCCATATTCCGCTTTTGACGATCTTGCCGGACCTGTTCTTCGTCCTCCAGTTTCTGCTGCATTTTCTCACTGACGTGAGTCATCATGGATTCGGGCGACCCGAAGTTAAAGTCGTCGCCTAGATCAACGCCTAAGATACCTTTCATCATGGCTTTCATCGCGCTCTTCTCTTCTTCTATCTCGGCATCGATGTCACCGCCGCTATGCTTGTTATAGATCCTTTTCAAATCTCCATCGTCATTCTCAATAATCAATTCTGCAGCAATAGTGCAGATAATGTCTTTCAATTTTGCCTTATCTTTCTTGGACAGTTTTTCGGCAGCCGCCTTGTCAAACAATCGTACCAGTTCCGCTCTGAGTTCATTGAACGTCTGCTTCAGTGGCGCAAATTCACTTGCGTGTTTTTGATGGTAAAGAGGAATCATTGTTTGCCACGCCACTAACCGCTTTCGCTCTGCGTCAATCTTTTTGATCAGATTATTGAATAGTTTCTGAGACTTGGATAAGGGAGATTGTTGATTTTGAGAAGCGATATGGAGTGCTGGCGCGACTGAATTCATCATTAGGTCACTCTAGGGCTCATTGCGAAATAGTGGCGACGCGCGGGATTTCCCTTCTGCACGGAACGGCGCCCGTCTTCCGAGTCAGGCATGGTGCTGTTGCAAGAAAGCACCATTCGAGTCTGGAGGGACATGCAGGGAATGTTAACCAGCGCCAGGAGCCACCTTCAAGGTTTTCTGCTCCCTTTCCACCGTAAGAGATTGGCCCGCGCGTTGCCCAGTGAACCGAGGGCTGTTTGCTTCAGGCGCGTCATTTCCTTTGGGTAGAGAGCAAAAGGCTCGTCTCCGAGCTTGCGATGCCCTTCATTTCGCGGATGCGGCGCAGCGCCTTGTCGAACGTATCCAGGCTCGCGGTCCGAAGTTCGACGACGAGATCCCAGCGGCCATTCGTCGTGTGAATGGCGGACACCTCGGGAAAGCCGCGCAGCGCTTTCAAAATGTGCTCCGAACGCTCGCCCTCGATCTCGATCATCATGATGGCGTTGATGGCCGCGGGCTCCGCGTCGGGCCTCAGCTTGATCGTGAACCCGGTGATGGTTCCATCCCTGACGAGCCGATCGATCCTGTTCTGAACCGTGGCCCGCGCGATGCCCAGAATCGCAGCAATCGAGGCAACCGGAAGCCTTGCATTATCACGCAAAAGTGAAACGAGCCGCCTGTCAGTATCGTCCATGTGCACCGCCTGACATTTTGCCAATTCCATTGAGCAAATTGATAAGCGTTTTGCTCAATTCAAGCAACTTGTGGGGTGTGAGATTGGCGAAAACTCAGCAATTATTGAAATGTGTAACCGCAGGGAATCATTAAAGAATTAGATATGCCAGAAACCCCCACTTTTTTGATGACGGATGGAAGCCACTTCGAGGTGTCCTACAAGATCAACCCTTGGATGACGCCCGACGCCTGGCGGAAAGACGAAGTGAAGAACCGCAAGGAGGCGCGGGAAGCTTCGTTGAGCCTCTCGACGGCCTTGAGAGACGCCGGAGCGCGGGTCGTTATGATCGACGGAGCGCCGGGCCTGCCTGACATGGTTTTTCCGGCGAATGCGGCGGTGGTCTTGAACGGGCGCGCGCTCGTCTCCCGCTTCCGCTATCCCGAGCGGCAAGGCGAAGAGCGCCATTTCATGAACGCGTTCGAGCACCTGAAGGACCTCGGCACCTTCAAGGAGGTCGCGCAGCAACCGAAAGGGGTCTGGCAGGAAGGTGCTGGCGATTGCATCTGGGACGCGTCGCGGCAGATGTTCTGGGCGGGCTTCGGTCCGCGCTCGTCATTCGAGTCGCTCGCGTCGCTGAAGGACTTCTTCGGCATGCCGATGAAGAGCCTCGAACTCGTCTCGGGCCGCTTTTATCACCTCGACACATGCTTCGTGCCGTTGAGCGGCGGCGAGGTTCTTTATTACCCGCCAGCGTTCTCGAAACTGTCGCTGTCCGTCATCCGCGATCATGTCCCGGCGGGCTTACGCATCGAGGCGAGCGACGAGGACGCGGCCCGCTTCGCCGTAAATGCCGTCAATATCGGCCGCGAGATCGTCATGGCCGAGCCGACGGCCCGCTTGGCCGATGACCTCAAAGAACGTGGCTACTCGGTTTCGCCCGTTCACCTGCGCCCCTTCATCATGTCGGGCGGCGGCGCCTACTGCATGACACTCCGGCTCGACCTTAAAACCGCTTTTGCTAACATTTAGAGGATTTTACAGACATGGCTTTCGATATTGCTCCCCCGGCCGCTCCCCGCTCCTATGCGACGCCGCAGGATTACATCGTGGCGGAGACAGATTACGGCGCGTCGAATTACAAGCCGCTGGACGTGGTGTTGAGCCGCGGCGAAGGCGTGTATGTCTGGGATGTCGAAGGCAACCGCTATCTCGATTGCCTCGCAGGGTATTCCGCGATCAACCAGGGCCACTGCCATCCTAAGATCAGGGATGCGCTGGTCGCGCAGGCCTCGCGGCTGACGCTGACGTCGCGCGCCTTCCGCAACGATCAGCTCGGGCCGTTCTGCGAGGAACTGTGCACGCTGACGAACTCGACCAAGGTGCTGCCGATGAACACCGGCGCGGAAGCGGTCGAGACCGCGATCAAGGTCGCGCGCAAATGGGGCTATCAGGTCAAGGGCGTGCCCGAGGGCCAAGCCGAGATCATCGTTTTCGCGAACAATTTCCACGGCCGGACGATATCCGTGGTCAGCTTCAGCACCGACCCCACGGCGCGAACAGGCTTCGGCCCCTTCACGGCGGGATTCAAGATTGTCCGCTTCGGCGATCTGAAGGAGCTAGAGGAAGCCGTGACGCCGAATACGGTCGCGGTTCTCATGGAGCCGATCCAGGGCGAGGCGGGCGTGCTCGTTCCGCCGCCGGGCTATGTGAGCGCCGTCCGCGAGCTTTGCACCCGCGAACGCATCATTTTGATCCTCGATGAGATCCAGACCGGGCTCGGCCGCACCGGCAAGCTTCTGGCGGAACAATACGAAGGCGTCGAGTCCGACATGACTTCTCCTCGGCAAAGCGCTCGGCGGCGGCTTCTATCCTGTCTCCGCCGTCCTTTGCAGCGGGCCGATCATGGGCGTTTTGCAGCCCGGCGAGCACGGCAGCACGTTCGGCGGCAATCCGCTCGCCTGCGCCGTCGCCCGCGCGTCGCTTCGCACAATCACCGAAGAAGGCATGATCGAGAACGCGGCGGCGATGGGCGCCTATTTCCGCGAGGGCCTTCTTTCCATCGGCAGCCGCATCATCAAGGAAGTGCGCGGGCGCGGCCTCATGCTCGCGCTCGAACTGCATCCCGACGCGGGCGGCGCGCGCCGCTACTGCGTGGCGCTGAAGCATCGCAGCATCCTCTGCAAGGACACAAAACAGCACACCATCCGCATCTCGCCTCCGCTCGTCATCAGCCGCGAGGACATCGACAAGGCGCTGTTTCAGTTCGCCGCGATTTTAGCCTGACAGTTTACGCGCCAGACTCTCCCTCTCCCCAAAAAGGAGAGGGATTTTTTTGGCCGGTTAACCCGCATCGACCTTCACGCCCGCTTCCGAGCCTTTGCCTCATCCTGCGAATGCGCACGGCCGGGCTTACGGGTATGCACATTGCGAACGGACATCTCATTTCTCGGCTTGCGCTTAAACGCGCATGAGGAGGTCCGCTGATTGATCCCGCGACCAGCTCATCGATATTACTTTTGCAGAAGATAGCATTCATTATTCGTATATTGCGCCGCTCACACCTCGAGGGGTAAAAGTCTCTGGGTAAGCGCCCTTTCCCACCTGGATAGGACCGATGGATAGGGATTTGTGTTCTCGGCCGTGAAGCGGCAGAACGCGTGGAAGCTGGTCAAGCAGCTCGATCACCTCATCATCGAAAGCGTGTATGAGAAGGAAGCCGCCTGATGTCCGTCACTATTCTATACTCAATCTCCGATCAGGACTCCGCCAAAGACGGCGATGTCGCATTCCACGAAGAGGCAGTGCTGCCAGACTGGGCGGACCAGATCGGTACCGGCATAATCGCCGCAGAACTCGTCGTCCAACAGCATTTCTCGGATTTCGAACTTTGGCGCGACGAATACAGCGATAACACTAAAAGCGCCTGTGTCCGCGTGGTGATCATCGAGCCGGATTGGATCGCAGGAACATACGAGGTCGATCTGGCTGTCGTTTCTGACGCTCGCCTTGGGGGGCAGGTCAATGCAATCAGGGCGCGGCAAGTCAGAAGGAAAGAGGCCGCAGATGCACTCGTTTCCTGAAGTCATAGAGACATTGCGGACCCGCCGCCATGCGCCGCCGCTCCTCTTGGCGGCCTAAGCCCGGCAGGAGATCCGCCTATCGAAGTCAAAAAACCGGTACTCAAGGCGACACTTGCCCATGAATACGCTCAACCGACGTTGAATTTCACGCCCTGGGCGAGCGGCAGCGACGAGCCGTAATTGATCGTGTTCGTCGCGCGGCGCATGTAGAGCTTCCACGAGTTGGAGCCGGATTCGCGTCCTCCGCCTGTTTCTTTTTCGCCGCCGAAAGCGCCGCCGATCTCCGCGCCGGAAGGGCCGATATTGACGTTCGCGATGCCGCAATCGGAGCCGCGCGCCGACAGGAAAAGCTCAGCTTCGCGCAGATCATTCGTGAAGATGGAGGAGGATAGCCCCTGGCTGACGGCGTTGTGCAGCCGTAAGGCTTCGGGCAACTCCCGATAGCGCATCACATAGAGGATGGGCGCGAACGTCTCTTTCAGCACCGGACCGGCCTGCCCCGGCATTTCGACAAGCGCGGGGCGTACATAGAACGCGCCGGGGGGAACGCCTTCCGTTACGCGCGCGCCGCCTGTTACGATGCCACCCCCGGCCGCCGCTGCTTCGAGCGCCTGCTGCATCGCGGCAAAGGCGGCTCCATCGATGAGAGGTCCGACCAGCGTTTCCGGCTCAAGCGGATTGCCGACTTTCACGGAGGCATACGCCTCTTTGAGGCGCGGCAGGAAACGCTCGTAAATGCGCTCATGGACAAAGAGCCGGCGAAGCGTGGTGCAGCGCTGGCCCGCCGTGCCCATCGCCGCGAAGGCAACCGCGCGCAAAGTCAGGTCGAGATCGGCGGACCGGCAGACGATTGCGCCGTTATTTCCACCAAGTTCGAGGATCGCTCGCGCGAAGCGTTGCGCGAGACGCGGCCCAAGCGCGCGTCCCATTGCTGTCGAACCTGTCGCCGAAACGAGCGGCACGAGGTGGTGATCCGCAAGCGCTTCGCCTGCCTCGCGCCCGCCCAGGATGACCGATGAGAGGTCCTCCGGAGCCGGGTTTCCAGCCTCCTTGAACCGCGCCAAGGCCCGGTCGAACAAAGCCTGCGTCGCGAGTGCGGTGAGAGGTGTCTTTTCGGATGGCTTCCAGACGCAAGGGTTGCCGCACACAAGCGCGAGCGCCGCGTTCCAGGCCCAGACCGCGACGGGGAAGTTGAACGCGGAAATGATGGCGGTGACGCCCAAGGGGTGCCACGTCTCCATCATGCGGTGATCGGCGCGTTCGGTCGCTATGGTCAAGCCGTATAGCTGGCGGGAGAGGCCGACGGCAAAGTCGCAGATGTCGATCATCTCTTGAACTTCGCCAAGGCCCTCCGAAAGAATTTTGCCCGCCTCGATTGAAACGAGCGTTCCGAGCGGGGCCTTGTTCGCCCGCAACTCCTCGCCTAGCAGCCGGACCAACTCGCCGCGTTTGGGCGGCGGAACCTCGCGCCAGACCAAAAATGCGGCATGCGCAGCCTTGATCGTGCTGTCTATTTCGTGTCGGCCCGGTAGGATGACGCGGCCGATAACCTCGCTCGTGATCGGGGACCGCACCTGCAGCGGCCCGGCCTTAAAGGCGGTGCCGGGCACACCCAAACCCGCGAGCAGAGTTTGAACGCTGGCAGCGAGACCTTCCGAACCGGGAACAACTGGCATGATCCTGTATTCTCCTCCAAGTACGCCGCCTCGGGCTTTGCTTGATCCGCGTAAGCAAACCCGTTAGCTTTTCCAAATATAGTGTGAAACGCGTTGGTAAGCGAAAAATCGGGGCAAACTCTTGAGTGAGGCGAACGCCGTTACTTTCAGCCCGGAGGAGCTTGCCCGCGCGCGGGCGCTTCAGAAGCGGTTTTGCTCGACGTTCTCCGACCTCTTCGGCGATCCGGCAGCGCCTCGCACGGTCGTCATCGTGCCGAGCATCACGTTCGACCGCGAGGTGATGTCGAGGATCACGGGCGTTCATCATTACGAGGAGCGCCTGCTTTGCCTGCTCCTCCTGCTCCGGTTCCCCCGGACGCGCGTCATTTATGTAACCAGCACACCCATCGCCGATCCGATCATTGACTATTATCTGCATCTGCTGCCCGGCATCCCAGGCCAGCACGCCCGCCAACGCCTCGAACTGTTGTCCTGCTACGACAGGTCCGACATTTCGCTGACAGCTAAAATCCTGGCAAGGCCGCGTCTCATTCAGAGGATCAAGGACTCGATCCACGATCCGGCAACGGCCCACATCACCTTCTTTACAGTCACGCCTCTGGAAAAAAAGCTAGCGCTCAAGCTCGGCTTGCCGATCTACGGTTGCGATCCGGAGCTTGCTTCATGGGGTTCGAAGAGCGGCTCACGCAAGATATTCAAGGAAGCCGGCATCGATTTGCCGGCCGGTTCCGAAGACTTGCAGAGCGCCGATGACATCGCTGAAGCGCTCGCGCGGTTGAAGGAGGAGAAGCCCGAGATCCAGCGCGCGGTGGTCAAGCTCAATGAAGGCTTCTCCGGCGAGGGCAACGCGCTCTTCAAATTCAAGGGCGCGCCGAAGAGCGGGCTGAAACCGTGGATTTTGGATCGATTGCCGGGTCTCGAGTTCGAAGCCCGCGGCATGAAGCTCGACGCCTTTCTGGAAAAAATCGAACTCATGGGCGGGATCGTCGAGGAGTTCGTGGAAGGGGAGCACAAACGGTCGCCTTCCGCCCAATTTCGCGTCGATCCCACTGGAAACCTCGAAGTCATCTCGACGCACGATCAGGTTCTCGGCGGCAGCAACGGCCAGGTTTTTCTCGGCTGCCGTTTCCCCGCCGACGCGGCTTACCGGCTCGACATTCAGGAGCTTGGTTTTCGAGCCGCGAAGGTTCTTGCGTCCAAGGGCGTTCTAGGACGGTTCGCCATTGACTTCATATCAGTGCCGGAGAATGGCGGATGGCGGCATTACGCAATCGAGATCAATCTCAGGAAGGGCGGCACCACGCATCCGTTCCTGATGCTGCAGTTTCTGACCGCAGGAAGCTACGATCCGAAGACCGGACTGTTTTGCACGGCCGCGGGCAAGCCCTGCTTCTACTACGCCTCGGACAATTTGCACGAGGACCACTTTCGCGGCCTGACCCCGTCCGACCTTATCGATATCGCCGCCACCAAGGGCCTGCATTTCAACGCGGCGATCCAGGAGGGCGTGGTCTTCCACCTGATCGGCGCGCTTTCCGAATTCGGGAAGCTGGGCGTGCTCGCGATCGGAGATACGGAGGAAAAGGCCTACGCCTCCTACATGCAAAGCGTGCGCATTCTCGAGGAAGAGAGCCTGCGCGGCGAAGACTCGTAAAGGTGATGCTGGGTGGCCGGGTCCAAGCCCGGCCATGACCGCTACCTCGCAACCCGCTTTTCCGCGAGATCGGCGGGGTGGCGTAAGCAAGAGTCACTCAAGCACGTGCAAGAAACGTGTGTCTGCTTCCAGAACTCCTCCGGAATGTCTTACGTACGGCATAAGAGCCGGCACGCGGGTTCTCAGCGTTTCCAGCGTGATACGTTCGATGTATCGCGTTCTCTGAACGCCGACATTCCATCCGTAACTGCCGATCGGGTCATGCGAAAGAACCGCGATGAGGACTAAAACACCCTCTTCTGTCGGAACTCTGCCAGACTCGATATTGTCCAAAACGATCTGTCCTGCGGTCTCGACCGCATCCGGCCACTTATGGCTGTACGGCCCAATGATAAGCGCGGTATTCGGCAAGTGAAGCCAGTCGAACCCACGCCCAACGGCGATTACACGCTCGGCATGGACTAACTCGATGTGCTCGCGCCCCGTCTTGCGGATCTCGCTGACATGCACCTGATTGCCGGTGACGAGCGGCAAGAGGTCATCGAGCGTTCGCTGCAGCATGCTCGGGTACAACCTCCGCAGAGCTGCCGCGACCTCGATTTCGGTGTCGTTCAGGTGTTCTCGAACATCGTAGACGGCCTCGGCGTCCTGTTCGCCGTGCAAAATGAGGACGTCCTCGTCCGTTTCGATTCCGACGACAATCGGGTGTGTTGTGCGAGCACGCGAACCGAAGACGTCCTCGATTTGACGGCAAAGCTTCTGCGCGGAGGCCAGCGCTTTCGCGGTATCGTAACCCTGCCCCTTGCAACCCCAATGGGTGTCGCTCTGCGAAAAGTGGTAGGTCACGAAGATGAGGCGGTTTCTTCCGCGCGAGATCGTGTATTCTACCCAATCCGTCATGGCCGCGCCCAAGAAGGGCCAACCAAGGTCAAAATTACCTCCGACATTCCGAAATGGCTGGACAATACCTTGAGGCGTCCTGGTGATGCGCGCCAGATCGAGCCTGCCGTCCATGCACTTGAATGCCGCAATTTCTGTCGGGTGAGCTTGACGGTGTGTGGCGCGCCGCACCCGTTCCGACGGATCGCAATACAGAGCGCTTTGCGCGCGGTTACGAGCAATTATCTGCCGACTTAGTTCCATGGGGTGTCAGAGCGCCTCATATAAGCCTCGATGGGTATATGTTACCCAAAACCGAGCTATATTACTAAGAAAAGTGCCTCCCGCGGCCGCGCCGCGCACAGAAATGAGACGTATACGGCGCGTTCGGCGGGCGAAAGTACTGCCCGCCAGGCAAGGTGATTGCCGCCGGGTTGCGGATGCTGGAAGGTGATCGACACAACTCCATCACTGCTTCGGGAGCGGGGCTCCGCTCTGGTTCTATTTAAGCTTACATGTTAGGCTGACGGAGTTTTGCGCGAAACCTGCGGAGGACCATGCACCGGCTTATTGATGGCGTTCTGCGCTTCCATAGAGATATTCACGGCCCCAAGCGTGATCTGTTCACTCAGCTCGGCGAGGCTCAGGCGCCCTTTGCCATGTTTATTGCGTGCTCCGATAGCCGAGTGGTGCCGGAGCTCCTGACCCAGCGGGAGCCGGGTGAAATTTTCGTTGTGCGCAACGTCGGCAACATCATACCGTCCTACGGGCCTTCGTCGGGCGGCGTCTCGGCCAGCATCGAGTATGCGGTGGCAGCCCTTGGCATCCAGAGTATCGTCGTCTGTGGACACTCCGACTGCGGGGCCATGAAAGCAATCTTGCGAGAGGAAAAACTCGATAAAATGCCGGCGGTGGCGAGTTGGGTCGAACATGCGGCGGCTGCAAAGAAAATCGTCGATGCGATGCTGCCTTCGGCGGACGAACACACCCGCCTCCACGCGCTTGCCCATGAAAATGTGTTGTGTCAGCTCCGCAATCTTCAAACACACCCCATCGCTGCAGCAAAGCTCGCGACGGGCCAGCTCAAACTTTATGGCTGGGTATATAATATCGAGAACGGCACGGTTGACACGTTCGACGCGGAAACCGGCCAATTCGTGCGGCTGACCGAGGGCTCTACCGCGCATGCCACGCCGCCAACTCGGGTTGCGTATGGCGCCCCGAACACGACTAACCTTAAAGCTCTTTAATGCAGCGTGCGCAAAATCGGAATCGGTTGCGACGCGATCATGGCGACGCCCGCGAGGCGGGATGCGATAGGAAGCCTTCACCAGACCGGCCATCGTGGACGACGCTCGCCACGCGAGTATTGGTCAACATATCGTTCACCGCGTCGAGCCTTAATACAAATATGGTTAGCAGAAGCGCACCGGAATTATTTCCCACCGTGTGTTGGTAAAAAACTTCTTAATTCGGCGTGAAACGGAGGAATGCCGCGCCTAAGACCGGACAAAGGGAGGCTACTATAAGCCATTGAAATTGCTATAGGTTTTATTGTTAACAAATTACCCATTAAATAGAATTTAATGCCGGAATTTTCCCATTTACTGGGACGAGCAAAAGTCCGTTAAATATATTTCGACATCGCGAATTAACGATTGCGAAGGCCGGAACTGCACGGCGCAGGCAGCGGCGATCGCATCCTGTTCTGGAATTTTTCTCAGAATTATCAAGGGCTTGAGCTGCGTTAACCTGGCATCAAGGCGATTTCGCTGAAGATCTTTCAGAAGAAGGAATGCGGAGACAAGCGTCAGGGACAAGTTGACAAACCACATGCCGCCATTTGCAGGATGCCACACAAAATGGACTATGCCGCCCGCGTCCGGTTAAAACGCACGATGCCCTAAAGCAAACTTCGCTCATCTGGCCAACGGATGCGGCTCGCTCCACACTTCGTCATCCCGGCCAAGCGAAGCGCGAGCCGGGATCGAAAAAATGCAGACCTTTCAATTTGTTACGATCCCGGATAAGGCTTTGCCTTTCCGGGAAGACGGCGGCAGCTATCCGTTGGCACGTCCGGCGAACTCTGCTTTAGCCGCTGGCAGCCCTCACCAGCCCGGAGGAACGAACTTTACCAATGTTACTCCGGCTTGAGGAGGGACCTGATGTCCGCCGCTTGCATCGGCTTCTTCTTGTTGCCCTTCGCCGGTTTGTCCTTGGCGGGCTGGCGGTGCCCCGGCTCCAAGGCCGGCCGCTTGCCCTTCTTCTCATCCTTGTTCGCGATCTTTGCGAGCTTGCGTCCGTTACAGACGATGTTGCGCAGATCGGGAGCTTTCGCGCCCTCGGGCGTCTCCACCGGCCAAGTTGCGAGCGTGGGCGCCAGCAGGGCCTTCCAGGGGTAGATCTCGAAGCCATGTTCGAAAAGACCGGCGGCCCGGATCGTGCGCGCGGCGCCAGACTTTTCGCCCAACACCACGGCGACAAGCTGCCGCCCGTTTCGTGTCGCACTCGCCACGACGTTATAACCAGCCGCGCAGACGAAGCCGGTCTTCATGCCGTCCGCGCCGTCATAACTCTTCAGAAGCCCGTTATGCGTGGTCACGAGGCGATGCCCGATCCGCACCTCCGTCAGAGCGAATATACCGGCGTACTGGGGGAACTCCCTCAGGATCATGTTTGCCAGAAGTGCCATGTCGCGCGCCGTGGTGACGGCTTGTTCCGGGGCTTCCGTGTTGCCATCAGCGTTGAACACCGGCAGCCCGTTCGGATTGACGAACTTCGTGTTCGTCATGCCAAGGCGCGCGGCGGTCTTGTTCATCATGTCGACGAAATTTTCGACCGACCCGCCAACTTTTTCCGCCAGCATGATCGCGACGTCGTTCGCTGACTTAATAATCAGCGCCTTGACCGCAAGATCGACGTTGAGCTGGGCGCCGAGCGGCATACCGAGCTTGCTGGGAGGCTGGCTCTGCGAAAGCCTCGATGAGATGACAACATCTTCAGGCGAAAGCTGACCGTCGCGAATTGCCTCGAAGGTGAGGTAGGCCGTCATCAATTTCGTGAGAGAAGCTGGCCTCCATGGCTGATCGGCGTCCTCCGCATAGAGGACCAGCCCCGTGGATGGCTCGGTCAGGAGCGCTGGTCCGGCGGCGGCCTGCTGCAAGCAGACCAATAAAGCCGCGAACCCTGCCAATAATATTTGCGCTCTTTTTCCTATCGATACGTCCATTTATAAAAGACACTCGATTTGGTGCCCCAGGCCGGACTTGAACCAGCACGCCCTTGCAGGCAACAGATTTTGAGTTTGCCGCGTCTACCATTCCGCCACTGGGGCACTCCCATCGGGATGCCGGATAATAGCGCCGAACTCCGGGGCGTCAACTGCTGTCAGTGGGCAGAAGGCACGACACATTCGAACACGCTGGAAGTTTTGGCTCTCGGGCTTGTTTTCTACTTCTGATTCGCACTTTTTGCACTGATATGGTTGAAAAACTGTTGATTTCTCTCGCAACCCACCCGGCTCAAGCAAAGAAGTTGCTCAATCCTGCCTGTCGTTGCGTTTCGCGGCTTTCCGGCGAGCCTCGCTCCAGCTCTTGAGCCGGGCTTCAATTTCCTGTTCATATCCGCGCCCTCGCGGCCGGTAAAATTGCTGCCGCTCCAAACCGTCGGGAAAATAGGTCTGGCCGGATACGCCTTCTTCGGTGCTGTGGTCATAGACGTAGCCCGCGCCGTATCCTTCTTCTCGCATGAGCCTCGTCGGCGCGTTCAGGATGTGCTTCGGCGGCGGGAGCGATCCTCCGTCTTTTGCGTAGCGCATTGCCGCCCCGAACGCGGTATAGGCCGCGTTCGATTTCGGGGCCGTCGCAAGGTAGATGATGCATTGCGCGAGCGCGAGTTCCCCCTCGGGGCTTCCCAGGAAATCGTAAGCGTCCTTCGCGGCGTTCGCCTGCACGAGCGCGTGCGGGTCGGCCAGGCCGATATCCTCGACCGCCATGCGCACCATGCGCCGGGCCAGATACAGTGGGTCCTCACCGCCATCGATCATCCGGCAGAGCCAGTACAGGGCCGCGTCCGGATCGGAGCCGCGAACCGCCTTGTGAAGCGCGCTGATGAGGTCGTAATGCCCGTCGCGGTTTTTGTCGTAGAGAGGGGCGCGGCGCTGCACGATGGCCACCAGTTCGTCCGGCTCGATGGGCTTCGCGATGTCATGCGCCGCGGCGAACACATCCTCGGCCAGGTTCAGCACTGTGCGGCCGTCGCCGTCCGCCATACCGATCAGGGTCTGTCTCGCCTCGGGCGCCAGCGGCAACGTTTTCCCAATCACGTTCTCGGCCCGCTTCAGCAAATGCTCAAGATCCTCATCCGTGAGGCGCTTGAAGACGAGCACCTTCGCGCGGGAGAGAAGTGCGCCATTCAGTTCGAAGGATGGGTTTTCGGTGGTGGCGCCGATCAGGATGATCGTGCCGTCCTCCACATAGGGCAGGAAGGAATCCTGCTGCGAACGGTTGAAGCGGTGAATTTCGTCGACGAAAAGGATTGTGCCCTGGCCGAAACGCTGCCTGTCGCGCGCCGCCTCGAACACCTTCCGCAGGTCCTGAACACCTGAGAAAATAGCCGAGAGCTGCTCGAAATGCATACCCGCGCCGCGCGCCATCAACCGGGCGACTGTTGTCTTGCCGGTTCCAGGCGGACCCCAGAAGATCATGGACCGTGGTCTCTCGCCCTCCGCGATGCGGCGCAGCGGGCCGCCCTCGCCCAAGAGATGATCCTGACCGATCACCTCGCCGAGCGAAGCCGGGCGCAAACGGTCGGCCAGCGGACGGGACGCATTGTCTACACCGGCCACGCTTTCAAACAGCGGCGCCGAGGGAGCGGATCGAGATTTAGCCATCGAGTCACCCTAGCATATGGCGGCGACTCTCCATCATTTCACCCGGCCACGACGCGAATTGTCTGACCGCCGCGCTTGATCGTCATGCGCCACAGGCGAGCACCTTTACCGACTAGTTTTTCGAGACCCTTGGTCGTGTCGACCTTCTCGCCGTTGATTTCCGCGATAATGTCGCCGGCCTTGACGCCGAGGCGCCGCGCAATCGAGTAGGCCTCGGTTTCCAACACCACAACGCCTTTCGTGTCGGAGGTCGAAAGCTCATCCGCGACAGCAGGCGAGAGGTTGGCGACCTTTGCGCCGCCAAGAGGATTGTTTCCGGCCAGATCGCGCACATCTCTCGCCGGGTTTTCCGGCGCAACCATGAGCGGCACGGAAAGCTTCCGGCGGGTGCCTGCCCTGAGCACTTCAAGCTCGGCTTCACCCGACGTGCCGCGCGTGGTGAAGCGGTAGGCGAAGGCATTGGGATCGGAGACATCCTTGGCATCGACGGAGACGATAATGTCGCCCGCGCGAAGGCCTCCGGACGCGGCGGGGCCGCCGTCAAAGACCTCCGAAACGAGCGCGCCCGAGGCTCGGTCGAGGCCGGCCGCATTGGCGATTTGCGGGCTGACCTCGGCAAGACTGGCGCCGAGCCATGGGCGGCGGACGGTGCCGCCCTGCAAGGCCAATTCAACAATGAGCCGCACCATATTCGCGGGGATGGCGAAGCCGATGCCCTGGCTTCCGCCGCTCTTCGAGAAGATCGCCGTGTTGATGCCGACGAGCCGGCCCTGCATATCCACGAGCGCACCGCCTGAATTGCCAGGGTTGATCGCGGCGTCCGTCTGGATGAAGAACTGGTAATCGGAGATGCCCAGACGCGTGCGGGCCAGGGCCGAGACGATGCCGCTCGTCACCGTCTGCCCGACGCCGAAAGGGTTGCCGATGGCAAGCACCTGATCGCCAACTTCGAGCAGGTCTGCATCCGCGAAATTCACATAGGGAAATTCGATATCGGAGCTTTTGATCTGCAACACAGCCAGATCGGTGCGCTCGTCCTTGAGGAGAACTTTTGCATCGAACTCACGCGCGTCGGACAGCGCGACCTTGATCTCCGCGCCCGTGTCGCCCTGAATGACGTGGTTGTTCGTTACCACGACGCCGCTTGGTGCGACGATCACGCCAGAGCCGAGCGAATTCTGCGCCCGTTCGCTATGACCGAATTCGCGACCGAAAAACTCTTCGAAGACGGGATTGCTGAACGTCGAATCGCGCCGCGCGCGCTGGTGGACATACACATTCACCACCGCGGGCGCGGCCAATTTCACCACCGGCGCGTAAGAAAACACGATCTGCTCGCGGCTTTCGGGGACTTTCTTTACGGCTTGCGCAAGGACAATTTCCGCGGCTGAACCGGCAAGCAAACCGAGCACAAGAACAGCTTTGATAATGCGCGCAAGTTTCATTGCTTGGATCCCGTTTAAAATCCGACGCGGCCTATAAATCGCGGTTGAGCTTGCGATGCAAGAGGCGTTAACCGAGTTTTACGCTCAAGAACGCGTCTTGGCAGAGTGAACACCTGCGATTTAGCGAGACGCGACCGCATCGGGTTGTGTCGCCTCCGTGGGACAATTCGCCTGCTGAAAGCGGTTCGGCGCTGATCTGCCTGGAAGCGGCACGCCTTTAGACCACAGATGGCCGGAGAGCGCCTTCTCGTAGCCGTAGCGGTACAGCGCCGCCATATAGGGGCTGTTGAAACCGGGCCGAATGCTGGGATTGGCGGCAAGCCATTCATCGAAGCCGTTGTCGATCGAAGTGAGGTTGAACCGGTCACTTCCGACATAATTCAGAGTCGCCAGCAGAACGCTCTTCGCGTCGTTCTTGATCAGGGTCGAGAATGAGCGCGCGATCGTCGGGAAAAGCCCCGCCTCCACGACCTCGAACTGCGGAGTGATATGGTTGTTCATGACGATCCAGATGCGCGGCCTTTTGCTGGGATCGACAACTCGTCTGCCACGTTCGAAGGCAATATCGGGAAGAACGAAAATCTGGCTGGTTGCGCCGCCATCCACATGCATTTCCCGGAAGAAATGGCCGTTCGCGTGCACCTCGATATAGGTCGGACCGAACAATCCGGGGATGCTGGCCGAAGCGACGAGCACGTCGCGGAAAAGCTGCCGGTATTGCGGACCGCCCGCAGCAATCGCGCCCATATCCCACACGACACCGCGCTGCGCATCGAGATTGGTGGTCAGGATGTAAAGCCGCCGTCCCCTCGCGTGCTCCGCCGCGACCGACGCCATGAGCCTCTCATCGACAAACTTGTCGACCAAGTCCACAAGCATGCCGTGCCGCAGCTCGACCGTTCCCAGGAGCGAGAAGATGCCGCCGAGATCGCCGAGCACTTGAGCCGCTTCTATCGAGAAGGCTTCCCGCATTTGGGCATCATAATCGGGGCCGAGAAAGGCGAGCGGCGCGATAAGGGCGCCCGCACTCACCCCCGTCACAAAGGTGAACTTGGGTCGGGTTCCCGTCGCGGTCCAGCCGCCGATGACGCCAGCGCCAAAAGCCCCGTCATATGCGCCGCCGGACAGCGCGAGGATGTCGAAACTCTCCGCGGGTCCACTTGGGGAACTGATTGGCGTGCCGAGCAGAAAGCTACGGAACTCGGCTTCGCTTCCGTCGACCCAGACGCGAACATTAGCCAGGCCGGGGATCTGGGCAATGGCCTGCTCGCCGGCCGTGAAGGGTTCGCGCGGGATGAACGAGCAAGCGGAAAGAAGCGTTGCCGAAGCGCCAAAAAGAAATGATCTACGACCGAGAACGCCAAGGCGGCTGCGCCCGAAAGGGCTTGGTTCCCCGCTCATGTGCCCTCCCCGACAAACAAAAAACGCGATACTCAAATCTCTTTCATTGAGTAGGGCATGCGTCAATGGTGCGCAGCTATCCGGTCGATTTGTTAGGTGTGCATCGTGGCATAATTACAACCACGGGGCATGCGAGCTAGCCCGAAGGAGGAGACCAGTAATCCTTAAGGTCAAGGTCGCCTCCCGGAAGCGGCGCGAACAGCGATTGCAATAATTCGTCGCTGACCTCAGCCAAGGACGGCGGATCCCATTTCGGCGATTGATCCTTGTCGACGATGATGGCGCGCACGCCCTCCACGAAATCGTGACGCCGGATCATGCGCGTTGCGAGCCGGTACTCGACGATAAGCGCTTCCTTGAGGGTCTTGAAACCGCTTCCACGCTTCATGAGCTCGAAAGTGACTTTCAGGCTGAGCGGCGAACGCTTGGACAGGATCGAGAGCGTCTCCTGCGCCCACTCCCGCCATCCTCCCTCCTCTCGCTCGAGCCTCTTGAGAATTTCGTCAAATGAAGGAGCCGAGAAAATCCTGTCGATAGGGTCGCGAAGACGTTGCAGCGCGCTTTCCCCGGGCGGCTCGTGCAGGCCATCCAGTATCGCATCGATGGGTTCGGCCTCGATCATCGCCGCCTTCACCGTTTCGAACTTTGCTGCTGGAATGCAATGCGTCGCCACGCCGAGATAATAAGTGTCCGCTCGGCGGCAACCCTGGCCCGTGAGACCAAGATAGAGCCCGACCTTTCCCGGCATGCGCGGCAGAAACCAGGAAGCCCCGATATCCGGCACGAAACCGATGCCGGTTTCGGGCATGGCGAAACTGATATTCTCGCCCGCGACCCGGCGGCTGCCGTAGAGGCATACCCCGACGCCGCCGCCCATCGTAATGCCGTTGATCAGGGCCACGTGCGGCTTTCGGAAACACTGAAGCGTCCAGTTGTGCTGATATTCCTCGACATAGTAGCGATCGGCCTCTGCCGGGCTGTTCTGGCCCCAGTCCCGGACGACGCGAATGTCGCCGCCGGCACAAAAGCCTTTGCCTTCCGCCTCCATCACGATCCCGTAGAGGCGGGGATTTTTCGCGCAAGCGTGCGTGAACGTCTCAAGTCCCCTGATCATCCCCAGGGTGAGCGCGTTCAAGGCTTTCGGCCGATTGAGGCGGATGAGACCCGCGCGGTCTCGTTCGGCGCAAATGAGTTCGTTCGGCGCTTCGTCCATGTTTTCCGTGACTGAAAATCTTGGCTAGTTCGCTATTTCGACCTTGGAGCGATAAACGGCAATGCTTACGGGCGCGAAAAGGAGCGCCTTTGCCTGATTGATTAAAGGCGGTTTCACTTTCTCGAACATGCTCATCTGTTCCCTGCCGCGCTCCCGTCCCGCATTCTCGAAGATGAGATAGATGGGGCGCGGATCGAGCCGGAGAGAAGCGGTTACGTAGGTCAGAATGATGTCAAGATGGCCCGCGCTGAGGTTGTCTGGGAAAAAAAGAACCGTGGGCTGGGAGGGTATGACAACACCGTCACGGTCCCCACGTAGCGCCCGAACGTCCCGGCACGCCAGATATGTCCTCGGATATTGCGCCAGGTTCATCTCAAGCGTTTCGGAACCTTCCGTGTCAAACGCATATCCGGCCGCATATTCGAAGTTACGGCGGGCGGCCAGTAGGAGCGTGCGCCCGCTGCCCGCCCGGAAGTCGACGAAAGCATATCGCTTCAGATCCTCCGGGAGAGCCGAAAGCGCCCAGTTGAGAAGCTTTTTGGGGATCGGCCCCTGGTAGAAGAAAGACTTCTCAACACCCTGCGCCGTCTCATCGACCAGATAGACTTCCAATGGTGGGGTTTTGCAGAAAAGAAGCTGCTCGGTGCTTCTGTCGAAGATATGACGATGCATGACGCTTAAAAGAGCGAGGCGGCGGCGGCTCCAATCGCGCATCCGGATGCGGCGGCTTATGCTACGAGACCTTTGAACCAGAGCTTTTGCCGTGTTTTCAAGAGCGGCTCGTGCAGCCTCTCTGCGTAGATTGAGGCCGGCCAGGAGTTGCTCCGTAGCCTCGGCCGCCTTCCGAGGCGCGACATCGGGCGCACTCGGAACCGTATCTTCGGGTATTACCGGCGGGATCAGATCAGACAGAGACGCTGGCCCCTGATCGATGAGAGCGAACATTGCGGGGAGAGGCTCTTCCAGGGCAGTATGCTCGACTCGCGGTTCCGCATAGTCCAGCGGCAACTTCGCATGTGAAACCGGCGGTTCGGCTGTCATCTGCTCTTGTGCGGGCGGGTGCGCATATCCGAGAGGCACTTCCACATATTCGACGGGCGGCTCTGCCCGAATTTGCTCCTGCGCAGTCGTCAGTTCCTCGATCAGCCTTTCATGCAGGAAATTGGAATCCGGTGTGCCGGGTGAATTGCCGGGCGCCCCTTCATCGGGGCGGGTGCGCGCATGAACGCCGCCGCCGCGGATCGCATGCTCCAGAAGATCGGCAAGGGGCGGATCATTCTCCGGTGTGAGAGAAGAAGGAGATTGTGGCTTCGCGTCGGCATGGGAACGAAGGTACGCGCGGAGATCGGCGTTGGAGAATTTGCTGAGCCGCTTTTCTCTTTCGTCATTCGTCATGGGCCGTCCGCAATGCCATTGCCGGGACAGCGGACCGTCGCTGCCAGCGTTTTAGAAAAAAATTCACGGACCGTGATGTTTCACAACTTTCAGTGGATTGGCAATTGGGCAGGGAGCCCATCGTTAAAGAAGCCCGGTGACAACTCCGATTCTCATATTCCTTGTTGCAGTTTTACTGCGCGTCAACCTTTCCCTGTCAAAGTCTTGGGCGTTGGTCGTTATTTTACTTTGTAAGGAGAGTCCGCGTATCATGGCTTCGTTTGGACCAGTACCCAGCCGCTCGCGTGATGCCCTACACAGCGCCATTGCCCGCCTCTATAAATTCGCTCTTGCATCAACAGTCAATGAAGAACTCGCGCGAGGGCTGCTCCGCAGCACATTCAAGGGATTGAATTCACGAAAGGATTTTGCCTGGGACAATCGCGACCACTTCATCGAGGCATTCCGGCGCATGTATGCTCTCTGGAGCGCGAAGCTTGCCGAGGACCCGAACATTCACAAAAGATGCCAGCCGGAGCCGCGTCTGTTTGCGGCGAGCCTTCCAAACGGCCCGCTTGCCGGCAACACCCATTTCGCAAAATTTATCGCAAACATGTCCTCCCCGCAGAGAACTGCCCTTTACCTCGTTTATGGCGAGGGCATGTCCTACGATGAGGCTGCCGAAGTCACTGGGCTTGATATGCTGTCGCTGATGAAGCTTCTGGCACGAGGCCATGTTGCTTTGTCGCACTGGCTGGATTCTCGCGGGTTCACCGATGATGCCGGCCGACCAGGGAACCGGATGGATGCCTCTCCGGGGCAGGAGCGTGCCGCATGACTCAGTTGAGCGACGAGTTCCTGCTCGCTTTCATCGACGGACAACTTGAGAGAGCCCAGTCCAGCGAAGTCTCCCAGCTCACGAGCACCAATGCGGAGATTTCACGGCGGGTTGCCCGTTTGAAGCGTTCGCAGGCTCAGCTGATTGACAGCTTCGGCGCTTTCGCTCGCGAAGAGATTCCGGTACCCCGGAGCGCCATTCAGTTTGACGAAACCGAAGGCAGGCAGCTCTCCAAAGGAAAAACCAGCAGCCGGACGGCGGCCCAGGCGCCCGCGCAAAAAGAACCGGACACGGTCCGGAAGATGCTATTCGTGCTCGCGGTCTTTGCGGGCGGAGTTCTTGGCGGCTATGGTGCGACAGCGCTGACCGGTCAACGCGCGCCACTGCCACCGAAGGACGGCGATAGAGCCCCAGCCGCGCAAGTGTCGCCAACGTCCTGGCCGTCCGACATCGCCCGGTTCCACAGCTTCTTCCCGCGCGAGACCCTGACGCCCTATCCGGACGCCATAGCCAATCCTGAGTTGATACGGTTTCAGCTTTCCAAAATCACGGCCAAGGCCCTGACGCCTCCCGATTTCACCCGGCAGGGGTACACGCTCTTTCGCGGCCAGACGTTCAACTATCGCCAAGACCGGATGATGCAACTCACCTATGCATCGAAGACAGAGCCGCCGATAACCCTTTATGCGCTGCCAGCGGCTGAATTCCCGGACAGCCCTATAGCCATACAGGTGCTCGGGTCGAACAAGGCGGCGAGCTGGGTGACGGACCATGTCCGCTTTCTCCTGACCGCCGAAAAGAATGAGGACGACTTGAAACTGCTCGCCGTCATGGCGCAAAGCCAGATGCCCAGGAAGTCTTAGACGGCAGAAGGGGACGAACCTTCTACGGCCTGACAAGGATTCGAGGCTGGTGGGCTTCAAATGACCGGTGACCGTGCGGTGGGGCAGTCTTACAGCACGCGATAGACTGCGGGCGACCTTGCGGAGCCTGGACGGCTGGTTTGGATCAAGCGCTTCTTCTCAAGCGATCCAAGAACCGAGTGAAGAGAGCCAAGCGGTATCTGGGCAGCCTGGGCCAGCACGGCGGCTCTCACCGCGACGAGATTGTCCTCATCCATTTTTTCACGCAGCGCCCTCAAAACGGCCGTTTGCCGGGCGCTGAGTTCGGCCGCGCCCGCTTCCGGTTTCGGAGAGATCCGTTCCGGTGCAGGTGCTTGTGGAACCGCATGTACTTTCTGTTCGCGAGGCTGGTCAGTCTGGCCGTTTTGCAAATCAGTATAGTCTTTGGCTCGCTTCTCATCATAGAAGTTTGCGATTACTTCCATGAAGCGAGGCCGGGCGCGATCCGTTCGAACGACTGCCCAGGTCGAGTTTTCCACCACGACTGTTTTGAACACCTCGGTATCGCTTCCCATAACCTGTTACCTTTTTTACTCTAAGATTACGGGATAATCCCGTCGGCATTTCGCCATCTGCAAAGACCGAACAGCATGCGGTAGATTATGTGTATGCCAGAGGATATTTTGGATCGATTAACTAGAGAAGACACCGCGATGCGCCCCCAGTAGCCTCCTGAACCAGCGATCAAAAGACTATCGCCAAGCATCGCCGCCACGAGTTGCAAAATTCAGATTCCACTGGGCTGCTGGCTCAGGAAATCAGCCTTCAGCTTCGCACACCAAGCCGCGCAGCTTGCAAGTATTACACAGTGTGCCCCGCCGCAGCGTCTTTGATATCACAAAATAACTTGCACTTCTAATGGCTTCAAGCCTAACCCGCAAGGGAAAAAGGAGGTAAGACCAACGACATCTGCTCATCAATCCGCTTCGCGCGCCACGGCCATCCCGCAAGGCGTCCGTACGCTTTCGATTGGCGGTGAGACTGCCCCAACTATCCTGACCGCCTCTGCGTCCGCACCGCGCTTGCACCCGCAATGCGGTTTCGTCGTCGCCGATGAGGAACCATTACGGCCTAGAACCTCTTGCGGCCCAGTTTAGCAGTAAGGTTCGGCTGCTGGTAACCTCCCTCACATATGATCCGATAAGTTATCAACCAGCTTTCCGCTAAAGGATCGCCAGCGCGCGGTTCGAACTCGGGGATGTATTTGGCCGGAGGAATTGATTGAATGAAGCGGCGAACTGCACCCCGATGTTCTATTTTACCGCATATAAAGGTCTGATCCTCATACCGAACCTCGTGTCTGGATACGACGTTGCTCGCTGCCATTGCGGGAATAGTTGCCGCAATCAGGATTGCTATCGAACTCTTGAACATGGTGAGCCCTTCCTTTTGCGTCTCGCAAGCGTCGGGCCAATAACGAGACCAGATCTAGGGCGAGACCGGCCAACTGTCGTTAAAAGTTAACAAAGGCTCGAAACAGCCGTTCCTCGATCACGGATTTTTGCAACCTTAAGCTGCGCTGCTTTTGCCGCGCGTAATCCCCAGTAACACGCCCGATCCCCAGTAAAATGAAGGGGTAACCATATCGAAAGAGAGGTCATCAGAAAAACCGGTCAGACTGGCCGGTCAGCGCTTGCTGTCCTTACAGCGACAAACAAAATCCCGGCTCAAATGAATCAGTGGGCGCAACTCAAGGTGAGTCATGACAAGCGCGAATGCCAGCGAGGAACGTGCCGCCCGCGCTCTTTATTATGTCGCAACACGAACCGCCGAGATCAGGTCATCTGCGATGGACATCAGCGAAAGCGGCAATCGCGTTATCATCCGAGCGCTATGGTCCGGCATCAGCCGGGGGACGGAGAGGCTGGTGTTTGAAGGCCGGGTGCCCGAAAGCGAGTTCGAGAGGATGCGAGCTCCTTTCCAGGAGGGCAGCTTCCCCTTCCCAGTCAAATATGGCTATTCCCTCGTTGGCGTGGTTGACGTGGGTCCTCCCGGCCTGATCGGAAGGACGGTGTTCGTGCTCCATCCCCATCAGACACGTTTCTCCGTGCCCCGCGATGCAGTCGTGCCGCTGCCTGATCGCCTTCCTGCGCGACGGGCGATCCTTGCGGCCAACATGGAGACGGCACTCAACGCCCTATGGGACAGCGGAGCCGGTCCGGGAGACAGGATCGTGATCGTCGGCGCTGGAGCCGTGGGATTGCTCGTCGCAAGCCTAACGGCCGGAATGCCAGGCGCGGAGGTCACCGTTTGCGACGTCGATCCAGGCCGCGAAGCAGTAGCACGCTCGCTCGGGGCGCACTTTTCTTTGCCTGCCGCGCTCGATGACGCCGAGGCTGACGTCGTCTTCCACACATCCGCCACGCCCTCGGGACTAGCGACAGCCCTTCGCGCCGCCGCGTTCGAAGCCAAAATTGTTGAACTGAGCTGGTATGGTTCGATGGAAATCTGCGCCCCTCTAGGCGCTTCGTTTCACAGCAGGCGCCTGCGTCTGATTTCCTCTCAGGTTGGCGCCATTTCATCGTCTCGGCGGGCGCGTTGGACGCACGCGCGGCGTCTTGAGAAAGCTCTATCGCTTCTCATTGACGATCGTCTCGATGCGCTTATCACAGACGAAGTGAAATTCGATGAATTGCCTGACGCTCTTCCCCGGCTGCTGGCTCCGCACTCGCCGTCCATCGCACCGGCGATCCGCTACACGGATGGGAAGGAATAGACACCAGCGTCAATCGGGCCCCCACAGCCCTTTTTATGCTGTTACATGAGTTCTCGCGCCTACTTCTGCTCGGGCCTCACGAACTGTTTGAAGGTCTCGACTGTATCGGACCATGATTGGCCCCGGCGATCGGCAGGTGCTGGGGGTTCGGCTGCCTTCGGTGCCTGCTCCTCAGCTTTCGATGACCAGAAGCCCGTACTGTCTGCTGCAATAGCCTGAGACGGCGCGCGTTGCAAACCGCCTTTCTTGGGGCCGGGCTGGCCTGCCTGCGTCATCGGACTCTCGACCTGGGTCTCCACGGCGGGGATTGCCGTCCTTGCCTTGACGTCCGCCGATGACGACCCGGTCAAGAAGTAAACCGCCGCGCTGCCTGCTACAAAGGCGAATATCCCCGTCGCAGCCACATACGGCATGACCGCTGACCCTAACGTTTGAGGCGGCGCACTCGGCCGTTCCGCATACTTGTATGATAGCTTCCGAGCGAGCTTGCGCTCGTCGCTATAGTCATCATGCTGGTTCTCTTCAAAACCCGCGCTTCGCCGGGCGCTTCCGGCGGCGGATTGAGAATGACGCTCAAGCGATTCCATTTCGTCGGCAAAAGAGCGTGCGTAGGCATCACCCGTTGAGGGACGGATATCCGCGGTCAAGTCTGCAGTGGCGCTTTGGATGATCTTGAGCCAAGCAAGAGCATCGTCCGCGCTGGCCGGGGCTGCTGCCGCAGGGTTCGCGATTGCCGATGGGTTAGGCACCTTCGGGTTTTCGACTTCAGCATCTTCCTTCTCGCCGAACACCGCTGGAGCGGGCTTACTTTCCGCTTCACCAATGGAGCCAGACGCGCTATCAGCAGCATGATTGGTGATATCGCTCAACTTAAAGATGTTACTTCCTTCGCTTTTCCTGGCCGCGCTCTGCATTAAGACGCCCCTTTCCCATAAAAAGTCTTCTGCCCGGCTGTTAGTAGTCTTAAAATGATTTGCGGCCTCCGTAAGGAAAGCTGATCCTTTCGTAGGATTTAATAACATGTAATGTTAGGGGGCGGCTATTTTTTGCCGCCAAGACACTAGGGGAGGACGATTTCATTGGCTGAATTTGCGGTGAAAGTACGCGAGCACATTCTAATTGCACACAGTCTGCCCGACCCGGCGTTCGGACGCGCTGAAGGGATGCATGGCGCAACCTTCATCGTGCACGTAACATTCTTTCGCGAAAAACTGAGCGACAAGAACATCGTCGTCAACATTGGCCTCGCTCACGAAGTCCTGAGGGCCGTGCTTGCGCCGTTGAATTATCAAAATCTCGATGCGAAGCCGGAATTGGCAGGGAAGCTTACGACGACAGAGTTTCTGTGCCAGTACATATTCGACCAGCTGGCCGAAGTTATCGCTGACGGAATGCTGGGCGACGATGGCAAGTCCCTCTCACGCCTTCGTGTGATGCTTCAGGAAAGCCACGTGGCCCGCGCTTCATATGAGGGCGAATTGCCGAAAAAATGATGCGCTGCGTGTTCGCGATCCCCGGCGATCTCGCGACTCTCGACCGGGGGGTATCTCTATGCGCGCAAAAGCTTGCCTCTGCTGGCGGAAAGGCTTCCCACCGAGGTTTGCCCGCTCGCTGCAGGCTTTCCTCTTCCGTCCGAAACCGAACTGGAGGAGGCTGGGAGCGCGCTTGCAGCCCTTGATGCTCCTGGAACAGTCTTTCTCGTCGACGGGCTTGCTTATGGCGCTCTGCCGGTATCGGTAATCGAGGCTCTGAAGCAGCCGGTGGTTGCCCTGGTTCATCATCCGCTTGGCCTGGAGGAAGGGTTGAGCCCCTCGGAGAAAGCCCTGTTGCTGAAGACAGAGGGGGAAGCTCTGGCGCTGGCGCGGCACATCGTCGTCCCAAGCCAGGGGACGGCGGGAGAGCTGTTGCGATTATTCCGTGCTCCTCCGGGCAAAATCACGGTCGCCGAGCCGGGTGTCCTTCGCGGCAAACGCGCTGAAAGTGCTTTGGCTGGGGAGCCGCTCCATATCGTGAGCGTTGGAAGCCTCACGCCGCGCAAGGGATTCCCGGTGCTCATCGACGCGCTGAACGAGGTGCGCGATCTCCCCTGGCGGGCCACGATTGCCGGATCGCCGGACCAGTCGCCGGAAACCGCCGTGCTCATCCGGCGAAAGCTCTCGGAACATGGCTTCGATGACCGGGTTCGGCTTGCCGGCCAGCTCAATGAGAAGGCGCTATCGGCGCTTTACACGTCCGCCGACATTTTCGCGCTGGCAAGCCTCTACGAGGGCTACGGCATGGCCTTTGCGGAAGCGATGGCGCACGGCCTGCCCATTGTTGCCTCCGGCGAGGGCGCGGTGCGCCACACAGTGCCTGACGCTGCGGGCTTCGTCTGCGCCACTGGCGATGTTGCGGCCTTCGCCGAGGCTCTGCGCTCTCTTCTCTCGAACGCGGCCCTGAGGCGAGAAAAAGCAGACGGCGCGTGGCGGCATGGGCAAACCCTGCCAGGGTGGACGCGAGCGGCGGATACAATCGCTCACGTTCTCAAGCAGGCGGCTCGATGAAAGGCTTTTCCGAGGAATGGCTGCAACTACGGGAGCCGGCTGACGCGGCGGCAAGGAACGCTGAAATCGCGGCGGCCCTCTCGGCGCATCTCGCGGATCGAACCAAGGTCAAATTCGCCGACCTCGGCTGCGGCACCGGCGCCAACCTGCGCTACACCGCGCTTCTTGTTCCTCAAGGCATCCGGCAGCGCTGGCGTCTCCTCGATCATGATCCACGCTTGTTGTCTTCCGCTCGGCAACGGCTTACCGCCTGGGCGGATGAAGCCTCCGAAACGCCAAGCGGAACGATCGAGCTTAAGAAGGACGGGCGCGAAATTGAAATCACGCTTCGCGAGGCGGATCTCAGCGCCGGTGTGGAGCGCATTCTTCAGCCGGACGAGATCATCACGGCGTCGGCGCTTTTCGATCTTGTTTCGAAGGGCTGGATAGCTGGCTTCGTCCAGGCCGCCCGGGCGTTGAACGCCGCCATTTTCGCCCCGCTCATATACAACGGCTTCCAAATGTGGTCGCCGCCTCATCCTGCCGATTGGCCTATGCTCGTGGCATTCAATGTTCATCAGCGCCGCGACAAAGGGTTCGGAGCCGCAGCCGGCGCAACTGCCGCCGCCACGCTTCACGACGCTCTCTGCGAGGGAGGATATTCCGTCACCCGCGGCGACAGCTCATGGCGACTCGGGCCGCAAGACGCAACCTTGATCGCGATGCTTGCCGACACCTCGGCCGCCGCAGTCGCCGAATTGGGCCTCTTCGACGACCAGGCCATCACCAGATGGAAGGAAAGCCGCCGGACGGCGGCCTCCTGGCTGATCGGTCACGCCGATATTCTCGCGCTGCCCGCATCCTGATCCCGGCTACTTCTTATCCTCGTTTTGCTGCTGCGCGGCCGATTCCTCTTCCTTCGGCGCGTCCTTTACCTCGACCTCGCCCTTGGCGTTGATGGTGACCAGCGCGCCGATATCGGCGTTGGAGTTGCTGTCATAGCTCGTGACGCGCCAGGTGACTTCGTTCTCGGTCCCGTCCTCCTCGACCGCCAGGAAAGCGTTGGGGAGCTTCTTGTCCGCGATCTGTTTGACGGCAACCGTTTTGTAAACCTTCGAGGTGTTCCCGTCGGCGCTGACAGCCATCAGCTGGAGGACGAGATGGGCCTGGGTCGTGTCGCCGGACGGAACGGTGAGCACGGTTGCGCGGAAGACGCCGGAGGCGTCGCCCTGGGACCATGTGCCGGCTGTCGCCACCTCGGTCACCTCCGGCGGAATCGAAAGCGTCAGCTTTTCCGCTTCTTGTGCCTTCACGGGCGAAAGTGTTAGACATGCAACGATAACAGTTGCGGCAATTCTCGCGTACATCGAAGCTCTCCCTGGGATCAAAGAAGCTGGCGGACCGCTCTTCGGATGGCGGTGCATTCACGATGGTGGGTATGCACTGCTTGTGACATTAGCGTGGCAAAACGGCGACAAGCATCCTAACAATACGCAACGCGCGGGTGCAATAACAACTGTCGCATCGAGCAATTTCAACAACCTGGTAGGGGGGTTATAGTGGCCGAACCGAACGCACTCTCTCAAGCTCGATCATTATTGGCGCCGATCAATAAAGATGGTTATAAATTTGTTGCTGGAGCAGCGGGCGTAACGGTCCTTGCATATCTGCTGTCGCTCAATACGCTTGCGCTTTTATGCTTGATCGTGACAGGCGCGCTGGTGTTTTTCTTTCGCGATCCCTCCCGGATTGTCCCGCAGCGCGAAGGACTTGTGGTCGCACCGGCAGATGGCGTTGTGATCGGCATTGAGACCATGGCGCCCCCTCCCGAACTCAATCTCGGGACGGAGGTTCGGACGCGCGTTTCCATCTTTCTCTCGCTCCTCGACGTCCATGTCGTACGCGCGGCCATTGCCGGCAGGATCGAGACATCTGTCCACACTTCAGGACTCTACAAGAATGCCGCAGCTCCGGAGGCTCCTTCGCAGAACGAACGCCAAAGCTTTGCGATCGAAGCCAAGAATGCGGTGCGCCTTGGGGTTGTTCTCGTGGCGGGATTTGTCGCGCGCCGCATTGTGACGGACGTAAAGGTCGGAGACACCGTCGTGGCCGGCGAGCGCATTGGCTTGATCCGCTTCGGAAGCCGCGTCGATATTTGGCTTCCGCCCTCGACCTTGCTTGTCTCTGAAGGGCAGCGCACGCTTGCCGGGGAAACCGTCATCGCGGACCTAGAGTTGCAGGAGCCCCATCGGAGCTTTCAGCGTATCTGATTTTGCTGTTTCTCATCGAAGTGGGAGTTCATCAAAAGAAATTGCTGAGTTGCAATTTCTTGACAGAACGCGCCCATGAATGGAGGCTAACCTGACGGTGATAAAGACGGGAGTACAGCCTTCGGTGTGCATCGACATAATGAGGCGGCTGCACCATGAAACATGATCATGGCAAGCCCTTCAAGGTGGTCGGCAGCGACAGCGCCTCTTCAAAGGAAACACGGCTTCGCAAGCTGACGCGGCTCATCCCTAATTTGCTTACGCTCAGCGCCGTTGTGCTCGGCTTGACCGCGATACGCCTCTCAGGCGAAGGCGAGTTCGCGCTCGCGATGACGGCTATTCTGGGAGCGGCTTTGCTCGATGCCGCCGACGGATTTCTCGCGCGAAAGCTTTCGGCGGAATCCGCGATCGGAGCCGAACTCGACTCGCTTGCCGATTTCCTGAATTTCGGGGTCGCGCCGGCGATGCTTCTGTACGATAGGCACCTGTACTCGCTTGGGACATTCGGTTGGCTGATCGCCGCCATATACGTGATTGCAACGGGCCTCCGCCTTGCGCGCTTCAATGTTCAGTCCAAAGCCGTGTTACCGCTCCCCGCGGACGCATCCCGCTCGCGCAAGAAATGGTTTTGCGGCTTGCCGTCCACGGGCGCCGCGATGGCGATCATGGGAACTGACGCAGCGGTGCTGCGCCTTCATCCGACGGATATTCCAATGGTGATTGCAGGCGCCGCAGTCACTGCCAGCGCGCTGATGGTGAGCAGGCTTCCCGTGCCGTCCTTGGCGGCTATTTTTGGCGGAGGCTCACTCAAGCATTGACGAAGCGCTAAAGGATCGCGACCCCGTCATCCCGGAAAGGCGAAGCCTTATCCGGGATCGTAAGAAATTGACTCGCCTACCTTTTGGCGATCCCGGCTCGCGCTTCGCTTGGCCGGGATGACGAAGCAGGAGCCAATTGGCGAGGTTTTGCTTTAGCCCTGGTGAGAAATGCGGGTTAGTATTGGACGGGGTAATTCGCCTGCGTCTGAACCCGCTCCCAGAAGGTCTGATTGTTATAGAAGCCGGGATAATTGTAGGCCGCGCCGTTGACGAACGGCCATGCGCGATGTTGCCAATAATATGAATGGCCGCCAACCGGGCGATGACCGTAATATTCGGGGTAACCGAACGAAAAGAACCCGTAGTAGTGCGGCGCTTGGGCGTAGTAGTGATGGGCTCTCCTGTGGTGGTAGCCGTTCTCAGGCGCCTGGGCCTGGGCTGCCGTGCCAAGAACAGCAAGAGCCAAGACCGCACTCAATAGAATTCTCGACATCAATTATCTCCCCGCTAGCGTGCCCTACAGAGCCTGAGAGAAGCAGACCGTCCGCCCGCTCCTTCCTTTCCAGACATTATAGGCGCGGTCTCAATCCTACTAGTGAGGTTTTACAACGGCGTAAATATATTGTTCTAGCCTGCCCTTCGCAGAGCGAGAGACGAGCCGAAGTCGTCATTTCTGAACCGTTGCCGCAAAATTGCGAGCTGACCCAGCGGCGTCGCATGGAGAAGCATCACCTGCCGCTTGACGAGGCCGTAATTCAACAACTTTTCGGCATGCTCTGACGGAATGTCCGTTGAAAGGCAGGGCCGCTTGACGATCTTCTCAAGCGAAAAACGTTCACCGCGAGACATCTGAATTGCTGGCATGAGCACCCACGCAAACGGCCTTAGATATAAGGGTTTGGAACAAACGGCGGCCGACTGGAACCCTCTACGGCTTGGCCACCGTGCACTTAAGTGTATTGAACTGGATTACGGCAAAAAAACGTAACGCCGAAATCTGAAAGACTTATAAACGGTGGAAACCAGGCAGGAGAAGAAAATGACCCAAACGCAGGAGCCGTTGGTCACCGAATTGCGGCTGAACCCGCAAAAATCCGTGCTTTCCGTGACTTTCGCGGACGGGACCGCAGGCAGCCTTCCCGCCGAATTTCTGCGCGTGGTCAGTCCAAGCGCGGAAGTTCAGGGGCACTCTCCCTCGGAACGAAAGCTCGTGCCTGGGAAACGCACCGTGACCATACGGGCCATCGAACCTGTCGGAAATTATGCCGTCCGCCTCGATTTCAGCGACGGCCACAACACGGGCCTTTATTCGTGGCATTATCTTTACGAGATCCTTCGCCGACACGACGAACTCTGGAACGGGTATCTTGAGGAACTAGCGGCGGCCGGAGCCAGCCGGGACCGTTGAGCGCCGGATCGGCGGCCACCAAATTCGAGCGTTGAAAAAATGTCGCAGGCTTGCTGTATGCTGGCTTCATGCGGCACCAGTCCGTGTGAACGAAGAGCGGCCGCCGGATAATCACAAGATATGCTGAACAGCTACGATAAGGGCTTGGACCGCCCGTCGCCGAACACCTCCATTCATCCCGCGGGTTCGACGCAGGGTGTCGAGGAGATGGGAGCGAAGACAGTCAATGCTCGCAGCGCTGTCGCCAGGCTGGTTGAGAGCCGATGGCTCGTGATCCTCTTCGCCCTCATCCTTCTCACCTTAACCGTTGTCTACCGGCTGCCTTGGGAAGCAGAGGCGGCAGCGCTTCTCGCTGTCGCCGTGGGTGCGGCGCTCATCCCGCGTTCTGTCGCGAAACCGGTTACCCTCAAAGAGATCTCCACGCCGCAGCCTGTGGAGCCCCTGCAAATTGCGGCATCCGTCATCGATGCGCTTCCGGAACCTGCAATTCTCCTCTCGCGTGACGGGACCATTCTTTTTTCGAACGGAAAGGCGCGCGACCTTTTTGGAGGCTTGAGGACGGGATCGCATATCTCGGGAGCCACGCGTAGTCCTCAAGTGCTCGATGCCGTCACGGACTGCGGCCCCGAAGTAGCGCAACGGACAGTGACTTTCAGCGAAAGGGTTCCCGTAGAGCGATATATGGCAGCGACGGTTTCGTATCTCGGAGAGCAATCGGAGAATGACGCTTCCATCCTTCTTTTTTTGCGGGATCTGACCGAGCAGCGGCGTCTCGATCAACTCCGGTCGGATTTCATCGCTAATGCGAGTCACGAGATCAAGACGCCTCTTGCTTCGGTGATTGGCTTCATCGAGACGCTGCAAGGCGCGGCTCGCCATGACGAAGCGGCCCGCAACCGTTTTCTGCCGATCATGGCAAGGCAGGCTGAGCGCATGGCGCGGCTGATCGACAACCTGATGTCGCTCAGCCGGGTGGAGATGCGGGCGCATCTCAAGCCGCGCGATGCCGTCGCGATATCGGAGCTTGTCCGCCATGTCTGCGACACGTTGGAGCCGATGGCATGCCAGGCGAGCATCGACATTCAGGTCCACTCCGAGCTGGATGGCGTTCAAGTTCTCGGTGACCATGATGAGTTGACGCAGGTCTTTATCAACCTCATCCACAATGCCATCAAATACGGCCAGCGGGGCGGCAGCGTCCGTGTCAACCTTGAGCGCGAGCAAGCGGGGATGATTTCCATAAGGGTCGAGGACGATGGCCCCGGCATCGCTGCTCAGCATTTGCCACGCTTGACGGAGCGCTTCTACCGGGTTCCGGGGTCGGCGGCGATGGAGAAGGGCGGCACCGGTCTCGGGCTCGCCATCGTCAAGCACGTGGTGAACCGCCACCGCGGGGAGTTTCGCATCTCGTCGACAGTGGGCTCCGGCTCCACGTTCACAGTGATCCTTGCCGAGCACATTCCGGCTCCGACCACGCGCTGAATTGTGAAAAAAGAGACGATTGCGGAACCCCAACCATTCCGTGCAAATTTTTTTTATTCCCAACCAATAATTTGACCCGTCACAAAACCTACATTCAGCTTTCATAAAAGAGTTGTAGCGCCGTCCTACGATCCTTGGCGCACACAACCGCAGCAAATTACCGGTTGGTTTTTCATTCTCAAGGGAGAGCACAGTGAATTATCGTCTCGCTGCATTCGTTGCGGCTACGGCGGCTGCCGGACTACTTAGCGCTGGCTCCGCGTCCGCTCGCGATCAGGTTAAAATTGCTGGTTCCTCGACCGTCTTTCCCTACGCAAAGATTGTTGCCGAGAATTTCGCGAAGGCAAACTCAACGCTTAAAGCGCCCGTTGTCGAGTCAGGCGGCTCTGGCGCGGGCATCAAGCAGTTCTGCGATGGCGTCGGCGAGGACAAGATCGACATCGCCAATTCGTCGCGCCGCATCAAGAAGACTGAGCAGGAGGCCTGCGCGAAGAATGGCGTGGCGGACATCGTCGAGGTCAAGTTCGGCTATGACGGCATTGTCTTCGCTTCCGATGTGAAAGGCCCCTCCTTTGCGTTCGAGCCGAAGGACTGGTTCCTTGCGATCGGCGCTGAAGTGCCGGTCAGCGGCGCGCTTGCCGCCAATCCCAACAAGACCTGGAAGCAGGTCAACCAGAACTTCCCCGATTGGGACATTGTTGCTTACATCCCTGGCGAGAAGCACGGAACACGCGAAGTGTTCGAAACCAAGGTGCTGGTCGCTGGCTGCAAGGCCACTGGCGCAGACAAGCTCATCGAAGAGAAGCTGAAGGCAAGCGGCACGCCGGCGGAGAAGCTCGCGGAGGCTACCGAAAAGGCTTGCGCGAAAGTCCGCAAGGATGACGGCGGCAAGCACGCTGTCGATATCGATGGCGATTACACCGAGACGCTGGCCCGCCTTCAGTCCAACAAGCAGGCTCTTGGCGTTTTCGGCCTCTCTTTCTATGAGAACAACACCGATAAGCTGAAGGTCGCTCCCGTGAACGGCATTACGCCGTCCGTCGAAAGCATCGCGGACGCGAAGTATCCCGTTTCCCGCCCGCTCTTCTTCTATGTGAAGAAGGCTCATGTGGGCATAATCCCCGGCCTGAAAGAGTACGCCGAGTACTTCGTAAGCGACAAGATGATCGGCGAAGACGGCCCGCTCGCCCAGTACGGGCTTGTTCCGCTTCCGGAGAAGGAAGCGAAGGAGACGCGCGAGACCGTCAAAAACCTGAAGACGATGGGCCCGCTCAGCTAAGACGCAAGAAGCGTGGCGGCAGGGCAGCCGCCACGCTATGTTGCATCGCATCAATTGGGCTGCTCCGGGAGTCGGCTGTGTCTCTCAGCACATTGCTTCTTATTCTGCTTGGGTTGGCGGTTGTTGCCTTCCTTATTGGATTTTTGCGCGCCAGGACGCTGGCGAAGGGCAAGGACCATGCGCTCCACTCGCTCCCCGGCTATTATGGCGGTTACCTCGCGCTTTGGACCTCGCTCCCAGCCTTTCTCGTTCTCCTGATCTGGGCCACAGTTTCGCCTGGTCTCATAGACGCACAGGTGCGGGCAACCTTACCGGCGCAAGTGCTGCAAGGGTCGGAAGCGCAGATCGGCCTGACAATGAGCGTCGTCAGAAGCGTGGCATCCGGCCTCAAAGCTCTCAGCAGCGACGAACTCGAGGCAGCAAAGGCCAGCCCTCAAGAGGCCCAGCGGCTGCTCTCAGAGAAGGGGATCGTGGTTGCGAGCGCGCCCGATGCCGCGATCATCGAAAGTGCCGAGTTTCTTAATACTCTGAAGCAAGAAAGCAGGCTGGCTCATACCATTGTTGCCGCCCTTCTTGCTGTTTCCGGCTTTGTTTTCGCTTTTTTCAGAATTTCGCCGAACCTGCGCGCCCGTAACCGCGTCGAGCGCGTCGTCGTGGCCGGCCTCATGGTGGCCTCTTCCGTTGCGATCCTCACCACCGTTGGGATCGTGCTTTCGGTGCTTTTCCAAAGCGTCGACTTCTTCAAACGCGTGTCGATCATCGATTTTCTGACCGGGACTGTCTGGGATCCGCGTTTTGCGGACGTAGGGGCGTCCGGCAACAGCGAGGGACAGTTCGGGCTTGTGCCGCTCATGTGGGGCACACTCTACATCTCTTTCGTCGCGCTGCTCGTCGCCGTGCCGATCGGGTTGATGGCCGCGATTTATATGTCCGAATATGCGCATCCCAAGGTGAGAGCCACGCTGAAGCCGCTGCTTGAGATGCTCGCGGGCATCCCCACCATCGTTTACGGCTTCTTCGCGGTCATTACCGTTGGTCCGTTCCTCAACTTCGTGGGCTCCAAGGCAGGTCTCGTCATTCAGCCGACAAGCGTGCTGACGGCAGGCATTGTCATGGGGATCATGATCATCCCCTTCGTTTCCTCGCTCTCGGACGACATCATTTCTGCGGTTCCGCTGTCGCTTCGCGAGGGTTCCTACGGCCTTGGCGCAACCCAATCCGAGACCATCAAGCGCGTTGTGTTGCCTGCTGCGCTCCCCGGTATTGTCGGCGCGATCCTGCTGGCGGCGTCGCGCGCCATTGGCGAAACCATGATCGTGGTGCTGGCCGCGGGCATTGCCGCCAACCTCACGCTGAACCCCTTCGAGTCCGTGACGACGATCACGGTCAAGATCGTGAGCCAGCTCACGGGCGACCTCGAATTCAACACGCCGCAAACGCTCGTGGCTTTCGCGCTGGGCTTGACACTTTTCATCCTGACGCTCGGGCTTAACGTCTACGCGCTTTACATTGTGCGGAAGTACCGGGAGCAATATGAATGAGCGTCCTTGCCGATGACCGCCCCATGACTGTTTCCGAGACTACGGTTCCCAGCCGTTTCGATAATCCTGCGCTCATGCGCCGCCGCCGGCGGGCAGAAGTCCGGTTTCAGATTTACGGGCTGACCGCGATCGCCATCGCGCTCGCCTTTCTCGTCATCCTGTTCACATCCATCATCGGCAACGGCTGGACCGCCTTTTTCCAGACGTCGATCGAACTGCCGATCACCTTTGATAAGGACGTGATCGACCCCGATGGCAATCGCAGCCCAGCCGCTCTCGCCCAAGCGAATTACCAGAAGCTGGCCTACACAGCGCTCTACAAGGTTCTCGGCGTCGACCCGGCAAACCGCCTTCAACGGAATGCTGCAAACGCCCTTCTCTCTCGCGAAATCGATTCCCAGCTTCGCCAGATGGTCACGGCCGATCCCTCGCTGATCGGCGAAACGAAGACTGTCTGGGTGCTGGCGAGCGGCAACGCCGACGCTTTGATGAAGGGGAAGATCGACAGGGCGCTGCCGCAGGAAAACCGGCAGATTTCCGACCAGCAGCTCTCCTGGATCGACAAGCTGACCGGCGAAGGCATCATGCAAAAGCTCTTCAATACGGGGCTTTTCACGAATACGGCTTCGAGCCAGCCCGAGACCGCCGGTCTGGCGGTGGCGCTACTTGGCTCTTTCTATATCATGCTCATCGTGGTGCTGTTGTCGGTGCCGCTCGGCGTGGCCGCCGCGATCTACCTTGAAGAATTCGCGCCCAAGAACCGCTTCACCGACCTGATCGAGGTCAACATCAACAACCTCGCCGCGGTGCCGTCCATCGTTTTCGGTTTGCTGGGGCTCGCGGTCTTCATCAACTTCGCGGGGCTGCCCCGGTCTGCATCGCTTGTTGGCGGGCTCGTCCTTACGCTTCGCACGCTGCCGACGATCATTATCGCAACGCGCGCCGCGATCGGCGCCGTTCCGCCGTCAATTCGCGAGGCCGCCCTCGGCGTCGGCGCGTCGAAGGTGCAGACGGTCTTTCACCATGTCCTGCCGCTTTCGCTGCCCGGCATCATCACCGGGACCATCTTGGGTCTGATCCAGTCACTCGGCGAAACCGCGCCGCTTCTCATGATCGGCATGGTCGCCTTCGTGGTCGACATCCCGACATCGCCCCTCGATGCCGCGACCGCCCTGCCCGTCCAAATCTACATGTGGGCGACCGAGGCTGAGCGCGGGTTCGTCGAAAAGACTGCAGGCGCAACCATCGTTCTGCTCGTGATCCTCGCCGTAATGAACATCGCCGCCATGGTCCTGCGCAAAAGGTATGAACGCAAATGGTAGAGATCTCTATCGTGCCGGTACAAAGCGCTTCCCCTGTGGAACAGGGTCCTGTGCGTTCAGACGTCGCGCGCAAACACCCACTCAAGGCCACGGCGCGCAACATCTCCGTCTTCTACGGCGAGAAGCAGGCGCTGTTCAGCGTAAATCTCGATATTCCGGACCGAAGCGTGATGGCTTTCATCGGCCCATCCGGCTGCGGGAAAACCACCTTCCTGCGCTGCTTCAACCGGATGAACGACACCATCGCCGGAGCCCGCGTGAAGGGCGAGATCAAGATCCAGGGCAAGAACATCTACGATCCCGATGTCGATCCCGTCCAGGTCCGCGCCCGCGTCGGCATGGTGTTCCAAAAGCCGAACCCGTTCCCGAAATCGATCTTCGAGAACGTCGCCTACGGGCCGCGCATTCATGGCCTCGCCAAGTCGAAGGCCGACCTTGAGGAAATCGTCGTGCGAAGCCTGAAGCGCGCGGGCCTTTTCGAGGAAGTGAAGGATCGTCTCAACAGTGAAGGCACAAGCCTCTCAGGCGGCCAACAGCAGCGGCTTTGCATAGCACGAGCCATCGCCGTCAGCCCTGAAGTCATTCTCATGGACGAGCCATGCTCCGCGCTCGATCCGATAGCAACCGCGAAGGTTGAGGAGTTGATCGACGAGCTTCGCGAGAACTACTGTATTGTAATTGTGACCCATAATATGCAGCAGGCGGCCCGCGTTTCTCAGCGCACCGCCTTTTTTCATCTCGGCTATATCGTGGAGGAAGGCGCCACAGATCACATATTTACAAATCCAACGGAAAGACGGACGCAAGACTACATCACCGGCCGGTTCGGCTAATTCCCGCAACCTGCCAGCTATGAACTGATGCGGCTGAGCGTTCCGAAACCCCGACCCTAGGAGGAAAATGGCTTTGGCGGAACATCCCGTAAAGGCTTACGAGGGGGAACTTAAAGCGCTGGACACGATGATTGCTCAAATGGGCGGGCTTGCGGAGCAGGCACTTGGGCAAGCCATCGATGCCCTTTACCATCGTGACCCCGGCCTGGCCGAGGTGACGCTTGAAAAGGACCGTAAGATCGACGCACTGGAACGCTCCGTTGACGAACTCGCGATCTCAATCATCGCGAAGCGCGCGCCCGTAGCGAATGATCTGCGGCAGATCGTGAATGCGATCCGTATTGCGGCAGACCTGGAGCGCATCGGCGATCTGTCGAAAAATATCGCGAAGCGTGCGATCGCGATCGCGACGGAGGGGCGGCCGACGCAAGTCATGACCGGGTTCATGCACATCGGCGAAGCTGCCATGGGGCAGCTGAAAGATGTTCTTGATGCCTATTCTCAGCGCAACGCAGGCGCGGCGCTCAAAGTCTGGCAGCGGGACCAGGATATCGACGCAATGTACAATTCGCTCTACTGCGAATTGTTGACCGCCATGATGGAAGAACCGCAGGGAGCAGGGCTTTATGCGCACCTGTTATTCAGCGCGAAAAATATCGAACGCATCGGCGACCACGCGACAAATATCGCCGAGACAATTTATTTTCTGATCCATGGAAAAGCCCTTGAGGAGGAGCGCCCGAAATCGGACACCACGAGCCGGACGCTCGTTCTAGGGTACAATGGCACAGGAAAGGGGTGACCCATTGATTATCGTGAGCTGAGCCGATGAATGCGAAGGTCCTGATTGTTGAAGACGAAGAGGCGCTGGCGCTGCTGCTGCAGTATAATCTCGAGGCAGAAGGCTTTCGCGTCTCTTTGGCTCAACGCGGAGATGAAGCCGAAGTCGCAATCAGCGAGGACCCGCCCGATCTGATCATTCTGGACTGGATGCTTCCCGGCCTTTCCGGCATCGAGCTTTGCCGAAGGCTCCGAGCGGGGAAAACAGCCCGTCCCATTCCCATTCTTATCCTGACCGCTCGCGGCGAGGAGCAGGATCGCATTCGCGGCCTGACCATGGGCGCGGACGACTATGTAGTAAAGCCCTTCTCCGTGCCGGAGTTGCTCGCTCGCGTGCGCGCCATCCTCCGGCGTGCCAGCCCAACGCGCATTTCTCAAACTCTTGAGGTCGACGGCATCGAGCTGGACCGCGATGCCTATCGCGTCGTGCGAAACGGCCGTCAGCTGCGCCTGGGACCGACTGAGTTCAAGCTCCTCGAATTCCTCATGGAGAGCCCCGGCCGCGTGTTCACGCGGACGCAGCTTCTCGACGGCGTCTGGGGCCGCGATGTCTATGTGGACGAACGGACGGTCGACGTTCACATCGGACGGCTGCGTAAGGCGATCAACCGCGGCAAGGAAAGGGACCCCATCCGCACGGTCCGCGGCGCGGGGTATGCGCTTGGCGAGAAGTTTCCAGGCCAAAGCTTGACCGAGTAGAGAACGGAGCCAGGACGTAACGTCCTGGCTCCCGGCCCCCGCCGTTTGTTCGGTAGAATGGGCTAAGCCGTACGACGCTTGCGCGCCAGGGGGTTATAGGCGATGGCGGCATGATGCTCGCAATAGGGCACGCCAAAGGATTTCCGGCGGCCGCAGAAATGAAAGCCTTCCTCCATGGGGTCGCCGATCGGCCAATGGCACATGCTCTCCTTGAGGTCGATCAGCTTGACCTGCCCGCACGGTGCTTGTTCGAGTTCCGGGAGGGCTCGCAGTGGAATGATTGCCGCGGCCGGCACCTTACGCTCCTGCGGCTGAGGCGCCACCTTGAGGGCAACGTTGCCGAAAGTGCGATATTGCACCTGCGATGACCTTGCAGGGAAAAGCGCTATGTTAGAACGCGGACGGGATGTCCTGATGCGAGAGGTCGTGGCGCGGCCGGCGAGACCCAGCCGATGAACTTTTCCAATAACGGCGTTACGGGTGACTTCACCCAGTTTCGTAGCGATCTGGCTCGCACTAAGGCCATCCGCCCAAAGCTTTTTTAAGAGTTCAACACGTTCGTCTGTCCAACTCATCAATGTTAGCTCCTCGTTCATTCCGGCGGATGAACCGCGAATAAGAGACGGGGCCGCTGGACAAATGACCAGCAGGGCCACAGGCGCTAACGCAAAACAAGGAAACATGGTAGAAATCGAAAGCCGAGTATTCAGGCAGCTTAGAGCTGCAACGGAACTATCGAGAACTCTACCTACTTGAACAGGAAACCCGCAAGATACTGTGCGAGGCTTTGAATGCTGAGAACCGCATTCGGAAGGAGATGGCTTCACTCCATCTTCACAACTGGATGAAAGCACAAAAGTGGGCGCTCGACAAATTACCCAGCCCTTAAAAAGCAGGAAAGGCGTTCCATTTTAGAGGCACTGTGTCTTTTGTGCCCGTTGACATAACCGCGAACACACGGAAAATAAGCTTACGAGCCCAAGCCGCCCGATGAAGGAGCGGCTTTTTTTAATTGGAAAACGAGTGGAAAGAGAATGTCTTCGGTTCTCGGCACCTATGCACGCGCCAATGTCGAATTCGATCGGGGCGACGGCGCCTGTCTTTTCACGGCATCCGGCGACCGCTATCTCGATTTCGGCGGAGGCGTCGCCGTCAATGTCCTGGGCCACGCCCATCCCCATCTCGTCGCGGCCTTGACAGATCAAGCTCGCAAAGTCTGGCACACCTCTAATCTCTATCGGATTACTGGGCAGGAACGGCTCGCCGAACGCCTTTGCAGCGTGACATTCGCGGACAAGGTCTTCTTTGCCAACTCCGGGGCGGAGGCGATGGAGGCGTCCATCAAAATGGCGCGGAAATATCAGAGCCATCGCGGCCATCCCGAGCGCTACCGCATCATTACCTTCGAAGGGGCGTTCCATGGGCGCACCCTGGCGACCATCGCCGCCGGCAATCAGGAGAAGCACACTGCAGGCTTCGGCCCGAAGGTTGAGGGCTTCGACCAAATCCCGCTCGGCGACCTTGCGGCGGCGAGAGCAGCCATCACACAAGAGACGGCAGGCGTCCTGATCGAACCCATCCAGGGCGAGGGAGGCATCCGGTCTGCTGGCTGGCCCTTCCTGCGGGCGCTTCGCGAGCTTGCCGATGAGCACGGCATTCTTCTTATGCTCGATGAGGTCCAATGCGGCATCGGCCGCACGGGCAAGCTCTTCGCCTACGAGTGGTCCGGCATCGAACCTGATATCATGGCGGTCGCGAAGGGCCTCGGCGGAGGATTTCCCATCGGGGCGTGCCTCGCAACAGAGAAAGCGTCGGCGGGGATGACAGCCGGGACGCATGGCTCGACCTTTGGCGGCAACCCGCTCGCGGCGGCGGCTGGCAATGCCGTCCTCGACATCGTGCTGGAACCAAATTTCCTGTTAAACGTCCGCAAGATGGGCTTGCTTTTTAAGAATCAGCTTGTTGATATTGCTTCTCGGCATGCGAACATCATAGCCGAAGTCCGCGGCGAGGGCCTCATGCTCGGCCTGAGATGCAACGTCCCTAACACGGACGTGGCGGGAATGCTCTTTGCGGAGAAATTGTTGGCTGTTACCGCAGGCGAGAATGTCGTCAGACTTTTGCCACCGCTTATTGTAACAGAGTTGGAAATAAAAGAAGCGTGCGCAAAAATAGACACCGCATGTGTGAGGCTCAATGCTACACTTCCAGCGTGACACGACGCTCAAATTGCCAATGACTCTTCGTCATTTCATTGACATTGACGACTACGATAGCGACACGCTGCGCTTTATCCTGGATTGCGCGCACGATCTGAAGAGATCGTTCAAGACCCCTGCTGCGTCCCGTCCGCGTCTCGCGGAAGGCGCCGTGCTCGCCATGCTGTTCGAGAAGACGTCCACGCGCACGCGTGTGTCGTTCGATGTCGCCATGCGGCAGCTCGGGGGAGAAACTATCGTTCTGAACCACTCCGACATGCAACTCGGGCGCGGTGAGACGGTCGCGGATACGGCGCGCGTTCTGTCCCGGTATGTCGACATTATCATGATGCGTGCGATGTCCCATGAGACGCTGATCGAACTTGCACACCATGCCACCGTGCCGGTGATCAACGGCCTGTCCGACCGGTCTCACCCCTGCCAGATCCTCGCCGACATCATGACATTGGAGGAGAAGAAAGGGCCCGTCGAACCGCTGGTTGTGACCTGGATCGGCGACGGCAACAACGTGGCTGCCTCGTGGATCCATGCTGCCGTTCGCTTCGGCTTCACTCTTCATCTCGCCACGCCCAAAAGTCTCCGGCCACCAGCGTATCTGATGAATTGGGCGCAATCCGAAGGCGGCAAGCTCGTCATGTTCGAGGATCCGCGCGAAGCGGCTGAGGGAGCCGATTGTGTCGTCACCGACGTCTGGGTCTCGATGGGCCAGGAGAAGACCGCCGAACGCATTGACTTGCTGAAGCCTTATCAGGTCAACATGGCGGTGATGGAAAAGGCTGCGAAGGATGCAATATTCATGCACTGCCTGCCGGCGCATCGCGGCAGGGAAGTGACGGACGAAATTATCGACGGGCCACAATCGGTTGTGTTCGACGAGGCGGAAAACAGGTTGCACGCGCAGCGTGCTATCCTCGCGTGGTGTCTCCAAAAAGTTTGATGGCGCCGCTGCATTTGCCTCAGGCGACTGCAGCGAACTCGCAAGCATGTGAGTGCAAGCCTGCCAGGTTCAGCCACGAGGTTCGGGAGGCCCTGGGAGCAATCAGCACGCCGTCTCTTGGTTTCGGCGGGTCAAGGGTGCACCCAAAAGGGTATTCGGGTACTATAGATAGGCAGGGCGACCGGACGGCCAGCCTTCGCCAGGCTGCCGCGCTTGCCCCGGAGGCGCTAAAACCATGCGACCTTTGGCGGCCGTGAATGCCCTGTGATGTTGGGCCTAGGATGCTTAAATTCGGGCCGGATCTGGAACGGCATCGCGTGGCATGGGATCAAACGGCAATGGCGCGGCCTTGATCCCGAACGCGACACATTCATAGAGGGTAGATGAGCGGGGATTACGGAAGTTTCGACGGTGTCACAGGGGCGGGCAAGTTCAAAGATTACGTCATCCCTTTTCAATTAGAAGCATCCGGCGCTCGCGGACGCCTCATCCGTCTCGGCCCGGTGGTGGACGAGATTTTGACGAGGCATGCCTATCCCGATCAGGTGCTGCTTTTGCTTGGCGAAGCGGTGACGCTGACCGCAATGCTTGGTGCGGCACTGAAATTCGAAGGCAAATTCATCCTGCAGACACAGTCGAACGGGGCGGTCAGCTTCCTTGTCGTGCACTACAGCTCACCCGGCCATGTCCGCGGTTACGCCGCCTATAATCGAGACGACCTCGGCACCCCGCCGAACGGCGGCGAAGCTTCGAAGCCTCTGCTCGGAGAAGGCCATCTCGCCATGACCATCGACCCAGGAGCGGGCATGGAGCGCTACCAGGGCATCGTCGGCCTCGCCGGAAACACGCTTGTCGACGCGGCTCACGCATATTTCGATCAATCGGAGCAAATCCCGACACTCATCCGCATCGTCGTGGCTCGCCAGTTCACCGCCGGAGACAACGGTGGCCCCGGGCAATGGAGCTGGCGGGCGGGCGGCCTGATGGTGCAAAAGCTGACACGGGAGGGCGGCCGGCAGGGGAGCGACGACTATTCGCAGCCTGATGCGGACAGCGCCGACGACGACGGCTGGCGGCGCGCCCAGGCGCTTGCTTCGACGGTCGAGGATCACGAACTCCTGGACCCGACGCTTTCCCCGGAGCGCCTTCTTTACCGGCTTTTCCATGAGGAAGAGGTGCGCGCTTTCGAAGCCATGCCGCTCGATGCGAAATGCAACTGCTCGCGCGAGCGCGTCGAAGATATGCTGAACCAGTTTTCAGCCGAGGAACTGGATGGCATGGCCGAAGACGACGTCATCACGGTGACCTGCGAGTTCTGCAGCACTCACTACAAGTTCGACGCGGATCAATATCTCAAGGGCGACGGCAATTAGGAAAGTCATGCCGGGTTCGGCACCACCCTTGCATCGTGCGTGGTGGTCCAGACTTTTCGAGACGCTGCGCTTTGCACGGCCGCGAACTGAGATGCGCCCTGCCCTGCACCACGCTGGCGACAACGATTTGACGAGGAAATTGAGCATGCGCTTTGAAGGAACGGATACCTACGTCGCCACCGACGACTTACGCATCGCGGTCAACGCCGCCATCGTGCTCGAGCGTCCGCTGCTCATCAAAGGCGAACCCGGCACCGGCAAGACGGTGCTCGCGCGCGAGGTCGCCACCGCGCTCAACGCGCCTCTCATCGAGTGGCACATCAAGTCGACGACCAAAGCGCAGCAGGGGCTCTACGACTACGACGCCGTGAACCGCCTGCGCGACAGCCAGCTCGGCGATGAGCGCGTGAAGGACATCAAGAACTACATCCGCAAAGGCAAGCTTTGGGAGGCGTTTCACTCCGACACAAGGCCGATCCTGCTCATCGACGAGATCGACAAGGCCGACATCGAGTTCCCGAACGACCTTCTGCAGGAGCTCGACCGCATGGAATTCCACGTCTACGAGACGGGCGAGGTCGTGAAGGCGAGGCTGCGGCCCATCGTAATGATTACGTCGAACAACGAGAAGGAATTGCCAGACGCGTTCCTGCGCCGCTGCTTCTTCCATTACATCCGCTTTCCCGACCGTGAGACGATGCAATCCATCGTGGATGTGCATTACCCCAACCTGAAGCCGCGGCTGCTCAGCGAAGCGCTCAACGTCTTCTTCGATGTCCGCGACGTGCCGGGCCTGAAGAAGAAGCCCTCGACGTCGGAGCTCCTGGACTGGATCAAGCTTCTCCTCAGCGAGGACATCGACGCCGAGACGCTGAAGGAGCGCGACCCGCGCAAGCTGATCCCGCCGCTGCATGGCGCGCTGCTCAAGAACGAGCAGGACGTGCAGCTTTTCGAGCGGCTCGCTTTCCTGAACCGGCGGAAGGAGCGGGAGTAGGCGATCCGGTGACCTTCCTGAGACGAACCCGCCGCTCGCCACGATCACTCCGATCCATGCTCTCGGTTCCCAAAGATATACATATCAAACCGTCCACTTCCAGACCGAGGCAGCCATCGTGATTCCGCCGCCAGACCCACAAAACAGGATTGTTTCTCCTGGCAGAGGACCGCGCCCTTGTGCAATCGCATCGTCCAGGGCAATGATCATGGAGGGAGATCCGGTGTATCCCCATTTGTCCATAATCCAATGCGTTTTGCTCAAGGGCTGGCCTATCGTTTCCATCACCTGTTCGATGATACGCAGATTAATCTGAGTAAAGTAGTAGTGGTCCACGGCGTCGAAAGAGAGACCGGCCTTATCGAGAGCGCCCTGCATAAGTTTCGGCCAGTTTTCAGTGCTGAAGGTGCGCGGAAACGGGCGGGCGAACTCTAGCCTGGGGCTGCCGAAAATTTCCAAGTTCTGTGGCGAGCAGGGCCGGTATGCGCCGCCGGTGTATATCCCTAATGTGTCGTGAAAGTTTCCCATCGATAGCAAGCTGGTGCCCAGCCAACCCGGCACATCGCCGCGGCCCAGGATGACGGCTCCCGCTCCATCGGCAAATATGTTGGCCGTTTTTTTGTCCTTGAAATCGAGAAAACGGCTTATGCCATACCCGCCTGCCACCAGAACGTACTTGGCACTTGGTTCTGTGAGCAGAAAGCGTGCGCCTTGGTCGGCGGCTACGATCCAGCCGGCGCAGGCGCTGTTCAGATCGAAAAAACCCGCCCGCGACGCGCCGAGCTTATGTTGCACCACGGCAGAGGTAGCAGGCGACAAGTAATCGGGCGTGTCTGTGGAAACGATGAGCAGGTCGAGATCGGCAGGCTCGAGACCAGCTTGCGCCAGAGCCCGGCGAGCGGCCTCCACGACGAGGTCAGAGGTGGTTTGATTGGGTGCCATCCAGCGCCGCTCGCGGATGCCAACGTTAGCGATAAGCCAATCACTCGTGGCTTCACCGATCAGCGCGTCAACTTCGGCGTTCGTTACAACGCGCTCGGGGACGTAGCTGCCGGTGCTTAAGATTTGGGAATAAGGCATGGCGAGGGGATTAGACCAGGAATTCGTTAATGGCCCGGACAAGTGCCGCGGGGCGTTCAAGGGAGATGGCGCCGGTATTGGGGTGGATCATGATTTCACCCCAAATCCGCAGCCGTTCTTTAGCATAATGGATTACCACTTAGCATCCAAGCCAGGAAAGAACGGAGCAAGGCGCCGAGCGCCGTGCAGGCAGCTGTTCCAACGTGCATTGCCGGGGCAATTTGTCGGGCCGCCAGCGGATAAGCTTCGTGCCGTGGCGGAACCGGTTCGCGGTAATGTGGTCGTATTGGACCTCGACGACGAGCACGGGCCGGAGCGGCTCCCAGGCGCTCGATTTTTCCGTCGCCCAGCGGCTCGGGCCGCCTGGAGCCTTGCCCGTGAAGCCGGGCGGCTCGATCAGTTCTTCCAGAAGTTTCGTCAACTCGCCGCGATCCGGGGCGGCGATTGCGGACGTGAAGCCGACATGATCAAGTTCGCCGCGCTCGTTATACAGGCCAAGCAGCAGCGAGCCGACAAGGCGTTCGCGTTCGAGATAGCGGAAACCGCCAACAACGCAGTCCGCCGTGCGCAGCCGCTTCACCTTGATCATGGCGCGCTTCCCGGGCTCGTAAAGGCCATCAAGCCGTTTCGCAACCACACCGTCGATGGCGCCGCCGCTCGCCTCCAGCCACTTGTGCGCTACGCCGGTGTCGCGGGTGAAAGGTGAAAGCCTGAGCAGCGGCTCGTTCGCATTCTTTTTGTAGAAGCGTTCCAGGGCCTCACGCCTCTCAATGAGCGGCGAGCTGAGCAGCGTTTTGCCATCGATTGCGAGCGCATCGAACAGCATCACGGTCGCGGGCGTTTCCTGCGACAGGCGCCTGATGCGGCTCTCCGCCGGGTGCAGGCGCATCTGCAACGCATCGAAGGATGGCGCGCCGTTTCCGGCGACGATCAACTCTCCGTCGAGCACGAAGCTCGGCGGCGACAGACGCCCGATCAGGGACACGATTTCAGGGAAGAACCGCGCCAGCGATTTGCCCGACTTTCCGGCGAGTTCGGCTTCATTGCCCGCTCTGAAAAGGAGGCACCGGAAGCCGTCCCATTTCGGCTCAAACTGCCAGCCCGGTTCAATTGGCAACCGAGCGACTTGCCGCGCTTCCATGGGCGGTGTCGAGGGATCGACAGGGAACGCCCCGCGCGGAAGCGGTGGCGCTGAAGATAAAATCGCAGGCTGCGCTCGTGGCATGACAGCCAAAGACCCGATCGCGCGTGCAGTTCCATCCGGAAGGTGGAGTGCGGACCAGTTTTGTGGCACAAATCGCCCATGAAGCTCAAAATCAATGCGCTCGCCGCCTTCGCGCTCGGGGCTCTTTTCACATTCGCAGCGGCAGCCGCCGAACGATGGAACACCCTGCCCCCGCTCCCTCCGATGCCAAAGCCGGAGCAGTCCGGCTTTGCGCCGGTCAACGGGATCAAGATGTATTACGCGGTCTACGGCAAGGGCGACCCGATCCTCCTCATTCACGGCGGGCTGGCGAACTCTGACTATTGGGCGAACCAGGTCAGGGAGCTTTCGAAGACCCACGAGGTGATCGTCGCCGACAGCCGCGGGCACGGCCGCTCGAGCTGGACCAAGGAGCCGGTCGGCTACGATCTGATGGCCTCGGACTATGTCGCGCTGCTCGCCTATCTCAAGATTCCAAAAGCCGCGATTGTGGGCTGGAGCGACGGCGGCATCATCGGGATCGACATCGCCATGCATCACCCGGACCGCGTCACGAAGCTGTTCGCGCAGGCCGCCAACGTCATGACGGACGGCGTGAAGCCGGGGCTGGACAAGACGCCCGCCTTCGGGGCCTTCATCAAGCGCAGCGCCGGGGAACATGAGCGGCTTTCGCCGGCACCCCGCAACAACAAGGTTTTCCTGGCTTCGATCGAGAAGATGTGGGCCTCGCAGCCGAACTGGACGAAGGCGCAGCTTTCCCAAATCCACGTGCCGACGGCCATTGTTCTGGGCGACCATGACGAAGCGATCACGCGCGAGCAGACGGACTTTATGGCGCGCGTCATTCCGGGCGCGAAGCTCATCATTTTGAAGGACGTCGGCCACTTCGCCATGCTGCAAGACCCGGATGCTTACACAAAGGCCGTCCTTGATTTCCTGGATGAAAAGTGAGCGCAGTCTCAACCGCCGCCATCATCGGGGCCGGCCCTGCAGGGCTGATGGCCGCAGAGGTGATGGCACGCGATGGCATCGCAGTCACGGTCTACGACCATATGCCGACGCCGGGCCGGAAGTTTCTCATGGCCGGGCGCGGCGGCCTCAACCTCACGCATAGCGAAGAACTCCAGCGCGTTCTCTCCCGCTACGGCAAGGCCGAGCCCTATCTGCGGCCAGCGATCGAAGCCTTCCCGCCTTCCGCCCTGATCGCGTGGTGCGAGGGACTTGGCCAGCCCACCTTCACCGGCACGAGCGGGCGCGTCTTTCCCCGCGCGATGAAAGCGTCGCCTCTGCTGCGGGCCTGGCTCGCGCGCTTGCGTTCGCTGAATGTGAGGTTCCAGCCGCGTCATCGCTGGTTGGGCTGGGGCAAACACGGCGAGCTTCAGTTCAAAACGCCCGGTGGCCGCGTCGCGGTCGAAGCCGATGCCACTGTCTTCGCACTTGGCGGTGCGAGTTGGCCCCGCCTTGGATCGGATGGGCATTGGACAGCGATTTTCGAGCAGGCGGGCATCGCCGTCTCGCCCTTGAAGCCTTCGAATTGCGGTTTCGTGGCTGACTTTTCCAGTCTCTTCCGCGACCGCTTCGAAGGGCAGCCCCTCAAAGGGGTTGAATTCGGTTTCGGCGGCGAAAAGGTCCGGGGCGAAGCCATCGTAACCAGGATCGGCCTTGAAGGCGGCGCGATTTACGCGATTTCGCCAAGTTTGCGAGACGCAATCGAAAGCGATGGGGAAGCGATTCTCACAATAGACCTTCGGCCCACAATGACTGTTCGGGATTTGGAGGCCGCGCTCTCGAAGCCGCGCGAAAAGCAATCGCTTTCCAACTTTCTGCGGAAGGCCGGCAAGCTGCCCCCTTTCGCGACCGGACTCTTGCACGAGGCCGCGCGGCAAGGGGAACAACCTCTCGCCGCAGCAACGCCCGCACAACTCGCCTCGCTGATCAAAAACATCCCCGTTCGCCTCACAGCGACAGCCCCGATCGAGCGCGCCATTTCGACGGCGGGCGGCGTTCCTTTCACAGAGCTGGACGATAGCTTCATGCTCCGCCCCAAGCCGGGCGTGTTCATCGCGGGCGAGATGCTGGACTGGGAAGCGCCAACCGGAGGGTATCTGTTGCAAGGCTGCTTTTCGACCGGCGTGGCAGCGGCACGGGGCGCGTTCGCCTGGCTCAGAAAGTCGAACGATTGACGCCGCCCGATAAACCACCCTATCTATCAGCCTGAATACGAATTAGGAAAGAACAACCCGATGGGAAAGAGAACATACCAGCCGAGCAATCTGCGCCGAAAGCGCAAGCATGGGTTTCGCGCGCGCATGGCCACGAAGCAGGGGCAGCTCGTGCTTTCGCGACGCCGCGCCCGCGGCCGCAAGAAGCTCTCGGCGTAAGCCGGGGCGACGCCACCCGCGGCCATGGAGACGCTCAAGACGCGCCCCGAATTTCAACGCGTCCAGAAGGGCCGCAAATGGGTGACCCCGGCGTTTATTCTACAAGGGCTCGCGCGTCCTTCTGCTGAATCTATCAGCCCCCGTTTCGGCTTCACCGTTTCGAGCAAGTCTGTCGCGAAGGAAAGCGCGGGCGAGAAAAGAAGAGGCAAGGCGGTTGACCGGAATCGTGCGCGCAGAAGGCTTAAGGAGGCCGTCAGGCTTACATTTGTTACGCATGCAATGGCCGGATTCGACTACGTGATCATTGGCCGCGCCTCTGCCTTGACTAGAAATTTCGAGGACCTACTTGCGGACATGCGGCTCGCATTCCATAAAGTGAGCCAGCCGGCGCGCTCCGAAAAGGATCGTAACCCTGTCTTGTGATCGCTGTGCCGGTTTCGCCGGTTATGCTTCCATAGTGGGCAGGAACCGGCTAAAGCGGTTTGGCTGTCGAATTGGCTGACTTGCTTCGCGGGCGTGAAGACGCTCTTCGAAGATCTCCCTTGAGCGGTTTATGGAAAACAACAAAAACTTCATTCTCGCTATTGCGCTTTCGCTTGCTGTCCTGATCGGTTGGCAATTTCTCTACATGGGGCCAGCGCAGAAAGCCCGCCAGCAGGCCCTTGAGACAGCGCGAAATGCACAGCAAACGCAGTCTGCCACAACCGAGGCGCAAACCCCCGGCAGCCAGGTTTCCTCGCCCGCGCCTTCCGTGCAGGCTCCCTCCGGGGCTGCCTCGGCCTATATGTCGCGGGAAGCAGCGATTGCATCATCCCCGCGCGTGAAAATCGACAGCCCCGCTTTGATCGGCTCCATCAATCTGAAGGGTGGCCGGATCGACGACCTCGTCCTGCGGGACTACACGGTCTCGGTCGATCCGAACAGCGCGAAAGTCGATCTTCTATCGCCGTCGGGCAGTCCGCATCCCTACTTTGCTTTCACGGGCTGGCTGACCAATGAGCCGGGCGTAGCGGTGCCCACCGACAGTACCCTCTGGGAGCAAGAGGGCACCGGCCCATTGACGGCGATATCGCCTGTCATGCTTCGCTGGGATAATGGCGCCGGATTGATATTCCATCGCAAGATTTCGGTCGACAGCCGCTACATGTTCACGATCTCCGATGAGATCGACAACCAGTCCGGAAAGCCCGTCACTCTCTGGCCTTGGGCGCAGGTCGCGCGTTTGACCGAGCCGCAAGGGCTGCTCGGGTATTCTGTGCTCCATGAGGGGCTGATCGGCATCCTTGGCTCGACCGGCCTGAAGGAACTCACCTACCCCAACGCGCTCAAGAACTACGACCCGGCGACCAACACCTCCAAGGAAACAATCTCCGCCGACAAGGGCGGCTGGCTCGGCTTCACGGATCAATATTGGGCGGCCGTTCTCATTCCCGATCAGTCGAAGCCTTTCGACGTGAACATGTTCGGGAATGAGAAAAAGCAGTTTTACGCGAACCTGCGGCAACATCCGATAACAGTCGAGGCGGGACAAAAGCAAGGCGTAACAAACCGTCTGTTCGCAGGTGCGAAGGAGGTCAATCTCCTCGAGCAATATACCGTGGACTATGGCATCGACCGGCTGAACCTGCTCGTCGACTGGGGATGGTTCTCCTTCATCACCGAGCCGATGTTCCATCTGATGAACTTCTTCTACAAGCTCGTCGGCAATTTCGGCGTGGCGATCCTGCTGACGACGATACTTGTGAAGCTCCTCTTCTTCCCGCTTGCCAACAAGTCCTTCGAGTCCATGAGCAAGATGAAGAAGCTGCAGCCGGAGCTGAAGAAGATCCAGGAGCGCTTCAAGGACGACAAGCAGCGCCAGCAGCAGGCGATGATGATGCTGTATAAGAAGGAGAAGGTGAACCCCATGGCGGGGTGCCTGCCGATCGTGATCCAGATCCCGGTCTTCTTCTCGCTCTACAAGGTGCTCCTGGTCTCTATCGAGATGAGGCATGCGCCTTTCTTCGGCTGGATCAACGATCTGGCGGCGCCCGACCCGACCTCGGTGTTCAACCTGTTCGGGCTCATCCCATGGACGCCGCCGCAATTCCTGATGCTCGGCGCCCTGCCTCTCATCATGGGCATTTCCATGTGGGTTCAGATGCGGCTCAATCCCGCGCCGCCGGACCCGATGCAGCAGAAGATCTTCGCCTGGATGCCGGTCGTCTTCACCTTCATGCTGGCGCACTTCCCGGCGGGCCTCGTGCTCTACTGGACGTGGAACAATATCCTCTCCTTCAGCCAGCAGGCCGTGATCATGAAGCGGCAGGGCGTTGACATCGACATCATGCATAATGTCGGGATCAAGAAGGTGGGCGGCGGCGTCAAGAAGGCCGGATCGAAACTGAGGAGCAACGGCCAGCAGGAACCGGTCAAGGAGCCCCAAAGCGTTGATATCGACGTCTTGCAAAATGCCGGGACCAAAAAGATAACTGGTCCGGTCAAAAAAAAGGGCGGACAGAAACTGAGGAACAACGCCCAAGCCGCACTGCCGCCGAGTGAGCGCGATGCACCCGGTAGAGGAGATTGAAGAACGCGAGCTTGCCGCTCGCGCCCTCGATCTCTTCAAAGCCCCGGCAGAGTTTGTTCTGGGTGTCACCGATGTCTCTGCCCTGCCCCAGAGCGCCCGCGTGGAGATCGCCTTCGCGGGGCGATCTAATGTCGGCAAATCAAGCCTCCTTAACGCCCTGCTCGGCCGCAGAAGCCTAGCCCGCGTCTCGAATACTCCCGGCCGCACCCGGGAGCTCAATTACTTTTCCGTCGGCGACAATCTGTTCATCGTCGATATGCCGGGCTACGGCTACGCGAAAGCCCCAAAATCCCTCGTGAAAGGCTGGACGCAGCTCATCCACGATTACCTGCGCGGGCGCCCGCAGTTGAAACGCGTCATGCTCCTCATCGATAGCCGGCACGGCCTCAAAGGCTCCGATCAGGAAATCATGACGATGCTCGACAAGGCGGCGGTTTCCTATCAGGCCGTTCTGACAAAGGCGGACAAGCCGAAGGCGGGCAACCTCGCACAAGTTATACGCGAAACCGAGGAAGCCTTGCGCAAACACCCGGCTGCACATCCCACGGTGCTAGCGACATCCGCCGTGGAGGGGCAAGGCATCGAAGACCTTCGTGAGGCGATTGCGGAGCTCTGCTAGACCTGGATCGATGGCTCACGACGGTCAACCTCGACGGCTCTCCAAGGCGTCCCCAACTCCTGCGTGTCATGGACTTTGCATAACTCCGCCACAGAACTGGTTTCGTCTTGAAGTTGCCTTTTACCGTGGCTAAGAATCGACGCTTGGCAGGTGGGAGGAAGCCGTGTCCAAAAGATTTGCTTTAAGCCTTGTTTGCGGTATAGCGCTGCTCCAATTTGGGCTGACAGGTGCGCGGGCTCAGTCGGACCCGGCTGCCGAGAGCCAGCAAACGGCGCAGCCCGCACAGCCAACATTCGCGCCGGACGACCCGCGTCTTCTCCTCATGGTCCGCAATGCGATCATAGCGCTCAATCAGGCAAACCAGACAGGAAACTACTCGGTTCTGCGAGACATGGGCACGCCAAATTTCCAGATGACGAACAGCTCGGCGCGGCTCGCGGAGGTATTTGCGACGCTGCGTGCGCGCAAGATCGACATCTCGCCGATCATGCTTTTCACCCCGAAGTTTGCCTCGCCCCCGTCGGTTCTAGATGGACAAATTCTCCGGATCGCGGGCCTTTTCCCGACAACGCCCGAGCAGGTTAATTTCGATATCGCCTTCCAGATGTTTGGTGAACAATGGATGCTGGCCGGGATCGCCGTTAACGTCGCGCCCCCTGGAGAAAATGCCCAGGCTTTCGCTGCGCCCACGTCTCCGCCCGCTCGTACGGCCGAGACCGGCGATGCGAAGCCTATACGCATCGATCTGAGCCAGCCCGCCGCGCCCGCTTCCGCGGCTCAACCGGCAGCACCAAAGAAGTCTGCGCCTAAGAAGCCGAAGCTGCCGGCTCAGAAAACCGCAGCGGCGGCGCAGCCAGCAGGTTCACCTGCCCCGGCGGGGCCGCCCCCGAGCAGCAGCATCCGGCGCAGGCAGCGCCAAAACCAGCCCCTGCCACTCCTGAGGTTTGGAACCCGTTTGGGCGATAAGGTGAGGTCTTTTCTGCTATGCGCCGCCGCCTTCGCGCTCCTCGGGGCATTTCCGGGGAGAACGAGCGCCGAGGACACCGTGGCGCCTGAACAGCGGGAAGCAAAAAAAGCATTCGGCGCAGTGAAAGCACCGGCTGGTCAAGTTCCGCAAGCCATAGGGCGATATGAGCGCGGATGCGTCGCGGGTGCGCAAAAGATCGCCGCCAGCGGCGCCGGTTGGCAGACCATGCGGCTCTCGCGCAATCGCTATTGGGGTCACCCCATCCTGATAACATACATCCAAAGGCTCGCCACCGATTTGAGACGGCTCGACGGCTTGCCCGGGATCGTCGTGGGAGACATGGCCCAGCCCATCGGAGGCCCATTGCTGGGCGGCCATGCGAGCCACCAGATCGGGCTCGACGTGGATTTATGGTACACGCTCATGCCCGATCACACGCTCTCGGCCGACGAGCGTGAGCGTATTGCGGCGGACAATGTCGTGGACCAGACCGCTCTGACGGCCGACGCGAAGGTCTGGACGGCGGCGCAGGTGAAGCTCGTTCACCGCGCGGCATCCTATCCCGAGGTCGCCCGTATCTTCGTGCATCCCGCCGTGAAAAAGGCGCTCTGCGACATCGCCGGCAACGACCGCGCATGGCTGCAAAAAATCCGCCCCTGGTACAAGCATGACGACCATTTTCACGTCCGTCTCAACTGTCCTCCTGGGAGCCCCGCGTGCGTCCCTCAGGCGCCCGCACCTGCCGATGACGGCTGCGGCCAGGAGTTGGACGACTGGTTCAAAAAATTGAGAGCGCCGCCGCCCAAGAAGCAAAAGAAGCAGGTTGTTCCGGCAAAGCGGATGCTTGTGTCGGACCTGCCGAAGGAGTGTCAGGCATTGCTGCTCGCGGCGGAGGACGCCGCCAAGGGGCAATCCGCCTGGTCGCCGAACTGAAAAGCGCCCAGGCCCGGCGCGTGCTATGCCGCGAAATCAAAGGTCACCGGCACATGGTCCGAGGGACGCGTCCAGTCGCGCGCGCTTTTCATAACAGCCGCACCGCGGGCGCGTTCAGCCATCCCCTCGCTTCCCCAGATATGATCGAGGCGTCGTCCGCGATCCGAAGCTGCCCAATCGCGGGCGCGGTAACTCCACCACGTATAGAGCTTCTGCTCGGGCGCGATGAAGCGCCTGACGAGATCGACCCAACGTCCGGCATCCTGCACTTTGGTCAACGCCTCAACTTCCACCGGCGTGTGGCTGACGACTTTAAGAAGCTGTTTGTGCGACCAGACATCTGTTTCTAGCGGGGCGACGTTGAAGTCGCCAAGAAGCAGCGCGTGCGCATCGCGCACTCCGCACCAGGCGCCAAGAGCAGCCAGATAAGCCAGTTTTTGTTTGAACTTAGGGTTTTCCGCCGGATCGGGGATATCACCGCCAGCGGGCACGTAAATGTTGTGTATCGCAAGCCTTGCGCCGCCGGGCAAAACAACCGAGCACCCCAAATGCCTTGCTTCGTCCGTGCCGCAAAATCTCTCGCGCGGGAGTGGTTCCAACGGAAGTTTCGAAAGCGTCGCCACTCCGTGATAGCCGGGCTGTCCGCTGATCGCGATGTGGCTGTATCCGAGCGCTCTGAACCCTTCGCCGGGAAAGAGGTCCTCCCTGCACTTGATTTCCTGCAGGCAGAGGATGTCCGGCTTGGCCTCGCCCAAGAAGCGCGCGACCAGATCGAACCGCAGGCGCACGGAGTTGATATTCCAGGTGGAGATTCGTAATGTCATGGGCACAAAAAAAAGCGCCCAACTCCGGCGAAGGTTGGGCGCTTTTGCGTTTTCACGCGTGCGCCGGGAGGGAAGCCGGCGCTGGAAAACTGATACCTTCGGCTAGACGGGGGGGCACTACCGATGGTGACTGGCATCAGTCTTCCAATGCTTGTAAAATAGCATGTGTTAGGCTGGATGCAAATCAAAAATGCTAGATTTCAAGCTTGACAGTTGCAAATCTGTCGTCAATCCGATGTTCAGTCCCTGTGAAATCCGACATCCTTTGAGAACTCAAAAAGCTCTGCCGAAACCCGCTTGTTCTGCTCAAGGTCACTGACCTGGATGCGTGTATTGAGCCCTTGAGCGTCGGTGATGATCCATTGGTTGAGGCTCATGTCCGCCTTGTTGAAGAACAGGCTGATCCTGCCCGCCGCGTCGCCCTTCTTATCCTCGACCGTGATCACAACGGCGTCCGGACCCTGCTCGATGCCGAGGAGGTTGGCGTCTTTCGCCAGATCGACGGTCTCAGACAGGAGAAGCCGGAAAGGCGTCATCTCCAGCGGATATTTGTCCGAGGTGTTGAGCGCGTAGTCCTCGATGGCGAGGTAATACCCATTGGAGATGATTTTCAAACGGCTTGGCGGACTGTAGTCGAAGCGCAGTCTGCCGGGGCGCGCGAAGTAGAATCTCCCTTGCTTCTGGGTGTTGTCGGGATCTGTCTGGACGAACGTGCCTTCCAGGTTGGTCAATTTGTTGAAATAGTCGTTGACCTTGAGAATGATCTCCTGGTCGCTCTCCTCAACGGGGCGAACGGGCGCCGGAAGCGCCGCTTGTGGCTGTGGCAGTTGCGCGGTATTTGCTTGCCACGCCGGGCCTCCACTTCCGCCAACAGGACTTGCCGGCTTTGCCGCTGTCGCACGGGTATGAGCCGCAGGCGCCGCGGGCACGGGGACGGGTAAAGGCGCAGGCGTAGGAGCAGGCGCGGATACGGCCGGCGGCGGATTCGATGGAGTGGTCTTTGCAACCTCCGTTTCGCCTCCCTGGGCGAGCCCAAGTCGAGGCAAGGCCGCTGTCATCAACAGCGCCACAATGCAGCTTACGAACCGCGGGCCGGTTCTGGAAAAGCTCGAAACCTTGCGGCCTTCATCCATCGTTCGGTGGCCCCTGTGTGAATGGCTCGGATTTGCGGCTATGAGCTTGGAAGAAAGCGTCAAATTCTGGGCAATTTCATGCCCGCCCGGATATTCCGCCGCGACGGCGATTTATTGCCCTGCGTCGAGCAGAATCTCACGCCGTCCTGTCCTGCTTGGCGCACCGATAATTCCCTCCTGCTCCATGCGCTCGATCAGGGAAGCAGCGCGGTTGTAGCCGATGCCGAGACGGCGCTGCAGATAGCTCGTGGTCGGCTTCCTGTCCTTCAGCACAATTTCGACGGCCTGCTGATAGAGGTCGCGGCTACCGGCGGCTTCCCCTCGCGGAGAGGCATTGTCATCGAAGCTGCCGTCATCCTCAAGAATATCGTCCCGATAGGACGGATAGCCCTGCGATTTCAGATGGCGGGCCACAGCCTCGACCTCGTCGTCCGAAACAAAAGGCCCGTGAGCCCTGATGATGCGCCCGCCTGCGGCCATGTAGAGCATGTCGCCCTGGCCCAGAAGCTGCTCCGCGCCCTGCTCGCCGATAATGGTGCGGCTATCGATTTTCGACGTCACCTGGAAGCTGATCCGGCTCGGGAAGTTGGCCTTGATCGTGCCCGTCACCACATCCACGCTCGGGCGTTGCGTGGCCATGATGAGGTGAATTCCCGCCGCGCGCGCCATTTGCGCAAGGCGCTGCACCGCATATTCGATGTCCTTGCCCGCGACCATCATGAGGTCGGCCATCTCGTCGATGACAACGACGATGTAGGTCATCGCGACCGCCTCGAAGGTTTCCTCCTCCTCGATCGGCTCGTCGGTTTGAGGGTCGAAGCCGGTCTGCACTACGCGGCGCAGCGGCTGGCCGCGCAACTGTGCCGTAGCGACCTTCGCGTTATAGCTTGTGATGTTCCGCACGCCGAGCTTGCTCATGAGCTCATAGCGCGTGTTCATCTCCTTGACGACCCACTTGAGCGCAATGACCGCCTTCTTTGGGTCGGTAACGACGGGCGCCAGCAGATTTGGAATGCCGTCGTAGGCCGAGAGCTCCAGCATTTTGGGATCGATCATGATGAAATTGCACTGGCTTGGCGGCAGCCTGTAGAGCAGCGACAAGATCATGGTGTTGATCCCGACAGACTTGCCGGAGCCGGTGGTGCCCGCGATCAAAAGATGCGGCATACGGGCCAGATCGACGACGATCGGCTCCCCGCCGATCGACTTGCCGAGAGCGAGCGGCAGCGCGGCTTGTGTCTCCTGGAAGGCGTTCGAACTCGATGATGCCGCGCAAGGACACGATCTCGCGTTTCGCGTTGGGAAGCTCGATGCCGATCGCGTCCCGCCCTGGAACGACGGCCACGCGCGCGGAAACTGCGCTCATGGAGCGCGCAATATCGTCGGCGAGCCCGACCACGCGAGAGGACTTCGTCCCCCGCGCCGGCTCCAACTCGAAAAGCGTAATGACAGGACCTGGATAAATCCCCGACATGCGGCCTTTCACGCCGAAGTCGCCCAGCACGCCCATGAGCGCCGCTGCGCGCTCCATGAGGGAGGGATCATGTGCATTCGGCTTTTGCGACGCGCGGGGCGGCGGCGTCAGAAGCGACATTGGGGGAAGCGACGGGGTAACATTCTCCTCGTCCTCTTCATCCACGTCTTCAGGCGCCATACCGCCGTTCTTCACGTAAATGAGGGGCTTGCGTCTTTTGACCGCCTCGGCTCCATTCTTGAGAATGCGCCGGGCGCTGTCGCGGGCGCTCTCGATAGCATTGCCGGTCAAGCGGCGCAGCGGCGACGAAGTTTCTGGCTCCCGGCCGCCCGCGCCTTCTGCGCTGGCAGGATTGGAGCCCGCGCGGCGGGGCCCGAAGAAAGGCTCGATCCGGATATCTTCGAACACCTCTGTCTCGCTATCTTCAAAGGGCTCCGTTTCGGGCTCGCGCTGGGGCTCCTCGGATGACTGGAGTGAGCCGAGATCCGGGGGTGGAGCGACCAGGGTTGCAAGTTCATCGGCCTCAAGAACGGCTGTACCCGGGCGGCTTCCCCAGTTCGCGAAAGGCGACGGAGCGCCGCTGCGAACCGGTTTCGGCGATACGACGTCGTTTTTGCGAGGTTCAGCCTTCGCCGGCGTCAGGCGCGGTTCTATGCGGGTCAACCAATAGTCGCGAGCGGGGCCGATGACAGTGAGCGCCTTCTCCCGCGGCGAGAAACGTGCGACCCAACTTGTCACTTTTTTGGTGAGCGCGGGCGCCGCGACGCTTTGCTGCTCTTCTGCTGTCCGACCTTTAGCCTGAGACTTTGAAGGTGCAGCAACGGCCTTCGCCGGTTCGCCCAGCAAAGCAATCGATAGAGCCTTGGGACTGAGACCGCAGGCTCGGAAAACGCTCCACGCACCCGCTGTCAGAAAGAGAAGCCCGAAGCTGGTCCAGAGAACCGCGCGCGGAACGAAGGAAGAGAGCTTTGCGAAGCGCGCGGCGATGAAGTCGCCGACGATCCCGCCGAGGCCGCTATCGAGGAGCCAGCGCGCGGGCGTCGGAAACGCCGCAAAGAACGCGGGTACGGCGACAACAGCGGCCACCCAATAGAGGGCCCTAAGCCGGGGCCGAAGCGGCATGTTCCCGCCGGCAATGCGGAAGCCAAGCGCGGCAAGCGGCAAGATGAGAAAGGGCGAGGCCAAGCCAAAACTTTGCATGAGCGCATCGGCGACGCTCGCACCCCGGCGTCCCAGCCAGTTATGCGGTTGCGCCAGCGTCGCGTAGCTGGGGCTCGGGTCCCCGTAGGACCAGCTGATCAAAGCAAGCCAACAGGCGATTGCGATGCCAACAAGCGACGCGCCGAGCAGCCGCCAAGGCAGACGCCGCAATTCGACTGTCAGCGCCTTCGGCAAAAACCGTGTCGGCCTCGTCTGCATCCGCGTACGCCACCCCACTCATAGCTCTCGTCAAAATAAAATCGACGCGAGCCGGTCCAATGCTTCCCGCGTTACATCAAGCGGGTCTACAAGCGCGAGCCGGGCGTAGTCCTTCGCCGGATTGACCCTGGTCGCGTCTGGTTGAGCCAGATAAGCACCGGGGAGAATTTTGACACCGCATCCTTTCCAAATGGTTTCCGCGGCGCGTTCACCTCCACCAAAATTCGAAAGATCAAGCCAGAGAAAGAAGCCGCCGGCCGGCTCGTAGTATCCTGGAAGCGCTCCGAGCTTTTGCGATGCGAGCGCGAGCTTCTCCCGGTAAAGCGCCCGGCTTCGAGCGACGTGCTCTTCGTCCGCCCACAACGCCGCGGAGGCGTGCTGGATCGGCACCGGCACCTGGGGAGAGGCAACGTTGCGGTATTGCAGATAGCCTTTCAGGAACGCGCCGTCGCCCGCGATGAAGCCGGAGCGCAGCCCAGGGGCGTTCGAGCGCTTGGACAAGGAGTTGAAGACCAGAACACGGTCGAAGCCACCGGTCTTCGCCGCGATTTCGAGGGCGCCGTGGGGCGGTTCGTTCTGGTAAATTTCCGAATAACACTCATCGGAGAATACATAGAAGCCGTGCTTTCTCGCGAGCCCGATAAGATGTCCGAGATAGGCGGCAGAGGCTATCGCACCCTGCGGATTGGCGGGCGAAGCGAGATAGAATGCAGCCGTGCGATCCAGAAGCCTCGGATCGAGCGCGTCAAGGCCGGGCAGGAAGCCCGTCGCCGCCGTCGCGGCAAGCAACACCGGCTCGCACCCAGCCGTCAAGGCCGCCGCGTAATACGCCTGATAGAACGGATTTGGCATCAGGACAGAGGCGTTGCGGTTCCCCTTCAGCGCAACTGCCATGGTCAGCGCCGAAACAAGTCCCTCCCTTGTCCCGCAAAGCGGAAGGATGTGCCGCTCGCCGTCGAGCAGGGCGGGATCGAGCTCATAGCGACGAAGCAGCCACTCGGCAATGGCCTGTCTCAGCTCAGCGATGCCGCCGATAGGCGGGTACTTGCCAAAACTTGTCCAATGATCCGCGATGATGTCCGCCGCAAAGCGCGGGACACCGTGCCTCGGTTCTCCGATCGTCAAATCGATCGGCGATGCACCCGGCTCCTCGTTGCCCAAAAGCTCCCGAAGCCTCGGGAACGGCGATTGGATCGCTGACAGGATTGTATCGGACAAAGGCGCCCCAAACGCTGACTTTCACCTGAAAGAGCGGGACTTTACACCTTGGCGCGGCTGATGAAAACGTGAAAAAGCCCGGAATGCGATCCCGGGCCTCTGGCTGGCGGTCGAGCCGCTCGAAGGGAGGAGAAACAAGCGGCTACCTTGCCTGCAACGGGGCGGCGCGTCGCCGCCCCGTATGTTCTTACATGTTGTAGGCGCGCTCGCCATGCTCGGAGATGTCGAGGCCCTCGCGCTCGGACTCGGTCGAGACCCGCAAGCCCACGAGCGCCGAGATGATGAGGAACACGACCAGGCTGCCGACCCCGGACCAACCGATGGTGATAAGCGCGTTCTTGAACTGGATGAGAACCTGAGACGCGATGTCGTAGTCGCCGATCGGGCAGTCGCTGGTGACCATGCCGTCCTTGACTACGCACTTCGTGTAGTCGACAACGCCCGCGCCGCCGTAGAACGGAGCTGCGACGATGCCCGTGCCGATTGCGCCGACGAAGCCGCCGATCGCGTGAACGCCGAACACGTCAAGCGTGTCGTCGTAACCAAGCGCGCTCTTCACTGCCGTGCAGAAGAAGAAGCAGATCGCGCCAGCGACGAGACCAAGCACAAGCGCGCCCATCGGTCCTGCGTAACCGGAAGCCGGCGTCACGGCCACGAGACCGGCGACGACACCCGAAGCGAGGCCAAGAAGGCTCGGCTTGCCCTTGAAGATCCACTCGACGAACATCCAGGACAGACCCGCTGCGGCTGTGGCAACGAAGGTGTTGGCCATGGCGAGGACGGCGCCGGAATTGGCTTCAAGGTTCGATCCAGCATTGAAGCCGAACCAGCCAACCCACAGAAGCGAAGCGCCAACCATGGTGAGCGTCAGCGAGTGGGGAGGCATGGCCTCTTTGCCATAGCCGATACGGCGGCCGAGCAGGAGCGCACCGACGAAGCCTGCAACACCGGCGTTGATGTGAACGACCGTGCCGCCTGCGAAGTCAAGAGCGCCCATCTGGAAGCCGAAGCCAGACCTAGCAAGCGCCGCTTCGTTTGCGATCGCGAGATCGTTGGGGCCAGGATTGAACCAAACCGAGTGAGCAATCGGGATATAAACAATCGTGCACCAGAGGACGGCGAAGAGCACGACAGCCGAGAACTTCATCCGCTCGGCGAAGCCGCCGATCGCAAGCGCGGTGGTGATCGCCGCAAATGTCATCTGGAAGCAGACATAAACAAGTTCGTCGAGGCCAACGCCGACCGAGAAGGTCGAAGCAGGCGTCTTCGGATCAATGCCTGACATGAACAGACGAGACAGGCCGCCAATAAAGGGCGAGGTGGCGCCGCTGCCCTCGGTGAAGGCGAGGCTGTAGCCGTAGACAAACCATAAGACGCAGACAACGCACTAAATCATGAAAACCTGCGTGAGCGTCGAAAGCATGTTCTTTGTGCGAACCATGCCGCCGTAGAACAGCGCAAGTCCTGGAACCGTCATAAGGAGGACGAGCAGCGATGACGTCATCATCCAGCAGTCGTCCGCTTTGTTCACGACGAGATCGGGAGCCTTGACCGCCGGGGCAGCCGCCGCTGCTGCTGCGGCCGCAGCTTCTTCGGCGAACGATGGCTCGATCATCGCCATCGCCGCCAACGCCGCGGCTCCGAAAAGAGTTAAATTACGCCAGGCCGTTGTCATTCTTCTTTCCTTTTTCCTCACAGTGCATCTGCATCAGTCTCACCGGTGCGGATGCGCACCGTGTGCTCGATCGGCGACACGAAGATTTTGCCGTCCCCGATTTGCCCCGTCTTCGCGGAATTCGAAATGGCCTCGACGACCTTTTCGACCGACTCGCTCGAAACGACCAATTCGATCTTCACCTTTGGGATGAAGCTCACCTCGTATTCGGCGCCGCGATAAATCTCGGTGTGCCCTTTTTGCCGCCCGTAGCCTTTCACTTCAGTCACCGTCAAACCCTCGATGCCGAGGCCGTCGAGGGCCTGCCGGACCTCTTCCAGTTTGAACGGCTTAATAATCGCCATCACCATCTTCATGATGAGTCCTCCAACAAGTTCCTGCCTTCGAACTTCGCCCATTTTCTATCGAGTCCGCGCCGGAAATGGGCGAACGCGAAGACACGGCTCCTTAGGCATATCAAAAGCTGTGCCAAAAGCGCTTCCCGCGGCCTTTACAGTGCCGCACAGCGGAAACACGTAGATTTTACCTTTGCTGGGCTGAGACCGCGCCAGGGCGTGGCTGATTTTCTGTGCAGGGCGCAAAAACTGCACAAAAAATGGGCTATATGCATTGTGAAGATGCACCTACTTTTTAGGCAGTCCTGAAACTTAACGCTTTTTTCCGCGGCGAAGTTAAGGTTAACATGAGCTTCACCGGCCAGCGCCGGCCGTGCGTCAACGCGAAAGTTCAGTAAAGTCTCAGGGTGACTCTGTGCCATCCGGGACTCCTGTCGTTCCTCCGCAAGCGGAGAAGACTGCGTCGGGTACGAATCCTCACTCACTCTGCCCGAGAGAAGAGTGAGTGAGGTCATTTTACATCATCAAATCAATGAGTTGAGGTGCTAACTTTTCTTATACATCTCGGTCTGAATTTCGATCGAAACGTCGTCTGACACAAACGGAGCGGCTGCGGAGACACCGAAATCGGTACGTTTCACGTTCGTCGTAGCGCCGATCCCGAGGGTTTGCTTCTTCGACATCGGCTGAATGCCCGCGAAATTGAGCGCCACATCGAGCGTGACCGGTTTTGTCACGCCATGGAGCGTCAAATCCCCGGTGACTTTCCCCGTTTTATCGCCCGTCCGCTCGAATTTCGTACTCTTGAAAGTCGCTTCCGGGAATTTCTTCGTATCGAAAAGCTTCTCGCCTTTCATATGCTCGTTGAAAATCGGGATGAGGGTTTCGAGGCTGTCCGTCTTGAACGCCACATTCAGCTGGCTCTTTTCTGGATTTGCCTCATCGTAAAGAAGCTCGCCGTCATAGCTTGTGAAATGTGCGCATTGACGGCTGATCCCGAGATGGTTCCAGCAAAAGCGGACCTCGGTGTGCATAGGGTCGAAGGTGTAAGCTGAAGGGTCGGCCGAAGCATTCAATGTCATTGCGAAGAGAGCCGAGACAGCAAGGGTCGCACGCCAATTTAACGTCATTCCAATTGTCTCCCTGGTGGATGGATGAGTTCGGCGAAACAAAGGCCGGTGCAGAACTAAGCAGAGTTCGCCGGACAGGCCAACGGATTGCTGCCGCCGTCTTCCCGGAAAGGCAGAGCCTTATCCGGGATCGTAACAACCTGAAACGTCTACATTTTTTCGATCCCGGCTCGCGCTCCGCTTGGCCGGGATGACGAGCGGAGCCAGCCGCATCCGTTGGCCAGATCAGCGAAGTTTGCTTAGCTTGGTGGCGCGGGCTTGGCAAGGGCTGCCGTTTCTCGCGCGTATCAATCTTTTGCGGATTGGCCCCAGAGAGATCGTCGCTTATCACCAGGACGCTCGGAGTAAAGCGCGCGGGCCAAAGCGCGCGCACCGTTTTGAAAAGCGACCTGAAAAAAATCTATACCAGCTTCTTGTGATCGGTCGCCGCCACGATTTCCTCGGTGCCAGCGCCTCTCTCCGAAAGCTTGATCATGGCGCGTTTGTCGACATCCCAATATTCGGCCTGGCTGATCGTAACTTTCAGGATCGTAATGCGTGGATCGTCCGGTCCGGCCGGGAACCACCGCTGCGCACCGGTGCTCCATAGCTCCCGGACCTTAGCGGGATCCTGGAACGCACGGGCGACACCCGAGACAGAGATATAAACCTCGTTATTCGGGTTGGCGTAGCTTACGTTTACTTCGGAGTCCTTCTGAACTTCTAATATCTTCGGAGTATCCTTGGCGCTCAAGAACCAAAGAACGCCCTCCTCCGCTCTCTGCGTCACCATCGGTCTCGACCGAAGGTGACCGTTTTTGTCCTCCGTCGTAAGCATCCCCACGTCGAGAGCTTCGATCATCGTTACAAGCTTCGCAAAGCCTTGCTGATGGGTGTCCACCATTGTCGTTCTTCCTCGGGGCGTCAACTTGCTGTGCTAACAAGAGGGTCAGCCAAGCGTTCCTGGTTTATACTGCCCGGCTTACGGCGGAAAAGCAAAAAAGAAACCACCCCAGCTTTCGCCGAGGTGGTTTCGAATGCCCACGAGGGGGAAACTCTTAGCCGCCCGCTGCAGTCGCCAGATCGAGTTGGCCCGCAACTGCGATACGTCCGCGCCACAGCTGGCACCAATCGTAGCCGCTGCGAAGCCCCATCTCGTCCCACATAACGCGGAGCGCCTTGACGAGGTGATCCATCTGCTCCTCGGTATGCATCGGGCCGGGGGTCAGGCGGATACGCTCAGTGCCGCGTGGGACGGTCGGGTAGTTGATCGGCTGAACATAGATTCCGAAGCGATCAAGCATAGAATCTGTGAGAGCCTTGCACTGCACCGGATCGCCGACCAGCACCGGCACGATGTGGCTCGGCGTATGCATCACGGGCAGGTTCTCGAGCGCCAGTCTCTCTTTCAAGATCGCCGCGCGCAGCTGATGTTGCTCGCGCTCATGCTGGCTCGTCTTGAGATGACGAATGCTGGCGAGCGCGCCGGCGCAGATGACCGGAGCAAGCGAGGTTGTGAAGATGAAGCCGGGCGCATAGGAGCGGATTGCGTCAACGCAGGCCCTGCTTGAAGCGATGTAACCGCCCATCAGGCCAAAGCCCTTCGCCATCGTCGCCTCGATAATGTCGATCTTGTGCATCGCATTATCGCGCTCGGCGACGCCCGCGCCATGCGGGCCATACATACCGACGGCGTGAACCTCGTCGATATAGGTCAGCGCACCGTATTTCTTGGAAAGATCGCAAATGTCGCTGATTGGCGAGATATCGCCATCCATGGAATAAACGGATTCAAACGCCACGATCTTCGGAACGTCCGGCCCATATTCCTGAAGCAGGCTTTCGAGGTGCTCCAGATCGTTATGGCGCCAGATGCGCTTCGGACCGCCGCCTTGCCGGACGCCCTCGATCATGGAGGCATGGTTCTTCTCGTCCGAGAAGATGACCGCACCCTTCAGGATCTTGACGAGCGTCGAAAGCGTCGCCTCGTTCGAGACATAGCCTGAGGTGAAGAGAAGAGCTGCTTCCTTGCCGTGAAGTTCGGCGAGTTCTTTTTCCAGCTCAACGTGATAGTGTGTCGTTCCGGAGATATTGCGTGTGCCGCCGGAGCCCGCGCCGCAATTGTCGATCGCTTCATGCATGGCGGCCAACACTTTTGGATGCTGCCCCATGCCGAGATAGTCGTTAGAGCACCACACGGTAATAGGCTTAGTGCCTTCTGGTGTATGGTGAACGGCCCGCGGAAACTCTCCGCGGTGCCTCAGAATATCGGCAAATACGCGATACCGTCCCTCGGAAGTCAGTGCTTCGAGAGCTTGGGCAAACTTCCCCTGGTAGTCCATAAGCATTCCTCGTTAGCGAGTCGGCACACGCGGGCATGCACCGGGCGAAAGAGCCAGCTTAAGTCGTACTGGCAGGAATTCCGCCTGTGACGCCAGATAATTACGCGATCAGGAGCGGAAGTCTAGGCATTAGAAGCATTACAAACTGACGCACGTCAACTTTTTTTGACATCACATGCTGTAAACGCAACTAGACAGTCGATCCAGAACTGCTAGCTCAACCTTAACGTGTGCTCGTTCTCCGTTGGAAGGCATCGCCCCTCTCTCATCATGTTTACAAATCTACCGAACAGGTAGTGACTATCCTGCGGACCCGGTGACGCCTCGGGATGATATTGGACAGAGAAGACCGGCCGCCCCTTGAGCCGGATGCCGCAATTGCTGCCGTCGAACAAAGAAACGTGCGTTTCTTCGACAAAACTAGGCAGGCTCTCGCGTTCCACTGCGAAACCGTGGTTCATGGAAGTAATTTCCACCTTTCCGGTCGTATAATCCATGACCGGATGGTTTGCTCCATGATGACCGTGAGGCATTTTCATGGTTCGCCCGCCCAGCGCCAGCCCAAGCAGCTGATGGCCGAGGCAGATACCGAAAAGGGGTATGCCGGAGTCAATGATCTTGCGGATGACCGGAAGGGTGTATTCCCCTGTCGCTGCCGGGTCGCCGGGTCCGTTGGACAGAAAGACACCGTCCGGCTTGCGGCTGAGGACGTCTTGCGCCGTTGCATAGGCTGGCAGCACCGTCACCCGGCAACCTGCCGAGGCCAGGCAGCGCAGAATGTTGCGCTTGATGCCGTAGTCTATGGCAACGACGTGAAACTCGGGGTTCTCCTGCTGTGCGAAACCGCAATTCCAGGCCCAGACCCGTTCGCTCCAAGGGTAGCTCTGGGTCGTCGTGACGGAGCGGGCAAGTTCGGCGCCCTCCATGCTGCAGCAGCCGCGGGCCTTCGCTTTGAGAGCGTCGAAATCGAATGCGCCATCGGGATTGTGCGCAATGACCGCGTTCGGCATTCCGCTCTCGCGGATGAGCATCGTCAACGCTCGCGTATCGACGCCGGTGATGCCGATGACGCCGCGGGCGCTGAGCCAGCGGTCAAGGCCTTGCGCTGACCTGTAATTCGATGGGCTTGTGACCCGCGCGTGGAGGATGCACCCCTGCACCCCAGAGGACGCCGCAAGATTCGTCGTCTCGACGTCTTCCGGATTGGCCCCGACATTGCCGATGTGGGGAAAGGTGAACGTGATGATCTGGCCGGCGTAAGACGGGTCGGTCAGGATTTCCTGATAGCCCGTGATCGCGGTATTGAAACACACCTCGCCGGTTGCTTCTCCTATCGCGCCAACGCCATCCCCTTGAATGATCGTGCCGTTTGCAAGAACGACAGCGGCTGTGTAGGGGCGGTCTCCCCATGCGGCGGGGCCGGCATGGCTGGTGAGTGACATGGCGTAACCCTGCCTTGTGTAAGTTTAGCGTGTTCTAACAACCGCGCCCAACTTTACACCGGGAACTTAGCGGAAGCGTGACTTATTTTGCCGGAACCTTACCGTGTGGGGACGGGCACTTCCCCGCGATAATCGTAGAATCCGCGCTGCGTCTTTCGACCAAGCCACCCGGCCTCCACGTATTTCACGAGCAGTGGGCACGGCCGGTATTTGGTATCCGCCAAACCCTCATACAACACTTGCATGACAGACAGGCAGGTATCGAGGCCGATGAAATCCGCAAGTTGGAGCGGCCCCATCGGATGGCGCGCGCCGAGGCGCATGGCAAGATCTATGGATTCAACCGAGCCGACGCCCTCGTAGAGCGTGTAGACGGCTTCGTTGACCATCGGCAGAAGGATGCGGTTCACGATGAAGGCCGGGAAGTCCTCGGCAACGGTCACGGTTTTCCCGAGCGTCTCCACGAAACTCCGCGCGGCATTGAATGTAGACTCGTCCGTTGCGATGCCGCGGATCATCTCGACAAGGTCCATCACCGGCACGGGGTTCATGAAGTGAACGCCGATGAACTGCTCGGGACGATCGGTTACAGCGGCGAGGCGAGTGATCGAAATCGACGAAGTGTTGCTGGCGATGATCGCTTCCGGCTTCAGTTGCGGGCAAAGCGCAATCAGGATCTTGCGCTTGACGTCTTCATCCTCTGTGGCGGCCTCGATCACAATATCGGCGTCGCCCAAGGCATTGAGGGAAGGCGCATAACCGATAAGCGAAAGGGCCTTGTCGCGGTCCGCTTCCGTTATCTTTCCGCGATGCACCTGACGGCTCAGATTGCCGTTGATCGTCGCAAGAGCGGATTCGACCCGCTCCTTGCTGATGTCGTTGAGGAGCACATTATAGCCGGCAAGGGAGATGACATGGGCGATGCCGTTGCCCATCTGGCCCGCCCCGATGATCCCCACCGTTTTGATAGGGGCCTGCTCCCGCCCCTCGCTTCTATTGATGAACGGATTACCGCGAAACATTGGGCTTTTGGTTTGGGCCATCGTGAACTCTGGGTTCTCTGCGGATTATTTCCGGCCGTCGAGCGCCGCTTCTAACTCGGGCAGAATCTGGAAAAGGTCTCCGACAAGCCCATAATCCGCGATCTGGAAAATCGGTGCTTCCTCATCCTTGTTGATGGCGACGATGACTCTCAAGTCTTTCATGCCTGCGAGATGCTGAATGGCGCCTGAAATTCCCACCGCGATATAGAGTTCAGGTGCAACAACCTTGCCAGTCTGCCCCACCTGGTAGTCATTGGGAACAAACCCGGCATCCACAGCTGCACGGCTCGCGCCGACGGCTGCGCCAAGCTTATCGGCGATTCGCTCAAGAAGCTTGAAATTTTCACCGGACTGCATGCCGCGGCCGCCGGAAATCACGATCTTGGCGGCTGTGAGTTCGGGCCGCTCGGACTGGGATAATTCCTCGCCGACAAACTGGGAGATGCCGTTGGGCGCTGGCGCCGCGATCGTTTCGATAGCGGCCGAGCCGCCTTCCGGCGCGGGCTGGAAAGTCGTGGTGCGGACCGTCAGCACCTTCTTGCCTTGCGGGCATTCCACGGTCTGGATAGCGTTGCCGGCATAGATCGGGCGCTCGAACTGCGTTGGGCTCCGAACTGCCGTCACATCCGAAAGCTGCGCAACATCAAGAAGCGCTGCAACGCGCGGGGCGAAATTCTTGCCCGTGGTGGACGCTACGGCGACGAGCGCATCGTAGCTTTCCATCAGCGGAACGATGAGCGCGGCCATGTCTTCCGCGAGTTGCGCCTTGAGGTGCCCCGCATCCGCGAGGAGCACCTTCTCCACGCCGCCGAGTGCCGCAGCTTGTTGCGCAACGCCATCGGCGTTCGAGCCAGCGACGAGGATATGGACGGGGCTTCCAAGCGCCTTAGCAGCCGTGAGCGCCTTCGCCGTGGCGCCGCTCAGCCCGTGATCATTATGTTCTGCAACCAGAAGAACGGCCATTATTGCAACACCCCTGCTTCCGTGCGCAACTTCTCCACGAGTTCGCCTGCGGTTTTCACCTTGATGCCAGCCTTCCTCGTGGGTGGTTCGGCCGTTTTTATTACCTTGATCTTGGGCGTGATATCAATTCCAAGCGCCGCAGCATCGTACTCGGCTAGCGGCTTCTTCTTTGCCTTCATGATGTTCGGCAGCGAAGCATAGCGCGGCTGATTGAGCCGCAAATCCGCAGTCACGATCGCAGGCAGTTTCAACGAGACGGTCTGCAAGCCCCCGTCGACCTCGCGGGTCACCTCAAGGGCGCCGTCCTTCGCGGTAATCTTGAATGCGAAGGTGCCCTGCGGCCAATTGAGAAGCGCGGCGAGCATCTGGCCGGTCTGATTGAAATCGTCGTCGATGGCCTGCTTGCCAAGTATCACAAGCCCGGGCTTTTCCTGCTCGACGGCGTGCTTGAGGATCTTTGCGACGGCAAGAGGTTCAAGGTTCAGGTCTGTCTTGTAAAGGATCGCGCGGTCAGCCCCCATCGCGAGCGCCGTGCGCAGCGTCTCCTGCGCTTTCTGCGGCCCCACGGAGACGGCAATCACTTCGGTTGCGTGTCCGGCTTCCTTAAGGCGAAGCGCTTCCTCGACGGCAATTTCGTCGAAGGGATTCATGGACATCTTGACGTTCGCGATATCCACACCGCTTCCATCCGGTTTGACCCGGATTTTCACGTTGTAGTCGACGACCCGTTTGACGGGTACGAGTATTTTCATGTGAACAGAGCCCTGACGTTCTTATCCATCGAATATGCTGCACCGCACCGCCCGGTCAACTTACCTGATGGTTTGATTTGTACTCATTTGCAGCGCCATTCAGAATCCAAGCCTATTTCGCACCTGCGAAGGAGTCAATGAGCCGCTCGTTAGACATTCGGCGAGCTATTACTAGATGCCTGTCGCCGTATCGAAAAGCGGAACGCCCGGCCGTCGCATGACGACGACGAGAAACACGCCCGCAAAGAAGCCTCCGACATGCGCCCACCATGCGGTCGCCTCCCCGTTCAGGAAAATTCCGCTGGCGATCTGGTAGAAGATCCACAGTCCGATGACAAAGGCTGCTGAAAACCGGAGCGGCAGAAACGAAACAACCGGAACAGGGAAAAGGACCCAGACTCGGATATTGGGATGGAGAACCACGTAGGCGCCAATGACGCCCGCGATCGCGCCACTCGCGCCAATCAAGGGGACATCGGGGGACACGGTGGCTGCACTATGCACAACAGCCGCGATGACCCCGCAGAGCAGATAGAAAACGATAAAACGCACATGTCCCAGCGCATCCTCGACGTTGTCGCCGAAGACGTAAAGAAAGATCATGTTTCCCAGGAGATGCCAGGGACTGCCATGAACGAACATGTAGGTCAGGAGCGTGAAATCCTCCGGCATATGCTCCTTAAAGGCATCAATGCTCGCGAGGTCGCGCGGCCTGAAAGCCAGGGCATCAGTAAAACTGGCCGGCGAATGCAAAACGAGGTGGGTTTCAAAAAGGAAGTAAATCAGGGTGTTGAGGACGATCAGGCCTATTGTCACATACTGAAACTTCACCCTCTTGAGATGGTTCATATCCCAAATCGGCACGAACAGCATGGACGCACCCGATAATCTCTGGATTAAGCATTGAGCAACGGACCTAGCTACGCATTATTATGCATTTTTGCCCGGTTGCCATAAAAGATCTCTCGTGCCTTTCCCGTTGACATAACGGCTGGCGACGAAGAGGTGATCGGACAGGCGGTTGATGTAGCGGCTCACCGCATCGCTTACGTGCTCGTCCTCGCACAATTTCAGTTCGACGATGCAGCGCTCGGCGCGGCGGCAGATCGTCCGCGCCAGATGGAGCGACGCCCCGGCCTGCGACCCTCCGGGCAAGATGAAGGACGCCAGCGGAGCCATCTCACTGTTCATGAGGTCGATCTCGCGCTCAAGCCGCTCCACCTGCTCCATTTTCAGCCGCAACGGCGTGTAGGGGAGAGGCTGGCCGGTATCCGGGACACAGAGGTCCGCCCCAATATCGAAAAGGTCGTTCTGGATCCGCGCCAGCATGTCCGAGACCAGGGCCTGGTCTGCCGGCAGTTGCAGACGCGCCACGCCGATGGCCGCGTTTGTCTCGTCAACGGTGCCATAAGCCGCGATGCGAAGGCTGGTTTTCGGCACGCGTTCGCCGCTGCCAAGGGCAGTCGTGCCGTCGTCGCCTGTTTTTGTGTAGATTTTTGTGAGGACGACCATGCCGCCTGCTTAGCTGGACCTCATTGGGAAAGGCCACAAGGCATAACACAATCAGAATTTGATGCCTAGCCGGACGCCTGCATTTGTAAGGCCCCTGTTGTTGACGCACAGGCCGGCGTTCGACATGTGGTCGAGCGTTCCCATCAAACGCCATTCCGGCGTGAAGGCAAAGCCAAGGGAGGCCGATTCCCTGAAATTCACCTCGCAGCCGTATGAGGCTTCGTGCGCCTCATGCAAAGGGCCATCGTGGGCCGCGCCACCGAATGACGTTTCAAAAAAAGTGTTGCCTATCAGCTTGGCGTCCCAGGTCACGCCAAAGTAGAACTCGTCGGTTTTGCCGAAAGCTATGGTCGTTCCGACATGCGGGCGCGGCGTCAGAAAGAAATCAAGAATGCTGTTCTCGTAACCGCTGGCGAAGCGGCCGCCGAGAACTTCAAGGTTCATCGCTGCAGTTCCCTCGCCGGGCGCGTTATCGATCGCCTGCTTGAACACGCCGGCGCGAACCTCATCGATGGTCCAGAAGGGATGCGCCGTGGTTTCGAAAGGCTCTATAATATTGGCACGGCCAGCCACCGGAGCTGCGGCCATGAAAGCCGCAAAAGCCGCCGAAATAAACACGTAACGCCCAGACTTGGAAATAAAATTCCCGCCCATATGCGCCCCCAATTTTCAACGATGTCTGGGGAGACTCGCGATACTTGTCGAACCGATTCGGCGCTTTGAACTAGGTTTTTACCTCGCTGTAGGAAAATTGTCACTTTGCGCTAGGAAGAGGCAAAGTAGATGGCTGCCATGATAACGACAATCGCGAGAAACTGGAGCGCTATGCGCCATCGCATGAGCGTTTGACTTCGACTGGCGCTGCCTCCTACGGCCATATTCAGCAGTCCGAGCGTGAGAACGGCGGCGACGGCGATCAAGGCGACAAGGATCACGGACTTGTAAACTATTGGCATCCGGATTCTCCTCTTACATTGACTATCGCTGGAACTCACGGGCCGAGGCGGCAATGGGCGAAGACATCATCGGTTCCGTCCGCATCGGGATACCGGCGACACCCCATCGCCGATTCAAAGCGCGCTCGATGTCCCGATGTCCATTCACAAGCCTGGGATCATCGCATCCGTGAAGCGTGCACTCGATTCTTCTCCGGAACACCATCGCCGATAGCCATCAGCCGTTTTCCACGCTCGAATGAACCCTAGCGCAGGGTGCGCCGGACGGGCCAACGGATTGCTGCCGCCGTCTTCACGGAAAGGCGAAGCCTTATCCGGGATCGCAACAAATTGAATCGCCCATCTTTTTGCGATCCCGGCTTGTATCGCGCTTCGCTTAGCCGGGATGACGAAGTGCGGAGTGGCCAGATGAGCGGAGTTTGCTAGGCTAGATGGTCTTGGCCGGGCTTGACCCGGCCATCCATGATATCGCCGATAACCTGCTCCTGGATGGCCGCCTCAAGGGCGGCCATGACTCTGTCCAAGCCTAGAGCCTTCTTTCCTCCGGCTCCGGACTCTCACCAAATAAAGCCGAGTTTGCCTGACGCGCCAACGGATCGCTGCCGCCGTCTTCCCGGAAAGGCGAAGCCTTATCCGGGATCGCAACAAATTGAAACGTCTACATTTTTTACGATCCCGGCTCGCACTCCGCTTGGCCGGGATGACGAAGTGCGGAGCCAGCCGCATCCGTTGGCCAGATGAGCGAAGTTTGCTAGGCTAGATGGTCATGGCCGGGCTTGACCCGGCCATCCATGATATCGCCGGTAACCTGTTCCTGGATGGCCGCCTCAAGGGTGGTCAAGGGCGGACATGACTCCGTCTAAGCCTGGAGCCTTGTTTCCTCCGGCTCCGGACTCTCACCAAATAATTTCTGTAACAGGTGCAAAATCGGAACTGGTTGCGACGCAATTTTTACGGCAGGGACGGCGCCGCGGTGCATTCGGGCGACGCCCGCAGGGCGGGATGCGTTAGCTAGGATGCCTTCGCCAGACCGGCCATCGCCATCGTGGACGACGCTTGCCGCGCGCGGTTTTGTAAACATTTCGTTCACGGCGGCGAGCCTTCATACTTATGTGGTTAACAGAAGCGCGCTGGAATTACTTCCTGCCGTGTGTTGGTAAAGAATCTCTTTATTCGCCGCGAAATGGAGAAATGCCGCGCCTAAGACCGGACAAAGGGAGGCTACTATAAGCCATTGAAACCGCTATAGTTTTTATCGTTAACAAATGCCCCATTAAATAGAATCTAATGCCGGAATTTTTCCATTTACTGGGACGAGTAAAAGTCCGTTAAATATGTTTCAGGATCGCAAATTAACGCTTGCGAAGAGCCGGAATGCACGGCGCAGGCAGCGGCGATGGCGTCCCGATCTGTCCTTTTTCCTAGGTTTATCAATGGCTTGAAGGCGCTTAAGCTGCGTTAACCTGGCATCAAGGCGATATCGTTGAAGATCTTTCAGAAGAAGGAATGCGGACGAAAGCGTCAGGGACAAACAGATGCCGCCAATTGCAGGATGCTACAAAATGGACCATGCCGCCCGCGTCAGGTTAAACGCGAAGCTTCTACCCCAGAAGATGCAAGGAAAAAAGGCTGTTCTCGTCAGCCCAGCTTTTCATGGTCTGCCAGCCGCCGCGCGCCGCGATCCACCGGAAGCTGGACAGGGAGTATTTGTGTGAGTTCTCGGTGTGGATCGTCTCGCCAGCGCGGAATGAGAACAATTGCCCGGCCACGGAAACCTTCTGATCGCAAAGGGACCGCAAGTGCATTTCGATGCGCTCCTTGCGCTCATTGTAAATCGCGGAATGCTCGAAGGCATCGAGATCAAATGTGCCGGAAAGTTCGCGGTTGATGCGCACGAGCAGGTTGAGATTGAAAGCCGCCGTAACACCTTCGGCGTCGTCATAGGCGGGAAGCAGGATGTCGAGGGGCTTTTGCAGGTCGGCCCCGACCAGCAGGGCGGCCTTCTTTCCGAGAAGCCGGCGCACGGAACGGAGGAAGAGAACGGCTTCGGTCCGCGTGAAATTGCCGATCGTCGATCCCGGGAAAAAGCCGGCGCAGAAATAGTCTTCGAGAGGCAGCTTCATCTTATCGAGGTCGTGAAACCCGCCGAGGATGGGATGAACGCCAAGGCCCGGAAATGCTCGTGCGATGCGCCGCGCCGCGGGGTAAAGAGCTGCGGCAGAGATTTCTATCGGAATATAGGCGGACGGGCGTTCGAGCGCGTTGAGCAGGAGCTCGGTCTTGCGGCTGGAGCCCGAGCCGAACTCCACAACGATCGCGCCCTCCGGGAGGAGCTTGCCGATGTCCGGGCCGCAGGATTTCAAGAGACCGATTTCGGTTCGGGTCGGGTAGTATTCGCGTAGCTCCGTAATGCATTCGAACAGCTCGGAGCCTCGCGCATCGTAGAAAAAACGGCTTGGCACGCTCTTCTGGCGAAGCGACAAGCCCTGAAGCACCGCGTCGCGGAAGTCTTTCCCGGCGTTGACGCGAGCCTCGGGAAACTGAACGATCTGTCCCATGTTACACGTCTCTCGCGAGGCGCAGGCCCATGAACTGCCAGCGCTGATGAGGATAGAAAAAGTTCCGGTAGGTCGGACGGATGTGGTTGTCGGGGGTGGCGAGGGAGCCGCCACGCAAGACCATCTGGTTACACATGAATTTGCCGTTGTATTCGCCGAGCGCGCCTGTTGCGGGTTTGTAGCCCGGATATGGCAAGTATGCGCTCTGCGTCCACTCCCAGACGCCGCCGAAAAGGGATGAGACGCCCTCGGTCGACGCGGGCTTCGGCAGGAGATCGGAAAGATCGAGCGCCGCTGGACCGGGCTGTCCCCGCGATGCGATTTCCCACTCGAATTCTGTCGGAAGCCGATGGCCGGCCCAGCGGGCGAAGGCATCGGCCTCGTAATAGCTGATATGCGCGACGGGGCGGCTTTCCTCGATCTCGCGCAGGCCATGCAGCGTCATCTGATGCCAGGCGCCATCGCAAAGTTCCCAGTAGCCGGGCGCTTCCCACCCTTCGCGCTGCACCGTGCCCCAGCCATCCGACAGCCACAGCGATGGCGTCTGGTATCCGCCCGCCTCTATGAAGCCTATCCATTCGCCGTTCGTCACTTCGCGGCTGAAGATGCGGAAATCACGAAGCAGAACCTGATGCTGCGGCTCTTCATTGTCATAGGCAAAGCCCGCGCCGCGATGGCCGATCTCATAAATACCGCCGGGGAGACTGCGCCAGTGGCCGGGTGCGCCGGGCTCGATGCTTACCCCCCACTGCGCATCGCAGTAGGCTGGACGCAGCGGATTCTCAGCGAAAAGCGCAAGAATATCGGTCAGCATCAGCTCCTGATGCTGCTGCTCATGGTTGATCCCTGTCTCGACCAGCGAAAGGGCTTCATCCGGCACGGTTTGCGCCATCAGCCGCCGCAGATTCTCGTCAACATGAGCGCGATAGGCGTGCACCTCTTCCACCGAAGGCCGTGTCAGGAGCCCCCGTTTCGGCCTTGGATGGCGGGCACCGAGGCTCTCGTAGTAGGAATTGAAGCAGTAGGAAAAGCGCTCGTCGAAAATTGCGTAACCGCGAAGGAAGCGCTTCAGCACGATTTCTTCGAAAAACCACGATGTGTGGGCGAGATGCCATTTCGTCGGGCTGGCGTCATCGTTTGCCTGCACAACCTGGTCCTCCGCCGAAAGCGGCTCCGCAATTTCGAGCGACAGACGCCGTGTTGCGAACAGATTGGAAGAGAGCTTAAGGTGCCGATCTTCTGTCTCGGCGCTTCTGGCGGGGCGGTCGTCGAGCGGCATGATTGTTTGCCCTTTCGGCGGTTTTGAAGTTTTTCGATCTCCTTTTGGAGAAAGTTGAGAAACAAGCTAATCGAGAACTAGGTCCATCGTGGTCACGTTTGACAGCAGCGCAGGCAAATATCCGTTACAGGCAACTATCCAAAATAGGGGACGGCCGGAGCCCAAGCCTCTCCGGGGCGCGGTGCGGCTGCTCGAGTTGATGGGGCATGGAACGCTGACCGAATTCCCGCTCAGGAGCGGGCGGAGGGCGGACATCCTTTCTCTCGGTGCAAAGGGGGAAATCTGGATTATCGAGGTGAAGTCTGGCGTCCCGGATTTCCGTTCCGACCACAAATGGCAGGATTATCTCGAATGGTGCGACCGCTTTTTCTTTGCCGTCGGTCCCAGCTTTCCGGCCAGCATTCTGCCCGAAGAGGCAGGTTTGATGATCGCGGATGAATACGAAGCCGTTCTTGTGAAAGAGCCGGAGGAAACGCCGCTCCCTGGCAGCAGGCGGAAGGCTCTCACGCTGCGCTTCGCGCATCTCGCGGCCCGGCGTCTTTCAAACCGCGAGGATCCCGTCTCATTTCTCGATGGGTAAACGGACCGCGTGCACGAAAGCGGTAACGAGCAGGCTCGCATCCAAAAAGCACCTTTTGCCTTTCATTTATGGCTTGTTAATTGTTTTCTTTGCGTCCGTTCCTTAACTTTAGACCTACCCGTAAAGGCGCTGCGTCAAAGAGGGTATATGTCTAAATATTTAAGCGTCGTCTGTTTTGCGTTCGCTCTACCGTTAATTTCGGTTCCGTCTGATGCGACACCCCCTGTCAAGCCACAAACCATGTTCGTCGATAAAAATAAGGACAGGAAGGGATGCCAGACGGCATGTGACGAAACCGAACGTCGTTGTTATGAACTCCAGCATGGATTTTACGGCTCAGATTCGCCTGGATATTGGTTGTCTACACAAGCGTGTGCGAAAAACGGGGAGACTTGCCGCCGAAGTTGCCACTTATATCGCTAGAACAAAACACCCGAAACATGCGCGGAGTGGAAGACCCATTATGCGAAGGCAGTACTGCGATTTATGTGAATTGTCGTGACCATCGGGACAATCACCCAAGGAACGGCAAAAGCAGTTTCAAGTCTGAAACGAACCGCACGTATTCCGCCTGTGCGTCGGTTTCCTCCTGGATGCGCAATAGATAAGAGGGGTGGATCGTAATCAGCGCTTGGCAGGAGCCGAGGTCGACAAGCCGGCCACGATTTTTATTGACCGGCATCGCCTTGCCGAACAGTGACTGCGATGCCGTCGCACCCATCGCGACCGCCACTTTCGGCTGAACGAAATCGAGTTCGCGCTCAAGCCATTGGCGGCACGCCTTGATCTCGAGCGTAACCGGCTTCTGATGAAGCCGGAATTTGCCGCGCGGTACATATTTGAAGTGCTTCACGGCGTTGGTCACATAAACCTTCTGCCTGTCCACCCCGGCGTCCTCAAGCGCCGCATTCAGCTTGAGGCCGGCCGGGCCCACGAAGGGCCGCCCCGCCAGATCTTCCTTGTCGCCGGGCTGCTCGCCGATCAGCATCACAGGCGCCGGTGCGGGACCTTCGCCAAACACGGTTTGTGTTGCGCGCTCCCAGAGGTCGCAGGCGTGGCAATCTCGGGCGAGTTGACGGGTGATCTCGAACGAAGGATCCGCCAAGGCATTCCCGGCGAGGTCGAGATTCATCTGGTCTTCTTGTGATCTCATCGTTGTGCCTTTGATCGAACGAACATCTTGACCAACCCCGGCGCATGTTTCTCACAACAGCGAAACGAATGCGTCGTCTTTTGCGATCCCTGCAGCCCTCATAAACTTGTAAACGACGAAGGTCACGGTGTTGACTTCATTCTGCTTTGCTTTGAAAAGGCGAGCGGTGATGCGCTTAGTTTTCTCCAATGGATTTAGGACGCACTTAAATGTTAGAGCGCCGTGCAACGTGGGGTTGGCGTTTCGTCGAGGGCTCCCCTGAGGTCCGTTCCTCCTCGGAAAATCCGATCGTGGCCGCAGCTTTCTTTCTATTTTTTGTGGCATGGGCGGCTAGCCAGTCGATCCTGAACGCCGATAGAGCGTTGCATTTCGATCTCCTCGAAGCCTATGCCTGGGGGAAAGAGTTCCAGCTTGGTTATAACCAGCACGGGCCTTTCTGGGCGTGGATCGCCGGGGCCTGGTTCCTCTTGTTCCCCAGCACAAACACGTCCTTCGTGCTGCTCGAAGCCGTCAATGCCACGTTAGGCCTCTTCGGCGCCTGGATGCTGATCGGGCTTTTCGCGAAAGGATGGGAGCGCCACGCCGCAACGCTCTTACTCGTGGCCACGCCGTTTTACACATTCAATGCCTACAAATATAACGCCAACACGATCTTCATTTCGCTATGGCCGTGGACTTTATTCTTCTTCGTAAGGTCTGTGGACTTTATGAGTAAGCGCGATGCTGCGCTTTTCGGTGTTCTTGCAGCTGCCTGCATCCTTTCAAAGTACTATGCCGCGCTGTTATTGGTGAGTTGCGGGTTGTCATTGCTCTTCCATCCAAACGGACGCCGTTATCTGCTTTCCCCGTTACCGTGGATAGCCGGAGCGATCTTTTCTGTATTGGTTTTGCCGCACCTCCTCTGGGCGCTCAACACGAATGCGCCGCCTGTCTCCTACGCCATGGGCCTGACGGGGAAGGGGTGGCTGTTCACAGGGCAATATGTCGGCCGCTTCGTCGTCGATCTGCTCCTTTTCCAGACGGGCATGGTGGCTCTTATTTTCCTGGCGTGGGCAGCAACAAGAAGGGGACGCACGGTGGAGCGGGTCGAGCAGCTTCCACAGTCCCGGCGCAGATTTCTTGCTGTGCTAGTTTTTGCCCCTCTCCTTTTGACCATCCTGGCAGCCCTGGTTTTCCAGTTAAAGATCGAAGCCATCATGGCGATTGGCCTTTTTCCCCTGATGCCTCTTTTCCTCATGCAACTGGTGACGCCGCTGGATAGACGCCGTTGCTTTTATGTGGCCGGAGGCGCGGCTGCCGCAGTAACTGTTATAACGCTCGTCGGCGCGCCATTTGCCGGCACTGTGACGGCCTCCAAAAAGGCCGGGCCGTCCTTGGCTTTTCCCTATCGGGAACTCGCAGCAAGCGTGACCGAGTTGTGGCGCTCCGAAAACCATACGCCGCTGAAGTACATCGGCGGCGATGCCAGCACGGCCAACGGCATCAGTTTCTATAGCGCAGATCGGCCATCCAGCTTTGTGAATCTCGAGTATGGGAGAGCGCTTTGGGTAACTCCGGCCAAGCTGGAGCAGAACGGGCTTGTCATTGCTTGCGTTCATGAGGACTCGGCCTGTTTGAGCAAGGCGTCCAATTTTCTTCGGGGGCATTGGAAACATACCTCACTCAAGCTCAACCGGCAAATTGGCGCCCGGCGGATGCCGGAAGTGACGTTCGATGTCTTCGTAATTCCTCCCTCGGCAGGGTAATGCTTCCGCCGCCCTCGATTTGGACCTGGCTACAGGCCAACTGGCTTTTTGAAGGACCATTGCGAAAGGCGGCATCTCGTTTTTGACCATTAGACCAACTTGCGTTTGCGTCCGGCTGCCTGGACCCGGATCTTAGGAGGAAGCGCCTTGCCGAGAGGTTAATTGCTATAAGCCATTGATATTGCTATAGAAAAAGTCAGACACTGCAGCCACACCGCACTGACGAAGCCAGCGAATATAGTTAATAGGGGCCACCCGAAACATATTTAACGGACTTTTGCGCGCCCACTTTCGTCCAAAAATACATTTCCTTAACGTGTCGATTTTTGGCATAAAGCTGAGCCTTTTCAAGGGGATAGACGGCCTATTCGCCCGGCCGGACGCGGCCGCTCTGATGTTTTGGACCTTTTGGGCCTGCAAATTCAGGCAGGAAATAAATGCCTTTAACCATCGCAGGTTAACGCTTAAGCGGCTTACCATCATGGCGCGCCGGTCTATTGTAAGGCGCCATAGGCTTACAAGGCGGAGATAGCGGGCAATAGAGAAAATGTATGGCCGCCCTCGGGCGCCCTTTTTTGATTGACCCCAATCAACTTCCGGTCCAAAAGGAGAACAAAACAGGATCATATTGTGACGATGAGCAAGCTTGAAGCCTTACGGAAGCAGATCCGAGCCCTTGAGGGGCATCACTTGGAGACGTGCCTGGGCGATCAAGTGTTGCCTTTTGAGGATAGCCGGTTAAACGCGCCGTTTCCCCACGGCGGCCTGCAGCTTGGTGCGCTTCACGAGTTCAGATCGGACGGGCTGGAGGCCGAACTTGCACCCGCCGTGACAGCCTTTGCCGCAACCCTTGCAGCGAGGATTTTGCGAAAGCGGGAAGGATATGCGCTGTGGGCTCCGAGCCTTGCCGATTGCTATCCGCCCGGCCTCAACCGCTTCGGCCTCGATCCTCTCCGCATCGTCTGGGTCGAATGCCGGAAGGACACCGAGGTTCTGAGCGTCATGGAGGAGGCTCTGCATTCGCGGGCGCTCGCTGCCGTTATTGGCGAGGCGGGCGCGCTCAGCCTGAAGACGGGACGCAGGCTTGACGCGGCTGCGCGGCAATCGGGTGTCACAGCGCTTCTCCTGAGGCGACCCCTTTTCCAATCCTCGAAAGCTGGCTGCGGCCCGAGCGGCGCTGCGGCCACGCGCTGGCGCGTGAGCGCTGTATCCGATCGTCATCCCGGAAACGCCAACGGCGTTATCCGGGATCTTCACAATCAAAAGCATGGTGTTTTTAACGGTCCCGGATACCGGCACGCCGGTTCCGGGATGACGCCTCCTGGCCTCGGCCCGCCATGCTGGCGGCTCGACCTCGAATATTGCCGCAACGGCAGACCGGCATCGTGGATTGTGGAGGCGTTGGATGGCTCAGATGGCGAAGGGATCGAAGCGGGCCATGTTTGTGTGGTTGCCGAACTTCGCGATGACGCTTGCGAGGCGCGCGCGACCCCGGCTCGCAAACCGCAGCGAACCGCTCGCGCTTCTTGAGAAGCATGGCAACATCCGCCGCATCGCAGCGCTCGACGAGCCTGCGATCCGCGCCGGCCTTTATCTGCACCAGCCTTTGGCGGATGCGCTGGCCGTGTACCCCAAGCTTGTCTGCGCCGACGCAGAACCGGAAGCCGTTCAGAAGGCTTTGACCGCGCTCGCCATATGGGCGCAGCGTTACAGCCCCGCCACCGCCCCTGCCCCGCCTTGCGGCCTATGGCTCGATATCACAGGGTGCGCTCATCTCTGGGGTGGCGAAGATAAGCTTGCCGAAGACCTGATCGCGCGGCTTGAAGCGCGTGGCATCCTCGCAAAAGCCGCCATCGCGCCCACCTTCGGGGCGGCCTATGCGCTCGCCCATCATGTCGAGCGCTATCTGCTAGCCCCGGTTTTCGAAGCAGCTACTTCTAATTCCCCTCATCCTGTCCTTCTCCCGCAGGGGGAGAAGGAACGCCGTTGCACCGGCCACGACCTGCTCCCTCTCCCCTGGCGGGAGAGGGCGGGGGTGAGTGGGAGCTCCGGTAACTTATCCGCTCTTCTCGCCCCGCTGCCCGTCGAACGCCTGCGCATCAGTGCCGAGACCGCGAGCGTTCTTCGAAAACTCGGTCTTTTCACCATCGGCAATGTGCAGAAATTGCCGCGCGCCGGTCTCGCACGCCGCTTTCCCGAGTTGCTGCCTCAACTGGACAAAGCAATGGGCCGCGCACCGGAAGCGATCGAGTTTCTGTGCCCGCCAACGCCCTGGATCGAACGGCTGCGCTTTGCTGAACCCATCTCGATGCCGGAAGATTTGGAGCGGGTCACGCGGAGGCTGCTGGACATGCTTTGCGAGCGTTTGCAGGCCGAGCGACAAGGCGGCCAGCGCTTCGAGGTGAGCTTTTTCAGGTGCGACGGCAGCATGCAAACGCAAGCTGTCTCGACCGCTCTTCCTGTTCGTGATGCCGCTCGCGTCTTCCGGCTCTTTAGGGAGAAGCTCGGACTGATCGATCCGGGTTTCGGGATCGATGTGGCTGCGCTCGCTGCAACGCACGTCGAGCCACTGGAGGCGCAGCAAGCCAACATCCTGCGCAAAGTCAAAAGCGCAGCGTGCGTCGAGGAACTTGCGGTTCTCATCGATGCCCTGGAGAACAGGCTCGGCAAAGGCCGCGTCTACCGGCTTGCGTCGCAGGAGAGTTACATCCCCGAACGCGCTGTGAAGCGCACAGCCCCGTTGGCTCCGCCGTCATGGCCGGGCTCGACCCGGCCATCCAGAGCAAAAAACAAAGGTTCGAGAAATCGGTCTCTGGATAGCCGCCTCAAGGACGGCCATGACAACAGCGTTTGGCAAAGCATGGCTGAAAGACCCGTTCGCCTTTTCAAGCGGCCTCACCCGATCGACGTAACGGCCGCGATCCCCGATGCGCCGCCCATGCTGTTCCGGTGGCGGAAGGTGGTGCATCGCGTCGTTCGCGCTGACGGCCCCGAGCGCATCTCTGCCGAATGGTGGCACGGGAAGGACGCTGACGACGATCATATCCGCGATTACTACCGCGTCGAGAGCGTCCACGGCATGCGCTTCTGGGTGTTCCGCGAAGGCGTTTATGGCGGCGAGCGACTGCCGCGCTGGTATCTTCACGGGGTTTTCGCATGACCCCCAAGCATCGTCATCCCGGAACGGCGCCTGCGCCGTATCCGGGATCGTTCCAAACGCAAGCGCTTGTATCTGAGGCGATCCCGGATAACGCCTGCGGCGTTTCCGGGATGACATTAGGAGAATGGCATTTGGCGGCAAGGGAGAAAGCCCATGCCTAGCCCCGCGCGATATGCCGAACTTCAGGTGACGACAAACTTTTCTTTTCTGGAAGGCGCCTCGCATCCCTACGAACTCGTCGTCCGCGCCACCGAACTCGGTCTTTCCGCCATCGCCATCACCGACCGCAACTCGCTCGCCGGCACTGTGCGCGCTCACCTTGCCGCCCGCGAACTGGACGTGAAGCTGATCGTCGGTTGCCGCCTGACATTCCGGGACGGATCGCCCGATTTGCTGTGCTATCCGCAGGACCGCGCGGCATACGGGCGGCTTTGCCGGCTGCTCACGGTTGGGAAGTCGGATCGCGTTTTTAAACGGAAAGGAACTTCTTCGTCATGGCCGGGCTTGACCCAACCATCCAGTTTCAGAAACTCAAGTTTCTGGATTTTGTCCCTGGATGGCCGGGTCAAGCCCAGCCATGACGACCAATACGATGGCGATCACGAAACCGAAATCCCCAAAGGCGAATGCCACCTTCGGCTTCAAGATTTCCTGGCCTTTTCGGAAGGACAGATCGTTGCGGTGGCGCCGCCGGACGATGCGTTTCAGAGCCCGCAGAAAATGCAAAATTTCCAGCGGCACCTGGAGTATTTAGCCACGCAGCTCAAAGGCCGTGTCTATCTCGCTGCTGCGTATCGCTTTCATGGCGACGATGCGAAAAGGCTGCACTGGATCGCCTCCATAGCCGAAACCGCGCGCGTTCCCCTCATCGCAACCAATGACGTGCTCTACCACGACCCGTCCCGCCGCCGCCTTCAGGACATTCTCACCTGCATCCGCGACACTTGCACCATCGATGAAGCAGGCTTCCGCCTCAATCGCAACGCCGAGCGGCACCTCAAAAGCCCGGAGGAGCTGGGGCGGCTGTTCGCGGACTGCCCGCAAGCGATCGCCAACACGGCTGAACTCGCGAACCGCTGCAATTTCAGCCTCAAGGAACTCACTTATGAATATCCCGACGAGATCGCGCCCAATGGCGAAAATCCGCAGGCGCGTCTCGAACGCCTGACCTGGGAAGGGCTCAAGCGGCGCTATCCCGCGCGCCTCTATCCGGACGGCGCGCCCCCTGCCGTCGTAGAGCAGATCAAGCACGAGTTCGTGCTCATCGCGCGCCACAACTACGCGCCCTTCTTTCTCACCGTGGAGGATATCGTCCGTTTTGCCCGCGAGCAGAAAATCCTGCATCAGGGGCGCGGATCGGCGGCCAATTCCGCCGTCTGCTATGCGCTCGGCATCACCGAAGTCGATCCAGCCCGCTCCAACCTCCTCTTCGAGCGCTTCATTTCGGACGCCCGCGACGAGCCGCCGGATATCGACGTCGATTTCGAGCATGAGAAGCGCGAGGAGGTCATCCAATATGTCTATGCCCGCTTCGGGCGGCATCGCGCCGGGCTTTGCGCCACCGTGATCTGCTACCGGACGCGCGGTGCAGTGCGCGAAGTGGGCAAGGCGCTCGGACTTTCGCCCGATGTCACGGCGGCGCTGGCCGGTTCGATCTGGGGCTGGAGCGAGGAGGGTATCGATCCGAAAGAGCTTGCGAGCCTGGGCCTCGATGCTTCGGACTCAAGACTTGTGCTCTGCCTGGAGCTCTCTCGCCAGCTCATCGGCTTCCCCCGCCATCTTTCGCAGCACCCCGGCGGCTTTCTGATCGCGCGCGGACGGCTCGACGAGCTTGTGCCCATCGAGAATGCCTCGATGGAGGATCGCACCATCGTCTCATGGGACAAATATGACATCGAAGCACTCGGCATGTTGAAGGTGGATGTGCTGGCGCTCGGCATGCTGACCTGCCTCGCCAAGGGCTTCGACCTTTTGCGCAAACATTACCGGCTCGATCTCACGCCCGCGACGGTGCCGGCGGAAGACAGGGTCGTCTACGACATGCTTTCCCACGCCAATTCCATCGGCGTGTTCCAGGTGGAAAGCCGCGCCCAGCAAACCATGCTGCCGCGGCTCAAGCCGCAATGCTTTTACGATCTCGTCATCGAGGTGGCCATCGTGCGTCCCGGCCCGATCCAGGGCGACATGGTGCATCCCTATCTGCGCCGCCGCCAAGGGCTCGAAGAGACCAAACTTTCCCAGCGAAGAGCTGAAAGACATTCTGAAAAAGACGCTTGGCGTGCCGCTCTTCCAGGAGCAATGCATGAAAATCGCCATCGTGGCGGCGGGCTTTTCGCCGAGCCGCGCCGACGAACTGCGCCGCGCCATGGCCACCTTCAAGAAGGTCGGCACCATCGGCCAGTTCAAGGACGAATTCATCAACGGCATGCTGGCGAAGGGCTATGAACGCGAATTCGCCGAACGCTGCTTCAGCCAGATCCAGGGCTTCGGCACCTACGGCTTTCCCGAAAGCCATGCGGCTTCGTTCGCGCTGCTCGTCTACTGTTCCGCCTGGATGAAATGCTTTTACCCCGATGTGTTCGCCGCCGCGATCCTGAACAGCCAGCCCATGGGGTTCTACGCCCCGGCGCAGCTGGTCCGCGATGCGCGCGAGCATGGTGTCGAAATCCGCCCCGCCGATGTGAATGCCAGCGACTGGGATCATACGCTAGAGGTCTCTTCCCCCCTCACCCCAACCCCTCTCCCGCAGGGGGAGACGGGGGGAAGGCCGTACCCGCTGCGGCGGCGTTCCTTCTCCTCTTGCGGGAGAAGGACAGGATGAGGGGGGAAAGCCACCAAAACACAAGCATGCGCTGCGCCTCGGCTTCCGGCTGATTGCAGGCATGCGCGAAGACGACGGCAAAAAAATCATGGAAGCCCGGAAGACGGGCGGCCCGTTCAAAAGCCCGGAAGACCTCATGCGCCGCGCCAAGCTAGGAACGGCCGCCATGCTGACGCTCACCCGGGCGGATGCTTTCGGCTCGCTCGATCTCGGCCGCCGTGAAACGCTCTGGCATGTGGCTGGCCTCGAGGCGAACGAATTACCGCTTTTCAGGCCGAAAGATGCCACTGAAACGGCTGGGATTTTTCACAATGCCGAGCCATTCCTTTGCAACGATCCCAGCTGCGGACAAGGCCAATTCCAGCATGAGAGTGTGGCGCAAAGCTCGTTCCGGGGTGTTGACGATGGGAGGGATGACGATGGCATCGAACTCCCGCCCTTGAAGCAGGAAGAGGCGGTGGCGGAAGACTATGCGGTGTTCGGCCTTTCACTGCGAAACCACCCCATGGCGTTCATGCGTCAGGAATTGCGCGCCAAAGGCATGATTGCGGCCGCGGACCTGAAGACGCTGCGGAATGGAAAATTCGTGAAAATCGCGGGCCTTGTGCTGTTTCGCCAGCGGCCGGGAACCGCGAAAGGGACAATCTTTATAACAATGGAGGACGAGACAGGTGCCGTAAATCTGATCGTATGGCCGAAGGTGGCCGAGACGTATCGCAGAGCCGTTTTTGGAGCGAAGGTGATTTTATGCGAGGGAACCCTGCAAAAAGAGAGTAATGTGATCCACGTGGTAAGCCGCCGCTTGACGGACTGGACCCCTATGCTGCGGCGCTTCCAGCTCGAGGCAAGCGCATTTGGATTGCGGTTCGGACGAGGCGACGAGGTTGCTCATGCATCAGGCGGAGATGCTCGGGCATCAAAAGTAAACTCGAGTTGGACGGATACGTTAAAAAGCCGCGATTTTCGATAACACAACCTTACAGGCTTTCGGGTAGCGGTGGCATGCACCAACGCTGCCGGAAAGATGGTCGCATAAGACCGTGCCGAGGCTGAGCGCTGGCGGGCGTTCCGCTTTTGCCTGCATCAAAAGAGGGGAAATATGCGTGTTAAATCACATATCTGGGTGAGCGCTTATCTGCGCCGGGTCAACTCCGCCTTCGTCCATGCCGCTCTTGTGAGGCGCGGCGATGCCGATGCGGGAGCAATCTATATCAAAGTGGCGGCGATGGACGGCACGGCCCAAGTTTTCGCGCCTCTATCTGCGGAGCTTGCCGAGATGACCCCGAGCAACGCGCTGATCGTGGAGGAAGGACGGGCCTGGCAGCCGGTCTATTCTCCCAACACCGGGGAAGCGGAGGCCGACGCATATCTTGCGCGTCAGGCTGGCCGCGATCCGGATATCTGGATTTTAGAGGTGGAAGCCGCGCAGGGACGGCATCTCCTGGGCGAAACTGCCAAGGTGCTATCATAGAAGCATAGGCGAAGGAACGGCCGGGCCGCTCAGCGGGTTCTGCGTCGCCGGGATGGTCCTTGGGTTTCGGCGGCGTTACTTTTGATATCGGCCGGCGGCGGCTCGGCGATCGCAGCGACAACCGGCTCTGCAGGCTGGATGTCGCACCGGGCTTTTTTCAGCTCGCTCAGGGTCTGTGCCCGGAAACTCTCCCCTTGAAGAGGCGCACGGATCACAACGAAACCCGTATCGCTCGGAGAGACGACGATATTCTGATCATCTCCTTCATCCGTCTTCTCTGTGGCCGTTTCCTCGGCAAGCCGGTCGCGCCGGATGAGAAGCAGGCGCGCCTCCGACTTTTTGGCGTCGGCGCCGGTGACAAGGTAGAAGTTTTCTCCCGACCGGCTCGACACCGCAAGGGACCACGGCCCATCGCTCAGGGGCGAGCGGACAATGACGTTTCGTTCCGAGATGTCGAAGAGACAGTAGGCGCTGATCACATCCGGAGGGGAGAACGGGAGGCCAGCTGCGCTCTTTCCATCCGCAACCACGAGGGTGTTTGGCTTCAAGGCCGACAAGCGGGACCACGCATCGCGATCCGCAAGCGCCGGAATGCCCAGCACGCAAAGGATGTGGATGATGCCGCCGGCAACAAACCCGCCAATGATCCAAGGGTAGATTCCCATCACGAGCACTCCACAAGCGTGATCGCGGGCAGAATGTCCTCCCCCGATTTCAGCAAGTTGTCGGGAGAGAGCGGTCTCAGAATCTCGAGGCGAAGAACCACGCGGCCTCCGCGTTCAGCCGGAAGCCAGTTTCCGGGCTGAACCTCGGGCGAGAGCCGCACCAAAAAGGAGCCATCCGGCGCGGTTAGGATGTTCGCGCTTGTAAAGCTGGACCGCCCGGTCTTGTTCGGTATGACCTGCCCATCCGGCCTGAAGGCGGCGATGTTCCACCAGAGCGCCGGGATTGAATAGCCGCGGACCTCATAGGTGCAGTCGCCCGAAAGGCGCGAGCCCGCGCTGTCCCGCGTCGCCGTGAAGGTGATGTTGCTCGCCGCTGTAACAGGGAGCGTCCCCTCCCGCGCGGTGTGCGCAAGTGTATAAGGGTCCGCATCCGCCGTCCCCTGCCGGAACCAGAAGGCCCATGGCCCGAAGCGAACCGTGCTTGCGAAAAAACCATGATTCATGGTGCGCCAAGCAGACCCGAGGCCAAGAGCCAGGGCGACGCCTGCGAACAGCAAGAACCGGGTCAGGAAGGGCATCGATCTTATAACCTACAGCTTCGCCTTCGATTGAATGCGCAAACGTTCTGCGAACACTTTCCGAAAAGCCGTTATTGCGTCCTGACGGGCGATTTGTCCAGGCTTGCGCCCTTCTCAGGCCCAGGCCCCGATGAAGTCTCAAGCTTCGGCGCGTCCTTCAACAGCTTCGACAAAGACGTCAGCATTTTGCGCGTTTTCGCAGGCATGCGCTTTGCCGCATCCTGCGTGCCGCCTGCAAAGCTTGGGTCTTCGCGCCTTATCTCGGAGAGTCGCTGACGCTCCTCGACCTGCCTTGGATGGAGCGGGAGCCCCGGAATCTGCGGAATGTCCATGCTCGTGTGCGCAGCCATCATGTATTCATGCCAAGCGGGCGCGGACAGGTGCCCGCCTGTTGTGCCGCTCGCCATATCGGTGAAATCGTCATTGCCAAACCAAACGCCCGTCACATATTGACCAGTAAATCCCATAAACCAGACATCGCGCGGGCCTGAACTGGTTCCGGTCTTTCCTGCCACGGTTGTAAAGTCCAGCTTGGCCGCCGCCCCAGTTCCTTCGCTCACTACTTTTTCGAGCATGGTGTTCAGCGTCTCGATGCTTTCGCGCCTGAAGATTTGAGCGGGGGGCGCCTCATTGCGTTCGCGCGAATAGACAACCTCGTCGCGAGTGTTCCGCAGTTCCAGGATCGCGTAAGGCTTTACCGCCTTGCCGCCATTGGCGAAAACGGCGTACCCAGCCGTATGATCGATCGGCGCGACGCCAGAGTCGCCAAGCGCCATCGAGCAAGTCTTGCGAACGGATGTCAGCCCGATCTTGTGGACCGTCTCGAGAACTTTTTCGCGTCCGACGTCCAGGGATAGCTTCACCGCAATCGTGTTCACGGATCTTTTCAGCGCCTCGTAGAGCGTCATGGACCCTCCGCTGATCCCGCCTCCGTAATTATGAGGAGACCAGTTTCCGCAGGTCGGAGCAACGTCTTGCATGACCTTCGTCGGCTTGATGCCGCTTTCGATGGCTGTAAGATAGACGTAAGGCTTGAACGATGATCCGGGCTGCCGCTCGCCATGGGTGGCGCGGTTGAACTGGCTGTCGCCATAATCCCGGCCGCCGACAATGACGCGGACGGCCCCATCGGTATCCATCGACACGAGCGCCGCCTGGCTCGCCCGCGCGCCCCGTCCTTCCCGTTCGAACGTGTTCTCGATGACCTGCTCAGCAAGCTTCTGGAGCGGCACGTCGACAGTGGTGCGCGCGGTGAGGACGAACTCGCCCTTCCCTTTCATGAGCCGCTGCACTTCCTCGAAAGCCCAATCCAAGAAATAGTTCGGTACATAGATCTCCTGACGGTCGACGATCTTCGCCGGATTGAGCCGCGCGCTATGCACTTGCCCCTCGGTCATGAAACCCGCTTCGACGAGGTTGGAGAGAACCTGATTTGTGCGAGCATGCAATTCGGCCGGGTTCGAGTGCGGCGCGAATTTCGTGGGCGCCTTGAACAAGCCGGCCAGCACCGCGGCTTCGGCCAGGTTGATATCTCGCACCGATTTGCCAAAATAAAATTGCGAAGCCGCTTCGACCCCGAATGTGCCGCCGCCAAGATAGGCGCGGTCGAGATAGAGTTTCAGGATCTCTTTCTTCGTCAGGTGGGATTCCAGCCAAAGGGCAAGATAGACCTCGCGAATTTTCCGCTGGATCGAGCGTTCCGACGATAGGAAGAGATTCTTGGCAAGCTGTTGCGTGAGCGAGCTGCCGCCCTGGACCACCGTTTCCGCCTTGGCGTTCTGAACCAACGCCCGGAACGTACCGAAGATGTCGATGCCGAAATGCTCGAAGAAGCGGCGATCCTCCGTTGCCATCGTCGCCTTGATGAGATTATCGGGGACCTCCTCAAGCGGGACGGCATCCGAGAACTGGATGCCTCGCTTTCCGACCTCATTTCCGTAGCGGTCGAGGAACGTGACGCTGAATTCGCTGCCGGTGCGCCAGTTCGGATTCTTGGTTAGCTCGATGGCGGGCAACTCGAACATCAGGACCACTGCGGCGGCCGCCGTGCCAAGCGTCAGCGCATCGGACACGATCTCGGTCGCGAACCGTCTGAATCCCGTAATCCGAAAGCGGGCAAAGAAATTGTTGTAGTTTGCCCACCAGTCTTTAAATCTGGCGTACAAGCCGTAAAGGGTGGAGTTGATCCACGAGTTCGAGCGCAAGCCAATTGACTATGTAACGGTTGCGCCGGTTCGGTTTGAAAATCCAGTCCCGCACCTTTTATTCGCCGCTGCTATTGTTCTCAACCGCCGGTACTATGCCAAGAAACGAGTCTGCAAAACAACAAAAAGGGGGCGGCGGCGATGCTCCTCCCAAAAATATGTCCGAACCACAGGGAGAGAAGGTGCCGTTCTGGAAGCGCAAAACCCTTGATGAGATGGCGGCGGATGAGTGGGAATCGCTTTGCGACGGCTGTGGACAATGCTGCCTGATCAAGCTCGAGGACGAGGATACCGGCGAAATCGCTGTCACACGACTCGCATGCAAGCTTCTCGATCTCGGGTCATGCCGGTGTGCGGACTATGCCAACCGGCAGGTGCATGTTTCAGATTGCGTGAAGCTCACACCTGGAGATGTCGGCCGTCTTGCCTGGCTTCCCGAGACTTGCGCCTATCGTCTTCTTGACGAGGGCGAAGATCTCCGCTGGTGGCATCCGCTTGTTTCAGGTACGCAACAAACGGTTTTCGAAGCTGGCGTAGCGATTCGCGGATCGGCCATCAGCGAAAGGAAAATTCCTGAGGAACGCTTCCCGGCCCATATCGTCGGATGGATTGAGAAAAAAAGAAACTAGCTTGGCGCGACCGCCACAAGGCTGGCGAAATGCTGGGTGATGATCCCAGTTTAAAGGCATCTTTAATGAGTGCCTTGGGCGGCTTCGCTTTCAAGAGGTTTTGAGCGTCTGCTGATAAAAAGTGAATATTTCTTTCGGAAGTAATGACTTAAGCCTGAAACAAGGCGCTTGGAAGATCCGCCGTTCTTTAAGCGACTGTAAGTTAAAACCCGAAGAGTGTTGCCTTCATGGTTAAACGAAGTTTTTATTAAAAGGGAGTATGTGCCAAGAGCGCTTTGCTCTTCCCTTAAAGGAGCCAGAGCCCCGGATTAAAGAACAAACACGCAGACAATCTGGCAGATCGCTTCTAGCCCGGGTGGGATCACGGCATGATGACAAGACGCGCCAGCGAACTTAACTTAGCAGCGGATTTCTCCTGCTCAGGGAGATTTTCAGCCGTTGGTGTTGTTCGCGACCTTTCACTCGCCTTGAGTGTGGCTATTCGGGATCTCCTGCGTTATCGCGAGGACCCCGAGTTGAAGCTCGTCGTCACCCACGTGCTTGCGACCAGGATGTCGGGACGGTGCGGCATACGGAGCGCTCAGATCCAGCGCGCACTCGTGGACGCCATGTCCGCCCGGCTCGCATTGGAGTGGAAGATCACGATTCCGACAATCGGTTGCGTGCGAGCGCTCTTTCTGGTGACGCGGCTTGAAAAGACCGCTCAGCCAGACGTGTTCGATCTTGGGCTAAAACTCGCGAGTACGCCATCATTCGATTCGGCTCAAGTGCCGGAAATGGAAGCGCCCAGCCGGGTCAGGCCCCTGCTAAGAATTTTTTAAATTCGGCACGGGATTTGAAGGCTGTTCATCTGCAATTCAGGAAGATGCGATCAGCTTCGAGATCTCCGATGCAGAACGAGCTATGAAATATCTCTGTGCAGCCTTGATCCTGGCTATGGCCGCTTCCCCTGGGGTTGCCGCTTCGGCCAAGGAAACCTGCACGCATACCTGGGGCGGGGGCAACTTCAAAACATTCAAGCAGGTTCAGGAAGAACTTCAGGTGCGGCTTGGGAACGGTAAAATTTTAAGGTTCTCGCTTTGCGCCAACGCTAACGACCATTACTTTCAGATCACTGTTCTTGAGCCATCCGGTAAGGTCCGTGTCGTTCGCCTTGCCGCGCGCTAAATTCGGAGGCCGGTCATGCGCGTTCTGGTTGTCGAAGACGACTTGGACTTAAGCCGTCAGCTTGTTTCGGCGCTGACCGATGCCGGTTATGCAGCCGACGCCGCGTTGGATGGCGAGGATGGGGCGTATCTGGGAGAGACCGAACCTTACGATGCGATCATTCTCGATTTGGGGCTGCCCAAAATCGACGGTCTGACCATCCTCGAGCGCTGGCGCAGGAACGACATAAAAACGCCCGTGCTGATCCTGACGGCGCGTGACCGCTGGAGCGAGAAGGTCGCGGGTATCAATGCCGGGGCCGACGACTATGTCGCCAAGCCCTTCCAGATGGAGGAGGTGATCGCCAGGATTCGCGCCCTCCTGCGCCGCAGCGCGGGCGTGGCCAAGCCGGAGCTCGAATGCGGCCTTCTGCGGCTCGATACCCGCACGGCTCGGGTGACATTCAATGGCACGGCCATCAAGCTGACGGGGCTCGAGTTCAGGCTGCTTTCCTATTTGATGCATCACCAGGCCCGGGTCGTCTCGCGCTCGGAACTCGTGGACCACCTCTACCAGCAGGATTTCGACCGCGATTCGAATACGATCGAGGTCTTCATCGGACGGCTTCGGCGCAAAATTCCGGCCGATATAATCCACACGGTACGCGGGCTTGGCTATTGTCTCTCGCCCTCGCAGGACGTTGACGGGGGCGCGAAGAGGGGCTCATGAGGGCCAATTCGCTCGCCCTTCGCCTTGTGATTTCATCGGCGGCCTGGACCCTTATGATCCTGTCGGTCACTGCCGCGATTCTGATCTCGCTGTGCCGCGACTTTATCGAAGAGAGCTTCGACCAGAGGCTCAATCAATACCTCGAGAATATCATCGCAAAGGCCGCTCCGCAGGGCACGCTCGACATCAGGAAGCCGGACGACATCGGCGAGCCGCTTTTCTCCAGGCCCCTCTCCGGCGCCTACTGGCAGATCAGGCCGGCAGATCAGGGAAGCGAACCGGTTTTCAAATCGGACTCGCTGGCTGGCGAAACCTACAGGACCCCGAGCGAGATCGGCATCAAGCCCGACACGAAGCAAATCCGCCAGGGCTACATGGATGGCCCGGAGGGTCAGATTCTGCGCGTCCTGGAGCGGGATATCGATTTCGGGCAGGAAAACGAGAGCCGGGTTTTTTCCATATCCGTTGCCTTCGACGCAGCCGAAGTTGATAATCAGGCGCGCTATCTCACCAATACGATCGTGCTTACGCTGGCCCTCCTTGGCGCGGGTCTTTTGCTGGCAACGTTCTTCCAGGTTCGTTTCGGGCTGAGTCCACTGCAGGACATCGGCAAGAGGATCGCCGCGATAAGGTCGGGGGAGGAGACGAAGCTTGAAGGCACGCCCCCGGACGAGATCCTGCCCTTGCAGGAGGAGTTGAATGCCCTTATCGAGGCCAACAAAAGCGTGGTCGAGCGCGCCCGGACCCATGTCGGCAACCTCGCGCACGCTCTGAAGACGCCGTTGAGCGTCATCATCAACGAGGCGGCCTCGCAGAATACTGATTTTGCCGGGAAGGTCGCGCAACAAGCCACCCTCATGAAGCAGCAGATTTCCCATCACCTCGACCGCGCGCGGATTGCAGCACAGATCAGGCCGGCAGGCGGTGTAACAGATGTCGGCATTCAGCTTGGCGCGCTCTCGCGGGCCTTGCAGAAGATCTACGAAGCCAGGGCTTTGCACTTTGAGATCGACTGCCCGAACGGGGTGCGCTTCTTCGGAGAAAAGCAGGATTTCGAGGAGATGGCGGGCAATCTCATGGACAATGCCTGCAAATGGGCGAAATCCAGCGTCGTGGTGAAAGTCCAGCCTCCGGACGGCGCCCAGCCGCAGGGCGACAGGACCTTCCAGCTCATCATCGAAGACGACGGCCCCGGGTTGCCCGAAGCTTTCCGGCAATCGGCGGTCAAGCGCGGCCGCCGCCTCGACGAAAGCGTGCCCGGCTCGGGCCTTGGCCTTTCCATTGTCGCCGACCTGTCTCACCTCTATCGCGGATCGCTCCGTCTCGAGGAAGCAACAACCGGCGGTTTAAGAGCCCGTCTCACCCTTCCCGCCGCCTGATTGACGCAAAATTGCCTGAAACAACCGCCTAGTTGTGCAAAAAATCGGCTAGGAGCGGCAAGCGATTCGTTTGCCTCGATGGGGACATGAAGAAACTAGGTCTTATTTTCATTTCGCTAGCGTTCTCGGTTCTTTCGGTTGGGTGCGCCACGCACGAGGAGACCGGCACGCTGGTCGGGGCGGGAACCGGTGCGATGATCGGCAATCAATTCGGCAAGGGGAGCGGAAACGTCGCCGCCACCCTCGGCGGGGCTTTGATTGGCGGCTTCGTCGGCAACCGGATCGGCGCTTCTATGGATGAAGAGGACCGCCGCCGCGCGGCAACTGCGCAATATAGCGCTTTTGAAAATGGAAATCGCGCGGATTGGCGCAGCCCCAACGGTCATTACGGCTATATCGAGCCGCGTCCGGTCTATTACTACAATGACATGCAGTGCCGTGAGTTCACCCAAACCGCGTACGTGGACGGCAAACCGGCAACAATGACCGGCAGGGCTTGCAAGGGACCTGATGGCCAGTGGCATGAAGTCTAAGGCAGCGAGCGTTTAATCGGACGCGGGCGATGTGGTGGTCCATTTTGTGGGCATCCTGCAAATGGCGGCATTTGACGCTTTCGTGCGCATTCCTTCTTCTGACAGATCTTCAGCGAAATCGCCTTGATGCCAGGTTAACGCAGCTCAAGCCTGCTCAAGCCCTTGATAAACATGGGAAAAATGACAGAGCGGGACGGCATCGCCGCTGCCAGCGGCGTGCAGTTCCGGCCTTCGCAAGCGTTAATTTGCGATGTGAAAACATATTTAACGGACTTTTGCTCGTCCCAGTAAATGGAAAAATTCCGGCATTAAATTCTATTGAATGGGTCATTTGTTAACAATAAAAACTATAGCGATTTCAGTGGCTTATGGTTTCCGCCCTTTGTCCGGCCGTAGGCGCGGCATTTCTCCATTTCGCGCCGATTAAAGAAGTTCTTTACCAACACACGGTGGGAAGTAATTCCGGCGCGCTTCTGTTAACCACATAAGTATGAAGGCTCGCCGCAGTGAACGAAATGTTTATGAAAGCGCACGTGGCGAGCGTCGTTCACGATGGCGATGGCCGGTTTGGTGAAGCTTCCTAACGCACCCCGCCTCGGGGGCATGGGCGTGATCGCCGCCGGAAATGCCACCCGCGGCACAGTCCCAGCCGTTAAGAAAACTTGCGTCGCAACCGGTTCGATTTTGCGCACGCTTCGCTAAACTTCTGCGTGGCCGGCTTGTGACGGCAAAATAACGGAATCGCCCTAATGCCCGGTCCGGAAGATATTCAGTTGCGGGACCGGGCTGATGGCCGTGAAGAAGGTCGCTCCTTCGGAACTTGCGCCTTTGAAGGTCTTAAAGCCGCTTTCGCTGATATCGTGGAGGTCGCCGCGCTCGAAGTGGCCGCCGTCGTAATCATACGCGCCCCATAGGACAACGACCAATTGGCCGCCATGTCTTTCCGAGTGAAGAATGGCGTCCGGTTCGATATGCACGATCTCAGCGGACGCAGACGACCCGGCGAATTTTGGCAGGCCAAATTTGCTCAACCCGTGGGGCATCTTTTTCCACGGAATTGTCTCGCGGCGCAGGCCCGTGGCGCGCGTGAGCGGCGCGGGCATAATGACATCACTGCCCGGATTCAGCGCATCGGTCACAGGCAAAGTGCCCAAATCTTGAGCGAATTCGTCGGCGAAGCGGCGCATCGAGCGTTGGAAAAAATCGTCGTCTTCCGGTGCCTGGAGCGTATCGAGGAGAAGGCCGCCGACGTCATTCATGGATCGGAGCGCCGCGCGGCACGTTCCGCAAAACTGCAGATGACAACTCAGAACGAGCGCCAAGGCGGGGTCCAGCGTGCGGGCGGCATGGCTCATCAGCGTTTCTCCATGCGCATGGTGCCGAAGGCCGGTCATATCTCCTCCCCGACAGCGTCCCGAATCTTTTCATAGGCGAGCCGCATGCGTGATTTCACCGTTCCGACGGGAGCGCCGAGCGCTCCTGCGATCTCGTTGTGCGAGAGCCCTTCGACATAAGAGAGGTGGACGACTTCATATTGCTCCGGGGGCAGAGTTCAAGAACCCTCCGGATACGTTCGCGTTGCTGGTTTCGGTTCAGTGCCTCATCGGGTAAATCGTCATCGCTAGGAAGCTCGTTCAACTCCTCGGGCAGATCCTGATACGGCGATTGCCGCCGGAGCCGATCGATTCGGAGATTCCTCGCGATGGTATAAATCCAGGTTGTGACGTTGCCCTTCTGCGCGGCGAAAAGATGCGCTTTCCGCCAGACCGTGAAAAGGGTCTCTTGCGCAATGTCCTCAGCAGCCGCGGCGTCTGCCCCCTGCCTCATCATCATGGCCTTGATGCGGGGGCCGTAAAGCCGGAAAAGGTCCTGGAAAGCCTGCGGATCGCGATCCCGCGCTATCCTTTGGAGAAGATCATCCATTCGAAATTAATGACAAAAGCGCTTTGCCAAGACAAATAACTTATAAGCGATGGCCAAGCTTGCTTTGCTTATCAGAGAAAAGATTGCTGCTCTTGGCACGAGCTTTGCTTTCGTTTCGCCAGCGCTGCGCTGCTACTTTACCGAAGCTGCGTGACGTGACCCAAGTTGGAACGCAAACTTCTCCGCCGGACTGCCTCAGGGGGTCTCCCTTGCCCTGTCGCTCCGGCGCCTTTTTTTCCCAGACGTCAATGAATTGTAAATTTTGGGGCAAAGCCACAGTCTTTCCTCTTTTCGATCCGCGCCATTAGCTGTATGTTCAACTAAAGATTGGCAGGCGCAAGGCTGCGCGGCCGTGCTAGTTTGTGGCAGGGCTGACATTGAGGATGCCACCAATAATGAGCGAAACTCTAGCTTTAGCAGAGCTGAGAAATCTACGTCGTTACGCGTATTGCATTCTTGGCAACAGAAGGTTGAGCGACATCGCGGTTGAGGCCGCTCTCAACGGCCTCGTATCGGATGTCATTTCCGTAAGCGGACGCGCGATTTCACGTCTTGACCTTTACAGGAAGGTCAATGAGGCGGCATTCGCCACCCCGAGTAATGTGTGTGCCGGGGTCGCGAGCGGGTTGTACGCTCAGTTTCAGCGCCTCTCAAGGGAGCAACGCAAGGTCTCCGCTCTCCACGCAGTGGTGGGGCTGCCTTACAGCGACATCGCTTCCATCATGGACATGCCTGAGAAGGCCGTTCGCCGGGTCTATTGCGAAGCGCTGCTGACGCTGCGGGACAAACCGGCTGCCGTTCTCATCATCGAGGACGAAGTTTTCATCGCTCTCGACATTCAGCAGATCGTTCGGAACCTTGGTCTCTCGGTGGCCGGCATCGCCAAGAACCGCGCGGAAGCCTTGAAAATCGCCGAGCTTGCGAAGCCGAAGCTGATCCTCGCCGATTACAGGCTGAGGGGCGACACGGGCGTCGAAGTGGTGAAGGCGATTCGCGAGCAGATGAACACCAGTGTCATCTACGTCACGGGCCACCCGGATGAGGTCACGGCGACCCGCGATTGCGAGGCTGACCTTGTGATCGCGAAGCCGTTCAATCCGAGAACTCTCGCCGCGGCTGTCCAAACCCACTTGGCTGCCTAAGCAAACTTCGCTGATCTGGCCAACGGATGCGGCTGGCCCCGCACTTCGTCATCCCGGATAAGGCTTTGCCTTTCCGGGACTTGATTACCCGGATGTTTCCGCCAATTCCTTCGTCATGGCCGCCCCTGGAGGCGGCCATCCAGAAAAATACAAGGTATTTCAAGTTATGACTGGATGGCCGGGTCAAGCCCGGCCAGGACAGTGGAGCGAAAATTCGCCAATGTTTTCATGGCTTCTTCTGGTAGCGGAAACATCCGGGTAATCAAGTTCCGGGATGACGGCGGCAGCAATCCGTTGGCACCGTCCGGCGAACTCTGCGTAGATACGCCGCCTTCTCTTGAAAACCCGCCAATCCGGCGGGTTTTTTCATTTTGCGAGCGTCCCCGGTAGTACGCCCCCTGATTGCTTGAGCAGCGCCTACTTGCGAAGAACTCTCCCCGCCACAGCATCAAGCTTCGCGAGAAGCTGAGGATCGCGCGCTTCGCGAGCTGTAATGAGGGCGTGATCGAGAGCCCGATCCGAGCCGATGGGGCAAGGTTCGTGCTCTTTCGGAAAGCTCTTTGCCAAGGCCGCAACGAGGCGCCCGGCCTTTTCGCTGTTCGATTTCAGCACCTTCAAAATGGCTGTGATGTCGACATCGGCATGTTCTTCATGCCAGCAGTCGAAATCGGTGACCATGGCGATGGTCGCGTAGCACAGCTCGGCTTCACGGGCGAGCTTGGCTTCCGGCATATTGGTCATGCCGATCACGCTGCAACCCCAGGACTTATAGAGGAAGGACTCGGCGCGAGTGGAGAACTGCGGGCCTTCCATCACGAGATAGGTGCCGCCGCGAGAATATGGGATGCCTTCCGCTTTTGCCGCGGCTTCGATCTTGTCCACAAGGCCGGGGCTGACCGGATCGGCCATGGGGACGTGGGCTACGCAACCGGCGCCGAAGAACGATTTCTCGCGCGCGAAGGTCCGGTCGATGAACTGGTCGACAAGCACGAACGTGCCGGGCGGCAGCTCCTCGCGGAATGAGCCGCAAGCCGAGACCGAAATGAGATCGGTGACGCCGACGCGCTTCAACGCATCGATGTTCGCGCGGTAGTTGATGGAGCTCGGCGATTGTTTGTGCCCCGGTCCGTGGCGCGGAATGAAGGCGACGGGAAGCCCGGCGATCTCGCCCATGTGCACGGGCGAGGAAGGCTCGCCCCAGGGCGAAGTCACGGCGACTTCCCGCTTGCTTTCCAGCCCAGGCAGATCGTAAAGCCCCGATCCGCCGATAATTCCCAAAACCGACTGCACCATAACCGTCTCCAACCGCGCGTAACCCCTCGTTCGCGGCATCTCTCAAAGCTGAGCCTCAAATGTCAAGGCATCAACTCGATGTAATAGAGGGAAAAGACCCACTTGGTGTCTTCCTCTTCGGTCCTTTTTTCGCCCGCTGCCAATGGCCGCACGGTGAAAAGCGGGCCGACATCGCCGATCCCGAAGGCGTTCCCGCCCGCCTCCAGGGCCAAAACCCAGCCCTCCGACTCAACCGCGGCCAGCGGCAGCTCCGCGGCGTAGCCATCGAGCGCCGAAAGCCGCACGGTTTTCGCCTCGCTCATCGGGGTCGCGGCAGCGAGAACATCATGGAGGCGCGGTCCCTTGTACAAGGTCTCACCGCTTTCTCCCACGACCGGAACCGGTTGCTGCGGCAGAGCCAGCAGGTCGCCGAATGTGAAGGCGCGCGCCTGCTTGAAATCGAGATTGTTGTGATGGAGGAAGCGGTCCCGTTTTTCGTCAAATGGCGCCCTATTTGGAGAGCCGACAAGCCCGCCCACGGTCAGAACCACAAGCCCGCAAGAGGAAGCAGGCGCAGCGCGGGAACGGCTGGCAAAAGGAAATGCGGCGGCTCCGGCCAAAAACCCGAGCACGCTTCCACGCCGGGACACAGACCTTGACAGCATGATCGATCTCCATCGCCCGCAAGCACGGCAGGGCCGCTTTTCCGTACAAGGAAAGTGCAGCCTCAGCCATAACTTATCTTTGCTGTTTCTGCCCAATCAGCGAAGTGGACAGTCTATCAAAATCTCGCCATCGCCCAGCGAGCAGACCTCAGGGTCGATGCGGATGGCCGCCGCGAGCTTCGGAGGCGGCTTGAGTTGCAAACCGGCCTTGCCGTCGCCGAGAACAAGTGGCGCCAGCAGAATATGCATCCGATCAAGCTGGCCTTCTTCGACAAACCGTGACACGGTATAGGCGCCGCCTTCTACCAGGAGTTGGCGGAATCCACGTTCTGCCAGCGCATGCACGATCGCTTCACAGGAAATCCCGTTCCCGCCTCCATCAAAATAAATCGGGCTCGCAGGCTCGGGCACGGGAACATGGCAACCCCGCCGCCGAACGACAAAAACCGGCGCGCCATTCGCCTCCAGGCATCGGCACGCAACGGGAAGGCGTCCGTTCGGATCGAGGATGATGCGCGCTGGGCTCTTGCCTTCAACGCGGCGCACCGTGAGTTGCGGGTCATCCGCGATCACCGCGCCGATCCCGATAATTACCGCGTCAACAGCGGCGCGGAGCCGATGCAGGTGGTCGAGCGCGGCAGGGCCGTTGATGTATTTGCTTTCGCCCGAGGGCAGCGCGATCCTGCCATCCAGCGACTGGCCAAGTTGCGCCACCACGTAGGGCCGCGCAGCTCCGCCTCTCCTTACGACATCGAGCGAACGTTCCGCATTGGTCATGCTGCTCCTATATCAAGGCGGGGTCCATTTGGTTCCATTTCAGACAACGCGCCCGCTCCGTTCGGCGTCTTCGGCATGAACAGGGAAAGGCGATGGGAAGCGATATGCCTTTAGAGTCCTTTGGCGACGCCAGACAGATTGCGGTTGAACGCGCCTTGACCGAATTCCGCGCGGCGAGGCCGGTTGCGATCCGGTCCACGGCAAAAACGGTGCTCGCCTTTCCCGTCGAAGGACTGAACGAAAAACTCGCGACGTTCCTCCAACGGGAGGGCCGCCACCCGCGCCTTATCGTCCCAGGCGAGATGATGAACGCGTCGGGGAGCTGGATCAGGCCGCCGGCGGCTGTACGCCTCAAACCCTTCAGTCTCGAAAAGGTGGAAGCCTATTTCGCTCATCGGGAAGCAACCGGGGAAATTGCCGTCGATCTTGCCGCGACCGATCTCGCCGAGGCGGCCGCTCTCGCACTTGCCAATCTGGCGCTCCTGCTCCCGGCCGTCGTGATCGCCGACGCCAGCGCGAGCGCGATCGTTGCACTTCCGCTTCTCGAGGTCGACGCCAGCGACGTTATTGCATTTCGCGACAGGGCGGCGCGGTCCCTCAAGATCGTGTCGCGCGCCTTTGTCCCGCTCGAGGGCGCGGGGCGCTGCGAATTCGTCGTGTTCCGCGGCGGCGACGGTTTTCGCGACCAGATCGCGATTCTCGTCTCCGACCCCTCTCCTTCGCACCCGGTGCTCGCGCGCATCCATTCCGCCTGCCTCACCGGCGACCTTTTCGGCAGCCTCAAATGCGACTGCGGCGAGCAACTGCGCGGTACGGTCAGGTCCATGAGCGAGCTGGGAGGCGGGGTTGTGCTCTATCTCGATCAGGAAGGGCGCGGCAATGGCATCGCGAACAAGATGCGGGCGTACCGGCTTCAGGATCAGGGCTTCGATACCTACGATGCCGATGAGATGCTCGGCTTCGGGCATGATCAGCGTCGCTTTGACTTTGCGGCTGTGATGCTGAAGCAGCTTGGCTTTACATCGGTGCGCCTCATGACAAACAATCCGCGCAAGATCGAGGCGCTGCGCGAAGCCGGCCTGGAGGTGGTCTCGACCCATAGAGTACTGACGCGCCCGACGGCTCACAATGAGAAATATCTGGCCGCGAAACGCGACAAGGGCGGCCATCTCCTTGGCGACATCGCCCTCGATGGCGTGGACCTCGGCGATCTGTTCACGACGGCGCCACAAACATAGGAAGCCATCAAACCAAGACCGCAAAGCCAGAAGGGCCGGCAAAAACCTGAGCAGCGCGCTAAGGTAAACCTTTCGCGATCAGAGCCAGTCTTTCCCTGACAAAGCTCGATCAGAAAGTAATTAGCTTCAACGACTTCACCGTACACCGATAATTTGAACTCCGCCGGAGCTCCGGGCCACGCCTGAGCTGGATTGGGAACGAGCAATCCTGCTCACCGTTCATCAAGCTAACTCACAGGTTGGCTGAAGATGAATTACCGAAGTGTCTTTCAAGTTCTCGCTGCTTTGGCTCTGCTCACGGCATACGATAGCCGGAGCGCAGGCTGGGCAGAAGGCGCAACAAGGACGTCGGGAGAGAAAGCACAGCCGCACGCAAGCATGCCCGGTTTATGCGCCAGTGCGTTTGGCATGCCCTCTTGCACCAACCCCGGGTCGGGCGAAAGCTTTCGGGATTGCCCCGATTGCCCGGAGGTGGCTGTGGTTCCGCCTGGCAGCTTCATGATGGGCTCATCTGGCGACGAGCCGGAGCCATTTACCGGCTTGGCCCCGCTGCACAAGGTGACGATCGCCAATCCTTTTGCAATCGGCAAATTCGCCGTGACGTTCGCCGAGTGGGAGGCCTGCGTCGACGATGGCGGATGCGGCGGCTATCAACCCTCCAACGAGGGCTGGGGCGGCGGCGACAGGCCTGTCATCAACGTCAGCTGGAACGACGCCAGGGCTTACGCAGACTGGCTCAGCCAAAAGACAGGACAACGCTATCGCCTGCTCTCGGAAGCCGAGTTCGAATATGCAGCCCGGGCCGGAACCACGAGCCTGTTCTGGTGGGGCAACTCGATATCCCCCGCTCAGGCCAATTACCACGGCGAGTTCTCATATGCGGGAGGCCCAAAAGGCATCTACCGGCATATGACGATGCCTGTGAAATCTTTTGAGCCAAATCCCTGGGGTCTCTATCAAGTGCATGGCAACGTTGCGACTTGGACAGAGGACTGCTGGGTCGACAATTACAATGACGCTCCTCGCGACGGCTCGGCCCGAACGACGGGAAATTGCAAATTCCGGGTTACTCGTGGTGGCTCTTGGTATGACTATCCCCAGAGTCTTCGCGTTGCAGTCCGCCTCATCATGGAGCCCGGGCTTCGCAGGAACTATATCGGTTTCCGCGTGGCAAGAGAGTTGTGCCAGCCGCAATATTATCCGCGGAACGTGCTCGATAACCGGAAGACACCGGTCTTTGGACGCTGTTGATCAGTTAAAGCGGCAGTCCCTCTCAAGATTGAATGGAACCAAACCCGGCGGGTGATACATCACAAAACTGTGCAGAGCGGCCACGAAGCGGGTGATTAGCGCCACACTGTGTGGTTAAACGCTCCGCGTGTACTAGCCAGCACCGCCGCTGGCATCTAGGATGCAACCCGCTTGAGTGTGCTGTTACGGTTATGACAATAAAAAAACTGCTTCTCCTTCCCGGTGACGGCATCGGCCCAGAGGTTATGGCCGAGGTCAAGCGGGTGGTTTCATGGCTCGGAAATACGGGCCGAGCCCAATTCGAAGTCCAAGAGGATCTGGTCGGCGGAGCCGCCTACGACGCGCATGGCGAGGCGGTTTCCGATGCTGCCATGGAGAAGGCGAAGGCGGCCGATGCTGTCCTGTTTGGAGCGGTCGGCGGCCCTAAATGGGATAAGGTTCCCTACGCCAAGCGGCCCGAGGCCGGGCTCCTGCGCCTGCGCAAGGACTTGAAACTTTTCGCGAATTTAAGGCCCGCGATCTGCTATCCGGCCCTGACGGAGGCTTCGAGCCTGAAGCGCGAGGTGGTGGAAGGCCTCGATCTCATGATCGTCCGCGAATTGACGGGCGGCGTCTATTTCGGCGAGCCGAAAGAGATCGTGACCATGGAGAACGGCGAGAAACGCGCCGTGGATACCCAGGTTTACAGCGAGCATGAAATCGAGCGCATCGCGCACGTCGCATTCGATCTCGCCAGGGCGCGCAACAAGCGCGTTGCTTCCGCCGAAAAGCGCAACGTCATGAAGACGGGGGTACTTTGGAACGCGGTCGTCACGCGCGTTCACGCGGAATACCCCGATGTCGAGCTGTCGCACATCCTCGCCGACAATTGCGCCATGCAACTCGTGCGCTGGCCAAAGCAGTTCGACGTCATCGTCACCGACAACCTGTTCGGCGACATTCTCTCGGATCAGGCGGCGATGGCGACGGGGTCGCTCGGTATGCTGCCCTCGGCCTCGCTCGGCGCGAAGGATGCGAGCGGGAAACGGCCAGCTCTGTATGAGCCCGTCCACGGCAGCGCGCCGGACATCGCCGGTCGTGGCATCGCCAATCCGATCGCAACCATCTCCAGCTTCGGCATGGCGCTTCGCTACTCGTTCGGCATGGGGAAGGAGGCCGACCTCCTCGATAAGAGTATCGCGAACGTGCTCGCCAAGGGTCTTCGGACGCCGGACATCATGCAGGGCGGCATGACCAAGATTTCAACCGCGGAGATGGGGGAAGCCATCGTCAGCGAACTCGACCGGCTGGCCAGGGCAGAAACCTAGCTGGGAGCCGTGGGGCATGAGAGGGAGAGGACGGGTTGACGGCGAATCACTTCAGTGTCATCGGATTCAAGGCGAACTCGGCAGAAGCGCTTTCTGCGCTCATAAGCAGCCTTCTTGAAAGGGGTGGCGAAAAGCAACCCTGTGCAGCGGGGTACTATCATCGGCTGCGTTCGGCGGTCGGACCCGAATTGTGGGTTCATATGCAGAAGACAGCCGACGCGGAGGCGGATCCTTACGTTGCAGTCGGCATCACGCCGTTCTTCGCAGGCGAAGGCCGCACCCCGATCCGCGTCCGCGCCATGCGGCAACGCCCGAATGACAACCATTTCGAAGGAGCCTTCTACGTCGAGCTTGGACCGACCATTGCGCTGATCGACGTGGTGGACTTCGCCCGCTTTGCCGGAACGCCCGTGCCCTTCATGGCAACGGCGCAGATCGTGGCGTTTCCCCACGAGCTTGCGGTGTTCGAGAATGAGGCTGCCTTCCAAGCTACTCAAGCCGGCAAGACGCTGAAATTCACGCCACGCTCCTTCCTCGCAAGCGGGCTCTTCTCTGGCGGCAATGGTACCGGCGAAGTCGTCTTTCTCGATCCCGAAGCCGAGGATTTCCGCGCCTCGGCCCGCGCCTTCCTGACGGGCGAGGTGCAGAAAACAGAACGCCGCCGCAATCCCGAGACCGGGCACGAGTTCACCTGGGCTTTGATCGGCACGGCGGGCGGGACTTTCGATCTCGTGGCGGACGATGCCGTTTTGCCGCACGCATTGCGGCCCGGCATGATCGTGGAAGGCGAATTCTGGCTTTGCGGCCGCCTCGTAGAAACCTTCGGCGCCGCCTGATCGGCAAAGCGCTTCCTTTGTGTATGAAGGTGTGTATGATACACAATTGTGGGTAGCTGAACGGGCTTCAATGCGGACGAATATCGATATCGATGACGCGCTCATCGACGAGGTCATGAAGGTGGCTAACGTGAAAACCAAAAAAGAGGCGGTGCATCTTGCGTTGCAGGAATTCTTGAAAGCCAAAAAGAAGAAAGATCTGTTCGACTTAGCAGGCAAGATCACGTTCGAGGATAGCTACGATCACAAGGCCGTAAGGCACACCCGCTACGATGCTGATTGACACGAGCGTGCTCGTCGCGCTGTTCAAGGACAGGTCCGGCGTTGCTGCGCATGCTCTCCGCAATATCCTCGATGGGCGCGACTACTGCCTCACTCGCTTCACCCAGATGGAACTGCTGCAAGGCGCACGCGACGAGAAGGAGTGGCTGAGGCTTTCGGATTATCTTGCCGACCAGGATTATCTCGAAGCGAGTGAAGAGACATGGGCAGCCGCCGGGCGGCTCTATTTTGATCTGCGGCGCAAGGGCCTGACTGTCCGGAGCGTCATCGATTGCTGCATCGCGGAGATCGCCATGGCGCATGGCGCGACGCTTCTCCACAACGACCGCAATTTTGCAACAATCGCCAAGCTGCGCTCGCTGAAGCATGTGCTGTTCGATGCCATGGCCGCACCAGCCTTTCATGAGCCGGAGCAGGCTCTCTTGCGCTAACCTTCCAACCTCAATTTTGCTTAAATCTTGCCGCGTTGGCCCCCAAGGTCCATGGCGCGCCGCGGTAGGGCGAAGAGGATATTTCAGATCATGACCGGCACAGGCCAGCAATTCATTGTCGTCGGCGAGCGGACCAACGTCACGGGCTCGGCAAAATTCCGGAAGCTGATCGAGGCGGGCGACTACGATGCGGCCCTTGGCGTGGCCCGCGAGCAGGTTGAGAGCGGCGCCAATGTCCTCGACGTGAACATGGATGAAGGCCTGCTCGACTCCGAGAAGGCGATGACCACCTTCCTCTATCTCATCGCCTCGGAGCCCGATATATCCCGCGTTCCGGTGATGATCGACTCCTCCAAATGGGCCGTGATCGAGGCCGGTCTCAAATGCGTGCAGGGCAAGGCGATCGTCAATTCCATCAGCATGAAGGAAGGCGAAGAGCCGTTTCTGAAGCAGGCCCGCAAAATCCTGCGCTATGGCGCAGCCGTCGTCGTGATGGCGTTCGATGAAGCCGGGCAGGCGGAAACAGCGGAGCGCAAATTCGCGATATGCGAGCGCGCCTATCGGCTGCTGACCGAGCGCGTCGGCTTCGCGCCTGAAGACATCATTTTCGACCCGAACGTCTTCGCGGTCGCGACCGGCATCGAAGAACACAACAATTACGGCGTCGCCTTCATCGACGCCGCGCGGCGCATCCGCACCGGATTGCCGCATGCGCACGTGTCCGGCGGGGTTTCCAACCTCTCCTTCGCCTTTCGCGGCAACGAACCGGTCCGCCAGGCCATGCACACGGTCTTCCTTTTCCACGCCATCCAAGCCGGCATGGACATGGGCATTGTCAATGCCGGCCAGCTTGGCGTGTATGACGACCTGAATCCGGAACTGCGCGAGCTTTGCGAAGATGTCGTTCTCAACCGTCGGCCCGACGCAACCGACCGCTTGCTTGAAGCCGCCGACCGGTTCAAAGGCGGCGGCGCGAAGAAGCAGGCGCCCGATTTGTCCTGGCGCGAACGCCCTGTTGCCCAGCGCCTCAGGCACGCGCTCATCCACGGCATCGCCGACTACATCGAAGCCGACACCGAGGAGGCGCGCCACACCGTCGCAAGGCCGCTTCACGTCATCGAAGGCCCGCTGATGGACGGCATGAATGCAGTCGGCGACCTTTTCGGCTCGGGCAAGATGTTTCTGCCGCAGGTGGTGAAATCGGCGCGCGTCATGAAGAAGTCGGTGGCTTATCTCATGCCCTTCATGGAGGCGGAAAAGCGCGAGGCTGGGCTCGAAAATGCGCAAGCGGCTGGCCGCATCGTGCTTGCGACCGTCAAGGGCGACGTGCACGACATCGGCAAGAACATCGTCGGCGTCGTACTTCAGTGCAACAATTACGAGGTTATCGACCTCGGTGTCATGGTGCCGAGCCAGCGCATCCTCGACAAGGCGCGCGAAGTGAAGGCCGATATTATCGGGCTTTCGGGCCTGATTACGCCGAGCCTCGACGAGATGGTCTTCGTCGCCACTGAAATGGAGCGCCAAGGGTTTGATGTGCCGCTTCTGATCGGTGGGGCCACGACAAGCCAGGTGCATACGGCCGTTAAAATCAGCCCGAATTACCAGCGCAACCAGGCGATCTACGTCACCGACGCGAGCCGCGCCGTGGGCGTTGTTTCGAACCTCCTCGGCGACGGGCGCGCGGACTATGTCGAGAAGATCCGCGAAACCTATCGGTCCGTTGCGCGCACCCACGCGCGTGGACGCGCCCAGAAAGCGCGCGTAAGCCTTGCAGAAGCGCGCAAAAACAAGTTCAAGATCGACTGGGCTCAATATCAGCCGCCGCGCCCCGCCTTCCCCGGCGTTCGGGCATTCACGAACTACGACCTGGGAAAGCTTGTCCCATACATTGATTGGACTCCGTTTTTCTCTGCGTGGGAAATCAAGGGCGCCTATCCCGGCGTCCTGACAGACAGCCGCTACGGCAAGGCGGCCTCTGCGCTCTACGCCGATGCGAAGGCCCTGCTTCGACAGATCGTTGAGGAAGGCTGGCTTGTCGCCAACGGTGTTATCGGACTGTGGCCTGCGAATTCTATCGATGACGATGACATCGCGGTTTACGCGGATGAAGGCAGGGCCAAGCGGATCGCGACCTTCCATACGCTAAGGCAACAGATCGTGCGCGACAATGAGCGCGCCAACACCGCGCTCGGCGATTTCCTCGCACCAAAAGCAAGCGGGGTTGCCGATTATATCGGGGGGTTTGCGGTCACGGCGGGGCTCGGTGAGGAAGCCATCGCCGAACGCTTTATGCGCGCCCATGACGACTACTCGAAGATCATTGTGAAGGCTCTCGCGGACCGTCTCGCCGAAGCTTTCGCCGAGCACATGCACGAGCGCGTGCGCCGCGAGTTCTGGGGTTATGCGAAGGACGAGGCGCTCGGCTCCGGCGATCTCATCGCCGAGAAATATCAGGGCATTCGCCCTGCACCCGGCTATCCGGCGCAACCCGATCACACGGAAAAGGAAACGCTGTTCGGACTGCTCGACGCGGAACGGGCGACAGGGATGAAACTCACGGAGAGCTTCGCCATGATGCCCGCAGCCTCGGTTTCAGGCTTATATTTCTCTCACCCACAAAGCCACTATTTCGGCGTCGGCAAGATCGAGCGCGACCAGATCGAAGACTATGCGAGGCGCAAGGGCTGGCCTGTCTCAGAGGCCGAACGCTGGCTTGCGCCGATCCTCAACTACGACCGCCAGACAAACGGCCCTCAGAGCGAAGCAGCCTGAACATTCCTGGCTTCACCAACGAAACCGGGATTTTTGGTCACAGTGCCCGGACTCATTGATCCGCGACCGTCAAACCCTCAACCCGGCTATTCTGCAGCAGCGCTAGCGATTGTCTCGGTAATCTCAGGCGGCGTGCATTCGGAAGGCGCGAGCAGCAGTCCCCGGCCGTAGATCGGATCGCGCCCTTCCTGTCCCAAATCCATGACGGCGAGGTCGTCGAGCAGACCGGCCTTGCTTTGCTTCAGCGTCTCAGGGGGTTCTACCGCAAGCACTGCCGTGACGTGAGGCGCTGCGAAAGAGGTCCCGGTGTGGAATCCCGCTCGCCCGCCAGGCGCTGCCGTCCAAATATCGACGCCCGGAGCCGAGACGTCGATGTGGTAGCCCCGATTGGCGTAGCGGTAATTGCGCAAGTCCTTCGTCACCGCCGTCACGGCGATAACTTGAGGATAAGCTGCCGGATAGCTCGGCTCCGCCACAGGCCCTTCGTTTCCAGCCGCGGCGACGAAGACCACGCCGCTTTCGCTCATGCGTTCGATCGCATCAGCCACGAGGTCGTCGCGGGGACCGGAAAAGCTCATATTGATGAGCTTGACGTCGAAGGTCTTCATCCAGTCCAGCGCCTTTAGCAGGCTGATTGTGTCCGCCGTCATGTCGCCGCGCTCATCGGAATAGAAGATATTGGCGGCGAAGAATTCCGCATCAGGAATAAGCCCTGGCGTGCTCGTAATAGGGCTCCCGGCCAGCAAAGACAGGACTGCCGTCCCGTGCCAGTTCGGCGCGGGCAAGCGTCCGTCGGGACCGAAATCAAACCGATGAATATGACGGCCTTCGAAAGCGGGGTGAGACTCATCAATATCGGTGTCGATAACGCCAACCTTGAGGCCCCGTGCGCACGGCGCCAGCGTGTCCTTCCACCCGATGACCTCTCTTGCAAAACAACGGTTCGCCGCACAGGTCGAGGCGTTGCCCGGAGCCGTCGCCGGCAGGCTCTTGTCCAAGGTAACGGGCTCTTCCCGCGCCGATGCGCGGTAAAGCCGGTAAACCCTGTTCAGCTCGAACCGTTGCCCCGGCAGTTCCCGGCTCAGAAGTTCCTGCCCTCGAACCGCATCAAGCCCCTGAGGAACGGTGAAACGAACAATCGTGTGATCGCTCGCCTCCGAGTTTATCAGCGGATCGGCTTTGAACCCTAAGACTTCCGCACGCTCGATGGACGCGGGATCCATACCGACCGCAAGCACCTCGTTCGGCATGAACGAGAGCCCCCCGATCGGAAGCCTTGACTTGATCATGACCGTCGTCGCCTCCTCCCTTCGCTCGAACACCGAGCTTTGATAGCGGGCGGCAACAGGAGTGAGCGACTTGTCCAGGGCCAGAGCCGTCTGGCCCTGCTTACTTTTATCGTCGGCGAGGTTGCGGATATAGACGTTGGTGAGTTCCTTGGGCTCGCGCGGATGCGTAATGCCGAACCATGCGGCGCTCTCATTATGGTTCCGGCCATCAAGGTGGTTGCTGCTATGGGGCGCCAAGCGAGGGCCATCATGGTGTTCGCCAAGCTTGAGATGCCAATGCCACATATTCCGATTTGCGTCATAACTGAGGGTCTGATGGGGCCCCAACGGGATACCCTCGCCGTGGGAAGACGCATGATGCTTGCCCCCGCCATTGCCCGCGTGACCGCCACTGTGCTGCGGCAGTGCGTCGTGATGGGGGCTGCCTGCCTTGCTGGCGTCATCCCCGTTGGCTGGGGGCTTTGAATGTTGGCCGTCATCGTTCTCACCAGCCACGGCGGCGGCGAAAAATCCACCCGCCGACCCTGTAGGCTGGGCCCAGAACATGCCTTCGCTCACCGACAAAAGCACTCCCGCCGCGCATAGGGCGGCCGCTTTTCGGAAACATTCACGAGAGGGAGAGGCTCGTCGGCGGGGCATCAGCTTTGCATGGCAAGGTCAAGATTCAGGTTATCCAACAACGGACGTCGCTCGTCCCTATTCCGAGTTGGTGTTGAAATTGAGGACTGGACGGGGCTCAGATACAACAGGGCGCCCGGCCTTATTTTTGCATGCGCTCGTTCATGGTCTGAGCGCCGGCATGCGTCTTCAGATGCGCCACGATTTCAGCCGTAGGCCAGCATGTCTGCGGAAGGCCCGCGCGTCTCTGATAGGCGCCGACAGCGGCTCGCGTGCGCCCCCCTGCCTTGCCGTCGATCGTATCGCTGTAAAGACCAAGGTTCGTGAGCTTCTTCTGCATGAACTCGACGTCGGAGGTCGGCACCTGGACGATCCGCTGCCAGGGTTGCGAGAATGCGCCGCCGCCTCCGATGCGGTCGGCGAGATTGCCCACGAAAAGGGCGTAGAGATCGGACTTGTTGTATTCCCGGATCACCTGGAAATTATCGAACGTCAGGAACGCCGGCCCGAATATTCCAGCCGGCTGCAAGAGAGACGCCTCCCAGTTCAGCACATCCGGAGGAAATTCTCCGCCCCTGAGCGGAGCAATCCCCATTTTAGCCCATTCGCTAACCGGCTTTCGAACGTCGAGATAGCCGAGCGAGCAATCGGCCGTTGCCGGCGCCCGAACTTCAAGGCCCCACGGGTGCTCATGATTCCAGTTGATGCCCTGGAGGTTCTTGGCAAGCGATGCGAGCGCATCCGGCACCGAATGCCAGATGTCCTTCTTGCCATCGCCGTCCTGGTCGACGGCATATTTGAAGTAATCTTCCGGCATGAACTGCACGAGGCCCATCGCGCCTGCCCAGGAACTTTTCATGTCCTGCGGGGCGATCACGCCTTCCTGGACCATGCGGAGGGCATCTATGAACTGGCGCTCGAACAGCTCCTTGCGCTTACCGGCATAGGCCTCGGTCGCGAGCACCTCCAGCGCGTTATAGTGCAGATCGTGAACGTAGGTTCCGAATGCCGTCTCGCGGCCCCACACTGCAAGAAGGATGTAGGGGTCAATGCGGTAGGTCTTCTTGATGGCAAGCAGCGTATCTTTGTATTGCGCGAAAAGCCGCCGGCCCTGCTCGCCCAGGTTCGCGAGCGTCTTCTCGCTCAAATACTGCTCCGGCGTGCGAACGAACTCCGGCTGCTCGGGCTGTTTTTTGGACGGCACATCGAGGTCCGGAAGCGAAAAATCCGGGGTAAGCCCGCGCGTGACAGAATCGTAAACGCCCGCGCGAATGCCTTTTTCCAGAGCCGCCGCACGAAATGAAGCGATCCATGCTCGAAATCCTTCCACCGAAGGCGTTCCCGCGAGGGCTACCGGGATGAGACAAGCGGATAAAAGCGCCGCAAAGATTCCGGCTCTCGTCAACGTCGCTCGGCCCTTACTGTACTTCATCGTCTGGAATTCCTTTGAACACGCAGCAGAGGCGAAGTCAGCCGGTTTGTCGAACTCTGCCATGATGGGCTTAGGAGCACGTGTTCGATTGCCGCTACGGCCAGCAGGCCTGGAGCGGTGCTTGAAGCCCCCTATCATTCCGCATATCCTCCAAGTTGGGCGGGATTGCGAACAACGCCTTTGGAGAATTGATTTTCCCTGCAATGGTTAACGCTTGAGGAAGGTGCGCCTTGTCCGGAGCTTATATCAATGAGATCGCAACGGCGGTCCCGCCTCATCAGGTCCACAATGCCTTCGTCCAATTCCAGAGGCATATGCTCAATGATTACCGCAAGCGAACGATTTTCGACCGCCTTGTCGAAAAGGGCCAGATAGAAAACAGGTGGTCCTGTGTCGTTCCCGCTGAAGACTTTTTAGGCGCCACTATAAATGGCGAGCGCTTCTATGTTCCGGGAGAGTTTCCCTCCACGGGCGAACGCATGCGGCAATATGAAATCGAGGCTCCCGTCCTTGCCCAGCGCGCCGTCGAAAATCTGAACCTTGGCGAGCGCAGAAGCGAAATCACGCATTTGATCGTCACCTCATGCACCGGCTTCTCGGCGCCCGGCATCGATCTGGAGATGATCCATCGCATCGGTCTCAACCCGTCCATCGAACGCACGATCATCGGATTCATGGGTTGCTACGCCGCTGTGAACGCTCTCAAGTTGGCGCGCCATATCGTGCGCTCCGAGCCCAAAGCGAAGGTGCTTGTGCTCAGCATCGAGCTGTGCACCTTGCATTTTCAGGAGAACTACGAGCTTGAGGGCATGATGCCCTTCCTGCTCTTCGCCGATGGCTGCGCGGCGGCCTTGATCAGCTCGGAGCCGAAGGGCCTCTCAATTGAGAGGTTTTACGCCACCGTTCTCCCCGAAGCCGCCAATCAAATGGCGTGGCACATCCGCGACCTTGGCTTCGACATGGTTCTGTCAAGCCGCATTCCAGCCTCCGTCGGCGAGGCGATCCAGCGCGCCTCCGACGCCATACTGGCAGGGCTTCAGCCGAAGGACATCGAGCTTTGGGCCGTGCATCCGGGAGGGCGAGCCATTCTCGATGCAGTCGAAGCTGCGTTCCGCCTGCCGCTGACGGCGCTCAGCGCGTCGCGTCGCGTGCTGCGCGACTTCGGCAACATGTCTTCGGCCACGGTGCTTTTCGTCCTGAAATCGCTCCTTGAGGAGAACAGGTCCGGCGCACGTGGCTGCGCCATGTCTTTCGGTCCCGGTCTCACCGCGGAGACGATGCTCTTCAAAGCCGTCTAAGGAGCGGCTATGCCAGATTTCTCGAAGCGGGACACGACGCCGGAGCTGATGGACACCGAGGTTGTCAGCTACGAGGAACTCCGGGGGGTACTTCGCGAACTCACTCAGGCGAATGAGCTTTCCCTCGCCTATCGTCCTACGCTTGCCTTTTTCAAGCGGCTGGCGCGTGAAGGCCGCCTCTCCAGGGACACGCCTGTCATCGTCATCGATGCGGCGAGCGGCTATGGCGACATGTCGCGCAAAGTCGATCGCTGGGCAGCCAGGAACGGGCTGAATATAAAATTCATCGGCGTCGACATGAACCCGTGGGCGGCGCGCTCCGCCTCGGAAGCAACCGAACCCGGCCGCCCCTTGGAATGGGTGACGGACAACCTTTTCGACTTCCACGCCGAAGGCGGCGCTGACATCATAATGTCGTCTCTGTTCACACACCACCTGCCCGATGCGCAGCTCGTTCGCTTCATTCGCTGGATGGAGGAGAACGCGCGCATCGGCTGGTTCATCAACGACATCGAACGCCATCCCCTGCCTTATTACTTCCTGAAGTTGGCATTCTGGGCGACGCGGCGGCATCGCTTCATGCGCCATGACGGGCCGGTGTCGATCGCAAGCGCCTTCAAGCGTCAGGACTGGGTTCTGCTACTTAAGGAGGCAGGGCTGCGCGAGGGCGCCGCAAGGATTGAATCATGGATGCCGTTTAGACTGTGCGTCTCGAGGGTGAAGGACACAGCATGAAACCTTATGACGCCGTTGTTATCGGAGGAGGCGTGGCAGGACCCGCGCTGGCGATGGAGCTGGCGCACGCGGGACGCTCCGTCATTCTGTTCGAGAAAGAGAAGGAAGCCCACGACAAGGTTTGCGGCGAATTCATCAGCCACGAGGGCGTGCGCTATCTCCGGGATATTGGCGTTTCGCTCGAAGGGCTCGGCAGCGTTCCGATCAATCATGTTCGGCTTGCCCGCCATGCCGGCGCTGTGTCAGCTGAGCTGCCCTTCCAGGCTCAAAGCCTGTCGCGCCGCGTCCTTGATGAGGCTCTTTTGCAGCTTGCGTCAGAGGCAGGGGCCGAGATTCAGCGCGGCATTCGCGTCAAGGGCATGGAGAGAGACGGAGATGCCTGGGCGGTTCATCTCGAAGGCGCTGATACCGCAGAGGCGAAGCAGGTTTTCCTCGCGACCGGCAAGCACGATTTGAAAGACTGGAAACGGACGCGCGGGCAGCATCCCGAGTGCATTGCCTTTAAGGCGTACTGGCGTCTGAAGCCGGATCAAGCCGCCGAACTGGCCCGCCATGTCGAGCTCATCCTGTTTCCCGGCGGTTATGCCGGCTTGCAAGAGGTAGAAGGCGGCCGCGCTAATCTTTGTCTCATCGTCCGCAAGGATGCCTACGCCAAGCATTATGGATCTTGGGAGAATCTCCTGAGCGGCATGCAGGAACGCTGCCCGCATCTTGAGGAATCGCCTCGACGGCGCCGTCTGCCTCATGGAGAAGCCCCTCGCGATCTCCGGCCTGCCCTACGGACACGTCGCCTGGGAAAGCGGCGGCGTCTGGCGTCTTGGCGATCAGGCGGCGGCGATCCCCTCATTTTCGGGCGACGGCATGTCGATCGCGCTCCACAGCGCGAGGCGCGCGGCGCGAAGCTACCTCAAGGGCGAAAACGCAGAACTTTACCAGCAAGCGCTCGCCCGGCAGCTCTCGGCCCAGCTTCACAGAGCGACCATCATCTCGCGCCTGCTCCTCAGCGAAACAGGCCAAAGCCTGGCGATCACAGGCGCCGGCATCTTTCCCTACGTCCTACCGGTCAGCGCGGGGCTGACGCAAATCCCGGCCCGCGCGCTTGGCGAATTCGGCAGAGAAGGCGCCCGGCCTTGATGCGCGACGGCATGACTAACGATGGCTGGATGTGGGGAAAATGGGGCTCGGTCACCTGATTTGTGGCTCTGCTGGTGATTTTGGTCGTCGTTGCGCTGATCAAATACATCTTTTTCGACTGAAAGCGCTCCACCGCCCGGCCCCTCTTTTTGCCCCCGCCTGTTGATAAGGATACCTGCTGCCTGTCAGGAGCGTAGTTTTGAGAGCGCGCAAAGAGTATAGCAGGCCCCTTATTGCTTGACTTGGCCTTGCTCATGATACCGATTTTCGAAACCAAGCGGCTGATGCTTCACCCAATTACCCTGGATGATGCGCCTGCCGCCCAGCGCCTGTTTCCACACTGGGAAATCGTCCGGTTCCTGGGGCACAATGTGCCCTGGCCGTACCCGGAGGATGGCGCACTCCAGTTCTACCGCGATGTGGCGTTGCCGGCGATGAAGCGCGGCGAACAGTGGCTGTGGGCGATCCGCCTCAAGAACGGGCCGTCCCATTTGATCGGCTGCATCGGTCTCAGCGTTCGGAATAACGACAACAGGGGCTTCTGGGTTGGCCTGCCCTGGCAAGGGAGAGGCATCATGACGGAGGCCTGCGAGGTTGTGACGGACTTCTGGTTCAACTGCCTCAACCGCGACAAGCTGAGGGTGGCGAAGGCCGTCGACAACATCGCGTCCCGCCGCATTTCGGAGAACCAGGGAGCGCGCCTCGTCGGCACCGAGAAACGCGACTTCCTCATGGGTCCCACAAAGGCCCAGATCTGGGAACTGACGAGAGACGAGTGGAATGCGCGGCGGCTTGTATGGCAGAACCTGGAGCTGAGCATGTTCGCCTGAGAAAACGCCGCCACTTGGGTCGGCGCCCGGAAAGGCGAAGCCTTATCTGGGAACGGCTCTGCATCGGTGGGGGCTATGACGAGTATTCCAAACTGCGCCGGTCGCGACTGGGTGAATTGCCTATGATCGCAGTCGCGAGTAGGATTGACGCTTGTGCAAGTGACAAAGGAGCCCGTTCATGAGCGTTCAAATCGTTATGGATGGAAGTGGCGACACCCGCCACGAATTTGACGCTTCCGACGCAGAGTCGGTCGCGAGGGCTGAAGAGCGCTTCCAGGCGTTGATGAAAAAGGGTTTCCGCGCCGTCGCGCTTGGAAAAAATAACGGTGACACTGGCGAGTTGATCGGCAAGTTCGATCCGAACGTCGAACAGACGCTCTTTATTCCGCAGTTGAAGGGCGGTTAATGGCACGCTTCCGTGCTTTCTTAGCGGAGCTGTTTCGGCGAGCAACGGGCGGTTGGAGACGAGAGCGGCGGTCCTTCGCGGACTTCCGCGGGGCCGCCGCCTTATCTGCGCGGCCGCAGCCGGATATCAATCGAGAGGCATTGCTCCGGATTTTTGGGGTTATCGCGGCCCCGCCGGAAGCGGAGGTTCGGGGGCTCCGGCTGCTTCGAGAGAATCTGTCGCCTGCTCAGCGTGAGCAGCAAGAGAAGTATGGATGTTTTGACGTTCGGGGCGGGGACACGGGCAGGCGCTACCGGATCAAGAATGGCTTGCAGCTCAATGTCGAGATGCTCGATAACAAGGGCAGGACCACAGCCATCTTGTGCTTCGTGCCCGCGGGAAACCTAGTGGCGGGCGATGTCATGCTGGCTCAAAAGCTGGCACTCGAGTTGTTCGAGAGAGACACGCTCAAGATCGCCAATAAGTTCTCTGTCAATCGTTACTGGACCTGATGTCTTGGCAGAGTGTGGTGTGCGCCGCTCCCGCTTATCATTTTGGCTGTCACCTCCTCGCGGCTAATCCGGTTCTGAGGGGGCAGTCGTCCATATTTGCTCGAAGTGAGTTTTGCCGCTCCCGACCCAACCCGGAATCCCTCTTCAACGCCGCCGCTGGAGGAACTGTCGCATTTGCTCTCAAGACCGTCTTTCGGTTTCGAGACATGGGCTCATTCAATATGCAATCCCGATTGCATTCTTCCGCCGAACGGGTTTTGAATTCCGCGAAACCCAAGGAGATCGCCCATGACCGACGCACCCGCCCCCGGCTTCAACACGCTTGCCATTCATGCGGGCGCTCAGCCCGACCCCGCCACGGGGGCGCGCGTGACGCCGATCTATCAGACGACCTCCTATGTTTTCGACAATGCGGAGCACGCCGCGTCGCTGTTCGCGCTGGAAGCGTTCGGCAACATCTACACGCGCATCATGAACCCGACGCAGGCCGTTTTGGAAGGGCGCGTCGCGGCGCTCGAAGGCGGCACCGCAGCGCTGGCGGCGGCTTCGGGGCATGCCGCGCAACTCCTCGTGTTCCACGTCCTTCTCGAACCGGGCGACGAATTCATCGCGGCGCGGCAGCTTTACGGCGGCTCCATCAACCAGTTCAATCACGCTTTCAAGAAGTTCGGCTGGAACGTGGTGTGGGCCGACGGCAACGATCCGGCGAGCTTCGAGGCCGCGATCACGCCGAAGACGAAGCTCATCTTCATCGAATCCATCGCCAATCCGGGCGGCATCCTGATCGATGTGCCAGCCATTGCGGCGGTCGCGAAAAAGGCCGGCATCCCGCTCGTGGTCGACAACACGCTCGCCACGCCCTACCTGTTCCGGCCGAAGGAGCACGGCGCGGATATCGTGGTGCACTCGCTGACTAAGTTTCTCGGCGGTCACGGTAATTCCATCGGCGGCATTCTCGTCGATTGCGGAACCTTCGATTGGCTGAAGAGCAGCCGCTACCCCATGCTCTCGCAGCCGAACCCGTCCTATAACGGCATGGTCATCGGCGAGACCTTCGGCAATTTCGCCTTCGCCATCGCGGCGCGCGTGCTCTCCTTGCGCGACCTCGGCCCGGCGATCGCGCCGTTGAACGCGTTCCTGTTCATCAACGGCATCGAGACGCTGCCCTTGCGCATGGCGCGCCACTGCGAGAACACGCTCGCTGTCGCGAACTGGCTGGAGAAGCATCCGAAGGTCGCCTGGGTAAATTATGCGGGCCTGCCGGGAAACCGCTACTACGAGCTTGCGAAAAGGCTTACCCCGAAGGGCGCCGGAGCCGTGTTCACCTTCGGTTTGAAGGGCGGCTATGATGCGGGCGTGAAGCTCGTCTCGAACGTGAAGCTGTTCTCCCACCTTGCCAATATCGGTGACGTACGCAGCCTGATCATCCACCCTGCCTCGACGACGCACAGCCAGCTTACGCCCGAGCAGCGCTCGCTCGCGGGTGCGGGCGACGACGTGGTGCGGCTTTCGGTCGGCATCGAGGACAGCGCCGACATTATCGGCGATCTGGAGCAGGCTCTCGCGCCGGTGTAGCACCCGGCTTGACATCGCCGTCGGTGATTGCCCGTTGACGGTCAGAAATAAGCCAAAATTTGGCCCTCATTCGGCGCACTCCTAACAGTGGTGCTGCGTACGGAGACTCAATTTTTCACGTAATGACGGCTGGCTCGATGCGGCCTGAAACAGGAACTCACGATGACCCGCCACCGCAAACTGCTTTTGACACTCGCCTTCCTGCCCATATCGGGGATGGCCCAGTTCTTCACATCGCCCTTCGCAAAGGCTCAATCGCAAGACTATCTTCCGCCCCAGCAGACTGAGCCGCCGCGCTCCATCCGGCCACCCCAGGCAGGCAGCACCGGCGGTTCGGATTATACGCGAAGCGGCAGCGACAATCCCGGCTACGGCCAGCCCTACAGCTCACCGCCGCCGTCTGCAAATGCTATGACGCCGGACAATAGCGCTCCCCCGCCCGGCACGGCGACGTGGGGGCCTCCGCCGCCGCAACCTGGAACATACTCATCGAACGAAATTCTCGATGCAGGGCGCGGCTTCTTCGGAGGGGCGTCGGAGGGGCTCGCGAAAGTCGTCGAGCATTCGTTCCAGCGCAATGGACATCCAAATGGATATATCCTTGGCGAGGAGGGAAGCGGAGCCATCGTCGCAGGCTTGAGGTACGGCGAAGGAACTCTTTACTCGAAAGGCTTCCCGCCTCAGAAGGTGTATTGGCAAGGCCCGTCGCTTGGTTACGATTTCGGCGCGAACGGATCAAAATCCTTCACGCTGGTTTACAATCTGCAATATCCGTCACAAATATATGAGCGCTTTGCAGGCATCGACGGTTCCGCTTATCTCGTGGGAGGTGTGGGAATAACGTATCAGCAACATGACGATGTCATTCTCGCGCCTATTCGTGCTGGGTTAGGGTTGCGTTTGGGAGCCAATGTCGGCTATCTCAAATATACGCCTTCGCCTACTTGGAACCCATTTTAAGGACTCCTGTGTCGCGATCGGTTGAACGGATGCTGGTCCGGCGGGTTGGGGAGACAATGCCGGACGCCTATTGTCGGGTGCCATGCAGCAGAGAGTTTGCGGCGGTTGAGATTAGCCCTGCTTTCTCTGGGCCGGTATGCATGCGCCAGACAGGCGGAAGTTAAGGGAGCCCAGTTCAATGATCCAAGCGATTATGCTGATCGCACTGGGATTTTTGATCGCGAGCTTAATTGGAGTGCTGCTCGCGCCTTCCCTGTGGAGCCGCGCATCCCGCCTGTCGAAGAAAAGGCTGGAAAGCACGCTGCCTCTTACGCTGTCGGAGATCGAAGCGACGCAAGATCAGCTGCGTGCAACCTATGCGGTGCGCGTCAGGCGTCTTGAAAGCGCCCTCGCGAGCGCCAGGCAGAAGACCGCGAATCAACTTGTGGACAACAGCCGTCTGCAAATGCAGATCGTGGCTCTGAGGGATCAAATCGGCGATCTTGATCTTCAGCTCTCCGAAAGGCGCAACGCAGCCACAGTCCTTGAGCAAACCATAACAAAGCGCTTTCCTGAGCTTGACCGCGAAATCACAGCTGTGAAGGCAGAGCTCCAGGAACGCGCCTTCGAGCTTCAGGACCTCACGAGCAAGCTGGGCCGCCGCGAAGAGGAACTTGCCGCCGCACAGGATGCCGCCGCCAGCTATCAAGAGGAGTTGCAGCGCCTGCATCAGGTTCTCGAGAAAAGCGCCGCAGACCGAAGCGGAAGACGCGTCCGCCGCGCCTCTCAATGGGATTTGGAAGACTATAAGGCCGAGTATGACCGGCTCAACCTCGAGCTATCGAAGCTGCGTCAGCAGCTCACGCTGTTTCAGGATCGCGATTCCCAGCAGGTTGGCGTCATCAAAGGCGAGTTGCAGAAGCTTGCCGAGCTGATCCTTGCATCGGCACAAACTAAAGGTGGAACGCAAGAAGCGGAACGATCCGATCTCTCGGCGAAGCGTTTCGGCGACAATCGCAGGGAAAGACCCGTTCCCTGGCGGCAGAATGCGCAACAGCCAATACCGCTGACCGCAAGACTGAAACTCAACGCCGAAGCATCGGCGCCCGAGCAACTTCCAGCGGCGCAAACTCCGCGCCTGCCGTCGCCAAAACCGGATCGTCCGATGGAAGAGGCGACACCGGCCACCCCGGCTCCCCCGGTGCTTACGATCATTCCCGAAGAAACGGTTCAGACCTTGGCGTCGAACAGCCGGCCCAAGATTCTGCAGGAGGTCGTCACCGCAGATACCGCCCGCCAACCGGCAAAGGACGCGGTGAAGCCCGCCGACACCGAACTAAAAGAAGATATGGGGAAAAAGCCGTACGCTCCGCCCGCCAGCAATGGTGCGGGCGTTTGGGAGGAGGCGGTGTCTTTCGCGAACGGGGCCGAGATGACCGAGCCACGGCCCAACGCTGAAAACGCGTCGGAGGAAACCTTTCCGACGTCACTGGTGTCGGACACACAAGAACGTGGGCCTGTCGAGGTTGACGGTGCAAAGACGCTTTCCGGCCCCGAGGCTTCGGAGATGGCGGCCAGAAACGGCGTTTACCACGCCAATTACCAAAATGGCGAAGCGGCGGATGCGCATCTGGCGGAGGTTATCAACCTCGATGCCTTGAAACCCCATTCCGAATTAGACAAGATCGGTCCTCATCACCCGACGCTCCTTGAAAGGTTGCGCGGCGTGGGCGAAGACACAGGTGAAGGCGAAAGACCGCCCCCGCTTCCGAGGGCGTAGTTTCCTCACTCCGGGGGAGGCGACTTGTGCTCGCAGCAGCGTCCCTTTCTGCCCTTAAGAGAGAAGGACAGAATGAGGGGATGCCTCTTACGTCGACAGGAACCACCGCCGCGCGCCTTCGAAGCCCGCGGCTGTGAGCTTGCCGCTTCGAAAGGCAAAAGTGTCGATCCCTACCCTGTTGCGAACGTCATCAGGATTGCGGGTGGGCGTATGTCCATGGACGACGACCGCCCCAAAATCCTCATTCGAGTTCAGAAATTCCTTCCTGATCCAAAGCAGGTCATCCTCACTTTGCTGATCGAGCGGAAGATTCGGCCGGACGCCCGCATGGGCGAAGAAATAGTCTCCGAGATGGCAGAAAAGCTTGAGCCCTTCGTAGAACCTGAGATGACATTCGGGCAACACCGCCTGGAATTGTCCGACCGCCTCAGCCAGCCCTTGCGGACCATCCCAGCACGCATTTTGGATCGTCTCCAACCCGACACCATAAGACAAAAGTGCCGCATCGCCACCATTGCGGATCCAATTCAGACCGGACGCTGGGTCATTCAGGAAAGAGAGGAGAAGGGCCTCGTGATTCCCTTTGAGGAAAACGGGCGTGTAGGGCGGCGAGAAGCCATCGATGAGCCGATCAACCACGCCTTTCGAGAGAGGGCCGCGATCGATGTAGTCACCGAGGAATATCAGAGTGACGGGCATGGCGGCACGCCCTTCTTGATCCCGTTCTATCAGGTCCAGCAAGGACTCAAGAAGATCAAGGCGTCCGTGGATGTCACCTATGGCGTACAACCGGACCCCGTCCGGCGCGCTTGCCTGTTTGCGATTGTTGTTCCTGAACCTCATGAAGATTATTCTCCTGCGGGGTCCACCCGGTTTTTCCGGCGCGCTTGGCCGGAGCGCCAATATGGTGGTGGCACAGTTTCGCCGCTTTCTTCACTCAGTCATCATAGGTAGCAACGGAACTTCTTTTTGGTAGTCCGCGCCTTTCGAATCTCTTGCCTTCGATGGTATCTTGTCCTTGCGCCTCTTCGGTTCGGCGAACGTCATCAATCAGAGGGTTATGACTAGTGGTTAGGCGTTTCGCCATAGGCATTTTCACCTTCTTTTTTTTAATCGGCGGCGCGCAAGCCCAGGCCCTGTACCGCCCGCGAGGTCCGCAACAAGCTGCAAAGGCGCCGCCAGCCGTTGGAACTGTGGGCATACTCGCGGGAGACGTCGACAGCACAGGATTAAGAATCGCGAGTGATCTCGCTCGTGTCCTGGACAATGGAAATGAGTTGCGAATCATTCCCATGGCCGGAAAAGGATCCATTCAGAGCCTCAACGACCTTCTGACACTCAAGGCGGTCGATATTGCTATCGTTCAGTCCGATGTTTTGACACGCGTTGCCAGGATAGCGAAGCAGCCCGGTCTCCAATCACGAATGCAATATGTGGCGAAACTCTATTCCGAAGAGTTTCACGTCCTATCCAGGATGCAATTTTCGTGTCTGCAAGACCTGACGGGACGCCGCGTGAGCTTCGGCCCGAAAGATAGCGGAATGGCGATTACAGCCGAAGCCGTCTTCGAGGCCAGCAGCGTCGCCGTCGATCCGCTTTATCTCGACCATGACGACGCTATCGAGCGGCTAAAGCGCGGCGAACTCGACGCGGTTGTCACCGTGGGCGGAAAGCCATCGCGGGCTTTCGACAGAATCACCCACAAAGACAAGGTCCACTTCCTGGATGTCGAGTATCTTCCAGGTCTGCAGGCCAGCTATCTTCCTGCGATCATAACGGCGGAAGATTATCCCAATCTTGTAGCGCCAAACGAGAGCGTGGCAACGATTGCCGTCTCCACTGTCATGGCGGTCCAGAGCTCTCCCCCTCAATCCGAACGCTTCCGTGTTTTATCCCGTTTCACGGAGAGATTTTTCGCCAGCATCGACACGTTCAAGAACGGCAGCAGCTTCAGCCCCAAGTGGCACGAAGTCGATATTCGCGCGCCCCTGAAAGCCTGGCAGCGGTTCCAGCCCGCCGAGCGATGGCTTCTCGCAAATTCCGAGCCCCGGCCCGCAGTGTCGGCGGCCACGCCAGGACCCCAACAGCTGAAAACCATGCTCCGGAAATTTGTAAAGAGTCAGCGCGGGCGCGCCGCGAGCCAGGAAGAGCTCTTCAACAAGTTTATCCGCTGGTATCAGCAGCAGAATGCGACCCGGCAGCGGCAGCCGGCGGGTTCAGCCATGCGCGATGCCCGACAGGAGTAGGAGATGCCGGAGACAAACAAGGTGGATGAGCGCGAAGAGGCTTCCTCCAAGGCGGAAGAGCCGGGCATAGGCGCGAAGAAGGCAGCCAGATTTCTCGCCGAGCTTTCTTTGCCAAAAGCGGAGGCGCCGCAGCAGGAGCCCGAAACAGCTTTTCAGGCGCCCAAAGCCTCTCATGAGACACCGCCCGAGGCCCGGGAGGAGAAGAGCATCGATACGTTCGCCGAGAGCGTCGCGTCGAGCCTCAAGCAGGCCGGCATCGAAATCGACGATGAGGACGTTCTCAACGAAGAGAAGGATAAAGCTGGCTTTCTCGCCGATTGGGAGGAGTTCGGCGAAATCCATGAACTGAGCTCCGAGCAGGAGGTCGTGAAGGAGCGTACGGAGGAGCTTCAGCCTTTCGAAGCAGCGGGAGGCCTGCGCACTCTTTCCGAGATCGCCTTGGCTTCCGGCCCGCATGCGACCGCGGAAGGTTCACCCGATAGCGGATCGGACCATTCCAGCAAGCACGACGAACTCGCCGATGCCGTGCAGGCCGCGCTCATGAGCGTGTATGGCGAGCCGGCATCCGCTCCTCCCCCCACCAGCCGCCAGGTGGAAGCGCTTACGTTCTCGCCGGACGTGCAAGCCTCCGGCCCCGGTTGGGCGACTGAAGATAACCTGTCCCCTCAGGACGTGATCCTGAATTATTTCGATTACCAGCCCGCCACGCAAACGGGCCGCCACCCTGCCTCGGATCAGGTCAATGGCGATGCCGGATATGACGGTGACGCCGCCGGTGCTTTTGGCCAGCCCCCAGATTACCTTGCGCCTCAACGTCGGCCCCAATGGTCGCGCTCGCCAGATGCGTACGCGGACTATGACGGTCCGCCATCCTATCCGGTCCCGGCAGGCTATACGGCGCCGTCAAAAACGGCAGCAGCCGAACGAGAAAGCAGCCGTCTCCTCGGAGCTGCCGCCATCGGCCTCGTCGGCGGCATCGCCATAGCTGCGTCTCTCGCCGTGTTTGTCATCAATTCGTATGGCCCCGGGGTCCGCGTAGCGAGCGGTGCGGCAAACCAGGCATCCGACGCCAGCGAGCCCGGCTATGGCCGTTGGCTGCAAAGAACCCCCGAAGGAGAAACGTCAAAAGGCGCCGCAACGCCCTCTCTTGAGGTGGTGACTGCCGTCGCCGCATCCGATGTGGCGGTGACACCGGGCCAGCCCTCTGCACTCGCCATAGAGGTCAGGCCGGAGCAGGCGAATGAGAAGAGCCTTATAAGTATCACCGGCATCCCCGAGGGAGCGCGACTGAATGCGGGGGTCGACGCGGGCAGCGGGAACTGGCTGTTGCCGCCGCGGCGCCTTAGTGGTCTTACAATCAACGTACCGGCGGGCACAGCGGATGCGACGCTTGGCGTCCAGGTGCTCGACAGCAATGTGCGAACACCGCTTTCGGAAAAAAAGCAGTTTTCCGTGCATGTGAACGGGCAAAAACCGGAGGTCCCGATGAACGGGCCGAAACCGGAGCCCGCTGCGGTACTGACCTTTACACAGGGCGCACAGCAAGAACCCGTGGCTTTGCCCGAGACGCCAAAGCCGACGAAACCCGCGCCGTCCTTCTTCAGCACCCAAACCGTGCCTGCGTCGACTTCCGCGATCGTGCCTCCGCCGGAGCCTCAGGCGAAAGCGGCGGCCCAAAACGGCGTGGTGCAAACCGCCCCTTCCCGGCAAGCCTCACTTCCAGGCCCAGCATTTGACCAGCCAAAAACCGCATCAAAGACCGAGGTCGAGGATCTGATCCGGGAAGGCAACAAGCGCATGAAGGACGGCGACATTCTCGACGCACGCCGGCTTTATCAGAAAGCTGTTGCGCTCGGCGACGCCGAAGCCGCGCTGGCGATGGGCCGCTCCTACGATCCGATCTACTTTGCCCGCATCGACAAGAAGAATGCGGAGCCCGATGCGGCCAGGGCGTTCGACTGGTATCGCAAAGCGATGGACGGCGGCGCTGCCCAGACGGCAAAGGTGCGGATCGAGAACCTCAAGCACTTCCTGAATCAATAAGCGCCGGCAAATTCCTCTCCCCGGAGGGCGCGGTCGCGTCTATCGTGGGGTTGGCTTCTGCCTGCCCGCCGTGAGCATAAACCCACCTGCGGTGCTGGATGGAGACTTGACGCAGTTTATCGCGGCTGCGCTCGCGGCTAGCGCATCGTGCGTTTAATGGGACGCGGGCGGTATGGTCCATTTTGTAGCATCCTGCAAATGGCGGCATTCCTTCTTCTGAAAGATCTTCGGCGAAATCGCCTTGATGCCAGGTTAACGCAGCTAAAGCGTGTTCAAGCTATTGATAATTATAGGAAAAATTACAGAGCGGGACGTCATCAGCGCCGCCTGCGCCGTGCAGTTCCGGCCTTCGCAAGCGTTAATTCGCGATGTTGAAACGTATTTAACGGACTTTTGCGCGTCCCAGTAAAGGGAGAAATTCCGGCATTAGATTCTGTTTAATGGGTCATTTGTTAACAATAAACACTATAGCAATTTCAATGGCTTATAGTAGCCGCCCTTTGTCCGGCCTTAGGTGCGGCTTTCCTCCCTTTCGCGCCGAATAAAGACATTTTTTACCAACACACGGCGGGAAATAATTCCGGCGTGCTTCTGTTAACCACATAAGTATGAAGGCTCGCCGCAGTGAACGAAATGTTTACGAAAGCGCGCGTGGCGACGTCGTCCAGGATGGCGATGGCCGGTCTGGTGAAGGCTTCCTGACGCATCCCGCCCCCTCGCCATGATCGCCGACCGAAAGCCACCGCGGTAGTCCCAGCCGATAAGATAAATTGCGTCGCGACCTGCGCACGCTGCTCTAAGGCTAGCCGACGTCGTTATAGGCGACTCTGTGTAAGGACGATTGCGGGTATCGGCTCAAGCCAGCGAGCATCCGTTTCTCCTCCGTTTGCGGAAAACTTCGCCGTAAACCCCGCCGGGATCTGGTTGGTGCCGGTTATCGCGCCGCCTATCGGATCTGTATCCAATGGTCTTCGCCGTCTGGGCACTGGGAGCGCACATTCCTTCTTATCGTTAACAGAATTCTCATGCATTACAGGCAACTTTCCCAATTGTGCAGAAAGTTCCCCCTGTTATCCGAATCGCATTTGGAATTTACCCGGCAATGAACAGCCCTGTTATCTGGCGCAGATCCGCAATAGCCTTTTTCTCGCTTATCCTATTTGCTCCGCCAGGCTTTGCGGGCGACACGACCCTGAATGACAACGCCCATTTCCTCGCAGGCATGGATGTTGTCCAGGGCAGTGCTTTGGAGCCGCTGACAAAGGACAAGGCCTTCGTCCGGCATTCCAGCTTCTTGAACAGATCCTGGACAGTTCTCGATTCGAACCAGCTTTCAAGGGTGAGGGCTTGGTCGACGGAGAATCTGAAAAAGACGCAGCCATCACTGTTCTATATGTTCAGCGGCCCGGACTTTCTGTACGCAAACGCATTTTTTCCGAATGCCGCCACCTACGTCATGGCGGGTCTTGAGGCACCGGGCGAGATTCCGGATATGACAACGCTGCCGCGATCCTCAGTCCCCCAAGAGCTGGCCGCACTGCGCACTTCTCTCAGGAGCGTGTTTTCGTACAGTTTCTTCATCACAAAGGAGATGAAAAGGCAGCTGTACGGCCGACGCTTGACGGGGACGCTTCCTGTCCTGTTTGTCTTTCTCGCACGCTCTGGCAAGAACATCGAGAGTGTAAACTACGTATACCTCGATGAGGATGGGACGGTGCATCCGGCTGACTCTACAGCGCAAGCGCAGGCGAAGTCCAACACGGTTGGCGTAAAAATCACGCTCTCAGGAGACGATAAGCAGACACAGACGCTCTACTACTTCAAAACTGATCTCTCAAATCAGGGAACGGAGCATAGCGGTCTTCTGAAGTTCTGTGAGCAACTCGGAGGCGGCGACAGCCTTATTAAGAGCGCTTCTTATCTCCTCCATAGCGATGGGTTCTCCCGCGTTCGCGATTTCCTTCTCGAACACAGTGCCACGATCGTACAGGACGACACTGGTGTTCCGCTGAAGAAATTCGACACGAAGGAGTGGAATGTGGAGCCATTTGGTAACTACGTGAGGCCCATATCCCTGTTTCGACGCAATTACCAGCCCGAGATGCATGGCTTTTTCGTTAAGCAGCATCCTCATACACTTCGTTTCAGCTTTGGCTACCAGTGGCGCGCCGGCAAATCGATGATCCTTCTGGCGACGAAGGAAACAGCACGCACCTATGCTAAAAACAAAGCACTGGTTCAGCCAGCCAACCTGGATGAAGTAGCGAGAAAATAGAAGCTCCGCCCCGGCAGCCGTATCAAGGCCTCCAAGTTTAGCTTCGCACAGAACCCGCTTTCGCCTTAGAGCTTATCCGCTTTTGATGGAATCAAAAGCGGGCTCTAAGTTTTTGTTTTGTCGTGCGTCTTATCGGAAAACCGCTTCGCACTTATCCGGACGCACTCTAAGCGCAGGCGGTTGAAACTTGGCCATCAGCCAGAGTGTATATATCGCTTCACAGAACTCCAACTGCACCCAAGATGCATCGGCTACAAACGAGTTGGCGATTTTAAGCGGGCGGCGTCAGTCTGTCTTGACCAAGCCCGAGAAAGCCGCAACGGCCAGAAGGCTTGCGACCCAACCGAATACGACTTCGGTCAGCACGAGCGCGTTTGTGCCCCAGCTTGGGACTTTGAACGTGTAGCCTGCGGCTTCGATGGGAACCTCCTTCCGCATGGGCACCCAGTTCTTCTCCTGATAGAGGTCCACCACCGGCAGAAGCACGTTGAACGAATAGACCCAGGGGTTGAACTGCGAGTATTCAGCGAAGGTCGGCTCAACCTCGGAACACGTGGTCCAGCCGCCAGGGCGACCCCTGCATTTGTCGAATGCGGCTTGCGTAAACACCTGCGCATCGCGGGGCGCGAAGATGCCTTTTTCGGCGGCGAGCTTGTAGTAAAACCCGAACATCACCCCTACAGCCGCCATAATAACGAGGATGCGCAGCGGCTTGTACCCGTGGCCGATCAAGAGCCCAACCGTTGACTCCCACATGAACCTTGGCAGCGCGCGAATATGACCGTGCTTGCAATCCCGATTGGACAAGCGCCGGCGAACGAGAAACCCCTGCCTTTCAATGGCAAGACGCCGCGCCTCCTCGGGGTGCCCCATATTTTTGAGCACCTTGATAACCTGCTCGAAGGGTTGAGGTTTGAAGTCGTGGCCCATATGCGCTGCGGGCTGACATTTGAGCCAATTCTTTCGCGCCTCTGCCTGGGTCGGCGCCACACCGGCGAACCGTTCGTATGTGAAGCCGTCCAGATGGATGACATGCCTGATTGCTCCTTCATGGCCGTTGGCAGGCTTCGGCCATGTTGCCTCACTGTCGACGAGAACGCGGATATACGCGCTTTTTAGATCGAGCGAACCGTTTAACACTGCGGCGGGCCGCGTTGTCCCTTCGATGGGCGCCAGCATGAGTGCGCCCATGACTTCCGCGTTCACGAGCGACACGGCATCCTCGGAGAAAGCCTCACCCGGCGCCGCGAAATCTCGCGATGGAAGACCTTCGGGGACCGAAAACGTGCCTCCCTGGCAATCGATGTTGCCGCGGATGCGGGCACCGTTGAATTGGACCTTTCCCTTGGCGTCGAAACCATCCGACAAATACACGTTGCCGTTGGTCACGATGCGTGTGAAGCGCAACGCCGTGGTGTCGTTATTGCCTGAACAGCGGAAATGCCCTTTTCTGCAATCGATATCGCCGCCAATCTGCGCGCCGGAGAAAGACATTTCACCTTCGCTCTCACAATCTCGGAGATAAAGGCTGCCCTTCAGGTTCAACCGATGGCACTTGACCGCGCGAATGGCGGCATCCCAGCGAGATAGATATTGCGCCTGGCTGTCGAAGGCCGAGAGAAACCGCCCCTCGGAGCAATCGAAGGTTCCGCCGATTTCAGAATCGTCGAGTTGGATATGGCCGTTGGCGAAAAAGCCATTTCGGAATTCGACGTTGCCGCCGATTGTAGCCGTGATGAGATCCACTGCAAGGCGCTGGGAGCGCCAGCGTCTGCCTTCGATCCTGCACCCAGTGCAAGACAGCGTTCCCATGATCTCGGCGCCGAATAGCTGCAAGCTACCGTCAATAAGCGTATCGCGCAGCAGAAGGCTTCCATCGATCATGACACCGTCACCCCGGATCGAGGAAACGGCGGTCCGGTCCAGGCTCACGACCTTGGTTTCGGCATCCGCGAAGCTGAATTCCCCGGTGATGGTGCTGTCGACGATCCAGAGCGGCCTGACTTTTGTCGTGCCGTCGAGATTGATCGTGCCCTCGATGTAAGCGCCCTGGATTTTGAGCCCGCCTTCATGCACGGAGGCTGCGCCGTCCCCGCCAAGCGCGAGGAAACGCACGAAATCGGCTCTTATGAGATTTTCGCCCGTTGGCGCATCCGGGCGTGTCCCGCCGAAAGAGCATTGCTTACCCGTCGACGCGACAGCTAAAAGCTTCTGTTCCGCTGCTTTCAGAGGCACAAATTCCTGCAAAGTCACCATATGCGATTCCACCTCGAATGCCGGCAAACAGAAATAACGGCGATCGATAGACTTGGAAATCTTAATCTCAAGCTTAAGAAGGGCGAACATGGAACGAGATGTCTACGCCTTCGGGCACTGGCCCTCACCGATTTCCGCCGCGCTCGTGGCCGGAAGCGCGCTTCGCTTCGGCCGGGTTCAGGTCGTGGACCGCGCTGTCTATTGGAGCGAAGGCCGCCCGGCGGAGAACGGGCGCGCGTCAATCATGCGGTGGACGGGAGAAGACGGTGCGGCCGAACTCCTTCCGGCTCCCTATTCCGCTCGCTCGCGAGTGCACGAATATGGCGGCGGGGAATTCCTTGTTGCTGGCGGCATCCTTTATTTTGTGAACGACGTCGATCAGGACGTTTATGCTGCCGCCTTATCGGATGGAGCCGGCCCGTCCATTCGCCGTGTCACGAATGTCGCGGATACACGCTTCGCCGACCTGACCTGGGACGCCCGCCGCAACCGGCTTATTGCCGTTGGCGAAACGCATAGTACCACACCGCTGCCACAGAATGCGCTTTGGAGCATCCCTCTCGAATTTGCCGGGACGCAGGAGCAGCCTAGTGTTGTTCTTCAAGGCAGGGATTTCTACGCAAACCCACGCCTCAGTCCCGACGGCAGGCGGCTTGCCTTTCTCGCCTGGGATCTCCCCAACATGCCGTGGGATGCGGCTCAACTTTTCGTTTCAGAGATCTCGGAAGACGGCTCGCTCGGGCAGCCTGTTTCTGTCGCGGGTGGAAACGGCAGCGCCTGCTTCCAGCCCGAATGGAGCGGCGACGGAACGCTTTACTTCGTGTGGGACGCAAGCGGGCAAGGCAATCTCTATCGCTGGAGCGGGAGCGGAAAACCCGAGCAGATCACGCGCCTTGAGGGCGATCTTTCCATGCCGCTTTGGATTTTTCATGCGGCAAGCTACGCCCTGCTTCCCGGCGGCAAGGGCTATTTGAGTTTTGTCGATCGGGGGGAGACCAAATCAGGCATCCTCGACCTTGGGACCGGCACGCTGGATGCTCACGAAAATGGCCTTACGGCAGCGACGACTTTATCAGCCGGTGCGGCAGGTATAGCGATTGTCGGTATCACGGATGACGAGCCGCTTTGCATTTTTCGCGATCAGGCATCCTCTAACGAGTGCAGCGCGCCGCAAATCATCCGCCGCAGCGGGGCTGTGGATTTCGACCGCGCTTTCGTTTCCCGCCCGACGCGTATCGCGATCCCGAGCGGAGAGGGCGAGGTCTACGGCCTTCTTTACCCGCCCGCAAATCCCTCACCCAGGGACCTGCGGGAAAGCAGCCGCCACTCATCATCAGCCTGCACGGCGGACCGACGAGCGCGGCGGCGCGCGGCCTGAAGCCCCGAACGTTGTTCTTCACCTCGCGCGGTTTCTCATGGCTCGACCTTGATTATTCAGGAAGCGTCGGCTACGGGCGAGCCTATCGCAACCGCCTGAAAGGCAATTGGGGCGTCGCCGATGTCGAAGACACCATCAGCGCGGCGCGCTTCGCGGCTTCGGAAGGTCTCGCAGACGGCCGCTCGATTTTCGTGACCGGCGGAAGCGCGGGTGGCTATACGGTGCTTATGACCATCGCGACGGCCAGCATTTTCCGCGGCGCGGTCAGCTATTACGGGATTTGCGATCTCGTGGCGCTTCAGCGAACCACACACAAATTCGAACAAGGCTATCAGGCAACGCTTCTTGGATGCTCGCTAGAGGAAAATGAGACAGTCTATCGCGAGCGCTCTGCGATCCATCATGCCGAGGCCATCAAGACTCCCTTGATCCTGTTCCAAGGCGCCGACGACCACGTTGTCCCGAAAGAGCAGTCGCTCAAAATTGCCGAAGCGCTCCGCTCGAAAGGCGTTCCGGTCGAATATCATGAATTTTCAGGAGAAGGGCACGGGTTTCGGCGTGCGGAAACAATCAGCACCTGCCTGGAGCGCGAACTCGGATTTTATCGCGTGCTGATGGAAGAAGGTTCTTAGAGAACCTTCTGAACGACGACATCCGGCTCAACGCCTTTGTCCTCGATGTCAACCTTGTAGAGCCATTGGCCCCACACGAACGTCATCGTGTTGGCGGTCGAAGCATCGGTAAAGTTCATGAGGCGCGCATTGTCCGGAATGGGACGATCGACGAGGGGTTCGCGGCTTACAATGAGAAGCGCGATGCGACGGCGTTCCCTGGTAAGAAACTCAGTGTAGAAGCCTGGTTTGAGGCTTCCAAACGGAGCCCGCGCAAAAGCCCGCTCCGCGTCGCTTGCAGTCAAGATGCGGTTTACGGAGTCAGCCTTATCCGACCGCACCTGGGCGCTCACGCCTTCGAACCTGGCGATCGAGGCATGCCCGGGCAGAACCCAGGGCCTGACGTTGCCGTCGCTTATCGGGTCGGAGGGGACGCTCGCGATTTGCGTTGCGGAAAAGCCGGCATTCATCACTTTCGCCGGTTGCGTCATCTCAAAAAACAGGACAAGCCCTGAAAGCGGAAGGGCCATCAGGATGCTGCACCAGATGGTATGGCCGATTGTTCCCAAGGTGGCCCGGCTCTTTTGCAAGGTGATGCTCGTCGCGTTGCTCATGGGCTGATATAAGCAAAAAAAGCTTACTGCGTCTACGGACGTCAAGGTCGTCCTGGATCAAGGCAATTTGATGATAGCGCCCCGCTCAAGGGCACCTCTCTAAAACAAAAACATTATGGTGGAGGTGCTCGGTTAGCCCTACAAACGAAATCGCCTGACGTACGCGAAACTGAACTCGTCAGGCGTTCCGTTCCATCCATCGTGGCAATTGAGTCCACGTGGATTGGAACCTTTGCAGAGCTACTCTGCTTGGATTTATAAAAATGCATTCCAGCCAAAATGTCACCTTAAAAAAAATTCTTCTCAGCAATCTCTTGTGTGAATCCTGTGGGTGAATCTTGACTGTGGCGCTCAAGCTCGCGCCTCTCGAATTTCAATTATCCCGAGGGCCTTCAAAAAGCGGAAGCTGACCATCCCGTACGGCCTGCGGAGCGGCGAGGCCGAGGTGGCGAAACGCCTTGAGCATAAGCACCCTTCCGCGCGGCGTGCGCCCGATAAAACCTTGCTGTAAAAGGTAAGGTTCGATGACCTCCTCGATCGCATCCTTGCCTTCGCTGAGCGCCGCGGCAATGGTTTCGATCCCGACAGGGCCGCCGCCATAATTTTCGGCGATGCAGCGCAGGTAGCGATGATCCATGGAATCGAGGCCGAGAGAATTGACCTCAAGCTGTCCAAGCGCGGTATCAGCCACACGGCGATCAACTTCTTTTTCGCCACCGACCGCGGCGAAATCTCGCACCCGCCTGAGCAGCCTTCCGGCCACGCGCGGCGTGCCGCGGCTACGCCTCGCGACCTCTCGCGCCCCATCCGGGGTCGTCCGCATATCGAGCACGCGCGCCCCGCGCTTCACGATTTCTTCCAGCTCATCCTCCGTATAGAAGTTGAGCCGGATCGGGATGCCGAAACGGTCCCGCAAGGGCGTCGTGAGGAGTCCCGTTCTTGTGGTCGCGCCCACAAGGGTAAATTTCGCGAGATCGATGCGAACCGACCGCGCCGCTGGTCCTTCCCCGATAATGAGGTCGAGCTGAAAATCTTCCATCGCGGGATAGAGGATTTCCTCCACCGCTGGGTTAAGCCGGTGGATCTCATCGATGAAAAGGACGTCGCGGTCTTCCAGGTTCGTGAGAAGGGCCGCGAGGTCTCCCGCCTTCGCGATCACGGGCCCCGACGTCATCTTGAAGTTCACGCCAAGCTCCCGCGCCACGATCTGGGCGAGGGTTGTCTTCCCCAAACCCGGAGGGCCAGCGAAAAGAACGTGATCGAGGGCATCTCCCCGCGCCCGCGCCGCGTCGATAAAAACCTTGAGATTGGCGCGCGCCTGAGCCTGCCCGATGAACTCGGAGAGGCGCTGAGGCCGTAGCGTAAGCTCGCCGGCGTCCTCATCCTGCTTTTCGCGATCCGTGAGACGTGCGTTCATGCGGCTCACGCTAGCGGATTCTGTCACGAATTGGAAACAGGAGAGGCAGGCGAATAGCGTTCTTTCTCAGGCTGCATCTCCGGCAGCGTTGCGGTTTGAAAGTTGCGTTTATGCAGCATCAGGCAATCATGACAGCGGACCATGCACCGCAATTCCGCAGATAGAGAGTTGAAACAAAGCAAAAACCCCGCCGAATCCGGCGGGGTTTGTAAGTTTATCGCTTCTCTGCCTGCTCAGGAGACAGCGGAAAGCTCCGGCAACCCATCGTCGGCCATACCGAAGAGAAGCCGCACGTCCATGTAGCGAATGCGGCCTGCGACCTTTGCCTTCTGGACGCCCAGATCGCTAAACCGCCGCGTGAAGATCGGCAGGCCAAGCGGCTGTCTGCCCTTCGCTTCGCACCATTGGCAATAATCGTCGTAAAGCGCGAGCGCCGTGACGCTTGAGCCGTTCTCCCTGCCCACCCGCTCGTCGAAGTAGAGTTCCACGTCAGTTTTGGGCTGTGCGGGACTCAAGTCGGGATCAGAGGAACTGGGCAGAGCATGGAGCATGGGACCCGGCGCGAACGCCGGCATGGGAGCAGACACCCGGACCGGCTCTAGAACGGGAAGCCCTTTGACATCGAAGATACGCCAGTAGGAGAACGCGGTATAGAAGCCGAGGCTCGCGCCCAACTCCACGAGAAGCGCGATAAGCACCGTCAGGCTCATCTGAACTTCCTCGGTCGTGCGCCCCGTAAGGCTGGCCAGCATCTGGCTTTGAGGATCAGTAGCCCTTGCGGCCGACGAAGAATCGAGTCCGCCCAGCCGCGTGCTAAGCTGAGACACCTTCGCTTCGAGCTTGTCGGCTTGCTCAGCGACGCCGAGTTCCGCCTTGAGCTTAAAGAAGCCTTCGCAGTAGCTCATGCTCTTCGTTGCCGTAGCGTCGGCGCACCCGGCGCTCGAGAGCCACCGCCCGTTTTGCTTGAAGGCATCGATCTCGCCGTTCACGGTGCCCGTCGGCCTATGGGCCGGCAGGGCCTTCAGCGCCTCTCGCGAGCGTTCAAGGTCCGCACGCAGGTCAGCGTGTGTTTCGACCTTAAGGACGCGCGAGCCGGTAATGTCCGCCCTGTTCAGCGCAGCGAAACCAAGCGAGGATGTCAGCGAATAGGAGAAACAGACAGTAAACAGCAGGGCCCCCCCGAGCGCCTGGCTGTAGCTTCTGTTCCTAAGCGCCGCGAAGATGAAGAACGGCAGGAGAGCCTTGAAGCAATCCGCAGCCGCGCTTGCGCCGCCATAAAGCTGCGATTCGAACTCGGACTTCCCGAGCGTATATCCGAACCGCCAGTTCATCGCGGCGGATACCAGAAGAAGGACCGCCGCCGCGATAACGCCTGCAACACCAAGTACGTGTCTCATTCATGCCCCCTTATCTAGGACGCCACCTTTCGGGGCGACGCCGGTCTGCGGGGGCCAACCAATTCGCTAACGCAAATCCGGGCTCATGCCCATTAAAAGGCATGCCGACTAAACCCGGTCAATACGCGGATCACATATGCTTGTCTTGCGAGTCCAGGCTTCACGCCCCAGACTGCGGTCCGCCGCCGGCTCGCAGTCCTTTTCTCACGCGATTCAAGCGCTTATACAGGCCCCCACTTTGAAATTATTGATTCGCGGCGATTTAAGCGAGCACTAATTTTCTTCCACAACATGTAGTATCTGAGATATCATCGCGAAGCTTGATGTTGAGGAGATGCCTGAGGCGCGGAATTAAGGCTTAAGAAATCGAAGAAGGATTGTAGTCTGTTGCGTCTCCTATCTTTGGTTGTGAGTTTTTTGACGACACGCAGTACGGTGCGTCTCGTTGTTCTTATTGCCTGTACAGCAGCTGTACTGCTCGGGCTTCCGCGGCTGGCGGCCTATTTTCGAGAGCCGCAGCAGCTCGGGAATGTCAATGCCTTGATGGAAACGGCCGGCAAGCGCGTTGCTTCTAACAATCCCTCTCATTCCTCCGCCGCTGGCAACGCGGCTGTCGTTCACGCAGAACTCCGTCGCACTTCCCGCGAATGAAGAGGGGTTGGTGGTGGCGATCCAGACGGAATTGGTCCGGATCGGCTATTACAACGGGCCGGTCACGTCCGTTTGGAGCGATGGCGTACGAAGCGCGGTCCGAAGGTTGACAGGTTCGGGCCTCACGAAGCCTTCCCGAGAGCTTTTGCTAGCTTTGCGAGTGGCAAAACCTGAAATGAGAGAAGGCGTTGGCCGTCGAGTTGCAACGATGAACCTGCAGGCTGCTCAAGATCTGATCAATGGCAGGATTCCCGCTGTCATGGTTACCCCGCCGGAGGAAGGCATACCGAGCGAAGGCTACCTGCCGCCATGGAATGCGCTTCGGGCCAAAGAACTCGCTCAAAACTTGCCGCCCGCGGCCAGTAGAGGAGCCGCGCTGACCGTTCGCATCGCCGCCCAGTCCAGTCGCTATGAAGGCCGAAGGCGCATGGCCAGGAGGTATTCCTATGCGAGCGCGCCCCACAGAAGCCGGTTTTCATTCACGCCTTACCGCGGCTATTTTCGGTATTAGGCTTTGATGTGCTTCAAGAGCACGTCCTTCGCTTCGTTCACCTGAGAAGCCAGATAGGTTGAGCCGCCCTGGTCTGGATGGAAGCGTTTCATCAGGTTGCGATGCGCGGCTTGCACCTCCTCGCGTGTCGCTCCCCGGCTAAGCCCGAGAACGAGATAAGCCTCATCCACGGTCATGCCCCGCGATGAAGCAGCGCCACGAGGGCCACTGCTCCCTCCGCTGGTACTCCAGCCCGGAAAGGCACGGTCGAGATAAGCTTCGAAGAGCTGAGCGCCCTGAGCATCATTCGAGCGCAGCTCCGCGAGGAAATCGACGCCCTCGACATTTGTGAAATCCGTCAGAGCCCGGCCTGCAAAGCGCCCCTTGAGCACGCGGCCGGAAATCGCGCCCGTCGCATGGTCGAGCGACATTTCGAGATATGGCGTGCGCACCGCGGAGTTCGCTGAAGAACCGTCTCGCCCTTTGCCGGGATACCACCCTGTGCGGGCCATCACCGAGTAGACGAGCATCCCCGCCATGATCGCGAACCCTGGATTCCGGGTAAAGATCAAAGTGACGCCCCCTGCGAGCAAAATCGCACTGCTCTTGCGGATCCAGGCCGCAAGCTTCCCAACCTCAGCCTTGCTCACCCATCCAAGGAGATACAGGATGACGCCAAGGATCAGCAGCGATATGAAAAGCGGTAGAATTTGCCGGACTCCGCGCGCGAAGAAGCCGTCAAGGCTTCGACATCTGTTCGAGCAGCAAAGTAGGCCCGGCGCGGCCTTTTGCATAGTCCGCAAGCGCTTTGCGTCCACCGGCCGCGTAGACGGCGACGGCTTCGAGGAGCTCCCGCAATTGCGCCGCCGATCCGAGCCCGAAGCGGCAGGTCGCGCCGCGCGTCAGCCGCGCGATTTCGGCGAATGCGGCCCGCGCCCGCTCGTCGTAGCCTTCCTGGAATAGGAAGACGGGAATTGAGAGAAGCCCGAGTTGTCCGGCAAGATTGGCAAGCTCGTCGACGCTCTCTTCCATCGCGTCGCCGACATAGACGAGCGCACTCACCTTGCCGTTTGCAGCCTCGTTCAGCGCATGCTTCAGGACTTTGCGAATTTGCGTGAAGCCGCCCCGGCACTCGACCGCCGTCATGAGGCGCGCCAGCGCGGTCGCGTCGCTGACCCAGCGGCTGGCGCGGCACTCATCGTAGCCCCGGAAGAAGACGAGCTTTACGTCGAGGCCACCCACGGCCTTCACCGCATTGAACATCTCGGCTTGCACCTGCAAGGCCATATCCCAGGTTGGCTGGCGGCTCATGGTTGCGTCCATGGCGAAGATCAGCCGGCCATTCCCTGACGTGGCGGGCGATGGCGCGGAGCGAACTTGCGCGAGGAAGGCGTCAATCTCGGCGCGGTTCGAGGCTTGCGGCGAGATCTCGCGCGCGGCGTCTTTCGGCGAAGGTGGCTTGGGCGGCTGTGGCATGGCGATACCGGAACTGATTCGCCCTTATATGGTCGGCCTGATCCCGCTTGAGAATGCGCCGCCGCTTGGCATTGAGCGGCGGACAATCATGTGTATCCTCTACAACCCGGAACCAGCGGGCGCCACCGTGCCCCCGCGTTAGCAGGCGCTACTGCAGATCAATCGGCTCGTATTTTCCATCCTCGGTTATCTGCGTGGCCCATACCTTATGCGATCCCTGATGGTCGGCCACGCTAAAGCCAATTGGCGTTCCAAGCCCCAGTTCCAGGTCATGCACGCCTTCCAGTGCGTCCACCAGTTTTTCCGTGTCGATTTGCGGCCCAGCCCGCTTCATCGCCTCAATAAGCACTCGCGTAGCTACATAATATTCGAAGGAAACATAGTCCGGAGCCTGGCCGGCAAAATACTTCGAGAGTGCCGCCTTGTACTGAAGGATCAAGGAAGAGTAGCCATCCACAGCCGGAACCGCCTGCGTGACGATGACGCCTGACAAGTATTTGGGTCCGCTCAGCATGAGCTCGTCGCGCAAAGAGATGCTTCCGACAGCCGAAGTGTTGGTGTAAATCAAGCCCGGGTAAGCATCTGCCGTCTTCTCAATGAATTTAGCCGCCGCGCGATACGTCGCCACCATTACAACCGCTTTGATGGGTACCTTGCTGGATTTCAACTGGGTCACAGCGGATTCAACATCCAGGGTATTGCGCTGATATCCTAAGCGCAGAATGGAACCGCCATCGCCGCCGCGGAGCGCCCGCATCGCCTTCGCGACACCTGCGAAGCCTGCATCGCCGTAAGCATCCTGTTGAGCAAATACCGCGATTTGCTCCGGCTTGAGCCGCCGCACCTTGACCAGATAGCGCACGACAGCCTCTGTCTCTTCTGCATAACTTGCGCGAAAGTTGAAGACATAGCGGTCGGGCGGATCGCGGCGCAGTATGCTTGCGCCTGTGAACCCGGCGTAAAACAACATCTGCCGGTCGAGTGCAAATGGCGCAGCCACCGCGGCCGTGGCGGTTCCGTAATTTCCGATAATGCCGAAAACCTGGTCTTTGTCGTAGAGCTGTTTCATAGTCTCGGCGGTCCGCGTGGGCTCATAGCCATCGTCGGCGGTTATAAGGCGCAGCATGCGTCCATGTACGCCGCCAGCATCATTCGCCATTCGAAAGGCTGTCTCGATGCCGATCTTTATCTGTTGGCCGGATTCTTTATTAGGCCCCGAGAGCGGAAGGGATGCCCCAAACCGGATTTCGTTTGCGGTCACGCCACGGACCATCCCAGCCGGGGCTGGAGAGTTAAAGGCTGCCAATTGAGGGCTCGCGGCGGCCATCGATGCAGCTTGTTGCCCAGGCTCGGACACGCTTTCAAGATCGGACAGTTCGCGGTCAGCCGCCGCGCAATCCTTCTGCGCGGTCGCAATAGCACGAGCGCCATCCGATGAGACTGAATTGAAGATCTCGAAGATGGATGAGCTTTCTTCCTGGGAAGCTGGTCCCGACTTGATCGCGTCTGTGAGCCTGTCGGCCACCTTCTTAATTCGCTCCCGTGGCACATTCGGGCAAGCGGATGCGGCCCCAAGCACATGACCTATACGTGCAGCGAGACCTCGAAGGGCATTCGCTTTGTCATCACGAGGCGCCGAAATAGAAGTGACAGGCAAGAGCAGCAAAAGCGTGCACACCGGAATAGCTACAGATCGAAAATTCACCCCACCCTCCTTAATAACGCGAATGTCTCGCGGTATTAGCAGCAAGTGGCGCCTCAACAGCACTGTTTGAAAAGCCTTAGAGACAGAATCACTCGCGCTCGCACGACCCTTTACTACTCCCATCCACCGCAGGCCTGCGTCTCTAGGACGCAGATTGTGTACTTATCCTCGTGAATTTGTAATTGAGAGCTGCATATGCATGCATTTCTCTAACGCTGGTTGAACATTGGTGCTCTTGTTAGCAACCGGCTGCACGGAATTAGGCATGCAAAAGAAGCCTTGCGCAATTGTAGCGTATTCGGACGGCATGCTAGCTTGCAGCCAAGGCCCAATCGGGAATTGGGGTGACCCGCTCATGTTACGCACTGTCAAAACTTTAATATTGGTGGCCTTCGTTCTGTCCCAGGCTCACGCGGAGGAGGCCATTCCAACCCGGGAATGGAGCGCTGCTACTGCGGCTCCAAACGGCTCAACATCCCAAAGTCCTGAAGTTCTTCGTGTGCAGGAACCATTTTGCGAGTATGGCGTGGGGCCATGCGGGGGAACCTGCAGCGAGGAGGGCGGCAAACACTGGGCTTGTGCAGGCGATCAACTGCCATGCTACCAACTCGGCCACTGCAAGTGCGAAGCTGCGAATCTTTGCAAACCGCCGCCTGCGCCAAAAAAGAAAAAGAGCCCCGCGGGCGACAAATAAGCAGGGGGGATGATGCCGCGTGGCTCCCATGGCAGCGGCGGGGCGACGATGAGCGTGCTGGCTCCGTAATCAAAAGCAATTGGCCGCAACGGACTAAGGAAGGCAAGTGGGGCACGGTGCTCGCGCCGCGCTGGTCCGCGTCGGAAAGCCGACGGCGATTGGAAGGGCGCTCATCATCTTCGATCGCGGCCGCATCGTGCCTGACCTCTAACGGTCAATAACCATCCGCTCGCGGCAGGCGGGGTAACCACGCCTGCCGAGTTTCGCCAGACCGCGCTGGGCTGAATGCCGACGGAGTCCGTCGGCCTCCCATCAACCTCGTGTTTTTCGATACTTAAGCGGCCTCAGTCCTTCATGTCGGCACTGCTTGGAAATTTCGAGATGTCCTTTTTCAGGACCAAGGCACTGATGTACTCGACCTTCACCTTGGTTTCTACGATGTCTTTATGAATTGCAATAAGTTGCTTCTCGATTGCCGCCAGTAAAGCTAAGACAGCAACAAAACCCAGAAATGTCCAAAGGTCCATTTTATTCTCCTTTGATTAGCCGCCTAGTCGTAGATAGGCGGATCGATGTCACGTTAGACTTTGATATTCACCGGCGCTGCGCGACCCCTGAGTCTCATCGCCCACGATCAAACGATCCATCTCCTTAGCTTCAGCGCCCATGACCGCGCGTCGGCCATGGTAAAGCTTTATCGGCGCGATGGCCAGTTTTCGGTCTATGGAACGCCACGAATTTCCGACGCTAAATGACGCAGAAAAAGACAAGCATCACAGCCTTGACTGTCGGGATTTTCTCGTGATGCGCCAGTGTGGAACTGCAGAGGGGGCGCTAAGGCGCGGCACGATCGCACCCGCGCCGCTACGAGCGACTTCAGGCCTGTAGCCAAACCAGGAACCGCGAAACGCCGTCCCGCACGGCAGGCACGAATTCCAGCTCCGAATGGCTGTCCGAGCCCCCCAATCCGTAAACATAAAGGACCATGATCGCGAGAAAGAGAGGAATGAAAACAACGTGCAAAATAGCCAGGGCGCGCTTCAGATGGAGCGTGCTCGAGACGAACCGGTTCACGCGCAAGATCGATATCACGATCATGAGGCTGAATATCATATAGTTGAAGACAAATATTCTATCCAGAATTGTCGCCGTGTCCGAATCGACTTTGGGGGTCGTAATGTAGAGCGCCACCGCCGAAAGAAACGCGGTGACCTGGATCGTGACAATGGACTCGAAATGGGCACTCGAAATAAAAATGGCGAGATAGGCGACGATTGCGATGAAGAACAAGGGTATTACGACCCTCAGATAAAAATCGGTCGCACTGCGTTTTAAGACCCAGACGAAACTACTGTTGTAGAAAGGCACGACACTCGGCTCAAGTTTCTTCGTGTCGAAAAGCGATATGAAATCCTTATCATAGCTCACATACGCGTCCCTATTATCCCAGCCTTCCGCATCAAACGGCTTTTCTCGAAACTCCTGCTGGAGAGGCTGAACGATAAACGGTGTGTCACCCCGCCTGGGGCGCAGGTCGATTGTGAAGCGCTGGACGTCGAAAGGGTAACTCTTGTAACTGGGGTCGAGCGTGAACTTGCCGGACACGGCATAGATTTTCATGTGGCTTGGAAAGGAATCGCTCTCACCACCCTCATGCAGGGGCCGGATCGTGATCTGCCTCGCGCTGGTTTTGTAATCGAGGAAAGCATTCGTAAATTCAATCAAGTCGATGGTGGGGTTATTCTCGTCACTCATCGATAGATAAAAGTCCGCGACGAAGCTTTTCTCTGTGTCGTCGATCCGAGAAATTCGAAACAAATCGATATCCAGGTAGAAGGTCGGTATCTTTCTAAACTTGTTGTCTTTCAGGGGGGCGTACTGGATTGCCGAAAGCTGCTGCCGGTGCAAATCTTTCGGCCGCGCAATAATAAAGGGCGTCCGGATCGATGTCCGCGAGGATGGCCGGAACGACCAATCTTCCAGGGTCCCCTTGAACGCACCCTTGCCGGAGGCAAACAAGGCAGGGATCCCTTTCCGGATCGATTTTCGAATCCCCGCAATATCATCCGTGTCGATCTCTGTTTTCGTAGCTTTTAGGACATCGGCGATCATTGCGGCCATGTCCCTGAACTCCAACCCTATCCCGATGGCCCTGCGGTTGGAGCGAGAGAAGACATTGAGCGCCGTTGCCGCCGTGCGCTCCTCGCATCCATTTTCGAGCCGGTCGAAAGCGTCTTGATTTCGTTTGCCGTTGAATGCCCAGTCCTCTGGGCGCTCGCGGAAGAGGCGTTGGCGAACCCTGTCGTTATGCAGGTTCGGCAGTTCATCCCTTGCAAGCTGGTAGACATCGCCGGAGTAGGACACGGCGGGCGAGCGGAAGATGTCCTCAAGGCGCCCGGTCACGAAGAGTGGCGCGGCAATTCCAGCCTTTTCCAACTCCTTCAGGAACGCCGGAACGCGCCACCCGCCAACGCTCAGGAAAATGACATCAGGATTTTTCGACTTCAAATCCTCGATCACTTTTGCAATTTCGCTTGGATCAAGGCTCGCGTTCTGCCGGGCTTTGCTGTCCGCACCAGCTAACTCCAGCAAATGCGTTGTTACAAAAGCGGGAAAGCCCTTTTTCTCTTCGAGGCCCTTGAGCAATGCCTCAATGTAAGGTTGCCCTTTCAAGCCGATCAAGGCCGGCCGGCCGAATTTCTTCTCCTTTACAAATTCCGCGATAACAGGAACGTTTTCTTCTTCCTGGGATCCGCTCATCGAGAAGACATTCGGATAATCGGCAATCAGATTCGTTACAGAGATGCTGGAAATCCAGGGTATGCCGCTCTCTTTAAGTTTAGGACCGAGTTCCTTGAAGACCTCTTTTGCGCGGTCCGAACTCTGAAGTCCGATCATCGCAATCGTCTGCGGATCGGCGAGTGCCGCGCCTACGTTCGCAACCGCTCGTTTCGGGTCCCCTTCATCATCGCGCACTTGTATCTCGATGTTCCGGCCCGCAATGCCCCCGGCTTTGTTGATGCGGTTCTGTTCGCTCTTTATGAGCTTTTCAACGGCGTCTATGTGGTCGGAATAGCAGAAATCATTCCGGGGACCGGCGAAGACAGTAATCTTCAGGGGCGGCTTGCCGATGCTGAAGGCCTCCGCCGGGGTGGCGGATGCCCTTGGCGCGAAAAAAAGCTCCAGCGAGAGCAGAGGAAGGAGAAAAATAGCCAGCAGGGAAAAGACGATGAACCCCGCGGCGCCAGTCTTCCAAGCTCGTTGCAGGCTCACACTCACGCGAAATCTCGTTGCGCCGTTGTTCCATGGACCGCAGAGGAACCTCTGGCTTGGCGCAAATTATGGCAAATGCCGTCTTCTTTCGAGGCATCTGCCATTTGCAGGCGAGACTGTGCTTTTGGTATTTCACCGCAAATTGGCGCGCGCAGTGACGCAGCCGCGCCCTCGGCAAAGAATGTTGTAACGCCCGCCCCTCCTCCCGCTATACTTTTGGAGATTGCGAAGGCGAAGCAGCAGCGGAGCCTTCCGCGATGTCGCGCAACGCCAAGGAGGGAATTGAATGACCAGCAAAGTCGGGCCAGGGCACTTTTTCGAGGATCTATCTATCGGCATGCAGGCGAGCATCGCCCACACCGTGACGGCCCAGGACATCGACGACTTCGCGCGCGTCTCGGGCGACATCAATCCTGTTCACCTCGATGAAGCCTATGCCGCGGCGACGCCGTTCAAGCAGCGCATCGCGCATGGCATCCTCACCGCCTCGTTCATCTCGGCCGTGCTGGGGACGAAGCTGCCGGGGCCGGGATGCATCTACGTCTCCCAGGCGCTCATCTTCAGGGCGCCGGTGCATATTGGCGATGAGGTGATCACCACAGTGCATATAACGGACTTGATCCCGGGGAAGAGACGCGCAATTTTCCATTGCGTCTGCAAGGTTGGCGAAAAGGCCGTGCTCGAAGGCGAGGCTGAACTTATGGTGCCTTCGCGCGCGTCAAGGAAATGAGCGAGGTGGGATGGACGTTGTCCATGGCTGGCATGAAGTTCCCCAGCATCTGAAGGGCGGGTCGCTCGCGATCGGCACCTTCGATGGCGTGCATCGCGGTCATCGCGTGGTGCTGAACGCGGCGAAGGCGAGAGCCAAAGACGGCGGGCTTCCGGTTGGGGCGATGATCTTCGAGCCCTACCCTCGGATGTATTTCCAGCCGCAAAAGCCGTTCTTCCGGCTGACGCCGCTGCCGCGAAAGCTGCAGCTGCTTTCGGAATGCGGATTGGATTTCACGGCCGTCATCCCGTTCGACAGGACGCTCGCTGAACTGCCCGCCGCCGAGTTCGTGCGCCAGATTCTGGTGGACGGCTTTGCGATCAGGCATGCGAGCGTTGGCTACAATTTCTTCTTCGGCAAAGGGCGCGGCGGCAACCCGGGCATTCTCGCCGGACAGGGCAGCGTTCATGGATTCGGGGTGACCGTGGTGGAAGCACAGGGAGATGACGGCGACATGTTCTCATCCACACGCATCCGCGAACTCCTGGCCGAGGGGGATGTCACCGCAGCCGCCGTGATGCTGGGCTCATGGTGGCGCATATCGGGCGTTATCGTGGGGGGCGCGGGCCGGGGCACGATCATGGGATACCCCACCGCCAACATTCGCCTTGAAGATGGCGTCACCCTGATGCATGGCATCTACGCCGTGAACGCCTATCTCGAAGGACAAAAGCTCCAGGGCGCGGCCTATCTCGGCACGCGGCCGACCTTCGACGCGGGCCTTCCCTTGCTTGAGATCTTCGTGTTCGATTTCGATGGCGACCTTTACGGAAAAACCCTGGAGATCGAGTTCATCGGTTTCATTCGCCCGGACTTGAAATTCCGCTCCATGGAAGCGCTCGCTGCCCAGATCGGCGATGACTGCGCCAAGGCAAAGGACATCCTCAATCGCGTGGCCAACTCCCCGCCCCCGTGGCCCGCTTGATCCCGGAAGCCGCTTGCGGCTATCCGGGATCGCAACAAATGGGGGCTTTGATTCGCTACGATCCCGGACAAGGCTTCGCCTTTCCGGGACGCGATTACCCGGATGTTTCCGCCAGCAGAAGAAGCAGTGAAAACATTGGCGAATTGTGTATCTTGGAATCCTGTCGGGGACGCCAGTAGATCAAAGGCTTAGACTCCAAATTTTATACACAACAAATCGGGTCGGTTCCGTATGGGTTCCCGCTGTTTGGTGTATGTGCGCATTTGCGATTAGAAGTTAGGTCTGCCAGGAGCCATGAGGTCAGGAAACATCTCCCCTCTCGATGCCTAATCGCCTGTAGGCCCCGGCGAGCGCCGCTGGCGCTTCACCTCTCCGCGCTTCGCTTTGCCAGTCAGCCGCCGCTGCTTCGCGCCAAAAGTAGGTCGCGTCGGGGTGCGGACGGGAGGCTCAATGGCCGCCTGCCTGATCATGCGGACGAGCCGGCCTATGGCATCCTTCCGATTGGCCTCCTGCGTGCGGAAATTTCCGGCCGTGAGCACGATCTCGCCGTCCTTCGTCAGTCGCGCGCCTGCGATGCGCTCAAGGCGCAGGCGCACCGCGTCCGGCAAGCTCGGCGAGCGGCGCACATCGAAGCGCAATTGCGCGGCGCTCGAAACCTTGTTCACGTTCTGCCCGCCAGGGCCGCTCGCCCGGATGAAAGTCAAGACAATCTCGGCCTCGTCGAGCGCGATCTTGTCCGTGATTTCGATCATGGCTAGTCCAGCCCACCTTAACTCAGCCTGATAGGGAAAACGCCTGAGAGAAGAGAGCATGTCTCCATGAACTTGTCCTGAATGCCTTCGTCGCGGGTTACCGGGTTCGGCTTCTTGGTAGAAACAGGCGCCGCTCGACGGCGCGAGCGGATCGTCGCTTGTCGCAGGCCATGCTTATGTGAGGTGCGCTTTGCCGATGTCGTCCGGCGCACTTGGCCCGCCCATGCGGGTCGGGACCCATCCGGGTTCCAAGGCATTGGGGCGAACGTTTCTCCATCGCCCCGCGACGGCAAAAGCGTTGAGAACGTCGTGCAGCTTGCTTTCAGCATAGGTTACGGCGCCTTGCCACGGGACTAGCACCACATTGACCCTTGGCCTTTGAGAAGGGGACTATGATGGCACGTATCGGCAAGCATTGGATCCGGTTCGGCTCCGCCGTGATAGCCCGTGTTCTCACTGGCCGCGCGCCAAACCGTCAGCACTTGATCCAGCCTCCCAGCGGCCGAAATCCGGATCCTGGCCGATGAGAGCGAGGCCGGAGGCAACCGCAAGAAGTTCGTCGCCCGTTTCCACCCGCGCCGCACCGAAAAGTCCGTCGAAGATGCGCCGCACTGCGGGAACAAACGAGGTCCCGCCAGTCAGAAAGACCTTGTCGACCTGGCTGTGGTCGAGGCCCGCAGCGGCGAGGGCCTCGGCAACGCAAAGTTCTATCCGGTCAAGATCGGGCTTGATCCACGCCTCAAAATCGGCCCTGCGGACAGTCGCATGGATATCGATCCCCGCATCTCGAAAGACGAGTTCTGCTTCAGTCTCGGTGGAAAGCCGCGTCTTGACTGCCGAAACAGCGGTATAGAGCGAATAGATCGCGCCCGATTCGATCAAATGAATAAGGCTATCGAGCTTTTCCGGTTCGGTGCTTTGTTTCGAAAGCGCCTTCAATTCGCGCATCGCAGGAGAATGCTTCAGGAGGCAAAGCTCGTTCCATTTCGCAAAGGCGGCAAAGTAGTGCGACGGGACCATCAACAGCTTGCCCCAGCTCTCGTACATGGAGCCTTTGCCGAGCCGGGGAGAGACAACCGCATCGATGATGCGATAATCGAAGGTATCGCCCGCCAGCCCCACACCCGCGTGAGCAAGCGGAAAAGCCCGGAAATCACCTCCCGCCCCATCGAACCGAAGGACCGAGAAGTCGCTTGTGCCGCCGCCAAAATCGCCGACGAGGACGTTCGCGCTCTTCGTCAATCGCTGCGCATAAAAGTAGGCGGCAGCCACTGGTTCCAAGACATGAACGATACGCTCGAAACCGAAGCGGGTGAAGGCGGCCTCGTAGCGCGTCCTCGCCGTCTCCGCATCGGCGTTGTGGCCTGCGAACTTGACGGGACGCCCAAGGACCAGCGTTTTCGGCAGGCGCCGCAGCGGCTCGCCCCCATGTCTGAGCACCGTGCGAAAAAAGGCTTCCAGGATGTCTTCGAAGCGAAAACGCTTTCCGAATATGCCCGTTGTGTCGAAAAGAGGCGAAGCTGCAAACGTCTTGAAGGATTGCAGAAATCGGGTTTCGCCAGGAAATTCAATGAAGTGCTCGATGGCCCACGGGCCGCCTTCTGTCCTTATGGAGCCGCTCTCCTGCTCGCGCCAGAAGCTTATCAATGAACGGAAGGTCGAAATCGCCTCTGGCCCGTCGCCGAACTCGATCGTTTCGACGTTGCCGCCGGAGTTCACAATCGCGGCGACGGTATTTGTCGTGCCGAAATCGAGTCCGATTGCCTGGGCTATGGGGTCTTTTGCCAAGTTGCGACCTGAATGAAGGGCTGGAGTGCTTAGAGGTCCGGACTGCTTTTCGCGTCGATCAGCGGCGGTTCGGGTTTACGCCGGCAAGCGGAGCGGCGGGGGGACCGTAGTAACCGCAAACGGTATCGTGCCGTCAAGGATTGAATGCGGTCGCCGCTCGGAGTCAGCCAGGAAATCGACTTATCGCAGCGCCCAACTTCGCGACGGCAACTCTTGCGAACTGCCGTGCTGTCCAGCGCTTAGGGCATCGTGCGTTTAACCGGACCCGGGCGATAGTCCATTTTTTATGGCGTCCTGCAAATGGCGGCATGTGGTTTGTCAGCTTGTCCCCGACGCTTGTCTCCGTATTCCTTCATCTGAAAGATCTTCGGCGAAATCGCCTTGATGCCAGGTTAACGCAGCTTAAGTCGTTGATAATACGGAGAAAAATTACAGAACGGGACGCCATCGCCGCTGCCTGCGCCGTGCAGTTCCGGCTCTTCCAAGCGTTAATTCGCGATTTCAAAACATATTTAACGGACTTTTGCTCGTCCCAGTAAATGGAGAAATTCCTGCATTAGAATCTATTTAATGGGTAATTTGTTAACAATAAAAAGCATATCACTTTCAATGGCTTATGGTATCAGCCCTTTGGCCGGCCGTAGGCGCGGCATTTCTCCATTTCGCGCCGCTTAAAGAAGTTCTTTACCAACACACGGTGGGAAGTAATTCCGGCGCTCTTCTGTTAACCACATAAGTATGAAGGCTCGCCGCCGTGAACGAAATGTTTACGAAAACGCACGTGGCAAGCGTCGTCCACGATGGCGATGGCCGGTCTGGCGAAGGCTTCAAACGCATCCCGCGTCGCGGGCGTCGCCATGATTTATTAGACCCGGCACGCTGATACATTGATCTAAGCGGCGAAGCAGCGCATCGTTTTCGCATGAGGGAGAACGATGCACGCGCTCCGCTTCCGTCCTACTCGCCCGAACTCAACCCGGTGGAGCGTGTCTGGCTCTATCTCAAGGAGCGCTTCCTCTCGTACCGCCTGCTTGCCGATCACAATGCCATTGCTGACGCCGCCTGTAACGCCTGGAATAGGCTCGTCGCAGAGGCCGGAAGGCTCAAGTCGCTATGCCCCTACCCCTGATTCCACAGGTCAATGCTTAGGTACGGCGGTATAACTTGGCTCGATCAGCGAATAATTTAACCTTGCAGCCCCGCAATCGCCATATGACGCGACCCACGGCACTTAAGAAAGGGCCCGAAGATCGGCCGTCACCCTTCGGAGCCGATCCGTAAGCAAGCGGCCGAGGACAAGGAGGATCTGCTTGTAAAGGTCGGGTTCGGACCGTTCCAACTCCGCAAGCCGCTCAAAAGTGAGGACGTAGCTGGTGACATCAGTATCGGCGACAACGTCTGCCCCCCGCCGCCGCCCGCCGTCGAACAAAGCGAACTCGCCGAAGGCGACCCCAGGGCGATAGGCGGCCAGGCGCGCGCTTCGTTTTCCATCCTCTAGAAAGGTGCTCACAGTAGCGCTTCCGGCCGTGATCATGAACAGGCGGTCGCCCTCGTCGCCTTCCTTGATGATCTGCTGCCCAGGTGCGTATTTCGCTTTCTGCAGGAAAGGCTCAAGGCGCCTGATCTCCTCAGGGGTCAGTGTCCGCAGGATATCGATCTCGGAGAGGGGAAGTGACTGGCTCGTCTCAAGAGCAGCCGGATCGAGGCTTGAAATGACGTTGTTTTCGCAATTCTCAAGCGCAATGTCGGCAGTGGGGAAAATGGAGGCAATTTCGGACTGACCTTCACGCAGCACCAACCAGTCGGCCAGGACCTGGTCAGAAAATCCAGCAAGCAGCAAAGTCCGGCCGCTCTGCGTGAGGTCGCGTGCCAGGTCTTGAAGAAGCAGCAGCGCTGTGCGGCTCCCTTTGGTCAACCGCTTCCCATCGAGGACGATGAATTTAGCGTCTGCCGCATCAAGCCCAATCTTTCTCAGAAGCTGCTCTGCGGTCGCGAAATACAAGTCCCCTTGAAGTTCATACACGACAATCTGAGTGCCATTCTTCTCGAGGATTGCACGTTCCCGGGCGCAACGGAGACGCTTCGACGTCATGGCGCCTCCCCGATAAGATCGGCGGATGATATACTCGGGAGAGGGATGGGCATCAAAGAGGTGGAGGTAGAGGCGGCCTGCGAGTTCCTTGCAGACTTCGATTCCGCGGTGACTGTTGCCACGGGCATCAAGCAGAGGGGAATAAACGCCGAAACCGAACTGCCCTGGGAGTACGGCTATCACGCCGCCCGCGACCCCGCTCTTTGCTGGCAAGCCCACACGGTAGAGCCATTCGCCGGAATAATCGTACATTCCACAGCTCGACATGATTGAAAGCACCGCTTTCACATAGTCCGAGGCGAGCACTCTGACGCCGGTGAGGGGGTTCACACCGTCATTGGCTAGCGTCGCCGCGATCACCGCGAGATCTCGCGCCGTGACAAGGATGGAGCATTGCTTGAAGTAAAGATCGAGATGCACATCAACTGGCTCGCTGATCATGCCCGAGTTGAGCTGCAGATAGGCGATTGCCCGATTTCTATGTCCCGTGGCCTTCTCGGAACGATAGACGGCTTCGTCAATGGAAAGGTCGCGGCCGGCATAGCCGCTTACCGTTGCGAGTATTCTTGCGAGGCGCTCCTCGGCATTGTCGCCCTTGACCAGCGCCGTTGTAGCGATTGCCCCTGCATTCACCATTGGATTGAAGGGACGGTTATTCACTTCATCCATGATGATGGAGTTGAAGGCCTCACCTGTGGGTTCGACGCCGACGCGCCGCAAGACCTCATCGACCCCATGGTCCTGGAGTGCCAGGCCGTAGATGAGCGGCTTTGAGATCGATTGGATCGTGAAGGGGATGTCGCATTCGCCCGAGGCGTAGGTATGTCCGTCCCCGGTCGTAAGAGCGATGCCGAAATGCGATGGGTTTGCTTTTTGCAGTTCTGGAATGTAGGTCGGCAGGCTTCCGTCCTGTAAATCCTTCTTGGCCCGGTAAAGCTCTTCGATCCATTTCGAGATTGGAGAGAGCAGGGTCACGGATGCCGCGTTCTGTTTTATCGCTTCGGAATCCGGTAGATGGGCGCTTGTTTGGGACGGTAGCACAGAAGCGGCGCTGGCACTGCTTCTACCTTCAAACAAGCGAAAAATCATGGTGCCTCAAAAAGCTCGATGCGTTTATCGCTGAGGTACACACCTCCGCCGCAGCTGCGGAGCAAACCTTATGCCATGAAGCAAAGGCTAAGTTTTGGACGCAAGAGCGACTTCGTTCATGGGCAGCAAAATTTATTTGCTTGGCAGTGTCGCCTCATCGGCGGCCAGAACGCGGTTCGAAGTGGAACAATCCCTGCTCAAGGATAAACCAATCTGCTCAAACATTGACCATCGGTTTTGCCAACGAGCAGCGAGGTTTCACACGCTCGTGAGGCAAATGGTGCTTTAACAGAAAAGTAAAATAGACTAGGGCAATCGCTGCGATTTGGTGAAGTTTTTAGTTGTGACTTCGTTGCACTACCGTACCAGAAACCATAAAAACTCCCAGCTTTCTTCCCTGGCAATCGTTGACCTTTTTAACCGTAGAGCATTAGCTAGGCTGTCATCAAAGCGTATTGAGTAGCTTTTTCGCTGTACGATTTGGTTGTGTGTGGGGGACACGAGTTTGTATTTACGGATTTGGATTGCGCGGGCCTTCGCGGCTCTCGTGGTAGTGTGTTCGTCGGCAGAGACAATGGCGGAGTCGCTGGAAGCGGCCTACACGAAACTGCTGGCAAACCCGAATGATTACGCCCTCAATATGGCTTACGGCGCTGCTGCCGAGGCGAAGGGTGACTTGAGGTTCGCGCTGTCGGCATATGAGCGCGCCTCCATTGCAAAGCCGGATGATCCGAAAGCACGAGAGGCGTTGCAGCGCGTGAGACTTGCTCTCCTGCCCAGCGTAACCGCAGTCACCGTATCTGTCGGGGCAAGCTATGTTTCGAACCCGCGAGAGGCGCCGAGCGGCGTTCCCGTTCCGTCTTCGTTGGGCATAGTCCACGATGGGGCATTCGACGCCCGCATAGGCATCGTCGACGAGCGCAATTTCGTGGGAATGCGATGGCGCAGCGTGGTCGACCTTTACGGCCAGAACCAGATCTATGCAGAGAATGTGAACTACCTTTACACGAGCGCCTTTACGGGTCCGATCTGGGATCTCGAGGGCAATTGGAGGGTTCATGCCGGTCCTCTCACAGGAGCGGCATGGCTTGGCGGAGAGCATATTTCGAACGACTATGGCGGGTTCGCGACCATCTCGAACATCGTCATGGGCCTGCAGCAATCGGTAAGAGTGCGGGCGGTCTACCGCGATGTTTCAGGCAACGGCGATAACGGAATTGGAAACGCGTATGGCAATGTCTGGAGTAATGGCGCGGTCATCGATTTCGATGGCTTCTTCCAGGCGAAGCCCGGATTTGTCAAAGCCGATGCTCTGTACGTCACCCCGCTTGTGCGCATCAGTTCCGCCGATGGCAGAGGTCCCGCAGCTGTCGTGCCTGGGGCTCCATACGATGATCCACTCTATATAGGAGACTATGTTAAGTCCGGAGTGCGGGCGAGCTATTTCGTCCCCGTCAACGGCTTCTCCGCCCTGTTCGGCATCGGGCTTGGCTACTACCACCGGTGGTTCGACCAGAATGTGGCCTATTCGACGGGCAGGCGGCAGGACGACTTCATAGAACCCTCCGCCCATCTGATTTTTCCCTCGCTGCTGGCGCCGAACCTGGACCTGAGGCTCGACTACCGGTTCGAGCACAATAAATCAAACGACCCCTATGAGAGGTTCGACAACCATGTCGCTGGTGTCCATGTTGTGGGGCGGTTCTGAGATGCGGTCGCTCGGCAGGGGCCTCTTGTACTTTTTGCTGCTTGCAAGCGCGAATGCCATTCTGGGCGAAGCTCGCGCGCAGAACGTGACGGCCAGTGTCTCGGGCCAAGTCACATCCGGCACGGGTGCAGGGGTTAAGAGCGGCGGACAGATCCGCGACGGCGAAACAGTGAAGACCGGATCGGGCAGTTCGGCATCACTCATGCTGAAGGATAAAACAGCTTTTACTGTTGGCGCGGATGCGACCGTAAAAGTAAGCGGAACATCGGGCGGGACCGGCGGCACGGGCTTCGAGGTCAAGAAGGGCGGCTTCAGGCTCATCAGCGGCGCACAGGATCCATCGACTTACAAGATCAACACCCCACAGGCGACGCTCGGCGTGCGGGGCACGATTGTCGAGGGTTATGTCGACACCGATCTCGGGATCGAAATCATCGTGCTGGTCGATGGGGCTTTCACCACCAGGACCGCTCAAGGTACTGTGACTGTCGACAAGCCGGGCAATTACGTCGTGATCTCCTCTGATGGAAGGGTATCACCGCCGGCCGCGTGGCCTGGTGAGCTTCTCTCCTTGAATGCATCCTTGAACTTGAGCCAGGCATATCTAGCTATCGTCGAGCAACATGGAGCCGACGTCCTTCCCCGATACAATGACTTCAACGCCGCCTTCAAGGCCCGCACTTACGGTGCGAGGTTTCCAACCCCTCCGGCGCCAGGCAAACCTGCCCCTCCGCCGCCAGGGGAAACTTGTAAAGGCGGACCCGGTGGAGGTCGGCCCGGCGAAGGGGGGCACGATCATGGCGCACATGATCATGGTGGACGCCACAACGGCGGGCACGCGGGAGACCACCATGGTGGACATCATGATCGGGGACGCGATCACGTCAGTCACGACGGCAATGGGACAGCAAACGGCGGGCTCGGGCCAAAGGGTCATACCGCCGGAAAGGGACCAGGCGGCGATAAGGGTGACCACGGTCCGATGCAACATAGTGCAAAGGCGGCCGGGATCTCCAGTGCGACTTGCGAGAGGGGGTGCTCGAACGATTAGCTTGCGCCTTACAGGATCTTATATGAGCCGTCTGAAGTCACGATGCCTCAATCCATTGCCGTCATGGGTTTATCCAAAATAACTACTTATATATTTAGTTGATGTGGTTTTTGCAAAACGAAACCAATTTTAACTCCCGGTAAACCTCATCGCATGCGGCGCCGAAGAAAGCCTTATGGCAGATATAGCAGGCAAACCGGACCAGAGACGCGACCTTCGGCGGAAAGGTTTGTACCTCACGCCCATCGTCCTTCTTCTGCTTGGCGCTTTCCTGATCCGCATTCTTGATCCCGCCCCGCTCGTTCGGATGCGGTCCTTCGCCTTCGACAGCTTTCAGCGGCTCAAACCTCGCATTTACGATCCTTCCATACCCGTTCGCATCGTCGACATTGACGACGCGTCGCTGGCGGCCCTCGGACAATGGCCGCTGCCGCGCTCGGTCATCGCGGACCTCGTGGTGCGCTTGAAGGATCTGGGCGCCGAGGTCATCGCCTTCGACATGCTCTTTCCGGAGCCCGACCGGCTCTCCCCAGCCAATCTTCTGAAGCAGCTCCCAAAAACAGAAGCAACGAATTCACTAGCGGCGCAGTTCCAAGCACTGCCTTCGAATGACAAGAGGCTCGCGGAAGCCTTGGCGGCGGCGCCCTCGGTCCTTGGAATCGCGGGCACGAGCCAAGGCCAGCCCCCTGAAGGCGCCGCAAAAGCCGAGGTTTACGCCAAAGGCTCCGATCCTCGTCCCTACCTCCCAGCATTCAGGGGCGCGGCAAGGAGCCTGCCTGAGCTTGTCTCGGCAGCTTCGGGCGAAGGAGCGTTGAACTGGACGCCGGAGTTCGACCAGGTCGTGCGGCGCGTGCCTCTCGCAGTCGTGATCGGGCACGATGTCTGGCCTGCTCTGTCAGCAGAGACGATCCGCCTGCTCCAACCCGATGCCGCCTTCGCCATTGTCACAAATGGCGAAGGTCTCTCCTCTGGATACGGTTTGTGGAAGGGAACAGAACGGGTGCTTATCGGCAGGCTCGATGTACCCGTGGACCTGGACTCTCAGCTCTGGCTGCACCATACGCGCCATAACTCGCGACGCTTTATACCTGCTCATAAAGTATTGGAAGGCGCGATCGAACGCAGCGAGATCCAGGGCCGGGTCATCTTGATTGGGACGAGCGCTGCGGGGTTGAACGACACCCGCACAACGCCGCTTGAGGATGGAATTGCGGGCGTTGAAATCCATGCGCAAACCATCGAGCAGATGCTTCTCGGCGACCATCTGGTCAGGCCGGGCCACATGGCTGCCCTTGAGTCAGCCGTCACATTGGTTTTGGCGAGCGTGTTGATCGTCGTCATGGCGCGCGCAGGATCGGTCGCCGGGGCGCTGGCAGGCGGATTTAGCGTTGCTGGTGTTGTACTGTTGTCCTGGCTCGCGTACTCACAGCGCGGCATCCTGGCGGATGCCGTGTATCCTGTGACGATACTGACAGGTATCTACATCGCAGGGACAGCTGCGCGTTACTTCTCGACCGAGCGCGAACGCAATCGTGTAAGGCGTGCCTTTGAGCGTTATCTCGCGCCCGCTCTGGTGGAGGAACTGGCCCGTGACCCCTCGCGGCTCGAACTCGGCGGGCAATTGCGGCCGATGACGGTTCTTTTCTCGGATGTACGCAATTTCACCGAGATTTCCGAAAAGCTCGACGCACCCGGCGTCACGGCCTTTCTAAACCGGCTCCTGACGCCCTTGAGCGATACAATTCTAAACCACGGCGGGACAATCGATAAATATATTGGCGATGCCGTTATGGCGTTCTGGAACGCTCCCCTCGACGAGCCCGACCACGCGCGCAGAGCGGAACTCGCAGCGCTTCGAATGCAGAAGGACATCAGGCAACTGAACGAGGATCTGAAGGCGGAAGCAGAAGCGCAAGGTTGCGTGCATACCGAAGTCATGATCGGCATCGGCCTCAATACAGGGCCTTGCTGCGTCGGCAATATGGGGACGGCCCGCCGGTTCGATTATTCGGTGGTCGGCGACACCGTCAATGTCGCTTCCCGCCTCGAGGGCCAGTGCAAAATCTACGGCGTTGGGATAATAGCCGGATCATCCGTCGCCGAAGCAGCCCCGGATCTCGCCTTCCTCGAAATCGATCTTGTGAAGGTCAAAGGCAGGCGGGAGCCCATCCGCATCTACACGCTGCTTGGTGACGCGGAAGTCAAGTCCAGCGCGGCCTTCCTGGAACTGGAAGAACTGCACGCGGAAGGTCTAAGAGCCTTCCAAAATAGGGATCTCGCAAAGGCGGAAGCTACCCTAGTCCGCGCGCGAGCCCTTGAGTTTGGAGCGCTCTTTAATCTCTACGACTACTACGAGAAGCGAATCTCGGAGTTAGAGGCCACAGCCGCGCCCACGACGTGACGAGAAAAGGCGGACCAGAACCCGTCATAGCGTTGGTGATGCGGTCGCAGCCATTCGTGGGTCTTTGAAATTCATGCCGAAATGTCCTGCCCTGGGAATTATACCGTTCCAATTATGAACTGACGCAGTCCACAATCCAAGGGTGGGAACATATGGATGCGAGCCGCCCCCGCTCGCTCGCCATCCGATTCCAAGCGGTCGCGGCGGCATCGACTATGGCATCGTTGACGCCTCATTCTCAATCGAAGCTATCCGCTTGCTTTGACGGTTCAGAAGGGAGTATGCGCGCGACGCCGCGGCCTACCGTGAGAGCGGTTTCGTTCTTCGACCCAATTCGGACCAGAAATAAATCAGGCGCGCCTCCTGTTAACCACATTCGCATTAACGCTTTGGCGCGTCCACGAACGGTTTACCGATAAGGCATGCGGCGAGCGCCGTCCGAGATGGCGATGGTCATAAAGATCCTGGCGCTGGAAGGCGGCTGGGAGTGAGGATCAGACTGGCCTAAGGTCGACTGTTCGCACCAGTTTGAGCCGCTTCATATTCGGCGGTAGGCCTGGAGCGGAAGAGCGGTTTCAGAAATCCGCAACGTAATCTTCACTTGAATTGCGCTATGGATCGACATCCTGAAATCTTGGGTGGAAGGTATTGCTGTGCTTTCTCAACTTAAGATAGCGTTGCGCATTAATTTGACTCTGATCCTTGCCGCGTTGGGCATGTTGGCTTGCGCCGGCATCGGACTTTTGACTTCGCGCTCCCAAATGCTGGAAGACCGGCATCTCCAGCTTCGCCATCTTCTCGATCTGACCCTGTCGATCGCCCGCGCCCAAATGGCGGCTGCCGGCGGTCCAGAGAGCGAAGCTGGCAAGAAAGCCTTTTTCTCAGTCCTTCGCTCATCTCGCTTCGGTGATGAAAAGGCAAATTACATTTTTGCCTATGACTATAATGGCGTTGTGACAAGCCTGAACGATCAATCGAAAATCGGCGAGAACCGCATTGAACTTGCCGACGTGAATGGCTTCAAATTCATTAAAGAAATTGTAAGGACCGCCAAGGGACCTTCGGGAACCGGCTTTGTCGAATACATGTACGAAAAAGGTGTCGGTGGCCTGATAACGCCTAAGATTTCGCTTGTGCAGAACGTCCCAGAAATCGATGGTTTGGTTGGCGTTGGTGTTTACCTCGACGACTTGAATGCTTTTTTGAGAGATAGGCTTCTCATGGAGCTTCTCTGGTTCGCTCTTGCACTATCCGCCATTACGCTGCTTTGTTTAGTGATCAGCCAGTCCATCACCGGACCGCTTTCAAACATTCTCAGTAAAATAAAAAGGCTTGCGAAGGGCGACCTCAACATCTCTCCTGCTGATGCGAAAGAAAAATCCGAACTCGGCGAAGTTGCTCAGGCCGTGGACGTTTTGCGCGAGAAAGCGATCGAGCAGCGGATGCTTCAGGAGAAACTGCGTGAGCAAACCGAACTTCTGATCGAACGGAACGAAAAAGCCGAGCAGGCCGCCAAAGCGAAGACCGAGTTCTTGTCAAACATGTCGCATGAACTTAGAACGCCGATGCACGCCATTCTTGGTTACTCGGAGATCGGCCTTACGGCTATCGGCGAGGGCGACACTCAGGATGCCCAAAAATGTTTCGAGAAAATCCAAGTTTCCGGCAAACGCTTGCTCATTCTTCTGAATGATCTTCTTGATCTTTCCAAAATGGACGCCAACAAGATGAAGTATAAGCGCGAGCATGGTGACTTGAAGGAGGCTGTCGAGCGCGCGCTGGTGGAACTCGATCCCCTGCTCAAGAGGAAAAACCTTAAAGTGCGCGTAAAGCTTGGAGATAAAGATACCGAAGCCATATTCGATAAGCATCACCTGGTCCAGGTGCTTGTTAATCTTGTCTCCAACGCCATTAAGTTTTCAAACGCAGAGGGTGAGATTTCGATTGAGCTTTCGGAGGAACGTCTGCCCGATGAGGAGCCGGGACTGCGCTGCAGGGTCATGGATCAGGGGCCGGGCATTCCCGAAAGCGAGCTCAAGGCCGTGTTCGACAAGTTCATTCAGAGCAGCAAGACGAAATCGGGCGCCGGCGGTACCGGACTTGGCCTTGCGATTTGCCAGAAAATCATCGAAGCTCACGGCGGCAGAATTTGGGCCCAGAATGCCAAGCCACAAGGGGCCATTTTTACCTTTGTCATTCCGAGGAGCGGCTTACAGCCCCGAGCGAATGCGGCTTTCCACGAGGCTTAATCGTCTAAAGCCTCGACAAGCCTGGGACATCGAATTGGCCAGACAGGGATGCTCCCTCTCGGCGTTTTATGCGGCCTTGAGGCTTAGCCTAGTCCGGTTCCGAGGGCGCGCAGCCTACAAATGCACGCAGCGAGACTTTCTCTTATCGAGTGCTCCGGCGCTGTCTCTTTTCGAACAAACGCCCGCACCGCCGCAGAAGCGTGTCGCAAACGCGACAGCAATCGGTGGAGCTTCTTCATCCATAAAATCAGCAGCTTAAGCTCATGGCACGGTCATTGCTTTAGGAATGCCGACGATGCTGCACCCTTTGCGGTGCGGCGAGCCGGATGGACGAAGGTCCAACCCAAGCGGCAAGCCTTTTGCGAGGATTGAGGATGTTTGATTCCGAACAGCAGTCAGATGCCATCGAGGCGCTCAGCAAGTCTCTCGGCGGGTTGCTGAATATACTCCCCCAAGGCGGCTGCAGTTCGAAAGGCGGAAACGGGAAGTCCGGTTGCGGTTCGGCTGCGGGCCAAGGCGACCTCTCGCCCGAGGTCTGGGAGAAGGTGAAGAACCATCCCTGCTACAGCGAACAGGCGCACCACCATTACGCACGCATGCACGTGGCCGTCGCGCCCGCCTGCAACATCCAATGCAATTACTGCAACCGCAAATATGACTGCGCGAATAAATCCCGTCCCGGCGTGGTCAGCGAACGGCTGACGCCGGAGCAGGCCGCCAAGAAGGTTCTCGCGGTTGCCTCCACGATCCCGCAAATGACGGTGCTCGGCATCGCCGGCCCCGGCGATCCGCTCGCGAACCCTGCGAAAACCTTCAAGACCTTCGAGCTTGTGGCCGAGCAGGCTCCCGACATCAAGCTCTGCCTCTCGACGAACGGGCTCGCGCTGCCGAAGCTCATCGACACCATCGTCAAATACAATGTCGACCACGTCACCATCACCATCAACGCTGTCGATCCCGAGGTCGGCGCGAAGATCTATCCCTGGATTTTCTACAATCACAAGCGTTACACCGGCGTCGAGGCCGCGAAAATTCTCCTGGAAAATCAGCTTCGCGGCCTCGAAATGCTCACCGAGCGCGGCATTCTCGCCAAGATCAACTCGGTGATGATCCCCGGCATCAACGACGAGCACCTGATCGAGGTGAACCGCGAAGTGAAAGCGCGCGGCGCGTTCCTCCACAACATCATGCCGCTCATCTCCGCGCCCGAGCACGGGACTGCGTTCGGCCTCTCGGGCCAGCGCGGGCCAACGGCGCAAGAGCTGAAAGCGCTTCAGGACGCGTGCGAAGGCGGCACGAACATGATGCGGCACTGCCGCCAGTGCCGTGCCGACGCGGTTGGGTTACTGGGTGAGGATCGCAGCGATGAATTTACCACTGAAAAGGTCATGGCTATGCAGGTCGAATACGACCTCGAGGCCCGCAAGGCTTATCAGGCCGGTGTTGAGAAAGAGCGCGAAGCAACCGCCAATGCCAAAAACGCGGAACTCGCGACGCTTGCCAAAGAGATGAGCGACGTCAGCGTCCTCGTGGCGGTCGCCACCAAGGGCGGCGGGCGCGTGAACGAGCATTTCGGCCACGCCAAGGAATTTCAGATTTACGAAATCTCCACCTCCGGCGTGAAGTTCATCGGCCACCGCCGCGTGGACCACTACTGCCAGGACGGCTTCGGGGATGAGGACAAGCTCGAAACAGTCATCCGCGCCCTCAACGACTGCACCGCCGTCCTCGTGGCGCGTATCGGGACATGCCCGAAAGAAACGCTTGAGAAAGCCGGGATAGACCCGGTGGAGAAGTACGCGCACGAATTCATCGAGCAATCGGCGGTCGCGTACTTCAAGGAATACCTCGACAAGATCAGAAATGGCGAAATCGAGCATACGCCTCGCGGCGACGCGGAGATCCGCCAGGGAGCCTTCACCGCGGCTTAGCCGCCCCATTAAGAAAACAGGAGAGAAATCCTATGGCCTACAAAATCATTGCTTCGTCCTGCACGGCGTGCGGCGCGTGCGAAGCCGAGTGCCCCAATGTGGCGATCTCCACGAAGCGCGGCACCTACGTCGTCGACGCGAAGAAGTGCACCGAATGCCTCGGCCATTTCGATGCGCCCCAATGCGTGGCCGTGTGTCCCGTCGAGAACACCGTCGTGGTCGACACGAGCGTTCCGCGCGCGGCGGCTTAAGCAAACTCGCCAAACTGCCCAGCGGATGGCGGAGTTTGGTCGTCCCGGCCAAGCGAAGCGCGAGCCGGGATCGTAAAAATACATGCGCTTCAATGTTTTGCGATCCCGGATAGGGCTTGCGCCCTTCCGGGATGACGACAACGATCCGTTGACGTGTCCGAAACACTTTGCTTAGGGAACAGCGTATGGATCCGGCAACCGAGTCTGGTGCAGAGGCCGTCTTTCCAGTGGAAGACGCGGTCCTGACTGCCGCCGTGCTCGGCGCCGGATTGCCGGAAGCGGCCGAGCGTCACCTGCGGCTCGCCGCGAGTTCGTATCGCGACGAGGACGCAGCGGAATCGCACCTGTGGCAGGCCAAGGCGGCAGCGCCGGATCATCCCGCGGTGCTGATCGGCCTCTACCGCTTCTACTTCTACAAGAACCGGCTCCCCGAAGCGTTGAGCGTAGCCCGCGTCTGCCTCGAGAAGGCAGCGAAAGACAACGGGCTTTCGCCCGACTGGCACGAGGTTCGTTCAACCGATGCGGCATTCTCAGACTTCGGAGCGGTTCTCCCGCGTTTCTACCTCTTCACCCTGAAGGGCTACGCCTATCTGAATATGCGGCTCGGCAATGTTGAAGAGGGGCGCGCCGCCGTCGCCAAGCTCCTCGACCTCGATCCAAGCGACAAGATCGGCGCGAAAGTTCTGCTCGGTGTTCTCGATCGCATGGGGCAGGACGATGATGGCTGACATCGATGAAGCCATCGACTGGCTGGGCTCGGCCGTCTCCTGCGAGGGCTGCGAGCATGAAGCCCTTCTGGCCGAAGAGCGCTGCCGCCCCATGCACGCCTGCGTTCACGATCGCTACGCCCGGCGCATCGACCGCTTTTTCGACTGGAACCGCGATCTCGCCAACCGCTACCTCGATCATCCCTATTTCGAGGTGCGGGCGATCGCCACGAAGTTTGCGGATATGTTCCGCCTCCCGGCCCTTCTTGCCGACACGGAGGAGACCGTGCGCTGGAACGCGGCAAGGCGATTGCCGCGCCGCTACCTCCTCGACCTGCGGAACGATCCGCACCGCGAGGTTCGCATTCGGGTTGCCACGCTCCTCGATCCCCCGGACCTCACCGCCATGATCCGGGACAAGGACTATTATGTGCGGATCGTGGTTGCGCGCCGGCTCCCGGCCACCGAACTCCCCGCCATGATCACCGATGAGGAGCCCGAAGTCCGCCGCGTCGTGGCGGGCCGCGTCGAGCACGAAGCGCTTTGGCGCATGCTTGCCGACGTTGACGCCGACGTCCGGCTTGCCGTTGCCCGCCGTCTTTCGCCCGTCGAGTTGATCGGGTTTCATCGCGACGCGGATTGGCGCGTCCGCCATGAGGCGGCCAGCCGGATGGTGCCCGGCATGCTGGCCGCAATGCTGGATGACCCGGACGAGATCGTCCTTGAACTCGTGCTGAAGCGCATCGCCGCGCAAACAAACCCTGAGCTTGGCGGCAACGTCCTGCCGTTTACCGCCGCAGATAAGCGTAAACCCGGAAGGCGCTGACATGACCAACATCAGCCGCGACAGCGACATCGTGGAAATCAACGACGCGCCCGTCTTCTATTACGGCGAGAAAGTACGCTCCCGGCGCAACATCAAGAACGACGGCACCTTTCCCGGCAAGGAAATCGGTGACATCCTCGTCAGGAAGGGCGACGAAGGGTATGTCGTGAGCATAGGCACCTTCCTGCAGCAGTTTTACATTTACGGCGTGGAGTTTATCGGCTCCGGCCACCGCGTGGGCATGAAGCTGAAAGAACTGGAGCCCATCGAAGAGCCCGAAGACGTGGAGCTGGAAGGAGAAGCGGCATGATCCCAAAGTCACCTAAGTTCCAGTGGGGCCAGTGGGTGAGCGCCGTCGAGAACCTTCACAATGACGGCTCCTATCCCGGCGCGCCCGCCGATGCTCTCCTCGTCGAAGCCGGCGAGAAAGGCGAGATCGTGAACGTCGGCACCCACACGGAAACCAACACGCACATCTATCTCGTGGAATTCAGAGAGAAGATTGTCGTCGGCTGCTTCGAGGACGAGATCAGCGCTCTTAACGCGGCCAAATAACGCCCCGGGCGTCAGGGCAACCCGCGTCCAACCGTTTCAGTCAATGTCATCCCGGCCAAGCGAAGCGCGAGCCGGGATCGCAAAAAATTTGGCGCTTCAAGTTGTTACGATCCCGGATAAGGCTTCGCCTTTCCGGGAAGACGAAGGCGGCAATCCGTTGGCGCGTCCAGCGAATTCCAGGCGGGGCGATCCAAGGCAGGACAAGGAGACAACAACAATGAAAGTCATGATCCGCAAAACCCCCGATGGCGCGGTATCGGCCTATGTCCCCAAGAAGGATCTGGAGGAGCCGGTTGTGTCGATGGAGAAGCCGGAAATGTGGGGCGGCGTGATCACGCTCGGCAATGGCTGGAGGCTGGAATTGCCGGAGATGGCCGCCGATACGCGCCTGCCGATCACCGTCGAAGCGCGCAAGCTGCCGGAATAACCCGATGACATTTTCAGAAGCGCCCCGCACATCGTCATCCCGGCCAGGCGAAGCGCGAGCCGGGATCGCACAGAAGCAGGCGCTTCAATTTTTACCATCCCGGATAACGCCTGCGGCGTTTCCGCGATGACCGATCACGGGGTGCGGCCATGGGACTGAGCGCAGAGGAACTGGCCGGGATCGATGCGCTGCTCGGCGCGCCGGATGCGGATGCGCAAGCGCCCGCCAGGATCCGCCAGCGCTTCCCGCGGCTATCCATCACGCGATGCGATCCCTCGGACCTCGGCGCCGAGACGCCGTTCCGGGAATATCAGCGGTTCGATCTCTATCTCGTCGATGGCGGCGGACATTGCTGGCGACTCACAGAAAACCCGGATGAGGCGACTGGCCTTGTTGTGGTCGCCCGCCGTCCTGTGGCATGACGGCAGTCCGTGCACAAATCAGGGAGCTTGACGCCATGCCGACGATAACTGTTTTGCCTTCGGGCACGACCGTGGACGCCTTTGCGGAAGATACCATTCTATTTTCGCTCCTTGTAGGGGGCGTTCCCATCCGCACCGAATGCACCGCCAGGGCGCAGTGCAATTGCTGCCACATCCTCGTTCATGAGGGCGCCGCCAGCCTCGCCAAGATTGCGAGCCCCGAGGCGGATCGCCTCAAGATGATCGCGAACGCGGGGCCGACGTCCAGGCTGGCCTGCCAGGCCATCCTCGGGGCTAGCGATGTGACCATTGAGGTCGTGAACTCAAGCGCACCAGCATAGGTAGAAGGAGAACTGAATGTCCGAAGGCCCCATCCTGATCCATGTCCGCTTCGCCCCCGACGGCAATGTGAGCGCAATCGGCGAAAAGCCAACGACGATCAGCGAGCAGGAATGGTTCAAGCGCCTGAATAACAAGGCGGGCGATGTGTATCAGCCTCTCGCGGGCGGCCGCGGCGTGTTCCGGCTGGAGCGCGCGCGGCTGGATACGCTGAAAGCCGCGGCGCTGAATTGAGCGGGGTTCCAATGAGGGCCGAAGCGATCGAGACGATCCGCGAGGGCCTCGCAACGGGACTTGCCATTCCGTACCTTGGCGCGGGCGTGCTTGCGCTTGCGGGGGAGAATTGCCCGTTGCCTGCGTCACCGGAGATTCTCGTGGATCGCCTCACCGCCAAGGCAAGCGTGCCGCACAAGATCCGCAAGAACCTGACGGCGGCGGCTCAGTTCATCGAGAACTTCAAGCACCGCAAGACGGTGGTGAAGGCCATGACGGAAGCGTTCAGCGCGGATGTGCCGCCGACAGCCCTGCACCGCTATCTCGCGTCGATCCCGGCCCTGAAGCTTCTTGTCCACGCCTGGTACGATGATCTTCCGCAGAAGGCTCTGGCAAGCCGCGAGGGCTGGGGCATTGTGCAAGGGGCGAGTCAGTCCGAGCATTTCGGTACGTGGACGCATTATTTTTCCGCCGGGATGCGAAAGGACCCTTCGGAGGCTGAACTCCTGGATGCCGCTTCTTTATCAGCCGCTCGGTTCGGTCTCGCCTGCCGCGAACTTCCTCGTTTCGGATTCCGACTTTGTCGAAGTGCTGACCGAAATCGACATCCAGACGCCGATCCCGGAAGCCGTGCAGAACATCCGCAAGGGCCGAAGCTTCCTCTTCCTCGGCTGCCGCTTCTCGACGCAGATCGAGCGCGCCTTCCCGCAGCAGATCATGAAGCGGTCATCGGACCGGCATTGGGCGGTGCTGCCGGAGGAGCCGACCCGCAACGAAGCGAAGTTCATGGCGCTGTACAATATCGAGCGCATCGCCATGCCGCTTGCGGAGTTCGCTGCGCTGCTCACCGGCGAGAGTGCGCAACCAAAGCCAACGGCGGCGCTCGCCTCCTGAGGCAAAGTTTCAACACTACCAGGCTTGCAGGCGCGCCGGATAGCCACAACGTGTCTTAACATGAACGCGCGCAGCAGGCCGAAAACGGACATAGTGGCCTTAAGAACTTTGTTAGATCGATGCACCGCCTTCGGAGCCCTTGGCAGGGGAGGCCGAACGCTTTCTGTCACGCCAGCCGCGTTGACACGCATCGAGCCGGTTGGTAGATCCGATGCATGACACAACCGGCTGAAGACAGGTTCGAAAAGGCATACCGGGGCGAGGCTTCCGAGATGGGCGGAGGCGACCGTCCGCCGTGGAGTATCGGGGAGCCGCAGCCCGAGATCGCGGCCCTGATCGAAGCGGGCAAGTTCCATGGGGAGGTACTCGACGCGGGCTGCGGTGAGGCGGCGGTGTCGCTGTATCTAGCCGAACGGGGGTTTACCACGGTCGGACTGGATTTGTCGCCAACAGCCATCGACATGGCCCGCCAGGAGGCCGCCAGGCGCGGCTTGACGAACGCGTCGTTCGAGGTCGCCGATATCGCGTCTTTTACCGGTTATGACCGGCGCTTCGGCACCATTGTCGACAGCACGCTGTTTCACTCGATGCCCGTCGAATTGCGCGACGGATACCAGCAATCGATTGTGCGCGCCGCAGCTCCGGGAGCTTCTTACTTCGTTCTCGTCTTCAACCGCAGCAAACAGCCCGAAGGAGAGCTACCGAACCCCGTCACCGAAGATGAGCTGCGCGAAGTGGTGTCTAAGTATTGGGTCATCGACGAGATCCGCCCGGCGCGTATCCACGCCAGCGTGCCCGAGAATTCCAGGAATGCCCTTGCGGCGCGCATTGGCACCGACATCCGCGATGAGGGCAACGGCCGAGTGTCGCTGGGCGCGTGGCTACTGTCGGCTCATCTCGGTTGTTGAGGATCACGACGTGCGATTTCTGATCGGGTCGGCTCAGCCCAAGTTTATCCTCAGATTTCGCGCCACCAATTTGAATTGAGCAGAGATCCTGCAGCACCCCGCCGCAACGCTGATGGCGACACCGAAATCCGCAACTTCGGGAGCCCTATAGCGCGCTCCAGCGCAGCGTGTGCGAAATCGGAACCGGTTGCGACGCAATTTTATGCGTCAGGAAGCCTTCACCAGACCCGCTATCGCCATCTCGGACGGCGCTCGCCACGCGCGGTTTTGTAAACATTTCGTTCACTGCGGCGAGCCTTCATACTTATGTGGTTAACAGAAGCGCGCCGGAATACTTTCCCACCGTGTGTTGGTAAAAAACTTCTTTATTCGGCGCGAAACGGAGAAAAGCCGCGCCTACAAGCGGACAAAGGGAGGATACTATAACCCATTGAAATTGCTGTAGTTTTTATTGTTAATAAAGTGCCCATTCAATAGAACCTAATGCGGGAATTATTTCATTTACTGGGACGCGCAAAAGTCCGTTAAATATGTTTCAACATCGCGAATTAACACTTGCGAATGCGGGAACTGCACGGCGCAGGCAGCGGCGATGGCGTCCTGTTCTGTGCTTTTTCCCATGATATCAAGGGCTTGAACGCGCTTAAGCTGCGTTAACCTGCCGTCAAGGCGATTTCGCCGAAGATCTTTCAGAAGAAGGAATGCTGAGGCAAGCGTCAGATGCCGCCATTTGCAGGATGCTACAAAATGGACCACGCCGCCCCCGTCCGATTAAACGCACGGTGCCCTAACGGTTTGTATCATTCGTTTCCACGCATGGCCGCATCAGGGAGCGGCCATGGTGTATGCGGTTTGTCCCTTAATCATATTTGACGTAGGCGTGGCGCGGATCGTGCGGCGTGCCCGTCAGCGACCGCCCTCTTTGGCAGGCTGCCATTGCACAACCTCCTCGATCTTCTTCGCGAGTTCGAAATCCTTATCCGTGATGCCGCCCGCGTCATGATTTTGCAGGCGCACCTCGACCCCCGCGTAGGACGCATGAATGTCGGGATGATGCCACGCGGCTTCCGCAAGATGGCCCACCGCATTGATCACCATGAGCGTGCCCTTCCAGCCATGCGTATGGTATTTGCGGCGAATGAACCCATCCCGGTAATACCAGCGCGGCAGCTCGGCCTTGAGCCGGTCGTCAATCTCCTGATCGTTATAGATTTTCTCGGGCTTTTTGCCTTCGCTCATCGTTTCCTCCGGTGTCCGATCCCGGAAATATGATGATCTTCATACGAACAAACATTGATCTCACAACTTATTGTCCCGCGCTGCAAGATGGGTCTATAACTGCCGCTCATTGCTGAATGCCATCATCCAAGGAGAGATCAGTGGTTCGCGGAGAGGCTCTCAAGCCCCGTCCCGGCGTGTTCGCCGTCGACCCCTACGTTCCAGGGCGGTCCAAGCTTGCGGGCGAAGGGCCGGTCATCAAACTGTCCTCGAATGAGACGCCGCTCGGGCCATCGCCGCACGCGGTGGAGGCTTACCGCGACGCCGCGTACCGGCTCGACCGCTATCCCGATGGCTCCTATGCGTCCCTTCGCGAGGCGCTTGGCGCGTTCTACGGGCTGAACCCGGCGCACATTGTCTGCGGGAACGGCTCGGACGAGTTGTTTCACATTCTGGCGCAGGCCTATCTCGGGCCTGGCGACGAGGCGATCTATACCGAGCACGGATTCCTGGTCTATCGCATCGCCATTCTTGCGGCGGGCGCGGAGCCGGTGGTTGCGCCCGAACGCAATCTTACAGCGGATGTGGATGCCATTCTCGAGCGCGTGACGCCGCGCACGCGGGCCGTCTTCATCGCCAATCCCAACAACCCGACCGGGACTTATCTCAGTTACCAGGAGGTGCACCGGCTTAGGGGGGCGCTGCCCGAGAATGTGCTCCTGGTCCTCGATGGCGCTTATGCCGAATACGTCACCGCGAACGATTACGAAGCGGGCATCGAGCTGGTCGCGACCACGCCCAACACTATCATGACGCGCACCTTCTCCAAGATTTACGGGCTGGCGGCGGCGCGCGTCGGCTGGGGCTATGCACCCGCCGCCATCGCGGATGCGATGAACCGCATTCGCAGCCCCTTCAACCTGGCGCAGGCATCCGTGGAAGCTGCAGCCGCCGCGCTTGAAGACAGGCAGCATATTGCGCAAGCGAAGGCGCACAACGAGCTCTGGCGCGACCGCGTCACGCGCGAGCTTCGCGAAATCGGCTTCGAAGTGCCGGACAGCGCCGCGAACTTCGTGCTGATCCCGTTCGGGAAGGAGGCCGGGCGCACCGCGCAGGACGCCGACGCGCATCTGAACACGAAGCGCATCATTCTTCGGCAACTCGGCTCATACAAGCTGCCGCACGCGCTCCGCATGACGGTCGGCCTCGAACACGAGAACCGCCTCGTGCTCGACGCGCTCCGCGAGTTTGCCGGGCGTTAGCGGCTGCGCGTAGCAAAGATTTATCTCGAATTTTCGTTCGATGAAGCGAAGGCAAAGGCCGCGTTCGCGCTCGCGATAAATTGCGACAAGCCTTTATACCGCACTGCAAAATGGACTAGCCAATTTCGCGGAGGCGTGTCACCTTCAGGGCGAAGTGCGCGCCCTTTTTTTCGCGCCACACTGTGCCCAGGAGACGAGGATGAGCACGCCCGGAAAACGCCACCGTCCAACGAGATTGGCTAAAGCACACGGCACCGCAACGCTCACGCTGCACGACAAGCAGATAGAGTTTCCTGTCTACTCGGGCACCGTAGGGCCTGATGTCATCGATATCTCGAGTCTCTACAACAAAGCCGGGGTATTCACCTATGATCCGGGCTTTACATCATCGGCATCGTGCAAATCCGACATTACTTTTATCGACGGCGACGAGGGCATCCTTCTTCATCGCGGCTATCCTATCGACCAACTCGCCGAGAACGGCAGCTTTCTAGAGACCTGCCATCTCCTTCTCTATGGCGAGCTGCCAAACAGCCAGCAATATGCGCAGTTCGTCAATCGCGTAACCTATCACACCATAATTCACGAGCAGATGCTCCGGTTCTTCTCCGGCTTCCGCCGTGACGCACACCCGATGGCGGTCATGGTGGGCACGGTCGGCGCGCTCTCGGCCTTCTATCACAACTCCATCGACATCAGCGATCCGATCCAGCGCGACCTCGCGGCCATCCGCATGATCGCGAAAATGCCGACAATCGCCGCGACGGCCTTCAAATACTCGATCGGCCAGCCTTTCATGTATCCGCGCAACGAGCTCGATTACTCGTCGAACTTCCTCTACATGATGTTCGGGGTGCCTTGCGAGCCGTACAAGGTCAACCCGATCCTTGCTCGCGCGCTGGACCGCATCCTCATTTTACATGCCGATCACGAGCAGAACGCCTCGACCTCGACGGTGCGGCTCGCCGGCTCATCGGGCGCCAACCCGTTTGCCTGCATCGCCGCGGGGATCGCCTGCCTATGGGGGCCTGCGCATGGCGGGGCAAACGAGGCCGCGCTCAAGATGCTCATGGAAATCGGGACGGTGGATCGCATCCCTGAATACGTCAAGCGCGCGAGAGACCCGAACGACAGCTTCCGCCTCAGCGGCTTCGGGCACCGCGTCTACAAGAACTACGACCCGCGCGCGCGGGTCATGCAGAAGACGTGCAAGGAAGTGCTCGATATCGTCGGCACGAAGAACGATCCGCTTTTGCAGGTTGCGATGGAGCTGGAGCGGATCGCGCTTGAAGACGACTATTTCGTCCAAAAGAGGCTCTACCCGAACATCGACTTCTACTCCGGCATCACCCTGAAGGCGCTCGGCTTCCCGACGTCGATGTTCACCGTGCTGTTCGCGGTTGCGCGCACGGTCGGGTGGATCGCGCAGTGGAAAGAAATGATCTCCGATCCGGAGCAGAAGATCGGCCGCCCGCGCCAGCTTTATATCGGGGAGCGGCCTCGCGAATACGTTCCGCTGGAAGAGCGCGCTTAGCGCCCTCCAGCAGCCAGATCAGTGGTCGTAATGCAGGAGGTGGATCAGCCCGAAGAGGAGCGCGAATCCACCTGCCATGCTGGAGATGAAGAACTCCGATTGATCCTTGAACACATCGAAATAGGTGGTTGCGACAAAGCCGGCAACGCCGCCAAGCGCTGCGCCTCCGATGGCATAGAGAAAAAGACGTAGCAAGCCGCGGACCCGCCGGCGCGGCGCAGGTTCTTCACCTGGCAAGCGGCCTGAGCCGATGGGCGGAAGTGCGCGACGATTGGGGTTGATGCTCTGCTTCGGCGCAGCGGCCGGATTCTTCGTCCGGCACAGAATCAAGACCGAACGAAACAGGCTCCTCAATAGCAGGGGCATGCCTTGACTGAATCTGACCGGCTGAGCCGTTTACGGGTTTCTTTGGCGGAAGCCCGGCGGCCGCGCGCTCGGCATCCTCTTGCTGACGCACTATGTCTGGATCCATCGTGATCGTCCCTCTTGACCCGGTCGTTTAGACTGGGCTTTTTTGCTGCGTTCGAGCGGGGTATTAGCAATTTATTAGTACCACACCGGAAGTCGCAAAAACGAGTGCGGCAAAGAAGATCCTGAGTTGCGGGAGAGGTTCAAGATCCGACCTGACGGTGCCGCTGACTCAGTCTCCGGAAGAAAATGAGACAACTCAATGACTAAGAACCAGCGGAGCGTGTCCTTCAAAAGGATGATGAAAGCCTCTTGGCGTAACTGCCGACGCCCTCAAAGGGCTGTGGATGAATAGTAAACGCGATGCCGGACGCACATTCCAAACCTCGCATATTCGCGGTCGCAGCGCGAATCACCTCGGCAATCGAGGTGGTAGTAACCCCATCCTCCCCGCAACCGCACGTTCGTGTCCCGCCCGGTTAAGCCTTGACGATAGGCCATGAAAGGGCGAAGGAAGCCGCTTCAGCCTGGAGGGAGCATGAAAGAAGACGGCAAAGACAAACGTGATCTGGCAGACGCAACTGCGTTGACGCAACTTGGCCGTGACCCTCACCGCTACTTCGGATTCGTCAACGCCCCGGTCTTCAGAGGGTCCACGGTTCTCTTCCCCGACGCCGAAACGCTCGAATCCCGAGAGGTGGAATATACCTATGGCCGCCCCTCCAATCCCACGACGCGCGCGCTCGAAGTTGCGCTGGCGAAACTCGAAGGCGGCGAGCGAGCGTTCCTGACACCATCCGGGCTCAGCGCCGTCTCGACGACGCTTCTCGCGTTTGCCGAGGCCGGCGGCCACATCCTCATCGCCGACAGTGTCTACCAGCCAACGCGGCGCTTCGCCAACCGGGTGCTCAAGCGGCTTGGCGTCGATATCGAGTATTACGACCCGTTGATCGGCGACGGCATTGCGAAGCTGTTGCGGCCCGAAACGAAGCTCGTCTTCACCGAGTCGCCTGGGTCTCAGACCTTTGAAGTGCAGGATATCCCTGCGATCTGCAAGGCCGCGCGCGGCGCCGGGATCCCCGTCGCCATCGACAACACCTGGGCCACACCGCTTTATTTCCGGGCCTTCGACCACGGCGTCAACATCTCGATCCAGGCCGCCACAAAGTATATTGTCGGACACGCGGACGCGCTTCTCGGCGCGATCGTCTGCGATGCGCCGTCCGCTAGGGCGGTTGCTGCCACGCACGAAGCTCTTGGCCTCTGCGCAAACAGCGAAGACTGCTTCCTCGCTCTTCGAGGGCTTCGCACGCTTTCGGTGCGTCTGGAGCGGCACTGGAAGTCGGGCCTCGCCATTGCCGAATGGCTTCAGACCCGGCCCAGAAGTTCAATCGGTGCTGCACCCTGCCCTGCCCGGCTGCCCTGGCCACGAGTTGTGGCGCCGCGATTTTCTTGGCGCGAGCGGTCTTTTCTCGCTCTACCTGAAGCCCTGCCCGAACGCCTCGGTGAAGCGCATGCTGAACGCGCTTCGCATTTTCGGCATGGGCTACTCCTGGGGCGGCTTTGAAAGCCTGATCGTGCCTTTCGATTGCAAGGCTGCGAGAACCGCCACCGCTTGGAAACCAGAAGGTCCTGCGCTGCGCCTGCACATCGGCCTCGAAGATGTCGAGGATCTAAAACGCGATCTTGAACGCGGGTTTGCGGCGCTCCAGGATAATACAATTTGCTAAAGTACTGTTTCGAATACTGAACCTCAGCGCAGAGATAACCTTTTCGACTTTCATAAACCGCTCAAGACAAGCGGTTTATGGCTGGCGACGAATCGCCGCAAAAGAAACGCGCGAAAGACGCGTGAATATCTCTTTCTTGTTGATACACTGACGGTTAACGCAAAGCTTATGCCTGGTCGATCAAAGAGAAAGGCCAGAGCGGAAGCTGGGCTTTGGCGTTTTCGAAAACCGCCGGTGGGGCGGATGTGGACTTACAGTCAGAATTCTTCCGTGGCGTGACTCTGCGTCAAGCCTGCACTTGCATCTCGGCATTGATGAACGAAGGGGGAAGATGGAATGGCGACTTACCTGATCGTCTACGACACAACGAAAGAAGCAACCGCCTATCATGCGGCCGACAAGCAATTAACGGACGCAATCAAAGCCATTTCCGACGTCTATTGGAACCATCTCAACAATACGTATCTCATCGTCTCGGCTCTCTCGGCTTCCCGCATCAAGGATAAGCTCAGCAAGCATCTCGCCAACGGCGATAAGATCCTGGTCGTCAAAGTGGATGTCGGAAACGCTTCCTGGGGCGGTTTCCCCGAGACGGCGTCGAGTTGGCTGCACGCACGCGCCTAACTGATTTTGGCCTCCGTTATAAACGGTTGCCGAGCTTATGAGCCGCTGTGAGGTTTCTCAGCGGCTTATTTATTGTTTTTCCTTCCACAGTTTATGGGACCTCCCCTCGAGGTTCATGCAAGGCGAATCAGATACGCTGAAGCTCCAAAAGCTTTGGAGTTTAAGCCTTGCGTTCTTTATCCTTGCCGCTTCAGCAACAATCGCGCGGCAGCGCGGCTTTTCTCGGCGTGGAGCGGTCTGCCCGGGGTCTTAAATGGGTCGAGCGCCTTTCGCCGTCGCAAGCCTATCTCGGAGCGGCAATCGCGCAGCGTCATAATCTGCCCGAAATCATCGGACGGCTCCTCGCGGCCCGCGACGTCGCGCTGGAGCAGGTTCCCGACGTCATGAACCCGACCATCCGCGCTCTTTGCCCCGATCCCGCAACCCTCACCGATATGGAAAAGGCCGCCGAGCGCATCGGGCACGCCATTCTGGCTGGTGAGAGGGTCGCGATATTCGGCGATTACGATGTCGATGGCGCGTCGTCCTCAGCCCTGCTTCGCCGCTTTCTCGCCTGGCACGGCCTGGATGCACGCATCTACATTCCCGACCGGATCACCGAGGGCTATGGGCCGAACAAGGCGGCAATCGCCTCGCTGATCGAAGATGGCGCCCAGCTCATCGTGACGGTCGACTGCGGTTCCACGAGCTTCGATGCACTGGAAGTCGCCGCCAAGCGCGGCGTGGACGTTCTCGTTGCCGACCATCACCAGGTGGGCGAGAACCTTCCAGCCGCCTACGCCGTCGTCAACCCCAATCGCCAGGATTGCCTCAGCGGGCAAGGCCATCTCTGCGCGGCGGGCGTGGTGTTCCTGATCTGCGTCGCGGTCCTGCGGCATCTCCGGGCCAAGGGCGTCTATGCGAAGCGAAAGGCGCCGGACCTCCTGGAGTGGCTCGACATTGTCGCCCTGGCGACGGTTTGCGATGTAGTGCCGCTTACCGGTGTCAACCGCGCTTTTGTCGTTCAAGGGCTGAAGGTGCTGCGAAATCGCCAAAATGCCGGCCTGAAGGCCCTTTGCGACGCTGCTGGCGTTAACAAGCCGCCGTCGCCCTATACACTCGGCTTCGTGCTCGGTCCGCGGATCAATGCAGGCGGACGGATCGGCGACGCGGGGCTTGGCGCGAGGTTGCTTGCATCGGACGACGCAACCGAAACGGCCGGCATTGCGGAAACGCTCGACAGGCTGAACCGCGAACGCCGAGAGATCGAGCTGAAGACCGTGGAAGAAGCTGCCGCATGGGCAGACCGCGCCCTGCTCGAGGACCCAGCTTGCCCCATCATCATCGCGGGATCTCCAGCCTGGCATAAGGGTCTCGTCGGGCTCGCCGCGAGCCGGTTGACCGAGAGGTTTCAGCGCCCGTGCCTCATCTTTTCGCAGGACGAGCGCGCGGGCGAGGCGACGGGTTCCGCCCGCTCCGTCACGGGTGTGGATATCGGGGCGGCGGTGCGCGGCGCAGTCGAGGCGGGCTTCGCCAAGAAAGGCGGCGGGCACGCCATGGCTGCGGGCATCACGGTTGAGCAGCACCGCCTTCATGAGCTTGCTGCCTATCTGCGTGAAGCTTTGGGGCCATCCTATCGGGCCGCTGCTGCGGCGCCGGTGCTTCCCGTGGACGGGGCGCTGACGCCACGGGCGGCAACACTCGAATTCGCGGCGCAGCTTGAGAGCGCGGGGCCGTACGGCCAAGGAAATCCCGCGCCGCGATTCGGTCTGTCGTCGGTAAGACCGGTCATGGTGAAAGAGATCGCGGGCGGCCATCTTCGCTGCGCCTTGCAAGCCGTAGACGGCAGCCAGATCAGCGCCGTCGCCTTCCGGGCTGCGAACTCCGAGATTGGATCTGCGCTCGCTCAAGGCCGCGACCTCGCCTGCCATGTAGCGGGCCGCATCGAGCGGGACGAATGGGGCGGGCGAAACCGCATCGAGTTCCAGATCGAGGATATTGCCCCGGCCAAACGCTAAGCACCAATGTGGCGTTTGCGAAGATTGCAGGCTTGCCAAGCTGTGCAAACCCGATTTATATCGTGTTGCCAGCTTGCGAAGCTGGAAGCGCCCCCTTCGTCTATCGGTTAGGACGCAAGATTTTCAATCTTGAAAGAGGGGTTCGACTCCCCTAGGGGGCGCCAAATCTTAATAAAATCAATGCGTTAGCATTACAAAACCAAAAATTTTTGGAAATTCCCAAACCTGATCGAGAGTGTGGCGAACGCGATGGACGGATGCGCCGATTTGTCCAACCGCAATTTTTTGCGTAAGGCGGCGCTTCGATGCTGGTGGCCGGATCGTTTCCAGCCGGCTTAGTCTCGTTAGGGCTTTCGCTCCGATAAGTGAGGACGCGGATTGGGAGGGAACACGTCAGGCTCTCGCTTGTTTGGTTAGTCCTCCCTGCTTTCTAGCGGGAGTAACACGGTAAACTTGAAGCGGCTGGCTAAGGCGCGTCTTCTATTTTGCCGATGCGGGGCCAGTCATGGTTGAGTTGATATCCACGGTAGTGTGTCCGGGCTGCGGTCATCACGAAAGTGAAAGTATGCACGAGGACGCGTGCCAATACTTTTATAAGTGCAAGGGGTGCGGCAGAGTGCTGAAGCCGATACACGAGGATTGCTGCGTGTTCTGCTCCTACGGGGACGTGCCGTGTCCCACCGCGCAGATGTGTACGGGACGGCGCAAAAAAACTGTGAAGCGCGGGGGCGTAGTTTTTGGCTGATGCGCCGATCTTGAACTGAGCTGCTTTCCTGCGATTTTTGTTCTCACTTCGACGAAGATTAGGGCATCGTGCGTTTAATCGGAAGCGGTGGTCCATTTTGGATGCTCCTGCAAATGGCGGCATTCCTTCTTCTGAAAGATCTTCAGCCTTCTGAAGGATCTTCAGCGAAATCGCCTTGATGCCAGGTTAACGCAGCTTGGGCGCGCTCAAGCCATTGATAATGCATGGGAAAAAGCACATAACGGGACGCCATCGCCGCTGCCTGCGCCGTGCAGTTCCGGCTCTTCCAAGCGTTAATTCGCGATTTCAAAACATATTTAACGGACTTTTGCTCGTCCCAGTAAATGGAAAAATTCCGGCATTAGATTTTATTTAATGGTTAATTTGTTAACAATAAAAACTACAGCAATTTCAATGTCTTACAGTAGCCTCCCTTTGTCTGGCCGTAGGCGCGGCGTTCCTCCGTTTCGCGCCGAATAAAGAAGTTTTTTACCAACACACGGAGGGAAAGTATTCCGGCGCGCTTCTGTTAACTCACATTGTATTAAGGCTCGACGCCGTGAACGAAATGTTTACGAAACGCGCCGAGGCGAGCGTCATCCACGATGGCCGGTCTGGCGAAGCTTCCTAGCGCATCCCGCCGCGCGGGCGTCGCCATGATCGCCCGAAATGCAGTCCCAGCCGTTAAGAAAAATTGCGTCGCTACCGGTTCCGATTTTGCGCACGCTGCGGTAGGTCTTCGGCTGATGATTGCCTAATGTTCTTTAAGGACTCGGAAGCCTATCGGGCGTTTTTCGGTCACGCGGAATAGCTCGTTTCCGTGAGCATCTAACAATCCAGTCGGCTGCGGATCATCAGACTCGATAACTTGGACTCGGTCGAACCCGCTCGATCGAGGATCAAGGTGATACAGGTCATCCCACCAAGCGCGCTGCGCAGGGGAAAGTGTCATGTATTTTACGTCGCCCACTCATTTGCTCCCATACTTTAATATAACTCGCCCAAGGGGTGCAGCCTTGCATGCTGCTCGGGCTTCGGTAAACTAGGCGTTAACGCTATGGGAGTCATTATTAAATAAAAGATGTTGAAAGTGGCAAATGAGCACAGACTAGCGCAAGCTAGACTTTTGCTTTTCAACTAATAAAACAATCGTAAGCTAGGCCGCTTGGCATCTAGTCTTCTGGGCGGAAGTGCTTGGCAAAGGTCGGCTCATGTGCGAGCTCGCCAATCTGCGAAAGTTTTTGTGCCAATCTGTTCGAAGCTCGGCCGCAATGGGCTGCACCTCTTTGCAGAGAGCGGCTCGCTCTTCGGAGGAAAGTATGGGTGGAGGAATCCTTTGGAGTTTGCGCCACGGTGCGAAGGCAGTGCAGCTCGGTCAGATCCGTCCTGACCTCAACGGTAGATGTCATTGCTCCCTTGAGAGCTAGCAAGCCGGTCGTAGCTTTCGGCGATCATAAGAAGGAAAGTCTTGGCGCGATCATTGGTGACGCGCTCCGCAAGCTTACGGGTGTTTTGTGCTCTTTCCTGCCAGACCTGGTACGGCGGAGCCCAGGATGAGGGCTCCACAAACAGGCGATTCTCAAAGGCTTGCCGGGCTATTTTTATGGTTTTCATATTCACTCGTCACATGAACACAAGAGCGTCTTCCTGCTGAAGACGCTCGTATTTGTTTCCACCCCAGCCCGAGGCTGATGCACACTTTTCAATCAGCGAAGTTTGCTTTTGTTCCGTCTGGTTGAGACTAAATTTCCAAATGAAAACCGAGAGATCGAGGAGAGAGGAGTTGCCGGGATCCGGCCATGCAGATGACGCGCACGCAAGAGGCGTGCGCGGCCAAGCGAGTGATGCACTGAGGGCGCGAAGGGGAAGAAAGCAGAGTGGACAAGAAACGAGTGCCGTTCGCACGTATCGGCGGACGCGGCGTCGCTGGCGAGGAAATTGTCCTACGCAAACGCGGCCAACGGCATGAAGCCTTCGGTGGCGGCAACGAGAGCGAAACGGCTGATGATCTGCGCCTTCGCCATGCGAGCGAGCAGGTTCTGAATGTGCTCCTGATGATAACCCCGTAACATCGTGAGATCCTTTCATCTTTCGCGAGGGGCTTAGCTGGGTCGCTCGCTAGCCATGAGCCCATCCGGCCGCTACCTGCCTTCTCGTATCGAAGAGGACCGCAAGGGCCAAACAAGATGCGGGCGGTGCTACGCCCTCGCTAAACCATTCTTCCAGAGTCTGTGGAGTTATCCGAAGCAACCCAGCAATTTCTTCCAAGGCCAAATGGTGCTTGTCGAGAAAGACGCGCAAGAGCCCGAGCACGTTATCACTGTTTTGCTGGGTATGAGAATTGGCTTTATGCGAAGACATCTGAGGTAACTCCCGGGAAACTCCTTCGCCGGTCTCTCCGCTCCGGTGGGTACCAACAGATGCTTTTGTCGAAGCCGGCATCCGAAATCTAGAAGAAGCCAGCCCCTCGCGCTGTGCGGAAATGCACACCTCGGCAAGGCGCGCGCTGCGGCGCCAGAACTCGGCCACACACATGAAAGGGGCGCACAGGTCGCGGATTATGAAAGGGTTGCGCGGCTTTCGGGAGGAATGGGGCCGTAGAACAGGAAATCTTGTCCCCGTTCTGGGCAGTGGCGAGTGATGCTAAAGCCAACAGGGCGGCGATGACGGATTCAGCGTACCGGGCGGGCGCCGCGCCGTTTCTCATCACGATTTAGCGTTCCGCGCCGCGCCTCAGCTCACGCTTTTCTTAGTTTTTCGTGATGGGCAAATATCTTAGCTTAGCTGTCAGGAATAGCTCGGCCAAGGAGGCTTCAAATGGCAATGTTACGTAATCTCGGTGTTGCAGAATGGACTGCGATCGTATTGGCTACCGTTATCACACTTGCGCCGCTGGTTCCGTACGGCGTTTGATACCAAGGGCAGGTACACCTATAAACGGCCGTGGAGCTGCGAGCGCTCCGCGGCCTTTCGCTTTTTTCTCGTGGAGTTGGTTGAAAGGATGGGCGATCAGTGGCTGCGGCTTGGTAATTTGGCGAGGCATGAGATCATCGTCATGCGCTACTCGTGCGGGCGCAGCGGGATTATAGCAGCTTTCACCGTGACGCTGCTAAGACGGGGACTAGCAGAAAGTTGCATGCATATAAGTGCCAATTCCATGCAATCATGTGTAAAGAGCATGCAGCGTTTTGTGCTCGTCGATTGATATTTAGATATTTTTAGGACAAATGCCCCAACCTAAAGACCGCGCCCGTGAGCGCGGTCTTTTTGCGTCATGCACGAACAGCGGGCGTGCGGCGCAGCGAGTTTCGCATCAACATCTTAGACAACTGCACACGCGGCGCTTTTTCGAAGCGGTTGGAGCTGCCAGGCAGAGTTTGCCTGACGCGCCACAGGATCGCCGCCGTCTTCCTGGAAAGGCGAAGCCTTAGCTTGGACCGTAACATTTTGAACGCTTACCTTTTTTTCGATTCTAGCTCGCGCTTCACTTGGCCGGGAGGACGAAGTGCGGAGCAAGCCGCATCCGTTGGCCAGATGAGCGAAGTTCGCCTAGACATGAGCGAAATGAAGCGATGTTTAGAAAAAACGTTGCGCTTAACTACGGCACGCAGAAGTAGTTGCTGTTTAGGGCTGCACGCGCTAGCTTAAGCTTCAGCAGGGCAACGATACGCAAACATTGTTCTGCCGGTTTCTGCAAACATAGTACTGCGTAGTATTGTTGAAATCCGGTTAAGCCTCCAGCAATCAAAACTCTGGGGGCTTTTCCCGCCGGCCGTCTAAACCACACGCTTCGCTCGTTGCTGAAGGTTCACTTACGGTATTTCTTTGAGGGGGCGGGAGTGGTCTGAGGTGGGAGGGCTCCCTTCTCGCCTTCGGCCGTACGCGGATGTCCCACAGCGGGTAAGGGCTTTGCCGCGGATGTTGTGGGCGTTCGCGTTCTATTCTTATGCGTGAAGAAAGACGATCGGTGGTTGCGGCTTGGCGATCTTGCCGCGCGCGAAGTGGTCGTGGTGCGCTGTCCGTGCGGACTAAGCATGGACTTTCCGCCCGGCTTTCCGCAGCGGCGGTATCGGATGCCGCCGGACACGCGCATCTTCAATTTACAATTTCGGCTGCGGTGTAAGGGTACATTCGGCGGGGCGGGTTCAACATCACTATCTTCAACAACCGCACGCGCGGGGATAATTCGAAGCCAAAGGTTGGAGCGGGAGGCGGTAGAGTGGTAAGAGCGGTCGGCGCCCAGCGCGGTGGGACTGCCAGGAGCGGTCATTCTGCGGCTCTGGGAGCGCTGCCATCGGGAGTGTGACCCATGAACAAAGGACTTTACGCCCTCGCGGGGGTCATCTTCGCCCTTGTCGTTTCTTCGATCATTGGACAGTTCTTCTCCGGTCTCGTGATTGGGTTGGTCATCGGCTATTCCATCGCCGACAGAGGAGAGATGCTAACGGTGATTTGGACGAAGGTGCATCCGTACATCGACATGGCCTTCGCGCGCCTCATCCTCTTAGCCGGTCTGAAGCCTGAAGATTATCATGAGCGGGACAATGCACGGCTTCCGGGCAAAGACCCTTCCAGTGCGAAATTGTCAACTTTGAAGGATGCGCAGCAGGCATCGCCCCGGAAGCGCCGTCAAACCGTTCTTCCAAACTCTTGAGGCAGATAACGGAAACTTGCTCATCCCCGATACCCTCACCTTCGTTTTGCGATTTCGATTGCGCCGCTAGCAATCGTCGCAGCGGTTTTCGCATTACGATTTTCGACGAGCGCACGCAGGGGGATAATTCGAAGCCGGCGGCCGGTTAGCCTCTAGTTCGGAGGCTCGGACGGAGGCCTGCATCCGGTTGTTGCGAGGGAAGCAAGATCTTCAGGGGAGGTTTTGATGGCGGCGGCGGCTTTGAGGGTTTTGGCGTTGATTTCTGCCGCGAACTTTCGGTGATCTCGTGTCAGTGCAGGCGCAATGGCGAGAAAAGCAACGAAGAGGATAAATGCAATCGTGGCGGCGTACTTGCATTCGGACGGATTAGCCAAGATCTGAAAGAACCCGACTTTGGAGGTGCCGGTAGGATCGCGGCTTTCTCCCAAGATGGACGATGGGATCCAAGGCTTTATTGGTAGTATCGTCATGTTACCGAATGCTTGGATTTGTTTGTGCATTACGCCGAACGAGTGGCCAGCCTAAGCAGAGCTTGCCGGACCAACGGATCGCCGCCTCTGTCATCCCGGAAAGGCGAAGCCTTATCCGGGATCGTAGCAATTTGAAATGCCTACATTTTTGTGATCCCGGCTTGCGCTTCGCTTGGCTGAGATGACGAAGTGCGGGCCGCATCCGTTGGCCAGATGAGCGAAGTTTGCTTTGTCCTGTTGCACTAAGGTCACCCGCTTCTTATTCTGCTATGAATTCAATAAAATTACCTTGACTATCCTGAACGCAACATGAACTCGCCCGGTTCGCATTGGCCAAGCAAGCGATATGGTTCGTGCGCGTAATTCGAAGGCGCGTTTGGCGCCTCCTCCGCCCGCGCAACCTTTGGCCGCGCTCATAAGAGGTCTTCGGCTCAACTTTAAGAATACGACCGAGAGCGCCGCGGCGGCGCTGAAGGAAATATTGCAATAGCGGGCGGCCGGGGAGAAGGGCGAGGTGTTGGCCGAGGAGTGGAGTTTGCAGGTATCGTTCTTAAGAATCCGGTTGATGTAGCACTCAAGTGACGGGCGAACATCAACCATGAAGAAAGCAGTAACAAGTATGAGGAAGAGCGACTCGAAGGAAGGAAGGAGAACTCTCCCTCTCAGCTGATCGATGCGAGAATCAAGGAGTTGAGTGATTGGCGGGGCGAGACGCTCGCTCGGATCCGAATTCTCATCAAGCAGGCCGATCCCGAAGTGGTCGAGGAGTGGAAGTGGCGCGGGGTTCCGGTGTGGTCGCACGCCGGAATAATCTGCACCGGTGAGACGTACAAGAATGTCGTGAAGATGACCTTCGCCAAGGGCGCCTCGTTGGAGGACCCTCTCAGGCCTCTTCAACTCCAGCCTCGAAGGCAACACCAGGCGCGCCATCGATTTCCATGAGGGCGACAAGATTGATGAAAAGGCGTTGAAGGCGCTCATTCGCGCCGCCGTGGCACTGAACACGTCCTCGACCGCCCCGCGCCGGAAGACGAGAGCATAGACGTCACCATCATTCGACAAGCGGACAGTACAAGGCCAGGCAGGACAGAGCCCGGCGACCAACCCGCAAAGCCTCCCCTACCAGAGATGCGAGTGGTCGTTGAAGGTGAAAAGCCGCCAACGCGGCGCCGGACGTCTGCTTCCGTGGCCTGCGCAATCACCTGCGCCGTCTCTCTGGCGCGGGCAAAGGGGCTGGAAATAAGGGCATCGAACCGCAGCTGTGACACCCGCTCGCCAATCAGCTGTGCCTGGTGGCGTCCCCGCTCGCTCAGCGGCGAATCCGGGGATTGAAACACGGGTGCGACGTTTGCCTCGCTCTCCCCATGCCGGACGAAATATACGACTTTGTGGACGGTCGAATGTTTGGCCATATGAATGCGCATCGCCACCAGCTTCATCCTTTATATGCGCTAATGAGTCCTGAGCCTAGATACAGCCTTCGAGGAAGGGGATGACCCTATGGGAACGCTAATCAACCATAACACCGAAGTAAATGACGACGTCCTCAACGCGATCGCTCACATCCCCACGCGCAGTATTCCATCGGTAGTAGACGCCAATTTCTTTACAAAATTGATCGATCAGAACTTCATGCGCATCGCCTTCTGGCTTGCTCAAAAAAGTTTTGATGAGGGCGGCTGTCCCATTGGCGCGGTCATCATCGACAACAAGACACGCCAAATCATAGGGAAAGGGCATAATACCCTCGTGCAGGAAAATCACCCCTACAATCACGGGGAGACTTCCGCAATTAGGGATGCTGGAAGACACGATTTCAGCGAGACAACTCTCTATACCACGCTTAGCCCTTGTGATGTCTGTGCAACGCTTCTTTACATGCGACAATTCGATCGTCTTGTTGTTGGGGACATCACGAATGCTAAGGGGAACGAAGAATTGCTGCGCAGGAAGGGCGTCCAAGTTCACATTTTGGAGGACCAAGCTTGCATCCAGCTTTACAACCGGTACCGGCGCGAGCATCCGGACCTTGACCTTGAAGATTGGAAAGGACTCGCGGCCGTTCATCAACGGAAATCATAGATCGCTCCCGGATGATGCCGCATCCGATCGAATGCGACATGCGTTATTCGGTGTAGCCTCTTTGCCTCCGATGGCCGCCAGCTACGAAAATGACGCCCAAGATGCTGCCGGCGGCGGCTTCTGGGCGTTGCGCAACTGCATGGCGATGTCATTCAATCGCGCGGTGCGTTCTCAAAATTCGGTTGGTTATCGCTCGTAAGATAGCGCCCGCCATGATGGAAGCGGGGGCGGGCGCTATCCATTGACTTATTGCTCAGGCGCAAGCTGCTCAGGGATCTACGGGCGTAACTCATTGCGGTACATGTGCTTTGTCATTTTCGGCTTCGAAGGCAGTTCTTGGGACAAGATGTGTCAGCCTAAATCTCCTGAGTAACCCCCAGAATAATCGCCAATCCTCGCGCTCTACTATAAGCTTCTCTTTTACAATGACTTCATTTTCTATGATGCTCAGGAGGCGATGGCCAAAAAGAGACCAGAAGATATTGGGATCAAGCGCGCCTTGACGCATTAGAATTTCGCAGTGCTTGAAGAAGCCCAGATAGTCTTCAGCCTGCACCCATTCTATGGGAGTGGCAGGGCCGGCTTCCTGTCCCGTCCACGCACCCTTGGGGCGCAGCTTCGCGTGAACTGCGTCATAGTCGTGGGACATGTCTTCCAGTTGCGAAAGGAAGGCCGCGCGACTTGTGCTGGCGCTTTGTTTTAGCTGCGCCGCGGCATAGAAGATGCCGCCGACAGTTCCGATTGCACCCAAAACCTGCGCAATGTTGGCAGCAACGGCCACCTGTTCTGCGAATGACATCACCCCTCCCCAAAACCCCATGACTTCCCGAGCGTTAGAGCCTTTCAGCTTCTAACCTACACCGTCTCATATAACGCGACGTTGTTTGAGAGGTCTACACGTTTACAATTCGGGGCGTAATCGTATGAAATTCGCGGAGGGGAAAGCGAGACGCTCTCCTTCGGCAGCACTCGGCGAGGGATCGGGAGAGCGTGCGGGAAATGAGATGCCGCCCGCTGGGCGAGCACCATAGCCGTGGCAAACAGGCCTCTGTGTCTGCAAACAAATGTAGCTTGAGAGCAGACCTCAAGACATTCTTGAGACATTGATTGTTATTGCTTTTTTATCCAAAACGAGGAGGTCGATATGGGGCTTTCGTATTGTCTTAACGGCGCCGATGCCAGCGCCGCATTAGCGGGCGTCGTGAACGGTTTTATTCAGAAGCAGGGCGGTGTGAAAGGCGTAATCTGTCAGTTCGAAGAGCAGGGCCTTGGCCCAACCGTCCAATCGTGGGTCGGAATGGGCGAGAACCACCCTATTTCAGGCGCTCAAATCTATCGGGCGCTGGGTTTTGTGGCACTGCAGCAGCTTGGCGGCCAGCTCGGCATGTCGCCGGACGAAATGGCGGCGCAGTTGTCGAAAGTTCTTCCGAAAGCAATCGAAACGGTGGCGGCCGAACGGAACCGTATACCAACGCCTCGTCGACCGGGGTGGCGGTACTTTACAAGTTCGACGACTAAGCACTGAGTTCGATAAACCCAGTGTTGGCGGCGCGTGCCCAAAAGCAAAAGCCCCTAGCGATGGAGATGGCTAGGGGCCTTCGTATCGGGCAATTTATCCGGGCAATACGTCTTGAGATGAACAGGCAGAACGCGTTCAGAGTTTAGTGCCCTGCTTTAGCTAAAGCTATTGTCTGCATAGCTGACATGCAACGGCCTTCGCGTGGAAAGCTTAAGATGGCGGGGAATAGATGCATCAAAAGCACCAGTAGGCTGACAAACAGAGCGGCAGCGCGGGCATTGCTGAAGGGAGATCGCCTGCCGATGGGCAGTCGACGGCCTTTGAGCGACGTGTAAGTGACAGGTAGAAAAATGCTGATCGGGCACATGCGGGTCTCGAAGGCGGATGGGCGCAGGTGCTCGATCTGCAACGCGACGCGCTGATCGCAGACGGTTACAGCCATCGCATCTTCATCAGGATCAAGCAGTCGAGGGCTACCAGGGAGCGAAGGAAGTCGGGCTCGGCCTTTTAATCCTTTGGCATGTGTTTGTCGCCCAATCGAGCTTGAACGCGTTCGCACTCAAGCGGCAGGGACCCAAGCCTTGTACACGCCATCCCAATCCGAGGCAGGAGGGGTTATCAAAAACCCCTTAATCCTGGCCGAATAAACGCTCAGCAGCTTGCTCATCCCTGCCATATTCATCTCCCGGCAACGCTCAAGGTCTTGGAGAGCGTGGGGCCAGTGTCCCGCGCGGTAGTGAAAAATCATGGAATGGAATGTGCTTTGGAAGCGTGTGAATGGCTCCTGCTGCAGCAGTTCACCGCCGCCCAATATCGTATAAACTGTTTCCGCCTCTTTTTTTCCTTTCACCAGCACTCGATCGACTTCGATGATCGCAAGCTTATCCATGCACCGCCGCGCGGTTTCTGAGCTAATCGAGAATCCGAAGCCCATACTGCGCGGTTAGCCCTTCCAGCCGCGAGGCAAAATTCACAGTATCTCCAAGCACTGAATAATCGAAGCGTATGTCGGACCCCATGTTGCCGACCATGCTGAGGCCGGAGCTGACCCCGACGCCAATCTGCATGTCCGCGACCGGTGTTCCAGCGAGAAGCCCTTCCTGCCTGCGCTCCGCATTCAGCTGATCCACGCGGGTGAGAAGCTCCAAGGCCGTCTTGCAAGCATTCAGGGCATGGTTGGGATCATCGAGCGGCGCATTCCAGAAAGCCATGATGGCGTCGCCTATGTATTTGTCGATCGTGCCGCGGCGTTGAATGATCGGATAGGAGAGCGAGGTCAGCATGCGATTCATAAGAGCCGTCAGCCCCGCGGGATTGTCCTTGAAGGTCTCCGCAATCGAGGTGAATCCTCTCACATCGCTGAAAAGGATGGACATCTCCCGCGTCTCTCCTCCGAGGATCAGACGGCCCGGTTCACGAATCAATTGCTCGACAAGGTCCGGAGATAAATATTGGCGGAACGCCGCACGCACTTGGCTGCGGCGCTTTTCCTCACGCAGATAGTTCATGAAGGTCATGACGAGAAAAACGGTGAAACTCGACGCGAGGGGAAAGGATATGTCGATCAGCAGGCGATGAGCGGTATAGAGATACCACGAGCTAACGGCCAAAAGGGCTGCGATGGCTGCGCCAATCAACAAGTTTGCTGAAGCGCCAACGAGAGGGGCTGCCACGACAAAGACCGTGCCAATCGCGACCGCAAGTATAATCTCCAGCCCCAATGCAAAATTGGGCCTGTTCAACGTGGTGCCGTTTAGAATGCTTTCGATGATCTGCGCATGGATCTCGACGCCTGGGATCACTCTCTCGATAGGTGTCGATTTGAGATCGAACAGGCCAGCAGCTGAGGTTCCGATGATCACGATCTTGCCCTCGAAGAGGCCGCCGTCGACATCGTCTGCAAGGACATTCGCTGCGGAGACGTAGCGCTTGGAATCGTGCGGCGTGAACGTGACCCACAATTGCCCGTCGCGGTCTGCCGGTATCTCGACACCAGCGACAACGACGCTCTTAACGCCGGCCTCATCGCGCTTCACGACGAGGGTGGACGCACCAGACGCGACGCGGAGCAGTTCGACGGCCATACCGGGAACGATGGCGTCACCGACCGAAAGCACGAGGGGCGCCCGCCTTAATACGCCGTCGCGCTCAGGCCGCGCTGTCAACATTCCAAGCCCGGCCGCTGCATCCTCGAGTAAGGGAAGGTTTCTCAAGGGCGCGACGACATGAATAAGATCCTCGCTCGGATCGCCGCCTATCGTTGCGATGGAAGCCTTCGAGGCGATTCCGCCGGGCTTCATCTCACCAGCTGGCCTGGCCCAGAGAGCGGAGCGTGCTAGAACCGCTCGAGTGTGCTTCATGGCGTCCGCAAGCAGCACATCGTTATCTGGAAGCGCGGAAAGCCTGCTTTTCAAATCCACGTCGCCGGATGGAACGACATTCACAAGCTCGTGAGGAGACAAGCGATCCTTCTCGGAGAACAGGATATCAAATCCAATTACGGCGGCGCCATCCTTGGCGATACGAGTGACCAGTCTCGCGATAACCGACCGGGGCCAGGGCCATTGCCCGATTTCGCTCAAACTCTTGTCGTCGATGTCGACGATAACAACGGGGTAGTTTCCGGCTGTTTGTGGATGCGCTTTCTGAAAAAAGTCGAATAGAAAGTTGCGTGCGATTTCGATTGGCGGCGGATCCCAGAAGCGCAACAAAGTAAAAGCCGCGATGATGATCAGCCCGGCAATGCGTGATGCAGGCAGGACCTTCTTAAGAAAAGACATCGGAGGATGTGCCAGCCGCTTGCCGTTCCCTGTTTTCCAATCATACAGGTAGGTTCTGATCGCAGCTTATGATACGCGGCGCAGGAAGGAAAGCAGCGGATCGTGGCCTGACGCATAAGGTTCCGCATTGTCCTCGCGGGAAAGGCCTGGACAGAAACCAACCTTGAGGCATAGTTGGGGGCTTGCTCAACCCCTGACAGGGGCTGCGTTATGATCGTTCGAGTACTTTACCGGCCTCCTTGGTTGGGTGACGCTACCCAAGCGCCTGCCTGTTATGGAGCCGTTGTGCTGACGCTTCGCCGCCCCCCAATCAGGCCAGACTGGAAGATGAAGTATGGAAATGCTTCTCGGGACAGATTCGGACAATGATACTGAAGATCAGAGAACTCTATTAACACCTACCCACAAAGCAATTGGCGACCTCGAATATATTGTTCAGCAACGGGCATTATTCACGAGCAACATCCACTTGGCCGATCAAAAAAGTGGGTACATCGCGCTGCTCCATGGAGTTCTTATCACGGGTATTTCCAGCATTATGCAGAGCAATGAAATTCTTGCCCGGCTTACAGAAAATTCCGCTAAGTGGCTTTTTGTCTTCACCCTGGTAATGTTATTTATTTCATTCGTGGCAAACATGCTTGCATTCATTCCAAGGGTGCTGCGCCAGGTATCAAGAGACAATTCATGGACTGATATTGCCAATGCAGATGTAAACCTAATAGTTCATTCGATCACCGTCGAAACTCACTCCGATCGTATGAAGCGAATAGCCTCTCAGGTAAAAACTTTAGCGCAGATCTGCAATGATAAGTTTAAATACATAAAACATTCTATCATCTTTCTTAGTATTTCAACTTTGAGCAGCATAGTTTTATATCTCAAGCTGGTTTTGATTTGATAGCAGCGTTGAATTGAAGAACTGAGGGCTATGGCCGTCAGTTCGGCCATGGTCTTTGGGAAACTGATAGTTGAAACAAACGCGTGCAGGCTCAGTCAAACATTTAGGGCATCATTCCTTTAATCGGACGCGAGCGACGTGGTTCATTTGGATGCATCCTGCAAATGGTGGCATCTGCTTTTCAACTTGTCCCTGACGCTTTCGTCTGCATTCCTTCTTCTGAAAGATCTTCAGCGAAATCGCCTTGACGGCGGGTTAACAAAAGCTCATTCACGCTCACGCCATTGATAACGAAGGGAAAAATGATAGAACAGGACGCCATCTCGCTGCCTGCGCCGTGCTGTTCCGGCTCTCCGCAAGCGTTAATTCGCGATGCAAAAACATATTTAACGGACTTTTGCTCGTCCCAGTAAATGAAATAATTCCGGCATTAAATTCTATTAAATGGTCAATTTGTTAACAATAAAAACTACTGCACTTTCAGTGGGTTACAGTAACTCACCCTTATCCGGCCTTAGGCGCGGCATTCCTCCATTTCGCGTCGAATAAAGAGATTTTTTACCAAACACACGGAGGGAAATAAATCCGGCGCGCTTCTGTTAACCACAGAGTATTAATTCTCGACGCAGCGAACGAAATGTTTACCACAACTTGGCGAGCGACCGTCGTCCAAGATGGCGATGGCCGGTTTGGTGAAGGCTCCCTAACGCATCCGCCTCGCGGGCGTTCGCCATGATCGCCGCCCGAATTGCTTCGCGGCACAGTCCCAGCCGTTAAGAAAAATTGCGTCGCAACCGGTCCCGATTTTGCGCACGCCGCGCTAGACGTTTGGGATCGATGCAACCGGCAGATCGCTGGTACTTGTTCGGCAAGCTTCAGACTGCTTCGAATAGGCCAGCATAGCAGTTAAAGCCGGATCGCCCGCAGCCAACAGGCTATCGATCTGAAGCTTCGCCCATTCGTAGGAGGCGTCGAACACGTAGGCGTTTTGATCCCAGTTCATGAAGCTCGAACCGCGAAACGCCGGGGGTTGAAGTGTCAGCTCGAGCGGAGGCTTCGGCTTCAACTGGTCGCGAATGTTCCCGAAAATGCTGCGCTGGATAACGCTGGCGGGGCCAGGACAGCGCGGCAGACGATCCTTCCTGCTCCAGGGCGTGAGCAATCGACCAATGAGCGCCCGCCGGCCCGGAATGGTGGCGTAGCCGAAGTTGAAGAAGCAGTGGTTCTTCGGCCGAAGGTCGACAACCAGATTGGGACCGGATTTAAGCGACGTCATTACGGCGGTCGGCACATTGTCAACGACTTCACCGTCCACCAGCATATGTCCCTCAGTGTCGAAAAATGGCGGAAGAACCCCAGGAATGGCCGAAGATGCTCTGATCGCCTCCCAAAGCGCCCCTTGGCGGATCACCCGCATCGAATACGTCGAAAGGTCGGTGGCGACTGCGAAGTAGGGTTTCCACATGTCCTCAATCGGGTGGGCGCCATAGCGCTGGCGCAATTCCTGGTCGAACACCTCATGATCGAGCAGGCCGTAACGCGGAATGTTGAAGCGCTTCAGCGCCGCCCGCTCGACGAACATCTCCTGCGTCTGGGCCTTGATGTCCTCCGGCTCCTTCAGCAAGGAGAAGGGTGCGGCCATGGCCGCACCGACGCTACTGCCACCGTGGATGTCGAACACGACCCCGGCTTCGCAAAACGCCCGGTAGATGCCGACATGCGCCGGCCCGTGGGCGCCTCCGCCTCCGGCAACGAAGCCGATCGCCCGACCCGCAAGAAAACGCGCGACCGAGCGAAAATCCTCATCGTCTTGCAGCGCGAGGTGGTGCGTCATAAACACCTCGCGCTTATCCCGCCACGCGGCGCCAGGCGCGCCAAAAGCCGAGCGGCGAGGTTCGACCTTGAGAAGGCGCCGCCGGTCGGGCGGGAATAGCGCGAACGCGAGGCGCTCCGCCGGGTTTGGATCGGCAGCTTCGCCTTCGGCAACCAATAGAACCTGGTCAGCCGAGCGCAGTGCGAGGTCGGTCCAGCTGTTCAACTCACGGTCGGCGATACACAGCACCAGGTCGTGCGAGCGTTCGATTTCGGCGAGCCAGCTCGACATCGCATGCGGATCAGGATCCTCCTCCGGAAACTGGCGAGCCGCATCTTCCCTGGTCAGGAAACACCCACCGCCGAGCGTGAGGATGGCCGATCGCAGCTTAGCCAGGAACACGCTGCCGAGTCGCCCGTTGCCGGCAGGTACAATTGTCGCCAGGCGTGGCGAACTGTAGGGGCGGCGGCCGCGATTGCCAACAATCCTTGAAGCAAGCCTCACCAGTCGCCGCGCGAGCGCTCGGGTCACTGCGCGCTGGATTTCAGGATGGCGGGCAGTAAGCGCGTCAAATTCGATACGATCTATTTCCAGCACTTCCGAATTCCGTGCCGCGACCACGGAGGCTGTTCTTGGGGCGTTGGCGAAAAATCCAATTTCGCCGATCAGCTGCCCGGCGCCGATCTCAGTCACGACCTGCCCGTCGAAACCCTTCACCTCGAACAGGCCAAAATTGACCACATACAGCGCGTTAGCTTCGGCGCCCTGCTCGATAATTCGCTCGCCGCGCAGGACCTTACGAACCCGCATTGCGCTCTTGATTTCGCGCTGCTCCTCCTCACTGAGCTCCGACCAGAAAACGTCATCGAACGTCCTCGAACTCGTCATACGCTTCCCCGGTTTCTGCCATTCGCTGATGCAGAGGGCCTATAAAAGAGCTCAGCTACGCCTCGGCACTTTTCAATCTTATGCGCAATCTTCGTGGTGCTATCGGTATCTGTAGCCAACACCTGGCTGCAGGATTTCACAGCGAACGCGCATCGTACCGAATAAGCCACAGCCTACACGGTTTTCTCCTCTCCCTGAGTCAGATTGTGGACACGGGATGTCACCAAGGTTAGCGTTTTATTATCGAATCAAATTGGAAAGCCACTCTATTGTTTCGCAATATTATTCTCGGGCTCCTTCTCGTAGCCGCTCCGGGTTATGGCGCTGCTTCAACGCCGGATATTGGCAGAACAGTCGCCGTCAAAAACGAAGTCACTCTCGAAAGCGGTGCGAACAAGAAACCGCTGACCCTGGGTTCCGATGTCCATCAGGACGAGGTCATCATCACGGCCGCGGACTCCAGCGCGCAGATTGAGCTTCTTGATCGGACGAAATTCGCCGTGGGACCGGAGGCGAGGATCGTTCTCGACAAGTTCATTTACGATGCGAGCGCATCGCGTGGGACGATCTCCATCAATCTCGCCCAGGGCGCATTCCGGTTCATTACCGGCGTCGCGCAAAAAGAGGCATACGAAATCAAGACACCGACGGCCTCTCTCGGAGTAAGAGGCACGGTATTCGACGTCTATGTGGCCGAGAATGGTGAAACGGCCGTGTTGCTGCACCGAGGCGCTGTGGAAATATGCAATCTCGCCCGGTCCTGTCAGCTTCACAATAAGCCCCGGCAGATCGTGTTTATCGGCCTGGATGGGGAAATCTCTCAGCACACCCGGTGGGATGGGACGTTTATGCCGGGAGTTGGCGCGGCAACTGCATTTCCATTCGTGGGAGTAAGCTTGGCAATCGATCCGGTTGTCCGCATGTCGCTCAATGAGCTGGTAAACGGACAAGGCAGCAATACCCCCGCCAACCCAAATCCCGGACAACCCGCCAACTCAAATCCAGGCCAAAATGTGCGCCAAGCAGGTCGGCAGCCAAGCAATACCGGAAATGCTGGGACAACCAATCCTGGAAATGCTGGAGCAACCCCAGGAAATGGCCAAGGAACTCAGCAAGGAACGCCGCAAGGCGAAACGGTCGCAGATGTGCCACCAGCGGCAATCGGGGGGTTAGCTATCGTAGGCGGGATGGTTTATGGAATTGAGAAGATCACAAATCAGCCAGCGAGCCCTTGACGGCGACCGGCGTGGGCCGGTTTTTCTCCGAGCGTATTGAGGTGCCGGACGCGTTGATCATTCACTTCAGTGGCCACGTGATGTTACGTGGCCGGTTGTTTCATCCTGCTTTACGTCCAGCATGAGAAAGTCCTGCCGAAACCCAAATTAGTCGGGACGGGTCGGCGGTTCGACATGTATATCCATGCCGCACAGCATGTTGCGGCGTCCCACCATTCGCAAAGTCCGTATCACCCCTGATAGCGCTCCGACACTGAATGCCAGATCACAGGACGCAAGACGTTGCGCGCCGTGGCCGTGGTCTTCTGTGGCTCGGTGCTGACCTCGATCTGCGCCCGCAGAAAACTCACCGCCTGCTTTCCTATGGCTGCGGAAGTTTCGCATTGCCCGCTGCGGGCGACGCATTCATGCCTGCTCAATCATTGAAAGTTTTTGTTTCTTGATCATCTCAAGGGCCTTATCTGCAAATATCGCGCTTCGCATTCCCTTCGCATAAAGTAAAGCATTACCGGGATGGAACTTGTTGGACGGGCAACCGGAGGGCGGATGGGGTCTGAACCTGCGGAGGCGCAGAACGAAGGGCCAGTGGCAAGACCTCGTAACAACGATGCTGCGATTTCAGCGTTGATGACAGACAAGAAGGGTGTCGCAGGGTCAAGAGCAAAACCCATAGTCTTCGACTTCATGGCCGGTATTGGCGGCGGGGTGATGATTTTCGCCTACTCCGTCTCCTACGCGGCGCTGATCTTCCAGGGAGACATCGCGCCTGGCGCATCTTACCTCATCTGGAGTTTCATGATTTCGGCAGCGGTTGTTGGCTTGGTTGGCGGAAGTCTCACGACGCTTAGACCCGTCGGATATGCCCCCAACTCGGTAGCCGTTGCGCTGCTTGTGCCGTTGGCGGCCGGTGTCGCCGGTAGCTTGAAGGCGGGCGGAGGCTCCGTCGCCGACATTGTCGCGAATGTCCTGATCGCACTGTGGCTGACCGGGGTCCTTTCTTATGCAAGCATGTGGGTGCTTGGATACTTCGAGGTCGCCCGGCTGGCTCGCTTTGTTCCCTACAGTGCCGTTGCGGGCTTTCTGAGCGCCACCGGTGTTCTTTTGATAATGGCAGGGCTTTCGCTCGCCACTGGCCACGCTTTCGGTGGCTCGATCCTTGCCGGAGACATGACACTCGCGAGCGCCGAGAAGTTATGCGCCAGCATCGCAATAGCGGTCATATTCATTGTCTTGAAGATGCATCGGAGAGACGAACGGCTTTTCTTTGTCGTGGGCTCGCTTGCGGCCTTTACTGTTCTGGTGCTTGTCCATCTCACTGCGTCCGGCGAACGGTCAGCCTTATTTCTGGAAGTGGGGGGCCAGATACAATCGTGGACGCCATTTCAGACGCTTTTCGGAAGCGGGCTTCATTGGGGAACATTGGCATTGCATTCGCTGGAAATCCTGGCTGTCGTGATTGTCATTCAGATCTCCATGGTGGTGAAGATCTCGACCGTGGAGGTCATGAACGCTCAGGCGAGCGACCTCGACGCAGAGTTCCGGTACAACGGCGCTGGAGCACTGGCTGCCGCTCTGTTCGGCGGGGTCGGAGCGGGGATATCCTCCGGGGTCACCGGCGTGCTTGTCAACGCTGGCAGCCACACACGCCTGAGCGGTCTACTCGCTGCCGCCTTTGCCGGCCTTGCCGTGCTTTTGCATATCGATATCGCCCATGTGTTACCCATCCCTGTGCTTGCTGCTCTTGCTCTGTATCTAGGATTTGTCCTGCTTATAGACTCCTTTCGGCAACCGTGGCTGCAGCGCGATTGGTTCGACCTCGGCGCCGCTCTCGCGATTATGCTTATTTGTTTGCGGTTTGGGCCAATGGCGGGCGTGGTCTCCGGCATTGTCGTGGCATGCATTGTTTTCTCGTACAACTACGCGAGGGTCAGTCCTATCAAGCGGCACGCCACCGCCGCTTCCATATCAAGTCACGTTGAGCGGGAGAAAGAGCAGACATGGCTTCTCCGGCGCTATGGCGACGCCATTCATATCTATTGGGTCTCTGGCTATTTGTTTTTTGGGTCCTCTGATCGGCTTCTTGCAGAGGTTCGGCGTCAGCTAGACGTTCAGGGGTCTAAGGTCGAATACATCGTTCTGGACATGGCCGGGGTTCCGGGGATGGACTCCTCTGCGGTTGTCAGCCTCATCAAGCTTCAAAATCTTTGCATCGAACGAGGAGCCTGCCTTGCGTGCTGCGGTTTGAAGGACTCAATCAACAACACGCTCCAAACTGCGGGCGTTCTTAGTTTTTTGGCGTTTGCCAGCCGGAACGAGGCTATGGCTTGGTGCGAAGCGGAGCTGCTTTCAAAACAGATGCCCGCAGCACCAAGCAGTGACCAGCTTGGCGCGTGGCTCGCTCAGGAACTCGGTCCCGAGGCTGCGAAGGCTATTACGCCTTATCTGCAGCGCAAGGCTGTGAAGGAAGGGGAAATTCTATATCATCAAGGCGACCGCGCTGAAACGATCGATCTGGTTGCCGAAGGCAGCGTCGCAATTGCGTTGAGGCTGGACGATGAAAGCTTGCATCAACTGCGGGTCATGCAGACCAAGACCGTGGTCGGAGAGATGGGATTTTTCCGTGATGCACTCCGCACTGCCTCGGTGGTTGCGGCCGAAAACTCCGTTCTTTATTCACTGACGCTGGAGGCTTTCAAACGGCTTGAGCGGGAAAGGCCAAACGTCGCGAACAGCTTTCTTCAATTCATCATTCGAACACTCGCCAATCGCCTTGATTTCGCGAACCGTGAATCAGCGACGCTTCTATAGAGCCAAATCGGTTGAGATTAGATCAGGGAATGGGCGATCTCCCAGCGGGCGGTCATCTCGACCGCGTCGCGCTTAAGACCAATGTCCAACGAAGGCTTGTCCCTACTGGGAAAGGCGCAGCTTGTTGAGGCCAATGGCAATATTCTGGAACGTGGTGTTAAGCTCGTCTCCGGTGGGATTGTAGAAGTAGGTCGATGAACTGCTTGCGCACGTCTGTAAAAGATTAAGGCCGTGTGTGTTGATTGTAGTGCCGAATCCGATTGCGTAAATAACGATCCGTCCCGGATTGCCGTTTGCGTCGGAGACAGCCTTTATATTGTTGCAGAGTGTAGTCAGCTTCTGGTCGAGATTATAGTCAGGCTGATCTTCCTTCACGCCGCCCGGGACCGAAAGCAGGTTGAGGTGAGGTCCGCTACCATAGCCATAAGCGTTGTAGATCGATTGATTGAACCCGTTGCTGGTCGTGGTCGGCACGCCGGAACCGTTGCTCAACTGCACGTTATTGAAGCCGTCGGTGACAAGAATGATCGCCTTGGTGGTTGTGCTGTTGGCATAAGGCACACCATCTCCAAACGGCCCGTTGGGTGACAGAACATGCCATCCCCACATCAATCCAGCCGGGATCACGGTGGCGCCATAGGCTGTCATGGCGCTGATCTCGTTCAGGATGGCTGTCTTGTCGTTCGAAAGCCGGATGATCGGCTGTTTCGTGCACAAGGCGTTTGGCCCATCTCCGCCGCCTTGCACCATGGGGCTGGCGTATTTCGAGACACATATCTGAACATTGCTCTCGTCCGTGGCATTTGTGTAAGGATATTGAATGCCACTCCTGCACAAAGTGGTGGAAGTTCCGTCGCTCAAATAGCTGTTGTAAAATGTACTGCTGGAGTCGTTTACGTTTGTGCAGCAATCGGGCTCATCGGGGGCAACAAAGGGCGTAAACAGAGTTGCCGGGTTAATGGTTGTGGGAGCCACGTCTTGAAGGTCATATGGCTCAGTTCTTTGCCGGACACAACCGCCCCAGGCCCAGGATGACTGTTTCGCGGCCGAAGCCAGGTTGCTCGCGAACTTGATAAGCCCTGTGCCCGCCGGGACATGAAGATTTTCTTGGGATAGTGATCCTTTGGCGTTGCTGTTATCGATCCAGGATGCGGTGGAGTATTGAGTGCCGACATTCACCGTATCGGTAAATGGCACGACGCCGATCTTCACATATTGCCCCGTTGGATCGTTTGCAAACAGCGTGTTGACCAATGTCGTGGCAGCATTCTGCAGGCCCTGTATGCCGGTTGTGCTGCCATACGTGCTCGACATCGAGCCGGTGTTATCGAGCACGAGCGCGACTTCCAGATAATTCTGCGCGGCCATCGCCTGTGAGTGGACTGTGGTCGTTAGTGTGTTGACGCCTATAACCTGAGCAAAAGACGTATTTATTGTCGCAGCAACCGTCACGTCGACGGTCATGTTGTTGTTTGAGCGGACGATGGTTGGCTGCGAGAGCGTTGCCCCGTTTTGCGAAGGAACGACCGCACTTACAAAAGCGTTGACGAGGTTCGTCTCGGCTGTTGCGTTGGTCAAACTGGGATTCCTGGCCAAATCGAGCGCAGCAGCATCGACCGCCGAAAACAGCCGATTCTTGACGACAAGAAGACGGCCCACGTCCACGGCCATGCCCAGCAAAATCAGGAACGGCACGATCAGGAATGCGACGAGAATGAGCACGATGCCGTTCGTGTCGCTTTTGAAGTCAGCGACCTTCCTCAGAATGATGTGAACCATAGTCTTCGAGCCCATGCAATCGCGCGACTTTTGAATGCGAATCGATATAGAGTGTATACTAATGCTTCGGTTTAGCCGGAATCCGTTAAAAATTGCTGCTACTGAGCCTCATGGGCCAGAGCAGTTCACGAATTTCCCGTCGAGACTCGTTGAGTTTCAGGGAGCCCAGAAATGCATAGAGCTCTAGACATTCTGACACTTCGCAAGGTTTGCCGCGATCAAAGTGGCGTCGCCCTCATCGAATTTGCAATCATTGCGGTGCCATTCCTTGCGCTTCTTCTGACGATGCTGGAAATGGGGCTAATCTTTTGGGTCAGCTACGAACTCGATAACGCAACGGTATCTGCATCCAGGCTGATAAAAACACGCCAAGCCCAACAGAACGGCTACACCCAGGCCAATATGGTGACGCAGATTTGCAGTCATATCATCATCCTGTCCGACTGCACCAGCAAGCTCCAGCTCCAGGTCCAATCCGTCACGAGTTTCAACTGTGCGGCAGATCCGACCCAGTCCGGATGCACATCGGGTTCGAACTACAGCCTGGGCGGCCCGTCGCAGAAGGAGATGGTGATAGCCTCCTATGAATGGCCGCTTTTCAATTTTGCGAGTGTGGCGTTGCTCGGCAATCTTCCGGATGGTAACCGGCTCATCCAGTCGGCTGCCGTGTTTCAGAACGAGCCATAGGATAAGCCGCATGAGGACCTTCCTTTCCAGTCAGCATGGTTCCGTCCTTATCGAAGCGGCTATCGCGTTTCCAATCCTCATCACTATTCTGCTTGGGATGGTGGAATTCGGTGAAGCCTTCACAGTAAGCCGGAAGAACGTGCAGGTGGCCCAAGCCGCGGCGGATCTGGTGTCCCAGCAAACGAATATGACCACCGTGGCAGCAAACGACATCGCCAACATTCGGACAACGATTCTGCAGCCTTATAATGCGACGCCAAGCGGCCTTCGCATCAGCAGCATCATTCAGAACGCCAAAACTGCGACGGTGCAGTGGAGTAAGGCCTGGGGAAACCTGACTGCACTTGGACAGAATACCACATTCACACTGCCCGCCGGTCTCATCAGCCAAGGCGGAACGATCATCGTCGCTGAAGCATCCTATGCCTTTACACCTGTTATGGGCACCTACCTCACGGGCGGAGTGACATTCAATTCCGTTGCCTACTATGTGCCTCGGGCCACCGCCGTGACCTGCTGCTCCTAATCCTCGGCTATAGCATCGTGCGTTTAATCGGACGCGGGGGGTGGCATGGTCCATTTCGTGCGGCATCCTGCAAATGGGCATTCCTTCTTCTGAAAGATCTTCAGCGAAATCGCCTTGATGGCAGGTTAACGCAGCTTAAGCGTGCTTAATCCCTTGAGATTGCTTGGAAAAATGGCAGAACGGGACGCCATCGCCGCTGCCTGCGCCGTGCATTCCGGCTCTTCGCAAGCGTTAATTTGCGATCTTGAAACATATTTAACGGACTTTTGCGCGTCCCAGTAAAGGGAAAAATTCCGGCATTAGATTCTATTGAATGGGTCATTTGTTAACAATAAAAACTGTAGCATTTTCAATGGCTTATAGTAGGCTCCCTTTGTCCGGCCTTAGGCGCGGCATTCCTCCATTTCGCGCCGAATAAAGAGATTTTTTACCAACACACGGCGGGAAATAATTCCGGCGCGCTTCTGTTAACCACATAAGTATGAAGGCTCGCCGCCGTGAACGAAATGTTTACAAAACCGCGCGCGGCAAGCGTCGTCCACGATGGCGATGGCCGGTCTGGCGAAGGCATCCTAGCTAACGCATCCCGCCCTGCGGGCGTCGCCCGAAATGCACCGCGGCACAGTCCCAGCCGTAAAGAAAAATTGCGTCGCAACCAGTTCCGATTTTGCGCCTGTTACAGAAATTATTTGGTGAGAGTCCGGAGCGAAAGAAGGCTCCAGGCTTGGACAGAGTCATGGCCGCCCTTGAGGCGGCCATCCAGGACAGGTTATCGGCGATTATCATGGATGGCCGGGTCAAGCCCGGCCATGACCATCTGGCCAAGCGAACTTCGCTCATCTCACACGGCCAACGGATGCGACTGCTCCGCGCTTCGTCGTCCCGGCCAAGCGAAGCGCGAGCCGGGATCGCAAAAAGATGGGCGCTTCAATTTGTTACGATCCCGGATAAGGCTGCGCCTTTCCGGGGAGGCGGCGAGGCGATCCGGTGGCGCGTCGGGCAACTCGGCTTTATTTGGTGAGATCGAACCGGAGGAAAGAAGGCTCCAGGCTTCAGAGTCATGGCCGCCCTTGAGGCGGCCATCGAGGACAGGTTATCGGCGATTATTGGATGGCCGGGTAAGCCCGGCCATGACCATCTCGGCTTTATTTATAGGTCAACGGATGCGACTGCCGCGCTTCGTCGTCCCGGCCAAGCGAAGCGCGAGCCGGGATCGCAAAAGAGATGGGCGCTTCAATTTGTACGGATCCCGGACAAGGCTTTGCCTTTCCGGGAAGACGGCGGCGGCGATCCGTTGGCGCGTCAGGCAAACTCGGCTTTATTTGGTGAGAGTCCGGAGCCGGAGGAAAGAAGGCTCCAGGCTTGGACAAGTCATGGCCGCCCTTGAGGCGGCCATCCAGGAACAGGTTATCGGCGATATCATGGATGGCCGGGTCAAGCCCGGCCATGACCATCTGGCCTAGCGAACTGCGCGCATCTGGCCACCCTACAATTTGATACAAATCGGCGTAGGACTAAATATAGATGAGGAGCGTTGTACATATCGCCTTCTTGTTGACCCATTTGAGACGAAATTGTGAAGCAGTATTTCTTCCACAGAATGATATCACAGATAAACTTTACGTGCGATATATAGGCCACACACACGCTTAGTCGAAGAGTGTCTATGTATTGAAGGCTCGATATCTTGCCTGATCACGCCCTGTATGCGCGAGATGGCAGATTTATGACAGTATTTCCCATCTAAGCAATTAATGAAGCACGCCCGCCTCTGGCGCGCGCATTTTTGATGCAGTTCATCCATCTAGGTGAGTTCCCCACGAACGACTTCAGATTGCGGCACAACCAGGCCGTGGAATGATGCGACAACTTACAAGCTTTCCATATTAATAATTGCAGTCCAGGGCAATTCTACCACTTAAAGTTTTATCTGCAAAATGTACAATTATAGCTGTATTGCATGCAAAGCCCGATCGCTACGTATTATCTACCCCAGGCGCGAGTCGACATCTGATGGCCACCGCGCCCTTAATGTCGTGCGTTAACAATAGGACTGTGGGGTTCGAAATGAATAGTATCATCAGCAAGATCCGTCTCTTCAGGAAAGATGAGAAGGGTGTGACGATGCTTGAGTATGGCCTGCTTGCCGTTCTCATTGCGGTAGCAGCAATTGGCGGCGCCACCGCTCTTGGTACCGGTATCGGCAAGACGTTCACCGACTTAGCAAAGCTGATCAACTACTAATAAACAAGCGTGGGCCAGAAGCCCTATCCGACCGGCTTCTGCCCATGCCCTTAATTCATATTTTCTATGAGGTTTTGCATGCGAATTGGCTCGGTTATCATCTTCGCCGTCGCATTCATATTTGCAGGGATTGCGGCGCTTCTTGTGCGCTCGGCGCTTCTGGGCAACGGAGCAAAGGCAACACAAACTGCCGTTGTAGCTGCCCGCGACCTCAAGGCAGGCGAGAAGCTCATGCCTGACATGGTTCGCGAAGTACAGTTTCCCGCAGAGTTCTTGCCCAAAGGCGCATATACCTCAAGCGATCAGATATTCGCGGGCGATGCAGATCGCATGCTAACCGCGGCCATCTCCCAAAACGAGCCGATCCTGGCGCAGCGCCTGCTCGATAGCTCGGACAGCATGGTCGGCCGGATGAATCCCGGCATGCATGGGGTCACCATCAAGGTGAACGAGACCTCGAGCGTCGGCGGCTTCGTTCAGCCGGGCGATCACGTCGACGTCCTGCTGACGCAGACAGAGCACGGAGAGGCAAACTCGTCGCATCGCCCCTACACAAAAACTCTCATCAAAAACATAAGAGTGCTGGCTGCCGACCAGCAGACCCAGCGCAAAACAGATGCAGCGCCTCCGAAGACAGTCACGCTCGAAGTGACGGAGGACGATGCGAAGAAGCTGACACTCGGAGGAGCCATCGGACAGCTCTCTCTTACGCTCAACAGGGGTGACAACGGCTTGGACGCGGGCCGTGTCGTAGATTCGCGTGATCTCGTGGCCGTGCCGGACGAGGTGGAGACCCCTGATGATATGCCTGTGACGATTTTCAGGTCAGCAAAGCGGGAAGAATACAGGGTTCCCGCGCCACAGTAGTTTTTAGGATTTCGGTACTTTGCGTTGGCTGGGGAGGCGTTAGTGGCGACGAGTTGAAGGATTTTCCTGGGGGGCACAATGCTTAGTTTTTTCAAGGCGCCTGGGCGCCTTAGATGGTTCCTTAATGCAGTTGCATTGGCAGCGTCGTTTATGGCTGCAGATTCCCCGGTATTTGCGAACGGTCATGGCAGGTCGCTAAACAGCTATTATCTGGGCCGCGCAACACAACGCATCGAAGTGCCAGTCGTCCTGCACAAGTCTGAAACTGTTCAGACTGAATTTCCTTACGGCGACGCTCTTGTGGGCGACCCTGAGATTGCCGATGTGGTCCCTCTCACCAACCAGAGCATCTACATCCTTGGAAAGAAGGTTGGCGTTACGCGCCTGTCTCTCCTGGACGCCAGGAAGCAGGTTCTCGGAGTGGTGGACATCGAAGTCACCTATGATCTCGACATTCTGCGCAGCCGGCTGCAAGGCAACCCGAACTTCTCGAAAATCCATGTCTCGTCCGTCAACGGAAAGGTGCTGCTTACCGGCGTTGCGCCCGATGCCGTGGTGTTGCAACAGGTTCTGACGCTTGCCGAGCAACTCGCGCCCAAAGATGTCACCAATGGCATGACGGTGGCCTCGCCTCAGCAGGTCATGCTGGAAGTTCGCTTCGTCGAAGCCGATCGCGATCTGAATCGTGGGATCGGTGTGCAATGGGGGGCTGCCGGGAAGATCGGAGCGACCACCAACAATGCAAACATACTTTCCGGCGGCATCTTCGAGACGGGAGGCGGTAATTTCTCCAACACGTCAATCTTCAATCTGCAAGGGCTGACGCAGAATCTCATTCCCTACGGCACGATCGCCGGCAGGGTCTTGAGCGGCGCCGTGAAAGCAGACGTGTTCGTGAACGCGCTGGAAGAACATGGGCTTGCGCGGCGGCTGGCTGAGCCGAATCTGATCGCACAATCGGGCGATACCGCGAGTTTTCTTGCGGGCGGCGAGTTCCCCTTCCCTTCCAGCGTGTCCAACAACGGACAGGTGTCAGTCGAGTTCAAGAAGTTCGGTGTCGGCCTCGCCTTCACTCCGACTGTGCTGTCTGACGGGAAGATCAATCTCAAGATCGATCCGGAGGTCAGCGAACTCGACCCGTCCAATTCTGTCACGATGTATGGCGTCTCCATCCCAGGCTTGAACATCCGCCGGGCGACCACGACGGTCGAGCTTCGCGACGGGCAGACTTTCATGATCGCCGGTCTCCTACAGGGGCAGAACCTGTCGGACACGCAGGGCTTGCCCTGGGTTGCAAACGTCCCTGTGCTCGGCACGCTGTTCCGGAGCGAAGCGTATCAGAAGAAAGAGACGGACCTCGTCATCCTGGTTACGCCGCGGCTCGTCCGTCCAATGGTGCCCGGCGACAAGATCGCGACGCCGTTCGACAACAGGAGGCCTGCGAGCGACGCGGAATTCTTCCTCGGCGGCCAGCAGGAAGTCCAGGTGAGCCAGCCAAAATTCGTCGGCGGACACATCATCGATTACGTACCCGAGCCTTCGTCTTGGACGCCGATGAAAAACTAGGAGGGCTATCATGAAACTTCGCAAGACATTTATCGGGGACGCCGCCCGCGTTTGCGCCCTCGCCACGCTCGCAGCAGGGCTCGGCGCGTGGGGCTGGGATTGGGATGAAGGATGTGGCTGCTATCCGACAGAGTTCGTCACGCGCCAGGCGGGCGACGCCGTCCAGGTGAACAAGGACATCCAGATGATCGATCCCTGGCCGCCCTACGTGAAGAACCGCAAGATCGATCTCGATGGACACCGCGCCAGTATTGCCATGCGCCGCTATCAGGCCAACCAGGTCATCCCGCCGGTCAATCTCGCGGCACAAATGCCGAACAATAACAACAATAACGCTCCCAGCACGCCCGCTCCCGTGCCCGATCTGCAGCAATAGGGAAGCTCAGTCGTGCAGAAGGTGCAGCCGTGGATCGCAGACATCGCTATCGTCCCCAGGAATGAGGGGACGAACGAAGAAGACGTGCGCTCCTTAAGCGACCCTGTCCCCGTTGAGAGTGCCGGGCGTGGAGCGCAGACAGCGGCTGGCCCGTTTGAACCCGTCCACAAAGTCGATGTGCTTCTCATCACGAGCGACGCCGGCCTGCGGCAACGCCTGTCAACAAGCTTTGCCGGGCAGACCCGTTTCAACCTTCGGAATCTGAACGGCAGCATCGTCGAGATCGAGAAAAAGATCGGCGACGGGGAGCTTCCCGATGTCGCGGTTGTCGACATCGGGAAAGGGGGCGTCCTCGATATCAATCCGCTGGAAAGGCTGAAGAAGTCGCGCTTTTTGAAGGTGCCGGTCATCGCGATTTCGAGTCACATCGACCCGATTATTGCCCGCGGCCTTATGCGGGCAAAGGTCGACGACTGGCTTCCGGCCGATTGCGAGCCGGATGAAATCCAGCGGGCATGCGAAAAAGTTCTTTACGCGCGGCCAGCAGAAGCAGGCGGCCGCCACGCTCATTGTACGGCGTTTTTTCCGGCCAATGGCGGATGCGGCAACACGACGTTGGCGATCCAGACGGCCTTCCTTACCGGTAGCCGGAAGAAGCGTCCCGGAGCGGTCTGTCTTGTCGACCTCAATTTCCAGGACGGGATGGTCGCCGATTATCTCGATCTCAGCCCCGCCTTTCAGCTTTCCGAACTCGCGAAGGTTTCAGGCCGCCTTGATCATCAAATGCTCGACGTCATGCTCACGCGGCATCGCTCGGGATTGGCTGTGCTCGCGGCGCCGCGCCTTCCCGGCCGTTTCATCGACGTCGGCGGAGATCTGATGGCCTCGGTGCTTGGTCTTCTCTCGGAGGCCTTCGAGCATCTCATCATCGACCTGCCCAAGAACTGGTACCCTTGGACCGATAACGTGATTTGGGGCTCGGACCGCATCTTCGTCGTGACCGGCTTCACCATTCCCGCCTTGCGGCAGGCCCGCTCCATGACGGACGCGATAGCGGCCAGGGCCTCCCCGGAAGCTCAGGTTTCGGTCATCGTCAACAAGTTCCACGAGCCCCTGATGGGGCCTGGACTTTCCAGGAAGGACGCCGAGGGCATTCTCGTGGCCCGGCTCGGCGGCTTTATTCCGAATGTGAGCGGGATTGTCGACGACGCGATCAACCGGGGTATCCCGCTTTCGGAGCTGCGGGCGGGCAGCAAGATCGAAAAGAAGCTCCTGCAAATTCTCGACCGCGAAAACCGGATCCCAAAAGCATAGGGTCAAGGATTGGGCAATCGATGCTGAACAGATTTATGAGAGGCCCGGCGAAACCACAAACCCCAGCACCGGCTGAGGTGATGACGCTCGAGGCCGCCGTTCCTGCGGACACCGCCTTGAAGCGGGAGAACGAGGAAGGCCCGTCGATGGCGGCGCAGCTCATCGATGCGAAGGTCCGCATTCATCGCAAGCTGATCGACGATCTCAATCTGGCCTCGCTGGAGCGCATGCCACGTGAGGACCTGCGCCGGCAGATCGGCGAGTTCGTCACCGACTACGTCAAATCCGAGCGCATTCTTCTCAATGCTAAAGAGCTGGAGGGCTTCGCCCAGGAAGTCTTCGACGAACTCACCGGCCTTGGCCCGCTCGAACCTTTGCTGAAGGACCAGACAATCAGCGACATCCTCATCAACACCCACGAGAAGGTGTATGTGGAGCGGCGCGGCAAGCTCGAACTGGTGCCCGTGCGGTTCAAGGACGAGGCGCACATCCTTCGCATCGTCAACAAGATTGTGGGCGCCGTCGGCCGGCGCGTGGACGAGTCCCAGCCCATGGTCGACGCCCGACTCGCGGACGGGTCACGCATCAATGTCGCGGTCCGCCCCATCGCGGTGGACGGGCCGCTGGTCTCCATCCGGAAATTCTCCGACAAGCCTTACGATCTTTCGAAACTGACGAGTTTCGGAGCACTGAGCGACAGGATGGCGGAACTGCTCGCGATGTGCGTGCAGTCGAGACTGACCATTCTGATTTCGGGCGGCACCGGCAGCGGAAAAACCACGCTGCTCAACGCGCTTTCGGCTTATATCGACTTTGCGGAGCGGCTCATCACCATCGAGGACGCTGCCGAACTGAGGCTGCAGCAGCCTCACGTGGGACGGCTCGAAACACGGCCCCCCAACATTGAGGGCCGCGGCGAGATCCGCCAGCGCGAACTGGTCAAGAACGCCCTCCGTATGCGTCCCGACCGGATCATCGTGGGCGAGGTGCGTGGCGAAGAAGCCTTCGACATGCTGCAAGCCATGAACACCGGCCATGAAGGCTCGCTCGCGACCATCCACGCCAATACGCCTCGCGATGCGCTGGGCCGGCTGTCCCAGATGGTCGGCATGGCGGGCCTGCCGATGTCGGAGAACAGCATCCGCACCCAGATCACAGCGGCCATCAAGGTGGTTGTGCAGTTGCAGCGCTTCAGCGACGGCAAACGCCGGATCGTCAGCATCACCGAAGTTTCCGGAATGGAGCGCGAGGTGATCCAGTTGCAGGAATTGTTCCGCTTTGTCCGGCAGGGGATCGCGCCTGACGGGCAGGTGCGCGGCGTTTACACGGCGACAGGCGTCAGGCCGCTGTTTGTCGACGATCTGAAGGTCAAAGGCTTTAGCATCCCGAGTTCGTTTTTCGATCCGGCAGTCGCGGTGAACTAGCCATGATGAGCCATAACCTGGTTTCCCTCTTCGTTTTCTGCGCGATCCTCACGCTTGTTCTTGCGATGTATATCGTCATCAAGGAATGGAGCGCCAGTCGCGGCCGTATCAAATCCCGGCTGACGGCCCAGGATGAGGACTCTATCAAGTCGGAGGCCGAACTCCTCGATATCCGCCGGAGCCGAAGCCTTACACGCGAAGGTGACTACGCGACTTCCCTCGTTTCCCTGAACAAGCTCATCCTTCAGTCCGGGACGCGGTGGGGATTGTCGGGCGTCATTTTCATGTCGCTGGCCTGTGCTGCCACAGCGTACCTCGTTGCCTCCTTTACGGGTTTCAACGTTCTCACCCGCATCCTCTGCGCCATCGCCTGCGGCATCGGGCTGCCTGTCCTTGTCTTGCGCGCCATGCGCGATGGCCGCCGGCGCCGCTTCGAGGAACAACTGCCGGAAGCCATCGACACAATAGTCAGGAGCCTCAAGGCCGGGCATTCAATATCGGTGGCAATTTCCAACGTCTCGCGGCATATGCCCGATCCTATCGGCGCCGAGTTCAAAATGGTTGCCGCCGAGATGGCATATGGCCTCGATCTGGAAACAGCCATGGCCAATCTGAATTCGCGGGTCGGCCTGCCCGATCTTGGACTGCTTTCGCTCGCAGTCTCCATTCAGTCCAAGACCGGCGGCAACCTGGCCGAGATCCTTTCCAACATGGCCCGCGTTATTCGCAGCCGCTTCAAACTGCGCAGAAAAGCGCGGGCGCTGACATCGGAGGCCCGGGTCTCCTCCTACATTCTGAGCGTCCTCCCCCTCGTTTTGTTCGTCCTCGTTTCGCTTGTGGCCCCAAGCTTCTACGGTCAGGTCTGGGACCACCCCTATATAAAACCCGGCCTTGCCGGGGCGTTCTTCTGGATGATGCTTGGCAATTACGTCATGTATCGCATGGCGAGGATCCGCGTGTGATGATGGACGCGCTTTCCGATCCGGCGACTGGCAGCCTCGCGGCGGCGATGGCCTTCACATTCGGCGCGGTTTTCTTCTTCGTGGTAGGGCTCAACGCCTATCTCAACGCCAAAAGCGCCGTGAAGCGGCGTTCCATCCAGGATCAAGGGCTGGCTTCGCCAGAAGTCGCCCCCGGCCAGGGGTGGTCCAAGACTGCAAACTCTCCCCGATATCAGAGCATTCTGTCGACATCCGCGCTGCTCAGCGACGTCGAGCGCGGCGCATCGAGCGGCGAAAGCGAAACATCGAAGCTCAGGCGGGAAATGCTTCGCGCCGGTTTTTTCGGCCCTGGCAGCGTGTTCTGGTATCAGACGTCTCGCGCGGGCCTGCTTGCCGTGGGCGCCGTTGGCGGTTATCTGGCCCATCGCTTCTTTTTCCCCGGTGCTCCTGCCAGTTCAAGCATGTTGCTGGGCGCGTTCCTGGGCTGCATCGGCTTCTTATTGCCGAACCGGTTTCTAGTCATGCGCCAAAATCGGGTGATCCAGGAATGCCGCGAGGGATTCCCGGACTTCATCGACTTGATGATCGTGTGCGCGGAAGCAGGGCTGGGCCCTCGCTCGACCATTGAGCGGCTCAGCCGAGAGATTGCCAAGACCTATCCAATCCTGGGAGCGCACTGCTATCTCAGCAGTCTCGAAATTCGAGCCGGAAGCAGCCTCCACCAGGCACTCTTCAATCTGTCGCGTCGCATTCAGGTCGATGAAGCTGCGACCCTGGCGTCGCTTCTGGAGCAAACCGAGCAGCTCGGAACAAGCATGACCGACGCGCTCCGCATCTATAGCGAGGAGATGCGCGAGCGCCGGCTCATCAAAGCCGAAGAGAAGGCGCACGCGCTTCCTGCGAAGCTGGTTCTACCGCTCGGCCTGTTCGTCTTCCCTGTCATTCTCGTTGTCATTCTCCTCCCAGCGTTCATCCGGGTCAAAAACGCAATCCTACACTGAAGGTCGGACGCATGAGAGCTTTCAACATCATTTCCTCGGCCGCTATCGTGGCCTTTGGACTCGCGGGCTGTGCTGACATGGGCGAGAATTCTGCCTGTTGCGCCTCTTCCCCCAACGGGTGAGGTCATCCTGTTTCCCTCGTTCCAGTCCGGCCCCGAACAATCCCTTGTCTACAAGGCGAAGATTCACTTCAGAAATGGCGAGTATGGCCTGGCCGAGCGATTCTTCCGTCAGGCCGTCGAGGAGCGGTACCAGAACGCCGATGCATGGCTTGGTCTCGCTGCATCCTACGATCATCTGAAGAGATTCGAGGAGGCGGACCGCGCCTACGACGTCCTCGAAAAGATGGTCGGCCATACGTCGATCGTGCTGAACAATCTGGGCTACCACTACATGCTGAAGGGTGAGTTTGGCAGCGCCGAACATGCGCTGCTGACAGCGCAAATGAAAGACCCAACGAACCCGCTCGTCTGCGCCAACCTGGCTCTGCTTGCCGACTGGAAGGCGGCGGCTGGGAAGGCGGGCTAACCGAGTTCATCGGCGGCCCACTTCTCGTCCAAAATTAGGGGCGTGACTTGTTCCGCAAGCCTCTCGATATCCAACTGGCAACAAGGGCTCTCTTCAGCCGATGAACTTAGCGCACTTTTGGAATTCCGGAAACAACCAGATAGTCATCAAGATCATGTACGCGGCAGCCCTCTCGTATGGTTGCTTCTCGGATATAAAAAGCCTGAAGATTCCCAACACCGTTTCCATGATCGTAGTCGCTCTATTCTTTGTCGATTATTGGCTTTTTGCGACAGCGGATGGCTTTGCGAACCACATAATCGTTGCGGGAGCCACTCTACTTTTGGGCTTTGGCGTATTCGCTGCCGGCGTCATGGGTGCGGGCGACATAAAGCTCATTAGTGCTCTTATGCTTTGGGCCGGCGCTCGGGACGCCTTTGCTTTCCTGATCATCATGACCTTTGTGGGTGGAGTTCTCGCAGGCCTCCTCCTGATTGCTCGCACCTTAATGCGCGTTTGGCCATCTGTTCACGACTACATACCGTCACGACGCCTCAGGACGTGGGCTCAACGCGGGATTTTCCCTTACGGCATCGCGATTTGCACCGCCGGGCTGCTTTTGATGTCCGCATTTTTCGCGCCGCACTGAAGCTTTCGCCGGACGTGCCAACGCATCGCTGCCGCGCCGTCTTCCCGGAAAGGCGAAGCCTTATCCGGGATCGTAACAAATTGAAACGTCTACTTTTTTGCGATCCCGGCTCGCGCGTCGCTTGGCCGGGATGACACCGATCGGCTTTCGCCAGTTTGTGAGAACCGATGTCATATGTCCCCATGAACCTTGCCTGACGCCCCGCCCGGGATATTGACGCATAATATCTTCACGAGTGTATCCCACATTGAAGGAGCCAGCCTTGAGGCATCAGCGCGGCGATTGGCTCATTGACACCCGGTCCAGGGCCACCGAAGCTTGCAATTGGGTAAGTGCGAACCATTGGAACCCAAGCCTATCCGCGCCGGGTCTCGGGCGCAGAATGTTGAGGTCTTGTATGCGGATAGCAATCTTGACCAACGAGTACCCGCCGCACGTGTATGGGGGCGCAGGGGTCCACGTTGAATATCTCACACGGGAATTGGCCAGCGCAGACGGAGGGCGTCACCACGTCTCGGTCATCTGCTTCGGCGGCCAGGACATCCGCGACGGGAACCTGACCGTGCGGGGGATCAACCCGGCTTTCGAACTGCCTTGCCAGGATCCCCGGCACAAGATGTTTCAGGAGACGATGCTCAGGGACCTGGTCATGGCAGGGATGCTCGAGGGCGTGGACATCGTCCATTGCCACACGTGGTACACCCACCTGGCCGGCTGTCTCGCGAAGCAGCTGACCGGGGCGAGCCTTGTCCTGACAACGCACTCGCTGGAACCCCACCGCCCCTGGAAGGTCGAGCAGCTCGGTTCCGCGTATCAAGCGAGTTCGTGGATCGAGCGTACCGCTTACGAGAACGCCGACGGCGTCATCGCCGTATCCGGGGCGATGGGGGAGGACGTTCATTCCCTCTATGGAGTGTCCAACGACCGTGTGCGGATCATCCATAACGGTATCGACTTGAGCGAGTACAAGCCAACTCCTAATCAGGCAATCCTGGCCAAGTACGGAATCGACCCCGAGAAGCCGTTCGTACTCTTCGTCGGGCGGATCACCCGCCAGAAGGGCATCATTCATCTGGTCGACGCCGTGAAGTACATCCGCCCGGGCGTACAAGTGGTGCTCTGCGCGGGGGCCCCGGACACGAAGGAGATCGGCCGCGAGATGGAAGAGCGGGTGGAACAGGCCCGCCGCGACGCCGCCGCGCCGATCATCTGGATACCACAGATGCTTCCCAGAGAGGAGATCATCCCCCTTTACACGCACGCCTCGGTCTTCGTCTGCCCGTCCGTCTATGAACCGTTCGGGATCATCAACCTGGAGGCCATGGCCTGCGAGACCCCGGTCGTCGCCTCGGCCGTCGGCGGAATCAAGGAGGTGGTGATTCCCGGGGAGACCGGATTGCTGGTGCCGTTCGAGGCGGTTAGCCGCATGAACTTCGAGCCAAAGAATCCGGCGCAATTTGTTCACGACCTGGCAGCTGGCGTTAACCAGCTTCTCGACGATCCAGAGCGCCGCCGGAAGATGGGTCTTAAGTCGCGCGACCGGGTCGAACGGCATTTTAGCTGGTCGAGCATCGCCAGGCGCACGCTCGATTTCTATTCCGACCTGCGATCCATGCCCCGAGCATGACCGCCACAGGGCGATGGAAAGCCTGATCGGGGGCCAGGGCGTCGAAGCTGCCCCGTCTCAGCATGGGGCCCCCCCTCGAAGGTCCCTCGGGCGAGCAGATGCCGACGTGCGGCTTGTAGATGATCAAGTTCTCGCGCGAGGCGCCTTGCCTGCCCCGACCGGTCCAGGAAAACAGGCATGGCTCCATGACCTCGAATGGTCCGTGGACTTTCCGGGGCTCGCATCGCGAAGCTGGATCGGGAAGGGGCCTTGGGGTGATGGCCGCCTTATCTCGAAACCTTCTTGAAGATCAGAACGGTCAGGGGAGGCAGGAGCAGGAGGAGCGACTGCGGTTGCCGGTTGTGGGCGATCGGCGATGGGGCGAGCCCCCCCATGTTGCCCTGGCCCCTGCCACCGTAAATCGTGGCGTCGCTATTGAGGATCTCCTTCCAGAGCCCCCCCGGGGAACTCCCACGCGGAAGTTCCGAAAGACCTGACCGCTGAAGTTGCAGACGACCAGGGCCTGGTCATGCTCTGCCGAGCCCTTACGCAGGAAGGCGAGCACAGAGTTGGCGGCGTCGGCCTCGAGCCAATCGAAGCCATCGGTCCGGCAATCCAGCTCGTGGAGGGCTGGTTCGGCCCGGTACTGCGTGTTCAGGTCGCGCACCCACCGCTTCAGGCCTGGATGCCGTAGGTCTACCGGGTTTTCCAGGAGGTGCCAGTCGAGGCTGGTTTCATGGTCCCATTCCTTCCACTGGCCGAATTCATCCCCCATGAACATGAGCTTCTTGCCGGGCAGCGCGAACATGTAGCCATAAAGCAATCGCAGGTTGGCGCGCTTTTCCCACTCGTCCCCCGGCATCTTGGCCAGGAGCGATTTCCTGCCTGGCGCGGAGTCGTCGTGCGAGAGCGGCAAGAGGTAGTTCTCGCGGAAGGCGTAATGCATCCTGAAGACGAGTTTGGCGTAGCCTTTCGGCCGCTCGGCTGGCTTCAGGGGCATGTACTCCTCAAGCGTGTCGTGGACCCAGCCGAGGTCCCACTTGTAGTCGAAGCCGAGCCCGCCGCTTCGTGCCGACCTGGCAGTGATATCGGGCCGCGCCGTCGCGTCCTCGGCGAACGTCAGCACTCCAGGGTGGTCCTCGTGGACCTTCTGGTTCACCCCTTGCAGAAACGCAACGCCCGCGAGATTCTCGTTGCCGCCAAACTTGTTGGGCTGCCATGTTCCCGGCTTGCGCGCGAAGTCGAGCCGGATGATCGCTTCCACTCCGTCGACCCTCAGGCCGTCGAAATGATACTTCTGGAGCCAGAACAGGGCGTTTGCGGTCAGGTAGTTGACGACATAGGGGCTTTCGAAGTTGTAGGCATATGTTCCCCAGACCGGAATCGTTCGCCTCTCGGGGGCGGCGGGCTCATAGAGGTGAGTGCCGTCGAACTCGGCAAGGCCGTGCGAGTCGGGGGCGAAGTGGGCGGGCACCCAATCGAGGATGACCCCGATCCCCGCCTGGTGCAGCGTGTCGACGAGGAACATGAGGTCATGAGGCGTGCCGAACCGGGCCGAGGGGGCATACAGGCCGGCTGGTTGGTAGCCCCAGAACTCCGCGGCTAGATGTTCGAAGACGGGTAAAAGTTCGACGTGTGTGAAGCCCATCTCCGCGGCATACTTTGCCAGCCGCGGGGCGGCTTCACGATAGGTCAATGGCCGGTTTCCCTCCTCGGGAACACGCATCCAGGAGCCAAGGTGTACCTCGTAGATCGTGATCGGCGCGGTGATCGATTGACGCTCGCCACGACCGGCCATCCACGAACCGTCGCCCCACTCGTAGAGTGACAGGTCCCAGAATCTTCGAGGCGGTCCCCGGGGGGGGCTCGGCGGCGAAGGCGAAAGGGTCGGCCCGGTCGAACCGCGAGCCGCCGTCGCGGGCGATCATCGAGAATTTGTAGAGCGCGCCCTGACCAATCGCCGGAACGAAGCCGGACCAAACTCCAGACCCGCCCCTCCGTTCGAGCCGATCCGCCCCCGCGTTCCAGCCGTTAAAGTCGCCAATGACGGAGACTTCGCGGGCGTGTGGAGCCCAGACGCCGAAATGGGTGCCGGATGAGCCGTTAAGGTTCAGGACGTGGGCCCCAAGCTTCTCGTACATCGAGTCGTGGGATCCCTCGCCGATCTGCTGCAAGTCCGAAGTCACTGATGATGATCATCGCTGGCCACATAGTCCTTTCCCAGGTGTCGCCGCTCTACGGGCCGCCCGGTGTGACGCTAGTACGCCCCGCGGGACGTCCTGACCCGCATGCTGCTGGCTCCGACAGGACTTCCCGCGGATAAGGCGTACTAGCAACATATTGAATCTAGTACAGCTTATCCGCAGCAAGTTCGCATAAGCGCTCGCAGCCATCGGTGTGCGAACTTGCTGCGGGCTGTACTAGCAAAATTGCCGCCGGCTTCTGCTTCGAGTGCTTGATGGTTTGCCAGGGCTTTCCAGCTCGCCATCACATGAAGTAGTCAAAGTCTTGCTCGGTGCGGATCCTCCGGCGGACCCGCAGGATGTGAGCGGGGTTGACCTGGGGGTCAAGCTTCACGAAATTCGTCTCGCCGTGCCAGAGGTACCGCTCATCGCTGATCAGGTCGTGCACCTGATACGATGCGGCCGGCCCCGAGCCCAGCTGAAGATCGTGCACGGGGAGGCGCACCCACCCTGAGTGAGTGTGAGACGGATCCAGGTTGACGATCACCAAGATCAGGTTGGTCATGTCCGGGGTCGATTTGCCGTAGCAGATCAATGCGTCGTTATCGACTTCATAGAACCGGAGGTTGCTGTTGAACTGGAGCGCCGGATTCTCACGGCGAATCTCGTTGATCCGGGCGATGTAATCGCGCAGGCTCCAAGAAACATCGAGGTCCCAGTGCACAATCTGGTACTTCTCGGAGTTGAGATACTCTTCCGAGCCGTGCCGTACAGGCGTGCCGACACACTGCTCGTAAGGCGGCCCGTAGATGCCATAGCTCGCCCCCAAGGTCGCGGCAAGGACAAGGCGGGTCATGAAGACCGGCCGGCCACCGATCTGGAGGTGCTCGGGAAGAATATCGGGAGTGTTGGCAAAAAGGTTGCCGCGCATGTACTCAGCCGTTTCGCTTTGAGTCAGCTCGGTCAGATAGTCGGTCAGCTCCTTCTTGGTGTTCCGCCAAGTGAAGTACGTGTACGACTGCGTGAATCCCCCCTTGGCCAGCCGGGCCATGACCTTCGGCCGCGTGAACGCCTCGGAAAGAAAGATGGTCTCGGGATGCCTGGTCCACACCTCAGTAATGACCCAATCCCAGAAGCGGAAAGGCTTGGTATGGGGGTTGTCGACCCGGAAGATCTTCACGCCATGATCGATCCAGAAGAGGAATACGTCGAGGAGCTCGGCCCAGAGCGCCTTCCAGTCATTGCATTCGAAATCAATCGGGTAGATGTCCTGGTACTTCTTGGGTGGGTTCTCGGCGTACTTGATCGTCCCGTCAGGGCGATGGCGGAACCATTGGGGATGCTCGCGAACATAGGGATGATCGGGCGAGCACTGGAAGGCGATGTCCAGCGCCAGCTCAATGCCGAAAGCCCGCGCCTTCCTTACGAAGCGATCGAAGTCCTCGATCGTGCCCAGGTCGGGGTGGATGGCCTTGTGGCCCCCTTCGGAGCCGCCGATGGCCCAGGGGCTTCCGGGATCGTTCGGCCCGGGCGTCAGCGTGTTGTTCGGTCCCTTGCGAAAAGCCCGTCCGATCGGGTGAATCGGCGGCAGATAAAGGACATCGAAACCCATCTCTGCGATGTAGGGCAGGCGCGCCTCGACGTCGCGAAACGTGCCGTGGTGGCCTGCGGCCGAAGACGCCGACCGGGGAAACATCTCGTACCAAGCCCCGAATCTCGCCCGCTCCCGCTCAACCATAATACGGAGCGGCCGGTCATACGTACTTGCCGCGCGCCGGTCGGGGTATCGCGCCATCTGCTCGACCAGGTCGCGGTTCAGGCCCGCCCGAACCCTTGACAGCTGGCTCTCAGCGCCCGCCAGGAACTGGGCCCGCTTGCGCAACCAGCCGGCATCGGGGCCGTTGGCGCGCTCGGCCGCCTCGCATAGCAGCGCGGCCCCCTCCAGGAGCTCGCTGGTGAGATCCGGCTGGCCGGCCTCGTGCTTCTTCATCAGCTCCCTGTGCCAGGTGAGAAAGCGATCGACCCATGCCTGGATCGTGTACTCGTGCCATCCCAGAGCCGTCACCGTGAACCGACCGGTCCAGCGATCATTGGCCTGCAAGATCATGGGGACCTCATCCCACTCGGTCGCCCCGGAGGAACGATGGCGGATCACGGCCACGATCACATCATGCCCGTCGCCAAAGATGTTGGCGGCCACCGCCACCTCCTCCCCCACCGTCCGCTTGATGGGGAATTGCCCGCCGTCAACCTCGGGCGAGACTCCGGCAATGACCGCGCGCGACGGAGCCTGGTCATGCACCCCGTACCCCGGCGCTTCTCTTGCTGGTTCTGTGATTTCCTCTACTTCGTCAAGGATGCCGGCAGGCGCCTCCTCCACCACCGTTACCGTTGGCGCGATGGGCAATTGCCCGCTGTCAACCTCCGGCGAGGCTTCGGCAACGACCACGAGCGACGGAGCCTGGTCAGGCGCCCCGGTCCCTCGCGCCTCTATTGCCGGTTCCAGGATTTGCTCCCCTTCGTCGAGGACGCCGGCAGCCACTGCCGCCTTCTCCTCCGCCGTCCGCTCGATAGGGAATTGCGCGCTGTCAACCTCCGGCGAGACTCCGGCAACGACCACGCGCGATGGAGCCTGTTCGTGCACCTCTTTCCCCCGCGTCTTACCTGCAGATGCCATGATTCAGTCCCCCCCGAGGTCACCATTGCGGACCTTGGCCATGCCCGGACCTATCTTAACATAGACCGTAACGAAGTTTGTGGGTCAAAAGCAGCCTCGGAGATCAAAAATCACCTGAACCACGGGTGCTCCATGCGCCCTCTTTTGCTTCTTGGACCGGCACACCCAGAATCCTCCGGATTCCCGCGTCGCGGCCCGCAAAGTAGCCATAGCCAGGGCATCCTCAAAGCAAGCTCTGTTCCCGCCGAATGCGACGGGAGCATGAGACCCGGGCGAAGGAGATGGCGCAGCGAATCGCCGGCGTGCTGGGCTATTGCGGCGTGTAGGCCGCGGAGTTCTTCGTGATGCCAGAGGGGAGCGCTGAGCCTTTGATGGCGCTGATCGGCCGCACCTCCTCTATGTCCTCCAAGCCCGCTAGGTCTTTACGCCACCTGATGGTCTCACCATCGGTGTCCCAGCCAGCCTCGATGTCGCCTTACACCACCCAATCGTCTCACCATCGGTATACCAGCCGGCCTCGTTCTCGGTATTTTCGTATTTAGCTACCGCGGCCTGAATGATCTCCTCCAGGCTGGCGTTCAAGGGAACGGTGACTTCGACGTCGCCATATTCCAAGATTTGTCGCCAAAGCGTGATGCGCACTTTTTTCGTGGCTTTTTGCATGCCCTGTCTCCCGCGGTAAGCCCCCACCAAGCGCAACAGAAAGGGTAACATGCCGTGAGGCGTCCCCCTATACCGATCTTCGGACGCAACTCGCCGATCAGGTCAGCATTTCGCCAACGCACCGATATCCGCTTCTGTAACGGGCCCTCCGCTGTCAATCCGCTTTTTTAGTCGTATCTACCGCCGGGGTCATGCTTTTGTACGGGGTCAGCGTGTTAGAACCGGTACGTCGAGAAAGTGAAGCTCAAACTGATGGCCCCCGGAGCTGACGAGCGCCTTAAATCGATCCCTCTGTTCTTTTTGGGAGAACCCAAGGTCAAGAACGACAGGTTGTCCGGAAAAACGCCCTCATCGCCGATGGGCAAGAAGTAGTTATTTTCTTAAATAAATTCTGCGTTTCTCAATGTTACTGATGCAGGGCTTGCTAAATCAGATTTTGGTTTACGGCTTAAAGCCGGATTGGGCCGGCCCGAGGGGCCGGCTACAGCACCCTAAAATCATCGTCGGGTTCTTTGGGCTGCTGATCTTCGATGTATGCTGCCTGCCTTTGTAATCCTCATACCGTCCCAGCCGCCTAAAGGCGGGAATTTACTGATCCCCTGTGGGCGATTTTAAAGAGTCTGCTCGTCCTCTGGAAGCCGCACGAATTGCTGCAACCGCGAGAAGTAGCCGTACCCCAATGTTCAAGTCGAACCCATTCAAGAACCACTATGAATTAGAAACGCTTCTGGATCAAAGCCTTGGGAACAGAAGATAAAACTGCTTTTGCCGAAAAAATCAGACAAGAGCATCCTGCGCGGCAAGTGCGCTACTCTAACACATTAAAATAAATCACTAAAAGTGAGTTGGCTCCCCGGGCCGGACTCGAACCAGCGACCCAGCGGTTAACAGCCGCTTGCTCTACCGACTGAGCTACCGGGGAACTGCGGATGCACAGCACCCGCGATGCGCTTTCATACCATATGCGGGCTTAGGCACAAGCCCATTTTCTGCATTTCCAACGTCCATTGCAGGTTGCGGAGCCGCGAGCCGGTTCGTTTGCCGGGGGATTGCTTGAAAAAGCCGGAAATCCCTTGCGCGAGCCGCCTTGCGAGCCTATGGACCCCAACAACGCCGGGAAAGCCCATGGTCTCACTTCAATATAAAGGCCGCATTCACAAATCCAAGTTCACGATGCGCAGCCTGCGCTACATCTTTTCGGACCAGGCGGCGCGTCTTTTCCCTGCCCTGCAGCGGCGCTGGCTTCTGCCTATCGAATCGAAGCCCATTTGGGACACCGCATTCGACGATTTCCCGCTTCCCTCGGCGGTCGTGGAGGCGGCGCTTCCCGAACTGTATGCCGCCCTCGATATCGCCGCTCCGAAATCGCTTCAGCTCACCGACCACATCTATTCCGTGGAAGACGTGCTGTTGACGGGCTGGGCGGGGGCCATGATCAAGGATGGCCTCCTGCTTACGGTTCGCCCGCGGCATAATTGGGTTGCGGCGCTTCGCGCCCACCCGCACCGGCTCCGAACTCTTCCGAATGATCGCCCCTATTTCAACCTGATGGCTACAACGCCTGCCAAAGGTCACATCTTCCATTGGCTGTTCAACGCCATGGTTCCGCTGCTGGCCTATCTGGAAAGCGGAAAGAGCGATCCGGGCCTGGGATTGATCGTCAATGCCGCCGAGAGCGAAATCCAGAGGCGCAGCATCGACTATCTCAAAGAACATTATGGAATAAGCGCGATCGTACCGGTGGCGCAGCATGAAGCCGTGCGTGTTCCGCATGTTCAGGCGGTGATTCCCGTTCCCCATATTCCCAGGGCTTTGCAATCGCCCTTGGGTCTTGCGCGCCTCGGCGATCTTGGGGGCTTTGTCGCCGGGGAGGTGGATAAGGTTGCCAGGAACCGCATCTATGTCAGCCGCAACGACGCCCGGCTCAGGCGCGTGTTGAATGAGAAGAGCTTCATGCCCATGCTGGAGGCGCTGGGTTTCCAGCGCGCCCTCCTTGCCGAGTTGCCCATCGCTCGACAGGTCGCACTTTTCAAAAATGCCGAGATCGTTATTGCTCCTCACGGAGCCGGGCTGGCGCACATCGCCTGGTGCAAACCAGGCACGAAAATCATCGAGTTCTTCCCGAGCCCCTACGGACCGCGCGGCCTCGTCCGAAACGCCACCTTCGATTATTGGCTTCTGTCGCAACTCCTCGGCCTCGATTATACTTGTTGCCTCGCAGGGCCGGTCGAAACCCGGAACGACGGCTTCAGCATTGGCGAAGACCTGTTGACAAGCACCATAGAAGAGGCCATCGCCCGCCCGAAGGTGGAGTCCGCCCAGATTTGATGCGTTTCATCCGTTCCGATGAAGACCTCGAGTGGCATATCGGGAGCCTGACACAGGCACATCCCATGTTCGAGCCTCTGCGCCAGGCCGCGGGAGCCGTGCCGGTGCGGTGGCTCGATCGCGGTTTCAAGGGGCTTGTGTGGGTTGTGACGGGACAGCAGATTTCGGTCGCTGCGGGAAGGGCGATCTACGGCCGGCTGGAAGCGGCGCTGGGCGAAATCACAGCCGAAACGGTTGCGGCGGCGAGCGATGATGTGCTTCGCGCCGCCGGCTATTCCGCCCCAAAGATGCGCACCTTGCGCGCGATTCAAGAGGCTGCGATGGCCGGAAACCTCGATCTTGATGCGCTGGAAGAGCAAAGCGCCGAGGAGGCGATCCTCTCCCTGTGCAACATCAAGGGGATCGGACCCTGGACCGCCGAAGTTTACCTGCTTTTCGCAGCCGGGCATCCCGATATTTTCCCGGCCGCCGATGTGGCACTGCAAGAGTCGGCGCGACTGGCCTTCGCCCTCGATGCACGCCCCGCTACGCGCGATCTTCGCGAGATGTCCGACGCGTGGTCGCCCTGGCGGAGCGCCGCCGCGCGGCTTCTGTGGGCCTACTACCGTGTGAGGAAGGGCGGTAAAACCGTCACGCCGGTATAGCGCTACGCTTCCTGATCGGCGCATCTCCAGCTTGGACGTGGCTGGAGTGTATACTGTTGCCTCCCGGCTTATACGGAGAGTAATAAAGATACTTTCATGGACAATGCTGATCGCTATTCTTGGATCCGGCGCCAGCAATGGAGCTGTAGCCAAGGTGGCGCATCAACTTAGTCCTTGCTTCAGCGTAAGCGCAATCCCGAACGCCGCTCTTGAGCTCATTTCCCTGCGGCTGAAAGAAAGAGCCGCTCCTTCGTTAAAAAGGGGCGGTTTTTTTTGCTTCCAGCACTTATGTTTGTTGCTATCGATCTCCCCTTGGAAGTGCGATGCAACCAACATCCCTGAACTTCAAAGAGAACGCCTCGCGCGCGCTGAAAGACCCTCAGCTGCAACGCGCCCTGAGTAACGTCAAGACCGGGTTCATCGCCAAGCGCGCCGAAGCACGCGCCGCGTTGCCGGAATTCGATGAGCTTCGAGCCGTCGCCGTCGAGATCAAGAACCACGTTCTCGATCACCTCGACATCTACCTCGAAGACTATGAACGGAAAGTGATCGCGTCTGGAGGCCATGTCCATTGGGCGCGCGATGCTGCGGAAGCTCGCCAGATCGTCCTCAAACTCTGCCGGGACGCGGGCGCGAAGTCCGTGACCAAGGGCAAGTCCATGGTCTCGGAGGAGATCGGGCTCAATGCCGCGCTGGAGGCGGAAGGCATCGAGACCGTCGAAACCGATCTCGGCGAATACATCATTCAAATCCGGCACGAGTCGCCGAGCCACATCATCGCGCCGGCCGTTCACCTGAACCGGGATCAGATCGAGACGGATTTTCGCGCGCTGCATAAGAGCCTGCCCGATGGGCGCGACCTTGCGCAGGCCTCGGATCTCGTGGGCGAAGCGCGCATCATGTTGCGGGAGAAGTTCCTGGCGGCCGATGTGGGCATCACCGGCGCGAACTTCCTGATTGCCGAGACGGGAAGCTCCGTCATCGTGACCAATGAAGGCAACGGCGATCTGACCCAACTTCTGCCGCGCATGCATATCGTGATCGCGAGCATCGAAAAGATTGTGCCCACGCTCGAAGACGCATCCACGATCCTTCGCCTGCTCGCCCGTTCCGCGACGGGGCAGGAAATCACGACCTACACCACCTTTTCCACCGGCCCTCGGCGCGAAGGGCGATCCGGACGGCCCGCAAGCCTATCACGTCGTCCTCTTGGACAACGGCCGCTCGGAAATGCTCGGCACCGAGTTTCAGGACATGCTGCGCTGCATCCGCTGCGGGGCATGCCTGAACCACTGCCCCGTCTACGCCGCTGTCGGCGGCCATGCCTATGGCTGGGTCTACCCCGGCCCAATGGGAGCCGTTCTCACACCTCAGCTCATCGGCATCCACGAGGGCGCGCACCTGCCCAACGCTTCAAGCTTTTGCGGACGCTGCCAGGCGGTTTGCCCGATGAACATCCCCTTGCCGAAAATGATGCGGCACTGGCGCGAGCGCGACTTTCTTCAGCAGTCTGCAACCTCGCCCCCGAAACTTGCTTTGCGGGCGTGGGCTTTCCTGGCCAGGCGGCCGGCACTTTACCGGATCGCCGCGGATTTGCATGGCCGCGCTCTGTCGCTGTTTGCTGGAAGCAGGCGGCGCTTCTCCAAGCTTCCGCTGGCACGCGGATGGACTGAGCACCGGGACTTGCCAGCGCCCGCGCCGAAGACGTTCCTCTCACAATGGCAAGAGCGCCAGCGAAAGCAGATGCGTCATGGCTGATTCTAAAGATGCCAGGGAAAATGTTCTGACGCGCGTACGGGCGAAGCTTGGCGTGCGCGGCGATGAGCCAGGGCGGCGCGGCGTCGTGCATTCTCGCCTTCGCACCCACGCGGCCAACCTCATCCCTGAGCGCGCACAAAGACCAAAAGGCGAGCTCAGCAGGCTATTTCAGGCGATGCTTGATAAAAGCGGCGCGAAGACTATTCGGGTGCGCGCTCTCAAAGCTATTCCTGAAGCCGTTGCATCCGCCTTGCGCGATAGCAACTTGCCCTTGCGCCTGAGGGTGGGGAGCGACGCGATTTTCGATAGCCTTCGCGCCGAGCCCGGACTTATCGAAGTTTTGACTGGGCCAGCGGAAGCCACAGACGCCGTCGGACTGAGCCACGCTTTCGCCGGCGCGGCAGAAACGGGAACGCTGTTTCTCAGCTCCGGCCCGGAAAATCCGTCGACGCTCAACTTCCTGCCGGAAAACCATTTCGTGGTGGTGCTGGCCAGCGACATCGCTGGCTCATACGAAGAGTGCTGGACGAAATTGCGCTCGGCTTATGGTGAAGGGCGCATGCCTCGCACCGTCAATCTGATCAGCGGCCCATCCCGGACCGCCGATATTGAGCAAACCATCGTTTTGGGTGCGCATGGCCCCAAGAATCTCGTGGTTTTTATTGCGGGCTCATAACCAGGGCCGTTACGCCGGGAACTCACCTCGCAATTTACATCTTAGCCCTTTTATCGCGCCGCAAAGCTTCGCGAGCGTGTGTCGGCTTCATGGGAGAATGGGCCATGCTCCAAGGCAGCGTGGCATCGTAACCAAGCACCCGCTCTACGCCTCCCGTCAGGCCCGCCAGCGGAAGGCGCAACCAAAGCAGAAGCAGATGTTCGCGCCCCGCCGCTGGCCCGCGAACAGCGCCTTGCATTGGAATCTGCTCGTTGACGACCTGGCGGTAGACCGAACGCCAGTAATCTTTCTTATGCTGAGAACCGATTTCGAAAACCGCGCGGCCGGTGATCTCCGCTCCGTAGATTTCACCCATTCTGGTTCCGGCGAGGCGGTATCGGAATGAGTCCAGGTCGGCCCCCCTGACATCGATAAGGCTTAGGCCCGGCAGAAGATGTGGAATGGCGACGGGGTCGATGTCAAAACGTGAGGGTATGGGGCGAGATTGCGCGCACGCCCGCCAATACTCGTACAGCTCCCGCTGTTCGCGCAAGATAAGCTGCGCGCGGAAAGCCAGTTCCGATGTCATTCACCCCTCCGATGTCCGTCTGCCGATCCGCCTTCGGCATACCGATCACCATGACTCGGAAACTATCGGTGATTTGCAGGTTCAAGTGCAAGCTATTCCGTTGCGTCGGCATGGACCATGGACGCCACAGAAAAACTGCCTCGCCTTCTTCGTGCGAAGCTAAACTCAATCCCAGGCGGGCTCAAGGAGAAAGAGGCCCGACTAACGCCCCTTGCGTTGTCCAAGTCCCATCTTCTTAGCCAGATTGGAGCGAGCTTCGGCATACTTTGGAGCGACCATCGGGTAATTTGGCTCCAGGCCCCACTTTTCACGATATTCTTCGGGTGACATATTATAGTGGGTGCGCAGGTGGCGCTTCAGCGACTTAAACTTCTTGCCATCTTCCAGACAAATGATGTAATCGGGTGTCAGCGACTTCTTCACCGCTATTGCTGGCTTGAGCTCTTCCTTGGGCGCCTGGATCAGATTCGAGGACGCGCGGGTGAGTGCAGAGTGAATGTCCCCGATCAAGCTCGGCAAGTCACCAGCCACTACAGAGTTATTGCTAACATAGGCAGAAACAATCTAAGTCGTGAATTCCACAAGCTCGTTATTTTCGAATTTTTCCTCAATCATTTGCGGGGTCCTGGCACGGCCTTGAGCTGAACTTTCCAATGTTTTGTAGGAATTGCCTTGGATTTCTGTTTTGTCAAGCCAACGTGCATCCGGCTTGCGCTTTGAGCCGAGATCCTTGACCTTATTTGCTTGTTTCACAATCGTCTGCCTTTCGCATTTTCATGGAATACATCCTGTATATCACAAAGACGCAACTTCTCAAGAATTCTATTGACAATAACTCATGTTACTTTAGTTCGAAGGGTGAAGCTCTTATCCGTAAAGACATGCTCTTTTTTTCAGCTTGGTAAACTTTGCTTCGTTTGTGCAAAATGTCGCAGCGACCCCGGGCACGAATTCATACGCGCCCCTTTTGGACTTCCACACCGACCAACAGTAGGCCCTTGATGGTACCCGCGCTACATGCCGGAGCGCCGCGAAAGGACGAGCTTTATTTCCACCTTGCTTCGTCCATACGATACGGGGAACACCATTAATCTCGTTCAATTGCTCGCGACTGCGGCTGATCGTCGTGACGTAGAAGAGATGGCCTCCCCGGTAAACTCTCAACTAACGCTGGCAGGCACGATGGACTCATACCTATCTCAAGCGTTACTTTTGAAGGCAAAGCTTATCTCGGGCTTTCCACACATTGTGGAGACGTCTTGCCCCGTCGTGTTGCCTGTGGACCATCGAGAGGATCTTTCGGTTTCGCCTTTTCTTGAGTTTGAACGCTACGGTCTTGCAGATGCGCCTTTGCCCCGCCTTTTCCGATTGCGCTGAAAGCGCGCTCCTCGTCGACTTCGGGCCGAAGTATGACAGGCAACTCAGCCTCGCCATTCTTCAAGTCTGCAAGTTTCTGGAGGCATCAATGCTTCCGGGGCTTAGGGAAAGTATACCCGCATTGTCGTCGCTCACAGTTGTTTACGACCCCCTGGAGCTTCCAAGAAAAAGGATCGTCGGCGAAATTCAGCGGCTCTGCGAAGTCTGCGGCGAAGCACCGGATCCCGGGCGCAGTTGGGAAATACCCGTTGTCTATGGCGGCGATGCCGGCCCCGACCTGGAAGAGGTCGCTCTACGCGCCGGAATTACCGAAGAGGAAGCGATCGCACTTCATGCCGGCCGCGATTACCATGTGTACATGCTGGGTTTCCTGCCCGGTTTTGCCTATCTTGGCGATCTGCCCGAGCAACTCCATGCGCCCCGGCGAGCCACACCTCGTGCTCGCGTCCCCGCAGGGTCGGTCGCCATCGCTTCGAGCATGACCGCAATCTACCCGCTCGAAAGTCCGGGCGGCTGGCATGTCATCGGACATACGCCCATTAATCCGTGGGATCTGAACCGGCAGAATGAGCCTCTTTTCCTTCCCGGAGACAGGGTTCGCTTCAAACAGGTCGAACGCAGGCGGAGGCGGCGCAAATCCAGCGACTGGCGGCGAGGGCGCTGGAAACCAATTGACGGGGAGCGCGTCATGACCGCCGCGCTTCGGGTCGTCAATCCTGGCGTGGCCGCGACGCTGCAGGATCGCGGGCGCGAAGGCTATCAGCGCTTCGGCGTTCCGGTCTCCGGCGCTCTCGACGAAGTCAGCCTGGCCATCGCCAATATTCTGGTGGGCAATGTGCCTCACGAAGCCGCGTTGGAGGTTTTGGCGGCGGGGCTGACCGTAACGGTTTGCGCGGAGAGCGTGGTTCTTGCCGTAGCCGGAATGGCGGACCCATTTACCGTTCAAACGGCGCAAGCCGATGTCCGAATCCCGCCGTTTCAAACCGCCATCGCGCAACGCGGGGACAATGTGCGATTTCCTCCGCCAAAGGGGGGCGCGGCATTCTATATCGCGGTGGCGGGCGGCTTCGACGTTCCTTCCGTTTTCGGCAGCAAGTCGACCTATCACCGGGCGGCGCTCGGCGGCTTCCACGGCCGCACGCTGCAGGCCGGGGATGAATTGCCCCTTCGCCTCACTGCCGCGCCCGCACGCGAAGCCGTTTCGCTGGACGTGAACCTTTCGGCGCCGGATGTCCTGCGCGTGATGCGCGGACCGAACGCAGAATACTTCAAGCCAGCCGCTTTCGAAACGCTGCTGACCTGCGCTTATACAGTCGCGTCCGCATCGGACCGCATGGGTCTTCGCCTGCAAGGCCCCCCGCTCGACGCTATCGAAGGCGAATTGCCCTCGCAAGGCACGACCGCGGGCGGACTGCAGGTGCCCTCCGATGGCCAGCCGATCCTGCTTCTCGCCGACAGGCAGACGACCGGCGGCTATCCCCGCATCGCAACGGTGATCACAGCCGATATTGCCGCGGCGGGGCGGCTTTCGGCAGCAATGGGCATCCGTTTTCAGGACGTGAGCCGCGAGGAAGCCGTGCAGCTTATCAAGGCGCAGCGGGATTGGCTCGCGTCGTTGCCAGCGCTTCTCAAGCCCGTGGCCGAAGCCTTCTCCACTGAACGCCTCCTGAGCAGCAATTTGATCGGCGGCGTCACCGCAGGCACTCATGAAGAAGGGTGACACTCGTCTTCCTATTCTTCTCGCCCGGGAAGAAGGGGCGCCACTGCCTCCCTTGTGGTAAGTGCTGGGGTGAAGGGGTTCTACTTCCGCGCCTTCTCTCGGATCAGCCCTTCCTGCGCTGTTGACGCCACAAGCCGGCCATCGCGGGAGAAGATGCTTCCCCGGCAAAAGCCGCGTCCAACCTGCGCGCTCGGGCTATCCTGCGCGTAGAGCAGCCATTCGTCCGCGCGGAACGGCCGGTGGAACCAGAGCGCGTGATCGAGGCTCGCCAGCAGCAAACGCGGATCGAACAGCACACGGCCGTGCGCGATAAGCGCCGTGTCCAGCAGCGAGAAATCGGACGCGTAGGCGAGCGCGCACTGATGAAGCCTGAAATTATCGGGCAGCTTGCCGTTCGTCTTGATCCAGAGATATTGTTTCGGCTCGAGTTTCTCGCGGCACAAGTAGCGCGAAAGGTCGACCGGGCGGAGTTCGATCGGGCGTTCCTTTTCCCAGTAGAAGCGCATTTCTTGCGGCATGTTGGGAAGAAAGCGCGCCAGCAACTCTTCCTCTGAGGGCAACGCTTCTGGCGGGGGCACATCCGGCATGGTCGCCTGATGTTCAAAGCCGGCCTCGGCCTTGTGAAATGAGACCCCCATCGAAAAAATCGCCTGCCCATGCTGGATGGCGATCACCCGGCGCGTCGTGAAACTGCCGCCGTCTCGAATGCGGTCGACCTCATAGATGATCGGGACCTTCGGATCGCCCGCCAGAAGAAAATAGGAGTGGAGCGAATGCGCGAGCCGGTCCTGCGCCTCAACCGTGCGATCGGCCGCCATGAGCGCCTGCCCCACCACCTGCCCGCCAAACACGCGCTGCCAGCCATTCTGCGGGCTGCGACCGCGGAACAAATTGTGCTCCAACTGCTCCAGATCGAGTGTGGTCAGCAGTTCTTCGACAGCAGCCATTTTGTTTCTCCCGCTATACACCGACATAACGGTTGCCTAGATTGGTCTGTCAAGCAGACATCGGACGTGGAAAGAGAGGCCTTGGCCGTGAACGAGAGCGAGAAAACCCGTTTCGATATTGTCATTTGCGGCGGAAGCTTTGTCGGCCTTGCGCTTGCGCGCGCGCTCGCCGCCGCGGCTCCGGGCGTATTCTCCATCGCGATCGTCGAACAGCGCGCCTTGCCGCGCCCCGGCGAGCTGATCGCGGACGGCCGGACGGTGGCACTGACCGCATCCGTCAAGGCGATGCTGGAGGTGATCGGCGTCTGGCCCGCCATCGCGGATAAGGCGGAGCCGATACGCCGGATCGAACTCAGCGATTCCGCGCTCGACGCGCCGGTGCGCCCGAGCCTCATCAACCTCGATTCGGAAAAGACGCCGAGCGGCGAACCGACAGCCTACATCGTGGAGAATGCGGATTTGCTGCGCGCTCTGATCGGCGCGCTCGACGGCGCCCAAGGTGTCCGCATCTTCGCCCCCGACAGCGTTTCGAGCTTCGAAACTGAGGACCAGCAGGTCGAAATCAAGCTTCGTTCCGGGGCCGCGCTTGGCGCGAAGCTGCTTGTCGCGGCGGATGGGCGGACCTCGGAACTGCGCACCATGGCTGGTATCCGTACCAGCGTCTGGCCCTCGGACAAGGTCGGCATCGTCGCAACGGTTGGGATCGAAATCCCTCACGAAGGCGTGGCGCGCCAGCATTTCCTGCCCGCTGGCCCCTTCGCCATCCTGCCGATGACGGGAAACCGCGTTTCCGTCGTCTGGACCGAGGAGGGCGGCGCGGCCAAACAGATCCTCAGCCAGGATCGCGAGACGGTGCTCTCCGAACTGTCACTCCGGTTTGGTCCGGAACTCGGGACGCTCACGCTTTTGTCGGAGCCGAAAGCCTATCCTCTGACGATGACGCTCGCGCGGGATTTCGTCCGTCCCCGCTTTGTGCTTGTCGGCGACGCGGCGCATGGGCTGCATTGGATCGCCGGACAGGGGCTCAATCATGGGCTGAAGGATGTCGCCGCTCTGGCTGAGACCTTGATCGACGCCGCGCGTCTCGGTCTCGACATCGGGGCCTCTAGCGTTCTCAAGCGCTACGAACGCTGGCGGCGCTTCGACAGCACCACGTCCGCCTTCACGGCGGTTGCGATCAACACGCTGTTCGCCAATGACAGCATGGCGCTCAGGATGCTGCGAAGCACCGGGCTTCGCACCGTGGATCGCATTTCGCAGCTGAAGAACTTTTTCATGAAGGAGGCGGCAGGCCTCACCGGCGACGTCCCCAAGCTTCTCAGAGGCGATCCGGTCTGATCGTTCCGGATGCCGGCCCGCAATCGCCGGCGGTTCAGGCAGTGTGCTTGATCACGAAACGGAAGACGTCGCCGTCCTTCGTCGAACTCGACAAGTTCATTTCCTGTCGTACGGCAGAACGATGCCATGTCGGCCACCGAACCCGGGTCGGTGGCGAGCACTTCCAGCGTTCCGCCTGCCGGCACCTGGGTCAGCATCTTCTTGGTCTTCAAGATCGGCATCGGGCAGTTGAGGCCTTTCGCATCGAGGGTCTTGTCAGCCATATTTTCTTCCTGGTGGAAAATGGGTTTGTTTTGTTCGTGTGTGTGAGTTTCGGAACTGGCTTAAACGAACAGGTTCACGTCCGATTTCAGCGCCTGCTCCATATACGTCGCCGCACCGCCAAGCTCCAGCCCGTCGATCATGTCTTCCTTCTTATACTCGAACAGGTCCATGGTCATCTGGCAGGCGATCATCTTGACCTCGGCTTCGCGCGCCATGTCGCGCAGTTCTTCGATTGAAGCTACGCCTTTCTTTTTGATCATGTCCTTCATCATGCTGGTTGCAGCCGAGTCCACGCCCGGGATCGCTGAAACCCAGTTCGGCATTCCCATGTGCATGCCCATCATCGGCATTTTCATCGCCGGATTGCCCATGGGCGAGATCTTGAGGTCGAGCTTCTTCAGGAGAAGCGGGAGGCCGTAAAAGGTGAAGAACATCGTGGTGTCGACGCCCATGGCCGCCGCCGTCGTGGCGAGAATGAAGGGCGGATAGGCCCAGTCGAGCGAGCCTTTTGTGACGATGATTGTCATCGTCTTCTGGTTCTTTGAAGCACCGTTTCCTTCGGTCATGCCCGCCTGTCTCCTCGATCCCTGAGAAACATTGTAATAATGCTATACATTCGAATATCTCTATTTATATGCCGCGTGTCAACAGCACAGCAAGCCGGTCTGCCTGCTGCACTGTTGAACGGCCTAGGAAACCCGCTTGAGCTTGCCGATGCCCATCATTCGCAGTGCAGCCTTTTCATAGTACGGCTCGCTCTCGCCGCGCCGCATCTTGCGCAGGAAGTAGGTCTCGAACGCAATCTTCGCTTTATGGACCCACCTGCCGGAATAGGACCAGTTGACGTTGCGTGGCGGGATTTGCGGCTGGGCAACGAAGGCCACACCCGAGTCACCGAAGTCGGCGAGACAGACCGCATTCCAGGTTGCCTCGTGCTGCGCCCCCTTGCCGCGGAGCAACTCGCCGATATTGAGCGCCGTCGCCGTCACCATCGATTCGATCATGAAGCCGGTCTTCGGCACGCCGCAGGGCACCGCCGTCGGCGCGATCGGTGGAATGGCAACGCAGACCCCGACGGAAAAGACGTTGCGGAAAGCCGGGTTACGCTGTGTCTTGTCGATAACAACGAAGCCGCGCGGATTGACCAGACCTTCGATCCCGCGCAAAGCCTCGATGCCACGGAACGCCGGGAGCAGCATCGAATAGGCGAACGGGAGTTCATGCGTCTTCCTGAGCTCGCCCTCGTCGGTGAGTTCCTCGACGAACATCTTTCCTGGTTCGACCTTCTTCACGCGGGCGTTCGTGATCCATTTGATGTGATGGTCGCGCATCTCGCCTTCGAGAATGCCCTTGGTGTTGCCTACGCCGTCAAGGCCCAGATGCCCGATATAGGGCTCGGAGGTGACGAAAGTCATCGGCACGCGGTCGCGGATCCTCTTGCGGCGCAGTTCCGTATCGAGAATGAAGGTGTATTCATAGGCCGGCCCGAAACACGATGCGCCTTGGACGGCGCCGGTGACGATGGGGCCAGGTTTTTCGCAGAATTTCTTGAAGGCTTCGGACGCTTTCTGCGCGTGATCGACGTGACAGATGGATTGCGTGTAGCCATTGGGGCCCAGCCCTTCGATCTCGTCAAAGGCGAGTTCCGGCCCCGTGCAGATGATGAGAAAATCGTAGTCGACGCGCTTGCCGTTCTCCAGCTCGACACAGTTCTCAGCCGGATGCACCTTCTTCGCCGCCACGGGAATGAAGTCGATTTTCCGCTTCGCGAAGGTACGCGTCAGGTCGATCTCCACTTCTTCCCGGCTCCGCCAGTTTACCGCCACCCACGGATTGGAAGGAACGAAGTGGTATTTCGCCTCCTTCGTGATGACGGTGAGCGTGTCGCCCTTTCGAAGCTGATCGCGCATTTCATAGGCCATGATGACGCCGCCCAACCCGGCGCCCAGCACGACGATGTGTGCCATTCTTGCTCCCTTAGACGTTTCCCTTTTGGTGCCTTGCCAGCATTTTTTTTAAAGCATGGTCATATTCATACATCATGATCTAAAAGCTTGGCTTTGGGAAGGCCACAAAAAGAGCATTTGCGCAAGAATTGTGCTGCTGAAGCTGTTCAGACTGGCGACCGAAGAGTTGCCGGGCCTGCTTCTTGGACGAATGAACCTCCCGCGCCGGCCGTCGGAGCGCCACCGGGAACAAGCCTGTCGCGCAGGGTCACAACAGTGCCCAGGATGATAACTGCGGGTCCATGCAGGGCCTCTTTCGCAGCCAGCTCGGCGATGGTTTCGACCGTGCCGGTCACCACCCTTTGGTTCGGCCTCGTGCCATTATCGACGATGGCAGCAGGGAGATGCGGGTCGCCGCCATGCGCGACGAACTCGCTCATCAGGCCGCTGAGTTTGCCCAATCCCATGAAAATGACGACGGTTTGCCTCGGCTGAATGAGCGCGGTCCAGCCAAGGCTGAGCCCGTCCCTTCTCGAATGGCCGGTCACCAAAACGCAGGCCTGGGCATGATCGCGGTGGGTGAGCGGGATTCCGGCATAGGCAGAGCAGCCGGTGGCGGCCGTGACGCCCGGCACGACCTGAACCGGGATGCCGGCCGCCGCCAGCGCCTCGATCTCCTCGCCCCCGCGCCCGAACATGAAAGGATCGCCGCCCTTGAGGCGCAGCACGCGCTTGCCCCGCTTCGCGAGTTCGACCAGCCGGGCGGTGATCGCTTCCTGCGGCACGATGTGATCGTCGGGCAGCTTGCCGACATAGATGTGCTCGGCCTCGCGGCGGACGAGATTGAGGATGCCGTGCGGCAACAGGCGGTCATACAGCACGACATCGGCGCGCTGCATCAGCCGGAGAGCGCGGAATGTGAGCAAATCCGGATCGCCGGGGCCTGCGCCGACAAGATACACCTCGCCGAGAGGCTGACTTTCTTCGCCATCGGCAACTCGGGCCAGAGTGCGCTCGAGTTCGGCTTCCGCTTCGGCTTCGTGGCCGGAAAGGAAGCGGTCGGCCACGCGGCCCTCAAGAATGCGCTCCCAAAACCGGCGGCGCGCAGCCGAATCCTTCATGACAGAGCCAAGCCGTTCGCGGTAAGCGCCAACCAGCGCAACCAGACGGCCGTAAGCAGCCGGGATCACGCTTTCGAGGCGCGCCCGGATCATCCGCGCGAACACGGGCGACGCGCCGCCGGTGGAAATGGCGATCACGAGTGGATCGCGGTCGACGATGGACGGCATGATGAAATCGCAGAGGTCTGGCGCGTCGGCAACGTTGATCGGAACCTTCGCGACTTTGGCGAGATGCGCGATTTCACGATCCGCGCCCAAATCGCCTGTTGCACAAAAAATCAGCGCGCACCCCGAAATGTCCTCCAGCGCGATGGGACGGGAAACATGGGTGAAGCCGTCCTGAACTGCGATGGGGCGGAAATCGTCACTTAGCCTCTCGCTGAAAACGCGGACCTGCGCCCCGGCCCTCAGCGCCAGCTCCGCGCGGCGGGCCGCAACCGTACCGCCGCCCGCGACGGCAACGGGCTTGCCCTTGAGTTGAAAGAAGATCGGAAGCTGTTCCACGTCTATCCCTTTTCTTCTGAGCCAGCCGCCTTCCCGGCCCACTGTGCCATCGTTTTCGCCCAGGCGAGCGCGGTCGATTCATCTACATCGAGCACCGTAATCCGCTTTCCTTCGCGGATGGTCACGCGCAAAAGCCGCATGCCGCTTTCAAAGCGTACATCGTCAAGCCGCACTTCCCGGCCGTAAGGCGCACTCAGCGTCTCCAGGCGTTCCTTGGTCTCTCCATCCATGCCTCGCCCCTATCTGCCGGTGCCGATGATGGACAGGAACGCTGCTTCGAGCCGGTCCTGCCAGTTGCGCGGCGTGTCCGGATATTCCGGCTTGAGATCGAAGCTGAGGTGGATCGTGCCCTGGCGCGCGGCCTCTTTCACGAGTTCTTCAAGTCCTCTGAACGAGGTGATCTCTGGATGCGCGATAATCATGTCGCTGATTTGAAGCATGCTTTTCTCGTTGGCTTTCTAGACGCTGACCCGGTCGTGGAAACGCACACGGTAGAGGAGCCGCCCTTTTCCGTCTGTACCTTCGGTGAACCCTGAGCGGTTGTGCAGAATGTTGTTGCAGATGAGCCCTTCGCCAGGGCGCAGTTTGTAGCGGATGATAAAGGGATCGCTTTCGAGAACGTCTTCGAGCGCCTTCACCGCGGCTTGCGTCATCGCATCCTGCCGCCACACGACGTGGCGCTTGCGAGCTGTGTAGCGCATGACGAGCGAGTGGCCCTGCGGCTCGATGAAGAAGACCGGGCCGGTGTTGTCGGGCCTGGGGTCTCCGAAACCGTCTTCGCCAGCGGGAATTGCCATGGCCGCCGCGTGCATAAGTGCCTCGATGAATGCGGGGTCGCGGTCGCGCAAGCGGATATAGGCAATCTCGTGGTCGAGCAGTGAATTGACGCCGCCTTCCGAAGCGTCGCGCACGCAGTGAAGCACCATGGCTTTCACGCAATCGGATGGCCCGTGATAATTATAATAGCCGTCCGTATGCCAGCTCAACGGCCGGTTTGAATAGGGGATGTAGCCAGCCCGCCCGCCGGAAGCCGCAACTTCGATCGCGACAACGCCATCGTCTCCCTGCGAGCGATGCGTTTCCCTGTGCTGCAGCCCGAACGCGGCGGCGAAAACCTTGCACGCAGGACGCACAAGAGCCCGGTCAGTTCCGATGGCGCCGCTGTCGTACAGCGCCATATTGGTCCTGAAGCACAGATCACGGATAGCCGCGCGCTCGGCCTCCGAAGGATTCGCGAGGTTTTCAACCTTGATGCGCAGGGCTTCGACTGATCCGGGACAAGCTGCAAGCTTCGCCGCGCGCCAGGTAGCATAAGCGCTTTCGTCATACAGGCAAAATGGCCCGGCCAATGGCAGACCGGACCTATCCGAATGTGCTGAACCCATCATGCTCATCCTCGGCCTTTCGTCCATTTTAGGGGTCGTCTCGGAGCACCCAAACGCGAGCATATTATCATATTCACAGATACGAATTATTGCGATCAATGCGTAAATATGCTAATTTGGCAAAGATTCTTTAATCAGCTGTTTTGGAACAAAAAACCAATCTCGGAAAAACGCGGGCAGGTTTAGACCCCAGACCGATTTTGAGTAGGGAGGTTGAATGACGAGCGAGATAGCGTTGTGGGAGCTCGCAGGCTGCTGCGCTCGAAGCTAATGCCGAACTCCGCGCCGACATCCTCGCGCCGCATCCGCGCGGGCCTTTTAACCTATGCCGAATGCGGCGGCCTGATGTATCTGGCCCGCTCCATCCGATGCCGGGACGGCATCGTGATCGGCAATCTGCTCGCGAGCTTTTCTTATCTTCGATCGAAGCCCGCGCAATCCTTGGGTGGAGCGCTTTACGGCCTTAGTGCGCTCGCATCCGGAACGAGCCGCTGCCGCTGCTTCGATTTGTACAGATTGCGCTACTCGAATTGCTTCTGTAATCTAGTATCAAAAATCCTAATCCAAGAATAAATCGGGAAGGAAACACCAAATGAACCAAGAGATATATCATATAGCGGCCCAATTGACGCCGTACACGACACCAGCCGCATACGCAGGGGCGATCCTGCTGTTCGTGGGATGCCTCGCGCTGCTGGCCTGGGTCATCAGGCATCGCGGCACGAGTCTCCTGCGCATGTCCGGGCGCCTGCTCATCCTGCTCGGCGTGTTTTTCCTGGTCTTTCAGGCGACGGCGATGGCCCTTGGATTGGACACCACAGCGAATTTCGACGACGCCTGGATCAAGATCGCCCGGACGCCCTTCTGGCTCGTTGGCGTGGCCCTTTTGGTTCCGGGATTCATCCTGCGCATTTTGGGAGCAATTCGGCCGACCCACTAAACCGAGCTGCCGCGAGCTTAGCGCTCTACGATCTGCCGCAACTTGACACTATCGAATGAAAATCGGTTTGGGCTGCTCTCGCGGATCAGGGCCTGACGCTTCAGTTCTGCCATCATGCGGCTTGCCGTTTCTGTGGTGAGCCCCAGCACCGCGCCCAAATCCTCGCGGCTGAACAAACTGCAGGACTCACCTGTTTCGAGTTCCGAAAGCCAAAGAAGAAGCCGGATGACGCGTTCGCGGGCCGTGCCGGTGGATAGCTCCGTAATCCAACGGTCGGCATCGCTGAGCGCACGATACCAATGCGCCATCACGGTATGGAAGAGCCTCTGATTGCTTCGCAAAAGTCGCTTTACGCAAGCGGCGGGAAGCCGGCAAACCTCGGTCGGCTGGAGCGCGATAGCCGTATGCTGGTACACCTCCGCTTGCATGCACTCCAGTCCTAAAATGTCTGTCTTTCGCAGGAGACGAACGATTCGCTGGTTCCCCTCGGGAAGAAAGTGCGACAACTTCACGAGCCCTGTCCGAACGGTGAACAACGAAACACCGTTTTCGCCGGCGCGGTAAATCATGGCGCCTGCAGCGTAGTTGAGCTGATCGATAGGCCGGTGAATCTCATTGAAGTCCCGTTCCTCCAACCCCGCAAAGAGGACGGACTGACGAATGTTACAATTGAGGCAGTCGGCGACGCCTGTCCAAGCTTCGCCCGATGTGACTGGGTTCAATGCAGGAGCCTTTTGAGAGCGTTTCGTCTTGCAGGTGACAGGCTCATCGTATGGCCCTCATTGCGCATTCGCAATGACGCCAAAAGCTAATATCAGTAAATCCCCTTTAAGCAGGCGATTTCGCCGCTGCGAAACTCCCTCCCACAAAGGTTTACAAGTATGAAGATTGGCGTCACGAGCCAAAATTTTCGATCCATCACAGCGCACGGAGGAAAAGCGCGTCGCTTCATGATCTTTGAAGCTTCGAATGGCGATATCGTTCAAACGGGAAAACTCGACCTGCCGCAGGAGATGAGTTTCCACGAACATCCCGGTGGCGCGGGCCATCCCATCGACGGCATCGATGTTCTCATCACAGGCAGTTGCGGGGAAGGCTTCTTAAGAAAGCTCGCGGAGCGGGGGATCAGGGTGATCGTGACAAGCGAAACGGACCCGCTGACCGCAGTCGCAGCGGTGGCGTCGGGAGCCTCTCTTCCCCTGCCGCTTGCCGAAAAAGACGATCACGACGATTGCCAATGCCACTGTGCTGCCAGCGCCCACACCACCTCGTAGGCTGCGGGAATAAGCCTGTAATGCTCTTTCCGCCAGTTTGGAACGACGGCAGCCCCAATACGCTGTCGTTCCTGTCCAAGAAAATCACGCCCGGCTCCTGACCGCGACGTGATTGCGTAACCAATAAACGCTGCCTGAATAAACAGGCACATAACAAAAAGACTTGGAAGGAAACGCTGTGCAGTATGCCATGTTCGACGTGGCGTCGACGATGACGCCGTTCATGGGCCTGATCGCAACCGCCGGGGAGCTCCTGATCCTCCTTGGCCTTTTCGCCTTGGTTGTCTGGCTCTTCAAAGGCTGGGGCACGCGCCTCTTGCGCATTTCCGGCCGCCTTCTCATCGTCCTCGGCGTGTTTTTTTTCCTCGCCCAGGCAATCTGGATGTTCGCCGGCCTGCAACCAAGACTGAGTTTCGAAGACGCCACAGCCATTGGGAGTCATTTCTGGGTGCTTGGGTTTGCCTTCCTCTTACCGGGCTTCTTTATGCGCGTCGTAGGAGCGTTGCGGCCCACTCACTAAGGGTGTGATGCCGCCAGCGTTCCGCCATTCGCCGGTTTGGACGGCTGCTTCCCCGGGCATTCCGTCGCAAACACCTGCACGACGCGAAAAATTTCCTGCCCGCCATCCAGCTTCCAGCCCGCCGCGCCGATACCGATCGCTTGCGAGCGCTTTTGGAGGAGATTGGCGTTATGGCCGGGCGACTTCTTCCAGCCATCCATAGCCTTGCGCGCGAGTTCGTCGGCCAGCGTCGTTTCCGAATGGCGAAAAGAGCTCCAGACGTTCTCCGAGACGAAGCACCCCTTGTATCCTTGGGCGGAGGCGCGTTTGGGGGGATTCCTGCCGTCCGCAGTGTGTCCCATTTTCTCGTGCTCGGCGAGATAGACGGCATAGGCGGTAGCGGCTGCCTGCAGGGCAGCGTTTTCCTGGAGCCGCGGAATGTTCTGCGACGCGCGGTAGGCGTTGGTTTCGGCAAGAACCGCGGCTCTTACCGCGCCCGCATCGAGCGGCACTTCCTGGGCGCTCACCGGTGGCGCGGCGCAAGCCAAAAGGACAAGCGCGAAAAGATCGTATTTGCGGCTGTGAAGCATAATCGTCCAAGCAGAAATCGGGATTTGACCGAGGATAAGCATGCCCGAGTCGGGGCTGAACCGGCGGGCTTTCTTATGGCAAGAGCTCCGCTATCCACGGACGGTCGCCTTGCACCGCCCAGTCAGGTCGTGAGCGGACGTTAAGGAGAGTTCGCCTACGAGCGCGGCTGTTCAGCCGCTAGCGCGCTGGCGCTGGTAGATCGAAAGATGCACGTAGGCCGCCGCCAGCAAAGGCGTGTCGATGCCCGCGCGCCTCGCCCTCGCCAGAAGGTCTCCGATGATCTCGTCCGCCTCGATCGGGCCGTTCTTCTTCAGGTCCCTGTACATGGATGAGGTGAGCGGCGACCCTTCCGCCGTGAGCAGCGCCCGGGTCTCGTCAAAAAAGGCCGCACTCGGCGCGAAGCCTTCCGCCGTCGCCACGGCGACAACCTCGTCGAAGAAACGATGGACGAAATCGCGGCCGCCAGGCGCCGCTTCGATCTCGCCAACGCTGCCTCGCATCAGACAGGTGACGCCCGCCAGCGTCGCCAGCATCATCCATTTGTTCCACATGTCCTGCTTGATGGAAAGGGACAGCCTCGCGTCGAAGACGGCGTGCTGCATGACGGCGTCGAGCCGCTCGATTCGCTCGGAGCGAACGCCGCTCGTCTCGCCATAGACGAAATTGTGAAACGGCGAGAAATGGAGAATGCGCCCCTCCTCGTCGAGCGCGACGGCGATGCTGCACAGGGAGCCGAGCAGCGCGTCCGCGCCGAAAGCGGAAGCGATGGCGTCCATGTGCCTCATGCCGTTCAAGAGCGGCAGGATCACGGTCTTCTGCCCCATGGCGGGAGCGATGTCTTTCAATGCCGAGTCGAGCGAGTAGGCTTTCACGGCCAAAATGATCGCGTCGTAGGACGCATCGAGCGCCGGCGTCTCGACAAGCTTTGGAGCCAGCGTCACGTCGCCATGCGGGCTGACGATCTGCAATCCGCCGGCGCGAAGCTGCTGCGCTCGCGCAGGCCGTACCAGAAAGGTCACGTCGCGGCCCGCTTCAGCAAGCCGCCCTCCGAAATAGCCCCCTGTCGCGCCCGCTCCAACGACCAATAAGCGCATGGCCCAATCCTCGCCTCGTTGTTTCGAACGACGAGCATACCCGGCATCGATGGAGCAATGCAAAGGGCTGGCATTGCTACTGTTAAAGGGAGAATATGCCGCCTTTGCGGATCGGTGTCAGAAGGATATCTGTCCTTATCGGACACGAACTCGATCCCGTTGGAGCGTCATGGCTGAAAACTATATCCTGGTAGCCGGAAGAGTTGGCGGCGGAGACGCGACGTTTCAGAACCATCTGGTGCGCTATCTGATCTCGGCTGAGAAGACCTTCAGCACCGTGCTCGTTCCGGTGGATGGGCGTGACAGCCAGGTCATCCTGGATGAGTGGGACGCGCTTTGGAGCGAGGGCAAGCTTCCCAAAGGGGCTGGCCAGCCGAAAGACTACGCCTACAGGGTCCAGCCGCTCGGCAAACACAAGGACAAGCCGCCACTGAACTTCGCCTTTCTTGACGTCTCCGGGACAGATTTAGACACCTTTCTGGAGGCAGAGGAGGGGACGACACCCACGCTGTCGAAAGGCCTTACGGTATTGCTCGGCAATCCTAAGCTGACTTTCGTTCTGGTTCTACTGTGCGACCCGGACGAAGACGCTGGAAATCAGGATGAGTCGCTCGCCAGCTTTGTGGCTTATCTGAAAAGCAATTATGGAGAAGAGTTTGCGTCGCGATGCCCGGTTCTTCTGCTTGCGTCAAAAGCGCGGGAGGATGCCGGGGACAGCCAGAGCGTGGATGCCTTCACGGGAGACAATCTGCCGGCCGCTCTCGCCGCGCTACAGGATTGGCAGGGGCGCTACACGCTTGGCGAACTCGACGTGGGCGAATTTGAGTATGCCGAGGATGGCGAGCCGCTTCTTTATTCGCCAAAGTTCGAAGATACGGCCAAGATTTTCCGCTGGATATACTTCCAGTTCACGCGATTCCCCGTCGTCGAGCCGTTCTTGGCAAGGCTCTGGAAAAGCGTCCTCAAATCTCCTTTTTAAGCCTGCGCGCTTCGTCATTCCGGCCAAGGGAAGCGCGAGCCGGGACCGTAAAAAGCAGGCGATTCAATTTGTTACGAACCCGGATAAGGCTTCGCCTTTCCGGGAGGACGGCGGCAGCAATCCGTCGGCACGTCCGGCGAACTCTGCTTGTCTAGCTTTCCAGCGCTTGCTCCAGTCCAGCTCGGGCAACTTGCGCCATAACCAGATAGCCAGCGGGAGTGGGATGTATTCCGTCCTCGGAAAGACTTCGCCTCACGAACCCGCGGGCATCGCTCATCGCACCGAAGTAGTCCAGAAAATCGCACCCGTGGGATACGCTGTATTCTTTCAGCCAGCGGTTCAGTTCGAGGACCTTCTCCGGAGGGTGCTTAAAGAGACTGTATTGTGAAACTACGGTATCCTTATGCGGTAGCGGGAGGAGCGAAGACAATATCACCCGGATAGTGTTGGCTTGGGCGATCTCTACCATGGATGCGAGATTCGCCTCGATGTCGTCAGCCAGCATCGGACCGGTATTGCCGCCTATGTCGTTCGTTCCCGCATGAATAACGACCGCCCTCGGTCTCAGCGCAACAACGTCCTGCCTGAAACGAAGCAGCATCTGCGGAGTTGTCTGCGCGCTTATTCCACGATTGACGTATGGCTTATCGGGAAAATGCTTTTCGAGATCCCAACCTTCAGTGATGGAGTCCCCGAAAAAGACGACGCGGGCCTCGTTCGGGGCAGGCGGCTTGAGCATTCCGTTGGCGGCGCGATAGCGTGACAGAAGACCATAATCATCGATCAAGGATTCCAGCCATGATCGTCGCCACGCCTCAAACTCATTCTCAAGGCTCGAAAAGTTGAAATCATGGCTGCCGGTGTCGCTTTCGTTCTGCATCTGCTCTTTGTGTCAGGTTATCAGGGTTTGAGGCGGGTCCGCTCCGCTTCGGCGGCGTTCCGTCTCCGTTCTTCGCAGAGGCCTCTACACGCTAGGTTCGCGACGGGCAACAATGAACCTTCGCGTGCGGAGCGCCATTCGACTCCCAAGTCAGTTTCCGCGTCGCGAACTGATTTCATTTCGACCCACGACAAGCCCTCTTCCCGCGCCCGCCCGAGGGAGGACCACCGCTATGAGCCGGATCAAGCTACGCCCTGCGCCGCGAGTTCTGCGACATGGTTTGCGATCTGTTGGTCTTCGGCTGCGGCCAGGCCGCTGATGCCCACGGCTCCGACGATCACGCCGTTGGCGCTTTTGATGACGCTGCCGCCGGGCAATGCCGTGAGCCGATCATCGCAAAAGTAAGACAATGCGATGTTTTCGCGGCGCAGACGTTCGAGCATAACGTCGGTGTTCGCTTGCAGCCGAGCGGCGCTGTAAGCTTTCCCCTGGGATATGGCGATGCTGCGGATCGGCGCGCCTTCCACCCGCTGGAAAGCGACGAGGAAGCCCGCCGCGTCACAAATCGCCGCGCAAATCGGGCGCCCGTAATCGGCGGCGGCTTTTTCGATGGCGTGCCGGATAAGTTCGTTCGAACGTTGCAGGCCGAGGCTGTTCATGGGTTTATCTTCCGTGATGCTGAGTTCACCGTGAGGGGCACTGTTTAATTGATATCAGACAACGGAAGCGCTCCAAAAGCGGCAAGTTCCTGACGATATAGCCGTTGCCCGGGCGCTGGCGAAGCTTTCAAGCGCATCGCTCCAAGCGCGAACCGCAACCGAAGCGTCTCGGCTTCGCCGCGTCAGTGCCGCTTTTCGGCTATCATGCGGCCAAAAGTCCTACACAATTCTCAGTAAGGTGCCGCGCTGAGGAATTACGCAGCCTTTGCGACCTCAGTGGAGGATTTATGTTTCGAAAACTCGCAGTAACATTCGCAGTGACCCTTTTTTCCATCAGCGCCTCTTACGCCGGTGAATGGGTAAGGCTAGGCGATCGCAATGTCGGTTTCATCAATGATCACGATACAATCCATGTCGGCCGGCACGACGGACAGTTCAAGCGGCTCAAGCTGATCGTTCACCGCAATGACATCAAGCTCAACAGCGTCAAGGTCTTCTACGCCAATGGCGAGGTCGAGGACGTGGCCTTCGACCGCCCGATTCACGACGGTGGCGAAGCCGTGATCGATCTGCCCCACGGCTGGCACGAAGGCCGCTACATTCGGGACGTCGAATTGCACTACCATTCCAGGCCTGATTTCCGTGGCGAAGCCGTTGCCGAGCTCTGGGGCCAGGAAGACGAAGCAGCCCCGCGCCCGACCCCCGTCGCCTACGGCCACGAGTGGATAAGGTTGGGTGACCGCCATGTGGGCTTCATCAACGATCACGATACTATCCATATCGGCCGTCACGATGGAAAGTTTACGCGGCTGAAGCTGCTTGTTCGCGGAAACGACATCAAACTCAACAGCGTCAAGGTTTTCTTCGGCAATGGCGAAGTTGAAGACGTGGTCTTGGATCGTCCAATTCGCGACGGCGGCGAAACCGTGATCGAGCTCCCCCATGGCTGGCATGAGGGCCGTTTCATTCGCGATGTCGAACTGCACTATCATTCGCGGCCTGACTTCCGCGGTGAGGCAGTCGCGGAGCTTTGGGGCCAGGAAGGCTAAGGCCCGCTTAGCGCATCGTGCGTTTAATCGGACGCGGGGGCATGGTCCATTTTGTAGGCATCCTGCAAATGGCGACATCTGACGCTTGTCCCCGCATCTCTTCTTCTGACAGATCTTCAGCGAAGTCGCCTTGATGCCAGGTTAACGCAGCTTAAGTGCACTCAAGCCCTTGATAAACCTGTAAAATTTACAGATCTGGGCGCCATCGCCGCTGCCTGCGCCATGCAGTTCCGGCTCTTCGCAAGCGTTAATTCGCGATGTCAAAATATATTTAACGGACTTTTGCTCGTCCCAGTAAATGGAAAAATTCCGGCATTAGATTCTATTTAATGGCTCGTCTGTTAACAATAAAAACGCCAGCAATTTCAGTATCTTATAGTAGCCTACCCTTATCCGGTCGTAAGCGCGGCATTCCTCCATTTCGCGTCGAATAAAGAAGTCGTTTACCAACACACGGCGGGAAATAATTCCGGCGCGCTTCTGTTAACCACATAAGTATGAAGGCTCGCCGCAGTGAACGAAATGTTTACGAAAACCCGCGTGGCGAGCGTCGTCCACGATAGCGATGGCGGGTCTGGTGAGGGCTTCCTGACGCATCCCACCCCGCAGGCGTCGCCATGATCGCCGCCCGAAATGCATCGCGGCACGGTCCCTGCCGTTAAGAGAAATTGCGTCGCAACCGGTTCCGATTTTCCGCACGCCGCGCTAAGATGTGTGTCAGGCCTTATCGCCGGGCCGTGCTGTAACGCACTTGGTATTCGAACGGCCGCCTGCGAGTTTGTAGGGCAAGTAAGGGAAACACTATCCAACACGGTGGCGTATTGCCAATCGTCTTTTGTGGCACATCGCACGCTTACTCCGCTGGCGAAAGCCACGGCTCAAGCCCCTGGTGTGTCCGGCTGGCAGGCTGCTCCCGCCCGCCAAGGCGGTGACGCAGCCTATCGAGCAGAAGATAAATCACCGGCGTGGAGTAAAGCGTCAGCACTTGGCTGACGATCAGCCCGCCGACGATCGCATATCCCAGCGGCTGCCGCAGCTCTGAGCCCGTGCCTGTGCCCAGCATGAGAGGAATGCCTCCAAGAATGGCGCAGACGGTCGTCATGAGAATTGGCCGGAAGCGCAGGAGACAGGCTCTCCGGATGGAGTCGAGTGGCGACAGGCCCTCCTCGCGTTCGGCCTGGATCGCGAAGTCCACCATCATGATACCGTTCTTCTTCACGATGCCGATCAGGAGGATAAGGCCGACCAGGCTGATGATCGTGAAGTCGATATGGAACAAATACATCATCAAAAGCGCGCCGAGACCTGCCGAGGGCAAGGTGGACAGGATCGTGATGGGATGGATGTAACTTTCATAGAGCATGCCCAGGATGATGTAGATCACGAACACGGCAGCAGCGATCAGGAACGGCTCGCTTGCGAGCGATGTCTGGAACGCCTGCGCATTGCCTTGGAAGCTGCCGGTGATGGCGGCGGGCAAGTTGATTTCCCGGCGCGCGGCGTCGATGGCGTTCACGGCCTGGCCGAGCGAGGCGCCGGGCGCGAGGTTGAACGAGAACGTCACGGACGGAAACGTCGCCTGATGGTTGATGACGAGTGGAGCAACTGGCTTCGTACTGATCGTCACGAGCGATGTCAGCGGCACGGCCTGGCCAGCGGGGGTGCGGACATAGAGTTTTGAAAGCGTGTCGAGATTGCCTTGCAGGTGAGGAAGCACCTCGAGGATAACCTTGTAGGTGTTCAGCTGCGTGTAGTACTGCGTGACCTGCTCCTGGCTGAACGCCGCCGCAAGCACGTTGTCGATCGCCGCGGGCTGGATTCCGAAACGGGCCGCCACATCGCGGTTGATGGTCAAAGTTACGGTCTGGCCGTCGAGCACCTGGTCTGTCGAGAAATCCTTGATCTCCGGTATTTTCTTAAGTCGCTCGAAAAGCTTCGCCGACCAGGAACTCAGTTCCCCTGATTGCCCGCTTTGCAGCGTGTATTGGAATAAGCCCTGCGATTGCCGTCCACCAACATTGATGTCCTGGGTTGGGGCGAGGACGAGACTCGCTCCCACAACCTGCCTCAGCTTCGGACGAAGCCTGTTGACGATATCCATGGCGCTGGCATTACGCTCATCCAACGGCTTCAGGGCGGCATAGATGAATCCCTGGTTCGGAGCGCGGGTACCGCCAACGGTGGAAACGACGCCCGCGACGGCCGGATCGCTCGCCACCACGGCGTTGAGCTGCTGCTGCAGCTTCTTCATCTGGTCCGGCGAGACGGAAGCGGCCGCCTGCGACTGGCCGATCAGGTAGCCGGTATCCTGGATCGGGAAGAATCCCTTTGGCAGCACGAGGAACAGCCAGGCCGTCGCGGCGACGGTGGCGAAAAAGCTCGCCAGCGTCCAACCTGGATGGCGAAGCGCCACGTCGAGAGTGCGCTTGTAGCCGTTCACCAGCCCGTTGAAGCCCGCTTCGGTGACCCGGTAGAACCACCCGTGCCCCTCCTTGTGCTTCGATTTCAGGAAGCGGCCCGCCAGCATCGGCGTGAGCGAGAGCGAAACCAACGCCGAAACAACGATTGCGACCGTGACCGTCATGGCGAACTCGTGCAGGAGACGCCCCACAATGCCGCCCATGAAAAGGAAAGGGATGAAGACCGCAATCAGAGACAGGCTGATGGAAAGAACGGTGAATCTGATTTCGCCCGATCCCTTGTAGGCCGCCTGAAGCGGCAACATGCCTTCTTCGATGTGCCGCTCTATGTTCTCGACTTCGACAATGGCGTCGTCGATCACGAAGCCGACGGCGATGGTAAGCCCCATGAGCGAGAGATTGTCGAGGCTGTAGCCCAGCGCATACATCGCCGCAAACGTGCCGATGATCGAGATCGGAACGGCCAGCCCTGGAATGATCGTGGAACGCAGATTGCGCAAGAAAACGAACACGACGGCCACCACGAGCACCATGGTCAGAACGAGCGTGAACTGAACGTCCGCGACGGAAGCGCGAATGGTTGTGGTGCGGTCGATGATCGGCGTGACATTGACGCTGGGCGGAATGTTGGCGCGGAGTGTCGGCAGTTCCTTCTTGATCCGGTCCACCGTGTCGATGACGTTGGCGCCCGGCTGCTTGAACACGACCAGCGCGATGGCGCGCTGCTTACCAATCCAGGCCGCAAGCGTGGTATCCGCCGGGCCTTCCACGGCGCGGCCGATGTCCCGGATGCGGATCGGCGCGCCATTCCGATAAGCGATGATGAGATCGTTATAAGGCGCTGCCGTCGTCAGCTGGTCATTGTCGTAGATCGAATAGCTCTCGGTTTCGCCGCGGATTGTGCCTTTCGGGGCCTCAACGGTGGCGTTTGCGATGACCGATTGCACATCGGAAAGGCTCAATCCCATTTCGCTGAGCTTGGCCGGGTCGATCTGGACGCGGACCGCCGGCGTCTGCTGTCCTCCGATGACGACCTGCGCCACCCCGGGAATCTGCGACATCTGAAGCGCAAGCATGTTTTCGGCGTAGTCGTCGACCTGGGTAATGGGCAGATCATCGGAGGTGACGCCAAGGATAAGAATCGGCGGATCGGCTGGGTTCACCTTGCGATAAGTCGGCGGGTTCGGCAGGTTTTTCGGCAGCTGTCCGCCTGCCGCATTGATGGCGGTTTGCACGTCCTGGGCCGCCGCGTCGATGTTGCGGTTCAGGTCAAACTGGATGGTGACCTGAGTAGTGCCAAGAAAGCTCGCCGAGGTCATCTGCGTGACGCCCGGGATGATGCCGAGCTGTTTTTCGAGCGGCGTCGCAACCGCCGAGGCCATCACGTCGGGACTTGCGCCAGGAAGCTGCGCCGTCACCTGAATAGTCGGAAAATCGACGGTCGGGAGCGGCGCCACAGGCAGCAGCGGATAGGCTGCAAGTCCGATGACCGCGATTGCAATCATCAGCAGCGAGGTCGCGACCGGGCGCGCGATGAAGGGAGCCGAAATATTCATTATTCGCCCTGAGTTTGCGCGAGTTGCGCAGAAGAATTGGCTTCGGTGATGCGGGCGCCTTGCGTCAGGCCGTATTGCCCCGCCACGACGACGCGATCGCCAGCCTTGACGCCGTTTGTGATGACCGTGACGCCGCTTTGGATTTCGCCGATGCGGACGGGTTGGCGGTTCGAAGTCTCTTTCGGCGAGACAAGCCAGACATAGGCCCCATTCGGTCCGCGCTGCACGGCTTCGGACGGCACCACCAAAGCGTTCTGCTCAGTCCTGATCACAACCGCGACCTGGACGAATGCCCCTGGCCAAAGCTTGTGATCCTTGTTGTCGAACCGCGCCTTCAGCTTGATGGTGCCGCTTGCCTGGTCGACCTGGTTGTTGATGACTTCGAGCTGGCCCTTCGCAAGCAGGTCTTTGCCGGCCTGGTCATAGACCAGCACTTCTGGCGTGCCAGCCCTGGCCGCGCTTTGTACGTCTTGAAGATCGGCTTGCGGCAACGTGAAATCGACTGCGATAGGCTCGATCTGTGTGACAGTGCCGATGATGGCCGCGGGCGTGACAAGATTTCCGACGTCGATATTGCGCAGGCTGACGACGCCTGAAAACGGCGCCTTGACAGTTGCAAACTCAAGATTGAGCTGCGCTGCCTCGATGGCCGCCTGATCGCCCTCTATCGTTGCTTTGAGCATCTGAACCTGCGCGAACTCGTTGTCGACGGTTTGTTGTGTGGCGAAACCGCCCCGGGCGACGAGTGTCTGATCGCGCTGCAGATTCTTCTGAGTGTTTGCGAGGTTCGCGACATCCTGATCCTTCTTCGCCTTGGCCTGATCGAGCACGGCCTGGAAGGGGCGGGGATCAATACGGATAAGGATTTCGCCTTCCTTCACGTCACGCCCTTCGCGGAACGGGATCTGCACGATACGGCCGGAAACCTGCGGCGTGATATTCACCATCTGCCACGGCGTAACGGTACCGAGCCCGGTGCGCGTTATCTCGACGGACTTCGCCTGAACCGTGGTTGTCTGCACAGGAACAGTGGCTTCCGCCTGCTGGGCGGTCACTGCCTTCCGGCTCCCGCTCAACATCGAATATGCGCCGGCCGCGAGCGCGCACACGGCTATGAGACATGCAAGGCGGAAGAGCCGCCTGCCCCAGCCGCGCCGCTGCCGCGAGTTTTCATCAGCCATCGATCCCTTCCGTGGCGCAAAGAGACGCCGGTTACGAAAATCAATGTCTGGCAGATGGTCGCCGCCGGGAGCTTTTCAGCCTGTCAGTTCTTACAGTGTGGCGGAAGGGAACCCGATCCTACATGAGTGATCGAGCAATTCTGCTCTTATAGTGAAGCCGAAGATGTCGACGTTTCTGTCTCTTCGCCGTTCTGCTCCGGCAAAGCTTGCCTTCATCGCAATTCTATTTGTTGCCGCTGTTATGCTGGTGCGCAGCCTCAGTCTTGGCAGCCTCGCCAATGTCGATATCGCGTCCTCCGAAATCCGCAATCGCTGGCTCGAATCCATTCAAATCCTTGGCAACCTCCGCCATCACGTCGCGCGCGTCCGGACCGAGGAGGCCGAGCTTCTTCTCGGCGGCGCTCAAGATAAATCAAGCGATGTTGAACGATATATGAAGCTGGCTGAAGCGGACATCGCCGCCTACCGGGAGATCGAACACGATGCCGATGAGATCAAGGCTTTCAATATTTATGCCAGCGATTGGCAGACGCATCTCACGCAGGAAAAAACCTTGGCCGGTCTCGTCGCGAACGGAAAAAGCGCGGAGGCAGCCACATTCTTTCATGGCGATGCTTTCACCACGTTTCGAAAGGCGGCGCACGAGCTGAGGCAGCTTGTCGATCTGACCCATTTGAAGGCGCAGGCCGCTCGCGCGCACGGCAGGCAGACCATCGCGACCGCCCAGCGGTTCATATCCGATCTCATCCTTGCCATGCTTGCCCTGTTCGCGGGACTTGCGTTCTATTTCTGGCGATCGTTCTCCAGGCCCCTTTTTGAAATTGCAGGCGATCTGCGGCGGCTGGCCCTGAACGACACGCATTTCCGTATCCCCTTCGAGAACCGGCGCGACGAAATCGGGGAAATGGCGCGGTCTGTCGCGATACTGCAAAGGAATACGGTTGAGCTTCTGGAAACACGCCAGAACCTTGCGATGCAGACCGATATTCTGACCGCAACGCTTGAAAAAGAGCGTGAACTCACGGCAGCTCAGCGAAACTTCCTCACGACGATGTCTCATGAGTTTCGTACGCCGCTCACCTATATCGATGGCCATGCGCAACGGCTCATCGCGACAAGGGAGCATGCAACGCCGGTCCAGATCGCCGAGAGGGCAGAGAAAATCCGGTCTGCCGTCTTCCAGATGACGAGCCTCGTTGCAAGCCTCACAGCCGAGATGGAGATGCTGAATGCGCCGGCGGAAGCGCAGAAGCGCCTGTTCGATCCGGCGGAGATGCTGCACAGCCTGGTCGATTATTACAAGGCCATCGATCTCAAGGCGCGTTTCGACGAGCATTTCAATGAACTCCCGAAAATTAAAGGAGACCCGAAGCTGCTTCGCCGCGCATTCAGCAATCTGATTTCGAATGCGCTGAAATATTCGCCAGAGCGCGGCTACGTGGAGATTTGCGGCCGAACCGGCGATGGGATCGTGGAGATCAGCGTCGCCGATCATGGCATCGGAATTCCGGCAGCCGAACTGAGCCGGGTGCGCGAGCGTTTCTTTCGCGGCAGCAACGCGGGATCGATCCCAGGTACTGGCATCGGGCTAAGCCTTGTGGAGCAGATCGTGGAGCAACATGGGGGTCGCATGACCATCGAAAGCGAGGTGGGCCACGGCACCAGAGTGACTGTGTCGCTGCCCATCGGCATCGGCCAATCCCCAGCAATAGGAAGGCCTCTTGAGCAAGATCTTGTGCATTGAGGACGACAGCCAGACGGCAAGCCTGCTCTCCGAGGCGCTTAACGAGTTCGGATACGAAGCCACGGTGGCGCGCGATGGTGAGGAAGGGTTGACCGCGATCCTCTCCGAGAAACCCGATCTTGTGGTTTGCGATGTGCGTATGCCGAAAATGAACGGCTTTGAGGTGTTGGAGCGTGTGGCGGCTGCGGGGCCGGACTATGCCGCCATTCCGTTCGTCTTTCTCACCGCGCTCGGCGACCGCGACAGTGAACTCACCGGCCGCCGCTTTGGGGCCGACGATTATCTGACGAAGCCCATCGATTTTGAGATGCTCGCACACGGTGATCCAGAACAGGCTCCGCCGCTCGCTAAGGCCCCCGCCGGTCGAATTATCACCTTACGGAGCGTGAACGCGAGGTGCTCACCTGGGTCGGGCGCGGGAAGACGTCATCGGAGATTGCGATCATTTTGGGCCTCAGCGAGCGCACCGTGAACTTCCACTGCGATCAGGCCATGAAGCGCCTCGATGTCAGCAATCGCGCCCAGGCTGTTGCAAAGGCCGTTTCAGAACGGCTCCTGGCTCTTTAAGCAGCGGTGCCGCCGCCGAGTTGGACGCGCCGCTACCCGGCGTTCTCCGTGACCACACCGACGAACGGAAGCTCCCGCAAAGTGTGCGCGACGTCCATTCCATAGCCGACGACGAAGCGATCGGGACACGCGAACCCTACGAACTGGGCCTCGATGTCGGATTGGCGGCGCCCGCGCTTGTCGAGCAGCACAGCAATGGAAGCGCTTCTCGCTCCGCGGCTCAAAACGAGATCGCGCGTAAATTTGAGCGTGTTCCCGGATTCCAGAATATCGTCGATGAGGAGCACGTCGCGTCCCTCGACGGTGGCATCGATATCCCGAAGGATTTTCACCGCGCCGCTTTCCGTTCCCGCGCCATAGCTTGAGATGAGAATGAACTCCACTTCCGGTGCGAGACCAGTGTCATGCATGCAGCGGATGAGATCGGCAGCGAAGATGAATGAGCCTTTCAGGATGGAAATGACAAGAAGATCGTGGAACTCCCGCCCTGCGATTTCCTTCGCAAGCTCAAGATTGCGCCGCGCGATCATGTCCGCCGGAAAAAGCACCTCAATATTTCTGCCTCGGACTTTTGGCATCGCTCAAGCTCCAATCGCGGCTGCGAGATCCGTTTGATCTATTGAGGGCAAGCTTGCGCGAAGCACCTTGCGCGACCTTCACAGGGTGCTATATCCGGTCCCGTTCCAATCATGCAACTATACTAACTTCGGGCAGACAGATGACAGACGCAGAATTCCCTGGTGAAGGAAGCCGCCGCGGAGACGCATTCGTTTCAGGCCGAGGTGGCCGAACTGCTTCGGCTGATGGTGCACTCCGTTTACACGGAAACCGACATATTCCTGCGCGAGCTTATTTCCAACGCCTCGGACGCCTGCGACCGGCTGCGCTACGAGGCAATAGCCAGTCCGGAGCTGACTGCGGGCGACGCTCCGTTTGTCATCCGCATCACGCCCGACAAAGACAAAAGCACCCTCACCATCGCCGACAATGGCATCGGCATGACGACCGGCAGGAGCTTATCGATAATCTCGGCACCGTCGCACGCTCCGGCACCCGCGCTTTCGTGGACAAGCTTGCGGAGGCGAAAGATGGTGCAGGCCTGATCGGGCAATTCGGGGTCGGGTTCTACTCGGCTTTCATGGTGGCGGACCGCATCGAGGTCGTGAGCCGGCGCGCGGGAGCGAAGGAGGCTTGGGCCTGGACCTCTTCCGGAGGCGGCGGCTTCGAGATCGCGCCGGCAAGCGAGGAGCAGGCCGCGAGAGTGGCGCGCGGCACGGAAATCGTGCTGCATCTGAAAGAGGACGCGAAGAAATATCTCGAACCGCACGAGATCAGGCGCGTCGTCGCGACCTATTCGGATCACATCCTGTTCCCGATCGAGCTCGTCGACGCCGAGGGCAAGTCCGAACAGATCAATTCCGCAAGCGCCTTGTGGCAGCGGCCGAAATCGGAGCTGAAGCCGGAGGAATACGCCGAGGCCTACCGCTCGATTGCGCATGCCTTCGACGAACCGGCAATGACGCTGCACTACCGGGCGGAGGGCCGGCAATCCTACGCCGTGCTCCTGTTCGCGCCATCAACCCGGCCCTACGATCTGTTCGACCCGGCGCGAAGCTCGCATGTGAAGCTCTACGTGCGGCGCGTGTTCATCACGGACGGCGCGGAACTCCTCCCCTCATACTTGCGCTTCATGCGCGGCGTGGTCGACAGCGAGGACCTGCCGCTGAACATCTCGCGCGAGATGTTGCAGAACAATCCGCAGGTTTTGCAGATGCGCAAGGCGCTGACGGGCCGTGTCATCGGGGAGCTTGAAAACCTCGCCGGGAAGGACGCGGACGCCTTCCGGAAGATCTGGGACGCATTCGGCTCGGTCATCAAGGAGGGCCTTTACGAGGATCACGAAAGGCGGGACGCGCTGCTCAAGCTTGCGCGCTTCACGACGACTGCGGGCGACGGCACGGACGCTCGAACAGTATGCCGCCGATCTCAAGCCAAATCAGACCGAGATTTATTATCTCGCGGGCGAGAGCCTGGAGCGGCTCAAGTCCAATCCGAAGCTCGAAGCGGCGCGCAAGCGCGGCATCGAGGTGTTGCTGCTGAGCGATCCGATCGATTCGTTCTGGACAGCCTTGCCGGTCGATTTCGGCGGCAAGCCATTCAAATCGTTGAGCAAAGGCGACGTCGATTTCGGGCTCATACCTTTGCTCGATGAGCCCGCGAATGAAGAGTCCAAGCTCGATGAGCCTGATACGGAGGCTGTCATCGGGGCGGTCAAGAGCGCGCTCGGAGAACGCGTCTCCGATGTGCGCGCCTCGCAACGCCTCGCGGACAGTCCCGCCTGCCTTGTGGCCGCGAAACATGGGCCCGATCTGGAAATCGAGCGCCTGTTGGCGCGTCAGGGGCGCGGCGTGGGGGCCAAGCCGATCCTGGAGCTGAATATTCGGCCATGCGCTGGTGAAAGCCATCGCCAATGCGTTGAAGGAGTCGCATCAGGACGATGTGAACGATCTCTCGGCTCTCCTGCTCGAACAGGCGCAAATCCTCGATGGCGAGTCGCCGGAGGACCCAGCGGCCTTTGTCGCAAGACTGAACCGGCTGGTGATGCGAGGGGTTTAGCGGCTTTCGCCACAGCGTGCCGTGCAAACGCATCGCCGCAGTAGTCCCGGAAAGGCGAAGCCTTATCCGGGAACGTAACGAATTGAAGCGCCCACCTTTTGGCGGTTCCGGCTCGCGCTCCGCTTGGGCGGGACAACAAGAGCGGACCACAAATCGAATGCTCATCCCCGGCAATCCCGTCGCGGGGCTAGAAGATTTCCTTTCGCTTTCCCAACATGAAAGTCGAAAATTGAATCCCCGATGAGTTGGTTTTTGTCAATGTATACTGTCGCACTCAGCTTTAGCATGTTTGGGCTATTTGCCGGTGTGACAGTGGAGCAGACCGTATGAAGCTTGCTCGGGAATTGCGGCTCTCTTTTATCTTCTTTCTCAACTTTCTTTTGGCTCAGTTCGTGATGGCCGCCGATCAAGTTCAGTCTTCGAAAGTTGACGATCGAGCCACGTTTCTCGATGGCGAATGGACTGGCACGGGTTCATTCTTTTTGGGAAAGGATTGGGGAAACCAAATCACGAGCTGTAACGAAGTGAAGCTGAAATATGTGGGCACTAAAACGAAGTATGAGGTCCATGAAGGCTTCGCGGTTTGCAATGGTAAGTTAAATTCGTTCAACGATGACTTAAAATTCGGTATCAAAGAGGATGGAACAATCTTCTATGTGAGTTCGAAGGATCATACGTTGGTCCCTGATACAATCGTCGGCAGCGTCGGCAACGGCACTCTCCAGACGGCGACGGTCCATGGGAACTCGATAGATGATGTATCGATAATAAGAAAAGGGGATATTTTGCTTTATCGGCAATGGCACGCTGCTTCGGAAGGCAACCCGGCCTATGCTTTTACTGCGATTTTGATGCAAGGCCGATAGCGTGACGGCCGCCAAATCTCTTCCTTGGGGCCAAGCGGAGGAATGTTCGCGGCCAAGCCGTCTGAAGAAGCTCGGCATTACAACGGTTTTTCGACCTTGGCGTAATGAAGCAGCAGCCGGAATTATGAAGTTTTCATGACAATCGGCAACAACCGGTTCTCCAGGGGGTAGACCAGGAAACCACGTGCCGGTCCCATCATGCTCCATTTCGTACCCTCTTCGCCGATTGCCCTGGTTGCTCTTGGTGTTTGCTTCGTCCTTGTCTGCGCCTTCGAATTCGCCAACGGCTTCCATGACACCGCCAATGCCGTGGCGACCGTGATCTACACCAACTCGCTGCGGCCGCGGACGGCTGTGGTCTGGTCCGGGATCATGAACTTCGTGGGCGTGGTGGTCGGCGGAATCGCGGTCGCTTATGCCCTGGTCGAACTGCTGCCGCCGGATGTGCTATCGCCGCCGGATGGCTCACCCGCCGTGCCGATGTTGATGGCCCTGTTCGCGACCGCCCTTGCCTGGAACGTGCTAACCTGGTGGTTCGGAATCCCGAATTCGAGCTCGCACTGCATCATCGGAGCGCTCATCGGCATCGCCATCGGTAACGCTTTGCTACGGGCCCGCAGCGTCGGCGGCGCGGTGGACTGGGAACAGATATGGAAGGTCCTGCGGGGGCTGGCAATATCGCCCGTCCTCGGGCTCGTGGGGGCTGGGCTGCTCTATTTTCTAATCCGCCACGTTGTTCGCGACCGCCATTTGTACGAGCCGCCCAAAGGAGATCAGCCGCCCACCAGGTGGGTGCGGGGGCTTTTGATCCTGACCTGCACCAGCGTCAGCTTCTCGCATGGAACCAACGACGGCCAGAAGAGTATCGGGCTGATCATGCTGACGATCATCGGCCTGATGCCCGCCGTCTACGCCCTCAATCCACAGGCCAGCGATCAAATCCGGCAGCTTGGCGCCCTGGCGGCCCAAGCCGCGCCGCTGATCGAGAAGTACGGCGGCGAAGAGAAGCAACTTGCCGTCCAGGCGGCGCATCAGCTGCAGCAATCCGCCCCCGCGCTCATATCCGCGGGCGCGGATGTGGGCTCGGGCGGCCTGCCGGGTGCGGGCCAGGCGTTTGCCGCGGAGGCAAACGCCCCCCAGTCGTCTCCGCACGTCCCCGACGCCATCCGCTCAGCAGTGCGCAACGATGTCTACCGGCTGGTGGCCGAGCTGAGGACAGTGGCTAAGAACCCCCAGGCCGACGCCGCGGCAAAAACCCAGGCCACTCATTTGCGCGCGGCCCTTAGGCCGACAGTGGAATATGCGCCCTGGTGGGTGCGGGTGCTCAGCGCCTTCATGTTGGGCCTTGGCACCATGGTGGGATACCGCCGGATCGTGCGCACGCTCGGCGAGCGGGTAGGCAACACGCACCTGACGCCGGCGCAGGGTGCCTCGGCCGAGTTGGTCGGAGCCGGCCTGATTGGGACCGCTGGCTTCACCGGTCTGCCGGTAAGCACCACGCACATTATCACGTCGGGCATTGCCGGAACGATGCTCGGGTCCGGATCCGGCATCAATCCGGGGATGTTCTGGCGGATTGTCCTGGCTTGGGTGCTGACTCTGCCAATCACCATCGCGGCTTCGGCCGGGCTGTTCTTTATGCTTAACCGCTGACCCAAGTCTTGGCGCGGGCGATGGGTGCGCTGCTGGATGTAGAGAGGCTGCGCCAATGGCTTAGTCTTGGCCGTGGATCGGCTTCGATTCAAAACGATTCGGGTTCGCCCGAACAAATGATATGTTTTGTAGATGACAGCCAGTTTGCCCGATCTAAAGGCGTTTCTTGTCGCGACACCTTTCTTCGGTGGCCTTTCAGATGCAAGCCTTGCTCTCCTCGTCTCAATGATGACCGAACGCTGCTTCGACGCTGGCGCCACTGTCGTCGCGGAAGGAGAACCGGGGCGATCGATGTATGTCGTTCACTCCGGCGAACTCGTGGTGAGCAAGCTCGGGGAGTCGGGGCGCGCCGTGCAAATCCAGCGCCTCGGGCCTGGCGATTTTTTCGGCGAGATGACACTGATCGAAATGCAGAACCGATTAGCCAGCGTCATCACTGAGAGCCCAACCGTGCTTTACGAACTCACGGCCGGAAACCTCTACGCGTTCTATAAAGCCGACATCCACGCATATGCGATGGTGCTGCAAAACATTAACCGCGAGCTCTGCCGGCGGCTCCGTCGCGCTATCATTGGCATTGTCGACCTGACCGCGAAGAGAAGCGAGCCTGGAAACAGCGCGTAGCATCCCACCGGTTTCACCCTCGAGCCGCGAGCTGTGTTCAAAAATTGCCCAGGATCGGCTGGTCTCCCGGCAGAAGGTATCCCGCGTGTAACACGTCTTTCCATGCTCGCGGGCCCGCGTTTTTCTGCTGCGCTTCGCAAGCTTCGCGCTTGCTTATTTGGGTACCCTAACCCGATCCTGTGCTGCAGCCTTAGCGGAGAGTTGCTTTCGCAAGCCTGTTCCATTCCGCGAGCGATAGCTTTCCCCGCGCAGCTCCGCACGGTCGCAGTTTGAGCCATGCCGCGTTTCTCGGTTCGACGGTGCCGGTCGTCGCTTACGGAGCGTATCCAGCATCGCGGGCGAGAAGCAGACCAAACTTTCGGAGAAACAAGGATATGACCCCCACTCGAATGGCGCCCCTGGCTTTTGCTCTGGCGAGCGCACTTGCCATGCCGCATGCAGGGGCCGCAACATTTTCCACCAACGCCACGAACCCGACGCCTTTACCGGCCAACGGCATGATCGAGGCTAGCTATCCCGCGTCGACCGGCGAGACTGCCTATTACTTTTCCGCCGACCTCAAGGCTGGAATGCTTGCAAGCCAAGCCTGGGTCAAGGGCACCGATGCTCCGAAGCATTTGTGGCTCGCGGTGCTCGACCAATCGGGCGGCAAGATCGCCGGCTACGATGTGGATTCGGGCTTCAACGACGACGGCGATAACACCCGAAACCTTGCGATCAATCATAGCGGTCGCTACACGATCCGCCTCACCACCAAAGGACCGGAGCTTGCAACATTCAAGGTCGAGTTCGGCGGGACCGCTTTCGCGGGACACAAGCCGGCTCCCGCAAACGGCGGCTATTCGCGCTCCTTCCTCGATCCCACGCACCTGCCGGCTGACGGCATGATTTCGGGGGCCTTCCCCGCGACAAAGACGACCACGACCTATTATTTCGACGCCAATCTCAAGGCCGGCGTGCTGATGACCCAGCTCTCGATGGCAGCGCGGAAGGAGCTTGGCGGCACGAAATGGATGATGCTCGAAATTCTCGGCCCCGACGGAGATCGGCTCGACAGCACGCATCTTGAACGGACCTTCGCCGCCAACAGCGAAGGGACGCACAACTTCGCCATCAATCACTCGGGTCACTACGTGCTGCGCATCAGCATAAAGGGCACCGAAGGCTCGAAGTACAAGCTGGAGCTTGGCGGCGACGCGCTTGCAGCCACGCAATAGGTAGAACGCAATGCGGCATTCATCTTTACCCTTATTTGCACTTGCACTCGTCGCTGGCGTGGCGCCTGCCGCGGCTGGCGACCTGTCCCGCTCGTTGATGCGGCCAACCAAGCTCGATCCCATTGCCACAATGGTCTCGGGCAAGCTTCCAGGCGACGCGGGCGCGATAAGCTATTACGTCGAGACGGAGCTGAGCGCCGGCAGCCTCATGACGCAGCTTCAAGTCGCTGCTCGCGGTCACGAGCGCCGCCGGCTCACTTTGGAGCTTTTGAACGATAAGGCCGAGCGCGCCGACTCCACTGACATCACGGAAGGGTTTGCGGACAAAGACGAAACAACCAAAGCCTTCGCCATCAACCATTCCGGCCGTTACATTCTGAGACTCACCGCCGAAGGCGTCGAGACTGGGACGTTCTGTGTGCTGTTCGGCGGCTCTTCGCTTCCCCAAGCCAATCCTCCCAGCTGCCCCGCCCCCCAGACCTCAAAGGCGGAGCCAGCACCTGAGCCAAAAGCGGAGCCCAAACCCGAACCTGCCGCGAGCGAGCCTCCAAAGTCTGTCGAGGTCATCATCTCGAAATGTGAGGAGCGGCTGCGCGTAGGCTCGGACTTCCTGTTCGACTTCGACAGCGCCGAGCTTCGCCCGGAGGCGGACGAGGCGCTGCTGGAGCTGTCGCAGCGGATTGCCGCCGCGAACAAACGCGCAACCGTGGAAGGCCACACCGATTCGAAAGGGACCGAGAGCTATAATCAGCGGCTGAGTGAGCGGCGCGCCAACGCCGTACGCACCGCGCTCCTGAGCGAAGGCGCCTCCGATCACGGTCTTGTCGTGCGCGGTTTTGGAAAGAGCCGCCCAATCGCGCCGAACCAGAATTTTGATGGCTCCGACGATCCTGAAGGGCGTCAGAAAAATCGCCGAGTGGAGGTTGTTATAAGCACCTGCGAGGAGTAGCGCCGCGAAACTAACGCAGCGTGCGCAAAATCGGAACCGGTTGCGATGCTTAACGGCTGGGACTGTGCCGCGGTGCATTTCGAGCGGCGATCATGGCGGCGCCCGCGGGGCGGGATGCGCTAAGAGGCCTTCCCAGACCGGTATCGCCATCGTGGATGACGCTCGCCATGCGGGTTTTCGTAAACATTTCGTTCACTGCGGCGAGCCTTCATACTTATGTGGTTAACAGAAGCGCGCCGGAATTATTTCCCGCCGTGTGTTGGTAAAAAAGTTCTTTATTCGGTGCGAAACGGAGGAATGCCGCGCCTACGAGCGGACAAAGGGAGGCTACTGTAAGCTACTGAAATTGCTGTAGTTTTTATTGTTAACAAATGACCCATTCAATAGAATCTAATGCCGGAATTTTTCCATTTACTGGGACGCGCAAAAGTCCGTTAAATATGTTTCAGGATCGCAAATTAACGCTTGGGAAGGGCTGGAACCGCACGGCGCAGGCAGCGCGATGGCGTCCTGTTCTGTGATTTTTCTCATATTTATCAAGGGTTTGAGCGCGCCTAAGCTGCGTTAACCTGGCATCAAGGCGATTTCGCTGAAGATCTTCCAGAAGAATGAATGCGGAGACAATCGTCAGATGCCGCCATTTGCAGGATGCTACAAAATGGACCATGCCGCCCGCGTCCGATTAAACGCACGATGCGCTAAGGTGTCGGCGACCGCGGTCGGCAAAGCGACTGCGGCGTTCACGGCTCGCTACCGACCGAGCCGCTTTAAACGCCAACGTAACGCAACAATCCCGGATGTATCCTGGGATAGCTGAGCTTTCTCTCGCTCATGAATCCGAAGGCAGCGCCCCGTAAGGAGCGTGGCCACCCTCCTTACGGGGCGGTGCGGATGGTCCAGCCCGCGCCGCCGAGTTGCACCTTGCCTAAGCTGCGCCGGCATGCTCGTCGAGCTTGCGCGCTTCTTCGGGAAGCATGATCGGAATGCCCTTGCGCACCGGATAGGCGAGCCCGGCCGCTTTGCTGACAAGCTCCTGGGCTTCCCTGTCGTAAGTAAGCGCCTGCTTGGTCACCGGGCACACGAGGATCTGGAGGAGGAGCGGGTCGATCTCGTCTTTCGTCTCGGAAGCGTCCATGGCGCTGAACCTCTTGCTGAATGTGCCTGATTGCTAATGGGAATGCAGGAAACCGTTGTGACAGTTTCCCTTGGCTTGCGCTAGTGAAGGCTTGTCCCAGGGCCGGAACCCGGCGCGGCGATTTCCATTTCGGCCAGCGCCATGAGCACCTCCGAGCGCGCTTTCAGGTCTGGCGCTTCCAGAAGAGCCTGTTTCTCCTCCGGCCCGTATGGGCTGATCATTGAAAGGGTGTTGATAAGGAGCTCCGTCGGCGAGCGCTGGATGCTGTCCCAGTCCGCCGTCATGTCGCGCGCCTCGAGATAGGTCTTCAAGACCTGTAGAAAACGGGGCCAGTCGACGGCGTTCTGGCCGTGTCCGCGCACCAGATCCTTCTGGTATGGGGTATAATTGGCGTCGCAAATTCGATACGGCTTGGCGGTCCGCGTCTCGCCCATGATATCGAAGCGGCAGATGCCGGTGATGGTGACGAGAAGCCGCCCATCCTCGGTTTCGGAAAAGGCGGAAAGCCTTCCCGCGCAGCCCGTCTGACGCAGAGGATGCCCTTTCGAAGCGGGCGACTCCTCCTCGCGTCCCGAGGGGCTGAACGATGCCGATAATGCGGTTGGCGGCGATAACATCGTCCACCATTGCCAGATAGCGGGGCTCGAAAATGTTCAAAGGCAGGTTCGAGCGCGGAAGCAGGATGCAGCCCTGAAGCGGGAACACCGGCAACTGCGCTGGCATGTCGGCCAGCGTTCGGTATCTATCCGTGATCCCCAAAGGCGCCTCCTTAGCCGGAAACCGGCGTCAAGCAAACAAAAGCGATGAGAGGCGTTGCCTCCCCTCAAGCGTCAGCGGATTTTTCGGCCCCCACGCATCGAAAAGCTCGAGAAGCTGCTTTCTGGCCGCGTCGTCGTTCCAGGTGCGGTCCTTGCGCACGATCTCGAGGAGATGATCCATGGCTTCGCGCCGCTGGCCTTTCCCGTTGAGCGCAAGCGCGAGCTTGAAGCGTGACTCCCAGTCTCGCGGATTACGCGGCGACAGCTTGCTCCAGCCCTTTGGTGTCCGACTTTGTCCCCGCCTTCTTCGCGAGGTCCAGCGCCGCCTTCGCACTGCGATAGCTGTCCGAGGTCTGCTTCGCCGGCGGGACGAGACCGAGCGTCTGCTCCGCGCGGGCCAGATCCCCGGTTTGAATATAGCATTTCGCAAGCCCCGCGATCGCGTCCACATTCTCCGGATCGGACTGCAGGATCGCTGCAAACTGCGCCGCCGCGCCAGCGATATCGCCGGCGGCGAAAGCGGCCTGCGCGTCTTCGAGACCAGCCTCGCCGCCCTCACCCGAACCCAGCACGCGCTGGATGAAGGCGCGCACCTGACTTTCCGGCAAGGCGCCCATGAAGCCGTCGACGGGCTGACCGTTCTTGAAAGCGAACACGGCGGGGATCGATTGCACGCCGAGTTGCGCCGCTACATCCGGATATTCGTCGGTGTTCATCTTGACCAGACGGACCGCGCCCCGCGCCGCCTTGACGACTTTCTCAAGGATGGGAGTAAGCTGCTTGCAGGGTCCGCACCACGGCGCCCAGAAATCGACGATTACTGGTACCTTCCGCGACGCGTTTATCACGTCCGCCACGAAGGTTTGCGTCGTTGTGTCTTTGATCAGATCGCCAGCATTTTCAGTTTTCTTGGCGCCGGCGCTGCCGAAGAGCGAGATAGCCATGCGTGAATCACCCGGATATGCCTGTGCAATAAGCCTATTGCGTGTGAATATTGAACCCTGCGCTGCAAAAAGCCCGTTGGCTGAGATAAGTCTCCCTCGGACATCAGACAAGCGCGTAATCTGAGAACTTGCTTGGCGAAGCAATCGTCCGCCGTCAAGGAAAAGGTAAGAAAACCGCAGCCTGCGTTTCCACGCGCTGAATAAAACAGCGTCATAAATGGGTTTCCTCACCTCGCCGATTAGTTCAATGGGAGCCCGAACCGACGGCGAAGCTCGGAGCGTTGCGGGTACTCGTGTCCATGTTGAAAGCGTGCTCCCTGAATATCAGGAAAGGGAGCGCGATTTTGCAAGACACGCAGACTGCCGGGAGCGAACCGGTCTTGCTCGCGCCGCACGAGCTTGGGATTGCGTTCTCTAGAACTATCGGAGGAGCCGCCTGCTTCAAAAGCAAGCGCAGACGTGACGCATTTCCGCTTATGATCGCGCGCGCGGAATGGTAAACTCTAGCATATGTTGCAGCGCGGTGGAAATGCGGGTACCCAGGAGTAAGCGCTGGGAACGCAAGCACGAAGAACAATGGAGGACGGCATGGCACGCGCCAAAATCGCACTCATCGGATCGGGCATGATCGGCGGAACGCTGGCCCATCTGATCGGCCTCAAGGAACTGGGCGACGTTTTGCTGTTCGACATCATGGAGGGACTGCCGCAGGGCAAGGCGCTCGACCTCGCGGAATCTTCGCCGGTCGATGGCTTCGACAGCGCATTCACCGGCGTGAACGACTATGCCGACCTTAAGGGCGCGGATGTCGTGATCGTCACGGCCGGCGTGCCGCGCAAGCCGGGGATGAGCCGCGACGACCTTCTCGAAATCAACTTGAAGGTCATGGAGCAGGTCGGCGCAGGCATCAAGAAATATGCCCCCAATGCCTTCGTGATCTGCGTTACCAACCCGCTCGACGCCATGGTCTGGGCGCTTCAGCGCGTAACGGGGTTGCCGAAAAATCAGGTCGTCGGCATGGCAGGCGTGCTCGACAGCGCCCGCTTCCGCTATTTCCTCGCGCGTGAATTCGATGTCTCCGTCGAGGACGTGTCGGCCTTCGTGCTCGGCGGGCATGGCGACACCATGGTGCCGCTGACTCGCTATACGACGGTCGCGGGCATTCCTCTGCCGGACCTCATCAAAATGCGCTGGATCACGCTTGAGCGGCTGAACGAAATCGTGCAGCGGACCCGTGACGGCGGGGCCGAGGTCGTGAAGCTCCTGAAGACAGGGTCGGCGTTCTATGCGCCTGCGGCGTCCGCCATCGCGATGACGGAGGCTTACCTAAAGGACAAGAAGCGCGTTCTGCCCTGCGCGGCCTACCTGACAGGCGAATACGGCGTGAAGGGCCTCTATATCGGCGTTCCCTGCGTCATTGGCGCCAAGGGCATGGAGCGGGTGATCGAAGTCGATCTCAACACGCACGAGCGGCTCGACTTCAAGCGCTCGGTGGAAGCGGTGCAGAACCTCGTCGAGGCCTGCGTGCGCATCGCGCCCGGCCTCCAGCAGCCCTCCGCCTAAGCCTTAAGCGTCACGGCCGCCGTCACTGGCGGCCTCTTTTTTCCGGATTATCTCCTCTCTCACGACAAGAGCTGACCCATGAATGTGCACGAATATCAGGCCAAGGCGATCCTTAAAGACTATGGGGTTCCCGTGCCCCGGGGACATTCGGCGTTCACGCCGGAGGAGGCCTATGCCGTCGCCAAGGAATTGGGCGGCCCCATCTCGGTCGTGAAAGCTCAGATCCATGCCGGAGGCCGCGGCAAAGGCCACTTCAAGGAAAAAGAGGCGGGCGAAAAAGGCGGTGTGCGCATCGCAAAGTCCGCCGACGATGTGCGGGTATTCGCCGACCAGATGCTGTCGAACACGCTCGTGACCATTCAGACCGGTCCCGCGGGCCGCGTCGTGAAGCGACTTCTCGTCGAGGAGGGCGCCGCCATTGCGCGCGAACTCTATCTTTCGTTCCTGATCGACCGCGCAACTTCCTGCGTCGCCATCATCGCCTCGACGGAAGGCGGCATGGACATCGAAGAGGTGGCTCACAAGACGCCAGAGAAGATCTTCACGATCCATATCGACCCCGCAACCGGCTACTCGCAGTTTCACGGCAGGCAGGTCGCCTTCGCTCTCGGGCTGAAGGACGGCCAGATCCGGCAATGCGTGAACATTATCGGCAACCTCTACAGGGCGTTCACGGAGAAGGACATGAGCCTTCTCGAAATCAACCCGCTCATCGTGACCGCAAAGGGCGATCTCGTTTGCCTCGACGCGAAACTGAACTTCGACGGCAACGCGCTTTACCGCCACCCGGAAATCCTGAACCTGCGCGACCTCGATGAAGAGGATCCGGCGGAGGTTCTGGCGTCCCGCTACGACCTCTCCTACGTGAAGCTCGACGGCACGATCGGCTGCCTCGTAAACGGCGCCGGCCTCGCCATGGCAACCATGGACATCATCAAGCTTTACGGCGAGGAGCCCGCCAACTTCCTCGACGTGGGCGGCGGCGCAACAAAGGAGAAGGTCACCGAGGCCTTCAAGATCATTCTTTCCGACCCGAACGTGAAAGGCATCCTGGTCAACATCTTCGGCGGCATCATGCGCTGCGATATCATCGCGGAGGGCATCATCGCGGCGGCGCGCGAGATGAGCCTGAAGGTGCCGCTTGTGGTGCGGCTCGAAGGCACGAACGTCGAACTCGGCAAGGACATCATCAAGAAATCGGGGCTTCAGGTCATCCCGGCTGACAACCTCGCCGATGCCGCCGAGAAGATCGTCCGCGAGGTGAAGAAGGCAGCTTGACAGGTCTCACACAGTTACACATAGACTGTGGAAGCTGGGGAGGTTTGCCATGAAAAACATTACTCTCGCCATCGACGAGGACACACTGGCGGCGGTTCGCAAATATGCCGCCGCTCACAACACGACTGTGAACGGCATCGTTCGCGATTATCTCAGTAAGCTTGCCCGTCAGCAGGATCGGGCGGCGCAGGCGAGAAAAGAGCTCGTGGAACTCGCTCAAAGTTCTGAATGGGATCCGGGCGGCAGTTGGAAGTGGAACAGGGAGGAATTGTATGATCGTGGAGTGTTTTCTCGACACGAACATTCTCCTTTACGCGGCTTCCAAGAACCCGGCGCACAGTCTGAAGAAGACAAAAGCGATTGACCTCCTCGGCGGGAAGCAGTTCGGTCTCTCCGCCCAGGTTCTCCAGGAGTTCTACGCGAATGCGACCCGTAAAGCTGATTGCAAGATGAGCCCTAGCGTTGCGCTCGAATGGATAGAACGCCTGGAAGAATTCGCATGCATCGCTGTCGATACCGCGCTTGTGAAAAGCGCGGCAGCCGTGTCGCAAAGATACAAAGTGTCCTATTGGGACGGGGCGATCGTAGCGGCCGCAGAGGCCCTCGGCGCCCCCGTCTTATACACTGAGGATCTGAACCATGGGCAGGTGTATGGAAGCGTTAAGGCAATCAACCCCTTCGCCGGATCGGTTGCAAGCTTCCATGAACCGAAGGCCGAACCTTTTGAGGGTGCAGGATGACGTCACCTCCGCCTCTCTACCTACCTCGTTCCATCAACTATCACGAAAATCAAACAAGGCAATGCAATGGCCATCCTCGTCGACAGTAACACGAAAGTGATATGCCAGGGTCTTACCGGCGCGCAGGGCACGTTTCATACCGAGCAAGCGATTGCTTATGGTACGAAGATGGTCGGCGGCGTCACCCCTGGAAAAGGCGGAACGAAACACCTGGGCATTCCGGTGTTCGACACCGTCAAGGATGCGGTCGAGAGTACGGGCGCAAATGCGACGGCGATTTATGTGCCGCCGCCGTTTGCCGCCGATGCCATTCTCGAAGCCATCGACGCGGAAATCCCGCTGATCGTGACCATCACGGAGGGCATTCCGGTGATGGACATGGTGAAGGTGAAGCGCGCGCTCGCGGGGTCGAAATCGCGGCTCATCGGCCCGAACTGTCCGGGCGTCATCACGCCGGGCGAATGCAAGATCGGCATCATGCCGGGCCATATCCACAAGCGCGGCAGCGTCGGTATTGTTTCGCGCTCCGGCACCCTTACCTATGAGGCAGTTCACCAGACAACGATGGCCGGCCTCGGGCAGACCACCTGCATAGGCATCGGCGGCGACCCCGTGAAAGGCACCGAGCACATCGACGTCCTCGAAATGCTGCTGGCGGACGACGAGACCACGTCGATCATCATGATCGGCGAGATCGGCGGATCGGCGGAAGAGGAGGCGGCGGCCTTCTACAAGTCATCGCGGCGCAAGAAGCCGATGGTAGGTTTCATCGCGGGCGTAACCGCCCCTCCCGGCCGGCGCATGGGCCACGCTGGCGCGATCATTGCGGGCGGCAAGGGCTCCGCTGGCGATAAGATCGAGGCCATGAAATCGGCCGGAATTACGGTTTCTCCATCGCCCGCTGCCCTCGGAAGCACGCTCGTCGAAGTGATGAAAGGCTGACCCGCTTGTCAGGCGAAAGCGGACCGGCAATTGCGGCTTAGTCCGCTTTTAGCGCCTGAATGGTGATTGCAGTGAGACGGGAAAATCTTAACGAAGCATTTCTGCGGACCTCATTTCTGGACGGCGCGAACGCCGCCTACATCGAAGATCTCTATGAACGCTTTCAGGAGAACCCCGGTTCGGTCACGGCGGACTGGCGCGCCTTTTTTACGGATTTGAAGGAACGCAAGGACTCGGTTCTTGCCGAGACCAGCGGCCCTTCCTGGAAGCCTAAAAACGGCGGGCTCTACCAAGAGGGCGAGATCCTGAACGCATTCGCTGCCGACTGGGGCCGCGAAGAGCAAGAAATCAGCCAGAAAATAACCGCCAAAGCGCAAGAGAAAGGCGTTGAAATCAGCCGCGAGGAGGCCTTCAGGGCCACCCGCAAATCGGTCCGCGCCATCATGCTGATCCGCGCCTATCGGGTGAATGGCCATTTGATCGGAAACCTCGATCCGCTTCGGCTCACGCCGGACCGTCCCCATCCGGAACTCGATCCGGCGAGCTATGGCTTCTCGGCGGCGGATCTCGACCACCAGATCTATATCGACAACGTGCTTGGCCTTGAGACCGCAAGCCTTCGGCAAATCATCGACATTCTGCGCCGGACTTATTGCGGCACCATCGGCTATGAGTTCATGCATATCTCATCGCCCGAGCAGAAGCTCTGGATTCAGGAGCGCGTCGAGGGTCCCGACAAGGAGGTGGAGTTCACCGTCCTCGGCAAGAAGGCGATCCTGTCGAAGCTCGTCCACGCTGAAGGCTTCGAGCGATTTCTCGACAAGAAATACACTGGCACGAAGCGCTTCGGCCTCGAAGGTGCGGAAGCCGCGGTGCCGGCGCTCGAACAAATCATCAAGCGCGGCGGCCAGCTCGGCGTGAAGGAAATCGTCATCGGCATGCCGCATCGCGGCCGGCTCAACGTACTCACCAATGTGATGGGCAAGCCCTATCGCGCGCTCTTCCACGAATTCAAGGGCGGCTCAGCCAACCCGGACGACGTGGAGGGCTCGGGCGACGTCAAATACCATCTCGGCGTCTCCAGCGACCGCGAGTTCGATGGCAATCAGGTTCACCTCTCGCTGACGGCGAACCCGTCGCACCTTGAAATCGTCGATCCGGTCGTGCTCGGCAAAGTGCGCGCCAAGCAGGATCAGCGCCACGACAAGAGCCGGTCCGAGGTTATGCCGCTTCTCCTTCACGGCGACGCGGCTTTTGCCGGCCAGGGTGTGGTCGCGGAATGCTTCGGCCTTTCCGGCTTGAAGGGGCATCGCACGGGCGGCTCGATTCACTTCATCGTCAACAACCAGATCGGCTTCACCACTGCGCCGCGCTTCTCGCGCTCGTCGCCATACCCGTCCGACATTGCCCGCATGATCGAGGCGCCGATCTTCCACGTGAACGGCGACGATCCCGAGGCCGTCGTCTATTGCGCGCGCGTCGCCACGGAGTTCCGGCAGCGCTTCCACAAGCCGGTCGTGATCGACATGATCTGCTACCGGCGCCACGGCCACAATGAAGGCGACGAACCGTCCTTCACCCAGCCGCTGATGTACAAGCGGATCCGCGGGCTGCCGAGCGTCGTCTCGATCTACTCCAAGCGGCTCGTCGAAGAAGGCGTCGTCCAGGAGGCAGAGGCGGAGAAGATCCGCACTGACTTCTGGGACATGCTTGAAACTGAGTTCGAAGCCTCCGAGAGCTACCGGCCGAACAAGGCGGATTGGCTCGACGGCCGTTGGTCGGGCATCACGCTCGCCGAGGAAGGACCGCGCCGCGGCCATACCGGCGTCAGCGTTGACACGTTGAAACGGATCGGCAGGACGCTAACCGAAGTCCCGAAGGGCTTCACGCCGCACAAGACGATCGAGCGAATGCTCGCCAACCGGCGGAAAATGATCGAGGAAGGGCGCGGCATCGACTGGGCCATGGCCGAGTCGCTCGCGTTCGGGACGCTGCTCGAGGAAGATTTTCCCGTCCGGCTGTCCGGGCAGGACGTCGAACGCGGCACCTTCTCGCAGCGGCATTCGGTGATCACCGACCAGCTGAACGAGGAGCAGTATATCCCGCTGAACCATCTCTCGGCCAGGCAGGCTCGCTTCGAAGTCATCAATTCGATGCTCTCCGAAGAGGCCGTGCTGGGCTTCGAATATGGCTACAGCCTCGCGGAGCCGAATACGCTGGTTCTTTGGGAGGCGCAGTTCGGCGACTTCGCGAACGGCGCGCAGGTCGTGATCGACCAGTTCCTGGCGAGCGGCGAGCGGAAGTGGCTGCGCATGTCGGGCCTGATCCTGCTGCTGCCGCATGGCTATGAAGGCCAAGGCCCGGAGCACTCGTCGGCGCGGCTTGAGCGCTATCTGCAGCTTTCAGCGGAAGACAACTGGCAGGTCGCGAACTGCACCACGCCCGCGAACTACTTCCACATCCTCAGGCGTCAGCTTCATCGCGGCTTCCGGAAGCCGCTGATCCTGATGTCGCCAAAGTCGCTCCTGCGGCATAAGCGGGTCGTGTCGCCGATCGAGAATTTCGGGGCAGAGACAACCTTCCACCGCGTGCTCTGGGATCATGCCGAGACCGACGGCAGCGAGAAGGTGAAACTCGCGCAGGATGTGGACATCCAGCGTGTCGTTATATGCTCCGGCAAGGTCTATTATGACCTTTTCGAGGAGCGGGAACTCCGGCGCAACGGCGAAATCTACCTCTTGCGCGTGGAGCAGCTTTACCCGTTCCCGGCGCGCGCGCTCATCCAGGAACTGAGCCGCTTCCCGAACGCGGAAGTCGTCTGGTGCCAGGAGGAGCCGAAGAACCAAGGCGCATGGACGTTCATCGAAGCCAACCTCGAATGGGTGCTCGATCACATCGGTGCAGACTCCCGCCGCCCGCGCTATGTCGGACGGCCAGCGTGTGCTTCCACGGCGGCTGGCCTCATGAGCAAGCACACAGCCGAACTCCACGCTTTCCTTGACGAGGCGTTGACGTTACAAGCCTAGTTACTGGCGCCGCGGAAAGCGGCGGCAGGGTTTGTTTTCTCTCTCTATTCCGGACCGCGACATGACGAATCCCTTGCGGTTCCTGCTTTCGATGCTTGCGAAGGACCTGCGCATGGCCATTGAGATCGTCGTTCCCACGCTTGGCGAGTCGGTGACGGAAGCCACAGTCGGAAAATGGTTCAAGAAGGCTGGAGATGCAGTCAAGGCCGACGAGGCTTTGGCTGAGCTCGAAACGGACAAAGTAACGCTTGAGGTCAACGCACCGGCCGCGGGCGTGATCTCGGAAATTGTTGTCAAGGAAGGTCAGACTGTCGCCGTCGGCGCGATCCTTGGCTCCATTGCCGAAGGCGCATCGGCCGCAGCAGCGGCTCCCTCGGCGAAGCCTGCCGAGCAACCGGCACAGCCCAAGCCCGCTCCGGCCCCGCAACCTATTCAAGCATCTCCCGCCCCGGAAACGCGCCCCAGCACGCCGCAGCCGGTTTCTCGCCCGCAGAGCGCCGATACGCTGGCCCCCTCCGTGAGACGCCTTGCCGAAGAGAGCGGCATCAGTCCTACCGCCGTCGCCGGTACAGGAAGGGATGGCCGCATCACAAAAGGCGACATGCTCGCCGTGATCGAGGGTGGTGCATCGCCCTCGGCAGCCCCGATCAGCTTCGCGAAGGTCCAGACCCCTCCCGCACAAGCGCCGCGCGCGCCCTACACGCCTCCTGTTGAAGCGCGGGAAGAGCGCGTCCGCATGACGAAGCTGCGCCAGACCATCGCGCGCAGGCTCAAGGAAGCGCAGAACACCGCCGCCATGCTCACCACCTTCAACGAGGTGGACATGACCACCATCATGGAGGTGCGCAACCGCTATAAGGATTTGTTCGAGAAGAAGCACGGCGTGAAGCTCGGCTTTATGGGCTTCTTCGTAAAGGCCTGCATCCACGCGCTGCATGACATCCCGAGCGTCAACGCCGAAATCGACGGCGACGACATCGTTTACAAGAATTACTACCACATTGGCATCGCGGTCGGCACCGAGCGCGGGCTTGTCGTGCCCGTGGTGCGGGACGCGGACAAGAAATCCATCGCGGAAGTCGAGAAAGAGATCGCGGGCTTCGGCAAGCGCGCGCGCGATGGCAAGCTTGGCCTGGAAGAGATGCAGGGCGGCACCTTCACCATCTCCAATGGAGGCGTCTACGGCTCCTTGATGTCCACGCCGATCCTGAACGCGCCGCAGTCCGGCATTCTCGGCATGCACAAGACCCAGGAGCGGCCGATTGCCATCAAGGGCAAGATCGAAATCAGGCCGATGATGTATCTGGCGCTGTCCTACGATCACCGCCTTGTCGACGGCAGGGAAGCGGTCACTTTCCTCGTCAAAGTGAAAGAGGCCCTGGAAGATCCGCAGCGGCTCATCCTCGGCCTCTAGGCCGTTCTGGAGGGAAAGCGTCATGGGCAAGCACAGGCTCGTTCCACATCTCATTGTCGAGGGCGGTCTTGACGCCATCGACTTCTACGAAAGGGCCTTCGGCGCCGAAAAGTCGTCGGTGATGATGGCCAAGGACGGCAAGCGCGTCATGCACGCCGAGCTTGAAGTGAACGGCGGCGCGCTGAAACTGTCCGACAGTTTTCCGGAAATGCCGAGCGGCATGGCTGCGCCGGGCACTGCGGGGAGCACATCTATCTCCCTCCATCTCGATTTCAAGAAGCCGAAACAGGTCGATGAAGCCATCGAACAGGCGGTAAAAGCGGGTGCGACGCTCACCATGCCCGCCCAGGACACATTCTGGGGCGCCCGTTATGGGCGCGTGCGCGACCCCTTCGGACATATTTGGGCGTTTCATGCGCCGCATAAAAAGAAAGACGCAGATGAGCATTAAGCGCACTTCGTCAGTGGGGCCAGCGGATTGTCATCCCGGCCAAGCGAAGCGCGCGCCGGGATCGAAAAACGTTAGGCGTTTGAACCTGTTACGATCCCTGATAAGGCTTCGCCTTTCCGGGATGACGGCGCTCTCGATCCGCTGGCGCGCTCCAGCAGTCTGGTTAAGTGACGCACGCGGGCGGCGAACCGCTGGCGCTTGAACGGGAGATGTGGGGATGGGTGACGCATACGATCTCATCGTGATTGGAACCGGTCCCGGCGGGTATGTCTGTGCGATCCGGGCCGCGCAGCTCGGACTGAAGACGGCAGTCGTGGAAAAGAGCCGGACTTTCGGCGGCACCTGCCTGAATGTCGGCTGCATCCCCTCGAAGGCGCTCCTGCACGCATCCGAGCTTCTCGAGGAAGCGGAGCACGGGTTTGCGGCGATGGGCATCAAGGCGAAGCCCGAACTCGATCTGCCCGCGATGATGAAGTACAAGCGGGAAGGCGTCGATGGCAACGTCAAGGGCGTCGAGTTCCTGCTGAAAAAGAACAAGGTCGACACCTATCACGGCACGGGCCGGATCACCGCTCCCGGAAAGGTAACCGTTCAGCCGGTCGACGGAGGTGAGCCAAAAGCCCTTGAGACGAAGGCGATCGTCATAGCCACCGGCTCCGATGTGGCCCGGCTTCCCGGTATCGAGATCGATGAAAAGCGGGTCGTTTCCTCGACTGGAGCCCTGGATCTCGACCAGGTGCCCGGCCACCTGCTGGTTGTCGGCGGCGGCATCATCGGCCTGGAACTTGGGTCGGTCTGGCGGCGTCTTGGTGCGAAAGTGACGGTGGTCGAATTCCTGGACCGCATCATCCCCGGCATGGATACGGAAGTCGCCAGGCAGTTTCAGCGCATTCTGCAAAAGCAGGGCCTGGAGTTCCGGCTCGGCCAGAAAGTTGCCAGCGTACAGTTAAATGGATCTGGCCCGCTGAAGGTGCATGTTCAGCCGAGCAACGGCAGTGCCTCACAGGAGACGCTTGAGGCGGATGTGGTTCTCGTTGCCGTTGGGCGCATCCCGTACACCGAAGGGCTAGGTCTGGAGGATGCGGGCGTCCAGATCGACAACAAGCGGCGCATCGTGATCGACGATCATTTCAGGACTAATGTGAGCGGCATTTACGCAATCGGCGACGTTGTGCGCGGTCCGATGCTGGCTCACAAGGCCGAGGACGAGGGCATCGCGGCGGCCGAGATCATCGCGGGCAAACCGGGCCACGTGAATTACGGCGTGATCCCGAATGTGATCTATACCTATCCGGAGGTCGCGAGTGTCGGCCAGACGGAAGAGGAGCTGAAGGAGGCCGGGATCGCCTACACGGTCGGCAAGTTTCCCTTCACGGCCAACGGCCGCGCAAAGGTGAACCGGCAAACCGAGGGTTTCGTCAAGTTCCTGGCCGACGCCAAAACGGATCGCGTCCTCGGCGTTCACATCATGGGGCCCGATGCGGGCAACATGATCGCCGAGGCAGCCGTGCTTATGGAGTTCGGCGGCTCTGCCGAGGATCTCGCGCGGACCTGCCATGCTCATCCGACGCTCAGCGAAGCCATCAAGGAAGCAGCGCTCGCGGTCGATAAGCGCGCAATCCACATTTAGGGTCAGGCAGCAAGATGGCGAGAAGAGGGGTTTTGCTCTTGGTTCTGGCGGCAATTGGCGCGGCGTGCGTTGCGGTCGGCGCGACATCCCCTGCCCTCGCCCAAGGCGGCAGGCCGCCGACCGGCCCGAAAAATTTCCTCGGAAAAGCCCATCCGGGCAAGATTACGGGCCTGTCCGACAGCGGCCTTGTCGTTAATCTCCGCGAAGGGGGCACCCAGGTCGTGCAGTTCGCCGAAATCTGGCGCGTCCGCAAGGCTTTCGTGAGCGACGAACCCTCAGGCACTACCGTTATCGACTTTGCCAACAACCGGCTCTTTGTCGCAATGCCGCTCGATGATGTTCTCGGCGACCTTGGGAAGAAGGTGCCGCTGACGAAGCTGACGGCGCCGAATGGCGAGCAGATCTACATGGTCGCAAGCAAGGTCACCGACATCTCGCACGCGCTTCCGGGATTGCATAATCCCGCGAGCAGAGCGGTGATCGGTACGCGGGATGGAAACCAGCAAGTCATTGAACCGGTGGACGATGCAAAAAGGATCATCGCCAGCGCGCACGTGATCCAGTAGGAGCGCGAGCCTGATGTGGCGTGTCGGCGTCGATCTCGGAGGAACCAAAATCGAGGCGCTCGCGCTGTCGCCTTCGGGCGAGGAACGGATGCGCGTAAGGGCGCCTACCCCGCGCGGGGACTATGACGCAACGCTCGACGCCATCGTCGCTCTCGTGAACGCCTGTACAGATGGATTGGCGGCTTCGGAGATAGCGGGCGTGGGTGTCGGGATACCCGGCAGTCTTTCGCCCCGCACGGGATTGGTTCGCAACGCGAATTCCACATGGCTGAACGGCCGCCCGCTCCATCGCGATCTGCAGGCGCGCCTGAAATGGCCCGCCGTCATTGAAAACGATGCCAATTGCTTTGCCCTTTCGGAAGCCGCCGACGGGGCGGCGCAAGGATTCCGCGCGGTTTTTGGCGTGATCATCGGGACGGGCGTTGGCGGGGGTCTCGTGATCGATGGGCGCTCGCAACTCGGACATAATGCCGTTGGAGGCGAGTGGGGTCACAACCCGCTTCCCTGGCCGGACTCCGAGGAATATCCCGGCCCCGCCTGCTATTGCGGGAAGCGCGGCTGCATCGAAACATTCCTGTGCGGACCTGCGCTTGAGCGCCAGTATCGGGCGCTGTCTGGCAATGCCGCGGACGCCAAGGCCATCGCCGAGCGGGCCGCTTCAGGCGAGCCGGCCGCGAAAACCGCGCTTTCCACCTATTCGCGGCGGCTTGCAAAGGCCCTGGCCACAGTCATCAACGTCGTTGATCCGGACGTCTTCGTTTTCGGCGGAGGTTTGTCAAATATCCCAGTGCTGATGAATGAGGCTGCCGCGCAGTTACCGGACTGGGTTTTCTCGGATTGCTTTGCTACACCGCTGAAGGTGAACAAATGGGGCGATTCCAGCGGTGTCAGAGGAGCAGCTCAGTTAATTTACTGCCCCAGGTGACCCAGCTTTCACCGGGTCACCTGTGCAATATTTTATGACTGCAGTACTTTTTGGTTATTACAAACGAAGCAATGCCTGGAGAATAGGCTAGGCTTATTCCCAGATCATCACCCATCTGGATGAAGTTTGCCGGTCTAGGCTATGTTTCGCTGAGGGTGATGCAGTTATGCAACGGAGTTTATCGGCAGCGACGAAAGTAGGCGGAAAGAATACAACCTGACGCCGTTGCAAGTGGCAGACTATGAAAAGATCTTCCCCCGCTTGTCGAGCCGCTGCAGCACGCCGGGAAGCAAGTCGGGCATGTCGTCAGCGATAAGGCCGGGGCCGAACATAACGGCGAGTTCGCCGTGCATCCAAACAGCGGCTGCCGCAGCGTCAAAGGCTGCCATGCCTTGTGCGAGAAGGCCGGTCACGAGGCCTGCGAGAACGTCGCCGCTTCCAGCGGTGGCGAGCCAGGGCGGTGCATTCTCGCTGATGGATGAGAGGCCATCCGGCGCGGCGACAACGGTGTCGGCGCCCTTCAGAATGACGACAGAGCCGGACATTTCAGCGGCGCGGCGCGCGCGTTCAAGCTTGGAGGGTTCGCTTGCAAGCTCCGGGAACAGCTTTCTGAACTCGCCCTCATGAGGCGTCATGATTGTCGGCGCGGGCCGCGATTTGATGTAATGGAAGAGTTCCTCCGGCGTGGCCTGAAAGGCCGTTATCCCCTCCGCGTCAAGAATCGCGACCGCATCGCTAGCGAGTACGCTGATCACCAGATCCTTCACTTCCGGATCGCGGCCTGCGCCCGGGCCGATCAGAACGGCGGTGACGCGCCTGTCGGAGAGCATGGCTGACAGGGCCGCAGGGCCATCGTAGGGAGCGACCATCACGGCCGTAAGCTGCGCTGCGTTGATGTAGAACGCGCCTTTCGACGTCGCGACCGTGACAAGTCCCGCGCCTGCGCGCAACGCCGCGCGTGCCGCGAGCCGGGCCGCACCCGTGCTTTCCATCGGGCCGGAGACGACGATGGCGTGTCCGCGGTCGTATTTGTGGCCGTCCTTCTTCAGCTTCGGGAAATAGCGAAGCCAGAATTCAGGATCGTTGGCGAATGTCCGGGGCGCAATTTCGGCAAGCACCGTCGCCGGAATGCCGATATCGATCACGCGGACATCTCCGCAATACATGCGGCCGGGAAGCAGCACATGGCCCGTCTTGCGCCGGAAGAACGTCACCGTCGCCGCGGCCTTGAAGGCAAGTCCCTTCACCTCGCCATCCGTTGCATTGATGCCTGACGGCACGTCAACGGAGATGACGGGCAAGCCGCGCTCCGTTACTACCTCGATCAGCTGCGCGACCGCTCCGCCGACGTCGTCACGCAAGCCGGTGCCATAAACTGCGTCGACGACGATTTGCGCCCCATCCACGGATTGCGGCGTCAATGGCTCGATCGCCTCATCCCAGCGCCTCGCCATCTCTTTGGGGTCGCGTCGAAGATCTTCCGAACGACCCAGAAGCGCAAGGCGCACCTGATAGCCGCGCTCCCTCAGATAGCGGGCGCACACGAAGCCGTCGCCGCCATTGTTCCCCGGCCCGCACAGGACGATGATGCGGCTGCCCCGCGGATAGCGCCGCACGACCTCTTCGGCAACGCCACGCCCCGCATTTTCCATCATTGTCAGGGTCGGAAGGCTAGAGGCCGCGGCGAGCTCTTCGGCACGGCTCATCTCTTCGGCGGTCAGAAGTTCAAGCAAGGCGCAGCCTGTACGTCAGCAATTCTACCGGATCATGCATAAGATGACATCTGGGGCGAATGTAGCGAAATTTGCACCGGCGGCAAAGAAACGCGCCGTTTTTGTGCAGGGTTCATGGCCAAGACGGGAAGGAACGGCATCCCTCAATGCACGCCGGGCAGAAAACTGCATCACGTGCGGTCCGGCATCTCTTTGATCAATTTTTATGCAATATGATGCATATTTAGGCAATACGAATTGGTTAAGTCCGAGTTTATCTTTGTCTTATTGGCACTGCTGCATTTGGCATGGCCTATGCTATAACGGTGCTAGCGCGCTTTTTGCTCCTTCGGAGGAATCCATTCGTCATGAAAAAAATCGAAGCGGTTATAAAACCGTTCAAGCTCGATGAGGTTAAGGAGGCTTTGCAGGAAATCGGCCTCCAGGGCATCACCGTAACCGAGGCCAAAGGCTTTGGCCGCCAGAAGGGCCACACCGAGCTCTACCGCGGCGCGGAGTATGTTGTCGATTTTCTGCCCAAGGTGAAGATTGAGATTGTGCTGCCCGAGGACATGGTGGAAAAAGCTGTCGAAGCGATCCGCAACTCGGCAAGAACAGGCCGGATAGGCGACGGCAAAATCTTTATCCTGAATGTTGAAGATGCGATCCGCATCCGAACCGGCGAAACCGGACCTGAGGCAATTTAGCGTTCTACCCTGCTTCTCCCAGAAGCAATACCATACCCACCGAGCAGCCGATCACCAAAATCGGCGCCCAACTTGCCCACCCCTAAGACGCAAATCAACTGCACGAGGGAGTTCAATGTCAAACGCGACTGAAATTGTGAAAAAAATAAAGGATGAAGACATCCGTTATGTCGATCTCCGCTTCACCGACCCGCGCGGCAAACTGCAGCACTTGACAATGACATCGTCGGAGATGGGCGAGGACGCGTTCGTCGACGGCATCATGTTCGACGGCTCCTCGATCGCAGGCTGGAAGGTCATCAACGAAAGCGACATGACGTTGATGCCCGATCCAGAGTCCGCGCATATGGACCCCTTCTTTGCGCAGTCGACGCTGGCTATTTTCTGCGACGTTCTCGAGCCGCACTCTGGCGAGCGCTATGAGCGCGATCCGCGCGGCACCGCCCGCAAGGCCGAGGCTTATCTTCAGCAGACCGGAATAGGCGACAAGGCGTACTTCGGCCCCGAAGCCGAGTTCTTCATTTTCGACGACGTGCGCTTCTCCGCAGACCCCTACAACTGCGGCTACCGCCTCGAACTCGGCTGAACTTCCGACCAACATGCCGACCGAATACGAGATGGGCAACCTCGGCCACCGTCCGCGTACGAAGGGCGGCTACTTCCCCGTCCCGCCGGTCGACAGCGCGCAGGACATTCGCTCCGAGATGCTGTCAACGATGGCCGCTATGGGCGTCGTTACCGAGAAGCACCATCACGAGGTGGCTTCCGCTCAGCATGAGCTTGGCATCAAGTTCGGCACGTTGACCCGCATGGCTGACGCCTTGCAAATTTACAAGTATGTCATCCACAACGTCGCGCACTCCTACGGCAAGACGGCGACGTTCATGCCGAAGCCCGTTTTCGGCGACAATGGCTCGGGCATGCACGTCCATCAGTCGATCTGGAAGGGCTCGGAGCCGGTCATGGCCGGTAATCTGTACGCCGATCTTTCGGAAGTCTGCCTCTTCTACATCGGCGGCATTCTCAAGCACTCCAAGGCGCTGAATGCCTTCACGAACCCCTCGACCAACTCCTATAAGCGGCTCGTTCCGGGTTATGAAGCTCCGGTGCTGCGCGCCTATTCGTCGCGTAACCGCTCGGCGTCCTGCCGCATCCCGGTTACGTCGAACCCGAAGGGCAAGCGTGTTGAAGTTCGCTTCCCCGATCCTTCGGCGAACCCGTATCTTGCCTTCGCCTCGATGCTGATGGCCGGCCTTGATGGCGTCCGCAATCGCATTCATCCCGGCGATCCGATCGACAAGAACCTCTACGACCTGCCCGAGGCGGAACTCCGCGAAATCCCGACGGTCTGCGGCTCGCTGCAGGAAGCTATCAATTCGCTCGACGCCGACCGCGCATTCCTCAAAGAGGGCGGCGTCTTCACCGACGACCAGATCAACGCTTACGTTGAGCTGAAGGTGGAAGAGATCGATCGTTTCCGCATGATGCCGCACCCGATCGAGTTCGATATGTACTACTCGTGCTAAGGCTGCGGCCTCAAGCTAACTGACGTGTCTTACGAGGCGGCTTTGCCGCCTCGTTTCATTTCAGCCGCCGCCGCCATCCCGGAACTTGATTACCCGAATGTTTCCGCTTGCAGAAGAAGCCATGAAAACATTGGCGAATTTCCGCTCCAACGTCATGGCCGGGCTTGACCCGGCCATCCAGTCATAACTTGAAATTTTTGTTTTTCTGGATGGCCGCCACCAAGGGCGGCCATGACGAAGGAATTGGCGGAAACATCGGGGTAATCAAGTCCCGGAAAGGCGAAGCCTTACGGGATCGTAACAAGTTGAAGTGCCTGCTTTTGTGCGATCCCGGCTCGCGCTTCGCTTGGCCGGGATGACGAAGCTCGCCGGAGCGCGCGGCGTCTGGAATGACGATCCAGCGGAGGTTGCTGAGTTCGCCACCGGCCTTGTGGCCGACCCACTGGGAACGAAACAAGTTGCAAACTCTTGTATCGGCATCTTCAGATAGCGAGTTTCTTTAGAGAACGAGGGTCTGCGCGACATCCTCCGCCTGCTTCGTCTTGGCAGCGAGATCGTCGTCCAGTTTCTTGTCTTCCGTCGCGATGGCAGCCAGACGGTCTTCCTGAGTTTTGAGCGTATCGAGATAGCGCCGCCCGAGGTCGGAAGACTGGCCGACGCTTGCGAGGTTCTTGCGGATACGCTCCTGATCGTCCCCGATCCGCTTCCGCTCAACGTCAAGCTCGCGCTTATGAGCGTTGATTTTGGTGATGTCGCCGACAACGGCGCTGAGCTTCGCGATCGCATCCTTCAGGGCCGGTGTTTCGTTTTGCAGCCCCGAAACGGTGGCGAGAATCCGGTCCGGCGCCAGCGACGTGAGGCTTATGGTCTGATAGTCGGTGTGCTCGCGCGTCAGCGTCGCCTTGGTGGTCTTCCCCTTCGGCGCAAGCACCTTGTAGCGGAGGCGCGTGGCCGTCTCATCGATATCCTTCGTGTCGCCTGCCGGCTTCCAGCCATCCTGGCGGGGCTCCTCGATGAAGACTTCGCGGTCTTCTTCGCCGGGCGGCGTGATTTCATAGTCGATCGCCCAGCGCGACTTCACGGTAAGGGTCAGCTCTCCCCTCGCCGCCTTGCCGAGCCGGGTCTGCTTCACGCCCCGATCTTCGCGGCGAATATCCGTCTTGGAATCGAGCGCGAAGGTGATGAACTTCGCGGCGCCTTTTGAGAGCAGCGGAAGTTGCGCGTCGCCCGAGAAGTTCGCTGCGCCGTCCGCCGCCGTCTCGAAGGAGGTGATGAGACCGCCCGGCAGCGCCAAGTCCCCATCATTGCTCAGCCGCACCGCCGCGAGCGGCCGGGTGGCGTTTGTCTCAGGCTGATAAATGTAAGTGCGGGACGCCGGGATCTCGCGGTCGACGAACGGAACCATCATCGTCGAACCCGAGGCCAGCGTAACTTTGCCGGGGAAGCGGTAAAGCACCTGTGTCGCGCCCTCTTCGGCCTCAGCCGCAAGTGCGGCCGAGCCTAGCTCCTCCTGCAGCGGACCTCGGGCAATGCCGCCGGCGCCATAGGGAGCCGCCGCAGCGGGACTCGGCGGCGCGGCCCGAAGAGCACGGGACGCCTTTGCGTGCGGGACCGCTTCCGCGAAGTCGCGCATCACCTCCTCGGCCTCATCCTTCTTCGGTACGATCCTCAACGCGGAGGACACAGGAACCTCGGGCCGATCCACGAAGACAGCCGAGTAAAGCGCCTGCTTCAATGCCACCGGATTGCCGGAGACGAGCGTCAACTCAACGTCTTTCCAATCGCCTCCGGTAAGATTTTCCAGGATGCCCCAGCCCTGCAGGCGGGCCTTTCCGCCGTCCTTCGGAAGAACGAGCCTGTAGGAGGTTTTCCACACGGGCGCGGCCACCACATAGCTGAAACCGGCAGGTCTTTTTCCCTCGCCAGCGAGCGTGATCGAAAGCTTCCGCTGGTCCTTCGCGCGGTTGGTCGCAATCCCCGACAAAGCGCGATCGATCTGGGCGCGGGTCGCGTCATCGGTGAAGCGCAGGGCCTTCAGGTCTTCGAGAATGGCCTGGACGAAGCCTTTCGGGGTGACGAGCGTGAGCCTGTGCCGCGTCGTCTCACCGCCATTGTTCGGAAGCTGAACTTTCTCCTCCTCGACACGGAAGACGCGGCCCGTCGCGTTGACGCTCCCCTCGATTTCCACCTCGGCTCCCACGAGCGCGTTCAGCAAATCAGGCTGCGAGTTAAGAGCAGCCTGATCGAAAGGGAGATCGCGAAACAGCTCGGCGAGGGGCGTTTTTCCGGGCAGGCTGACGGCGCCGATTGAGCCCGCCGCGTCAAAGATCGTCAGGCTCTTCAGAACATCGTCGACCTGATCGAGGCGCACCGGCAGCTCGATGACAGATCCGGCCGCAGCCTCGCCCCCATGCGTGAATTGAGCAAGCCCCGCCGTCGAAAGGATGACGCGCTTCAAGGGCAGCTCGTCTGCCTCGGCCACCAAAGGAAGACTTACCAGTGCGGCCACGGTGATAATCCGCTTCATGTCACTTGACCCGAAAGAGATTGGAAACAAACCTGCAACTGCCCCCGGAATAAAAGCGCAATTGCGGTGTGACTACGGCTAAATCTGGCATTTTTGAAATTTTAATTAAGCATCTTAACCGCATGGCTGGCGCTTACATTCATAACGATATATATTTAGCCAAAATAAAATATGCATAGGGAGGTTTTCATGCGCATTTTCTGCGGCGCCATTGGCGTTTCGTTACTCATGTCCGGCGCAGTCCTTGCCGACACAAACAGCGACTGCGCGCAGGACGCCAATCCGGAACTCGCCATTCGCGCCTGCTCGACGGTCATCCAGGACACAAGGGGCAGCAACGCCGTCGCGTATTTCAGCCGGGGGCGCGCCTACGACAAACAGGGCGACCGTGCCAAAGCGACCGACGATTTCGACGAAGCCATCAGGCTTAGCCCGCAATACACCAACGCTTATGCCGGGCGCGGTTTCGTATATCTCCATAGAGGACTGTTTGGCCGCGCCATCCAGGATTTCGGTCAGGCGCTCAAACTCGACACAAAATACAAAGAGGCCTTTTACGGCAGGGGGCTTACGTTCCTCGCCGTGTCCGATAACGGCCGCGCCGCTGAAGATTTCAGCAAGGCGATCGCGCTCGATCCGAAGTACGAACCGGCCTACATCAAGCGCGGAACTGCTTATGGCGGCGACGGGCAATGGGACCGCGCGATTGCCGATTACAACACTGCCATCGGCTTGAGCCCCGCGAACCCCGACGCCTATGACGCTCGTGGCGTGGCCTATAGCGAAGGAAAAGGCGATTATGCCCGCGCCGCTGCCGATTTCGATAAAGCCATAAGCCTGGACCCCGCGCACGCATCCGCTTATGTCAACCGTGGCCTCGCCCGCCAGCGCAAGGGTGAAAACGCGCAAGCTGTTGCCGACTTCGATAAGGCGATCAGCCTGAATCCGGATAACGCGAACGCCTATAACAGCCGCGCCTTGTTGCTGTATGCAACGGACCAGGCCAAAGGGGCGAAGGCAGACGCGGACAAGGCCGTCTCGCTCAAGCCGAACGATGCGCGATTCCTGGATACGAGGGGTCACATTCTCCTGGCTCTCGGAGAGACGACCGCCGCGCTCGAAGACTTCAACGCAGCGTTGCGCATCAATGGCGACAGCATCAGTTCGCTTTGGGGCCGCGGCCAGGTTTATGAGGCGCAGAAGCTTCCCGCACTCGCGATCCTTGACTTCAAGAAAGCGACCGAACTGAAAGCGTCGGTCACCTCCAACCGCGATGCGCAGACGAAAGCCCGCGAGCGGCTGGTGGTTCTCGCCGGCAGGTAGGCTATATGCTCCGGCGGGTGCTGTCTGCTTGCGCCCGCCGGAACCGCCGCACTTGCTGCTATTTCTGCGCGTTGCCGCCCTGACCTTGCGTATCCGGGAGAGAGCGAATCTGATCGCTGTTCAACGCTATCTTGATGCGGTCGGCAAGCTGTTCGATCTTGCTGCCATCGATGGTGATTGTCTTTTCGCCAAGCCCGAGCAGGCGGCCAACCTGAATTTGAACGGACTGTATATTGCCATCCGCGTTTCTCTCGACGTGGATGATCTGTCCCAGGTTTTTGCCGTCAGAGCTGAAAACAGGCATGCCTTTCAGATGATGCAATCCTTGGCCTCCCTCGGCTTGAGCAGTCTGCGAGGGTTGCTGCTGTCCAGGCTGCGCCTGAGCCTGGCCGCCCTGCCCTTGCGTTCGCGCCGCCGCCAGCGCCTGTCTTCCCTCCTGCACCACCGCAACAATGGTCTGGCATGATTGCGGGAGCGACGAGGTCTTCTGCTGGAGGCACTGCCTCATATCATTAGAGCTGCCGCATTGCTGCTGGACGGCCGTCATGCAGGTGTCGGTGATATTCTCGACGGCCCGCTGCACTCTGTTTGCTGCGTGGCGGAGAGCGAACTGGCACGAGCGGCTCAGCTGATCCGAAAATGCGTCCATGCACGTTGCCAGACGCCCGCCGCCCGGCGTGACGTCACTGCAGAACCGTTCGATGTCGCTTCCGCAAGCTCCTTCGACGCGTTGAATCGCGACCCCCAGGCGATCCCTCAGATCGGACCTGGACAATCGCTCGAGCAAATCCTCCCCGCCGCCACGTTCACTGTCGCGATCCATGGTGCGATCGTGCTCCGAATAACCGGACTGGCGATCCTGAGATTTATCCTGGGATTGTTGCGCCTGCTCGCTCATCGCAGGCAGCGGCGTCAGCAAGAGCGCCGCAGCAGCAAAGAAAACAGCCTTGTTCATTGGAACGTCTCCTTTTTGTTATCGGAGGCGAAAGGCTCGCCCCTCGTGCGGAAAAAAATCGGGCCTAAGCAAACTTCTCTGCCCAACGGATGCCACTCGCTTTGCACTTCGTCATCCCGGCCAAGCGAAGCGCGAGCCGGGATCGCAAAAAAGACGGGCGATTCAATTCGTTACGATCCCGGATAAGGCTTCGCCTTTCCGGGATGACGGCGGCGACGATCCGGTGGCGACGACTCTGCTTAGTCTTCGCCCTGAATGCGGTCGCGGATCTGCTCGAGCATTTCATCGACGTCGCCGCGGCTGCGGACATGATCCAGGATGAGGTCGCGCAGATCCTGACGGTTGACGCCACTCGCGCCGCCGCCGCCCTCTTCTTCACCCTCGAACCGGTTCGACGCGGCGCCGTGCATATCGCCTCTGTCGTGCATCCCGCCTCTGTTGTGCATGTGCTCCGCGAGAAGCTCGCGGAGCAGCGCGCGTCTCTCCATGCGGTCCATCAGCAGGTCGCGGAGATCATCCCGGCTTCGGAAGCGATCCTCCGAGAGGTCGCGGAGATCGTTGCGGCCTTCCCGGCGGTCCTGGATGAGATCACGCCAGTGGCCGCGTCTTTCCATGCGGTCCGGCCATTGATCCTGAAAGTTTTCACGACCGCCTCCGCGTTCGGCCAGAAGATCGCTCCAATCCTCGCGGCCGCGCTGGCGATCACCAAGCAATTCGCGGAGAGCTTGGCGTTCCTGCAACCGGTCCAGGATGAGATCGCGTAAGTCCTGGCGGCTGTGGATGCGGTTTGCCAGCAACTCGCGCAGCTGTTCACCCGCGAGTTCATCCGAAGTGCGATCGCCGCCATGCTCGTGCGCGGCGGCGGGCGTTGGGGTTGTAAGGCTAAGGGCCGAGGCGGCAAGCATAAACGCAGCAGCAGAAAATACGGTTGCCCGCTTCATGAGGTTTTTCTCCCTTATATCGTGGACATGCCAGTCTTTTAGAGCGGCAGTCTAAATCATGTCCACGCATTCCGGGCGATTTCTTTCAATACAAGGCTTTTGTTTTATCGTTTGAATAACAAAATATATTGTATATATATAACATTTTATTAAAAACAAGTCGCATGTATTAGCGCTTTCGTAGACATAATATTTAAATGTATTTGTTTCTTGCCATGGAGAAATCAGCGGATCTCCAACCCCAAAACTCAAATTCCCGGCAACCCGCCGCGGACCCAGCTTGGTTTTGTCGAGAAAAGTGCTAAAGACGGGAAACCATAAGACCGGTTTTCTAACGCAAAGGAGAAGCTCGATGGTGTCTCGTTTTGTGCGCGCCGGTCTTCTGCTTGCCGTCTTTCTTATCGCACCCTTTTTTGCCGCCCGCGCCGATGAAGCGCGCAATGCGCTCGTTATCGGCAATTCGCTATACTCCTTCGCACCGCTCCCCAATCCGGGGAATGACGCCGCGGACATTGCGGACGCGCTTCGCAGCGCAGGCTTCACCGTCGAACTGGTTCTCGATGCGGGCAAGGCCAAGATGCTGGAAGCGATCGGCCGCTTCGGCGATACGCTGGCGCACCGCAAAGGCGTGGGCTTTTTCTACTACGCGGGCCACGGGGCGCAGATCGCGGGCGAGAATTATCTTGTTCCGGTCGATGCGTCCGTGGGCGACGAAGGAAGCCTGAAGGAGAGCGCGGTCAATGCGAGCCTCGTCGTCGATGCCGTAGCGGGGGCGGACGACATGCTCAATATTTTGGTCCTCGATGCCTGCCGCAACAACCCGCTCGGGTCGACCCGCGTCCGCGGACTGTCGCGCATCGATTCAAGCGACCGGCTGTTCATATCCTTCTCAACCAAGCCGGGAGCGGTGGCGCTCGACGGAGAGACACGGAACAGCCCCTACGCCAAGCACCTGGCGCTCGCGATTGCAACGCCGCGCCTCAGCCTGGAGAGCGTGTTCAAACGCACCTTGAAGGGCGTCTACCAGGAGACGCAGGGACAGCAGACCCCCTGGCTTTCCTCGTCCTACTTTGGCGAGTTCGTTTTCCGGCCGGCATCGCCCCTGCCCGGACCTCGCGGACAGGATGAAGAGCAGGCCAAGCCGCAGCGCAATCTCTCCGGCGTCTACCGCTCCGACGGCAGAAATCCGAATGGCACCAAGTATAAGGGAATCGCGGCCGTCAACTGGACCGGCAACGAGGTCCAGGTCAAGTGGTGGATTGGCAAGCAAATCTTCACGGGCACCGGGGAATTCGCAGGCAAGATGCTGGTCGTGAACTGGGGCGACACCCATCCCGTCATTTACACGTTCGGGAAGCATGGCTTTCTCAACGGCGAATGGGCGGACGGAAAAGCGTCCGAGCGGCTGGAACTGTTCGCAAGCATCGGCACGTCAGATCGAACGCTCACCGAGGGCCGTTATGCGGTCACGGGACACAATCCGGATGGAACCAGCTACGACGGCACTGTCGACATCTCAAAGAGCGCTTCGGGAGGCTACAACTTCGACTGGAAAGTGGGCCGCGATGCCTATCATGGAGAGGGGAAGCTTGAGGATGGCATTGTAACGGTCCATTGGGGAGAGCAAACTCCGGTCGTTTACGCGCTCACGGGAAACAATGAACTGAAAGGCTTGTGGTCCGGCGGCGGCGGGGAGGAAACGCTTTCGCTCGAGGAGTAGGTCGGCGCCTGCACACTTTACTCGTGCAAATCCACTGGCGGTCGACCTCGAATTTGTACATCCTGGCGGCGCGCTAACCTTAAGCATTGCATTGGTTTAGCTTCGATTGCCCTTTCTCTATCTCGTCTGTATTATTCAATCCAAGTGGTTTGAAGCGAGCCGAAGGGAGCGCGCATGTACAAGCACGGTTGCGCCGTCGGCGCAATTTAAGCTTGGGGTGAAATCCTTATTTTGGAGCTCATCAGACAAAAAAAACGAACAGTTCTGAACTGGGAGGTTGCCGTGCGTACTATCTTTGCCGCTTTCGGTGCCATCGTTATGTTCTCTTCCATCGCGATGGCGCAGAGCGGAAATCAGCTCAAGCCGTCGGCCATGGAACAGGCCGGGGAGATTCTAGCGTCCAAGGGCAGCCTGACCGAAGCCCAGAAGAAACTGGATACCCAGCTTTTGAAGGTGATTCCCCCGCAATCTTTAAGCGACCAAGCAAGAAAAGTACTCGATGTTGGCGTCGACACGACGCAAGTCTCAAAAGTCGATGTCGATATTGCGTTGACCGAGGCTAAGGACATTTCTGCACTGATTGTGCAATCTGGTGGCCAGATCGTCGAAAACCATCCAAGCGACCTGATACTGCGAGCGAGAATTCCTTCCGATCAGTTGGAGGCAATCGCCGGATCGCCCGATGTCAGATCAATAGCATCTGCAGATCAGCCCTACTTGAAAAAGTATGAGTTGAAAAGACCAAACGCGGATCTCAATCAAGCTCAGCCCTACGAAGGCGACGTAGCGCTAGGGGCGGCCCGGGCCAGACAAAAATATTCTGTAAACGGGGCGGGCGTAACGATCTGCGTTCTGTCGGATGGCGTTGCACATCTTGATGAAGTCCAGAAGGACGGCCATTTGCCGAAAGTCGAGATATTGCCGGGCCAACAAGGGCCTGCGGACAATACTGGCGAGGGGACGGCCATGCTCGAAATCGTCCATTCCCTCGCCCCTGGCTCGAAACTGAAATTTGCGACCGCGTACAGCACCGAGGCAGCGTTTGCGCGCAACATCAGGGCGTTGCAGGCAAGCGGCTGCCGCATCATCGTCGATGACGTCGGCTATTTCCGGGAGCCGGTGTTCCAGGATGGGGTGATCGCCAAAGCGGTTGCCGATGTCGTCGCGAGCGGTGTTCAGTACTACAGTTCTGCGGGCAATTCGGGTCACAAAAGCGATAATCAGAGCGGCGTCTGGGAAGGAGAATTCAAGCCGGCCCCACTGCCTCCGGCTCTGTCACGCCTGCTCTCATCAAGACCCGGCTTTGACGGCGCGCAAGTGCATGATTTCGGCAATGGCAATCCGTTTAACCGGATTCAGCAGTCCGGGTTTGTTTTTACCATGCAATGGGCCGATCCCTGGGGCAAATCCGCGAACGACTACGACCTATTGTTGCTCGATCCCACATTGAGTCACGTTGTGGCTTCATCCATCAACACTCAAAATGGAAGTGGCGATCCCTACGAGCAGATCGCACCGAATGCATGTGTCAATAACAATAAATGTATGGGCTATGCGCTCGTTATTATTAAGAAAGCTTCAGCACAACCTCGTTTCCTGCACCTGAATACCAATCGTGGCCGGCTGGAATTGTCGACCGACGGGCAAACAAGCGGCCACTCTGCCGCTGACGGAGCCTTCAGCATCGCAGCCATCGATGTTGCTCAAGCAAACCACGACAGGTTCGTGCCGGGAAACCAGTACAAAATCGAGCTGTTCAGTTCAGACGGGCCAAGGCGCATTTATTTCGACAAAAATGGAATGGGAACAGCAACGAACGCCAAAATGCGCCGCAAAGTGGATCTGACCTCCGCCGACGGAGTGAGGACATTTACGCCAGGCTTCGATCCGTTTTATGGGACCTCGGCGGCGGCGCCTCATGCGGCTGCGATCGGTGCTCTGGCGCTATCTCTCCGACCGACACTCACGGTGAACCAGATTGGCGACATCTACGATCGCGCCGCACTGCATTTCAAAAGCACCTCGAGAGATCCTGATACAGGTGTTGGTCTGGTACTCGCCGACAAGGTTCTTGAACAAGTGAAGGCGCTTGGTGCCGATTCTCCCCAGGCTATGGCCGCGTCAGATGCGCCGGCATTAGCCGGGCAATGGATGATCAGCGACAGCGGAGAAATTGTGAGCATTACAGAGGGTGGCCGCTGGCTGCATCCCACTCACGGCGCTGCAAAAATACGCCCCGCCAACGACGGCGCCGACTTGAAGGTCTTCTACGAAAAAGGGGCGGTGCGCTGTTCCTACAGGATCGCATTTTCTGACAAAGGGGCAACTCTCAATCTCTCGGCAGCCGATAGGACTCAGGACCCCGATTATTGTCCGGAAGGCACGTTGAGAAGGGTGGGCGAAGCAACCGCGGCATCGGCGCGGCAATAACGGCCGCAATGGCCCGGTGCAGAACTAAGCAGAGTTTGCCGGACCGTCCAACGGATCGCCGCCTCTGTCATCCCGGAAAGGCGAATCCGGGATCGTAAGAAATTGAAACGCCTACCTTTTTACGGTTCCGGCTCGCGCTTCGCTTGGCCGGGACGACGAAGAGCGGAGCGAGCCGCATCCATTCGCGGCTTGGCGAACGAATGGAGGGTGAGCCGCTTCATCTTCGGCACAGAGGCATTCGTTGACGAAAGCAAGACCGTTTGCTTAGAGTGCGTCCGGAAAAGTGCGAAGCGGTTTTCCGATAAGACGCACGACAAACAGAAACTTAGAGCCCGCTTTTGATTCCATCAAAAGTGGATAGGCTCTAGCACAGTTGCGCTCTTAACCAGTCATGGTTAACAGCGGCGCGAAATGACTTATTTCGGTCTCAAGTTGCTTAAGAAAGCCTCAAGAAATGAGAGCGGCCCTCGTCCTCGGGTGCAAATTAGTTCCACAACCCATTGAAAGTAATCAGCTTTCCGGCATCGGCCGGCAGGGTTAACGGACTGCATTTTTGGCGGAAATGGGACGCGATAAAGTCCGTTAAATATGTTTCAGGCTGTAGCTGTTAACCATTCCAGCGCCTTCCCAGCCGCGGCGGCACAGGCGCCGTTCGTAATTTTCCTTTGCAAAATCAGTGTCTTGTCGCGATTAACCTCTCGGCAAGGCGCTTTTTGCTAAAATCCCGCTCTGGGCAGACATAAAGCGCAAGCTGGTCCGAAGGTTCCAGCAAATTGATCCAAAGGTTCGAGGAAGATGCCGCCTTTCGCAACGAGCAGACAAAAAGCCATGCGGGCTGCATTAGCAAGCCTGTGGCGGCGGGGTAAGCTGCCGGGTTTTCGGGTCCCAGCGCCACGGCGCGCGCGAAGTCAAATGATAGCCACCGATGTGGCGGTCCAAATGCCGCTGCTGCAGGGCGTCTGTTTTGCTCGACAAGACCGAGACGCCGAGATGGGTGCATGACAACTCGCAAGCCAGGTACGCGTCGCGCGTCTCCTCCGGCATCGAAGGAGAGAAGACCTGTCCCTTGAAGCCCGCGATGAGGGGCGCGCTCCCTCCGCCCAGCCCGTCGAGGGCATGATAAAAACTCAGATCGCCCATAAAGAAGACCTCCTCGGCCGCCGTGAAGGCTTCGTAAAGGTCGAGCGGTCTTTTAACGCCCTGAGAGACAAGGTTCAAAATCGTCCAATCCGTGCGGGAGAGGCCCGAGACCGGGTGCGGCAGTTCCCCCAGAAGCCGCAGCATCGCGAGCCGTAGAAACGGAAGGGTGTGCGTGTCCAGCTGCAATAGGCCCGCCCATGGCTCCGGCGTCTCGGTTCGGAAAGCGCACCAAGCCAACAGCGCCAAGCCGAGATGAGCGTCCGAGACCGGCTCCATAAGGTGCATGTGGGCCTTCAGGGCCTTGGGCTTTTCCTGGCCGAGATATCTTCCGGCTTGGATGAGATACACGCCCTCGCGGCTCTCACCCGCGAAGAAATCGAGCAGCTGGATCAATTGCAGCTGGTCGTAAAGATCGTGTTCGAACCAAAGCAGGACGGTTTCAAAGTCGTGGTGCCGGCGGATAAGAGCGTCGCGCGCCTGGAATGCAGCGTGGAGTTCCTGTTCGGGCAGCCACCCCCTCTCCGCGAGAAACTGCGCTCGGACTGCCGACAGCTCTTCAAGAGAGAGCGATGGCGGAACCGGGCCCTCGTGAAGAATGTCCCGCCACGGCAGGATCTCGCCGCGAATCCCGGCCTCGCGCATACGCGCGACAGCCTCGTCGCCGTTGGTGATGATCAGCCGGTCGGTCATCCCGCCTGTCTAGCCGCGCCCGCGGTATGGCGCAACACCTTGGTCCGGCACCCAGACCCCTGCGGGAAGATCGCCAATTGCGTAGAAAACGTCGATGGGGATGCCGCCCCGTGGATACCAGTAGCCGCCGATGCGAAGCCAGTGCGGGTTCAGCGTCTCAACGAGCCTCTTGCCGATGGCAACGGTGCAATCCTCGTGGAAACCGGCATGATTCCGGAACGAGCTGAGGTAGAGCTTCAGCGATTTCGATTCCACGAGCAGATCGCGCGGCACATAGTCGATGACAAGGTGGGCGAAATCGGGCTGGCCCGTCACCGGGCAAAGGGTTGTGAACTCGGGCGCCGTGAAGCGCACGGTGTAGAGCGTGCCAGGATGCGGGTTTGCCACGGCCTCAAGCTGCGCCTCCTCGGGGGACGCAGGGACTGACGAAAGCCGCCCAAGCTTCGTCAGGTGGCGCGCATAATCAGGGTTATCCATTCGAGCTCCGCTTACGCAAAACTGCGCGTCAACACGCGCTTAGATCAACCCGCCTCTTAATCGGAACGATTAAAGGAGGAAAGTTGATCGAACTCTAAAGTGCTAGAGCAGCACGCATCCGCACGCGGGCTGCTCCAGTCAGCGAATGCCGATCAATTTATGTGTTTGCAGCGAAAGCCGCCAGGGCGGATGAGCAAGGCAATAACGCGCCGCGGCCTCGAGATTCTCGCGGTGATTTGCCCCGTCCATGGGCTGCAGGAAGAAGTGCTGAAAATTCAGCCGCTCATACTGAGGCGGATGCGCCCCGATCTGCGGAAAGACGAGCTTGAGTTCGTTGCCTTCGCGTTGAGCGAGCGGGACGCCCGACTTCGGGCTGATGCAGATCCAATCGAGGCCGCGAGGAGCCGGGCGCGTGCCATTGCTCTCGAGCGCAACCATGAAGCCACGGGCATGCAACGCTTCGACCAGGGGAGCATCAAGCTGCAGGGTCGGCTCGCCGCCGGTGCAGACGACGTAAGGCTTGCCGTTACGAGATTCGACGGCCGCATGCCAGATGTGCTCCACCGTGTCGGCGAGCACGTCCGCGCTTTCGAATTTGCCTCCGCCGGGACCGTCATAGCCTACGAAATCCGTATCGCAGAAGCGGCAGAAGGCGCGTGGCTTGTCGCGGGCCTGTCCGGTCCAGAGATTGCAGCCCGCGAAGCGCAGGAAAACGGCTGCGCGCCCCACTTGCGCCCCCTCACCCTGCAATGTCGGGAAGATTTCTTTGACCGTGTACATGGATATAAGATGGCGCCTCGGCGCCAGAACGCCACGCGCGATAGCCCTTTTCGCGAAGATTGCAGGCGGGACACGCGTTGCACCCATACCCCCACTCGTGGCGGTGCTCGCGGTCGCCCTTGTAGCAAGTATGGGTATATTCGGCAACGATATCCACTAGACTTTGGCCGCCTAGGGCATGCGTAAGAGCCCAGGTTTCAGCCTTGGTGCGCCACATCAAAGGCGTGATGACCACAAACCGCTCGCCCGTGCCGAGATTGATGGCGTGGTTCAGCGCTGACAGCGTTTCATTGCGGCAATCGGGATAGCCCGAGTAATCGGTCTGGCACATCCCGCCGACCAGATCGCGAATGCCGCGCCGGAAGCCGAGCGCGGCGGCCAGCGTGAAGAACAGGAGATTGCGGCCCGGCACGAAGGTATTCGGCAGGCCGTTCGCCCCGAACGCGATTTCGGCGTCGCTCGTGAGCGCCGTGTCGCTGACCCCGCCCAGAACGGAAAGATCGAGCACGTGGTCGGGGCCGAGACAACCCGCCCATTGCGGAAATGCGACCGCTATTGCCTCGCGCAGCTTGGGCCGGCACTCGAGCTCCACGCCGTGACGCTGCCCGTAGGAGAAACCAAGGGTCTCCACCGCGTCGTAGTTCGTCAACGCCCAGGCCAGGCACACGGCGGAATCCTGACCGCCGGAAAGCAGGACAAGGCATTTTTTTCGTGGTTTTTGGTATGCCACTCATAAATACCGATTAAACCTCTTTAAGAGGCTCCGCGAGTCCTTTAAGACAACGTCGTGTTCTTTGGTTACCATGTCTTACCCCCCTCGCTTCCGACGGAGTTTCCCTCATGACTGCCATTGCTGAAATTGCCGGCCGCGAAATCCTTGACAGCCGCGGCAACCCAACCGTCGAAGTCGACGTAATCCTGGAGGATGGCTCGGTTGGCCGCGCCGCGGTGCCATCGGGCGCCTCGACCGGCGCGCATGAGGCCGTCGAGAAGCGAGATGGCGGCGCCCGCTATCTCGGCAAGGGCGTCCTGGAGGCGGTCGACGCCGTAAACGGCGAAATCTTCGATGCTCTCCAAGGCATGGAGGCGGAAGACCAGCGGCACATCGACAGCACGCTGATCATGCTCGACGGGACGGAGAACAAGGGCCGTCTCGGCGCGAATGCGATCCTCGGCGTTTCCCTTGCCGTTGCGAAAGCCGCGAGCCAGGCGGCGGACCTTCCGATCTATCGCTATATCGGCGGCGTGAATGCGCGCGTGTTGCCCGTGCCCATGATGAACATCATCAATGGCGGCGCGCACGCCGACAACCCGATCGATTTCCAGGAATTCATGATCTCGCCGCTCGGCGCGCCCACGCTCGCGGAAGCGGTCCGCTGGGGAGCAGAGGTCTTTCATACGCTCAAGAAGATTCTGAAGGAAGGCAGCCATAACACGAATGTCGGCGACGAAGGCGGCTTCGCGCCGAACCTAAAATCCGCCGATGAGGCGCTGACCTACGTTGTTCGCGCCATCGAGAAGGCGGGCTACAAGCCGGGCGAGGAAATTGCGATCACGCTCGACCCCGCCTCGAGCGAATTCTACAAGAACGGCCGCTACGAGCTGAAGGGCGAGGGCAAGAGCCTTTCGTCCGAGGAGATGGTTGCGGTCTATGTCGACCTCGTGAACCGCTATCCGATCATCTCCATCGAGGACGGAATGGCCGAGGACGATTGGGCCGGCTGGAAGCTGATGACGGATAAGCTCGGTTCGAAAATCAACCTTGTGGGCGACGATCTGTTCGTGACCAATCCGAAGCGGCTTGCCGAGGGTATCAAGAAGGGCTGCGCAAACGCGATCCTCGTGAAAGTGAACCAGATCGGCACGCTGAGCGAGACGCTCGACGCGGTCGACATGGCACATCGCGCCGGGTTCAAGTCTGTCATCTCGCACCGCTCGGGCGAGACGGAGGATTCGACCATCGCCGACATCGCCGTTGCCACGAATGCGGGCCAGATCAAGACCGGCTCGCTCTCGCGGTCGGACCGCATCGCGAAGTACAATCAGCTCATCCGCATTGAGGAAGAGCTCGGCGATGTCGCCGTCTTTGCGGGGCGGAGCATCCTGCGCGCGGCTTGAGCCGCGCGCTATTCTCTCAGCTTATCCGGCTGAGCAAACAAGCAGGCGGGCGCAGCTAAACTTCAGCGTCCGCCAAAAATGCGCTTAACTTTGCCGACGAAAGCCATAGCCAGAAGAACCGCGACCACGATCTCGATGGCAATCCATACATAGTTCTTATTCGGCAGGTCGATCATGACCAGCGAAAATCCGAGTGCTCCGAGCGCGACCACGATGAGCAACAGCTTGAGAATCGGAAGAACAATGGATTCATTTTCTTTTTGAGCTGTTTGAGCAGGCCCAGCCATTACTTACCTCCAGTGAAAAAACGGTAATCGTCAAAGCGACGCCGATATCCCGACCCCACTAAGGGGCTGCGGATCATGCCCTTGCGCCGCCACATTTCGATACTGATAGGCTTTCGCGGCTTGGCTGTGCAAGCACACTTCGAAGCAGAGGCGTAATGTCGCTTCGTGCGGGAAAGCCGTGACCCCTGACACAGCATGGAGAGGGGCCGCCCCTACAAAGCGGCGCCCTACGCACGCTCTGTTCGCCGGCCTGCAATCACTTTTCTAATTTGGATTTTCCGTTGTTAAGCGCTGCATTCACAACCCTAAGAAGCTGCAAACGGTCGTATGGCTTGGACAGATGGAAAAGGGCACCTGCTCTTGCGCTTTCGAGCACCTGTTCAGGAAGAGCAAGTGCAGTTTGTACGACAATCGGTATGCTCTTGAACCTTTCGTCACGCTTGAGATCCCGAATAAGCTCTATCCCGTCCGTTGTTGGCAGGACGCGATCAAGCAGAATGACTTTTATCTCCGGATTCTCTTTCAACTTCTGCAGCGCGACCAAGCAATCCTCGGCCGGAATAACCTCGTATCCGGCCTCGGATAAATAGTTCTCCAAAATGTCCAAGCTGCACTCGTCATCTTCGACTGCAAGAATTAGCGTTTTTGCCGTCACGGTGACGTCCATGTTTCCGGAAGGAGCCGCTCAGGGAAGCAGTCGCGGGCACTCGAGGGATGCCCACTCCAGCATGCCGGCGATAGCCCTGTTCGGGCGGAGACCGTTCTGCAGCGCGTGTTCATATGCGACGATGATTCGGTCGATGAGCTCTCTTTCGACCTTCTGGAGCCGTTCCTGCTCTAAACGCTCATTCGAATCCAGGCTGATCGTTGTGCACGCCCACTCCACACTCGATGCCTCCGACTCTTTTTGAGCAGTGTCCTCCGATTTCGACCGAAGATAGGGCTCGGAAGCGACCTCAGCCTCGAAAGACCGCACCCCGCGGCCCCCTTGGGAACAACCAGAACCGGTTACAAAATTTTCGTTCAAGTTCATAGCGGGCCTCCTACATTACGTAGTGGGAAGCCGCTTGTATTACTCAGCCAGGGGTTGTCGGAAAGAGGGAAAATTGTGCAGATTTGTGCATCAGGCCGAGGCGGTGTTAAGCGCACGATCAAACGCGCTTGACTTCCCCGGTGAAAACATAACCCACGCCCCGTACGCTTTTGATGAAGCTGGGTTCTTCGCTCTTTGAGAGGTCGATTTTGCGGCGCAGCCGCGACACGTGGCCATCGATCATGCGATTGAGCGGAGACCAATCATGCCCACGCAGCATATAGGTGATCTCGTCACGGGAGAGAACCCGCCCCGGATGCTTTAAAAACAGATCGAGGAGCCGCACCTCTGTTTCCGTCAATTCGACGAATGTGCCGCTGGCAGACCGCAATTCCTGCCTGCAAGCATCGAAAAGAAAAGAATCAAAAGCGCAACATTGCGACTGGCTGACTTTAGCCGACACGGCATCCAGAACGCCATAGGTGGAGAGCACGCGCCGCACCCTTATCACGATCTCCTTGATATGAAACGGCTTCGTGATGTAGTCGTCAGCGCCGTGTTCGAGCCCGGCCACCCTGTCGAGGGGCGTGTCGCATCCCGTAATCATGATGATCGGGATGTTGCGCGACGATCTGATCTCCCGGGCAAGTCCAAGCCCGTCCTGACCATCGAGCTTCAGATCAAGCGTTATCAACTTTATCGGGTGGGCGTCAAGGCAGCGCAAGCAATCCGCCTTGTCGCCCGCCTCCACGACGACGAAGCCCTCGCCCTCCAGGCCTTGCCGCAAAACACGGCGGACTTCGGGATCGTCATCGACAACAGCAATAAGAATGGGATCAGTCAAAATTTTAAAACCTCAAGCAGAAGGCCGAACCCGCCGGATTCAAGATTCCAACGGAACTCGGCTGTAAGGGAATAACCCTACACAACAAGTGTTGGGAATAGGTTTTCGTATATTATTTTTTGAGCCACCCAATAAAATTTTCTTTAAGAAGGACATGAAAGGGAAACAAACAGCCACTTAATTCACCTTGGAAAGCGCAAGCGCATTGCGCAACGCACGTGCGAGGTCACTGCGGCTATAGGGTTTTCCGAGAAGGGCATTGCGGCGGACAGAACTTCGAGCATCGCCCCTGTGATCCTCCTCGTTGTATCCAGAGCACAATATGACTTGGATCCCCGGCTGACTTGACGCAATCCAACGTGCGAGATCGTAGCCCGTCATCCCGCCAGGCATGACGATGTCGCTCAGCACGATTTGCACCGGCCCCCCGGATCGCAGCCGTTGAATTGCCGCCGGACCCGTTTTCGCTTCGTCCACGGCATAGCCCAGCGATTCGACGCGTTTGAGCGTCACCTCGCGAACCTGATCGTCATCCTCGACCACGAGCACAAGTTCGCCATCTCCAAGGGGAAGGTCGTGTTCATGAATATCCGGCGCGGGGATATCATCCACGGAACGGGGCAGATAGAGACTGACGACACACCCGCGACCGGGAGCGCTCTCTAGTGCCGCGAAGCCTCCCGTCTGCTTGGCGAAGCTTGCCACGCTGGCGAGTCCGAGCCCAGTCCCCGCGCCCGGCCCCTTCGTTGTAAAGAAGGGCTCCATCGCCTTGGCGAGCACTTCCGGGGCCATGCCGACGCCATTGTCGGCGACCGCAAGCCGGATATAATCTCCCGGCCCCGCGTCTGGATGAAGCTGCGCCGCCGCCTGGGCATCGAGTGCAACATTTGAAGTCGCAATAGCGATTCGGCCTCCGTACGGCATCGCATCGCGCGCATTCGCAGCGATGTTCAACATTGCGCTCTCGATTTCGACGGGATCGGCCAGCGTCATCCACAGATCCGCGGCGAGTTCCATGGTGAGCGCAATGTTCTCGCCAAGGGTGCTCTTGAGCAACTTTGCGGTTTCCTCGACCTGACTGTTCAGAGAGAGACGCTGCGGTTTGAGCGTACGCTTGCGCGCCAGAGAGAGCAGCCTGCGGTTCAAAGCGCTGCCCTTTTCGGTTGCATTGTGAGCCCTTCGTATGAGGTCACTAGCTGTTTCGTCGGTTATGCGATCCTCGGCGAGTTCGAGGTTTCCCGCGATGACGGCAAGAAGATTGTTGAAATCGTGCGCGACGCTGCCTGCAAGCTGGCCCACCGCTTCGAGGCGGAGCGCGCCTGCGAGTGCCTCCTCGCTGCGCTTTCGCTCTCTAATGTCGCGAAGAATGCTGGTGAAATAGCGGCGGCCTTCGCCATCGCGCCATTCCGTAATCGCCACATCGAGCGGAATCCTCTCGCCTTTCTTGTGCTGGACTTCTATTTCTTCGACGAAATCGGTCCCGCTAAAGTTCTTCAGATGGTGACCATGCTGGCTTCTCATGTCTGGCGGAATGAGCATGCTTGCGTGCACCCCAACCAGGTCCTCCTGACGGTATCCGAAGATGCGTTCGGTCGCGCGGTTCGCCGATTCGATCGTTCCTTGATCGTCGATGACGATAATGCTGTCGGCTGCGGTATCGATGATGGAACTGAGTCGCGCCTCGCTCTCCCGCAACTGCTTCTCGGCCCGCTTCTGATCTGTGATATCGCGAGCCGTGACAACCGCTCCCGTTATTTCCCCGTTGCTGTCGCGGATAGGCGCGAAATTGTAGCTGCCCACGTACAATTCGCCAAATCGTGGCTTTATAATATACTCGGCAAGCATTCCTGTTTCGCCCCGGAGCGCCCTCTGCGAAGGCCACTCCTCCAGCGGCGCCAATTCGCCATTCGGCAGGAAAAGGTCCAAAAATGCGGGATACTCGGCGAATGTTTTCGCGCAATCTTGCTTAGATTTGAACCGGTGAAATCTTGCGAAGGCTTCATTAAAATGAATGAAACGGCCTTCCGGGTCGGAAATAAAAACAGCCTCCGTCATGGCGGCAAGTGCCGCTTCCAGCTTCGATCTGGTGGCGCTCGCTTCTTCGGCGCTCTTGTGGCGCTCGGTGATGTCAAGTGCGACGCCCACAGCGAGGCGCTTGCCTGAGGCGTCCCTCCCGGCCGGCGCAGTTATTACCGCCCACAAACGCTTCTCGCCGGATTTTGTGTAAATCCAAATCTCCCCGCGATCGCTCGGAAGTTCTCTCTCGAACAGATCGCTGACCTGTTCTTTTACGCGTTCCGCGTTTTCACGATAGGCGAAAGCCTCCCACTCGTCCCTCGTGGGAATGTCGGAGTGCGTGTACCCAGTAAGCGCTGTCAGCGTAGGATTGATGAGGAGGATCTTGCGATCCTCGCGGGACAAGAGGATCGGAATGGGAGCGTGCTCGACGATAGAGCGCAACAGTTCTTCGCTTTCCCGAAGCGCCAGCTCGGCTTGTTTCCGCTCCGTGATGTCCTGAATTAACCCGCTGATCATTCGCTTTCCGGCAACGGATCGCAGCTCGCCATGCGATTCCAGCCAACGGACCGACCCATCGGGAAGCGGCACTTGCGTTTCCACCCTGTAGGGCTGGCCCGTTGCGAGGGTGCGTCCAAGACCTTCGACGATACGCACCCGGTCTTCAGCAGACAGGCAGGCCAAGGCCGCTTCGGGAGACAACGGCATTTCGGAAGGCAGGCCCAGCAATTCGCGCGCACGATCCGATACAAAAACTTCGCCGGTCTCGAGAAGGATCTCCACTGTTCCTGCTTTCGCAGCCTGGAGCGCAAACTGCAAGCGCTCCTCGCTTTCCCGCATGGCAATCTCAGCTCGCTTCCGATCGGTGATGTCTTGCAACAAACCGCTTATCACCTGCCGTCCGGCAACGAACCGCGGCTCGCCACATGATTCAACCCATCTGATGGACCCGTCCGGAAGCGGCATCCGCAATTCCACCCTAAAGGGTTTTCCGTTCCTGACGGCCTGCAGATTAGCCTCCACGGTGGAGTCTCTGTCCTCAGGGTGCACGGTCGCCATGGCTTTTTCGAACGACATGGGCGTACCTGGAGGTGCTCCGTGCATGGCGAGTGCGCGATCCGATGCGGTGAATTCTCCGGTTTCGGGCACGTACTCCCAGGTTCCGGCGTTCCCAGCCTCAAGCGCGAACTTCAAGCGCTGCTCACTTTCCTGCAGCGCTATCTCGGAGCGTTTCCGATCCGTGACGTCCAGAACCAGCCCGGCGACCACCATATTCCCTGAAACGGATCGCCGCTCGGCTCGCGATTCAAGCCATCGCATTGACCCGTCCGCAAGCGGAACGCGATATACCAACCTGAGAGCTTTTCCTGTCTCAAAGGTCCGCGAAAGAGCTGCCTCGAGGCCCGCCTGATCGTCAGGATGTACGCGGGCGAGGGCGGTTTCATGGGTCGCACGAGCGCCAGGAGGGAGGCCAAGGAAGGCAATCGCTTGATCCGAAGCGGTCATCTCTCCTGTCGCAAGCGAAACTTCCCAGCTGCCGGCAGCGGCGGCGTGCAGCGCAAACTGCAGACGCGCCTCGCTTTCGCGCAGCGCCGCTTCCGTGCACTTCAGAGCCGTAATATCCGCGTAGGCAGCAACGGCGCCACAGACCTCTCCAGCGGCGTCCAGAAGGGGCAAGGCGTTGCCGAGCACGTACGTGCTCCTGCCCTCAACAAACCGGAATTCCAACTCCTGCGCTGAAACCGCACATTTCGCGGCGACCGCTTTTCGAATCGGCAGACCCGCTAGCGGTACGGGTAAGCCATTCTGATAAATCTCAAAATTGCGTGGAGCCCCGCCTGGAGCCGACTTTGAAAGGTTCGTCCCTGGAGGAAGCCCCAAGAGATCGTAGATTGCCGGATTGCCGGTCAACTCGTTGCAGCTGGCATCTTTCGCAATGAGAACAGCAGCCGGGATCGCGGCCAGAATTGTTTCGAGTTCCTGGCGCCTTTGCCGTTCCAGGTGCTCGGCCCTCTCCAAAGCGAGTTCAGCCTCCTTGCTGGCTGTTGCGTCAAGGACGATGCCCAAAACGCGCAACGGGGCGCCTTTGGCGTCGTAGTCCACTTTTCCCGCTGCATTGATCCAGCGAATGTCACCGGTGGGGAGCAGAACTCGATACTCTGACTTGAATTCAACGACCCGCCCTATGAGCGCGTCGAGATTAGATTGCTCGACCTTGGCCACGTCGTCCGGGTGAAGGCACGCAAGCCACTCGTCATACCGAGGCGAGCCTAACTTGGGATCGCGCCCGTGTAGCTCGCAGCAATCCTCGGACCATATTATTTGCCTCGTCGAGATGTTAGTTTCCCAGACGGCTGCGCGGGACCCCTTCAAGGCGAAGCGTAGCCGCTCCTCGCTCTCGCGCAACGCCTCCTCGGCCCTTTTATGCTCCGTAATGTCGAGGTTGATGCCGGACATTCGCAGAGGCCTGCCGTCTGCGCCGTAGTCCACCCTCCCCAGCGCATCCACCCAGCGCACACCCCCGGAAGGACGCACGACGCGATACTCTGTCCTGTACTCGGGCGATCGTCTCTCGACCGCGTCAAAGACGGCCTGCTCGACCCTGACACGGTCATCGGGATGCAGACAATGGAGCCATCCTTTGTAATTCGGAGGGCCTAGCTCGGGATCCAGCTCATGAAGTTCATAGCTTTCCGGCGACCAGACTTGTTCATCTTTCAGGATATCCCATTGCCAGGCTGCGGCACGAGCGCCTTTCAGCGAAAAGCGGAGCCGTTCCTCGCTCTCGCGCAGCGCTGCTTCGGTGCGCTTCAGAGCCGTAATGTCGATGAAGGCGCCGACGGCCCCGCGTACTTTTCCTGCATCGTCGAAGAGAGGTCGGGCATTGGAGAGCAGGACCTTGCTGTCGCCTTCTACGAAGCGAACCTCCAACTCCTCTGCGACGATCGCTCTTTGCGTCGCCGCCGCACGCTGAATCGGCATTTCGTCAGCTGACAGGCGACGCCCTTTTGAAAACACTTCGTAGTTTTTTGGCGCGAGGTCGGGTGGCGCCGACTTGGAAAGGATCGCATCCGGAGGAAGGCGCAGAAGCTCATAAGCTGCGCGATTGCCGGTCATCTCACCACAATCATGGTCTGTCGCGATGATGACTGCGGCTGGGATGACTGCCAGAATGGTCTCTAGCTCCTCGCGTTTCTGCCGCTGATGTTCCTCAGCTTTGCGCAGCGCTTCCTCGGCCCGCTTGCGCTCGGTGATGTCGAGGTTGATGCCGGACATTCGCAGAGGCCTGCCATCTGCGCCGTAGTCCACCTTTCCCACCCCATCCACCCACCGCACATCGCCGGAAGGAAGCACGACGCGATACTCCGCCCTGTACTCGGGCGATCGTCTCTCGACCGCGTCAAAGACCGCCCGATCGACCCTGGTGCGGTCATCGGGATGCAGGCAATGGAGCCAATCTTCGTAATTCGGCGGGCCTAGCTTGGGATCTCGCTCATGAAGCTCATAGCTTTCCGGCGACCAGACTTGTTCATTTGTCACAATATCCCATTGCCAGGCCGCCGCCCCTGAGCCCTTCAATGCCAGACGGAGCCATCCCTCGCTCTCGCGGAGCGCTTCCTCGGCCTGTTTGCGCTTGGTGATGTCGAGGTTGATGCCCGACATGCGCGATGGCTTGCCATCTTCGGCGTAATCGACCTTGGCCAACGAATCGAGCCAACGCACTTCCCCAGAAGGAAGGAAAACGCGATACTCGGTTTTGTACTCCGGCAATTTTTTCTCGACGGCCTCCTGGAAGACCCGTTCGATCTTCGAGCGATCGTCAGGATGCAGGCAGAGAAGCCAATCATCGTAGCTGGGTTCGCGCAGCCGGGGATCGCGCCCGTGCAGCTCAAAGCTTTCCGGCGACCACACCTGCTCCTGCGTCTCGAAATCCCATTGCCAGGCCGCCGCGCCAGCGCCTCTCAGCGAAAAGCGCAACCGCTCTTCGTTTTCTCGAAGGGCTCTTTGAGCGAGAAACTGGCCCGTTGTCTCGGTCGCCGTACAATAGAAACCCTTGACGGAGCCTGCCTCATCGCGGAGCGGCGTCCAGGAACAGGTGAACCAGCCCATGCGATAGCTGGTAAGAGCAACCGGATGATCGACGAAATACTGGGCCTTCCCAGCCATTGTCGCCTCGACGACCGGCTGACACTCGGACCAGATATCAGGCCATACCTTCGAATAGGGCTGACCCAGAGAGTCCGGGTGCCTGGCACCGAGGATCGGGATGTAGCCGTCATTATAAAGCGAAGTGAGCGCAGGGCCGAAAGTGACATAGGAAGGCTGGCGCCCGCACAGCATGAGGTCGACAACGGTTTTCAGGCTTTGCGGCCAGCTTTCGATCGGCCCCAGCGGCGTGGACGCCCAATCGTGGACGCGGATGCGCTCGACCATTTCGCCGGATAATCCCGGCCAATATCTTGACCCGTTGTCTGCCATGTCGAACAGAACCAGCTTTTCAGCAGCGGCCATCAACCGCGCGCTGCCTATTGCGGCTGCATAGCATAGCGAATCTCGATCTTACCACTTAAGAAATGTCGGGGTCCGCTTGCCTGAATTGCGCTCCCCGCGGACATAGCCCGCCGGGTCTCCGGCCACTGGCATCGGTCGAGCGTTGGCTCTTAAGTGATGAACCGGACATCAATCCCCAGATTCAATGGTTTAGGGCAAAGCCGATGGGCGCGAGGACCGTTGAGGTCAAGGCGAGCCACTATTCTTTGAACATCTCATGTGGAGGAAAAACTGAGCGCATAGGCGAGCCGAAGCCCGCCCCAGTGCCGCCCCTGGACATAGATTGGCGCCGAAATATCCACCATGGGGGCGAATCGGCCTCCTCCCATGTCGCGGCTATAAGTCTGCAAGAGAAAAGCTTTTTCATTTTTGGCGGCCGCAAGTCCGACCCGGTCTTTGAAAAAGCGCCGGTTTCTGCAATGTGCGGCGTTCCAAACCGCATCCTGTCCCTGCGGTTGAGAGAACTTGCTGTTATGCGTCGGAAGGAAGCCGTTCTCGTCAACGGCTGTACAGAAAACGACGCGGGGGTCGAAGTCCAGCGCTCCGTCGAAAAGCGACTGCAGCAGGCGGTCGAACACTGCGCAGTAACTCGTTTCGAACTGCGGCGGATTCGAGCCTTGGATGGGACGATAATTCTTGTCGAAGAACTGGGCGTCTGCCTCGATGGCGCTTGAGAGTATTGTGCCAGCTTTGGATGCCAGCCGCATCGCTTCCTGCGCGAAGTGCGAATGCGGCGTCTCGATGTCGGTCGTGATGGTCGTTGCCAACAGAACCTCGCTCACATTCTGCAGGTGGTCGATCGACCCCTCGATCCGTTCAAAATGCGTCGTTGCCGAGAGAAAGCCGCCCGAAAGGGAAGCCACCGCATCGCTCATATGAGCGCCCTTGGCTTGGGCGGATTTTGCCGATCCATCGATCGTCGACATGTCGTCTACAAATCGGCTTACGCAAAGCTCGATGGTGTTGAGAGTGTCAAGGATCGCCGATGTGCTCCTTTCGGCTCTGCTGGCCGCGTCCGCGCTTTTGGCGCCTTGGATCGAGAGCTGATTTCGCCTCTTTGTCCAGATCGACAACCGTGTCCGATATGCTCTTTGTGGCCAGCGCCGTCTTGGCCGCGAGCGCATTGATTTCTTGCGCAACGATGGCGAAGCCTCGCCCGGCAGACCCCGCACGGGCCGCTTCGATCGTCGCGTTGAGCGCAAGCAGGTGTGTCTGCCTCGCGATCGTTTCGATACTCTCAGCGAAAGAACTGACGCGATTTAAAGTCTCGGCGAACGTTGAAATGACGTGGCTGCTCTCCGTGACGGTCTCCCCCAGCTCAGATATCGCCGAAAGAGAATCCCGGACGATAACGGTCGATCTTTGAATTTCAGCGTTGGCTTCCCGGGCGGTGATGTGTCCTTGCTCTACCGTTTCGACAATATCGGTCGTCTGCTCTTGCAGGAGCGCCGCTCCTTCCTGAACCTCGGACACGTGGCCTTGTTGCGCCGCGATCTTGTGAGCGAGTTCTTTAACATTGCAGCCGACATCGACGATATCGTGAGCGAGGCCCGTCGACTGATCGACGAAAGCCGCAACCAGATCGCGGTCTCTGTTTCGCCGGGCGAGTTGGAGAATATTGTCAAGCATAGACCGGTCCGGCACGAGGTTCGCACTAAGCTCAGTATAGAGACGAGCCCCCTACGCGAAGCTGGCTACCGATATTTCTGGCGCTCCCACGCCTTTCGTGTCGCGCCCCTGCAGGAGATGTGCATTACCGCACAGCGGGCGGGGTTGGCTTTTTCTAAATTCTCGGATGCCGCCCTCGACAAAAGCTTCTATTGGCACCTACCGAAGCAACGAGGCCAGCGAGTGGATCAACCTTTAATGTGCGCCGCAAATAGGCGGAGGACGCAAGACAATGGCTCAGGCTCTATCTCTGGATATACCCACCGCGTCGGAACTGACAGAGGCCCTCGATTTCCTGCTGGAAGCTGCCACGCTTGTGACAGACGTGAAGTCGCTCCTCTCCGACAGCGAAAATTCCCCGATCGCCGAACGGCTCAGGGACATTCAGGGTCGCCTTGTCAATGAGATCTGGGCTGTTGAACGGCTGATCGCCGTCACCACGCCGGGTCTGTTCCATTGAACATAACGCCGCCCGGCGCGGGCGGTAGCGCCGTCAAGCTTAGCAGGGTCCCGCATATCCTGTAGTATTTCCGGGAGTTCTCGTTCATGTCTTCCTACGAAGCCCGCTCTCATGCCCAGCAAAGCGGCGATAATGTGCTTGATCTCTTGCGTATGTTCCAGGATACGCATCACCTCCGCTTCGAACAACTCGCGAGCTTGCTTCGGATAACGCCACAGACTCTGGAGGAATGGTTCAGCGAAGGCATGGCGCCGCCCGCATCTTGTCTGGCCCTTGCCGTTCTCTTCGATACCAGGACGCAAGTATCGGCCGGATAAGCGAGGGCTAAAGACGGCGTGATACGGAACACTCTTTTGCCCGCTCACCTCGCGCCCCTTCCTCCTCGAGCTATGCGCGGAAGTAAACTGCTCGTAGCTCGGCGCACTCATCAACCACGGTCCCAGATATCAATAGCTCAAGAATCTTCGCCCAACGTCTTCTTCTGCAGTTATGTCCCGCGCTAAGCAGAGTTCGCCGGAGGTGCCAACGGATTGCTGCCGCCGTCTTCCCGGAAAGGCGAAGCCTTATCCGGGATCGTAACAAATTGAAACGTCTACCTTTTTGCGATCCCGGCTCGCGCTTCGCTTGGCCGGGATGACACAGTGCGGAGCGAGTGGCATCCGTTGGCCAGATTAGCGAAGTTGCTTAGTATTACTTTTGCGAAAGTTATCATTCATTAATCGGATATTGCTCCGCTCATACCTCGAGGGATACAGTCTTTTCTTGAGGTAAATGCCGCTTTCCCACCTGCGACCGAAAGGGGGAGAGCGCTGCCGATATAAATGAAGTAGCATGCGGTGCTCCTGCATTGCACAACCGGAGAAGCACAGGTGCGGAGCACGCGGACCATCGTTGAAATTCAACCTCGCGATATTCTCACCGCATCGGAGCTAACGAAGGTGCGCGATTTCCTTTGCGATGCTGATATTCTCGTGACGGAAGTGAAGTCGCTTTTCTTCAACACCGGTGACGCCGCGACAGCCGCCCGGCTCAAGGACATTCAGGGTCGCCTTGCTGATGAGATTTCACGCCGTTGAGCGGTTGATTGCAGCCCGCAAGTCGGCCAAGCGGACGCCCGCCTCTGCTCACGCTGCGGATCAATGCATGTAGGCCGGGATTACCGAAATCTCTTCGAGTTCGTTTGCCATCTCTCGATAAAGCAACGCGAGAGCGCGCATGATGTCTTGCGCTTGCGGATTTTTCTGTCGGCGTGCTTTTCTCTCGACGCGCTTGGCGCGTTCTAAAAGTGTTTGTTTTTGAAGACGGAAATCCACGGTTCACCATTCACATTATTGAATTCACGAATGCAAATGCGTTAGCGGGGCGTTGGTTCCGCAAAATCCTGACGCCTCGATCGTTCCAGCACGCCAACTCACTACCCGCGATCACAATAGTTCCTTCGGGCGGCGAAGGACCCCGGTGTTTGTTCCTAAGAATGCAGCTTTAACAGCGATTTAGATAACGAATAAGCGCATGACCTACATGTTGCACAACCAAAAATAGTGAGACCGCTGTCGCAACCCCAAGGAACAGGTTGTAATATTCACCCATAAGCATGCCCCTACTCCGAACGCTACATCTCCAGAACTAGATAGAAAACGTTTTTGTTCCTCCATAAAGGTGATGCTTTGATCAACTCAAATTTTCAAAAGCTTCGGTCAATGAGCGCAGTATTAAGTTCAGATTATACAATCTTTACATGATTGCTCTTCATGATCTGACTGCGTCGAAGCGAAACTTTCGGATACAGGTTACCTTTTACGGAGATTTATTCAAATTAAATTTTGAAAGCTTGAGAAAACACAAAATGTTGTGGGGCCACAGACAAACGTACTCCCTATATGGTGTTCAGGTAGAAAAAACCCTATCGAACCGCATCTCAGGACGCGGCCTTTTGTGGCAACCTCCTCCACGCCCGACCGAAAGTCGAACGACACCTTTGATCAAAATCAAGAGCCATGCGACGGGTGCATTTATGATGCGCCACTCGTCGAATAAGTACGCTGTTTCTGGGAGTTACCGCCGATGTCTTCCTGCGAAGCCCGCTCTCAGGCTCAGAAGAGCGGCAATAACTTGCTTGATCTCTTGCGTATGTTTCAGGATACGCATCACTTGCGCTCAGAACAACTTGCGGGGTTGCTTCGGATAACGCCACAAACACTGGAGGAATGGTTCAACGAAGGCATGGCGCCGCCTGCGTCCTGCGTGGCCCTTGCAGTGCTCTTCGACACCAGCAGGTAGCGCCTGCCCTACGGTACAAGCGGCTCAAGTCAAGCGCTTTTTCGTCAATCTTCAACGAAAAAGAAAAGCTGTTGTTTTTTTTACAACAGGATTAGGCTGCCTCACTAAGCCGTTGTAAAACGAGAAAGCCAAAACCAAAGCGTTCAGTGTCATGACGATAGCTCTCCCGATAAGGGCTCCGATCACCTCTCCCATCTCACGAGCAAACCGCATTCGTAGCGGCACCTTCCCGGCCGGACTGCTCCAGGTCTTGAGCAATCCGTCCGAGTGGAAATGTGCTGGCACGGTGGCGCTCGTCTTCTTCGTAGCCTCGCTCGCTCTTGCGCCTGCCCTCACACGCGATCAGAGGAAGTTAGCCTCAGAGATCAACGCCAAAACTCTTAAAGCTGCGGCCGCGATCAAAGTTTCCCCAAGACCGCCGCTTCGCGTCCCAAATTGAGCGGTTCCGCGTTTATCGCATGATCAGCGGCTCTTGCTGCTCGATGCCCTGCGCAGCTCTTCCTTAGCGTTCCAGCCACGAGGTCGGCGGGCCGCATGGGCAAGGTGCCTTCTAGATTGGCATTTTCCGCATCAACCCGCTTCTGAAGGAGGCCAGCTCCGTCGGTGGCCCAAGGGATTAGCGCAGCGTGTGCGAAATCGGAACCGGTTGCGACGCAATTTTATGCGTCAGGAAGCCTTCACCAAACCCGCCATCGCCATCGTGGACGACGCTCGCCACGTGCGTTCTGGTAAACATTTCGTTCACTACGGCGAGCCTTCATACTTTTGTGGTTAACAGAAGCGCGCCGGAATTATTTCCCGCCGTGTGTTGGTAAAAAACTTCTTTATTCGCCGCGAAATGGAGAAAAGCAGCGCCTACGACAGGACAAAGGGAGGCTAATATAAGCCATTGAGATTGCTATGGTTTTTATTGTTAACAAATTACCCATTAAATAGAATTCTAACGCCGGAATTATTCCATTTACTGGGACGCGCAAAAGTCCGTTAAATACGTTTCAACATCGCGAATTAACGCTTGCGAAGAGTCGGAATGCACGGCGCAGGCAGCGGCGATGGCGTCCCGTTTGTGATTTTTACTCGAATTATCAAGGGCTTGAGCGCGCCCAGCTGCGTTAACCTAGCATCAAGGCGATATCGCTGAAGATCTTTCAGAAGAAGGAATGCGGACGAAAGCGTCAGATGCCGCCATTTGCAGGATGCCTACAAAATGGACTATGCCGCCCGCGTCCGGTTAAACACGATGCTATCTCGAAGTGTAAGGTTCCGTTACAGAGCCGTGCTGGCAGCCTTTGGACGGCGATAGACGAGGCTTGAAGGGTGAATTGCAGGCTGTGGGTCGATGGCTCGGAGCGTTCAAGAAAAAGCCTTCGCGACAGAGTCGAGGATGGTCTGAAAAGATTTATCGTAGCGTGTGACCGGGGGCACCTCGCGCTTGACTCCCAAGAGCTGGTAGACCGCCATCTGCGCCGCCCTCACCGAATACTCAACGGTGAAGACAACGTCTTCCGGGATCTCGACGAACTGACTGACAAAGGCGAGGTTCTTGGAGTTTTTTGGCACTGGCAGGGGCCGATCCTGCTTGGTGCGCGGCATGAACATGCTGGTGATATAGGGCATCCGGCAGGGGATGCAGATTGCGCCGTCGAAGACACTTCGATCGAAATTGAGGTGGCCGCAAACCTCAACGAGGATATCCGCCCCTGTACAGTCTGCCATCGGCTTGGCGACGAAATTGCCGATACGGTCCGGGTGCAGGGCATAGCCCCAAAACACCTGCAGATGTTCGGGCTGGCCTGGAAAATGAGGCTGGTGGCACAGCACCACGGACATGAGCCAGTTCGAGTCCTTGAAGGTCACAAGGCCGCCGGTTCCCGCCACATTGCCGCTGAAGGCCTCCATCTGATTGAAGAAGGTTGGCGTGGAGCAGGTCACGGTGAAGGACTCCCACCAGGACTCCGGGATGCTTGAATTGAAGGCGGCGGGGTTGCCAAATTCGGGGCGTCCCTTCGCGAGCTTTTCCCAAAGCGCCCAGCCCTGGCTATTCGCTTTGGTCACGCGCTGCGGCGCACTTGTCATCGAGCCCAGGCTTGAAGCGTCGGTCATCGATGCATTTTGGAGAAAAACCAGATCGCCTTCTGCGACGGCAATGTTTCTTAGATCGGCTCCTCGCTGAACCTTGAGCTCGTTCACGCGAACAAGGCCACCGTCTTCAACAACCCCGATGTCTAAGACTTCCGCGCCGGCAATAAACTGCACGCCCTTCTTCTCAAGCCACACGGCCAGGGGACGAACCATCGCGTCATACTGATTGTATACCGTGCGCCTCACGCCAGCGAGCGTGTCGATGCGCGGGAATTCATTCATGAACCGGTGCAGATAGCGCTTGAGTTCGACGGCGCTGTGCCAGGGTTGAAAGGCGAAGGTCGTCTGCCACAAATGCCAGAAATTCGTCTCGAAAAATGCGGGCGAAAGCCAGTCGGTGATGCGGTCCGCGCCGAGTTCCTCTTCCGAAGCCTCCGTCAGCGCCAGAAGTTCTTTGCGGTCGGCCATGGTGAAGCCCATCGCCGATACGTCGACCTTGTGTCTGTTCCGGTCGACGAGGCGGGCCTGCGAATGCGACTGGAATTCCTCGTTGAAGGCTTCCGTGTCCTGCTGCACCGTGTTGCCGGGATGCTCCAGCGACGGGATCATGTCGAACAGATCCCAGGTGCACTCATAGTGCCCGAAGGTGAGCATCCGGCCACCTCGCACCACGTAAGCGCCATCCGGCTGGCGGGCGCCATCGAGGCTGCCGCCGAGCACGCTCAGCTTTTCATAGATTGTAATGTCGTTGCCGCGAACGCCGCCGTCCCGGATCATAAAGGCCGCAGCGGCCAGTGAACCAATGCCGCCACCGATAAGATGCGCCTTCATCGAAAACCCCATGGCTCAATCTGAGAAGGTCAGAAAGTACTTCACCTATTTTGTTATTATGGCCGCATCTGGTCCGCCATGCGCGATCAACGACGGAGACCGGCCATGAATTCCTCGCACCTTGTTGTCCGAAACATGGATGAGCGCGAACTTGCCATGGCCGTTGAGTGGGCTGCGGCCGAGGGTTGGAATCCGGGCCTCGACGATGCGCAATGCTTCTTCGCGGCCGATCCGAATGGGTTCTTCGTCGGCGAACTCGAAGGAAGGCCGGTCGGCTGCATTTCTGCCATCGCGTATGACAATGCGTACGGGTTCCTTGGCCTCTACATTGTCGCGCCCGATTATCGCGGACGAGGCTTTGGCCTCAAGCTCTGGCGCACCGCGATGGCCTATCTGAACGAACGTAATGTCGGCCTCGACGGCGTTCTCGCCCAGCAAGCGAACTACCGGAAATCCGGCTTCACGCTCGCCTATCGCAGTATTCGATACCAGGGAAAGGGCGGTGGAAGCGAACCACGCGGCCTGATTGACTTGTCCACGGTACCCTTCGAAGAAATCGCCCGATACGATGCGAAGGTCTTTCCGGCTCCCCGTTCAAACTTTCTGCGGCGCTGGATCGAGCAGCGCAAAGGTGCAGCTCTCGGCGTGCTCAACGATCAGCACCTCACTGGTTACGGTGTAGTCCGCCCCTGCCGGCAGGGGTTCAAGATCGGGCCGCTCTTTGCCGACGATCCTGAGACAGCCGACACCCTCTTCAGGGGGCTCGCTTCCCGCGTATCGGACCAGCCCATCTTTCTCGACACGCCCGAGGTCAATCCCGCCGCCACCGTGATCGCTCGACGATATGCTATGCAGCCCGTGTTCGAGACGGCACGCATGTACACGAAGGGACTGCCCGCCACGCCGACCGATTACTGTTTCGGCGTGACGACGTTCGAACTCGGTTGAGGGGATGAATGCCACCTCTGAAGAAAACAAAAGGCCCTTTGCGGAAGTTGTGGGCATTTGGATCTGGGTAAGACCGCGGCTGCTTCAGGCCAACAGCAACGCCGCGCCAGAACTTGCATTTACAATCGCGCCTGCGACGATCTAGCAGTTCGATGCGGCAATACTATCTGTTCTAAAATGAATAAAGTTCTTTTATCCTATAATGGTGCGCACAGGCGAGCGCACCGCGCTAAATGGGTCAATTGGTTGCGCTCGCCAACCAATCCAAGGCAAGGTAAGCTGACCGCCAAACCGACGCCTTAATAGATGCGATCATGCCATCGCCACCCGCTCCAGCGCGGCTGGGAATTATTGCCATGCGTCCGGCTGTCAAAGATGGCGATGCGGAAAACCCGGTGGCTTGAGCAACGGAGTGATGTGCAGCGCCTCTAAACACGGGGTTAGCGGCATACCCATGAGCACCCACGGACTGGCCTGGCCCGTGTGAGGCGTGCGCGCCGAAAGGCTTCATCCATAAATGCTCAATTCTATGTGGTTCCTGTGCTTTGAAAGCGTAAGCGTGACCGGATCAAAGCAACACGGAATAAACCAGTGGACGCCGCAGGTGGGCCAAGTACGAACTTGTTCATGCCCGCGGCCTAAGGCTAACCGCGTTCAGCGATGATTTATAATGGGTTCACGTACTTTCGTCTCCACCATCGGCACAGCATCGCGCACCGGATCAGGCGCGGGTAAGGCGAGCTTCGCCGGTACATCCACGGGGCTGGCGGTACGGCTCATGACCATCGCTTTGACGGCCGGCGGGGTCAGCCGGACCACTTTTTGCACGAGTGCCATCTCGCTGATCTTGAAATCCTGGAGGTGCCACGCGGCGACACCGGTAAGAGCAAGCGCCGAAACGACAGGGTACACCAGCGCGATGATCAAGATCGCGGCCAGCACCGCAAGCTTCAGGTATTTTTCGGTATCCATTCGATTTTGCCTCCAAGGCGCAGTGTCGCGATGATGATCCTAGCACCATCTCGCAGTGTGCCTTAGCCTATTCTCTTAAATGAAATCTAAACGCCTAAAGGGGAGGAAGACCGCGCGAAAGTGGCGTTTGATAAGCTGCCTTCGTTAACGCATTGGTTATTTCTTTGCGTTTACCTTTACGACGTCATTAAGCAAAGAGGCACCATGTCAGACACCAGCATTCCCGGCGGACGGATCCGTTCTTTCGTGGAGCGGATTGAGCACCTGGACACTGAATTGCAGGAGTTGAGCGAGTCGAAAAAGGAAGTCTTTGCAGAGGCGAAAGCCGAGGGTTTTGATATAAAAATCCTCAAGGAAATCATCAAGCTGAGGAAGCAGGATAAGGATGAGCGCGACGAGCACGAGACTCTGCTTGAACTGTATATGAGAGCGATGGAAACAGCCGGCCCGGAACTCTCCGCCAAGGCCGCTTGACTCGATTCTCGCTGAACAGGTGATCGGGACAACCCGGTCACCCCTCGCCCAACGCCGAACTTCGTCACGCCCCTGCTCTCAACAGGCTGCCTGAACTCATTCGGCCCTGCTCGCACGCAGAAACTGCACAAAGCAAACCGCGCTCCGAAAAGGGCTTCGCTATGACTCAGCAGAAGCCCGCGGTGCTTCGTGAGCCGTGATGGAGATTATGTCTTTGCCCGCGCGTCTATCAGGTGAGCAACCGGATCAAGACCACCATCTGGAAATTTTACGTCGAGCACCGCGCAATCGAATGCTTCGGGTGCTGCGAGAAGCGGTGCATTTCGAATGCCTGATGAGCCGATCACATCGGTTCCTGCCATCTTGAGCAAAAAGGGATGTCGAGCAGCACCTCGATAGCCGTCGAGAGGCGCATGTGGTGTATTGGTCATCGGAAAATTATTTTGAGATGGTTCGTTAATACTCAAAACCGAGAAGATGCGCCCAAAAGCACTTTGATTTGAAGCGAGATGCTCTCCAAGAAAACGCCGACAACGCGTCTGCGTTTCGCATCAATGCGCTCGCGCTTACCGTAAGGCAGCGGTATCGGGCAACAACCCGGGTTGGGGTGGAACAAAAACAGGCGTCTTCTGCTGAAGACGCCTTCGTGTTCGTGTGGCGAGTATATGAGAACGATAAAGGAAGCCCGGAAAGCCTTTGAGAATCTCCTGTTTTCGGAGCCCTTATCCCGGACGCCGCCACACCAGGCCTGGCAAAAACAAGCAAAATACACCCGCGAACTCGCGGAGCGCGCAATCAGTGATCGTGCCAAGACACTCCTTGTTATGATCGCCGAAAGCTACGATAGAGGTGCTCCGCTCAAAGATGGACGAGAATAAACAAGTCGCGGCAAAAGCCGCCGATCTCGCCGCGGCGGCACAGATACCGCTCGGCCCGCTGCATTCGGTTCTGCAATCGCTCGAGAAAAAACAACTTATCAAAACCACACGTGCGGGTTACGCATGAGCGTCGGCCGTCTACCATGTCTGGTGATTTGGCTTTTGCACCGCACGCCATCGCGCGCACGCGGTTTCAATCGCAATTCCAGCTATTTCCCCGAGCCGTTCACTTTCCGCGTTTGCTTACCGCGCCCTTTTGTCGGCTTCTCTGCGAGCTTAACCAAAACGGCCGCCTCGGGTTGAGCATTCGCTGCCGCTAAACTGCGCCGGCCTAATCCCATGTTCTTCGCGAGATCAGAACGCGCGGCGGCGTAGGCTGGAGCAACCATGGGATAATCGTGCGGCAACCCCCACTTCTCCCGATAGTCTTCCGGGGACATGTCGTAGTGGCTCTTTAAGTGCCGCTTGAGAGATTTGAACTTGTGACCGTCTTCGAGGCAAATGATGTAGTCGGGCGTCACCGATTTCTTGATGGCTACGGCGGGTTTCAATTCGACTTTCTCCGGCTCAACGGCTTGCAGAGAGGCTTTGCTCAGAGCGCCGTAGATGGAGCTAATAAGGTCGGGAATCTTATCGGCGCTAAGCGCGTTATTAGCCACGTAGGCCGACACGATATCGGCTGTTAACGATGTTAGATCGAATGCACTGCTTTCCATAGTCTTGCTCCAGACCTCCTCAAGGGCACAGAACCAATATAAGGATAGATGCGCCCGATGTTGCCGATACCGTTGACCTTGTATTTGAAAACGGTAACGCCTTCTCTATCATCATTATTTTTGTTTTACGAATAGTAATATAGTCACAGTCTGCCTAATTCTGCATAGCAGATAGTTATTTCAATGGACCTGCGCCGGTGCTGCCAACACAGAACTTTGCCGAGCCATGAATGCAAACAGCGCTCCTAAGCGACCCGCGTTCCCTTCCGAGGACTATCCATCACGTACAGCGCGGAGCAGCCAATCCATGCTCACGTCGAGCAGTGTCGTGTGCCTTACCAGGGAATCTCCAGCTCACCATGACCGAAGCTACGCCCTTCCTCCCCGGTCTGTCACCAGCCGGTGGCGAGGAAATCACAGCTTCATTCGATGGCGGCCAGCTGTCTTCGGATGGCGCTCATCCGCGAGATCGAGAAACGCCTCGGTCTTGCCAGAGCGCTCAGCCGTTACGTGCGAGACATGCGCGATCCGGACCGCATCGTACACACCTATGACAGCCAGTAACGAAGATCGACGAAGCACGCGCTCACTTTTGGGACATCGAGACGCGAGATCGCTGCCAAAGCGCAGGGTCTTTTCTACGCCTTAGCGGAAGCAGACATATTCTCTTTCTGGTATCGCCCATGGTCGAACAACTTGCCACCTATAATAGCGGACAATACCTCGCAGCGACGTTTTTGTAATTCGTAGGTATTGGAGCCGTCTTCCGTTTCCCACTCGACGGTGACATTCGGATCGACAACCCCAAATATCTGCGGATTATCGTACACGAATGAATTGCGACGAATTTCCATCAGAGGAAGGCCGATGACTCGGAAGTATGGGTAGATACGCTTTAAGAATTTAATTGTTTCAGCAAATTGCTCCTCTGTTTCGCCAGGAAAACCCACAATTATATTGGTGCGTTGATCCACCCCGAGGCTCGCTGCGTCTTTAATGATGCGCTCGGCCAACTCAGGTGAGAATAGTTTCTTTCGCATCAGCTTTAGTGTTTCGGAACTTCCGCTTTCAAGTCCCCACATGACCTCTACCCAGCCAGCCTTGCGCATGAGTGTCATTAGCTCAAGGGTCATCTCCTCGCGCAGAAGCGCCATGCTGCCCCATGCAAAGTCGATTTCCTGATCGAGGATCATATGGCAGAAGCGTTCCAGATTCTCGGGCCGGCCGTTGATAAGGGAATTGCCGAAACCAATAAACGGGCGCCGGTCAGACACGGCCCGGAGCATTTTCACGTGGCTTTTGATTTCGTCGATGAGACTTTCAAGAGAGCGGCAGCGATAGCGCAAGTAATTGGCACCCTCGCTGCAGTAGGAACAACGGAGAATGCATCCGCGGCTGGTCGTCATGCAAATGCGGCTGTTCACGCATAACGCACATCTTAAAATAGAAAACTTAGCCGACAATAATCATAAGTTGTGGAAATCTTGGTTGGCTGGCGTGCTGCGGCAGCGGAGCCGTCTGAATCCTGCTCCTCAGTCCTCCTGGCGTCGAATGGCAGAGGGCGGCGGCGTGGTTCTTTGACCTTGCCCGCGAAAATACGTTTGTCCTTCGCGCAGATAGCCCAAGATGAGAATCTCACCGGTTTCGGCCGGGGTGGTGCTGCCAAAGAGAAACAAGGGAAATTGGAGCTCGCTTGCGTGATTCTGGATGCAACAGCCCTATGAGCGTAGGGGATATTCTTCTTTTTCTGCTGGGCCATTGACCGGGGAAAGGGGGCCAATGTCAGGCCCCCTCCTCGATGACGCTACTGCTAGAGCTTGCTGTGCCATTCATGGACCTGGCGCTCGGCTTCCTCTTTTGTGACGCCATAGCGTTCCTGAATTTTCCCGGCCAGAACTTTCTGATCGCCCTTCACCTGCTCCAGGTCGTCATTGGTGAGCTTGCCCCAATGATGCTGGACCTTGCCTTCGAACTGCTTCCAGTTACCTACGATCTGATCCCAATTCATCAATCGTCTCCTTAGTTAGAACGTATCCCGTCCAAACTCCCGCGGAGCGCGAAGGTTCCGGTCGAAACAAAAGCCCATCTCCTGGCTCCGCTTCCACTCACCTCTTCAAAGTCGGACGGGTGCTTCGCTCCTAAGAATGGATCGAGAATGAGCCCATAAGCCTTCCTATTCCCGCGAAAGCTCACCTCAACGATGCCCGGATCGATATGTCCGCGCCTCGAGCGAGGTAAATCAGCCCCGTGGCTGCTTTTGGAGGGCTTCCCCGACAAGCCTTTGAATCTCCTGAGCCTGCAAGGTATAAGCTTGCATCTGGTCTTGAGCAAAACGCGTCTGAATGGCAACAATCTCCTGGAAATTCTGTGCCTTGGCTACCTTCTCGACGAGGGCCAAGGTTGCTTCCGCATTCTTTTTCGCCATAGATACAGCACGCTCTTGTATATCCTTAAAGCCACTGATTGCGAAGCCAGCAACCATCTGATTTTGGGGCGTCGCCGCCAACCCATTACCTAAGCCGCTGCGTTCTGATTTCTGAAAAGCTTCTGCGATCAGGGTGTAAAGTTGCTGCGTCTGCGAGACGAAGGCCTGCATCCGATCTTGAGCAAACTGCGTGTGGAGCGTCAGAATCTCTGGAAAAGTCTGCGCGTTGCAGATCCTGCCGGCGAAAGCAAAAGCGGACTCAGCATTTTCCGTGGCTATTTCCATGGCGCGGGCTTGTATATCCCTGAAGCCAGCGGTCATGGGATTTGAGGGAAATGCGCCCATCAAGCCATCCGCCGTTTTGGTCACGAAGCCCATAAGCTGTTCGTAAGCGGCATGCGCCTGCTTCACGCTCTGTTCGGACGCCTCGCGCAGGCTCTGCGGAATTTCGAGTGCATTATTGGTCATGAGTTCACTCCTTGGGGGCCACGTTGGAAGCGGGGATTGTCGGGTAAGTTTGTAACCGAGCACCATCGTATCAGCGATGAAGGTCATCTCCAATTCCGCCGGGGGCGAATGATTGGCCGGACGGGTTCCAGGCTGGCAGGCGTGACCTGGCACGCAATTATGCGAATGTTACTCTGCTGCGGAGTTGCTTTCAGGATTGATCTTGCGGCAAACCTAACGATCTAATAAAAACCACGCCTGCAAGAAAGTTTTATGAAGTTGGCCATCTCCGCCTTTCGTTGACGCTTCGCCCCGGCATCGGTTAAATCACGACAAACTTCCACTTTGAAGCGCGCGTCGAAGGGTCCAACGCTGCGAAAGGCACGGGCGCCGGCGCGGCGAGACTTGAGCGTTTCGATGCCGCTGAGAAGAACGGCATCCGCACCTTCCGTGTCATGAAAGCGATACCGGTTGCCGAGCCGTGCCTCATCTGTCATGGAGAGGCGATCAAGGAACCCGTCAATGCTAGGCTGGCGGAGCTTGTCAGGACGAAGCCTTCACGCTTTCGAAGCCGCTGCAGTAGCGCCCGTCTCGATCGGCTGCTCCACCTCTGCCGACGGTGCGCAAAAACACAGGAGGTGCGCCAGCCATGGCGAAAAATCTCGAAAAGCCGGACCTTAAGCAGCAGTTCCGCACCATGGTGCAGGGCGCGCAAAGCCTTACCGTCGCCTATATCGGGATAGCCAACGGCCTGTTCGCGGCGCTGAACCGGCTCGGCGCCGGCGACGTCGCGTCGATAGCGACAGCCGCACAGATGGATGCCGGTTACGTGCGGCGCTGGTGCGATGCGGCCTTCGCCTTTGGCTATCTTGAGGCCGAAGGCGAGGTCTTCCGCTTGAGCGACATGGGCGCGGCCTTGTTGCCCGAAGCCCAGGGGACACTGATGCCTTTGACCATGAGCATGGTTTCGAGCGTTCATATGGGCTTGCGTGCCGCTGGCCTCATGCACAGCGGCGAGCGCCCTGGCGAGAAGGTCATGGCAGAGCTTGAAACTTTTCTGCCCTGGTTCGGCGCCATGCTCGAAGGTACTTTCGCGCGCTTCTTCGAAGAGAAAATCTGCCCCGCCGTGCCGGTCTTTTCCGAGATCAACGAAAGCGGCGGCCTTGTGGCCGATCTCGGCTGCGGCAATGGCTGGTATCTGCGCTCGCTGGCTCGCCGCTGCGCCAAGCTTCGAGGGCTCGGTCTCGACGGTTTTGGAGAAAACGTGGCACAAGCGACCCGGCTCGCTCAAGACGAGGGGCTCGGGGATCGGCTTCACTTCGTCGAGGGTGACGCCCATGAGTTCAAGCTCGATGAGCCCGCCGATCTCATCGCCATGAACCGCGCGCTGCACCATGTCTGGGAGGGCGGCATTGCTCCCTTCATCCGTCGGCTGCGTGAAAATCTTCGCCCAGGTGGAGCGGTCGCGATCTGGGAGCCCGATTGGCCAGCCGATCGATCGGTTTTGCGAAAACCGGCAGTGCGCAGCTTGGCGCTACACAACCTCAATGAGCATGTACAAGGGAACCACCTGCTTCGTGCAGCCGAGATCGCTGACGCTTTCGCCGCCGAAGGGTTTGCGCCCGAAATCTACCGGTTCAGCGACGGCATCGAGGCGATGATCGTGGCGCGCCGTATTGAGCCCGCGGAATAGCGGCACTGGTTTCGCAGCATTCTGGCGGCTCCACGTGTGGCAATCCGCCGCCAATCTCCAATTCATGCGAGGCGCTTAGAGCGATGCCAGCCAGTCCGGCAGCACCGCCAGTGCGCCCGTCGCAATCGCGGCGCCGTAAGGTATGGTGCGCGCAAACTGAGAGTTTGCGTCAAGCTGAGCTTTCGCAGCGCTAAACCCGAGATAAGCGAGCGAAAGCACTCCACCGGCTAACGCGGTCCCGGCAAGAAACGGAAGCAGGCTGTCGAAGCCGAACCAAAGCGAAGCCGCAGCCAGCAGCTTCGCGTCGCCTCCTCCGATCAGGGATCGGGAAAAAAGCAGAAACCCGCAAACGAGAACGATGCACGCACAGGCCATGTGGGCTGCTATTTGGGCGAAAGGCATTTCGCCCGTTACCGCAAAAAAAAGAAAACACGCGGCGAGCAGCAAAACAACCTTGTTGGGGATCGCCTTTGTGAGGAGGTCGACGGCGCCGGCCCATACCAGAAGCACAGGCAGGGCCGCCGCCGCCGTCATAGTCAGAGATGAGTCCATAAGCGGCTAAACCGATCGGGGCCTGAGCTCTCAGCCCATCGCATGCAGATTGAACGCGCGCAGATAGTCGCGCACGCGTTCAAACACGATCTTCACCTCTTCGTTCATCTGACCAGCCAGCGTTATTAGGGCCACACAAAAGCCGGCTGCAATCAGGCCGAGCTCGATAGCCGCGGCCCCTGACTCGTCATGTAGAAACTCTTGAAGTTTCGCACGCATCACATCCTCCAACGCAGACGCCCGGAAGCGGCGTCTGTCTGCACGTTAGGGCCCCAGCTATTAAAAGCGGTTTAATTCGAATTTGGCTCCAAGTTGAATCGCATTCAATGGTTAGCGGCCCTTTAGGGATGATGCTTTGCGCTTTCTGAATCTCTTCGAGAGAGCCTCAAACCCTGGCGTAGACGTCTTCAAGACGCACAATATCGTCCTCGCCGAGATAAGGGCCGGACTGCACCTCAATCAGCGTCAATGGGATAAGCCCCGGATTTTCCAGACGGTGGTTCGCGCCCAGGGGCACGTATATCGACTGGTTCTCCGTGAGCAGCTTGACGTCGTTTTCAATGGTGATGCGGGCCGTGCCCTTGACGACGATCCAATGTTCCGCCCTGTGGTGGTGGCGCTGAAGCGACAAGCTGCCGCCGGGCTCCACAATGATCTGCTTCACCTGGTAGCGCTCGCTCAAGTGTAGCGTTTCATAACTCCCCCAGGGCCGATGAACCATAAGGTGGTGCTCGACCTCGTTCCGGCCTTTGGCAGCTAGCTGCTGCACAACCTCTTTCACCGCCCCGCTGTCCCCGCGCCTGGCTACGAGCGTTGCGTCTTTTGTCGACGACAACGATGATGTCTTCGACACCGGCCAGAGCGACCATGCCGCTTTCGGCCCGCACGTAACACCGGCTCGCGTTCCGAAGCAGCACATCGCCGCGGGTTGCATTCTCGGCCTCATCTTTCTCGGCCGCCTCGTACAAGGCGTCCCAGGTGCCGACATCGCTCCAGCCTGCATCCAAAGTAACCAGCGCGGCCTTCTCCGTCCTTTCCATCACGGCATAGTCGATGGAGTCGGCGGGACATTGGCGGAAACTGTCGGCAAGGCGGATGAAGTCGAAATCGGCGGTCGCGTTTTTAACCGCGTCAAGACACGCTTGAACCATCGTCGGCTCGAACTGCGAGAGTTCGTCGAGATAGGCACGCGCGCCGAAGAGAAATATGCCGGCATTCCAGAAATAGCCGGGCTCCGCGCAAAAGCGTTTGGCGGTCTCCTTGTCCGGCTTCTCCACGAAACGGTCCACCTTCAACACCTTACTGAAGCCCGAACCTCCCCCCGTCTTTACATAGCCGAAGCCGGTTTCCGGCTTGCTCGGCTTCACGCCAAATGTGACGAACATCCCGTTTTTCGCCGCCTCGTATCCGGCGTCGACGGCGTCGAGAAAGGCGCGCGGATCGTCGATATGATGGTCGGACGGCATGATGAGCAGGACCGCATCCGGCCCCACTTTCTCGATCGCCAACTGGGCAGCAACGGCGGCAGCCGGGGCGGTCGAGCGCCCTGCCGGCTCCAGCACAATGCCTTGATGGGGGAGCTTCGCATTCTTGAACGCGGCCGCAACCCCGAACCGATTCTGCTCGTTGGTGATAATGAGCGGCGGCGCAAAGGGCGTTGCGGAAGGCACCCTGCGCGCGGCGTCGACAAGCAATGGCTCGGAGCTGACGAGCGAATGAAACTGCTTCGGGTGCTTGGACCGTGACAACGGCCAAAGCCTCGATCCCGATCCCCCGGCGAGAATAATTGGAATAATCATGGAGCACCTCAAAGCGAAATTGAAAAACGACGATGGGGAGCAAAAAAGGTCAAAAGCAAGTCTCATTATGGGGAGCGGGGCTGCAAATGCGGTGGAAAACAGATCCGGTAACCCGGCCTGTTCACGCTCTAAGACTCCCGCGGGTTACTCCGCCGGGGCGGACGCTGTTTGCTGCTTCACGGGACCGGCCGCATGGGCAGCCTCATCACGCGCGCCCACAAACCGGCCGAGCATCCAATGAAAGACGCGCCCGATATCGTCCATCACCATGAAAAAGGCCGGAACGAACAAGAGCGAAAGAAGCGTCGATACCAGAAGCCCTCCGATCACGGCAATCGCCATCGGCGAGCGGAACTCGCCGCCATCACCCAGCGCCAGAGCACTCGGAAACATGCCGCCAACCATGGCGACGGTTGTCATCACGATGGGGCGCGCCCTCTTGCGCCCAGCCTCGATGATCGCCGTGCGCCGAGGCACGCCGCGCCTGAGTTCGTCGATCGCGAAATCCACGAGCATGATGGCGTTCTTGGTCACGATGCCCATGAGCATCAGGAAGCCTATGAAGACGGGAAGGCTGATGGGCCGGTGCGTGAGGAGAAGCGCGAAAATAGCGCCGCCAATCGAAAGCGGCAGCGAAAGCAAGATCGTGACCGGCTGCAGGAAGCTGCCGAACAGGATTACGAGCACGCTGTAGACCATCATCACGCCTGCTCCCATGGCGTACCCGAACCCCTGAAAGGTTTCGCTCATAACCTCGACGTCACCCGATTCGCGCAGCACGACGCCCGGAGGCAAGGCTTTGGCTGCGGGAAGCTCGTAAACGGCGCTGAGCGCCTGGCCGAGCGCATCCGTCCCGACCAGATCCGCGCCGATTGCGACGCGGCGAAGCCGGTCATAGCGCGCGATCGATGAGGGGCCTTTGCCCATTTTGACATCGGCAACCGTGATGAGGGGGACGGCGTCGCCGCGGCCTGTCTTCACCTTCAGGATCTGCAGGGTTTGCAGGCTGGAGCGCGCCTGCTCGTCGAGCTTCAACGCGGATCGGCACCTGCCGGTCGGGCGCGTTGAACTTGGCAAGATTGGCATCCACGTCGCCGAGCGTGGCGATCCGGATCACATCCGACAGGCTTTCGGTCGACACGCCAAGCTCGGCGGCGATGACGGGACGCGGCGTGATCTGGATCTCCGGCCGGTCGAGCGCCGCACCATTCACGGCGTTGGCAAGATAAGGCACGGTGCGGATCTCGCTCGTGAGCTGCGCCGCGGTCTCGATGACCTTTTCGTTGTCGGTGCCGGTCACCTCAATGGTGAAGGTGCGTTGCCCATTAGCCTGAACGACCCAGGTGCGGATATCGGGAATCTCCTTCAGATCCGCGCTGATGATCTGCTCAAGCTGGCGCTGGGTCAGGTCGCGTTCTTCGCGCGGCGTATAATGAACCGTCAGCGTCGACTTCCGGACCTCCTGCGCGCCTCCGGTGTCGCCCAAAATCCGGCCTCCGTCGACGAAAACGGATACGCACCTCGGGCCGCCGCCGAATGATGCTTTCGGCCTTTTCCGCGATCACCTCCGTATCGCCAAGCTGCGCCCCCGGCGGCAACTCGATGGCAAAAAGCGAGCGCCCGGTATCCTCGGCGGGCAGGAAGCCCGACGGCAGCAGGAACACACTGCCAATCGACAGCGCGAAAACCACGAATCCCAGAACGAGCGTCGCGTAATAGTGGCGAACGGTCCAGCCGATCACGCGCGTGTAGGTGCGCATGACAAAGCCTTCGCGGTCGACCTTGTTATGCGGGCGCAGAAAATATGCCGCGATCATCGGCGTAATCAGCCGCGCGACGAGCAGCGACACCAGAACGGCGGCGGCGACGGTCAGGCCGAATTGCCGGAAATATTGCCCCGCGATGCCGCCCATGAAGCTCACAGGGGCGAAGACCGCCACGATGGTGAACGTAATCGCGATAACCGCAAGGCCGATCTCGTCGGCGGCTTCGAGAGCAGCGCGATAAGGGGATTTCCCCATTCGCATGTGCCGGACGATATTTTCGATTTCGACGATGGCGTCGTCGACGAGGATGCCGGTTACGAGCGTGATCGCGAGCAGCGACACCATGTTGAGCGAGAAGCCGAGCGCCTGCATCGCCCAGAAGGTCGGGAAGATCGAGAGCGGCAGCGCAATCGCCGCAATGATTGTGGCTCGCATGTCGCGCAGAAAGAGCAACACCACCAGAATGGCCAGAATCGCGCCTTCGAGCAGCGTCTCCATCGCGGAGTCATAATTCCCGATGGTGAAATCGACCGTGGAGTCGATCTTCTGGAAGGTCACGCGCGGATACTCTGCTCCGAGCTTTTCGATGGCCGCGGAAACGCGCTGAGCCACGCTCAGATCGCTCTCGCCCTTGGCCCGCACCACCGTGAAGGCCACGACGTCCCTGCCATCAAGCTTCGCGAATGTGCGCCTTTCCTGCGCCGAGTCCGTGACCTGCCCCAACTGGTCGAGGCGTACCTTGCGGCCGCCCGGAATGGTGATCGAGGTCGATGCCAGCCGCTCGACGGTGCTCGCGCTTGCAAGGGCGCGGATGGATTGCTCCGCTCCGCCAACTTCGCCGCGGCCGCCTGCAAGGTCGGTGTTCGTGGCGCGAAGTTGCTGGTTCACTTCCCCCGCGGTGATGCCGAGCGCGAGCAGCCGCTCGGGGTTCAACGAGACGCGGATCTCGCGTTTGACACCGCCAACGCGCGACACCTGCGCGACGCCGCGAACACCCTGCAGCTTGCGGGCGACCGTGTCGTCGATGAACCAGGACAACTGCTCCAGCGTCATCGATGGCGCGGAAGCGGCATAGGTCACGATCGGCAGCCCCTCGATGTCGAGGCGCTGGATGATCGGCTCGTTGATGGTGCGCGGAAGCTCCTGGCGGATCTTCGCAACGGCATCCTTCACGTCGTTGACAGCGCGGTCCGTGTTCGTCCCGAGCTGGAATTCGATGGTTGTCATGGAAGAGCCGTCCGTGATGGACGACTTGATGTGCTTCACGTTCGTGACGCCGGCGACCGAGTCTTCGACCCTTTTCGTGACCTGCGTTTCAAGTTCGACCGGCGCGGCGCCGGATTGCGTGATTTCGACCGTGACGATCGGGATGTCGATGTTCGGAAACCGGGTGATGCCCATGCTGCGAAAACTGATCAGGCCCAGCGTCATGAGCACCAGGAACAGCACAAGCGAGGGTATTGGCCGCCGGATCGACCAGGCGGAAAAGTTCATTTGCTAACCCCGACAGCCGCTGTCCGGTCCGCAGTTTGCTTTTCTGCGAACAGGGGCGAGATGGTATCCCCGCTCCGAAGAAGCGAACCGGCCCGCATCACGACGATTTCGCCTTCCTTGAGCCCGTCCTTGATCTCGACGCTGTCGCCAGAGAGCAGGCCCGGCTTAACGGTCCGCTCCCGCACCCTGTCCCCGGCGACGGCAAGCACAGTCGCGCTATCATTCTGGTAGAGGACGGCTGTCGACGGCACGCCAACCGCATCGCGTTGCCCGGCGTCGATCATGGCCTTGGCGAACATGCCGATGCGCAAATCCGCCGCATCGTCGAGAAATATGCGGACGCGGCCCAGCCGGCTGGACGTGTTCACTTCCTGCGAGACGAGCCTGACCGTTCCCGTGCGCTCGCCCGCGCCCTCGATTTCCACGCCAGCGCGCTCGCCTGCCTTGAGCTTGGTCATGAAGAACTCAGGCACCTCGGCGTCGAGCTCGATTTCGCCATCCTTGATGATGCGGAACAGCGGTTCGGCCGTGGAGGTGGAGATGGCGCCCATGCGCGCCGTGCGGCGGCTGACAACGCCGTCGGCGGGCGCGCGAATGTCCGTCCGGCCAAGCTTGATTTCCAGTTCCTGGCGCTGGGCACGGATCAGAACCTGTTCGGCTTCGGCAAGTTTCAGGCCCTCTTTTTGGGCAGCGAGCCTTGCCCTGGCCGTGCGGAACGCCGCATCCCGATCATCGAAGGTTGCCTGGCTCGCCACGCCCGACTCGCGCAGCGGCTTCACGCGATTGAAGGCATCCTCCACCTGGCGGAGCGTCGCCTCGCTTTCCGTGATCTGATTGCGAACCTGATCCGTCGCCGCTTGCGTTTTCGACAGCGAGGCTGAGTTCTGCGCAAGCTGCGCCTCCAGGATCTCGCGCGAGAGTTTGGCCAGCACCTGCCCCTTCTGGACGTGGTCGCCTTCCTCGGCGAGAAGCTCGGTCAGACGGTATCCATCGATCTCGGGACCGACCAGAACCTCCTCGCGCGGCACCAGCGACCCCGTTACCAACACGTTATCCACAAAAGATATTCTCTTCGCTTCCGTCACCGTCACGGCCGGAGGCTTCGCCTTCTGCGCGAGTTTGGCTGCGGCGGCAGCATCCTCGGCGAAAGCTGCTGGCGCCTGCGCACCGGCAATCAGCATGAGAGCGAAAAGCCACGCTGAGCGCATCGGAAATGGGCCGCGGTTTCGAAACATGGTCAATCAGGCTTTCCTGTTTTTTCGCCTGGACTTCGAGCGAGGCACTGGCGCAAGCAGCGCCTCTATCATGGTCATCATCGCGGGGATAATGGACTTTGGATCGAAGTGCGGATCGAGACTGCGGCGCAGGAAAAGCCCGTCGCCGAGCGCGCCCATCGCTCGGACGATGATCTCGATCGGGACTTTTGGCCTGATGCGGCCTTGATCCCTCTCCCGTTCGAGAATGTGGACAAGGCTTGTCGTCCAACCCAAGTCGATCGCGCGCACTGTGTTTCCGATAAGCGCGTTCCGGCCGGCCTCCGCGCCGATCTCAACGTGAAGGCGGACTTTCTCGATTGTCTCGTTACAGCAATAATGCTCCGCCATGCGACGAAGCGCGGGCAGGAAGTCGCTTGCCGCGGCTATCTTCGCCAACTCCTTGCCAAAGCGTTCTTTTTCCCGCTCGCATAGGCCCAGATCAGATCCTCTTTCGAGACGAAGTAGGTGTAGAGGGCGCCGGAGCTCACGTGCGCTTCGCGGCAGATGTCGTCCATCGTCGAGGGGTGGAAACCCTTGGTGATAAAGCAGCGCTCAGCCGCGTCGAGGATGTGCTCGCGGCGCGCCTGCTGTGTTTTTGGGGCCAGTTTCGGCATAGCTGCCTTGCAGTACTTGGATGGGTAATAAAAAGGGAACGCTCGTTCTTTTTGTGAATAGCTTCACGGCAATGTTATGGCAAGCTCAAGATGAAAATTATCGCGGAAATTCCCCTACGCTCAGGATCTCACCCGTTTGCCGGACACTGGGGCGTTTCAACAATTCGGGCGCCGTCAATCCGAAGACAGGGTGGTGCCAGAAGGGCGCCACTTCGGCGAGAGGCTGCAGCACAAACGCCCGCTCATGAGCGCGTCGGGTGCGGCAGTACGACGCGCTTGCCCTCCAGGGGCTTTTGCATCTTCCAGTTGTAGATCACACCCTTGTAGCTCACAATATCGAGGTCAAGCGGCCTTGGTATCCACCGGAGCGCACCTTTTGCTTCGCGTCGCCCCGCTTGCGCCTCAATCCGCTTCAAGATTTCCAGAAGAGCGTAAGCGGGCAACGGGGTGTGGGCCGTTGCAATGGCATTCACAAAGTCGGGTTGAGGGTTGCAAGCATGCGCGCGCGTGCGGTACAACCTGGACGCGTTCTTGATTTCGACACCTGAAGCGACCAATTCGTGCAGCGCTCTCCCAATAGATTGTTTTGACGTTCCGAAAGCACCATCTAGATTAGAGCCCAGCGCAATTATTATCATGCCACCTTGATATCATTCGCATTGTTTTGGTATTCTAGCATCCATAGCTATATTTTTGGCATGATTCGGGATTGTGGGCCGTTTTAGCCAAAATAGATAGAAAGCAACAACTCCGAAGTTCGCAGCCAAGGTAACCGGATGAATTTCTACGCAACTGAGCGAATTGCCCTCTTCATAGACGGGGCAAATCTATATGCCACAGCTAAAGCTTTAGGCTTTGATATCGATTATAAGCGTCTCTTGAATCTTTTCAGAAATAAGGGCCTTTTGCTGAGAGCGCTTTATTATACGGCCCTTGCCGAAGAACAGGAATATTCCTCCATCCGGCCCCTCATCGATTGGCTGGATTACAACGGGTATTCGATGGTGACGAAGCCCACAAAAGAGTTCACAGACGCCTCCGGCCGCCGCAAGATCAAAGGTAATATGGATATTGAACTTGCGGTCGACGCTATGGAGTTAGCTGATCATCTTGATCACATCGTTTTATTCTCTGGCGACGGCGATTTTCGCACGCTGGTGGAAGCTCTTCAGCATAAGGGCAAAAGGGTGAGCGTCGTCTCCACGCTGACCACGCAACCACCCATGGTTGCGGACGAGCTTCGCCGTCAGGCCGATCAGTTCATCGATCTGGCTGATCTGCAAAAGGAGATCTGCCGTACCCAGCGCGCGGAGAACGGCCGTGAATACCAGGCCCATATCCACGAACAGAGGATCCATGAGCGCTTGACCGCTGCGGCTGTCCTTCGCGAAAGCCAAGTGGACGCTGAGTGAGCATCGAAAGGGGGCGAGACCTTGTCAATTGCCCCTTCCCTGTCGCCTTCGGCGGATAAGCTCACAACGAGCGAACCGCAGCGTGATTGTTTTTTCTGCCCGCGACTTGCCAGTTTTCGGCATACGAATCAGAATCGCTCATCCCGATTGGTTCAATTCACCAGTTCCCTCCTTCGGTCCTTGCGATGCGGCTCTTTTGATTGTCGGACTTGCGCCCGGCTTGAAGGGCGCCAACCGCACCGGAAGGCCATTCACCGGCGACTATGCGGGCTTGCTTCTCTACGAAACGCTCCTGGCTTATGGATTTGCCCGGGGAACTTACGATCAGCGCCCCGACGACGGGCTGCTTCTCACAGGCTGCCGCATCACCAACGCCGTGCGCTGCGTTCCGCCGGAGAACAAGCCGACGCCGGATGAGGCGGCTGCGTGCCGCGGCTTTCTTTCGGCAACACTCGAGCGAAATGCCGGAGGCGCGGGCCATCCTCGTATTAGGGCGAATTGCATTCGAGGCGACGTTGCGGGCACTTGCTCTTAAGCCGTCGCAGCATAAATTCAGCCATGGCGGCACCGTGGACTTGGGCGCCGGCCGTAAACTTTTCGGCAGCTATCACTGTTCGCGTTACAACACGAATACAGGGAAGCTGACGCCAGAGATGTTTCGCGATGTTTTCGACAAGATAGCGGCCCATCTGCAAAGTGCTGCTTAAGAATAGAGATCGTTCAATGCTGGAAATACCGACAGATAAAATTGCCTACGTTATTATCCGCGCCCGCGAGGTCGATGGCAAAACCGAAGCATGGGACGATGAAGGCGATCTCGATCGCGACGATGTTGATAGCGAGACGATCCTCGAAGACTTGCCCGAGGACGCAACCCGGCAAGAGCTGAAGGAATTTCTCGAAAGTCTCAATGAAGATGAGCTGGCAAGCCTGATAGCGCTGGCCTGGATCGGCCGTGGAACCTACGCAGCCGGCGAGCTGGATGAAGCGATCGCGACGGCGAAGTCCGAACATGGCGGCAATGGAGTTGCGTATCTTTTCAGCCTCCCGCTGCTGCCGGATTATCTTGAGGACGGCATGGACCAGCTAGGCTATTCCGCCGAGGATGCCGAGCAGGACATCATGCGCCCTGAATAGCCTTCAATCTACAGCATGTTAAGCAAACTTCGCGCCAAGGGGTGCGGCTCGCTCCGCACTTCGTCATCCCGGCCAAGCGAAGCGCGAGCTGGGATCGCAAAAAGGTAGCGAATCAATCTGTTATAATCCCGGACAAGGCTTCGCCTTTCCGGGACTTGATTACCCGGATGTTTCCGCCAATTCCTTCGTCATGGCCGCCCCTGGAGGCGGCCATCCAGAAAAACACAAGGTATTCCAAGTTATAACTGGATGGCCGGGTCAAGCCCGGCCATGACAGTGGAGCTTCGCCAATGTTTTCATGGCTTCTTCTGCTGGCGGAAACATCCGGGTCATCAAGTTCCGGGATGCCAGGGGCGGCGATCCGTTGGAGCGTCCGGCAAACTCTGCTTAAACAGTGATGTTCACCATGAGAATCAACTCTCCGAAGACACTCAGCCTAATCCCGAGCCTGTCGAGGGAAAAAGGTAAGAGCCAGCGCAGCGTGCTCAAAACTCGGAACCGGTTGCGACGCAATTTTTCTTAACGGCTGGGACTGTGCCGCGGTGCATTTCGGGCGGCGATCAATGGCGACGCCCGCGAGGCGGGGTGCGTTAGGAAGCCTTCACCAAACCGGCCATCGCCATCGTGGACGACGCTCGCCACGCGGGTTTTCGTAAACATTTCGTTCACCGCGGCGAGCCTTCATACTTATGTGGTTAACAGAAGCGCGCCGGAATTATTTCCCGCCGTGTGTTGGTAAAGAACGTCTTTATGTGGAGCGAAAGGGAGGAATGCCGCGCCTACGGCCGGACAAAGGGCGGCTACCATAAGACATTGAAATTGCTACATTTTTTATTGTTAACAAATGACCCATTCAATAGAATCTAATGCCGGAATTTTTCCATTTACTGGGACGCGCAAAAGTCCGTTAAATATGTTTCTAGATCGCGAATTAACGCTTGCGAAGAGCCGGAACTGCACGGCGCAGGCAGCGGCGATGGCGTCCCGTTCTGCAATTTTTCCCATGATTATCAATGGCTTGAGCTGCGTTAACCTGGCATCAAGGCGACTTCGCCGAAGATCTTTTCAGAAGAAGGAATGCGGACACAAGCGTCAGGGACAAGTTGACAAACCGCTGCCGCCATTTGCAGGATGCACACAAAAATGGACCATGCCGCCCGCGTCCGATTAAAAGCCCGATGCCCTAATACTTTTTCAGTCGCCTGCCAAACACGGGCCTTCCCCGCATTGCTTCCGGCCGCCGCAGTCATTATGGTTTTGGCAGGGGTTGAGAGGGGCTGGCGTCATGGCGGCATTCTTTATTTCCGACACCCATTTCGGGCACGAGAATATCATCAAGAACTGCCACCGTCCTTTCACGAGCGTGGCAGAAATGGATGCGGCGCTCGTCGCGCGATGGAACGAGTGCGTCGGCCCGGGCGACTCCGTCTACCATCTGGGCGATTTCTGTTTCCGGAATTGGCGCGGCGCCGATACCTATTTGCGCCAGTTGAACGGGCAGATCCATCTCATCGCCGGCAATCATGACGAGGAGACGCTCGCTCACCACGCCTCGCTTTTTACGAGCGTTAGCCACATCAGCGAGATCCATGAGGGCGGGCATCGCATCGTGTTGTGCCACTACCCTATGCGCGAGTGGCATGGCTCCTGGGACAGGGCGTGGCACCTTTTCGGCCATGTCCATGGACGCCTCGATCACGAGCCGCATGGCTACAGCCTCGATGTCGGCGCTGACGCGCACGATTTTCGGCCCTGGAGCCTGGAGGAAATCGAGAAAGAATTTGCGGGCCGCTCCAATCCGTTCAGTCACGGAAGATCCCGGCCGGCGAAAAAGTCTTGAGGCGACGTGGCAGCCGCACAGCGCCTCACGCCTTCAAGACGTTTTCGGCTGGACATTGCAAGCGCCACCGCAATCCGGCGGGATCATAATCGAGCGAGACCTCGGCATCGAGCGCGTCCTCGGCCATGCGCACCAGCACGGTCTGGCCGAACCCTCTGCGCCCTGGCGTTGCCACGGGCGGACCATCATGCTCGGACCAGCTTATCGCAAAAAGAGCCCGCCCTTCGCCTTGCAGCGACCATTCCAGGAGAACGTAGCCGGCGTCGTTCTTGAGCGCGCCATATTTGCTGGCGTTGGTTGCAAGCTCGTGCACGGCCATCCCGATCGTCTGCGCCGCCGACGCATTCAGCTCGATCGCGGGGCCAGCAAGCCTCACCCGCGATCCGAGCGCATCCTTGAAATGAGACAACTGCGAGCGGATGAGATCAGGGACAGCCACGCCCTTCCATTTGTTGCCGACGAGAAGGTCCTGACTTGCCGCAAGCCCCCGAATGCGCTCGGAAAAAAGTTCGACGAATTCGTCGCGCGTCTCGGTTCGCGCCGTCTGCCGCACAATGGCCTGAACGACTGAGAGGAGGTTCTTGGAGCGATGGTCGACCTCGCGAAGGGCATAAGACATCTGCTCCTCGGCCTGTTTCCGGGCGGTGATGTCGAAAGCAACGCCAACCATACGGGATGGCTGCCCGCCCTCGAAATAAACCCGGCCCTTCGATGCAATCCAGTGCAAGGAGCCATCGGGCCAGACGGCTCGCATCTCCACATCGTAGTCCTTCCGCTCGCGCATCGCCTCCGACACAAGAGCACTTACCCTGTCGCGGTCTTCCGGATGGAGCGCGTTCAGGAAGACCTCGTAACTCATTGCCGTGTCGGCAGGCAAGCCGAAGAGAGCCTTGCTGCGATCGGTCCAAACCAGCTCCTGCGTCCGCAAATCCCAGCTCCAGCGCCCGAGGTTTGCAGCTTCCTGCGCCAGTTGCAAATCCGCTTCGCTTTCTCGCAGTCTGGCCTCGACGCGGCGACGTTCTTCCTCCGCCTCCTTGCGCTTGGTGATGTCCTCCACGATCGAGATGAAGTAATCGATCGGTCCATTTGCCCGTCTTGCGCTTCCGACCGTCAGATTGATCCAGATCGGCGAACCGTCCTTGCGGATGTAGCGCTTTTCGATGCTGAAGTGCGAAATTGCCCCGGAAAGCACGCGCTGACGCTGAGCGAGATCGACAGCAATGTCGTCGGGATGGGTGATGTCCTGAAAGGTCTTGCCGGCCAATTCTTCGGCCGTATAGCCGACGATTTCGCAATAGCGCCTATTGACCAGGAGCCATTGTCCATTCGGCGCCACATGGGCTATGCCGACGGCGGCATTCTCGAACGTCGTTCGAAATCGCTGCTCGCTCTCATGCACGCGCGCTTCGGAGAAATCTTGACGTACACTTTCCAGAAAGTTTTCCGGCTGGAACAAAGCGTTGACTTCTTCGGTCATCCAAGCCGGAGCTTATTGGAGTTGCGAGGTAGCTCTGGTATACCAGGCTCACAACCTTTCTACACCCTTACTGGCAAAGCTTCAACCCGAGACACCTAACGCGGTGTCATTTCCAAACCATTCCTCAAGAAGCGCCTGTTCCCGTGATGTGATCTTCTCAAGGAATTCCTCGCCCCCCTTCATGGTGCGGAATGCCTGATAGCCCCTTTCGAGGAAAGTTTGCAGATCGGAGAGACCGGCCAGAACGGCGGGCTTTCTCATCATCGACAGAGCGGCGCCAATGAACGGCTTGCGCGTGAACTTGTCGAGAGATTTGCCAAGATGCGCAATGAGCTGATCTGCCGCTCGCGATCGAGGCGGCGTCCGACGATGCGATAGGCCTTGACGTAGTCTTCTTCCGATAGCGTGAGGACCTTCTTCTTCAGGGTTGCGACCATGTCGGCGTCGAGCGATTCCGATAGCGCATTCAACTCGATGGCGTCCGACACCGTTTCCAACCCCGGAACGGGAAGCACCTGCTTCATGATGGGAAGGATGCGCCGGACCTCCTCCTCATGACGGGAGAGATCTTTGGGGCCGTAAATATCGCTCAGGAAAAACAGCGCGGTGCTCGCGTAGCGTGGGTTCTCAAGCAAGTCGGCATGGGTGCGGGCCAGCCGGGCCGCCTGCCAGATGCGCAGCGCTTCCCGCCCGGCCTGCCCTTTCGGGTCGGCAGCCAGCCTCGCTCTCACCTGCGCTGCGACATCGAGTTGAGCTTCGATCCGCGAGACAATCTCATTCTTGGTAGTCAATCGTTTCCCTTTGTGATGTATTTACGAAGAAGACTTGGATCGGCAATTCTGAATATTCGGGCTGCAAAGCTCAAGGGACATAATAAGCGACTTCAGGCCGCGATTTCGAGAGCCGAAAGGTGAAGCGCGATGATGAAGGCGGAACGGATGTCCTCCGTGGATACAACCTGGCTCCGCATGGACCGGCCAGGCAATCCCATGGTCGTCGTAGGGCTCTTTACGCTCGGCGGACCGGTCGATCTCAACAAGCTTGAGGCAACCATCGCGGAGCGTTTCCTCGCTGTCCCGCGTTTCAGGCAGCGCGTCGAGAGCCACACCGGAGAATATTGGTGGGCCGAGGATCCCTACTTCGATGAATCGAGACACATCAAGCGCGTCCGCCTCCCGGGCAACGCAGACCAGATCGAGCTTCAGCGCTTCGTCGCGCAGCTTGCTTCCGAACATTTAGACAAAGCGCGGCCGCTTTGGCAGTTGCACATCGTCGAGGATTACGAAGGCGGCGCCGCGATCATCATCCGCATTCATCACGCCATCGGCGACGGTATCGCGCTCGTCGGCATGATGCTTTCTTTAACGGACGGCGGCGACCACCGCGTTTGGATGGCGCATGGCAAGGCGGAGCCGCCCGCGTGGCTCTCTTTGCCAGGGATGAAGACGCTGCAGAAGGGCATCGGGACACTGCAGAAAGGCGTCGGGGTAACGGCCGCCATTTTGAAGGAAGCGAGATCGCTCGCCTCAATCCCGCAAAGACCGCGAAGCTCGGCGCGGGCGTCGCCGGAGAATTGGCCTGGCTGCTCCTAATGCCGGAGGACAGCTGGACACGGTTCAAGGGAAAGCCTTCCGGCAACAAACGCGTGGCGTGGACCGATCCGATTCCGCTTCAGGAGGTCAAAGCTGTCGGCAAGGCGCTCGGCTCCACTATCAACGACGTGCTGTTGTCCTCGGTGGCCGGCGCGCTGCGGCAATATCTGGAGGAGAAAGGCGACCCCACCAGGGGAGTTGAAATTCGCGCGCTTGTCCCGGTCGACATGCGCAAGAGTTACGAAGCCGGCCAGCTCGGGAACAGGTTCGGGATTGTCGGCGTGGAACTGCCTGTCGGCATCGAAGACCCTCTGGAGCGGCTGTTCGAAGTGCACCGGCGCATGCAGGCCCTCAAGCAATCGCTGGAGCCTCCGGTCACGCTCGGCATGTTCGCCATTCTCGGCTATGCCCCGCAAATGCTGCAGGACAGGCTGTTCGACATGCTCATCCACCGCGCAACCGCCGTCATGACGAACGTGCCGGGACCGCAGATCCCGCTTTACCTCGGCGGCGCAGAAATCAAGCAGATCATGTTCTGGGTCCCACAATCCGGCGATATCGGGATGGGGGTTTCAATTCTGTCCTACAATGGCATGGTGCAGTTCGGACTGGTTACGGATGCGGCGATGGTGCCCGATCCGGAGGCCATCATCGCCCATTTCAAGCCACAGTTCGACGAGTTGCTTTATTACGTCCTGATGGCGCCCTGGGGCCACGCTGACGTCGAAGCCGGGGAACAGGCGGCGCGGAAGGCGGCAGTTGAAGCGCTCGCTCCTCAAGCGCCCAAAGCCGAGCGTGCTTCATTGCCGCTAACAAAGCATGCTCGGAGCAAATCGGCGCCCGAAGCCAAATCGCAACCCGCGCCGGAACCGAAGAGCGAAACGCCCGTAGCCAGAGTGCGCAAATCGCGACTGCCCTCGCAGCCGCAAATAAGTGCTCAGGCAGAATCCGATTTTCAGCCGATATCGCAACCCGCGCCGGAACCGAGCAGCGAAGCGCCAGTAACCAAAGCACGCAAATCTCGGTCTGCACAGCCGCATCCAAAGGGTACCCGGACAAAGGCGCCTCAGTCCGAAGCGCCGGCCGAGATTGAACCGAATAGCGAAACATTGTTGGCACCCGCGCGGAAATCGCGGCCCATTTCACTGCCGCGCACCCGGAGTACCCCAGCAAACTCGGGGGTTCAGGCGATATCCGCGGCCGCGACGGAGCCAAGGATCACCGCGCGGCGCAAATTGCCACGGAAATAAGCGGCGGTCTCGCCGGAGGCTTCGGCTCAGACAGCAGGTTGTGCGCCGCTTCGCAAGCGCGTTTCGGCAAGACACTTCTCAAATGCGGCAAAGCTCGCCAGAGCGGACAACTCAATAAGGCGCGCCGCCTCGGGTACTCGGCCAACCTCATTGAGCGCATTGACGAAGCTGTGCCACATCGCGCCGGTTTGTTTGCCATAGCCGCTGAAAAAATGCCCTGCCCAATCGGGGCTGATCTCCAGGCGCGCGGCCAACTTCCCGAGCATGACCTGCCGACCAAGGCTCGACCCTTCGAGAACGTACATTGCGCCCAGCGCTTCCACCGGTTCCGCCAGCCGAGGCACCCCTTCAAACTTGGAAAGGCTCTCCAGACTTCCGACGGTGTGACCAAGATCCCGAAGATCCGCCTCGATCCAGCTCAATTTGCGCCGCGATTGATAGTCGATGCCAAACTTCGTCAAGTCCAAAGCGCCGAGAACTGCCTCCACCGGCCTGACGAAGCGAAAGAAGTCTTCCAGAAAAGAGCGGTAGACGTCAAGCGAGGTCAAACGCCCGTCGAAATCCACCTCGGCTTCGAGCCGCAAGTGAGCATCGCGCGTGACCAGACGAAGATGTTCTCGCAAGTTTGCCGGCGGCCGGGCTGCCATGAGCTAACCTCTCGCAAGATTGTGAAATTTCCGGCGACGATAAGCCGGATCTTTCCCGATGGCAAAAAGACTTCTCGCTGCCTTGGTCAGCGACATAGAGGCGCGTCATCCAAGATGTAACTGCCGCGAAACGGCGGCATGCAACTCGGAGCAGTGCCTCACGAGGTTTGGGTGTGCAACTAAGCACGCCTTGAGCGGCGTATTGATCTCGTAAAAGTAAATGTTGGCGACAAATCCATAAGCGGCGGCGTCGATGCTGCCGGGCTGCGGCCCAAACAGGTAGCCGCTCTCAGGCATCAGGTTCGCCAAGGTTCTTAAGTCTTCGGTGCCTCTTTCATAGACGGCGGCCGGTTCGTAACGCCCGATGCCTTGGTAGTAATATCTTTGGAAATTGTATTTGCGGGCGGCCTCAAGGGCGTCGGCCGAGAGCGCTAGCTGCGCTTGCGATCAAAAACGACCGCGCCTGTTCTATTCAACGGCATAACAAAAAAACAAAAAAAACCTGCGCGCAGACGTGGCTGATTTCGGCTGCGCGCAGGTAAAGGCCCGCTAGGAGATCGGGCTAGGAGCACGTAGGCGATGGCTGAGCGACTACGGGCGTTATAGCGTTGCCAGGATGCCTCCCGGCGCAAAGGCAACTGCTACCGGACCTGGGGCGCGACGGCCGCCGGCGCCGGCTGCGTAACTGTAACCTTCGCTTTCCCGCCTTCCCAGTAGGCGGGGAACCACTTCGTGTGGCCCACTAGGAATGCATGCACAAGAACCGCTATAAGAGCCACGCTGCCAAGAAGCCACATCAACCCTGTCTGGGGGGGGGACAACCAACCAGAATTCCGTGTTGTCCATCAGTTTCGGCCATGAGGGATTCTCCTCTCTAAGACGTTTTAGTGAAGCCAGGGAGTAAGCGCGTAAGCGAGGCAGTGCGCGAGCACCGCAGCTGCGCCAAACACACGCGTGCCACTAATAACGTGGCTATGTAACTCCTCGGCTTCTGCAATCGTGAGGCCACTCGGATAAACTTTCTTTGGGTCTGCCATAACCTTAAGCTCCTCGACGGATGTCGTAAGTCTTCGTGCTGAACCCGCACGCAAGGCGCTTACGCTCCAACACGCGGAATAGTGCGTAAGCAAGTTAAGAATATAATTAACACCCTAAGTGTCAAATATATTCAGAGTTTAACTAGTGTGTCACTCGGACACAATCAGGAAAAACCCTAATTCTTGTCAGGAAAATCCATAAAACATACATAATATAAAAGAGCTTTACTTGTCATATAGCGTCAACTTATTAAACGTTACTTGACGCACACTTGGATTTGTAGATTGTTGTTGCGGCATACTTGATTGCGCCCGCGGACTCGCTTGTTTGGCGCGAACAGCCGAGCTTGATACCAGAAAATCAAGCACACGAAGCGTAAAGCGAAACGCCCGCAGAAACATCGAAAGAGCACGTACGAAAGATCTTCAACCCGCTGCTAAAGCCAAAAATCCCGCGTACAAACCGCGCATGAGAGGCGACCGCACGCGGGAAGGTTTGCCTTGGAGGGTATCTCCAAGGCACGAACTTTAGGCTCGCAATTACGCGATGTTGCCCGGCAGAACGTGGCTGATCGAAACCTTAGCCTTGCCGCCTTCCCAGTACTTGTTGAACCAAGTCGTATGACCTATCAGTGCCAAATGCACGAGAATCGCGATTCCGGCAACGGCGCCAAGGAAATGCGGAAGTCCGAGCGAGGGCTTCACATACAGCCAGATCGCGGCTTGTCCATCTATATCGGCCATGAAATCTTTCTCCTTATTAAAGTGGTTAGTGGAGCCAGGGGCTGTAGACATAGGCGAGAACGTGAGCGACGACAGCAACCGCGCCGAAAACGCGTGTGCCGTTGATCACGTGGCCATGAAGTTCCTCGGCCTCAGCCAAGGTCAAACCAGTCGGATAAACTTTATTTGGATCCGCCATAATCGTACCTCCAAAAGGATTCCGTGCTTAACCTGCACGCAGGTGTACTAAGGCTCCTTGAAATAACCAAAGGAGCCCTAGTGGCGATGTTCTGCAACTATTGAGAACTGCTATGCGTGCGGAATGACGTGCTCGATCGCCACCTTGGCCTTGCCGCCTTCCCAGTATGCGGGGAACCACTTCGTGTGGCCCACCAGGAATGCATGCACAAGCACCGCGATGAGAGCGACGCTGCCAAGAAGCCACATCAAGCCGGTCTGGGGGGGCACAACCAACCAGATTCCGTGTTGTCCATCAGTTTCGGCCATGGGTAGTTCTCCTCTTTAATGCAGCCAAGGGGTGAGGACGAAGGCGAGCACGTGCGCGACAACCGCGGCGGCGCCGAAAGTCCGTGTTCCGTTAATCACATGAGAATGCAGTTCCTCGGCTTCAGCCAACGTTAGACCCGTCGGGTAGACCTTATTTGGATCTGCCATAGATACCTCCTCGTAAGAATTGTCGTGCTGAACCCGCACGTTGGGCTGCTGTGCTAAAGACCCAAAAGCGGAAGCTACGCCTTTAGCAGTGTCAGCATAGGCATACTATTACATGTGTCAATTCGTATTGACATAGTATTCTCTGTGTCAAGGCGACACAATCATGGTTTCCCTATCAGTTATACAGGGTATTACCTGATACCTGTAAGGTATTATAGAGGGGCACTTTGTAAGGGCGGTATTCCAGAGTGTGGGGTAATTGCCCACGTAAACTTGTGTAATTCCTGACATGACTGTAAGGATTATACGCATGCGAACGGGCAGCTTGCCTTATGAAGCGCATTCCGCCCATGATTGGGTGAGGAAAATTCATGACCTGAGCAGGCAAAGGCGATAGTGTCTTTTGGATTCCGGCGATTGCGGAGGCGGCGGCATGAGTGGCCAGCGTCTGGACGCTTCGCCTCTAAAATCAAAATGCATTCCAGCGAGGCAAAAGCGCGATGAGCGACGCCCGCGCTAGCGGCTCGAGTGATGGCTCGGCAAACGAGACTCACTCCTTTACTGTCGACCTCACCAATTGCGACCGCGAGCCCATTCACATTCCGGGTTCCGTGCAACCCCACGGCGCCCTGCTTGCAGTCGATCCGGAGACGCTAAGCGTCGTGCAGGCCGGCGGCGATACCAGCCGACTTTTCGGCATGGAGCCGGTCGAGATGATCGGGGAGAGTGTCGTGCGCCTGTTTCCGCCGGAGCGGGTGGCGCGGCTTCAAACGATACTGAATACCGAGGGCCTGCTGATTCGGCCCGTGCATGCGTTCAGTATCGTAACCAAGCAGGACTGGGCGACCGTCGATACTTTCGTGTACCGGAGCGGTGAACTCCTGGTGCTGGAACTGGAGCCCACGGGCGAAAACCATCCCGAAGACGCACTCGCCCTCGTGCAAGGCATGCTCGCTCGTGTGCAGCGGGCAGACACCACACAGGCTTTCTGTCAGGGACTCGCCGATGAAGTGCGTCGCGTGTCGGGCTTCGACCGCGCCATGGTCTACCGCTTCCTGCCGGACGGCAGCGGCGTTGTCGACGCGGAGGCTCGCGACGAGGGCCTGGCGTCCTTTCTTGGCCTTCACTACCCTGCGTCCGACATTCCCAAGCAGGCACGCGAGCTCTATCTCACGAATTGGATTCGCCTGATCCCGAACGCTCGCTACACGCCAGCGCCAATTCTCCCCGCGGACGATCCCCGCAATGGCGCTCCGCTCGACCTGAGCCACAGCCTGATCCGCAGCGTCTCGCCCATGCACCTGGAGTATCTGGCAAATATGGGTGTCATCGCCTCGATGTCGCTTTCGATCATCATGGGCGGAAAGCTTTGGGGTCTGATCGCATGTCATCACCGCTCGCCGCGTTTTCTTTCGCACCGTCTGCGAATGGCGTGTGAACTGTTTGCGCAAATGGCATCGGCGAAGCTCGAAACGAGGGTCGGCGCAGACGAGTTCGAGGCGCAGCTGCGCAGCAAGCGCATCCACGAGGAACTCGTCACGCGCATGAGCCGCGAGGCCGATCTGGCCGAGGGGCTCACCCGCTACAAGCCGAACCTGTTGGATTACATCCCTGCGGAAGGCGTGGGGTTGTGGTTGGATAACCAATTCACCGGGCTGGGCGAGACGCCAAAACCCGAGCAGGTGGCGAACCTCGTTGCCTGGTTGAACGAGACAGCGGTTGAAGGCGTCTTTCATACAGACAGATTGTCGCTCCTCTACGCTCCGGCCGCCCTGTTCGCGGATGTCGCGAGTGGACTGATCGCGCTCTCGGTTTCAAAGACGCCGCGCGATTATGTGCTGTGGTTCCGGCCGGAAGTGATCCGCACAGTCACCTGGGCCGGCGACCCGAGCAAACCCGTCGAGACTGTCGACGGTGGTCAACGCCTCTCCCCCCGCAAGAGCTTTTCCGCATGGCGAGAATCGGTGAGGCTGCATTCTCGCCCCTGGCGAAGCGTAGAGGTGGAAGCAGCAAGAACGCTGCGCCTCTCCCTGATGGAGGTGATTTTGCGGCGCATCGACCAGGTTGCCCGCGAGCGTGAGGAGGCGCGCATCAAGCAAGCGGCGCTAACTGCCGAGTTGGACCGGCGGCTTGAACAATGGCAGGCGGTTGCAGGCGAACTCAAGGAAGAGGCTCAGCGACGGGCTTTGGTCGAGACTGAGCTTTCGCAGGTGCTGCGATCAACGGTGGAGGATCAAGAGGCCGAGCGCCAGAGAATCGCGCGCGAACTCCACGACAGCCTTGGGCAAACACTCACGCTCCTTAAGCTTGGCCTTGATGAACTTGGGCACACCTTGCCTGACAGCGACAAATTAAGAGAGCGGCTTACGGCTCTCAAAGGGCTCGCCAATGGCGTCGGCTCCGAGGTGAACCGTCTCGCCTGGGAAATTCGTCCCACCGCGCTGGATGATCTCGGCCTGGAAACCGCAATTCGCCATCTTATCGAGACCTGGAGCGAGCGTTTGAACTTGCAGTTCGACCTGCGGCTGGCCATTAACGACCGCCGGCTGAATGCGACGGTCGAGACCACGCTCTACCGCGTGCTTCAGGAGGCAGTCACCAATATTGCGCGGCACGCGGATGCGACGCGCGTTGCCGTGCTTCTCGAGGCAGCCGAAAAGGAGGTGAGCATGATTGTCGAGGACAACGGACGGGGATTCTATCCCTCCGATCCTATGCCGTCCGACAACACCTCGAGGCGACTTGGCTTGCTTGGCATCCGCGAGCGCCTGTCCCTTGTTTCGGGCACTCTTGAGGTCGAGTCCGCTCCGGGCCTGGGCTGCACTCTTTATATTCGGGTGCCGCTATGACCGAACCTGCCGCCACACGCCTGCGCGTTTTTATCGCCGACGATCATCCCGTGGTCCTCGCTGGCGTTCGTTCGCTTCTCAATGGCGATCCGGAGGTGGAAATCGTCGGCGAGGCGCGAGACGGCGAAGCAGCACTTCGAATGGGTATCGAGCTTAAGCCCGCCCTGATGGTGCTCGATTTATCCATGCCGGGGCTGAACGGCGTCGAAGTCACACGGCAGTTGCTTGCTCAGCTTCCGGAGTGCAAGGTCGTTGTCCTGACCGTGCATGAAGATCGCGCTTACTTGCGCAAGCTTATCGAGGTTGGGGCGTCCGGCTATGTGCTCAAGCGTTCCGTGGCGGAGGATCTCCTTCGCGCGATCCATGCCGTCGCCGCAGGTGGAATTTATCTCGATCCGTCAATCGCCGCACACGCCATCGACAGGACGCCGAACAATCCTTCCGAGGCAGCCGCGAGCGGCGCCGAACTCAGCGAGCGCGAGGTAGAGGTCATGCGGCTGACCGCGGTCGGTCACAGCAATAAGGCGATCGCAAACATATTGCAGATCAGCGTCAAGAGCATCGAGACCTACAAGGCGCGTGCTATGGATAAGCTCGGCTTTCACAGCCGCGTCGAGTTGGTGGGGTATGCGGTTGAGAAGGGCTGGCTTGCCGGGAGCTGAGACCAACTCGCAGAACCGTCAACGGCGGGATTGCTTCGGCCCTTTCGGAGAAGACCGCAATAGGGTCCCGAAGCAGCCTTGGCGCGCATGGGATCGCGAGAAAATTGGCAGGCCCGCTGTCGATCGATCTCAACCTGTGACCCAACACCAAGCCTCTCCACGAAGACGGGGCAAGTCCAAGGGCATCGTGCGTTTAATCGAACGCCGGCGGCATGGTCCATTTTGTAGCATCGTGCAAATGGCGGCATCTGTTTGTTGTCTCCGCATTCCTTCTTCTGAAAGATCTTCGGCGAAATCGCCTTGACGGCAGGTTAACGCAGCTTGAGCGCGCTCAAGCCCCTGATAAACCTAGGAAAAAGCACAGAACGGGACGCCATTGCTGCTGACTGAGCCGTGCAGTTCCGGCTCTTCCAAGCGTTAATTTGCGATCTTGAAACATATTTAACGGACTTTTGCTCGTCCCAGTAAATGGGAAAATTCCCGCATTAGATTCTATTTAATGGGTAATTTGTTAACAATAAAATCATAGCAATTTCAATGGCTTATAGTATCCGCCCTTTGTCCGGTCTTAGGCGCGGCATTCCTCCGTTTCGCGCCGAATAAAGAACTTTTTTACCAACACACGGTGGGAAATAATTCCGGCGCGCTTCTGTTAACCACATAAGTATGAAGGCTCGACGCGGTGAACGAAATGTTTACGAAAGCCCGCTTGGCGAGCGTCGTCCACGATGGCAATGGCCGGTCTGGTGGCGGGCGTCGCCATGATCGCCGCCCGAAATGCACCAGCGGCGCATCCCAGACCGTTAAGATAAATTGCGACGCAACCGCTTCCGATTTTGCGCACGCTGCGCTGAGTGGTGCGTTTTAGCCGGGATGGCCGCGCCAGTGTGACTATGTTTCCGATGTCAGGTAGATGTCGCCCAGGAACAGCGCATCGATGCCCGTTTTCCGGAATGTCTCTATAGCGTGGGCGGGCGTGCAAACAATGGGCTCGCTGTCGTTGAATGACGTATTGAGTACGAGCGGCACTCCGGTTCTCGCGTAGAAGCGCGAAATCAGCTGATGGAAACGGGGATTGGCCTCCCGCCGGACGAGTTGCAGCCGCCCGGTTCCATCCTCGTGGATCACAGCCGGGATCTGACCGCGGCGCGCGGCTTTCGCCGGGCAGGCGAACAGCATGTACTCATGGCTCGCCAGATGAGGCCCAACCTCGAACCATTTGTCCGCCTGCTCGGCGAGCACGCTGGGCGCGAACGGCCGAAAGTCTTCGCGGTGCTTGACGCGGCGGTTCAGGATCGCCCTTGTGTCCGGCCGGCGGGGATCGGCGAGAAGCGACCGGTTGCCCAGCGCGCGCGGCCCAAACTCCATCCGGCCCTGAAACCAGGCCACAATGTTCCCGTCCGCGATCATGTCGGCAGCGTCGTGGCCCGCGTCCTTGCTGCGGCGCGGCGTCAATCCCGCCGCCCTGATTGCGCGCAACACTTCCTTCTCATCGAACTCCGGACCGAGGTAAGGCGTCGCGCCGCTTGGGAGCGGTTTCACCCCTGTTTCGGCGCAATGAACGGCGAGAGCCGCCCCGATCGCGGTTCCGGCATCGTGCGGGGCCGATGGGATGAAAATGTCCGAATAGGCGCTTGCCTGTCTGATGATGGAGTTTGTGACGCAGTTGAGCGCGACACCGCCCGCGAGGCACAGGCGCTCCAACCCTATGGAGCGCTCGATCTGGCGAAGAAGCGCGGTTACAGCAGCGTCCGTCGCAGCCTGCAATGCTGCCGCGAAGTGCATATGCCGCGTCGCGATCTCTTCTTCGGGTTTCCGCCTCGGCCCGAACAGGATATCCATGCCCTCCGGCCGGAAAGACGGAAAGCCCAGCGCCTCCAGGTCTACCGCGTAGCCGTCCTCGCCGACCTGGATGACTTTTGCCATCTGGCTCTTGAAGACATCGGGGTCGCCATAGGCTGCGAGTCCATCAACTTCGAGGCGTCGTAGGGAGAGAAGCCAAGGTGGATGCTCGCCTGCTCCCAGACGAAACCGAGGGAATGCGGATAGATGAACTCGTCCACGATGTCGATGCGTGCGCCCTCGCCGCGGGCGAGCGTCGTGCAGGCTGCCTCGCCGAGGCCGTCGATCACGAGGATGGCCGCAGGGTCGTAGCCGGACGGGTAATAGGCCGATGCGGCGTGCGCAAGATGATGCGGAACGAATTTGAGCGCATCGCCGAGCGGGCGGCCCATGATCCTGGAAGCGACGCCGCCGACTTCGCCGAGACACTGCAGGAAGTCCGTCTCCAACTGGCTGTCGGGCCACCACTCCGGGCGGAAGGTTTCGCTGCGGAGTTTTGGGTCGAAGGAATAAGCAACGAAATCGATATCGGAAGGGCGGAGCCCCGCGTAATCGAGGCAGAAGCGGATGGCGTTCTCCGGGAGTTCGTGCGGATTGTCCACTCGCGCTGGCTTTGCGTGCTTTACGCGCGTGAACCGCTCTTCCTCACAAGCTGCCACAACCTCGCCACCCACGAGGATGGCCGCCGAGGATTCATGATAAACTGCATTAATTCCAAGTATATTCATCCCGCGTTCTCTTCTTTGAGTGCTCTTTGCGGCTCTCTTTCACGACGCTGCCCAGGCATCATCGAGCGGTCTTCCCGACAGTAGGTCACAGATTTACGAATGGCATCTAAATTCTTTTTGTGGTCCGCGCTGCAAAAGGAACGCCGAAGAATGCGCTAAACGATCAGATTGGAGGCGGCGCGAAGCCCCCGAACTCGCGCTCCAGCAACCCGGCAAAAGCAAGGGTTGTGCGATCTTCGAGGTAGGGCCCGATGATCTGCACTCCGAGGGGCAACCCATCCTCTGTGCGGTCAATCGGCGCGACCGTCGCCGGAAGGCCGGGCGTGGTCGCAAGTTCCGCCCATACAATCTGAGCATCGAGATAGGGGTAGAACTTGCCGTCGATTTCGATGCGCCGCGCCTCGATCGGCTCGGAATGATCGTGCCGGAAGGCGGGACCCGGCGCAGGCGGGCAGAGCACCACATCCCATTCGCGGAACAGCTCGCGCCATTGCTCCTGTAACCCAACCCTTGCGCGGTCGGCGGCCAGCCAGTCGCGATGGCTTATGACAGCGCCGCGCGAGCGCTCGGCCGCGAGGCTGCGGTCTCTCGGCGAAAGAGCTTTGGCTTCTTTTCCGAGTTCGGCGTAATCGCCCGCCAGCAGGCGTTCTCCCCACAGGGAAGATAAGAGCCGCGTATAAAGTCGCACCGACTCGGAGAGGTCCGGAAGCAGCGGGCTTTCGCGCGCAACCTTGACGCCTCGCTGTGACAGACGGGCCGACAACCTGTCGAGTGCCGCTCTTATCGCATTCGCCGTTGGCCCAAGCGGATGCACGTCGAGGACCAGCACACGAAAGCTCTTGAGGTCATGATGCCGGGGGGCGGGCAAAGCGAGCCGATAACCGATGCCCTCGCGCTCCTCGTCAGGTCCGGCGACGACATCGAGCGCCAGTGCAAGGTCTTCGGCGCTTCTGCTCAACGGACCTGCAACAGCAAGCCCATTCTCATAGGGTAGCGGCGGCATCCCGGCGGTACCTGTCCGCGTCTCGGAACAAGACCCAGGCTCGGCTTGTGGGCGAAGACGCCGCAATAATGCGCCGGGGCGCGCAAGGAACCGCCCATGTCCGAGCCAAGCGACAGCGGCCCGAAGCCGGCAGCGAGTGCCGCCGCCGAGCCGCCCGACGATCCGCCCGGCGTCCGGCGCACATCCCAAGGGTTATTGGTCGTTCCGTAGATGTCGTTGTAGCTCTGCCAGTCGCTCAGGCCCACGGGCACGTTGGTCTTGCCGAAGATGACGGCGCCCGCCCGTTTCAGCGCGGAAGACGGCCAAAGCGTCCCCTTTCGGTTTGAAGGTCCTGAACTCGGAATAGCCCCATGTCGTCGGCAATCCGGCGATGTTGAAGGATTCCTTCACTGTCATCGGCACGCCGAGCAGCGGACCGCTTTCGCCACGCGCAAGAGCGGCGTCGGCGGCTTTCGCGGCTTCGCGCGCCCGCTCGAAGTCGCGCACCACCACCGCATTGATGCTGCGGTCTAAGGCCTCAACCCGCCTGATAATGTGGTCCATAAGCTCTGCAGCCGAAATCTTCCGATCCCGCAATGCAGCCGCAAGCTCTTTGCCGTTCGATAGTCCCATTCCGATGACGGGATTGCGCCGGGCTTCGCGGCCGGTTCCGCCATCGCCCAGGCCGGGGTCAGTGCTGCTGTTGCCGCCGCTGCACCGCCAATCAGAACCTCGCGCCGCGATTTGCCTGACATGCCGTCAGCACGCGGCGCGGCCAATCGCGATCTGTCCGACCGTCCCTTCGACATAGAACGGCAGTCCGGTCATCTTGGCGAAGAGGTCGATGTCAGCGGCGCCAATGGCGCAGGCCCCCAGCTCCATATCGGTCGCCATGAGGTAGAATGTCTGCATCAGGACGCCAACATCCTTGAGAATCAGGAATAAGCGAACGTGCTGTATTTCCATGAGACCCGGCCGAAGCGCGCCGCAATCGTGATCAGGATCTGCGGCGTCGAAGGAGCGCCCATATCGAGATCCTGCCGTCGGCGAGCACCGCTTCCAGTTGCTTCGGCTTCACCGCGATGGGGGTCAGCGCGTGCCGCGCGGCATCGTAATGGTAGAAACCCCTCGACAGCCCCTCGCACTTGTCGACAGCAAGGTAGACTTCCAGCTCGTAGCTTGCGCCTCCGGAAGGATATGGGCGCGGCGCTGTTTCGATTTCGGACAGGTCGTCTTCGCCGCGATGCTGCTGATCGCGCGACCGGATGCGCGCGGTGCAATCGAGAAACCGCGAAAGCTCCGCAAGCGTGATGGGATGCCGATCGTCATAGTGGCGTGTGGAATGCCGCCGATGCAGCACCTCCGTGAACGGCGAGGGTGTTTCCGGCGTCGCGGCGGCCGCCCGAAGGTCGATCGGCTCGCCCGGCCATGGGGGCCTCACGGCAGGCAGCGGATCGACGGTGTTCGCATATGCACGCGTGCCTCCCGAAGGATTGGCGTGCCGCCCGGTGGTGCTTCGGGTGTGGAACAGAAGATCGTGGAAATCCCACAGCCTGAGATCGCCGTCACCTTCAGCCGAGCGCAGCCCTTTCGTGTTCTCGGAGTCCAGCGCGAAGAGCATTTGGCAATCGAGGAGCAAAGCCAGAAGCTCGCGCCCGGGAAATCCGGGTTTGGTGCTGATTTTCTCGAGCGTTTGCGGTACCGACAAACCGGCGATCATGGCCGCGATGTCCGCGTCGCAAAGCCGGAAAAGGGCGCCAGCCCGGGGAGATTCAAGCACCATATCCGCCCCCCGCCGCCGCATATAGGCAAAGCGAGAGAGCGCAAGCACGGTTTTCTCGCCAATCTCGGGCATTCGGGGCACGTAATCGCGGACCTGCGGTTCGATCACCACCAGATCCTCGCCGTGCTGCGAATGAGCGAGGCGATATTCCAGCAGACCCGATTGCGACAGACGCCGGACCAGCTCGGCGATCTCCCTCTCCTCGTTCGTGCCGGTCGTCGAGGATCGAGCTTCAGGCCAATCTTCAGATCGGCAAAGCGGCGCGAAAAGCCTGGGCTGAACCTCCCAAGCTGGATCGCATGACGGTCGATGACGGCTGAGGTGATGCCGCCTGGCTCTTGCTTAAGCGAGATGCCGGGATTCAGCCGGGCGAAAAGCATCGCAGGCGGTGGAGATTGCGGTGTTTGAGGGAGCGTGCCCAAGTCTAGCTTCTCGGATGAAGGGGATTGACGTCGGCTTCCGGCAGCGGCCCGTCCCGCAACCCGAGTTTGACCGGAACGTCGTAGAGCCGGCCCGGGCCGAAGCGGCGATAGAAATGCCGCAGACCCGGAACGATAACCCGTACGGTCGGAACCTGGATGTCCGGACGGGTCTGGTCGAGGACGAGGAAGTCGAAGCCGTGACGTTTGACGAGTTTCACGCAAGCGAGAATCTGCTCGCGCCGGTCGAGGCCGGCAAATTTCGCGAATTGGCGGCGGGCGGGAGCCTTGCCATGGGGCAGCAGATAGGCATGCTCGCTCAGCGGCAGAGGACTGGACAGGTCGCCGTCGGGCCGGCGCTTCATGCGTTCAATTGCCATGAACTGGTTGAGCTCGGTCATCGCCCTCAGCGTCGCGATGCGCAGATCGAAATGCGCGCCCGCCGCCATCTCGATATGCTCGCGGTCGTCTTCCGTCCAATGAGCGAGAGCGATGACGACCGGAATGCCGAGATCGCTCGTCACATCGAGCGCCCAGACGCGGCGCCCCGCCGAGGTCGAGGACGGTCCGCAGATCCCGCACATAGCTGTCGCCGATCTTATCGAGATCGACCTCGGGGCAGGACAAGCGGTTGTACCACCAGATCGCGTAGGCATCCCGCTCGACGAGTTCGAGAAAACCCTGGAGGATCGCTTCCTCGACCGTATTGCCGGCGGCGCAACCGTTCGAAGTCCGCGTTGATGCGATTGGCGCAGCCGCGGTCGTGGAAAAAGTACAAAAGGCCCGTCGGAAGATATTTGAAGCGTTCGTCGCGCAAAGACCAGACCGGCGACCACTCGGTTTCCGCCGAAGGATCAAAGCGGTGCGGGACTTCATCGCTGCAGCAACCGCCGCTCGCCGCCGCCTTCTCGAACTGGGCATCGCTCAACATCAGAACGTCGTTCGGATGGATCGCTTCCCCGGCTGCGAAATCCGAGAACCGGCGGGCGAGTTTGACCTCATCGCCCTGGAACATGCCGCTGTAGCGCTCGATGGCTTCCATCAACGCACTGGCTTCGCCCTGCTCCGCCGTGCTGCCCTTGCCGTAGCTGTCGCCGCTCAGTCCGGCCTGGAGCGCGTCGACGGTTTCCGGGCGCGGCGAAAAATTATGCCTGGCGATAAAGCTCGCATCGAGAGGCTGGTCGCTGCTGATCTTTTCGAGCCGCGACACAACCCCCGTCAGAGGGCTGACATGCTTGCGAAAGCGGGCGACAGTCTCGGCTGGCGCAACCGAACGATAGCCGCCGCTGGTGAGGATAATCTTCCCACCTGCGCGTAGCCTGATCGGAATCGGTGTCCGCTCCGGGTCACGCTGCTCCTCGCTGCCGCAAGCAAGACACTGGGGCCGCGTGGGCACATAGTGTCTCACTACGGTCGAGCCCAGCAAATCCAGGCTGACGATATGGTGGCGCAAATCGCTCTTGAAGCCGCTGGCAATGGCCTTGCCAATCTCGACTGCCGCAAGCCCGATGCCGCTCCCTCCCAGCGCATTGCCGTTAAGGGGCGAAGCCGACACGCAGCGCGCCTCCTTGCGGTCGAGGAAGGCTTTGATCTGCCGGTTCATTTTCATGCGCTCAGCAAGGCAGGTCCAGCAAGCGCTCTTGCCCGGACTGAAAATCGGACCGACCAGCGGAAAAATCCCAGATGGCTGCACCAGCAACCAGTCCTGCTTTTGCGCCAGCCTCTGCGTGTTGAATTCAGCAAGGCGACTGTCGAGGTAGTCGTCCACAAGAACGACACTCAGTTCCGCCGGGCCGTCGACAACGCGAACGCCAAATTCACGGAGCGCCGCCTGAAGCTCGCGCTCGCCCGCGCCCCCGAAGGACTGAACCTGAACGCGAACCTTCCTGAGGTTTTCCGCCGCGATTTCCGGCTTCAGGCCGAGGGTTCCCCAATAGGCCGCCTTCGCGCCGTAAGGCTCGGTAGCGGAAGCGACAAAGCGGCGATCGATGAGCCGCTGGATCGCTTCGTCAACCTTATCAGGGGGGAATTCCCGGTAAAGCTCCTTAGCAATCACATCCCGCCGCTCGCCCTGCCCGATCGCTGACGCGAGCGCACAATAGAGTTCGCCGTGAAGGAAGAACTTCCTGTGCTCGGAGTAGAGGCAGACGGCGTCTGGCGGCAGGACATAAACTGAGAAGTGCGCAGCGAACCGTAGCACTTCACCGTCCTCACGCTCGCGCTCGGCAAACGCGGTGATATCTTCATAGGTCATGCGCCGTTACGCCCGTCCTAGTCCGGTTTCAGCAACTCGCGATTGCTGTCGTCTGCAAAATGAAATGATGATCCGTCCAGCGCATACCATGCCTTACGCCTGGAAAAGTAAGCAGGACGGCGCGTGCCCATTATGGCATATGCCGCCCTGATTGAGGATGCGCCTCCGGAACACTCGACGGAGTTCGGCGCGCAAAATGCTAACGCGCGCCGCTCTTATCAGTTAGCCACCGCAGCCGCGGCAACCACAGCCTCTACAGCCGCAGCCTCTGCAACCTCTGCAGCCGCAGCCTCTGCATCCTCTGCAGCCCACCCAACCGTAGGTGTCTTCCTCACCCTGCACCTGATGCATGTCCTCGCGATCAAGGACATTGAACGCCCCCAAGGTGGCGTCAAAAACCTCAACCTCCTGGAGATCGACTGTGCGGATATTACCGGCGGGGGTGATTGCCGCCTCGGCGGATGAGCTTTCGGCGCACGCGGCGCCAACGAGCGATAGAGATACACCTAATATACCAACGCCTAGCCCGGCGCCCGAGCTACGCTTTTCCTTTGAGCCATCATTCGAGTGTGCCATGACGTTCCTCCCGAATAAATCTTTGAAGTAAGCACATTAACAGCGCCCGATTAGAAATCAACAAACTAAAGTCGCCGACTTTGTTAAAAAAATATTGCGCGGCAAGTCTCTCGGAAATGTGATCGGTGCGGGGGCTTCTGTGTGAACGAACGCCACCTCGCGGTTCGCGATAATAGCGATACGCTGGGAATTGCCGCCTCGGATCGAGATCACGCGAAATCTACTGACAGAGGGCCAATTTGAAGCGGAAAATTTGTCGATTAGGGCCTTGGCATGCTGGCCGTAAAGGTTCGCCTCCGCCGCCCCAAGGCAGCCGTCAACACGCCCTTCTGTTTGGTAAGGGATGAGGACGAGCTCCTAGTGCCGAACCCTGGCGGCCGCTTGCCTCGTGAAAACCGGCATGGCGAGGGCCCCGGTTACATCCCGAAAACTCTCACGCGCGGCGTCGGCGAAATCCTCCGCGTACACCACCATTGCCGCGCCCATTTTGTCGGCTTCTAAATGTGAAAGCGCAGCCACCGCTAGCAGCGTATCGCGCAGTTCGACCGGATAAGGAACGATACCTTTAGCGTCACAGTACCGACCGATAAGCTCCATGATCTCATTGACAAGGTCAGGGTCCCCTGACCCCGCGACCACCACATCAAAGTCCTTGCCCATCGCACACCCGATCATACGGAATCCCAGAAGCCCTCATTAACTCTACTTCGCTTGTAAAGTTCCCGCTTCTCACGTTATTGTGGGTGCGGCAAGTCGTCCTACAACCTTTTGTGGATATCCTTGTTCAAGGGTCTAACTCACCTGCCAGATCGCGGCGAATCGAATGAGGCCGGTGTGGACGCCGAAGACGCCGCGCTGCCGCCGCCCTTACCCTCGAATTTCCAATCTTCGTATGTTTTCGCCTGATCGAAACTTTCCAGCTCTTTATCAAAGTCCACCTTGCGGAAAGGCACGTCCCTGCTTGGACTTACCACACCGATGATCGCGCCCTCCGCTCCGAGGATGGGCTTGAAATCCCTGCCTGTCATGGGATCCTTGTAAAGCTGACGAATGAACCGGGGCTTCGAAAAGTCCCGGTCGTCCGCGAGGTCTTTCAGCTGGCGCGGATAGCGATTGTTCTTTGAATAATACGCCTTGATGGCGCGCATGTAGGCAAGCCCGCGAAAGAGAAGCTCTTCTTCCTTGTCGCGCTTCATCCGGTAGCTTTGGGCGAGCTCAAGGCGAGACGCGCCGAATGCCATCGCCGCCACGATGATCAGCATCAAAGGAAAGGTGAAGCCGGCGGAGCCGGCCGGGCGCGCTTTTCTCATCGGCACCTAATAACCTCCCGAGCCACACCAGGCCATCGGTTTGCAGCGCTCGCACCTGACAGCATTGGCATAAGGACACAGCGGCAAAGGGGGCTCGGAAGCAGGATCACTCCACCGGCAGGATGGCGAGCCTGATCTGGCTTGAAGCGGCGCCGGTGACCTGAACCGTCAACGGACCTTGCTCAAGCCGGAAACGCATGCTTTTGCGGGCATCGCTGCAATTGGGATTGATCGTCTCGGCCGAAAGGGCGATCGCCTTGCCGTCCTGGATGAGATCGATCCAGGCATCCCCGGACAGCGTCACCTGGTAGGCGCCGCCGCTGCGGGACATTCGTCTACAAAAAGCAGCCCGTCGAAGGCGTCGTCCGATTTCGGCTCGTGCGCCGGGGCCAGCACATAAGTCCAGCGTGCCGTGCGGCTGAAGCTCGACGACGAGACCTTTCTCGGGAATTGAGCTCAGAGTGGCTCCGGAAAACACCATCTCCAGGTCGGGATCGGCAAAAAGCTGCAGCTCCCGCTTGATGGACCAGTCGAACTGGTCACAGGCCGGGTTGTCCTTGGCATCCGCAAATCCGGAAGCCACGCCCACGGCGATGGCAAGAATCGCCACCGCCTTGGCGGAATTTGCGCCTCCCGGTCTAATCGACCGCGACCATGACGTCGGAAGCCTTGATAACGGCAGCCGCATTCTGGCCTTCCTTCAGCTTCAGCTCCTCTGCTGCCTCGTTTGTAATCGAAGCCGTGATCGTTGCGCCATTCACATCGATGAGAACATGAGCCGTGGTGGCGCCCTTGATCACCTTCGTGATCTTGCCGTTGAGAACGTTCCTTGCGCTGAGCTTCATCTTCGTCTCCATGAGTGAGATTTCACATGGTTTAGCACACAGTGAGACGCTCTTATACGCCCGCTTTCTTAACCCAATCCGTCGGACGGGTCAGCCCGTGTTTCTCAGTCCCGCGGCGACGCCGTTAATCGCGATGAGGATCGCGCGCCTCGTCTTTTCCTCATGCCGTCCGCTCCGCCATCGCCGGATCAGTTCGATTTGGAGATGGTTCAGGGGCGCGATGTAAGGCACGCGGCGGGTGATGGCTCTCGCTAGCGCCGGACTGTCGGCGAGCCGCTCCGTGGCGCCCGTGATTGTGTTCAGCGCTTCAACGGTGGCGTCCCACTCGACGAGAATGGCATTCATCACCCGGCGGGAAAGCTTCTGATCGGGAACGAGTTCCTCCGCATATTTGCAGGCCAGCCGCATGTCTGCCTTGGCGAGCACCATGTCCATGTTCGAGAGAAGCGTGCGGAAGAAGGGCCACTCGTCTCTCATGCGCCTGAGCAGAGCAGTCTTTTCCTTCGGCCCCTTTTTCGCGAATGCCCTGACGGCCGTTCCGAAGCCATACCAGCCTGGCAAGGCGACGCGTGCCTGCCCCCAGGAGAACCCCCAGGGAATGGCGCGAAGGTCTTCGATGCGGTGCGTCCCGCGGCGGGAGGCTGGGCGGGAGCCTATGTTCAGCTCGGCGATTTCCGCGATCGGGGTGGCCGCGAAGAAGAACTCGTTGAACTCAGGCATGTCGTACACGAGAGCCCGGTAGGCTTTCATGCTTGCTTCCGAAAGCTGCTCGGCGGCTTCCAGAAACTCATCGGGAACAGGCCGCCCCGGCGTGAGCAGCGTGGTTTCGATCGCAGCCGCAGCCAGCGCCTCAAGATTACGGCGCGCAATTTCGGCATGAGAATACTTGGAGGCGATAACCTCGCCCTGCTCCGTCATGCGGATTTGTCCGTTCACGGTGCCCGCAGGTTGCGCCAGGATCGCCTGATAGCTCGGGCCGCCGCCGCGCCCCACCGTGCCGCCGCGGCCGTGGAACAGGCGCAGCTTGATGCCGTGCTCCTCCTTGAAGAGCTTCGCGAGCGCCACCGAGGCGCGGTAGACTTCCCAGTTGCTCGTAAAGAAGCCGCCATCCTTGTTGCTGTCCGAATAGCCGAGCATGACCTCCTGCACGCCGCCGCCTGCCTCGGCCATATCGTGGATGCCCGGCAGGGCATAGAAAGCGCGCATGATGTGCTCGGCGCGGCGAAGGTCGGCGATGGTCTCGAAAAGCGGAACGACGATCAACTCGGCATGAGCGCCCGGATCGCCAAGCACGCCTTGCATGAGGCCCGCCCTCTTTCAGAAGGACAAGCGCTTCAAGCAGATCGCTGACCGTCTCGGTATGGCTGATGATGTATTGCCGGATCGCGCGCCTGCCGTAAGTCTTTCGAAGATTGCAGGCGGTGTCGAGGATCGTCAGTTCGCTTGCCGTCTTGCTCGAATATTCAACCCCTGGGACGCGAAGCAGGCGCGGATCCTCCAACGCACTCAGGAGCGCGCTTTGCTTGTGCTCTTCATCGAGACCGCGATAATCGCTGCACGATGCGCGCCGTCGCGAGCAATTCCGCAATCACCTCCTCATGCACATCGGAATTCTGGCGAAGATCGACGCTTGCGAGATGGAACCCGAACACTTCGACCGCGCGCCGCAATGGCCGAAGCCGGGGCTCGATCAGCGCTTCGCCCTTGTTTGCGAGGAGGGATTTCTCGATGGTTTCGAGATCGGCCTGGAGTTCTTCCGCAGCGCCATAGGGTTCCGCGGACGACTGAACGCGCCTGCGCGGCGATTTGCTGGTCAATTTCTGACGCGTCACGGCGAGCCGGGAGTAGATGCCGATCACGGCGCAGCGATAGGGTTCGTCCTTGCGATGGGGATCTTCGACCTCTGCTCTATCGGCCATCGCCTGCACCTTTCGGCGTGAATCCGACAAGGTGCGACGACAGCGGAAGCTCGACGCGAAGCTCGTTGAGCTCGCTGCAGATAGTATCCAAGCGCCACTTCGCTCTGACGCCGCAATGCGCGCACGAGCGTATCGGCATTCACATTCGGATTGCCGTCGCGGTCGCCGCCGATCCAGGAGCCCATCTGGAGGAATGACGGAACATTCGCGCCCAACCCTTCTTCGAGGTTGGCGTAAAGATGCGGGATCTCGCGCAGGAAGCTCGTATGGTAATAGCGGAGCGCATTTTCGATTTCGTCCGCGACGGTCAAATGCGTAACCCGCAAGACACGCGTTTGCCAAAGCTGGACGATCCTCGCGCGCAACAGCGCCTCATTGCGCTTGAGGTCGCGTTCGCTGATCAAGGTTTCCCGGGCGGCGAGCAGGTGCTCGATCGAGCCCGTCGCATCGAGAATGCTTCGCCGCTGCACCTCCGTGGGATGCGCCGTAAGCACAGGCGAGACGAGACTTGACTTCAACGCCTCGCAAGTTTCTTTCCGGCCCGATCCCGGCCTCGGCCAGACGTTTGAAGGTTGGTCGAGACTGCCTTCTGGGCGTTTCGCCGGACCTCTGCCTGAGATCGCCTGCGTGCACGGATGCGATGCCGGTCCTCGGCGATATTCGTAAAATGGGAGAAGTAGCAGAAAGCGCGCGCGACCTGGACGGCTTCTTCCGGCCCCAGGCGGCTCAGCAGCTAATCGAGTTCCTGGCCTGCAGCCGTGTCTGCATCATGTTCGAAGGCGAGCTGAGGCGGCGGATCTTCTCTATCGTTTCAAAGGTTTCCGCGCCTTCCTGATCGCGGATCGTTTCCCCGAGCAGCGATCCGAGGAGACGAATATCGTCGATAAGAAGCCCCTCCATTTCCGGCAAGTCGCTAAAGCCGGGGTTGAGCGTATCAATCATCGTGAGTTCTCCTGAGGAGAGCGCCGCCACTGCTGACAGGCAGGCCAGACATAGAACTGAAAAGCGACTGGTCGCGCAAGTAGCTAATTGCCAAGCTGGCGGCAGACGGACCTTGCGCTCTCACCAATCGCCTATCCCGATTTTATGCCGCAAAATTGCAACGCCAAGATGTAACGTATTGACGCCGACACATTGAGATCGACAGGCGCGGTGCAGCTATATACACGCCGATATATCGAACTGGAAAATTGAGGGAAAAGAATGAGCGTTAGAATGCGCCTGGCGGCGTCCTTTTGCGCGGCGCTTTTGTCTGCCGCGATCTTCTTTTCCCAAGCCGCTTGCGCCCAGATGGATGCCAAGTCTCCCGTCATCGTGTTTGCCGCCGCCAGTCTGAAAAACGCGCTCGATAAACTCACGGCGGATTGGCAGCAAGAGTTCGGGCCAAACCGTAAAGACGAGCTACGCCGCGAGTTCCACGCTGGCAAAGCAGATGGAGGAGGACGCGCCTGCACAGATCTTTATTTCCGCCGACCTCGATTGGATGGACTACGTGGCGGCGAAAGGGCTCATCAAGCCGGAAAGCCGTTCGGAGCTTCTCGGGAATAAGCTCGTGTTGATCGCTCCGAAAGACAGCTCCGTAAGCCTCGATCTGAAGCCCGGCGCGGACTTGGCGAAGGCCCTTGGCGGCGGGCGGCTCGCAATGGGCAACGTCGATCGGTGCCCGCAGGCAAATATGGCAAAGCCGCGCTGGAGAAGCTCGGGCTTTGGAGCGGCGTCTCGAACAAGCTCGCGCAAGCCGAAAGCGTTCGCGCCGCGCTGCTGCTTGTTTCGCGCGGCGAGGCGCCGCTCGGCATCGTCTACCAGACCGACGCCATCTCCGATCCGAACGTGAAGATCGTCGCAACTTTTCCTGCTGACTCGCACCCGCCAATCATCTATCCAGTTGCGCTGACGAAGAAGGCGAACGATGCTGCGGCGGCTTTTCTCGGCTACATCGAAGTTGCCGAAGGCTGCGCCGGTTTTCGAGGCTCAGGGCTTCACTGTGCTGAGCGGCAAAACGGAGAAACGAACCTGAACGAATGGTGGACGCTCAGCCCGGACGAATGGACCGCCATCAGGCTGAGCCTCCTGGTTGCGACGCGTCGCCATGGCGGCAAGCCTGCCGTTCGGCTTGGCCATCGCGGTCGTGCTTGCCCGGCGCGACTTCTGGGGGAAATCGCTGGTGAACGGGATCGTCCATCTGCCGCTCGTGATGCCGCCCGTGGTAACGGGCTATCTGCTGCTCCTGACATTCGGCAGGAAAGGCCCCATCGGGGCGCTTTCTCGATCAGAATTTCGGCATCGTTTTCTCGTTCCGCTGGACGGGCGCGGCGCTCGCCTGCGCCATCATGGGGTTCCCGCTGATGGTGCGCGCGATCAGGCTTTCCGCCGAATCGGTCGACACGAGGCTGGAAGCCGCCGCCGGGACGCTCGGCGCAAGCCCGTTCTGGGTTTTCCTGACCGTGACGCTGCCGCTGATCGTGCCCGGCGTCATCGCAGGCATGATCCTTTCTTTCGCGCGATCCATGGGCGAGTTCGGCGCGACGATCACCTTCGTCTCGAACATCCCCGGCGAGACCCAGACGCTGCCTTCCGCGATCTACACGTTGACGCAAGTTCCGGGCGGCGACGCGGGCGCGCTGCGGCTCACCGCAATATCGATTTTCATCTCGATGGCAGCCCTCTTGACTTCCGAATTTCTGGCGCGCAGCGCCGGCCGCGGGCTCACTATCGCAGCATGATCGAGGTCAGCGCCTTTCAGCGGCTCGGCGATTTCACGCTCGATGCCGAGTTCGCCGCCGAGGGCCGGTTCATCGCGCTTTTCGGGCATTCCGGCTCGGGCAAGACCACGCTTCATCAGCGTCATCGCGGGATTGCTCCGGCCTGAGCGCGGACGCGTCATCATCGACGGCGCTACCCTTTTCGATACGGATCGCGGGATCTTTCTGCCGCCATACCGGCGCAAGCTCGGCGCCGTGTTTCAGGAAGGGCGGCTCTTTCCGCATCTGAGCGTCCGCCAGAACCTGCTTTACGGCGCGTGGTTCACCCGCGCACCGGGACGCGAAGCAAGCCTCGCCAGGGTCGCGGATTTGCTCGGCATCGAAGCATTTGCTCAGCCGCTACCCGAACCGGCTGTCCGGCGGCGAAAAGCAGCGCGTTGCAATTGGCCGCGCGCTTCTCGCCTCGCCCAAAGTCCTCCTGATGGATGAGCCGCTCGCTTCGCTCGACGATGCGCGCAAGCAGGAGATCATGCCTTATCTCGAACGCCTGCGCGACGAAGCCCGCATCCCGATCATCTATGTCAGTCACTCGGTCGCCGAGGTCGCGCGGCTTTCGGATACGCTGGTGATCCTTTCCGGCAGGCAAGGTGCGCGCCGCAGGCCCCACGATCGAGCTGATGCAGCGCCTCGACCTTCTGCCTGCGGTCGATGGCGGTGAAACAGGCGCCGTAATCGAGGCCGTGGTAAAAGGCCACGACGATGCTTACGCCCTCACTGCGCTCGCCTCGCGCGCGGGCCAATGGAAAGTGCCGCGCCTCGACATCGCGCCGGGAAAGCGCGTGCGGATGCAGATCAAAGCGCGGGATGTGATGATCGCGCTTCGGCAGCCCGAGGACATGAGCGCTCTGAACGTCATCCCCGCCGTCGTCGCGGAGATCGGGCCGATGGACGGCCCCGGCGTGGAGATCAAGCTCGATTGCGGCGGCGAGGCGCTGGTGGCCCGCCTGACGCGCTATTCGGTCGAGCGCCTTTCCTTGCGGGCGGGCATGCCGGTCTTTGCCATCGTGAAGTCGGTTTCTTTCGACCGGTCAGCGCTCGGCGCAGTGTGGCGCGATATTCAGACGTCGGATGTGGCCACCGGCCCACAACAAAGCTAGGCTAAGGGCAAATCTGGGCGGAGCCGCAGCTTCGGCGGATTTTAACCCGCGGCGGAATGGCGGCAGCGAACTTTCTCGGCAGCGCTTCCGACGATGGCATCTACAGCTGCGGCCGAATCGTCCTCGTCAATTTTACTCTGAAGGTTTTTCGCGCCAGGAAGCCGCTGAGCTCTTATGACCGCCTCAAGCTGAGCGCGATCTAACTTGCCGAGGAAAGCACGCGCCTCCTCCTCGCGCCCGTTAAGGAGCGCGGCTTCGATATGGCATTCCAGCGGGTCGAACGTAATGTGGTGCAACATCGTGTGACCCGCACCGGCCTCCTTCGCGGCAGGCGTGGTAAGCTTGGATGTGCCACCTATGGATGTTTCCAACGCGCCGCCGAGCGCGGCTTCAAGTTTTCGGGCGAAAACGGGGTTGGAATGCGCTTCCTCGGCTATGACCTCGAACAGCGCACGCAGTCGCGTCAGAACCCTGATGGCGGTGTCGGTCATGCAGCAGCCTCCCCGGCATAACGCATGATGATCGAGTTCGACGGCTTCTTTGCAAAGGGCACGGACCACGTCTGCACCCGTCCCGTATTTCTCGTCTATGGAAAGCGGCTCGCCGCGATATTCGAAGGCCTCCGCGATGCCGTCGTTTTCCGGGATCACGGTGTGCATCACCGGATGGCCCGCCGCGACGTTTCCGTAGTTCAAGCGCTGAAAGTTCCCGTCACGCCAGAAGTTCACGAGCGCGATATAGCGGCGCTTCTCCTTCGGGATCATCAGCACATCGTTAAGCTGCTCTTTTTCCTCGATGATGGTCGAGATCCGGTCGACGGCATAGCTCGACACGAAATCGGGCCGGAACGGCACAAGGACCTTGTGCGCCAGCCCAAGCGCGGCGCGGGTGGAGAACGAAAGCCCAGGCGGGCAGTCGAAAATCACCACGTCGAATTCGTCGCCAAGGTCGCTCATCATGTCTCTGAGGCGGCTGATGACACCCTCCTCGGCGGCTCGCAGGTCTTGCCCTGCCCGGGCTCGATTGTGCAGGAACTCGTTCTCGAGGTCTTCCAGGTCGAGGGAGCCGGAGAGAACGGACAACTCGCCGAGGGGAGCCTGGATATCTCCTACCTGCCGCAAGATATAATCATCGGGGCGGGTTCGCGGCTGGTCGTATTTGTCGTTGAAATAATCCGCGATCGTCTTCCGGTTGTGCCTTGCCCATTCCCACTTTTCGCCACCGGTCAGGATGATCGAGGAGTTGCATTGGGTGTCGAGGTCCACAACCAGAACCCGCTGCTCGCCGGTCGCAGAGAAGCCGTGCGCGAGCATGGTCGTGATCGTCGATTTCCCCACACCGCCCTTGCGGTTGGCGACCGCCAGAAATATGCCCATCGCGCCCTTTCTCCAGATACACCCTGGGCGAATATCGCGATTCGGCTCCTGGATGTGCGGTTCAGGTCAGCAAAAGCGGGCGGCCCACAGCTTAGGCCCGCGGATGCGCCTTAGAGTAAGCCTGAAACAGGCGGTCGCGGTCAACAGCCGTATAACCCTGGGTGGTGGATAAGCTTGCGTGGCCCAGCAGTTCCTGAATCACGCGAAGGTCCGCGCCCCGGCTCAGGAGGTGCGTCGCAAAGGAGTGCCGCAGCGCGTGCGGCGTCGCGGTTGCAGGCAGGCCGAGATTGTTGCGGAGCCGGGCGATCAAAAGCTGCACGATGCGCGGGTTCAGCCTGCCGCCCTTCACGCCCACGAAAAGCGGACCTTGCGGTTCGAGCCGGTGCGGGCACTTATCCAGGTAGGCCGATACCGCCGATTGCGCTGCGGGCAGGACCGGCGCAAGGCGTTCGCGTCCGCCCTTGCCCTTGATGCGAAGCACGTCGCGCGGCCCTAGCGGCGCGTCCTTGCGGTTGAGGCCGAGCGCTTCGGAGACGCGAAGGCCCGAACCGTAAAGCAGGAGCAGCACGGCCTGATTACGCGGTCCCGTCCACGGATGCTCGCTGAGTTCGCCGTCCAGAGCTGCCTCCTCCACCACGTCCTTCGCCTTCGTTTCCGTAAGCGGCTTTGGCAGGCGCGGCGGCAGCTTTGGCAAGGCGACCGCAAGAACACTTCGGTTTTGCAGAGCGCCGACGCGTTCGAGATAGCGGAAGAGCGAGCGAAGGGCCGACAATGTCCGGGCCAGGGACCGGCTGCCTGTGCCGTCGTCGCGGCGAGACGCGAGGAAGGCGCGAATGTCGCCGGGCGTCAGAGCATTCAGCCGCGCGAGCGATGCCGGTTCTTTTGCGGACAGAAAAGCAAGAAACTGCCGGGCATCCCGCTCATAGGCTTCAAGCGTATTTTCGGCATAACGCCGCTCCGCGCCGAGATAGGAGAGCCAGCCCGGCAACGGCCGCGGCGACATCCTTGGCGCAGTACCCCTCATCCTGTCCTTCTCCCGCAAGGGGAGAAGGAACGTTGCGTCGGCGGGCACAACCTGCTCCCTCTCCCCTTGCGGGAGAGGGCTGGGGTGAGGGGTGCTTCCCCTGCTTTTCTGGCGCGCCGGTCGACATGGTTGCTACAGGATGCTCTGCCCCGTCTTTTTCCAATCCGCCACGAACTGGGCGAGGCCCTTATCGGTGAGCGGGTGGTTGACGAGTTGCTTCAAAATTGCCGGCGGGATGGTCGCAACATCTGCGCCGGCCAGCGCAGCTTGTGTCACATGGAGCGGATGGCGCAGAGAGGCCGCCAGAATTTCGGTGCCGTAATCCGGGTAATTGTCGTAGATCTCGCGGATGTCGCGGATGAGCGTCATGCCGTCCTCGCCCACGTCGTCGAGCCGCCCGACAAACGGCGAAACGAAGGTCGCTCCGGCTTTCGCCGCGAGCAAAGCTTGGTTCGCGGAGAAGCACAGCGTGACGTTGACCATGGTGCCCGCTTGCGAGAGGGTGCGGCAGGCCTTGAGGCCATCCCAAGTCATCGGCACTTTCACCGTTACGTTCTCAGCGATTTCCGCCAGCTTGCGCCCCTCGGCGATCATTGTCTCGGCATCGAGCGCGGAGACCTCCGCGCTCACGGGTCCTTCGACGATGGCGCAAATTTCGCGGATCGTCTGAATGAAGTCCCGGCCCGCCTTTGCGACAAGTGAAGGGTTCGTGGTCACGCCATCGAGTAAGCCCTTCTCTGCGAGATCGCGAATCTCGGCCACGTCGGCCGTATCGACGAAGAATTTCATGGAAGCCTCCTGTTTGCGAAGCGCACTCAGGGAAAGTGCGCACATTAACGGTTCGCTGGTTTAGGATGTCTTAAACGCCCCAACTAACCTTAATCGGTTCAATTTACGGTCGCGGCGGCGGCTGAACAACCTATCGCGCCCTCTTTACTTTCTAAACGAACGCGCTTGAACATCGGGCGCAACCAGCCATTATGAAGACCGCAAATATCTGCACCGGAGGTAGAATGCCGGAGACGGCTTTGAGGACCGGGGGGAAGATTCTGGCCGATCAGCTCCGCCTGCACGGGGCCCGCATGATCTTCGGCGTTCCGGGCGAGAGCTATCTTGCTGTACTGGACGCGCTTTACGATTACCACGACAGCATGCCGTTCGTCGTGTGCCGGCAGGAGGGCGGCGCGGCCATGATGGCGGAAGCCCATGGCAAGCTGACCGGCAGCCCCGGCGTCTGCATGGTGACGCGCGCGCCGGGCGCGACAAACGCTAGCTCCGGCGTGCATGTGGCGCGGCAGGATTCGACGCCAATGATCCTGTTTATCGGGCAGGTCGGGCGCGGCATGATGGACCGCGAGGCGTTCCAGGAGATCGACTTCCGCCGCATGTTCGGGCAGATGGCGAAGTGGGTGGCGCAGGTCGACGACGCGGCGCGCATCCCCGAATATGTCAGCCGGGCTTTCCACACCGCGCTGTCAGGGCGGCCGGGGCCTGTGGTTCTGGCGCTACCAGAGGACATGCTGCGCGACAAGGTGGCCGTTGCCGACCCGGAGCCGCACAAGCGCGTTGAGCCGCATCCGTCAGCAGGCCAGATGGCCGAGTTCAGGACGCTGCTCGCGAAGGCGGAGCGCCCGCTGGCAATCGTCGGTGGTGGGGGGTGGGATGCGCAGGCCGCCTTGCGAATGCGGCAGTTCGCCGAGGCGTCGGGCTTGCCCGTCGCGGCATCGTTCCGCCGGCAGGATTACTTCGACAACGAAAGCCCCTGCTACGTGGGCGATGTCGGCATCGGCATCAACCCGGCCCTTGCGCAGTGCATCAAGGACGCGGATCTGCTTCTGGTGCTTGGCGCGCGCCTTGGCGAGATGCCGACGCAAGGCTATTCGCTGCTCGATATTCCGCGGCCGAAACAGCAGCTTGTTCATGTGCACGCGAGCGCCGAGGAACTGGGCCGAGTGTATCAGGCCGATCATGCCATCAACGCAGGCCCGCGCGCCTTCGCGGCGGCGTTGGCAGGCTTTGCGCCTCTCGATGGGTCGCTCTGGCGAGGATGGAGAGAGGATGCGCGAAAGGCTTATGAAGCCTGGCAGGTCGCCCCCCGCACGCCGGGCGCGCTCCAGATGGGAGAGGTGATCGCCTATCTACGCCAAGCGCTGCCCCCGGATGCGATCATCGCCAACGGCGCGGGCAACTACGGCATCTGGCTTCACCGCTTTTATCGATACCGGCAGTTCGGGACCCAGCTTGCGCCCACATCAGGGTCGATGGGCTATGGCGCGCCCGCCGGTATCGCTGCGAAGCTCGTCCACCCCAATCGCACTGTCGTCGTATTCACAGGTGACGGCGACTTCCTCATGACTGGGCAGGAGTTTGCCACTGCGATGCAATACAACGCGGCGGTTATCTTCATCGTCGCCAACAACGGGATGTATGGCACGATCCGCATGCACCAGGAGCGCAACTATCCGGGCCGTGTCAGCGGCACCGATCTTACCAACCCGGACTTCGCTGCCTATGCGCGGGCGTTCGGCGGATTTGGAGCACTTGTAACGAAAACGGAGGAGTTTCCGACTGCGTTCGAGAAGGCCCAAGGATCGGGGCTTCCATCCATCCTTGAGCTGAGGATTGATCCCGAAGCGATTACACCCCGCCAAAGTCTCAGTGAAATCCGCGCTGCCGCGCAGGCGGTTACCGGGAACGGTTAGAAGGACCGGGCTAACGCCGGGCTTTTCGCAAATTTGAAAGCCCTTCAAAAATTGCAAAGCCACCTAAGGTCAACAACGTGAGGCCGCCATATCGGACAATAACAAACAGAATGTCCAAGACCAAAAGAAGAGCCACGCTGCTTATAAGCTCGCCCGCCGTCCTCAGTGTCCATTGGTTAGTTGGGATGCTCCCAATTTCATGCACCCAATCATATGCTGCGCGGACTGATTCGTTTGTTGGGAGTATTTGGTCTCCCTTCAAAAGAAATGCGACAACGAAAAACCAGACCGCGCCAATGATAGTAAGGATCGCGCCAATTCCTAATTGCATTGCAACTGCTTTAGGCAGTTTCGTTAAACCAGTCATGGAAGCTCCCGCGAAATATATCCTGTGAAATACGGCCGCTCTTCCTCATGATGGAGTTCGACCGAATAAGGATCCAATTCTTTCCAGAATGGGCGAGAAAATTCCTATATCAAGCTACTTTATGGAAAACAATTTAGTGATTATCAAGTGACGCTTGTCCTGTTTAAGGTTCATCTAAAATACAATTGGATATTGCTCAGACTTAGTTGTGGATGCATTCGGAGCAACAGTGCGCCGGGTTATCCCGCTTTGATACAGAGCAAACTCGCTGGCTTCGGATGCCTCCTCCAGCGCGCAACAAACTGAATGTACGTGACCTGCCTCAGCAATTACGTTATAAAGGTTAAGAACAGCGCCGGTCACAAGTATCGGCACGAATAAGAAACTTGGGAGGAACTGATGTCCATGAATGGGAAAATTTCACGCGTCTCGCATCACAACGGGAGCGTGTCCGATCGCCTGCACGCTTTCATGCAGGACCACGATCTGGGACTCGAGGAGCTTGCCGATTTGCTTAGAACGCACCCGCGAACGTTGGCTGAATGGTTCAACGGGGCTGCGATGGCGCCAGCGTGCTCATTGATTTCGCTACCCCTGGTCTCGCGCCTGCAGCAAGCGCGCGCGTACCCGAGCCACAGCAAGGAAGAAGAGCTTAGAAGAGTCCAGGCGATCTAACGAGACCCCTTCTCTTCGCGCAGCACCACTTGAACGCACAAAAGGCCGCCTCGGCATCGAGGCGGCCTTAATTGGTTTGATGCCAGGCTTACCTAGCGCAGCGTGCGCAAAATCGGAACCGGGTTGCGATGCAATATTTTTTAACGGCTGGGACTGTGTGGCGGTGCATTTCGGGCGGCGATCATGGCGGCGAGGCGGGAGAAGCCTTCGCCGAACAGCCCATCGCCATCGTGGACGACGCTCGCCATGCGCGTTTTCATAAACATTTCGTTCACGGCGTCGAGCCTTCATACTTATGTGGTTAACAGAAGCGCGCCGGAATTATTTCCCACCGTGTGTTGGTAAAGAATCTCTTTATTCGCCGCGAAATGGAGGAAAGCAGCGCCTAAGACCGGACAAAGGGAGGCTACCATAAGCCACTGAAATTGCTATAGTTTTTATTGTTAACAAATGACCCATTCAATAGAATCTAATGCCGGAATTATTTCCATTTACTGGGACGAGCAAAAGTCCGTTAAATATGTTTTGAGGATCGCAAATTAACGCTTGCGAAGAGCCGGAACTGAACGGCGCAGGCAGCGGCGACGGCGTCCCGTTCTGTAAGTTTTCCCATAATTATCAAGGGTTTAAGCTGCGTTAACCTGGCATCAAGGCGATTTCGCTGAAGATCTTTCAGAAGAAGGATGCGGGGACAAGCGTCAGATGTCGCCATTTGCAGGATGCGTACAAAATGGACCATGCCCCCGCGTCCGATTAAACGCACGATGCGCTAGCCCGAACAGCTGCGTATCAATTTGAGCACAGTGTCGATGACCCTGTGCTGCTGAGCCAGCCCCAGGTATGGATGCATGGGCAGACTCAACACTTCCTGCGCGAGGCGCTCAGATACCGGACCAGCCGCCGCAGGGAACTCCCGGTAGGCGGCCTGGTGATGCAGGGGCCGAGGGTAGTAAACCGCCGTCGGTATGCCCGCTGCCTTGAGATCGGCGGCTAGCCTGTCGCGGTGGCCGCCAGGCAGGCGGATCGTATACTGCGCCCACACACTCCGCGAACCCGTTGGAACCTGAGGCGTGATGACGTCATCGCCAAGCCCCTCGGCATAGCGTGCCGCGACGCGGTTGCGTAATTCGATCTCCTCTTCGAAGATCGCCAGCTTCTCGATCAGAATCGCGGCTTGCAATGTATCCAGCCGCCCGTTCACTCCGACACGCTCGATGGCATACTTGTCAGCTCCCATGGCCTTGCCATGCAGACGGATGCTCGCCATCCTCGCGGCAAGATCAGGATCGCTTGTGAAGATCGCGCCGCCGTCGCCATAGCAGCCGAGGGGTTTCGCCGGAAAGAAGCTCGTGGCGGTAACCGCCCCGAACATACCGACACGGCGCTCCCCCTGAGCTGCGCCGAGCGACTGAGCCGCGTCGGCCAGAACGAAAAGGCCATGCTCCCGTGCGAGAGGCTCGATCCGGGCGTAATCGGCCGGCAGCCCGAAAAGATCCACCGCAATCAGGCCAACAACCCGCAGCCCATGAGATCGAGCCACTCCGAGCCCGCCCGCGATCGCGTCCGGCTCGAGATTGAAAGTTTCAGAGTTTACATCGACGAAGATCGGCGTCGCGCCGAGGAGGGCGACCGCCTCAGGAGTCGCCGTGAAGGTGAACGCCGGGCAAAGCACCGCATCGCCGCGCCCTACGCCGAGCGCCATCAAGGCGATCAGCAGCGCGTCGGTACCGCTGGCGCATGAAATTGCATGGCGCGTTCGGGTCAACTGGCACAGCCGCCGCTCCAGTTCAGCGACTTCGGGACCCATGATGTACTGGCCGTGATCGAGAACGCGGGCAATGGCGCGATCCAGCCGGCCGCGAATCCTGGCCTGCTGCGCGGCAAGATCGATGAATGTAATTGGTAAAACTGCGCCCACTTCAGCGGCACTTGGGTCAGGCAGGCTCAAGAGTATGGCCATCGGTCATTTCCTTGTAGCGTGTGCCTTCGATAGGACAGACAAGATCGGGGCCGAGGCGTGCGCCCGCGCGGCTCATCCATCCGATGCGGCGTGCCGGGACGCCAGCCATAAGCGCATAAGCGGGCACATCGGCCGTCACCACCGCCCCTGCCGCGATGAAGCAGTAGTCTCCGAGGCGGTGGCCGCAGATTATCGTCGCATTGGCCCCGATGGTTGCGCCGCGCCCGACATGGGTGCGCATGAACTCCGACTTGCGCTCGATCGCGGCACGCGGATTGATGACGTTGGTGAAAACGCAACTCGGCCCGCAGAACACGTCATCCTCCAACTCGACGCCGTTATAGAGGCTGACGTTATTCTGGATTTTGCAGCGGTCACCGATGCGAACTCTCGGCCCGATCATGACGTTCTGCCCGAGCGTGCAATGGCGGCCGATATCGCAATCCCGCAGCACATGCGCGAAATGCCAGATTTTCGTGCCCTCGCCGATCAGGACCGGCGGATCGACATAAGCGCTTTCGTGGATGAAGACGCCTGGAATATCAGGGTTCGGCTCAGACCGGCCAGCCATTCTGATACCTCCCATCATCGCGCATTGCTTTCGCCGCAAACGGATGCTGCTCGCCGATGCTTTTCTTGACAGGTTTCGTTCTGATCGCCGATACGATATCGATGCTCGGGCGAACGTCTTGCAGCCCAAAACCACGGCCCGCCAGGATGGCCTGATAGCTAAGGATGTGCAGGTCCGTGAAGCCGTCCGAGAACTCGATCTCCTCGCCATCGACGGTGATGGACCGGTATGTTTTCTTGCCTGCCGCGGCGTCGGGCAGGTCGCGAGCGTTGATCGACAGGAACCAGCGCACGCGGGCGCGCTCGAATTCGAGATAACCCGAAGCACAGTCGAGCGCGCGGTGATGCACAGCGTTTTCACGCAATGCGCCGAAAACAAATCCGAGCATGTCGTAGAAGTGCACCCCGATGTTGGTCGCAATGCCGCCGGACTTGGGCTCTTCGCCTTTCCAGGATGTGTAATACCAGAGCCCGCGTGAGGTGATGTAGGTCAGGTCCACGTCGTAGACCTTCTTTCGCTCCGAGGCGACCCTCTCCTTCAGCGCGATGATGGCAGGGTGCATCCGCAGCTGCAGGATCGTGAACACCCGCTTCCCTGTGTCAGCCTCCATTCCGGCTAGCCCATCCACGTTCCAGGGATTGAGCACCAGCGGCTTCTCGCAAATTGCGTGCGCGTGGGAGCGGAGTGCAAAGCGCACATGGGCATCGTGCAAGTAATTCGGCGAGCAGATGCTGATATAGTCAACCTTCTCGCCGCGCCGACGAACGAGGTCGATGTAGCGGTCGAAGCGCTCGAATTCGGTGAAGAAGCGCGCTTCGGGGAAATAGCTGTCGATTACTCCGACTGAATCCGATGGATCGAGCGCGGCTCTCAGCGCGCCTCCCGTCTCCTTGATGGCTCGTAGATGGCGGGGCGCGACATAGCCCGCCGCGCCGATCAGCGCGAACGCTTTTTTGGTACTCACAATGGCTCCCTTATTTACGCCGCACGCCGCCCGATGCTGTGCTCAAGATACGCCCCGATGGCAGCGGCCACACGTTCTCCAGCCCTCCCATCCCAGAGTGGGGGCAAGCGGCCTTTCTTGCCGCCGCCGGCGATAATCTCGCGGGCAGCCGAAATCAGGGTTTCGGGCGATGTCCCGACAAGCGTGTTCGTGCCCTGCTCGATGGTGATCGGCCGCTCCGTGTTCTCCCTCACGGTGAGGCAGGGCACGCCGAGCGCGGTGGTCTCTTCCTGCACGCCGCCGCTATCGGTAACCGCGAACCGCGCCGCACGCATCAATCCGAGCGCCCGCAAATAGCTGAGCGCCCCGCATTCGAGGATGTGCCCTTGCCTCAGCGCATGGGACAGCCCTGCCCTATCGATCATCGCTCGCGTTCTCGGGTGAACCGGAAAGACCAGGGGCACCGAGCGCGAAATCGCCGCCAGCGCTTCGAGAAGGCCGCCAAGCTGATGAGGGTCGTCGACATTCGAGGGACGATGGAGGGTGACGAAGCCGAAACCTTTGCTCTCGATCTCAGCGAGAAGTTTCGGGGAGATCCCTGCGTCCCTGATTGTCTCCCTCGCGGGCACGGCACGGTCGAGGCAAGCGACGAGCGTGTCGATCATCACATTGCCGACGAACGTGATCCTCGCCCTGTCGATTCCCTCCCTGACCAAATTGGCCATGGCGTTTTCTTCAGTCGTCAGCAGCATGTCCGACAGCCGGTCCGTCACCAGCCGGTTGATCTCTTCCGGCATCGACCGATCGTTGCTGCGCAAGCCAGCCTCGACGTGAGCGAGAGGGATCTGCAGTTTTGCGGCCACCAGCGCAGCGGCAAGCGTCGAGTTGACATCGCCCACTACCAACACGAGGTCGGGGCGGGATGTGCTCAAGACCGGCTCGAGCCTCAGCATGATTTGCGCCGTCTGCTCCGTGCCTGTGCCGGAACCGGCTTCGAGGTTTACGTCCGGCTCGGGGATCTCCAGCTCTCTGAAGAAGACCGCATTCATCTCCACGTCATAATGCTGGCCGGTGTGGATCAGCCGCGGAACAAATCCAGCGGCGGACAGTGCGCGCAGGATTGGCGCGATCTTCACAAAATTTGGACGCGCACCGACAATACAGTCGATGCTCCACTGACTGCTCCTCGTCATGTTCAAACCTCTGCCCGCCATTAGGAAGCCGCGCCGCCGTTGATGCAGGCTGCACCCGCGCCCAATCTTTATCGTGCGGTGGCCTTAAGGGCCTCCGGTGCGGCAAGCGGCATTGCCTCGGCATTCACGCGTTCCAGGGTTTTCAGCATGGCGCCGGCAAGGTCTGCGCGATCGTAGCGGCGGGCTGCGGCCACGGCTCTTCTTGCCATCTCGGCCCGCCTTTCCGGATCTCGGATTAGTTCAGTCATCGCCCCAGCCAAGGCGCTGGCGTTCTCCGGCTCGAAGGTGATGCCCACGCCCTCGCGTTGCACGATGGTCGCGGATTCACCAGCCACTCCATGCAGAACCGGGATGCCCATGGCCATGCACTCGAAAAGCTTTGAGGGGATCACCGTCCCGAACAGCGGCGTCCGCTTCAGGTGGATAACGGAAAGATCGATGAGCGACCAATATCGCGCGACCTCGCTGCGAGGAACGGAGTCGGCGAACACGACATTATCGAGCTTCCGCGCCTTGGCATCGGCTTTCAGAGCCGACTTTTCCGCGCCGTCCCCAAGAAAGAGGAAACAAACGTTGCTTGCCAAATCTTTCGCCTTGAGAAGCTCGGCGGCATCGAGCACCGTCTTCAGCGCATGCGCCATCCCGTGCGTTCCGACATAGCCGATCACCGTCTTTCCCGACAGGCCGAGTTCGGCGGCGAGAGCCTTGTCCCGAGGGCGCGGTTTGAAATGCGTGAGGTCCGCGCCGTTGGTAACGACGCTGATTTTCCCGGCCTCAATACCGCGCGCGATCAGATTGCCCTTGAATGCGTGCGTGACGGCGACCACCCGCGCCGCGTTCCGGTAGAGGAAGAGTTCGAGTTGTTCGAGCGCATCGAGGATTCGCACGTTCCTCATCGCGCCCACCGCTCGGATGGATTCAGGCCAGAGGTCGCGCAACTCGAAAACGTAGGGCCGGCGCTTGAGCAACCCGGCAATATAAGCGGCGCAGGGCGTGAACAATTGGGGCGAGGTCGCGACGATCACATCCACGTCGCGGACGCCGAGACTTGCGGGCACCGCCGAAACCATGAAGCTCGCATAATCGAGCGCTCGTTTGAGGAAGCCCTGATTGGCACTGATGTAAGTCCAGACCCGGATGACATCGATGCCTTGGATTGCCTCTCGTGTCCGCCATCTGTTGGCGTAGCCGTCGAACACCTTGCCGGCCGGAAAATTTGGCGCGCCAGTGATGACAGTCACCTTATGCCCGGCCCTGACCCACTCGCGGCAATGCTCGAAGGTCCGTGACGCCGGGGCATCGGCCTCCGGCGGGAAATTATCGGACAGAAAAAGGATGTGCATGCTCAAGTCCAACTGAAAACAGTGCTGAGTCGGTCGTTCGGAAACGGCACAGCAAGCGTTTGTATTGGAACGGATTTCCCAAACTCGTGGCACCAGGCACCGGCGTCGAGCCTCGCAACCTCGCTCGACGCAAACCGTACAATCCGGCCGCTCGGCAATATCGCCTCGCCACCTTGCGCGTGGCCATCCAATCGGGCACAAACCCCCGGCCCAAAGTGAAAGCGAGCGACAGCGCCGCTTGCGCTAATGGGCTCGATAAATCGGCGACTTCCAGCCCCCGGTCTACGAACCGCCAGCAGCGCCGGTGGATGGGCCGGCGGGGCAGTCGGCTGTAGCCGTCATGCGCGCCGCGGATCACCGTTTCCTCGCCGTCGCATTCGATCGCGGTCTCCACGATCCTGGCGCGGCGGGCGACGCGGAAGCTTGCCCAGACCTCGGACGAGTTTTCGCCCCCGATCTCGACGGTGGAATGGGCCGCTGTCGACCGCTGAAACCGGCGCAAGGTCCCTGGCGCGTAGACGGACGTGCCTCCATTGACGATCAGGCGTTCCGTTCCGATCGACATTTCGAAGGAAAGCGTATCGGCGTGGGCATGTCCGGGAAGGTAGTCCGGGCCGACGGCCGCGAGATCGAGGATCGCGGTCGCGCCGCCGAAACAGGCCCGGATATAGCCCGACGCGGCCAGATGCGTGATGCTTTCGTGCGGCTCGGTAACAGTGGGCAGCTCAAGCCGCTGGGCATAGGCTTCCAGATCTGGGCAACTGGCCGCGATGCCGAATGCAGCGTCGTTGAAGAAGGACAGCCCGCCGTCCGGATGCGTCATTGCCTTGAGCCAGTTCAGCATTGGACCGGCGATCTCAGCCAGGGCCTTATTGGCGGCCTCACTAGCCATCCCGTGGGCACGCGCCATGTTCAGGACATCGAGCAGATCTTCCAGGATGATGGCGTGGTACATGGGCGAGAGTTCGAAGTGCGCTCCGTCCGCCAAAATTTGCTCCTTGAGCTGCGCTTCGTAGATGGCGAGCCCGGTCTTCAGCCAAAGCTCTGCTTGCGGCCCATCAAAATAGAGCCCGGCCATGACAAGCGCCTTGGCATTCGCAAGCAAATGATTGCCGAGCAGATGCCATTCGAGCTTTTGCGCGAGCCACCGCGTCTGCTGCGCGAGGCTATCGAGCCATGCCGCATCAAGAGAGTTGCCCGCCAGCCCCCATTTGATCCAGTTCGCGATCCTCAGCGAGGTCGGGTAAGGCTCCCAGCCATTGCCATGACCGGGCGGATTCTCAGCGATCCAGCGCGCCATCAGCTCTTGCTGCATCGCGATCCGCTCTTTATCTGCGGGCGCGGCGAGATCGTCGAAGTAGTGCAGATTGTAGAGCCAGAGCTTTGGCTTGCCCGGATCGTTCCACTGCCAGGGCTGGCGGATTTCGCCATCCTCGTTGAGAAAGCGGACCCGCCAGCGCCCGTGCAGACACGCCCGGCGCGGAACCGGCGGCGCCCACGCCTGTGTCCTCTGGCGCAGCGGCGGGGCGGGCCTTGTGTCAGTGGAAGGGCGGTTCACGCACGCCAAGGCCCGGCCATAGACCTGAATGGGCTTCAGATAACGGACCGTGTGAAACAGTTTCAGCGCGCTTGACGGGGCTTGGCGCAACCGTCGCTCAAGCCGCATGCTGGCGCTCCTTCGCCAACGCCACTGTCGCGCTCTGACAAACGTGTTGCGATACATTGCCAAGCCGGGCCAATTCGATGGTGACTCGGCTCACCTCGATGATCTCGTCATAGGGGATGCGGATCTGGCCCGCCCTCTCGAATTGCATCGAGAAATGCCGCGACGCACGCCTTTTGCCCCTTGTCCTGACGCCAGAGGTTCATCGCGCGGAACCCTTTCCAGCCGAAGCCGGTGAGCGAACGGAAGTTGTCGAGGCGCAGAACTTGGCCGCCCGCAAATATCTCCAGGCGTTCTTTCGGGAATGCCCTGCTGCCGTTTGCGAAATAATGGATGGTTCCAAGCGAGCCGTCAGCGAAGCCAAGCGTGAGGCTGACTGTGTCGCCTGTTTCTGAGGCCATCGCCTGGCGCCCATGCGAGATAATCGGCGAGCCCGCCAGGTGGCGCAGGAGATCGATGAAGTGGCAAGCCTCACCGATAATCCGGCCGCCGCCAATGTCGGAGTCCTGCGTCCAATGTTCTGCGGGGATTGCTCCGGCGTTGACCATCATGACCATAGATTTCGGCCCAGGGTGCGCGTCGAGCAGAGAGCGCATTCGGACCACCTGAGGCGCAAACCGGCGATTGAAACCGACCATCAGGCGAGGCGCGCGATCAATCGAACGCGTCGCTTGGTCGATGGCGTCGATGTCCTCAGGCTTGAGAGCGAGCGGCTTCTCCACGAAAACATGCTTCCCGGCCTTTAGCGCCTCGACGACCAACCGGGCGTGCAAGTCATGACGCGTGGCGATTACCAACGCATCCAGTTTCGGATCGTCCAGCATTGTCCGGTAATCAGTGGTCGTCACAGCGAAGCCGAATTTCCGGGCTGCGTGCACGCCGCTGACGCCGCCACTCGATGCAATCGTCCCGAGCCGCGCCCCGGCCCCCTTCAAGGCAGGGATTAGCGCAGCCGTGCCACCATCGGCCAATCACTTCTACCGCACTACAAAGAGACTTGATCTCCCCAAGCAGAGTAGGAGAAACTGTCAGGACGAACGCAGCCTTCCTGACAACGCGCCGGTCCAGCTGAGCATCGCGAAATTTGCTGCCCCGAATATATAAACCGTAACGCCTCCCTACGAGAGAACACAATAGTCCCGCCAATTTTCCAGAGTCCCGGGAAAGAAAATATATACAAAGTCACAATTTAAGATCTCATTCAGAATTTCATTCGCGGCGAATGGCGCACGATACCGACGATGCACATCGAGCAGGCGGCTTTCCAATGCAGCCTCCTGTAAACAAAAATTGTGGAGTTGAGAGTGCTCGTCATAAACAGCAGAGGGAGCCATAAAAACTGGATCACAGCCAGCGTAACGAATTTCCCTGGCGAATTGACCTGTATGGTTATTTACGTAGCGGCGCCCGCTTCTATCGACAGCGATCGCGCCATTGTCCAAGATAAGAACCCGCTTGCGACTTCTAGGCGGAAGCATGTCTACACAGATCGAGACAGTTGGAATAATATATAAGCGGCCGAAGCGGTCCCGAATAGAAGGTAGTATAAACCGAAGACTTTCCTGATTGAGGAGGATCCTCTAGCACGAAGCCACCAGACCGTCATTTGATATCCGACGGCTGGAAACATAAGGATCAAGTAGGGACTCGCGTATCTCGGTATAACTCCGCCAAACACAAATGCAATAATCACATACATGGCAAGACCGAGTCCGAATAGCGCCTTGATGGGCCAGTTCGGCAAATCCCTCCAGTAGAGGGCGGTACAGATTACAAAGACGCCGACAAATAAATACCAAACAGGGTTCAAGTTCGTGTTGAAAAAATCGATGATGTGATCGTCGAGGAACCTCGTGCTCCAGAAGTCGAATGGTAGGGCGAATTGGATTATTGTCGGCACGGGTATGGTGATCAGCCGCTCAGCAATTGGAAGTTCCGTGTACCCTCCCATGATCCGGCCGACAACGCCGCTTGTGCTGACGCTGCCGCTGCGCAGTTGTTCATCCAATATAGAGTTCTGCACAGTCTGCTGAGTAACCGCGTCCTTTGAAAATTCTTTCGTTGTGAAGGTCGCGAAAACGCTGGCGAGAGCGCTTCCTCCAATGATGCCAGCCACGACGAGGATCCAAGCCTTTCGCAAGAACTCCCGTCCAAGCAGTAAAAAACCGCCTGGCATTAGAACAAGCATCGGGAGCCGCATCGTTCCAAAAATCAGGATTGCGCCAAGAATGGCTCCATAGTCGCCGAAACTCCCGCTGCGCTTCACCTTCAGTTGCGCCAATGCGTAAGCCAAAAGCGCAACGCCGAGGGTTAGGAACGGGTCTTTGAGCAGGACGTTTGCGTAGAATATGAACTTCGACGTCAACATAAACGCCAAGGCTGAGAAAAAGGCCGGCCGTGGGTCGCGTGTAAGCACGAAAGTCGTCCGTGCCAGAAGAACAACTGTCAGCACCAGAGTCGTATTGTTAATCAGTAATCCGATAATCAGATCAGCCGAAAGAAGCCTAAACGCAGAGGCAAGTATAAACTGATAACCTATGTAGTTTGTCCTACTCGCACTCAGCTGGTCTAAAATGTTGCCGTTCAGAAGCAACATGGCCTCGGCGAAGTAGCCCTGACCATCGCTTTTCGCAAGATAAGGCTCTACTGGCGTGCCAATCGTGATACTATGACTGTAAGAAACGATCGAAATAGCGGCAAGGCATATGCTGTAAAGACAGATTGCATTTCTCGTACGACGCAATGCCCGCTCAGGCACGGCGGCGAAAACGAGCAGAATATGCATCAGTCCGAATAGGTATACCCAGAATACCACATCCTCCCTGACGAACACAAAGGCGAGAGGGGAAAGCACCGTCAGTAGAGCAAAGAAGAGCATGTCCCGCGTCGATCAGGCCAAAGGTTTAGGTCGAAGTAAGATCATCATTCGGGATCGTTCTGCGCTATCGAATATCGCCAGCCACGCAGCGACAAGAAGAATGGCTATACCGAATAGTGGAGCAAGTCCGGCCTTGAAAACGTCAATCCACTCAAAGGTTGCTTGATAGAGAACCCCAGCTGCGAGCGTGATAGAGCCCAGTGCAAGGGGAGCGGCAAAACCCCATCCAATAGGGTGAGCGCGCTCGGCAATCCAGGCTTCAAGACCCGTCTTCGCGAAATACGCCACCATGCTGCCCCAAGCGACCCCAGCGAACCCGAAAGCCGCGCAGAGAAGTGGGATAGTAAGGGCGGCCACACCTATCATCGTCCCGTATCCATACAGTTTGAGATAGGCCTTCTTCGAAAAGACGATTCCGACCGAAGTGATTGATCCGAGAGCCTGCACGGCGAGCCCCATCGCTACAGCGAAGACGACAGCAGCTCCTCCCTCGTAACGTGCTGAGCCAAGAATTCGAAGAAGGGGTTCGGCCAAGGCAGTGAGAGCCAGGACGGCTGCGAATATAAAAACAGAAAAACACCTGAGTACAAAGCGATAGCTTTCTGCTGCATTCTTCTCCCTGAATATGGAAAGCGAGAATGGCCCCCATGCTATCTCGAAGGCGTTGATAGGCAAAGCGATCAGCATGCCCACTTTGGCGCCGGCGGCATAGAGGCCGAGTTCCTCAGAACCCAAGAGAGATTGGACCATGCTGCGCTCCATGAAGGGCAGCAAGGCGCCCATGACACAAATCACACCGAAGGGCGCCGCGAACGGCAGCATCTCCTTAAGGCGGTCCCAGCCCTTTGGGACTGTTAGCCATTGGCGGACACACCAGAGACCGACTATGCTGAAGACGCCACGCGACAATAGATAAACGATAAATACTTCGGTAATCCCAAAATTGAAAAATACAATGCCCCCAACCAGACCTCCTACTGTAGTCACCATCGAGCCCATCGATATTGCTAGGTAAAGCCCCCGTTTGAAGGTCCATTTGAGCAGGCTTTGCGTGAATCCAAGGAGCACAAAAAAGGGCGACTGGAGGATTAGAAGATGGAGGACGGCCCTGCTATCCGGGCCCGCATCTATGAGGGTGCCTATCAAGTCCGTGTTCGCCCATAGGAGCGGTAGCGCAATGCAAAAAATCGCCAGCAGAAACATCAGCGCCTGACTTACCGTCTGGCGTCGATAGTCCATATCTGTGTTTTCGTAAAAGAAGCGCGCAACCGCGGAATCCAGGCCGAACGCAAGCATCACAGAAAGCAAGAAGACAGCCGTGTTCAAAAGATCGATGACACCAAAGTCTTGGACTGAAAAGTGGCGAGCCAGCAGCGGAAAAGTGATGAGGGCCAGGAGCTTGCCAAGCGCGCCCGATATCCCGTAGACAGCTGTATCCTTCAACAGGAACTTCATTCGTTGGCCGAGGCTCAATTTGTTCGGCTCACTCATGATGTTTGCTGGGCTCTTCGCGGCAAACCAAACAGAATGTTCTCCCAAAGTGCCATGATCTTATCTTGATCATATCGGATGCGTACCATGCGGGCCCGGGAGCTCAGTTGTTCACGCAGTGCCGGAGAGTCGATCAGGTCTGAGATAGCTGAAGCTAGTTGCTCGAAATCTCCCACCGGCACAAGACGCCCGTCCTTGTTATCCGTGATGATCTCTGAGGGCCCGTGGAGGCAGTCGGCGCTGATCACCGGAGCACCCATCGCCATCGCTTCAATCAGGACATTCGGGAAACCCTCGGATCGTGATGACAGAACGAAAATGCCGGCGCTTTCCATCCATGCCTCGACGTTCGAAGACACACCGGCGAAGTCCACAGAGTCCCTCAAGTTCAGCTCGCCGCAAAGCACCTCCAGGTTCTGCCTCAGTGAACCGTCACCAACAATGACGAGGCGCCAATCTCGATAAGTCTGCCGAACTTTGGCGAATGCCCGGATCAGGTCGCTGTGACCCTTGTGTTCATCCAACCTGCCGACGCTCAAAATCATTTTTTTGCGATGACCACCGGGTGGGGGAAGCTCTCTGAGAGCATTCGGGATCACATGACAACGCAGGCCGAACTGGCTTTTCAGCCATTCAGCCGGCCCCTTTTGTCTGCACAACAACGTCGCCGGCATTCCGGTAGGCGACTGCGACCGGCATCCGCCATCGTCGTTTGGCACTCAGCACGAATTCCGGGCTCTGCCTGTTGCTCACAACGCAGCGCGTCCCCGTCAATTTGCAAGCTGCTACCGTAAGCACATTGCTGGCCTCAGAGAAACTTAGGACCACGTCCGACCTGCTACGACTGATAAGGCGGGCCAGCCGCCAAATGGAACGGGCTGCGGAAACCACAACGCTGCTGCGTTTTCTGGTGAGGCTCCAAATGTCGAAGTGTTCGCGGATCACCCTCGCATCGAGCTCGTAGAAATCTGGAACCTCGTGCGATGACCAACTCGCCAGCGTCACACTCCAGCCATTTCTGGCCCAGTAGTTGGCCATTTGGCTGATCTGTCTTTCTGCCCCGCCACCACGTAGACTATCTATGATTAGGAGAACGGATGGCACGCGCGAAATTCGTGTGTCCGTGTCCAACCTATAGGGCAACAGCATAGTGCCTGCGCCACAGCTCGAACAACGCCAGGCTAAATAGCTGGTTGTGAACACAGCGATGGGCTTCCAGTCCTCGGAAAAGTCTCTCAACTTCGCGCCTTTTGAATGTAGCGCCGGGATCGAGCAGAACCTCCTCAAATAGGCGCCGCCAGGGGCCCGCCCGCAACCAGGAGTCCAGCGGCACTCCGAAACCTTGCTTCCGCTTCTTGTCGAAGTCCTTTGGCAAGACACGGCTGGCGAGCTTTTTCAGAATGATTTTTCTGTCTGTAGGCGTCGCCTTCAGATGCGACGGGACCTTGCCAAAGGCAAATTCAATCACAGGAACGTCCAGAAATGGCGATCGCACCTCGAGAGAATTCAACATGCTTGCGCGATCGACCTTCACCAGGATGTCCTCGACCATGTAGTTGGCGAAATCAAAACGGGTTACACGCTGCACCGGGTCTGGCGTCAACGGAACCCGCATCTGGCGGATGTCCTCCGCAACCGTGGTCCACTCTCCATGGTCTGCGAGCAGACGTTTGCGGGTGGCACGATCAAATTGCGGAGCGAATGGCGGAACATCGCACGTCATGTCAGCGCCAATCTGAGCCAAAAATTCGCGCCCTTTGGAACCATTTGGCAATGAGACGGCGAGGCTTGCTGATGCTTCGCGCGCTATTCCGGGAATGCCACTGTATCTCTGCTGCAGAGCGGCGACGCAACTCGCGGAGTGATATCCCCCAAACAACTCGTCGCCGCCATCGCCGCCAAGCGCAACCTTGCAATACTGGCTGATCTGCTCACTGACCAGATAGGTGGGGATCATTGACGGGTCGACCATCGGCTCGTCATACTGGCGGGCGAGCTTGAGAAGTAGTTCCGGCCTGACTTCGCCAGCCTCGAGAACGGTGTGGTCGGTGCAAAAATGCTCGGCGATGAGGCGCGCATGCTGCGTCTCGTCAAACTGCGGAAACGCCCTGAACCCGACCGTAAAAGTCCTCGGCTGGATCCCGCTCCGTACTGCCAGTGCGGTGATGAGACTGGAATCTACCCCGCCACTCAGCAAGAGACCGACCGGAACGTCCGCAACGAGCTGCCGACGCACGGCCTCCGTCAACAAGCTTTCCAACCTATCGACAAGGTCTTCCTCAGATGCCTGAGCTCTATCCGGGATGGAGTCGGGAATGTCCCAATAGCGCCAGATGCGAAGCGCTCCTGTTTCGGTGTTGAACAGGAGGGCGTGCGCCGCCGGCAGTTTGTTTAGCCCATCCAGAATGGAATGCTCACCGGCGACGTAGCCCATCGCCAGATAGCAATCCAGCGCAACGCGGCTTACCCGCCGTGGCATGGCTGGGTCCGCCATCAAGGCCTTCAACTCGGATGCAAACCGAAGTTCGCCGCTGGCGTACCGATAGAACAGAGGCTTTTCCCCGGCTCGGTCGCGCGCCAGGAAAATAGCGGCCGCCTGCCTGTCGTAAATGGCAAACGCAAACATCCCCTGCAGGCGACAAAGGCAGTCGTTCCCCCATTGCCGGTACGCAGCAAGGATGACTTCAGTGTCCGAGGATGATTGAAATTCATGGCCAAAGGTCTCAAGCTCCCGCTTCAGCTCTATGTAGTTGTAGATCTCGCCATTGAACGTGATGCAAGTTTGCCCGTCCGATGTCCGCATCGGTTGATGACCGGCCGAGCTCAGGTCAATGATGGATAACCTTCTGTGACCCAGGCCTACGCGTCCGTCTTCCGACCAGTACTCCCCCTTATCGTCGGGACCGCGATGCGCCATCGAGTCTCGCCCAACCGCCAGCCACTCTCGCGACCGAACCGGCGTTCGTGAGCCCACACCAACTATGCCGCACATGATAGGTGAGCTTTCAAGCCGGTACAGCGTCGAGCAGCGACGTCTTAGGGAAAGGAAAGGATTTAGCTCCGTCCCGGTCAGTCACCAAATCCAGCCAGGTCTTGGCGAGGGAGATACCATTGTTTACGTCGAACCAATGCTTCGAGGCAGTTCCTATCTTCATCCTCATGCCGGGGGATCGGAGAAGTTCTACAAGATGCCTTTCCACGTCCTCCGCTGACTTCACATCCAATATTGGCGGCGCATCGTATCCGTACGTCCTCTTGAATTCGCCTTGAGCAAAATTGAACCCCTGTAGCAGCGGGCGGCCGGCGGCGAGCACCTCCCAACCTGTACCAGCCCATATCATTCCTGGCTTTTTATAGAATTGGCCGACCCCAACATCGCAAAGCTCAAGAAAGAGCATGATCTCTTTTCGGGACATCAAAGGCAGCCACCGGACAGAGCCCGCGATGCCAAGATCCGCGCACAACCTCTTTGTAGCAGCGACATCAGGCCCGTACTCGACGATGAACAGCGTGCCTTTACTCCCATTCTTCAGGAAATTGGCGAAGCCCTGAATGAGGTAATGATTGTTTTTGCTCTCTACGAACCACTCAGCTTCACTCACCTTAGGATCGCGGACCCACTTCAGACGAGCCGCATGGAAGACCCTCAGGTGATCTGCCGGGGCTAATGAGACAGTGGCCGATATCCATTCAGGAACCCCAATCGTGGTCAGTTCCTCACGATTATAAACAATCGGCGCAGGCATCGGATGAAACGAACGCCCGATCCGGCCGAATGCCTGAGCCGTTGGTCCCATGTCAGGATTAATGCATTCCCGGGCGGACAGGACTCCTTTGCGCTGATGCTGCCTCAGCCGCTCAAGAAGAAGCCTGCTAAGCACAGCGCGTTCCCGCGCTCTTTTGAAATCGGGGTCGTCGAGCCATTCTATCCCTATGCAATACGGGAAAAAGAGCGAAAGCCGGAGACCGATGCGATCGAAAACAGCTGGCGCTATGCCAGACCCGACATATTCATCGTACCCCTGCACCTCGTTCAGCAAAAAGCGCCTTGAAGCAGGCCACGTCCGTCCCCGCAAATCCGGCACTACAGATGTCACCCAGTTGTGGATCCGCGTCTGCCGGGCATAGGGCGACCACTTATCCATATGCCAGGTATCGTTCTCCGGACGGAAGTGGGCGCAAGATCCCACACCGTCGTTTGCATAGAGCAGCAACTCGGCATCGGCTCCCAGGTCGCGGAAATAGCGCATGATCGAGAAGCCGTTATTATTCATATTGCCGAGTATGGCGATTTTCATTCGAACACGTTCATAGAAGCCAGACGCATGCAGTCGCGCCGATTACGGAAATGACTAGTGGTTCCTTACGCCTAGTTAAGTACAGAGTAGGGAACTACAAAAAAGTAGGGAAAAGCGGCCGCCAGTCCCTCTATGTTTTCATGAAGCAGGCCCTTATCTCGAACGCCGATCTGATATCGATAAGGAAAATCGCGCGCTCCGAAGCGCGATTTAAACCGATACACACCTTCCTGAGAGGGCCACGTGCCTCCCCAGTTCCATCGCCTGTAACCAGCAGTCGCAGCATCAACCATTGCCTCGATGATCAGCGCTGTGAGCGGCTGGTAGGACTTGAATTCATCCACAATAGCTGGCGTGAAATACTCGACTGTATCTCCGGAATACAAGAGCAGCAAATAAGCGGCCGCCCTGCCGTTCTTGGACGCGATATAGCAACTTGTGGAGGATGGCCCCAAGGCGCTGTCAAGCTTCGTAAAAACTTCCAGCGGTTTTGCCCGCCCGCCGATTTGAGCCATGTTTGCCGCATGGGTCCGCTGCAATTCCTCCATGGCATCAGCCAGATGCACCCGCCGGATGCCAAAACCGGACCTCAGCGCCTTTCTCGCGGCATTGCGTGTCTTCTGATGGAATGGAGCCATCACCTGCTCGATAGCGGTCTGGCCCGGCTCCAAAAGGCTGACCTGTCCAATCCGCTCCTCGTTGTAATAGGTGAATTCCTCGATGAGCTGACCCAAATTGTCAGTGAAGAGATTCTGAACAATGGTGTATGCGCAAATACCTTGGGCGTTGAGAAAGCGATGGAATTTGTTCTGGAGTTCGGCGGCGACTAGCCCTGCCCTTGGGCCAGGCCTTATCAACCCACCACCATGGCTGCCAAAGAATGGCAGAGAATTCAGGATGCGTTTGCCTTCGCACTCCGAAACGCCGACCGGGAATATTCCTTCGATTGCGTCTATACTCGGGCACACCAAGTAAGCGACACTGATTTGATCGGATATGTCACAGAGAAAACGCAGAAAGCTCGGGCGATAATAAATCTGTCCATCCGGATGGCCGAGCACGAACTCGTCGATTTGTCCATCGGCTTCTCCCAAGAAAACTTGCGTCGTCTCGGTTACAGGAAGAACCTTCAACATAACGCCGCCTCTTTATCAAAGGCCCGATCTCGGCGTCGTGGCATTAAATTAGCTTCGCCGCCTTGCTGCAGCCATTGCTCCACATTGAGCAATGACCAGATAAAGAGGCGCCGGTTCTCTTTCCCGTCGAGATGTTGTTGCACAATTTCCCGAGCGACAGTCCCGTCCAGGTATTCGTAAATGAGTGGCTTTCCATTAATCAGCTGTCTGCGAACGAATTCGATGCTTTCACCTTTAAACCATGAAGCATCCGGAGCAGAAAACCCTTGCTTGGTTGCCTCGGTGATCTCTCGCGGAATGTAGCGGGACATCACATCCCTTAGTATCTGCTTGCCGTCTTTCGTTCGCTGGAAATATTTCACGATCTTGCCGCCAGGCTCATTCTCGTTGATCCGGAGAACGTCGCTCAGATTATTAAGCTTCGACCGAACCGGACAGCGCATCGCGAAATCGACGAGGTCGTTGTCGAGAAATGGAACGCGCGTTTCGAGGCTGTGCGCCATGGAAATTTTGTCCTCAACCACGAGCAGGCCGTGGAGAAACGTCTTCGCCTCGAAATAGAGAGAGTGATTGATATAGTCCTCGGGCCGCCTCAATTCGTTGTCGTGGGATAAAAAGACGTCGCGGAAGATGTCTCGAGTTCCAGACGTGCTTAACGTCTTCCCACACCGGCGCGAACAGGCGCTTCAAAGTGCGGTTGTCGATCAGGCGCTGCCAGAACACATAATACTTGTCGATATAGTCCTCAAAACCATCGACATTCACGGCTCGATAGTAACGCCATGGGTAGCCCCCAAAGAGTTCATCGCCACCAGCTCCGGACAGGACAACTTTGACAAACTTGCCTGCGAGCTGCGCCATGTAGAAGTTCGGATAGCTTTGCCCAACACGCGGCTCCTCCAAATGAAAGGCAAGCCGGGGAATGATGCGCTCCATATCGCCGGCCTTCAGCACCATCTCGTAGTGCTCGGTCTTGAAACAGGCCGACATTGCTTCTGCTTTGACGCGCTCGTCATAGCTCAGCTCCAGACCTGAGACGGAGCTCAGATCAAAGCCGCAAGTGAATGTCTTAAGATTAGGCAGCGACTGCCCGGCGATAGCAGTGATTGACCCTAAGTCCATACCACCGGAAAGATAGCTGCCGACCTCCACGTCGGAGACCAGCTGCCGACAAACCGCTTGACGGAAAAGCCTGTCCAGTTCCTCCACATAATCGCGATGATCACCAGCCTCCTTCGGCTCCGAGAACCGAAAATCCCAATATCGGGTTATTGAGATCGCCGGCACCGCACCTTTCAGATCGAGGGTGAGATAGCAGCCAGCAGGCAGAAGCCGGATGTCTTTCGTCAGTGTCCGTTCCGTAAAAAAGTTTTGGAACGTAAAGTATTCGAGCATCGCTGGAAGATCGATGTCCTTTGGCTTCGAGGGATCGGACAGGATCGCTTTCTGCTCCGACGCAAAAGCGAAGGATCTTCCGTAACGGCTGTAATACAACGGCTTCACGCCGTAGCGGTCTCTGGCCAGCAGGAGCCTGCGCTCCTTCCGGTCCCAAAGCGCGATAGCGAACATGCCGTTGAACCGCTGGATGGCATCAACGCCCCAGGCAGCCAAGGCGTTCAACACCACCTCGCTATCAGTTTTCGACCGGAACCAATATCCAGCGGCCTCAAGCTCGATGCGAAGTTCTCGAAAGTTATAAATCTCGCCGTTATAGCTGAGGATGAAGCGATGATCTGCACTGGCCATCGGCTGATGACCGGCGGGTGACAGATCGAGGATTGCGAGCCGCCGGTGTCCAATTCCAACGTTGCCCTCGATCCAATGCCCCTCCCCATCAGGACCGCGATGCGAGATGGCGTCGGTCATCCGTTGCAGCAATCCGGGCGGCACCGGGAGGCCATTTGTATTTATGATGCCAGCTATGCCGCACACGGAAAGCTACCTCTCTCTTGCATGATTACGAAGCGGTTTGAACTGCTATCGCCACATCGAGTGGGCGGCGGCTATCAACGGCAGGCGCACCAGCCGAGACCGGCAGCTTCACGCTCTCTATTTACCGGACCAGCCAAGAACCTGTCTTTCGACTAAAAACTATGAAGAGCGTTGACGATATACTCGTAGTCATCCGCCGTCATGCGGTTGTGGAGGGGAATTGCCATTGTGTTGGCGTCACAATCGCGAGCGGCTGGATAATCCTCGGGCTTCAGGCCGAAACGCTCCCTGTAATAGCCGAGCATATGCACCGCGTGCGTCCCTGGCCGGGTGGCTATGCCCTGCCGCTGTAAGTGCTCCATGATCTGATTTCGCGGCAGGGGGGCTGAGGCTGGATCGACATAGGTGACAAACGCCTGCCATGCATGCCCGCCCGTCTCAGGAGCGGCCGGTAGCCCAAGCCACGATAGCCCGGACAAGCACTCGTGATAGAAGTCAGCCCAGCGTTGCCGCTCCTCGATGAAGGTATCCAGCTTTCGAAGTTGTACGAGTCCAACGGAACCTTGGAACTCAGTCATCCTATAGTTGAAGCCCAGTAAATTGAATTCCGGCAGCAGGTATGGCCGAGGGCCGAGGTGCCGCTGCTCTTCGGATATGGAGGCTCCGTGATTGCGCAGCCTGTCTATGACGTCAGCCAGCGCAGCATTATTGGTGGTGACCATGCCGCCTTCGCCGGTCGTAATCGACTTGCGGGGGTGGAACGAGAACGCGGCCGCCACGCCGAGACCGCCCGCCGCTACCCCCTTGTAGCTGGCGCCGGCAGCACACGCCGCATCTTCGATGATTTCAACCCTGGCAGGCAAAACGGCGCGCAACGCGTCCATATCGGCGCAAAGTCCGAACAGATGGACTGCCATTACCGCCTTAGTCTTGTCTGTGACCCGGTGCGCAACATCCGCCGCATCGATATTGAACGTTGTCCGGTCCACATCGGCGATCACCGGCGTAGCCCCGCAATAGACAACAGCGTTCGCCGTTGCAACCCAGGTGAAGGACGGGACGATGACCTCATCGCCAGGTCCGATCCCCAGCCCTGCAAGGATCAGGTGCAAACCTGTCGTACAACTCGTGGTAGCGAGAGCCCGATCGACAGCGTGTCGTTCAGCAAAAGCTCGCTCGAAGGCGGCCACGTGCGGGCCCTGCGTAACCCAGCCAGTCATCAGGGGTTCTCGCAATGCCTGCCACTCCTCCTCGCTGAAGGAAGGCTGCGCGATTTGAATGCTCCGTTTCATAGGAACCAAATTAGTGCTGTGTTCAAAATTAAGCGCGAGCGAAACGGCGCCGCGCCGCAACGGCCTCGATGTCATCGCGGCGCCACTGAATGAGGCGCTCCAAGCCCTCGCGCAACCCGATTTGCGCGGTGAAACTGATCTCGGCCGAGGCGCGCTTCGGACACCCGATCCGATTGCGCACGAGTGTAGCCTGGCTTCGCGGCGCATAGCTGACGCCTTGACTACAGCCAGTGATTTCAATCAGCTTCGCGGCTAGTTCGCTGAGCGAGGTTCGTTTGCCAGTGCCCACATTATAGAAACGATCAGTTGTGGACGCCTTCATCGCGCAAACATTGGCGGCTGCGCAATCCTCAACCGCGACGAAGTCAAAGGCCTCGCTGCCGTCGCCGAGTATTGTAGGCCCTTTGCCCTGGTCGATGGCATCCAGCATCTTCATAATCACTGCAATGTAGGCGCCCCGGTAGTCCTGACGGGGTCCGTAAACATTCATGTAACGCAGCCCCACATAATCGAGACCATACCGATGATGGTAAGCGCGAAGCATTGCCTCGCCGCAGATTTTGGTCGCTCCATAGAAGTTCTTGTTATAGAAAGGGTGATCTTCATCCATCGGCTCGGTTACCGCATCCCCGTAGACTGACGCCGAGGAGGAGTAGACCAGACGCTTGACGTTGTTTTTGATGCATGCGTCTATGACGTTGAACGTACCCCGCACGTTTACATCAAACGCGCTGCGCGGGAAATCGTGGCATTGCAGCAGCCAGAGCGCTGCAAAATGGAACACTCCATCGGCCCCATTTAGCGCCGCTTCAAGAATATCGTTCTGAAGGATGTCGCCGCCGACATCGTAAATTTTTACGCGCGGATCTTTCAATGCTTCGCGCAAATTATCCCGGCTTCCTCTAACAAAGTTATCGTAAATAAGAATCTCGCTAACATCTTCTCTTGCGAGTGCTTCAACCGTGTGAGACCCAATCAAGCCACCGCCGCCGATGACAACAAACTTCTTCCCCGCAAAATCCAAGTGTGCAATCTCCAGAGATAATTAGATTGAGAAGCAAGCAATTAGGCGTTTAGGCGCCGTAATAAGAGCGGTACCAGCTCACAAACCGGGCCACGCCTTCCTTCACGGGGGTGCTTGGGCTGTATTGCATCTCTCGCTCCAGATCGGAGACATCGGCCCATGTATCAGGAACGTCGCCCTGTTGCATCGGCAAATATTCACGAATGCTCTCGCGGCCGATGGCCTCTTCGATCGCCGCAACGTAGTCCAAAAGCTGGATAGGTCTATTATTGCCGATATTGTAGATGCGAAACGGCGCTTTGGAGGTCGCTGGATCAGGAGCATCGCCTGACCAGTTCTGGTTGGGTGTGGCCGGCGTATCGGATACACGTACAACACACTCGACGATGTCGTCCACATAGGTGAAATCGCGCGAGTGCTGGCCGTGATTGAAAAGCTTGATTGGCTTTCCCTCGAGAATATTTTTCGTAAACAGGAACAGGGCCATGTCGGGCCGCCCCCAAGGGCCATACACTGTGAAAAAGCGCAAGCCCGTTGTTGGAAGAGCGAACAGATTACTGTAAGCATGTGCCATCAGCTCATTCGCGCGCTTGGTCGCGGCGTAGAACTGCAGCGGATGATCCGCTCCGCGATGCTCCGAGAACGGCATGCGGGTATTCGCGCCGTAGACACTTGATGTCGAGGCATACGTAAGGTGAGCCGGGCAGTGGTGGCGGCAGGCTTCGAGAATGTTCGTGAAGCCTACAAGATTTGACTGGACGTAGGACTCCGGGTGAGTCAGCGAGTATCGCACACCGGCCTGAGCGGCAAGGTTAATGACCCGATCGAACCGATGTTCGGAGAACACGCACATAAGGGCGTCTCTATCGGTAAGATCAGCCCGCACAAACGTCCAACCTCCTGCATACTCACCGAGTTCACGAAGCCTCGCCTCCTTGAGAGCCGGATCATAGTAGTCGTTGACGCAATCAAGCCCCACAACATCGTCGCCACGGGAGAGAAGATACTTTGCGGTGTGAAAGCCAATAAAACCAGCCGCGCCTGTGACAAGAAACTTCATATTATAGCCGTCCATCGCTCTCGACTTTTGGGAAGATCCCCTTGACGTCGAATGTAACTGCTCCTGGCTTACCGAGTGCCCGAATGGCGTGAGGGCCAAACTCGACGAAGTCCTTGTGCGCCACCGCAAGGATGATGGCGTCGTAGGTGCCGGCATGCGGCCAAGTCTTCAAAAGATCCACGCCATATTCCTTTCTGGCCTCCGCGGGGTCGGCCCAAGGGTCGAAAACATCAACTTTCGCATTGCATTGTTGCAGGGCTTCAACCACGTCCGCAATCTTGGAGTTTCGGAGATCCGGGCAGTTCTCCTTGAAGGTAAGCCCCATTACAAGAACGCGGCTCCCCACCACTGGAAGGCCACGCTTCATCATAAGCCGGGCGACGCGGTCTGCAACGTGGGCCCCCATGCTATCGTTAATGCGCCGGCCCGCAAGAATAACCTCGGGGTGATGGCCAACCTCCTGAGCTCGATGTGTCAGGTAGTAAGGGTCGATCCCGATGCAGTGCCCGCCCACCAAGCCGGGCGCGAAGTTGAGGAAATTCCATTTCGTGCTTGCAGCCGCCAGAACCTCCTTCGTGTCGAGATTGAGCTTGTGGAAGATGATAGCGAGTTCATTCATCAAGGCGATGTTCAAATCACGCTGTGTATTTTCGATCACTTTGGCTGCCTCTGCAACTTCGATCGACGCCGCCTTATGCGTACCCGCAGCGATGATCTCCCCATAAAGCCGATCGATAGTCTCTGCTGCTGCTGGCGTCGAGCCACTGGTAACCTTTGTGATGTCTACGAGCCGGTGCGCTCTGTCTCCTGGGTTGATGCGCTCGGGACTGTAGCCGACAAAAAAGCCCTCATTGAGCTTCAAACCGGAGATGCGCTCTAAAGCGGGCACGCAGACCTCTCTTGTGCACCCCGGATAGACAGTCAATTCATAGACGACGATGGCCCCATTCTTCATGACCGAGCCAACAGTCTCCGAAGCCTTAATCAGCAAAGTGAGATCGGGTCTATTGGCTCGATCAATCGGAGTAGGGACGGCTACGATGAAAATCCCGCAACCCTTCAGGTCATTAGGTGTGCAGCTATAAGAAAGGTATTTCGCTGCAACCAGATCTGCCTTCTCCACTTCCATAGTCGTGTCACGCCCTACCCTCAACTCTTCAATCCTGGAGCGACGGAGGTCGAACCCGATGGTACGCCGAACCTTGCCAAACTCGACTGCAAGAGGAAGCCCTACATAGCCGAGCCCAATAACACCAAGTATTGTTTGCGCTGAGTGGTCCACGAATATTCTCTTGACGTCCCGGAGCTTCGGTCGATTTGCCAACTTATCGGCGTTAGAGGCAAATGCCCCCAGAAGCAAAATTGGGGCTGCTGCGGGAAATGCCGACACTCTACGATGCGTAGGGTTTTGATAGCCCGCCGCTTTGAGAGCGCTACGGTTAGCCATTGACACTGGCTGCCCGAGCAAAGCGCTATTAGGAACTTGTATCCCAAGCCTGCTGTAAGTTTTTAAAACGAGCTGACCTCACCTATGCTACCGCACTTCGGGTGATCTAAGAACTCCCAAAGCTAACTCGAAGTACTATATTGCTTATACCAGCGCTATACTACTATGCCACAAGAAGTCGACAACTTAGCATTTAAACTTTCCACAACTTTAGGTTTTACCTCCTAGTGCAAAGAAGACGCCACATGCAAATGACTTTCCAATTTACGCGCAGGCACGCACTTTATTATCCCCGCCTCAGTCAAATCGTGACGGGCTCGTTCTATCAGCGTCTGCGAAATACGTTCTCCAAACAAGACGATAGGCACGGTTCGAGCAGCGATCTTTAGATCTAAAAGCAAGCTCGCTCTTCGAACATACCAGACATCTAGAGCGGCCTTATCCTCCGGAGAAATATCCCTCCCGCCAACCACCTGAGCCCATCCAGTGAGGCCAGGTCGCACCAACAGCCGAGCCGCACAAGTCTTCTGTTGATCCTGTGACAGCAGGGGTCTCGGGCCTATGAATGACATATCGCCACGCAAGATATTGAGCAGTTGCGGTAATTCATCGAGCCTTATCCGGCGCATGAAATTGCCGACTTTTGAACTGCGCTGCGTATCGGAAAGACGCCTGCCATCTGGTGTGTGTGCGTCGCTCATCGACCGAAATTTATAAAGATAAAATGGCTTTCCGCCGCGCCCTGGCCTTCGCTGCCAGAAAACGACGGGAAAGCCGATGGTTGCTGCGACAAGAAAGGCTACGACCAGGAGAAGGGGTGATAATATTACCAGAAGTAACAAAGCAGCAAACGCATCCAGTCCTCTTTTCAGTTTCCAGAACAGCCGGTGCGAATGAGCCTCCAGCTCTGCGTCGCCTACGTCTACTGACAAGGGCTGTGGTAAGAGAGAGGGAACACTCCCGCGGCTACCGTCATCGAGGTCCAGCACTTCTGTCAGGAACTGAAGAGGGATGCCGCGCGACAGTTCGACAAGAAGCAGTGGTTCCAATATTTCAGGCGGCAACTGCTCAAAGGGCATCGCGACGACAATGCGGTCGATGATAACACCATGAACCTCGAGGCGTCCGAGAACAGTTTCAATGTCCCTGGCCAACCCCAGAACTGGATGACTGGCGACAAGCCTCCCTACTTGGCGCGAAGAAGACCCGATGACGCCAGCGACGTTCACGCGCCCCGAGCCGAGTTCGGTCAGCGCTTGGATGTAGGCTTCCGTTAATCGGCTAACCCCAATAACAAGAACGTTGAGTTGATGCGCTTTTGCTGCCTCTTCGGGGAAGGTTTCCGCTGCTCTTCTCCTTTGCCGTGCCGTGTGTCGCAGCCGATGAACCACGCGGGCACTGACAAGAACCATAATGCCCACGATAACTTGAAGGACTGGCAAAGATCGGGCGATACCATCAAGGCGGTTATACGCGAACGATAAGGCAACCGCCCCGACACCTATCCCCGTTACAACGATACTGACGCGCAAGTAGTCACGCATCGAACTAAATCGCCATATACACCTATTCAATCCCGCAACCGCAAATAAAACGACCGACGCAAGAAAGGTTGCGCTAAGATATGGTAAGAACCCTTCCAACTTAACTTCGTTGATTTCAAAATTCTCACGCAACGCAAATCCTAGTGTTGTCGCAAGGATTATCAAGATTACGTCGACGCCTAGTAAAACATACCGCCTCATACCAGCTCCAGTCCCCACCCAGAGCCAAAAATTCCCATATTCGAGCCCGCTTCTTTATCTTCGAGCGCAACTCGGAAAGCAACACAAGTGATTCGGTTCTCCACCGTATGTTGCATCCACCAGCCGCCACAACCTGCACCGGCTCTCAGGCCCTTTTCTGCCAACTTTCCGGCCATGGGAGCTCGGAGCCCCACTTTTCACCCGGCGTCACATGCAGCAAAGGCTTTCGATCTACAAAGCGGCGCCTTGTGTGTGGAACGGTCTCATGCTTCGGAACTGGAGCTTCTGTCGCCAGTACCGCAAAGAAAAATGCAAAGATTGAACTCAACGCAGTTGTTCGAAGCGGATAATCAACCACCGAATGAGCCAAAAGAAGAAATATTATAAGGGCTGATGCCCGCTGAAGCAGCAATTGGGAATTATTTCCATTGAACTTGCGCCGGTTCCATGCGTCGTAGGCTTTTGGGAAAAACCATACAAGAAAAGCCAGAATAAGAATTAGCCCAAATACACCCGTTTCAAGAAGGGTCTCCGCAAATTCATTGTGGGCCCGGTTTGCATAGTTAGCAAACACGTCTTTATCCTTCTCAACTACGGCATATACAGGAACGAACGATCCAAGCCCTGTCCCGAATGGCAGCGATCGAAGAGCAGCCTCGAATGTGGTCGTGGCGAGTGGTACTCGGAGATCCTCGAGCTGATCTCCCTCGAAACGGGAAAGCACGTTGCCGAGTTCGAACTGTACAGCAAATATGACCGCGAAGAGAACCGCCAGGATGAACATCCGGCCGACCGTAAGGCCCCGGCGAATGGAGTCATGCTCACGATCCGCGCGCCGGAGTACCATAAGAATGATGCCAGCCAGAGCCACCATCGCAAGGAACACCCCCGCCCTCGAACGCGCCATCGCCAAGCCAGCGACGACAGAGACAAGAAAAACTGCGGCGGCTGCCGACCACAAAATGGAGCGTGACGTCAAACCTCCGGTCCTCAGGGTTTGGCGGATTGTTGTCGCGTACCAAGCCGCCGCGAGCACGAGCGTCACGTAAAGTTGCGCCGCAAAGTGGTTACGATTAGCGAAGAATCCCACCGCCTCTTTCGGATTCGTCACGCTATAAAGTCTAAGACCGCTGGCCGGCCCCTGCGTCATTTGCGCGAAACCAAGAAGCAGGCCGAGGCCGCCTAGAAGAAGAATCAGCCATGTTAAAAGAAGCCGCTGGCGAAGGCTAAGTTGAACTCCAGCTAAAAATATTGCCGCCGGAACAACAAGCGAAGCCGCTGCTGCCCATGTGGCTTGAGGCGTCGCTGAAATCGAGGACCAGGAGCCGCCTTGCCCGAGTCCCCCAAGGTTAAAAGTTCTCGCCGTTAAGGCTCCGCCGATAGAAGGAACCTCGAATGGCAAGGGAAAGAGCTGGATGGCGATAACAAAGGTAACGGCGCAAGCAAAAAAAATGATGGCGCGCCGCTGCCGCTCGCTTAACTGCCCACGATCGGGAAATGACCACACCGAAACAGCAAGAAGTGGCACTGAAAAAAGCTGAACAATAACGTCACCCAAGAATCCCGCACGCGTCGCCCCTCCCAGGAGAGTGGCGAGCACAAGAACGATACAGGAGAGCCACGCTAACATTGCTTCACACTCTCAAATTAATCTACTGTATAGGGACTACGTCATCTCAGTGATTTCCGCGGGCAGTCCCCACGCATTTCGAGCGCCTGCTCCAGAAGACGAGATTGGACCAATCCACTCGACCCGCGGCCCTATGAGCGAGTGCACCAATGCATTCATAATCGACAGCAGTGACAACAGACAACGACACTCCCATTTGACCAATGCTTACTTTCAACTATTAACTACTGTAATAATCGATAGCCGCACTTCCGTCTCCTGCCTCCGATCCCGAAGCCGAAGTGCATACTATTCGTTCCGGGTCGGAACCCCTGAGCTTCGTCAGGCGAGACAGCCTCCCAGCTGCGGCACTGCAGGAGAAGTTTTTACAGAGCGCGGCCATCGAAGCGCTTGAGACTACGTTGCCAAGCGATGTTCCAATCTTTGCGCTCATAATCTACCCCTGGTAGCATCACATTCTGACAAACGCAATGCGGGTGCACTCATTATACACGCTTAGGTTGCAGCATCTCACCACGCGTCGATAGGCCCAGCGCTAGACCGGACACACGCAAAAGTAGCACACGAAACAGCCGGGAGTTAGGGTCCAGGCCTCCGGCCGCTCTTGCACAGGCATCCGTTCTGACGGGCAGCTACCGGCGCAGAACAAGCCGCTGAGGAAAAAGCACAACATAAGGTTGTCATGTGGCGCCCCATTGTACTAACGAGTGGTTGCAGAGCTATTTCCCGTTGCGACTAGCGGGGAATTAGCAGGATTGCGAGGAAAGAATGGCCTTGCCTAGGTTTTTGCTACTCATGGCTGCAGCGGTCTTGCTAAGCGGATGTGGTGGAGGCTCGATAGCCGAACTTAGTGCGGACAATCAGCAACTCACACGGATTCCCGCCACATCGGCCAGCCGCGAAGACTCAAGATCCTCCCGCAGGCAAAAACGGCGAGGCTGCACAACTCGATCAGCATGCGGGGTTGAACGATGCGGCTTTGACCCTGGCCTCCGCCTCCGATCCCAAGACCAAGGCTTATAAGATAGGGCCTCGGGATGTGCTCGAGGTGGCTGTCTTCAAGGTTCCCGACCTCTCCAAGGTTGTGCAGGTTTCGGAAAGCGGCACGATCAACTACCCTCTGGTTGGCGAGGTAGAAGCCGGCGGAAGGACTGCGCGAGAAGTCGAGCAGGATTTGACGAAGTTGTTGGGAGCAAAGTACCTGCAAAGTCCACAGATCAGCGTTTTCATTAAGGAATATAATAGTCAGCGGATTACAGTCGAAGGTGCGGTCAAGAAGCCAGGCGTCTACCCCATAATTGGAGGGATGTCGCTTTTACAGGCTATCGCCACCGCAGGCGGCTTCGAGGGGAATGCAGACGAGACAGTTCTGCTTATTCGCCAAAAGAACGGCAAGTCCTCCGCCGGAAAATTCGACGTTTCTCAAGTGCGCCACGGGAAGGCAGAAGACATTCAGCTCGAAGCTGGTGACGTTGTCATTGCGCCGACTTCCGATATCAAACAAGGAATGGAAGTTTTTCTCAGGTTAGTTCCCCTCGCCTCCATGGCCCCATTGCTTTAGATCAGAGTGATGTGGCGCCAACACGGGTAGAAAGGTAAGTTAATTATATGAATAATGGGAATAAGTTTTCGTTTCAAGAGCGTCCTGATGCAGGACATGCGCTTGTTCCAACCGTTAACTCCACGATAGGAATGTCAAAGCGCGATCAATACTATTCAGTTGGAATCGAGACGCCGGAAGAGGGAAGCGATTTTGCCGTTTCTCTGAGGCAGTACCTGCATATTGTTCTCAAACGCAAGTGGCTTATTCTAAGCCTCACACTCGTGTTTTTTGTGCTCGGTGGCGTTCGGGCGGCTATGAAGACTCCGCTGTATTCCGCAACGTCGAGAGTCCAGATAGATCGGGAGCCGGGGAAAGTTATTGAAGGCGGATCTACTTCCCCAAGTGAAGAAGGCGGAACCGAATTTCTGCGGACACAATACGAACTCCTGAAGAGCCGTGCCTTGGCAGAGCGCGTAGTATCGACTCTTCGGATTTACGAGGACAAGGGCTTTTCCAAACCTCATGAAGTATCGCTTTTGGGCCTTCTCACGAGTTCCACGAGGAGCGAGGCGCTTTCGACGTCGGAACTCCAGGAACGCGCAGTTGGAATAGTTATGGCGAATGTGGCGATATCCCCTGTGATGCAGTCCCGCCTCGTCGATCTTATCTATCTCGACCCTAGCCCGATCCGAGCGCAGCAAGTGGCTAACGCCTATGCCGAAGCATATGTAGCATCCACGCTCGATAAAAGATTTCAAGCAAACTCTTATGCGAAGACCTTTCTCGAGGACCAGATCAAGCAGCTAAAAATCCGGCTTGAAGAATCCGAGAAAGCACTCCTTGAATTCGCGGAACGCGAGAAAATGGTGGAGGTCACAGAGAAATCGTCGATCGCTGACAACAATCTTGCTGCCGCTAACACGGCTATCGGCCAACTGATTTCCGAACGCATCAAGAATGAGCAGCAGTGGAGGCAAGTCGACAAGGCAACGGCGATCAGCCTTCCCCAACTTCTGTCGAATCATGTGATCGACACGTTGCGTGGCCAGCGCAAAGCGCTTGAAACAGAGTATCAGGAAAAGCTGGAAAACTTCAAGCCGAGCTACCCTGCAATGATACAAATATCGAACAAAATTAGAGAGGTAGACAGGCAAATCGGCACCGAAGTGACCACGATCCGCAACGCGCTCAAGGCAGCCTACGAATCCTCGCTTTTACAAGAAAACGAGATGAAGGCCCGCATCGAGAGCTTGAGGGAGGAGGTTCTGAAACTTCAGAAGAAGGGTATCCAGTACAATGTGCTGAAACGCGAGGTTGAGACCAATCGTGGATTGTACAATAGTCTTCTGCAGCGCTACAAGGAGGTGGACATCGCTGGTGGAATAGGGACAAGTAACGTCTTCATCGTCGAGCGTGCAGCGTTGCCGGCGTCTCCGTCCGAACCGAATATACCGCGCCACCTCATAATCGCCTTGGCGCTGGGGTTCGGCTTAGGAGCCACGTTTGCCATTATCCTCGAAATCCTGGATGACCGCGTACGCGCTCCAGAAGAAATGGAGCAAATTTCTGGGCTTGCCACACTCGGCATTATTCCTTGCGCCGAAGAAGAACATCCCGGAGAGGCGCTTACAGATCCGCGCTCGGCGATGTCCGAGGCTTATCGCTCCTTCGCCACCGCTCTGCAATTCTCCACCGAATCCGGATTGCCACGGTCGATCGCTGTGACGAGCGCGGGGCCGGGAGAGGGCAAGTCGACGACGGTCCTTGCTCTGGCGCGTCACTTCGCTCAGATGGGCCTTAAGGTTCTCCTTGTTGATGCGGATCTTCGCAAGCCATCACTGCATGCAAAGCAGGCGCTGGACAACGGGGTTGGCTTTAGCAATTTCCTTGCCGGAGCGTCATTGCCGCCGGAAGTCATACAGAAAACAGCATTTCCCAATCTTGCATTCATGGCGTCCGGCCCTCTGCCACCCAACGCTGCGGACCTGCTGAGCGGGACGCGGATTTACTCATTGATCTCGCTTGGTTCCGAGGTGTTCGATCTCATCATTTTCGATGCTCCGCCCTTGCTTGGTCTTGCAGATGCGCAGCTGATTGCTAGTGCAACGGCGGCGACTGTTTTCGTAGTGGGAGCAGGCGACCAGCGTAAAGGCATGATCCGGTCTGCATTGCGGCGTCTCCATTTGGCCCGCGTAACTGTCCTTGGCTCCGTTATCACCAAATTTCATCCTAGAACTGTGGGTTATGCGTATGCTTATAGCTACAAGTACAGTTATGGGTACAGCTATGAGGAGAGTCCATACTCCTACTCAAAGTCTGGACCTGCAGACCAGCGCCGTCGAAAGCTTTCCAAAACGCGTGCGACTGAGCATGTTTCGAGTTGATGCACTCGCAATGGCCCTTACTATGTTGGAGCGCCCGCAGGCCGCGAAGCTCGCCCAGTCATCTCGCCTGCCTGAAGGAGTAACATTCTTGCTGGAGATCGCCGCGGGTGAAACTCAGGCTCTGGAAAGGGCAAGCCAGTTAACCGGGCGATGCGAAGTGACTTTGAAAAAGGCCGCTGGCTTCTTCATCGAGCAAGTCCTTCTGCATTCGGGAGGAGACGCCTATCGCATTCTCGGGTCCGACCGGCGAACTTCCCCCATCGAGTTGCGCCGAAACATGGCTCTGTTAATGAGGTGGTTGCACCCCGATGTCACGTCAGGTGCGGCTTCCTCGAATTGTTTGGACAGGAGCCTCTTCGCCAGCCGGATCACGCAGGCTTGGGAGACAATCAAGACAGAGGAACGGCGCACGGCGTACGACGTATCTTTGGCGTCAAGGGAAGCCCGGCTTGAGCAAGGACCCGGCGCCAGGGTTGTGATCAGGACAGCCAAAAGAGGCCGCCGAATTTATGCCGGCACAAAAGTGAACGCATCCAGGAAGCAACTGATTATACAGCGTGTCGAACCCGAGGGCTTTTGGAAACGGCTCCGTCTGCTGCTAGGGAGAGGCCGATGAGTAGACGTCAGGGGCACAGGAGGCACTCCTATAGGCGAAATCTTCTAAGATGGATTGTGAGCCACTCGGCCAGCCTGATAGAAAACCCATCAAAGACAGCTCTTGTTGGTATTCTAAGCTTGGTTTCTCTCTGGCTTATCCTGACGAAAAGCCTGCCATATGCGCTGGCACCCACACACCCCGATGCTGCGCTGGCTTTGAACCCTAATAACCCCGTTGCGCTTCTGGTCAAGGCAGAGGAGCTTAGGGTGAAACTTGTCGCGCTTACCAGCATCGGAGCAGAAAAGACGCGCGGGTCTGAGGACGACGGCCATGAGGAACGGGCTACCGCGCTCTCCAGCCTGCCGGTAGCAAAGGAAAGCGGAGATGAACCTTTTGGCGAGCGCGAAATCTTACGCGGGGAGATACGCGATCTGGCACTTCGGGCGCTTAAAAATGATCCCCTGAATGCGAGGGCCTACCGATCGCTGGGAGAAGTTGTCAGCGGCGCCGACAATGTTCGCTTGCTCATGCAAAAGGCGTTTCAGCGCTCCCGGCGCGAATCCGCCGCAGCTTTCTGGCTGCTGAACGATAGCTACTACCGCAAAGATTTTAAAGACGTGCTTTATTACTCCGATATGCTGCTGCGGACGCGGCCCGAGTTGGGAAGGTATATTTTCGGCTACCTCTCACTCGTTGCAGCGGAGCCGGGGGGCCGCAATCTTCTGGTTGAGCGGCTCGCTTCGGAACCAGCGTGGCGCCAGCAGTTCTTTCAGGTGTTCCCTCGGACTTCTGAAAATGCCGAGGCCCCTCTTCTGGTCATGACGGCACTGCGAGATGCCGGAAAGACCGTATCGATTAAGGAGCTTGCTCCTTACCTCAATTTCCTGATTGAGACCGATCGAGTTGACATTGCATACAACGCTTGGCTGCAGTTCTTAACCAAAGCCCAGCTCGAAAGCATCGAACTGCTGACCAACGGGCGCTTTGAAAGCAAGCCGAGCGGACTTCCCTTCGATTGGGAAATCGGTCCTGGCATCAATGCAATCGCGGAAATCGTGCCGTTGGGGAAGAATAGCGTGGGGAATGCCCTGTATCTCAAGTTCGCTGATGGCCGTGTCCAATTTCCGCAGATAAGCCAGGTTTTGCTTCTTCCACCGGGCCGCTACCAGCTTGAGGGCAAGTTGCGGGGTGCAATCAGCGGCAAACGCGGGTTGCGCTGGCAAGTGCGCTGCACCTCCGGGTCGCATCAAATCTTGGGGGAAACGGAGATGCTGCTCGGCCAGTCCCTGCAATGGCGAATTTTCACGCTGAACGTTGAGGTGCCGCCGCTTCCGGAGTGCCACGGCGAAACATTGCGGCTTATCCACGACTCGCGCTCGGCATCAGAGGAACTGCTGTATGGAGAGGTTTGGTTCAGCGATCTTCGTTTCAACCGCGTGCTTCCGGAAACTGCGCAGTGGCTGCCCGCACAATAAAGGGCGACGCTGCCGAAACGGCTGCGGACGCGGACGCTCAAGCCGGCCGCATCTCCAGGCAGATCACTCCGCGGTCGGAGCGTCGGACGCACCACGGCGAGCGTCTCATCTAACAGGCTGCTGAAAAACGTTTTTCGGGTTACGCAGACATGCTCTGTGAGCGAGCCGATATATCGATTGAGCCTATCCACTCATTTCAGCTCGGCCACAGACTTTTTTCGCAGGGTCGCTTCGGGCAGTTTCGGAGTTTTTCCGCAGCCTGCTAAAGGGGTCGCTGTCGGCTTGAAGGCATACTGGAGGCGGCAGCAATCATGGAGCGGACGGATTTTTGTGAACCTAAAACCGCCGCTCTTGCCAAGATAACATTCAGGATGGTAGCGCGTCGTTGGTTTGGGCACGAATAAATGGGGCTGTGCGTGCGGGTCTTGGTGCGGCTAGGTCTGGCGATCGCAATTTTGTCGGGCGCGTCTATTGGTGCGTTAAGAGCCGACACGAATCCGGCGCTTGCTCTGTTTCTGGGCTACTCGAGAGCCATCAATACCGTGGCTCTGTCAGCGAACGGCCGGCAGGTGCTCTCCGGCGGTCAGGATAATGCGTTGAGGCTGTGGGACATACCGACAGGGCTCCTGCTCAGGACTCTCGATGCGCAAACGAACAGGATCAATGCGGTCAGGTTTTCTCCGGATGGCCATCAAATCCTTTCAGGGGATAGCGACAACCGTGTCCGCATTTGGTCGGTGACGACCGGACAGCTCATCAAAAGCATGGAGGGGCATGCGGGTGAAGTCTTGTCGGTTGCCTTTTCCCCCGATGGCGCGCGAGTTCTCTCGGGAAGCGGCGACAAGACGATCAAGCTGTGGGACGCGGCAACGGGCGACCTCATCAAATCCTTCGAGGGGCATCTGGACGAGGTGCAGTCCGTCACATTCTCGCCGGACGGCCATAAGGCGCTCTCAGCGAGCAAGGACAAGACGCTTAAACTCTGGGACCTGGAAACAGGCCAACTCCTCAAAACACTGGAGGGACACGCCGATGCGGTGACTTCCGCCGCTCTCTCTCCAGACGGCAGGCAGGCTCTTTCGGCGAGCAAGGATAAGACGGCCAAGCTGTGGGATGTAGAAACGGGCGAGCTTCTCAAGACCTTCGAGGGGCATACCGATGAGGTGCTGTCGGTTGCCTTCTCAGGTGACGGCCGCCGGGTTCTGTCCGCAAGCAAGGACAAGACGCTGAAGCTCTGGAATGCGGAAAGCGGAGAGGCGATCAAGACCTTGGAAGGCCATTCCGACATCGTCGACCTCGGCGGTGTTCTCATCCGACGGCGCGCGCGCCCTGTCCGGAAGCTGGGACAAGACGCTCAAGCTTTGGGACGTTGAGGCAGGGCAGCTGCAAAGCACGATCGACCTGCAGTCAATGAGTTTTTGGCCCAACGGCTATCGCAATTTCTTCTCGGGCGTGGGGCTTACAAAAAGAGCAGACCCCTTCCAGGTGGAGGAACGCCTGAAGGAGAAGGGCCTCAGGCGCGGCAGCCCGGTGTTCCTGCGCATCTTCAAGGGCGACCTCGAGGCGGAACTGTGGATGAAAAGCGGTGGGCATTACGAGTTGTTCGCCACTTATTCCATTTGCGCATGGTCGGGCCAGCTCGGCCCAAAAGTGCGCGAGGGCGACTTGCAGACCCCCGAAGGCTTCTACAGTATTGGCAAAGATCAGCTTAATCCGAACAGCCACTATCATCGGGCTTTCAATCTTGGATACCCCAATGCGCTCGACCGCGCCTACAGCCGGACGGGAGCAAACCTGATGGTCCATGGGGGATGCGCTTCGGTCGGCTGCATCGCGATGACCGATGCGGCAATCGATGAGTTCTGGCTGCTCGTCACCGCAGCCCTGAATAGCGGGCAGGAGCGGGTTCCGGTGCACGTGTTCCCGTTCAGGATGACGGATGAGCGGCTGGCTGCCTTCGCCTGGCACCCGTGGGCAGATTTCTGGCGGGACATGAAGCCGGCCTACGATCTATTCGAAGAAAGCCATGTTCCGCCGCAGGTCAGCGTCTGCGACAAACGCTACAGCGTTCAGGGGCGGACGGGCGGAGGCTGGATGCCCGTGTCGCAAACCGGATGCCATTCGAGCAGCGATCGCTCGCTTCAATAGCCGCCTATTCCGTTGTATTCCTCGGGTCGGGCGGCGGCGAGGTTACGGGCTCGGTCCCGCGCCAAACCCGATCGTAGACGGCCCATTTGCGCTCATCGGTGGTGAAAGACGCATAGATCGCCACGCCTCGAAAATGGCCGGGATTGACGGTCCGAAGCCCCGCCACGATGCCATTGAGACTATGCTCGATCGTTTCAACGTCGGGACGGTGATAATCCTTGTCGTCGTCATAGGCGGGCACGCCCATGAGCCATTCGCAACCGCCGTCCCGGGGCGAAGCCAGCGCGCCAGCAATGTCACGCGTCCAGGCCGCGATCAGTTTCTCGAAGGCAGGCGCGGATGTTAAGCCGGTGTTGTACGCCATGACCGCGATCTCGTTCGCATTCCTGCAGACCTCGCGCAGGAAGGGCAGGTCCCAGTGCATATCCTCGGGCGGCTGGCCCGGTATTGGTGGAGGAAAGGCCGCGACAGACAGCGTGTGGCCGCCTATCGCGGCTTTCACATCTCGAAGCAGCTCGACATACCCGGATGTTCCGCCGGCAAGGGGTTCGATGTTCAAATGGACGCCATCCGCGCCCGCCTCAATGAGACGGCGCGCATGGTCGGCGAACGCCTTTCGCTGCGCCTCATCCTTCAGATGCACATCGGTATCCAGAATCCCGCCTGTCCAGGGGATGACGCGGATTTCGGGTGCAATCCGGTGGATCTCTGCGAGGAAAGCGGCCGCGCGTTGAGGATCGTAGCGAACGAAGCCGCTTTTCGACCGCCAGCCGGGCCAGCCCTCCCTGTCCATCGGTCCGAGAAAAGGGTAGATGCGCTTGATGCCGCGCGCCCTGAGACTTTCGACGAGGGCGGCGATCTCGGCGGGAGCCGGGTTCTCGTGCATCCAGTGCCGCCGCATCCACAAGGCGTTGTCGCCCTTGTCGAACACAGCGCTTCTCACTTCTGAGCCTTTCGGCCCCGCCATAGCCGCAGCGATAAAGCCCGCAGCCAAAAAGCAAAGGCCGCCCAACAAAATTCCGATGGCGGATATCTGTTTCGTCATGAGCGAGCTACGCCGTGCGCCTGAGCGTGAGGGTGGCCCATCCTTCCAGATCGCGGCGGCGCACCAGACAGAAGCCGGTTGACCGGTAGCGAGCCAAGACCTCTCGGGCTTGCCCAGAGAGCAGCCCGGAAAGGATCAAGATGCCGCCAGCCCGCGTCAGGTCTCGCAAGCGCGGGGCGAGCTTCAGCAGCGGCTTCGCCAGAATGTTCGCCACGACGATGTCGAAGGGAGCGCGGTCATAAGCCAGTGCGGGCTTTGCGCCATCGCCGACGAATAGCCGTATGCTTGCCGCGCCGTTCTTGCGGCAGTTTTCGCCCGCGACATGGATGGCGACGGGGTCGAGATCCACGGCGGCCACGAAGGCATGACGTGAGAAAACCTTGGACGCCGCGATGGCGAGCACGCCCGAGCCGGTCCCGAGATCGAGCACATTGCGCGGCCGGGCCATCGCGCCAAGCCGGTCCAGTGCAAGCAGGCATCCCCTTGTCGTCCCGTGATGCGCGGTGCCGAAAGCGCGGCCGGCGTCGATCTCGATCGCCCATTGCGAAACCACCTGCGCCCGGTCGTGGCTGCCGTGAATGATGAAGCGCCCTGCCCTCACTGGCGGCAGCGCCTTTTGCGTCTCGCTCACCCAGTCGGTGTCGGGGATCGCCTCAACCGCGACCGAGGCGACGTTCAGCGCCGCTTCCTCAAGCACGCCTGCGTCCTCCGCCAGCGCGCCATCGTCATAACACTCGACGAACCAATGCCCGCTGTCCTCGCGAAGGACGAGAGGATAGTCTTCGAAGCCCGGCGTTTCGCCGATAAGAGCGCTCGCTTGGGCGGCCTCTTCCTCGCAAGCAAATCCGAGCACTGTCTTTCTGGAAAGGGTCATTTCGCTAAGCCATGGTGGGCGCAACTTGCCATGCGCCAAGCAGATGTTCGCGCGCATCTTCGAGGTCGCGGATGCGCGGTGCGCCGACATCGTCGACAACGAGCAGGCCCAGCCCCCGCAAATGCACGCAGCCATCCTCGATGTCGAAGTCGCATCGCACGCCAAATTCCTCGCTCAAAAACTTCTCGGCCTCATATTTTACTTCCTCCAAACCGCGATGGCCGTGGCGCAACAGGAGCGCATAGGTGAGCACGGCTTCCTTGATGTCTTCCTCCTCGGCGTCGTCGGTGAGGAGCGTCAGCACGCTTTGGTTGCTCGCAATGTTGTGGAAGTAAAGGCTTTTGGCGAGCTTCGCCATATAGCGCGTGCGCGTGTTGAAGAAGTTCGTGATGGCGCGAATGATCGCGCCGATCGCACCCGCTATTGTGAAGATGACAAAGAAAAGGCTGATGGCGACAGCCGCTACAAATTTCAGCACCGCCATGACGATAGCGAAAATGGTGCTGCCCCCGGACCCTACCCAAAGCCAGATCTTGTCGAAAGGCGTGAACCGGATCTTCGCATTAGGAAACAGGATTTCCAGCTCGGTCCGCGCAATGCGCCGGAAAATCTTGAGATGCAGCGTATTTTCGGACACGCCTTCCAGCATCTGCTGGCTTCTGGCGCGCTTCACCAGTTTCTCCGCCTTTTTCCGGCTGATGCCCTTCGATTTCATGATTTCAGCCACACGCTGCGCAAACGGCTTCAGCTTCAAACCGATGAAGAGCCTGCGATAGGCGTCGACATTAACCTCGCGCTTGCGCAACCAAAGGGTCTTCCACGGGCGCACAAAGATCTTGTCCTTGATGTCTCCGCGGTAATATAGGAGGTGGAAGTCATATTCGTATAGATCGACTTCCGCCCCGAACCCCGCGTAGTTGTCGTCCTCAAGAATCTTCTCAAGGGTGGCGTTATCGATCTCCAGATAATTCGCGCTCTCGACGAGGTCTATGACCATCGCCTTCAGATTTTCGAGCCTCTCGCGACGTTCGTGGCCCGCGATCACTCCATCATTGACGGTCTCATCGTCCGGATTAAAGGCATCGTAAGCCTCGGTGAGCGCGTCGAGCGACCTCGCGGATTCCACCTGGCGCAGCGCGCACATATAGCACACCACCTCCTCGGCCAGTTCCTTCTGGTCAGGGTCGAAACACTTGTCGAGGACCCGCTGGACGATATCGTTCCGGTCCACAGGGATGAATTTCTCCGGATTGATGGATGGGATGGGCTGCGTGACGATGTCGACGCCGGTTTCGGTCTCCTCCTGGGGGGGAAAGGACAAAACTGCCGCCGGATCGGCCGCCGACCGCTCTCTCATACGCCCCCTCCAACTCATAACCATACGCGGATTTAGCCCTTTTGATGGACCAGGGCAACACGGCGCTGCCCAGGCTGCGCGGCACATTCACCCGGCAGCGACGCCGCCGTTTGCCCTCGCATCATAGCAAATCACCTTTGCCGATGCGCGGCATATGGCAAGATGCCCATAGTCCGCAAAAGTGATTTTTGCAGGGCCATGACGAGCATCTTCATTTCCACCGATGAAGTTAGAAGCGGCTTCCTGATATCGAACGGGCCCTCAGTCTGCGGCTAAAAAGACGGAGAAGGCTCAAAACCCTACGCAGCCAAAAGCCCCTTAACCTCAAATTTGTCGTAGACTACTCTAAGCAGAGTTTGCCGGGCGCGCCAACGGATCACCACCGTCATCCCGGAAAGGCGAAGCCTTATCCGGGATCGTAACAAATTGAATCGCTTGTCTTTTTGCGATCCCGGCTCGCGCTTCGCTTGGCCGGGATGACGACGCGGAGCAAGAATCCGTTGGCCGGATTGTCGAAGTTTGCTTAGGGGCTTTTTTGATTTTGGAGCTTTGGTCCTCGCCTTAAGATAATCGCGCGGAGCTATACCGATATAGAGAGTTTTGTGACCGCTCATGATACCCCCTCTTCCTTCAACATCTTCTCCACGTCCGCCCAGAAATCCTCCAACAGTTGTTCGGCGGAGACAAACTCGTAAACATATACGGCATCGCGCCAATGTCGATGATCCCAGCATACCATGCGTCGTTTAGAGCGTTTTGCGGGTCCAGAGCCTAACTTCAGTTCGTGCGCATTATTATTATGCCCCCGTCACGGGGAGAAGGACGGATGAGAGGTGGTGCCGCATCCGGGGGAACGCAGCCTTCCTCTTTGCGGCCGAACGGGGTATGAAGGGCGGTCATCACAACCCCGCCCCGCAGAGTCCACTAGCATGCCTCATCGGAAGACCGCCTTCGTCCTCACCCTTTCTTGCGCCGATAAGCCCGGAATTGTCGCCGCCATCGCAAGCATCCTCGCCGAGCATAGCTGCAACATCACCGACAGCGCTCAGTTCGGGGACATGCAGGCCGGGCGGTTCTTCATGCGCGTCTCGTTCTCCGCGAAGCAGGGCTTCGGCCGCGAAGACGCGCAGCGGATGCTCGCGCCGGTGATCGAACGCTACCGCATGACGTCGGCCTTGCATCCAATCGCCGAGCGCATGCGCGTGCTCATCATGGTCTCGAAATTCGGGCATTGCCTGAACGACTTGCTCTATCGCCACCGCGTGGGCGCGCTTCCCATCGAGATCCCGGCCATCGTCTCGAACCACCGCGATTTCTATCAGCTTGCGGCGAGCCATGACATTCCGTTCCACCACTTGGCGGTCACGACGGAAACCAAGGAGAAGCAGGAGCACCGCCTTGTCGAATACATCGAAGACGAGGGCATCGATCTCGTCGTGCTTGCTCGCTATATGCAGGTGCTGTCGGAAGAGCTGTGCGAGAGGCTCGCTGGTCGCGCCATCAACATCCACCATTCGTTCCTGCCGAGTTTCAAAGGCGCGAAACCCTACCATCAGGCGCACGCGCGCGGCGTGAAGCTCATCGGCGCGACGGCGCATTATGTGACGCCTGTGCTGGACGAGGGGCCGATCATCGAGCAGGAGGTGGCGCGCGTCGACCACGCCATGTCGACCCAGGATCTCGTCAATATGGGGCGCGATGTGGAATGCCTCGTGCTGTCGCGAGCCGTCAAATGGCACGTGGAACACCGGATTCTGCTGAACGGAAACCGCACCGTCGTCTTCCGTTGATGCACCAGTCCGAGGGTTGCGATGAGCCGGCATGAAGGAATGCCTTCGCAAGCTTTTTCAGAGATTTTTAGTAGTTAAGTCTAAGCTAGCTTTAAGTTTCCCCTCCACCAGCGAACAGGATATATTCCACCTATAACAATATAGAGGTGGTGCCGTGAGCAAAATTGACGGTGTTATTGCAGATGTGGAGGCTGCGATGGAAAAGTTGAGCGACGTTCAAAACCGCCTCAGAGAACTGAAGACTGATGCGGAGGCGGTAGAAAAGGCGAGAGACAAACTTCGCAGTTCCAAGACGCCGAAAAGGGACGCCTCCCATTGAAGCCAGCCTTCGGGGCCGCCGATGATGATGACGCGAATTCCACTTGTCATTTTAGCTGTAAAGCTGCTTTGTTCCCTCCTGGAGCGCCGCTCGGCGCTGGAAAGTGAGTGAGGGCTCGTGCAAGCGGTCAGCCGTTATGCGATCCAGAGCCTCGGCGTGGCGCTTGTCGTTACCGCGCTGAAGGGCTTTGCTTATTGGATCACGGGCTCTGTCGCGCTCTTATCCGACGCGCTCGAAAGCATCATCAACGTTGCCGCCGCGGGAGCGGCCTATTTCGCGCTCCGCGTCAGTGCGACGCCGCCCGATGCGAAGCATCCTTTCGGCCATCACAAAGCCGAGTATTTCTCCGCCGTTCTGGAAGGCGCGCTGATCGCCTTGGCCGCCGTCGCCATCTTCCGGGAAGCCGTCATCCACTTCTTCGAGCCCGTGCAACTCGACGCGCCGGGGCTCGGCATCGCGGTCAACGTCTTAGCATCCGCGATCAACGCGGTGTGGGGCTGGCAGCTTCTTCGCATCGGCCGCCGCGAAAGGTCTCCCGCGCTCGATGCAGACGCGCGGCACGTTCTGTCCGATGCCGTTTCATCGACCGGCGTTATCGTGGGGGTAACGGCGGCCGTTTTCACAGGCTGGCTGCAGCTTGACGCTATCGTCGCGGCCTGCGTTGGCGTTTACATCCTCATCCAGGGCTGGGGCCTCGTGAAAAACAGCATCGGCGGCCTCATGGATGAGGCGCCGGACGAAGAAACGCTTGCCCGCATCCAGGCCACGATCGCGAAAGCTGCGCAGGGCGCCATCGAAGCCCATGACCTTCAGACGCGCCCCGCAGGCCCCGTCACATTCATCCAGTTTCATCTGGTGGTGCCGGCCGACATGACCGTCAAGGAGGCGCACGACATCTGCGATCATATCGAAAGTGCGCTTTGGGATGCTATTCCCGGGGCGCGCGTCACGATCCACATCGAGCCCGAGCACAAGGCGAAACATGCGGGCATCGTCATGCGTTCGGCGGGCGAAATTTCTTGACCTCAGCAGACTTCGCAACCTTAGCCGACGGAGTACCTCTTCGCCATCCCGGAACTTGATTACCATGTTTCCGCTAGCAGAAGAGGCCATGAAAACATTGGCGAATTTTCGCTCCACTGTCATGGCCGGGCTTGACCCGGCCATCCAGTTATAACTTGGAATACCTTGTATATCTCTGGATGGCCGCCTCAAAGGGCGGCCATGACGACGGGATGGCGGAAACATACGGGCAATCAAGTCCCGGAAAGGCGAAGCCTTATCCCGGATAGTAGCCGCGCTGAAGCGCTTGATTTTTTGCGATCCCGGCTTGAGCTTCGCTTGGCCGGGATGACGGCGCTGGCGAGCAAGTTGGACAGCCGGCAGACTATGTCCGCAGTCTGCTACCCCTTTGCGGCTCGCGCCTCATAGATGCCGATCATCTCCCGCACCGCGCGCACGCTATCCTCCAGCATGAACCAATATTGCGGCGGCAGTTCGAGATTGAAAATCACATCCGGCAGGAACGTGAAATCGGCCATGATGGCGGCCCACGGAAGATTGCCCCAGCCGATGGGCAAATGCAGGTCGCTCAGGCCATAGGCGAGACGCTCCGAGCGGGAGAAGGTCCAGAAATGCGTCGGATCGCCGAACGAATCGTGAATATGCAGATGGCGCGCGACCTTTGCGAGCGCCTTCGCCTCGGCCAGAAAATCGGCGCCGCCCGCAGCGGAGGTGAGCGCGGCATGGGAGAAGTCCAAGCAGGCGCGGACATTCGGATGATCGATTGTTTCGATCTCGCGCGCGAGGCGGGACGGCAGCGCTGTATGCTCACCACGCATGGTCACAAAAATATTCTCGACAGCAATCACGATCGAATGCTTGGCCGCGCTATCTCCCAGCGACGCGAAAGCCTCGCGCTGGCGGGCGTAGAGATCGTCAATCTCCGCCTCGGTTTGCGCCATGGTGCGGCCGGTGTGAAAGACGATGTGCCGGGCGCCGATCTCCGCCGCCACCTCGATTGTTGCCTTGGCAACCGTGAGATGGCGCGCCACGATCTCCGGCGGCTGCATGAAATTGACGCCGATCGGGCCGTGCATGGTGTATCCCAGCGAGCGCGCCTTCAGCGCGTCGTGAAGCCGGTGCATCTGCGATTGCAGCACCCGGCCGCCGGCGATCACGTCCATCATGAAGATGGGCAGCTCGACAAAATCGACGCCAAGCTCCTCGGCCTGGTCGAGGTTTTCCCTCAACCGGTCGAAATGGATGTCTTCCAGAACAGCGCTGGAAAAGCCCGCGCCTCGAACCGCCGCCATCGTCAACCTCACTTGTTGCTGGCATAGAGCAAAAAACGATCTGAATTGTATCCGAAGCCTGCTTTCAGTTAATGACACAGGCCAGCGCTATGATCCTATGCAACTAACCCACTGGAAGGAAGGCTGTCAGCTCTCTTCGGACTATCCATCCTCCTATCTGTCTGATGCGGCGAGCTGCGCAGCTTTTCGGGCCGTACGGACACCATCAATTCGGTGCCCTTTCGCCCGATGGCCGCTTCGCGCTCTCGGGCGGGGACAAAACGCTGAAACTGTGGGACATCAGCGAGTGGACGCGGCCGCAGGAGGCGCCGGTAGCCCTTGCCAACCCAGCCGGGGCGAGCGCATATTTGTTTCATGAACGAACGTGTCAGGCTCCTCAGCGAAGAAGCGGCCAAACTTACGCCTGAAGCGCGCATTGAGCTTGTCGAGCGTATCAATCTGAGCATCTTTCGCGGCGATGACCAGGCGGCGGATGCTTGGGATCGCGAAGCGGCGGACCGGTTCGGCGCCTACGATCGCGGCGAGATGAGCGCACTCAGCTGGGAAGAGGTCAAGCGGCGCCGCGCGCCGAAATGAAGACGCGGTTTCTGATGGCGGCACTCCAAGAGCTTGAAGAAGCGGCCGGTCATTATGACAAATCCAAACCCGGCCTCGGAGACGAACTTTACGAAGAAATCGGCGCCGCGCTGACTTCATTTCCGAGTTTCCCGAAGCCTCGCCCAGAACGAAACGGGGCGCGCGCCGCTACAACCTCAAACGATTTCCTTATTATCTTATTTACCGGGTAGAAGACGGGGAAATCACCATAGGCGCGGTCGCGCATGGACGCCGCGAGCCGTATTATTGGCGTAACCGGAATCTCGGCGGGACATAGTATTGCGGGGATGCGTCGGGGGACGCAGCCGCCTGCCGCTTCCGCCGCGAAGTAGCGCCGTAACAGGGGTAGAGTCGAGGAGAACTCCGGACCTAACCAACAAGTCTCCAGGTGAAGCCTTTCCTCCCTTGATGATCCGCGCCCTCCGTTAATATTTGCATGGTTAACGGCGACGCAAGAAGGTTAAAGTTCAGGTCCAAATCGCCCGAAATACGTTAACAAATCGTGAAAGGCTGACAGGCCCGCCTTAGGCTGTACGCGATAAGCCATTGAAAATGCTGAACTTTCTGTAGGGTTAACGCACTCTATTTTTGGACGGAATTGGACGCGGAAAAGTCCGTTAAATATGTTTGCAAGTTTCGAATTAACCATGATCGCGCCTACTGGCCTGCGGCGAGGGATGGTCATTCCTGGAATTTATACAATGGAAACAATGACTTAAAGCCATTAAGCTTTCGGCAAGGCGCTTTTCGCTACGATCCTTTCCTAATCGGGTGGGATGCAAACAAGGCAAACAGCCATGACCGCCGAAGAGTGGACCGCCACCGCAGATGGCGCTAATCGCTGCACGACGGGCATTTCCGTCATGGCCGGGCTTCGACCCGGTCATCCATGAACATACCGCAACCTGAGATTTATTTCCCGGGTGGCCCGGTCAAGCCGGGCCATGACGATAACGGCCGCCTAATCCAGGCTCGCGCAGAAGCGCTGGATGCGGCGGCAGGATTCCTCAAGCTCGGCAGTCGACGTGGCATAGGAGATGCGGAAATAGGGCGACAACCCGAAAGCCGCGCCGTGAACAACCGCAACGCCTTCGTCTTCCAGGAGCGCGGTCACCACATCCTCGTCATTTTCGAGCTTCTTGCCCTTCGGCGTCGTCTTGCCGATCAAACCGGCGCAGGACGGATAGACGTAGAATGCACCCTCGGGCGTCGGGCACTCGATGCCCTTCGTCTGATTGAGCATCGAGACCACGAGATCGCGCCGCTCCTTGAAACTCTGGGCGCGCTCTTTCAGGAAATCCTGCGGCCCGTTGAGCGCTTCGACGCTGGCCCATTGGCTGATGCTTGTGGGGTTCGAGGTCGTCTGCGATTGCAGCTTCGTCATCGCCTTGATGAGATGCTCCGGCCCGGCACAATAGCCGATGCGCCAGCCGGTCATGGCATACGCCTTCGAGACGCCGTTCATGGTCAGCGTGCGCTCGTAAAGCCCCGGCTCGACCTGCGCCGGCGAGGTGAACTCCAAGCCGTCATAGATGAGGTGCTCGTACATGTCGTCGGAGAGCACCCACACATGCGGATGCCGCATCAGCACATCCGTCAGCGCCTTCAACTCCGCGCGCGTATAGGCCGCGCCTGTCGGGTTCGAGGGATGGTTGAAGATGAGCCACTTCGTCTTCGGCGTGATGGCCTGCTCCAGCGTCTCGGGGCTGAGCTTGAACTTCGTCGCGATCCCGGCCTCGGCGAGCACGCACGTGCCGCCCGCCAGCAAGACGATGTCAGGGTAAGACACCCAATAGGGCGCCGGGATCACTACCTCGTCGCCGCGGTTGAGCGTCGCCATCATGGCGTTGAAGATCACCTTCTTGCCGCCGGGCGAAACCATGACCTGGCCCGGCTTATAGGTGAGGCCGTTCTCGCGCTTGAACTTCCGGCAGATGGCGTCCTTCAGCTCCGGAATGCCGTCGACGTTCGTGTATTTGGTCTTGCCGTCGCGGATCGCCTTGATGGCCGCTTCCTTGATGTTGTCCGGCGTGTCGAAATCGGGCTCGCCCGCGCCGAGGCTGATCACGTCCTTGCCCGCCGCTTTCAGCTCGCGCGCCTTGGACGATACGGCGATGGTCGGCGAGGGCTTCACGCGGGCAAGCGCGTCGGACAGGAAAGCCATGGTCAAGTCTCCGTCATCGGGGATGCGGTGCAAGAATATGCTTCTGGCGCTCCTGGTGCAAGGCTGGGCACCGCCGCAGGAGCACCGAGTGCGCTCCTCAAAAAGTCGATATGTCTAGAGGTTGAGCAGAAATTTTGATCCTCTTTACATATTTTGGTTCTAGTGTCATCCTCATCTCAGAAGCAACAACCGAAAGGAGGTGATCCGATGTCTAGTGGGACCACAGCACTGGAGCAGCAGCTTTTGCGCGCCACGGAGATGTTCGAGCAGCCTCTGACGTCAGCCTAGCGCGCATGGATTGAGCCTTTGCCGAAGGCAGGGCGAAATCGGCTGTTGTGAACAGCCAGTCTCACGGGCCGCGGTTTTTCCGCGGCCTTTTTCGTGCCCGGCTGAACGCAAGCTCGTTCCCTGGCGATTCGTCCGCCAGCATCGTTTCAGGCGGCTTTCGAGGCGCCAGCTGCGCCCGGCGCCTTGACGCGAGCAGCTTATCACCCTCCCGCCGCAATTTTCCTGTTGTTGATTCCGGAGCTGGCTTTCGGTCAATCGGAAGCCTTCGTTATGAAAAATACCTTTTGGATCAGCCACTTTTGTCGATTGCCATACAACCCCGATGCGCAAGACCGACCTTTTACCCGGCCTTGCCCAGCCAATGAGCACGGTGTATCGCTGCGGCAAACCAAGCAGGGGGACGGACAAGCTATGATTTTCCGGCAACTCGGAAAAAAACTGCTCGCGCGCTTTTTGGGCGATGGCGACTTCCGCGTCTTCGTCTCGATCTTTCGCGACTATTTCCCCGTTTACAAATACAAATACGGGCTGATCCTTCTTCTTATCGGCGTGGCATCAGTAGCCACTGCAGCGGCCGCCTGGCTTGTCCGGGACGTCGTCAACACCCTTTTCCTGACGAAGGAAGGGTCGATGCTGCTGCCCATATTCCTGCTCGTGCTGGTTGCGTTCCTGATGAAGGGCGCCTCGACCTATTGGCAATCCGTGCTCTCCGCGCGCATCGCGAACGACTTGGTCGCGAGAACACAGGAGCGGATGATCAACCACGTGCTTGTGCAGCAGGCCGGCTTTTTCGACCGCTACTCGTCGGACGAGCTGATCATGCGCATCAGCATGGGGGCGGGCGCTTTTGGGGCGATCCTCAATCGCGTCATCCTCGCAGGCGCACGGGACGCGGCGACGGTTCTCTCGCTTGCGTTCGTCATGGTTCAGCAGGACCTCGTGCTCACGCTGATATGCCTGATCGCGGTGCCGCCGACTTTTTTCTGCATCACGCTTCTCCTGAAGCGCATCAAGAGCTTGATGCAGCAGGAGATGCAGTCCATCGCCGAGCTGAACAAGCATGTTCGCGAAGCCGTTCAGGGCTTCAAGGTCATCAAGTCCTACAATCTTGAGCCGGTGATCAAGAGCGAGGTCGACGCCGTTATCGAAAGCATCAAGGACCGCTCCAACAAGGTGTCGGCGCTTGAGAACGCGCCGGTTCCCATCATCGATAGCCTGGGTGGCATCGCCGTCGGGCTTACGATCCTCTACGCCGGATACCGCACCATCTACGGCAATTACGACGCGGGCACGTTCATGTCGTTCATTACGGCGATGCTGCTTGCGATGGATCCGGCCCGGCGTCTGAGCCAGCTCCGCGTCACCCTCAAGTCTTCACTGGTCGGTGTCGGCCTGGTGCACAGCCTGCTGGAAGACAATACCCCCGACATCGAGGCTCCCGCAAAGGGCGCCGGATACACCGCCCTGCCTTCTCCGGAGGGCGGCTTGGGGATCGTGATGGAGGATGTCAGCTTCGGATATTCACCGGGTGTGAACGTCCTTGAGTTTTTCACGCTCAATGTCACCCCTGGAGACATGGTGGCGCTGATCGGGCCGTCCGGTGCCGGCAAGTCGACCGTGTTCTCGCTTATGTTGCGCTTCCACCGCCATCAGGAGGGACGCATCCTCGTTGGCGGCCGCGACATCACGGATATGCCGGTAACCGAGATCCGCGATCTCATCGCCTATGTCGGGCAGTCGAACTTCATATTCAGCGGTTCGATCCGGGATAATCTCACTCTCCGCCGTGGAAGTGTTTCAGATGACGCGGTCTTCGCGGCCTGCAAGACAGTCGGGCTGCACGACCACATCATGAAGCTGCCAAGAGGCTACGACACCTTTGTGGGCGAGTTGGGCTCGCTCATTTCCGGCGGTCAGGCCCAGCGGCTCAACATTGCGAGGGCCATCATCAAGGATGCCCCGATCCTGCTTTTCGACGAGGTTACTTCCGCGCTCGACGCCGAGAACGAGGAACTGGTCCGCGAATACATGCATGCACAGGCCGGGCGGAAAACCATCATGGTCATCGCGCACCGGCTCTCCACCATCAGGCAGGCCGACAGGATCGCGCTCATCCAGGATGGCCGCGTCGAAGCGTTCGGCACGCACCACGACCTCATCCGGGGCAACGACTATTACGGCAAAGTCGCGGGGCTGCAGCTTATCGCCTAGAGCGAAGTGCGTAAAAGCGCAATCGGTTGCGACGCAATCACGAGGCAAACTTTGTCGTCCCGGAATTCGGGCAGATCCCAAGCCCGGCGGCCGTGGCGCTTGCCGGGCTCGCCCCCTATGATCGCGACAGCAGCAAGGAGCGCGGAAATAGACGGATCTTCGCCGGGCGCGGCCAAATCTGTCTATGCCTCTACATGGCCGCTCCGCCGCGATCCGCTCTCACGCCGTCTTCCGCGATTTTGCCGAAAGGCCGACCCGCAAAAACGCACGGCTTTAGGTCGAAGGCACGCGTGCGGTGAGCCGATAAACGGCATCGGACGGGGATGACCAGCAACAAACGCAATGTTGCGGGCAGCCGCATCGCAAAGAGTTCGATCGTTTCCTCATTTGTTTACATAGAACCGAGCGCCCGACCCAAGCCTTACCCGCCACCGCCATGGGATCATTCGGCTCAATCGGATAAGCCAGACAAGCCGCCTGGGAAACGCGATGACGGGCCGCTGGCGGTCGAGGCCGCGGACGATTATTTCAGCCGCCTGCTCGGGCGACATCAAGAGCGGCAACGCGCCGACATGGTCGGCTACTTGCGCCGTTTCGATATGACCCGGATAGACAAGCGATATGGCGATGTTTTCCTCGGCGAGCCACTCCCGCAAGGCCTCGCCATAGCTCATCAGTCCGGCCTTGCTGGCGCTATAGGCGGGCGCATCGGCTAACGGATAGAGAGCCGCGAGCGAGCCGATAAGCGCAAGATGCCCGCGCTTGCGTGCCCTGAGCATCGGCAAGACGGCGCCCACCGTGGCGATCGCCCCCTCAAGATTTACGCTGATAATGTCTCTGATTTCCTGGCCGCTCTCGGGCTCATGGCGCCCGTGGCCCGAGAACACGCCTGCATTGACGATGAGAAGATCGATGGGGGCGGTTTTGTCGAATGCCTCAATCCAATCGCTGAGCGCGGCGGGTTGGCGTACATCGATGAGCGCAGCCTCAACGATGGCACCGCGAGCCCGGCAGGCATCGACGACTTCATCAAGGGTTTGCTTGTCGCGCCCCAGGAGGCCCAGCCTGATTCCTTCCCGCGCATAGCGAAGAGCGAGTGCCCTGCCAAGGCCGCGAGTCGCGCCGGTTATGACGATTGAGCCGATCACAGCTTCACACCCTCGATCCCGCCAGGTTCCAGCCCTTGCAACCTTAGGCCACCGACTGCAATATCAGGCCACTTTCTGGCGCTCCGGCATGGCCAGTTCCTCTTTCATGATCCTGACCGCGGTACGGATTTGCGCTTCGGTGTGCTCAGCTGTAATGAAAAAGCGAAAGCGCGTGGATTTCATCGGGACCGCTGGATAAATGATGGGCAGGACGTTCAATCCGCGATCGAGAAGCCGGTCGCCGAGACGCCCCGCATTGAGCATATCGCCGACGATTATGGAAACGATGGCATAGCCTTCACTTGTTGCAGTGTTGAAACCGGCGTCCCTGCAGAGGGACAAGAACAGCTTTCCGTTCCGTTGCAAGCGGGCGACTTGCTCCGGCTCGCGCCCAAGGATTTGCAGCGCCTCATACGCCGCAGCAGCCAGCGGGGGCGACAACCCGACCGAATAGACAAGGCCCGGGGCCCGATACTTCAGGATCTCAATGAGTTCGCGCTTGCCTGCGACATAGCCTCCGCAAGACGCCAGCGCCTTGCTCAATGTCCCCATCCAAATGTCGACTTCGCGAGGGTCGATGCCCCAATGCTCGGCCGTCCCTTTTCCGCTTGCGCCGAGTACGCCAAGGGAATGAGCCTCATCGACCATCAGCCAGGCGTTGTATTGACGTTTCAAGCGCAAGATGGAAGGCAAGGGCGCGATGTCGCCGTCCATTGAATAAAGCCCCTCCACAACGACCAGCACGCGGGCGTGGCGCGGCCGGCTTGCCGCGAGCGCTTTTTCAAGGGCCGCCATATCGTTGTGTTTAAAGGCTCGCGCCTCGGCGCGGGACAACTTGATCCCGACCATCACGCTATTGTGGCAAAGCTCATCGTGGATGATGACGTCGTCAGCCGACATCAGCGTGCCGATTGTTGAAACGTTGGTGGCGTGTCCGCTGACGAACGTGACGGCACTCTCCGCTTCATAGATAGCCGCCAGCTCCGCTTCGAGACGGCCGTGAAGCGGGCGTTCGCCTGCAACGATTCGGCTCGCCGAAACGCTTGCGCCATAGCGATCGATCGCTTCTTTCGCCGCCTTCCTCACAGCGCTGTGCTGGTTGAGACCCAGATAGTCATAAGACGCAAAGTTGAGGTAGGTCTTGCCCGCCATCACGGTTTCAACCCCATTCTGGGCGTCATGGCAGCGATAGAAAGGGTTGCTGAACTTGAAAAGACGGGGAACCGCCAAGTGCTTCGCCAGGCTGACGTAGAGCGGATGATCGGAAAACTGCATTGAAAGGGGTCTTCGGCTTTCCACGAACGGAAGCGGCTCAACATTTGCGCTCGGCGGGGTCTTTTCGGCGTGCGATTGCAGGGAAACGCCGATCCGATAAGCGGCTCGCAAACTCACATCCTTGATATGCTCGACGGCCGAGCCCCACCAGGCCAAGCACCTTTGGCGTAAGGTCATACTAAATGCCCATCTTTGCGCATTGGGAAGCGCGGCAGTCGCATTTGCTCATCTCATGTGAACGTCATTTGTTTGTTAATAGGAAGAGCAGGGAATTGTCACGCACAAGTCGGAGGCTAACAGGGCTGGCAGCTTATACTCTGGCCCTAATGGCGCTCGTGGCATTCACCGATCCTGGGCGCATTCAGGCACAGGGTGCAAAGGAGTTCATCCGAATTGACGCCAGAAGACCACCATGACGATCCCTGCATTGAGGCAGGAAATCGCGATACGGGCGTGAGCAGGATTGAGCTTGCGGCCGAAAAGGCTGGCGAGATAGCCGCCGATTGTCGACGAGACCAAAAGCACGGCCATCGGCTTCCAATAGACGAGGCCGCCGAGGATGAAAAGAAGCGAGGCCGTGGCGTTCATCGCGGCATTCAACAAATTGCGCGTGGCCTGCATCGCATTGATCGGCGCGGCCGTCAGAACGCTCCAGGCCGCCAGCATCATCACGCCGACCGCGCCGCCGAAATAGCCGCCGTAAATGCCCAGAGCAAATTGAACCGCCGGCAAGGTGTGGGGATGGATGGTCATCCTCTTGCGCAGTTCTTCGCCGAGTTTGCGGCCAAAGGCAAAGACCAGTACGCCGAACAGCAGCAAGAACGGAAACATCTTATCGAATACCGCTTGTGAGGTGTAGAGCAGCAGAACAGCACCGATAGCGCCGCCGATAACGCTTACGATCGCCATCACCGACAGCTTGACATCGTCGAACCCCTGAAAATCGTAGCGATACGCAAAAGCCGATGCGAGCGCGCTCGGCACGAGGGCAACCGTGTTCGTGGCGTTCGCGTTGAGGGACGGCACACCAGCCGCGACCAGAACCGGCAGGGTGACAAAAGAGCCGCCGCCAGCCAGGGCATTCATGGCGCCGCCCAGGATCCCGGCAGCGGCGATGAATAGTAAAACATTCATGCCACTGCCTCGATTACGCGTCGGTTTAGGCGCGCTCCCGACGCCTGATCCCGATTTTGTATGAATGGCTTCGGGCCAGTCATCGCATCCACAAGCTTTGGGGGCCTTATCCCGTCGTAACCGCAGTCGAAATATCGGCTGGATCGATACTCTGGCCTAATCGCACCTTCAACATGTCGTGGTCGAGCTCATTCTCCCATCGGGAGACCACAATTGTCGCGACGCCATTGCCGATGATGTTCGTCAAAGCCCGGCACTCGCTCATGAACTTGTCGATGCCGAGCAGAACCGCCATGCCGGGTACAAGGCGGGGATCCACCACGGCGAGCGTCGCAGCCAACGTTATGAAGCCCGCCCCTGTGACGCCGCTTGCGCCCTTCGAGGTCAGCATCGCCACTACGAGTATCGTCATTTGCTGCCCTAAACTGAGATGGATCCCGAGCGCTTGCGCGATAAAAAGGGTCGAGAGCGTCATGTAGATGTTGGTGCCATCCAGGTTGAACGAGTAGCCGGTGGGGACCACGAGACCAACGACGGACTTCGAACAGCCCAGACGCTCGAGCTTCTCCATAAGCTGCGGAAGTGCGCTTTCCGACGAACTCGTGCCGAGCACAATGAGCAGCTCGTCCTTGATATAATAGAGAAACTTGAAGATATTGACGCCAGCGATGCGCGCGATCGTTCCCAGCACAACGATAACGAACAGCGCCGATGTGAGATAGAAAACGGCGATAAGGCTGACGAGATTCCCGAGTACCGTCGGACCGTACTTGCCGATCGTGTAAGCCATCGCCCCAAAGGCACCGATGGGCGCCACTTTCATGACAATGGCGATGACGCCGAAGATGGCGTGCGCAGCATCGTCTATAAAGGTGCGCACTACGGTGGCCCGATCTCCCATGGCCATGAGCGCGAAACCGAAAAGGATCGCAAACAAGAGCACTTGCAACACATCGCCCTTGGCGAATGCGCCAACGACGCTGTCCGGGATGATATTGAGGAAGAACTCGACTGTGCTCTGATGCGCGGCTGGATTGGCGAATTTCGCAACGGCCGCTTCATCGGGCTTTCCGGTGAAGCCCGCGCCCGGCTGGACGACGTTTCCGATAATAAGACCGATCGCCAGCGCGAAGGTGGAAACCACCTCGAAATAAAGGAGCGCCTTGACGCCGACCCTGCCCACCTTCTTCGCGTCCTGCATATGGGCGATGCCGGAAACCACGGTGCAGAAGATGATGGGGGCGATCACCATCTTGATCAGCTTGATGAAGCCATCGCCGAGCGCCTTGATGCCGTCTTGCGTCGCGAACTCGGGGAAGAGCCATCCGACGGCAGCGCCGAGGAAGATCGCGACAAGCACCTGCACGTAGAGAAGCTTGTAAAACGGCTTCCTGGCCCCCACGGCCGGGGCCTGCACGTCTTCCACAGTCGCTGTTGTCACTTTGTGCCTCGCTTCCGTCCCTGGTACGTTTTCTTTTGTATGATCAGGTTAGTAGAGAGCTTTCGACTTTGCACGCCCCATCTTTTCGCGCTGCTTGCGGCACCTTGGCTCGCGACAAAAGCAAAGAAATTGGGAGCTTGTCAGCTTTTAAGAGGTGTGGACGGAGTGGCCAAATTCGACTTGGCGGCACCCACGAAACGGGTGACCCGAGGAGGGCGAAACCGTTTGTCACCCTTGAGTGAGCGCAAACAATTGCAGCTATACCCCAACTCATTGAGAACCCGAGAGAAAGTGCTTGCGAAGTTACGCGAACAGGATCTCGGTATGAGGCATGATTCGCCGGGGATTTCTGAGCGCTGCCGAACGGAAAGAACTGCTGTCGTGGGCACGCGACGGCTTGGCGGAGCATCGGCTTGCACGCCGGGCGAATGCGATCCTGCTTCTGGATGACGGGTTGAGCTGCGAGCGGGTGGCCGAGGTTCTTTATCTTGACGACGACACGGTCAGAGGCTGGCGCAAGCTTTATGACGAGCGCGGGATCGCTGGGCTCGAACGGTTCGATGCCGGAGGCAGTTCAAGCCGTCTTTCTATGGTGCAAGAGGAGGCGCTGAAGGCTTACGTTGCCGAGGCCTTGCCGCGCACAACGCGGCAAGTTGGAGCCTTTATTGAGCGGGAATTTAGCATTGTTTACGAAAGTCGCGCCGGATTGATCGCGTTATTGCACCGGCTTGGACTTGAGTACCACAAGCCGGAAGTCATTGGCCGCAAGCTCAATACTGAAAAGCAGCAGGCGTTCATCGCCGCTTACGAGAAGCTGCAGAACTCCTTTGGTCCAGACGAAGCCGTGCTGTTCGTGGATGCTGTGCATCCGACCCATGCGGCGCGGCCCGTCGGCTGCTGGGCGCCCAAAGAGGACAATCTGGCGATTGAGCAGACAAGCGGGCGGCAGCGCATCAACATTCACGGCGCTCTTAACTTAGAGACCGGGGAAACCCGCATGATCGAGGCCGAAACCATCGACGCCGCCTCGACGATCAGGCTGCTGGAAGCGCTCGAAACGCTGTACCCGCTGCTGGCGGTCATCCACGTTTTTCTGGACAATGCGCGCTATCATCACGCCAGGCTTGTGCAAGATTGGCTGGCCCAGCCTGGCCGCAGAATCCGGCTGCATTTCATCCCGGCTTACTGCCCGCATTTGAACCCAATCGAGCGGCTGTGGGGCGCGATGCACAAGCATGTGACGCACAACAAATGTTACGCCACTTCCAGGGAATTCGCCGGGGAGGTGCTCAATTTCCTGCGCAAGGAAGTCCCGCAAAACTGGCAGGAGTTCTGCAATTCGGTCACCGACAACTTCCGTGTCATAGACCCAAAGGATTTTCGGGTTCTGGCGTGAACCGGGTATAAAATCATATAAAAAAAGATCCTGCTCCAACTATGACTAGAAAAAAAGGGAAGCCACCAAAGCGCCCATGTTGCTCCCACTTGGTCTTCGTTAATTTTGAGACCATTGGTAGTGGCTGCTGCACCGTAGATCGCTCCAGAAGCAATAAGTGTCCACTTTTGAATATTAAACCGTTGTTCGATTCTTTTCGCAATTTCACTTCTTACAGACTTGTATTCTTCTAGATAAAAATTATCCTTCGTAGGTAACGACATAGAGCCCTCCCATGGCATTTAATAAATCTGCAACATCTAAGCCACTGAATTCTCGTTTGCGGCTTTCTTTTTCGGGTTTTGTTGGCCGAGCAAGCCGCGCTTCGGCTTTTGGCCCGCGACGCCCGCGCAATGCCTCGTAACTTTGCCAAATGGGCCGGCGCCGCGCAATGCATGTTTGGCGCAAGGTGATGCTCCACAACTCCATACAGGTACCGACTGCCTATCAGAAAATGGGTGTGGAAATGCGAACGCCCTGTTTCGAGTAATGGGCTGGCGGTGGGTGAGAACGGTGGTTCATTCCACAACAGCGGACACTCTCGAAATAGGCTCGATGTCCGGCCTGGCTCGGTCAATAAGGCAATCGCCGGGGCGGTTTTCGATTACGATTGCGCGGGGATAATTCGAAGCCAAGGTTGGAGCGCGTGGTTGTGGCGGGGGAGTAAGCAGAGATATTGTCCACAGGCAAAATCAACACTCAAAAACAATGGCTTAGGCCAAGACTGTGAATTACGGCGAGATTTTGGCAAATATGGCAGCTTTTGGGCTTGCGCTAGAGGAAAGAGACCTTTAACAATTAGGACATAAACAATGGCACGGAGTTCAGAGATACAAGAAGAGATCAAGTTGCGTTAGACGCTGATCGTGTTTGTCGGCCTGTATGTATGAGTAATGGTAAGGTATGCGTTTGTGTCTTGTTTGTAGAGTACCGGTAAAAAACGATCTCGTCTCTGACTGATGATTGAGTAGCAATCACGGAAGAGGGAGCATGGATAAAAAAGTAATGCGAATTATGCGAACCCTTCCGTCTCTATCTACTAACCGAACCATGCGCTGCTGTCGCAAGAGCGGCAAGCGCAATCTGCAACTGTATCCATCATTGAAGCCGGTCATGCGTTGGGAACTGCGAGCGAGAGCGCACGCGTAGCGGCTGGTAGGAGCGTGTCATGCGTAAAAGTTCAGCTGCCGCTGAGGCAATCATCTGCAGCTTTCGATCTCTGAGCGTGATCGACGTTAAAGCGCTTGCAGGGGATCGCCGTGCCGAGATCTGGGTTCAGGCAGCCATTGGCGCCGGCTGTGATCCCCATATGCGGCAAGAGCCCTTGTCGAGCGACGAGCTTGCCGGGGAGTGGTTGCTTGTTACATCGAAAGCCGGCCTTAACCACCCGCTCTATCCGGGGACGTTGCCAAACGAGCTTTTGGATGAGGTCTTTATTGTGCTGGCGAAGCTCGGGCGTATCGTCCACGCCACCGAACTCAAAGCATGGCACGGCAATGCGCTCCCCGATGACAGTTCCGCTCGTGCGTTGGCGTTCAGAATAAAACTGGCAAGAGCGGCTCTCGGCATCGATCGCAGGCATTTCTATGGGGCCTGCGGCCTCAATCCGAAGGCAGGCGAAGCTCTGGAAGCAGCGCATGTTTCCTTCGCAACGCCAGACCATGAGATGCTGCACGAAGTCTGCGGCTACTACAACATTCCCGAAGAGTGGCTGATGCTTGGAAACGCGGAGGACATCGAAGGCTAGAACAGAATTTGCTTAAGGACGGCTCCACTGCCCCGGAGCCTCCTTAGTGCGGGCCTTTGCTCGCCTCCCCACGAGCGTGGCCCGGGCAACGCCTGATATTGAACACAGCTTTCCCCGCTCGCGACGATGTCGGGCGTTGCCCCCTAAACTGTTCATCAAATGCGTGGTTGCTGAGGCGACTTTTTGAAACGCAAACGCAGGAGAGAGTTCGGCTGACATTGATGATCACTATGCCGTGGAAATTCACTGTCGGGCTCTCGCTTGCACATTTCGTTGCTGTCCTCACCGTAGCGCCCTTACTGACGCCGGCGCGGCACGAGTTAGCAGCAAAGGTCAATGATCAAACCCTCAAACTCGCGGCTGCAATCAAAAGTGCCAGGAATGAGCCTCTCCCGCGTAATCAACTCGCGCCTGCATCAAGGCAACAGCGCCTCTATTGATTAACTCGGGCCGTGGTCGGAGGGGTTCTGTTCGAATCGAGGTTGGCTTTTAATTCCGCGGTAACGAAGCTGGTTACAGTTGAGCAAG